>NZ_JAHWGT010000272.1 GCF_020873895.1 Streptomyces sp. DH12 | reverse complement strand
ACCGGTGCTACGCCGTCACGCATCTCGTGAACTGGCTGACCGTGGCTCTGCTCGGACACGGACCGGAGGAACGAAGAGCGTTCGTACGCGCGTGCGCGAAAGGGGTCCGCCCACGGCAGATGCCGACCGCGATCGCTGACGTGGTCGCGCGGTACGCGCCGGTCGCGGAGACGATGGGGGACTTCTGTCAGCGGTTCCGGACGGAGAGCCGGACGGTGCCTTTTCCGTTCGCGGCGGTCCGGCAGAGACTTGGGATCGCACGCGGGTAGGGTGCCGGTGATGAGTGACGGCCTGCCCCACTTCCGCTATCACCCGGATCCTGTAGCCACCGGGTCCCTCCGCGCGTCCGCCGACAGGTGTGTGTGCTGTGAGCGCAGCAGGGGCTGGATCTACACCGCCACGTTCTACACCGCACACGACGTCGACGGACCTTTCTGCCCGTGGTGCATCGCGGACGGCAGCGCGGCCGTACGTTTCGAGGGTGACTTCACCGACTGCTACGGGCTCGACGGTGTCAGCGAGGGCGTCGTGCACACGGTCACCCGCCGCACGCCTGGCTTCCGCGCCTGGCAGCAACCGCACTGGCTGGTCCACTGCCAGGACGCCGCGGCCTTCGTCGGCGAGGTCGGATACGCGGAGCTGTCGGCGCTTCCGGAAGCCCTGGACCGGCTACGGGCCGACATGCGCCGCGACGGTTGGCACGACGACGAGCAGCTCGAGGAC
>NZ_JAHWGT010000271.1 GCF_020873895.1 Streptomyces sp. DH12 | reverse complement strand
CGGGTTCGTGCTCGGCGGTGATCTCGCGGAGGCCGGGGAGCTGGTCCTGGGCCCCATAAGAGAGTCCGTGGGACGCTACGCCATACCCAGCGCCGCGCGCCAACTCTCCGTGCTTCCAGGGGCACTTGGGGGCCGTGCGGAGGTGCTGGGCGCCCTCGCGCTGGCGCTGAGCGAAATGGGCGATTCGACCCTTCTGGACGGGACGGCGACAGGGTCCCTCGCCGCCTCCACCCCTGCCTTCACTTAGAGAACGGATGGCACCGTTGCCATCTCGTTAAGGATTTACTTCTTGACGTCGCACGTGCGGCCGAGTTGACTTCCAGCCACCTCGGCCGCAACGACGCGGCCTCGTCAGGGAGGTTTGTAGAAGTGAACACGCGTATGCGTCGTGCCGCCTTCGCCATCGCCGCGGGTGCGATGGCCGTCTCGCTCGCCGCCTGTGGCAGCGCCGCCGAGTCCGGCGACAAGAAGAGCGACTCGGGCGACTCCGCCGCCAAGGGCGACAACATCAAGGTCGGTCTGCTCCTGCCGGAGAACCAGACCGCGCGGTACGAGAAGCTCGACAAGCCCTTGATCGAGAAGAAGGTCAAGGAGCTCACGAACAACAAGGGCGAGGTCGTCTACGCCAACGCCAAGCAGGACGCCAGCCTGCAGAACCAGCAGGTCGACACGATGGTGACCAACAAGGTCGACGTGCTCATCGTGGACGCGGTGGACTCCAAGGC
>NZ_JAHWGT010000270.1 GCF_020873895.1 Streptomyces sp. DH12 | reverse complement strand
CTCTTCTGCCTCGCCTCCTACGGCGTCAGGGGACTGGGCTGGCTCACTCCGGCCGGCGCCGACGCGGCCGTGAAGTACGCGGTGCTCGGCACCTTCGCCACCGCCTGGTACACCGTCGTCTCGATCAGCGTCGACCTCGGCGGCGTCGTCAACCTGGAGCCCGGCGGCTACCTCGTCGCCGCCGCCACGCTCCTCGCCCTCATAGGCGCCCTGGCCCTCCCCTTCGAGCGGCCCGAGCCCGACCCGATCGACCCGGAGGCCGGCGGCTGGGAGCAGTTCAAGCACGACGCCGGACACGCCCTGGCGGTGCTGCGGGCGGCCTTCGCCTCCGGCTCCCCGCGCCCCGTGCGCACGCTGCCGTCCTACGCCGAGATCCTGATCATCGTGGCCGTCCTGGCGGTCGGCCTGGTCGTCTTCACCTACGGCATCGGCACCGAGTACGACGAGCTGTTCGTCGGCTTCCTGATCACCGCCGGCTTCGGCTTCAGCGCGCTGAACCGCTCCGGCCTGATCGCCCACGCCTCCCAGATCAGCGCCCGCCACCAGAACATCACCGTGTGCGGCGCGTTCGTCGCGGCGGCGCTGTTCCCCTTCACCCAGACCGACGACCAGTACGCCACTCTCGGCGTCTACATCCTGATCTTCGCCACCGTCGCCCTGGGCCTGAACATCGTCGTCGGCCTCGCCGGCCTGCTCGACCTGGAGCGGGAGGGCCTCGCGCGCGT
>NZ_JAHWGT010000026.1 GCF_020873895.1 Streptomyces sp. DH12 | reverse complement strand
GGCTCAGTTGGTGTTCAGCGTGAGCCCGTAGTACCGCAGCGTGTCGTCGAGTGGCTGGAAGTAGGACGAGCCGGACCCGTACACCCCGTCGCACTGCTGGCCGGTCGGCCCGCCGGAGGTCATGCCCTGGCCCTGGTTGCCGGAGACGTAGGCGCCGCCGCTGTCACCGCCCTCCGTGCAGACCGAGGAGCTGCCGAGGCCGGTCACGAGGGTCCGCACCTGGGTGCGGGGGTTGGTGTAGGTGACGGAGACGTTGTAGGACGCGACCTCTCCGCACGTCCAGCCCGTGGTCGCACCGGACTTGCACACGCTCGCCCCGCGCGGGGCCCGCTGGCTGCCCTTGACCGCGACGGGGGCGCCGTTGCCCCAGGTGCCGACGGCCGTGGCGATCGCGTCGCCGGAGTCGACCCGGGCGGTGCCCATGTCGACGCTGTCATACCCCTCGCGGTAGCGGGAGCGCTCGCCGACCGCGAACCGGTCGCCGTCGAAGTACAGGCCGGGCCCGCCGGCGACGCAGTGACCGGCGGAGACCAGGTGCTGGCGGCCCTGGGAGTCGCGCGCCCCGAAGCCGACCGAGCACCAGGAGCGCGGGTCGTTGTTCAGGTTCATCCGGCTGCCCGGGTACACGGTGGCCTGCGCTTCGAGGACGTCCTTGTCCTCGACGACGCGGACCGCGCTGCCGCCCTGCCGGGCGGCAGCGGCGAGGAAGGCGCGGGCGGCGGCCTCGTTGCGGTCGGCGACCGTGACGGTGACGGTGTCGGACTCGACGTCCACCTCCCAGGAGGTGACGCCGTCGGGCAGCTGCCGGGCCGCCTGCGCGTCGAGTACGGCCTTGATCCGGTCGAGCGCGGCCTCGCCGCGCTCCGGTATGCGGGCCTGGAGCCCGGCCTTCCGCACGGCCCCGGCGTCCCGTCCGTCCGCGGCGTTCACGACGAGGCGGCCGGCCGCGTCGAAGAACGCCCCGTCCGCACGCACCCCGGCGCGCTCCAGGCGGTCGAGGACCTGCTGCTGGTCGGCCTGGCGGTCGAGGTGCCGAACGGCCGCCGCCTCACTGACGCCGAGGGACTGCGCCAGCGCGTGCACCATCCGCGGCTGGTAGCGGTCGGGCGCCGGGGCGGGCCCGGTGGCCGCCTGCGCGCTCTGCGCCCCGGCGGCGGCGAGCGCCGCGAGAGCCAGGGCGGTGGCGAGCAGGCGGTTGCGAGAGAGGGTCATCGAGGGTCCTTTGCGAAGAGGGGAGACGGGCCGCATTGACGGAGGCATGACAAGCAAGCCCGTCCGGACGGCGACTGGCCGGCACTCCGAGAACCGGCCCCCCGCGCCCTGCGGCCCGGCGGCGCTGTGGGGGAAGCACCGCGGGCATGACTGTGCCCGGTGCGCTCCATGGCCGACAACCCTCGGGCGGCGGCCGGTTTTTAACAGAGTTTCGACTCTCTGTAATCCCGCGGACCGCTTACCCGACGCATCGCACGGCGGCGAACACCGGGCGCGGGCACCACCCCGGCGCCGCACCGTCCGACCACGCCGACCGGGGCGCGCCGCCCGCCGGCCGGCCGAGCGCGGCATCCGGGACCGGCAATCCGCAGACGGCCGTCAACAGGACACCCATAGCCGGCCGTCCGGTGCTCCACTCCCGCCCCGGCCGCACCTCGCCCCCGCCGCGCACCCCGGACGAGGGACCTTCGGCCCCCGTCCGGGGCCCTGCGGGCCTGCCGCCGCCGACCCGCGGGTGATGGGCTTGCGACGCGGGCGACCCGCACCGCCGCCCCCGATCCCGAGGAAGGCAGTCCATGACCACCACCCCCCTCACGCTGACGGCGCGGGCGCAGGACGGCGGAGCGACGGCCCTGGCGCTCGCCGGTGAGCTCGACCTGGAGACCGCCACGCGGATCGAGCCGGAGCTGGTGCGCGCCACGTCCCGCGGTGGCGGACACCTCGTCCTGGACCTGGCGGGCCTCACCTTCTGCGACACCGCCGGAGTCGACCTTTTCATGCGTCTGCGACGGCGGTGCGCCACGGACGGGGGCCGGCTCAGCCTGACGCGGGTTCCCCACCGGCCGGGCCGGGTGCTGCGTGTCCTCGGCATGGACCGCGCGACCCCCTGCACCTTCGTCTGAGCAGGGGTGAGAGGAGCGGCGACAGCGCGGGGAGCAGCCGCCCCGAGGAGGCCGTACCCGCGGTCAGGCGCCGTCCGCGGCGGCCAAGGGGGCGCGCCACACCAGGCGGGTGCCGCTGCCCGCCGACCCCCGGGCCTCGAAGGCTCCGCCGACCGCGCGCGCCCGTTCCTCGAGGTTGGCCAGGCCGCTGCGCCGGCCCCCTTCGGGGATGCCCCGGCCGTTGTCGGCCACCGTCAGGACGACCTCGTCCCGCGTGGCCTGCACGGTGACCTCGACCCGCGTCGCGTGGGCGTGCCGGGCCGCGTTGCTGAGCGCCTCGGTGAGCGCCGCCATGACGTGGTCCGCCACCTCCGCCGGCACGTCGGTGTCGAGGAGCCCCTCCATGCTCAGCCTCGGCGGATGTCCGAGGGCCGAGCCCGCCTCGCCGACGGCTCGGGCGACCCGGGCGCGCAGGCTGGGCCCGGTCTCCTCGTCCCTGGCCCGGAGCCCGAAGATCGTCGACCGGATGATCTTGATGGTTTCGTCGAGGTCCCCGACCGCCCGCTCGACCCGTTCCGCGGCACCCTTGTGCTCCACCAGCCGTGCGGCGCTCTGGAGGGTCATGCCGGTCGCGAAGAGCCGCTGGATGGCCAGGTCGTGCAGGTCCCGGGCGATGCGGTCCCGGTCCTCCAGCAGGGCGAGCTGCTCGGCGTCGTGCCGGCGCTCGGCCAGCTCCAGCGCGAGCGCCGCCTGTCCCGCGAAGGAGAGCAGCGGCCCCAGCTCCTCGTCCGTGAAGACCGGGCCGTCGGCGGAACGCGCCAGCAGCAGGACGCCGCGGGTCCCCTCGGCACCGGTGCCCAGCGGCACGGCGACGGCCGGTCCCAGCCCGGCGAAGCGCCGGGGGCCGGCGTGGTAGCGGGTGTCCTCGGCCAGCGCCGCGGTGGTGACGGGGCTGCCGGAGTCGTAGGCGGCCCCGGACAGGGTGCCGTCCACGGGAAGGACCAGGCCCCGCCGGGAGTCCTCGTCCGCGCCGATCGCCAGCTCGACGACCAGGTCGCGCGTCCCCTGCACCGGCACCGACACGTCGGCGAGCCGGGTACCGGTGATCTCCTGGGCACGCCGGGCGATGAGTTCCAGGACGCGGAGGCGCGGACTGCCGGAGAGCAGGCTGTTGGTGATCTCCGTGTTGGCCTCCAGCCACCGCTGCTGGCGCTGGGCGTTCTCGTACAGCCGGGCGTTGTCGATGGCCACGCCCGCGGCGACGGAGAGGGTGGAGATCACCGACTCGTCCTCGGCGTCGAAGTCCTGCCCGCCCCGCTTGTCGGTGAGGTACAGGTTGCCGAAGACCTGGTCGCGGACGCGGATCGGCACGCCGAGGAACGAGCGCATCGGCGGATGGTGCGGGGGGAAGCCGTACGACGCCTCGTGGGCACCGAGGTCGCGCAGCCGCAGCGGCTCCGGGTTGCGGATGATCTCACCGAGCAGGCCGTGCCCCGCGGGGAGCGGGCCGATCTTCGCGATCTCCTCCGCCGGGAGCCCGGTGGTCAGGAACTGCGACAGGGTCCGGCCGTCCGGGCCGATGACTCCGAGCGCACCGTAACGGGCGTCCACGAGCTGGGCGGCGGCCTCGACGATGCGGCGCAGCACCTGCGCCAGGTCCAGCTCACGGCCCACCGAGACCACGGCCTCCAGCAGGCTGTGCACCCGGTCCCTGGTCCCGCGGGCGGCGTTGATGCGCGCCTGGAGCTCCTCCAGCAGCTCGTCCAGCCGCATCTGAGGCATCCGCGACAACGGCTCCTCCACGCCCACAGGCTCTCCTCGCAACGTCACGCTCCGTCGCGTCCAGCCTATCCGCGTGCGGCTGCGCACCGGGGCGCGGTCACCGGACCGGCCGGGCCCGTACCGGCCGCCCGCCGGAAGCTCGTCCAGGCGGCGGACCCGACGGCCCCGCGCCCCGACTCGGCCCAGACGGGGGGCGCGTGAACGGGCGGCCTGTCCGGGCCCACGTGGCCGCGGACGCGATGTCCGAGGCCGTCGACCTCCTGACGGACCGGCTCGCCACCGGCTGTCGGGCAGGGACCCACCTGCCCGGCTGACCGTCGCCGGGTCCGTCAGCGGCGCGGCCTGCCGTCGCGCGGCGGGGCGGGCGGCCCGTCCTGGGACCGGCCGGTGAGCTGGGTGGCCAGCACGGCGGCCTGCACCCGGCGTTCGACGCCCAGCTTGGCCAGCAGCCGGGAGATGTTGTTCTTGACCGTCTTCTCCGCGAGGTAGAGGCGCTCGCCGATCTCCCGGTTGGTCAGTCCCTCCCCCACCAGCGCCAGGATGTCGCGCTCCCGCTCCGTCAGTCCGGCGAGCCCCGCCTGCTCGTCCTTCCGCGGGTCGCCGCCCCGCAGCCGGGCCATCACGCGTGCCGTCGCCCCGGGGTCCAGCAGCGACTGCCCCGAGGCCACGGTACGCACGGCCGAGACGAGGTCGGTGCCGGTGATCTGCTTCAGCACGTAACCCGACGCCCCGGCCATGATCGCGTCCAGGAGCGCTTCCTCGTCGTCGAACGAGGTGAGCATCAGACAGGCGAGGTCCGGCATCCGGGAGCGCAGCTCGCGGCAGACGCTCACCCCGTCACCGTCGGGCAGCCGCACGTCCAGCACGGCCACGTCCGGGCGCAGGGCGGGGACCCGCGCCAGGGCCTGTTCCGCCGTCCCGGCCTCCCCGACCACGGCCAGGTCGGGCTCGGCGTCCAGCAGGTCGTGCACACCGCGGCGCACCACCTCGTGGTCGTCGAGGAGGAAGACCCTGACCGGTCCTCGCCCCGAGGCGCCGGCGGTGTTGTCCGTCATCTGGCAGCTCCGTCATCCAAGGCTCCGGCCCCCGATGCGGGGGCCCGAGTGCAGCTTGCATCCGGCGGGGTGCCGGGGGCCAGGGCCGGATGGCCCTCTCTCCCCCACGGGTACACCGTCCCCGCGGCGGCTACTCCTCCGACGTGCCGTAGCAGGCGGTGCGCATGATCCGCTACGTCCGGGTGCTCCGTCATGGACGTTCCTTCGGGTACGGGGAAAACGGGGACGCGGAGTCAGCACGGACGGCGCTGGGGCGCTGCGCCGGTGGATCTGCTGCCCGCGGACAGCCTTCCGCCGGACCGGGGGCCGCGCGAAGGTCCGAAGGTCCCTGGGGGCGGTCCGATGGGCTCCCGTGCGGGGTCAGACGCTCCTGCGACTCCACTGCGGCCCCACGCGCGCCCACTCCTCCGCCCACAGGGCGCCGCGTCCGTGGTCGAGGCACCACCCGGCGACCCGGCGTGCCGTCAGGGCGAGCAGGGCGACGCACCCGTGACGGCGAGACCGGCAACCGCCGCGTCGAACCGGGAGGCGGCGGGGCCGAGGAGCGCGGAGGTCAGGGAGCCGTCCGCCTCGATCCACACCGTGACGGACGCGCCGCGTGCGAGCCGGTCGTCGACCGGAACCCGGTCGGTGCGCCTGCCACCCTCGGGCGCGGTCCAGCGGACCGTCGCACGGGTGCGGGCGATCCCCCGGCCCCCGGGTTCGGGGTCGGCGACGAGATGGGCCGTGGCGGTGCGCCGGTCGTGGCACTGCTGCGCCCTGGCGTCCCCCACGGCGTCCCAGGCGAGCGCCCCGGCCAAGGGGGCGCACACGAGGCCAGCAGAGCGGTGGCCGCGGCGATCCAGCGCTCGACCACGTACGAGCGGCGGCCTAGCGGGTCCCGCCGCCGTTGCCACCGCCACCGCCACCGCCACCGCCACCGCAGGACCGTGCCGCTCATCGGCCGGCCGCCGGCCGCCGCAGGCCTACGCGGTCGCGCGACGCACTCGCCGAGGGGTTGGCCGGCCCCGCCCTCGCCGGGCACGGGGAGCAGCACCCTGCGCGCGCCCGCCCGGACGCGGGTGCGGCCGACCCGGCCGAAGCCGTTGAATCCCACGCGTGCGGTCCCCATGTACCCCGCCCGGCGGCAGGCGGCGCACCCGGGGCACGCACACGTCACCTCGCCGCGGAGGAGCCGGGCCCGCACGCGCCGCTCCCTGCCGCACGTCCCGACGGCCCGGTGTCGCCCCCCCCGTCGGCACCGGGCGCCGACGCCGGGGCCGCGCCGGCACGCACCGGCGTCCGTACGGCGCTGCTTTCGACGGAAGTCGACGTTCGCGAGAGACGATCTTCAGTACAGTGAGGGCGAGTTGGCCTTCGTACTGTTCCAGGGGGAGAACCATGCAGATCGCCATCACGGCGCGGGAGGACGGCGGTCGGGTCGGTACGGACGATCTCAGGGGCTGGCTCGGGAAGCAGCGGGAGCTGCGCGGGCGCGTGCAGCGCGGGGCCGGTGAGCCTCCGGCGCCGGGGACGATGGGGACGGCCACCGAGTTCGTCACCGTGCTGCTGGAGCCGGGGGGCGTCGTCACCGTGCTGGTGGCCGCGGTGGTCACCTGGGTGCAAAGCCGCAGCGGCAGTCAGACCGTGACCATCACGCGTCCCGACGGCACCGAGGTGACCGTGACGTCCGACCGGGTCAAGGGCCTCGACGCCCAGCAGGCCGGCGCGCTCGCCCAGGAGCTCGCGGAACAGCTGGGCGCCCCGACGCAGCGCCGGGACCCGGCCGAGCGCGCCGAACCGGCCGAGCGCGCCGAGCGCGAGGTGCAGACCGAGCCGTCCGCCGACCCCCCGGAACCGGGGGCGGCGGACGGAACCCCCCAGGCGCCCGGCGACGGACGGGAAGGACCCGGGCCCGGCCCCGAGCCTGGGGCTGACGGCCGCCGTCCGTGACCGCTCCGCCCCACCGTACCGGCGACCTCGCGGGCCCCGGCGCCCGCGCCGTGGTCGTCGGCACGAGCGTCCACGGCGCCGGGTCCCGACTCCCCGACCTGCCCAGCGTCGAAGCCTCCGCCCGCGACCTCGCCCGCGCCCTCCACGAGATCTGCGGCATGGAGCCCTCGCAGGTCGAGCTGCTCCTCGACCCCGCCGACGGCGCCACCGTCGTCGAGGCCGTCGAGCAGGCCGCCGCCGACACCCGCGGCCTGGTCCTCTTCGCGTTCATCGGCCACGGGCTGCTGGGACCGCAGGACCAGCTCTACCTCGCCACCGCCACCAGCTCCTCGCAGGGCATCGCGCGCTCCATCCCGTACCAGGTCATCAGGGACACGCTCGGCAACAGCGGCGCCCGCGTCGTCGTGCTGCTCGACTGCTGCTTCTCCGGCATGGCGCAGGCCGCCTCCCGGGGACCCGCCCGCCACCCCTACGTCACCGCACGGCCCGACGGCAGCTTCCTGCTGACCTCCGCCTCGAACTACGCCGTCTCCTTCGCCCCCGAGGGCGAGCGTCACACGCTCTTCACCGGGAAACTGCTCGAACTGCTCCATGAGGGCGATCCCTCCGCACCCGCCTGGCTCACCCTGGACGGCGTGTACGCCCACCTCGACCGCCGGTTCCAGGACGGGCCCGTACGCCCCCACCGGCAGAGCGAGGACCGGGCGGGCGAACTCGTCGTCGCCCCCAACAGGGCCTACGTCGCCGCCCGCGTACCGACATCCGAGCCCGCGCACCCCGCCGACGGCACGGCCTGCCCCTACCCCGGCATGGAACCCTTCCGGACTGAGGACCACGAGCGCTTCTTCGGCCGCGAGGGGCTCGTCGAGGATCTGATCAGCGAAGTCGCGGGGTCCGCACAGCCGACGGGCGCGGCGGAGGCGGCGGCCCCCGCACCGGTCGTCCTCGTCGGCGCCTCCGGAGTCGGCAAGTCCTCCATCCTGCGGGCGGGTCTGCTCGCCGGCCTCGAACGCCGCTACGAGTCGGACCCCGCCACGCCCTGGCCCGCGCTGCTGCTCGCGTCCCCCGGACCGCACCCGCTGCGCGCCCTCGCCGACCTGTGGTCCCGGGCCTCCGGCACACCGCGGGCGGAGGTCGAGCGGCAGCTCGGCGAGGGCCGCCTGCCCGGCGACGGGGCCTGCCGGGTGCTGGTCGTGGACCAGTTCGAGGAGGTCTTCACCGCCTGCGAGGACGCGGACGAGCGCGCCCGGTTCATCCGCGCCCTGTGCCGCGGCGCGACCGCCGCCGCGGACGGCGGCGGCCCCCGCGTCGTCCTCGGCCTGCGGGCCGACCACTACGGCAGCTGCCTCGAACACCCCGAGCTTCGTCCCGCCCTCTCAAGGCAGTGGAACGTCTGGCCCATGGACGAGGACGCCCTGCGCGCCGCCATCGAGCACCCGGCCCGCGACGCCGGACTGCGGCTGGAGACCGGACTCGTCGAGCTCCTCCTCCGCGACACCCGCGAGGGCGGCGGCCGCGACCACGGCTCGGCGCTGCCGTTCCTCGCCCACGCCCTGCGCGAGACCTGGATGCGCCGCAGCGGCGCGACCCTCACCCTCTCCGGATACGCGGCGACCGGCGGGATCTGGGAATCCGTGGCCCGTACGGCCGAGGACATCTACGAGGGCTTCGACCAGCCGGGCCGCGAAGCCGTCCGCGACCTGGTCCTCGCCATGGTCGCCCTCACCGGCGGCGGCGAGGAGGCCGTCCGCCGCCGCATCCGTCTCGACGAACTGCTCGAGGACCGCTCCGGGGCCCGGCGCCGCACGGTCACCGGCGTCCGCGACCGGCTCGCCCAGGCCCGCCTCGTCACCGTCGACCAGACCACGGCCCAGATCTCCCACGAAGCGCTCCTGCGCGCCTGGCCCCGGCTACGGCGCTGGATCGAAGAGGACCGGGCCGGGCTGGTGACCCGCCAGCAGCTGACCGACGCCGCGGACGCGTGGCACCGCGCCGGGCGTTCCCCCGAGTACTGCTACCGCGGTACGCGCCTGGTCGCGGCCGACGACTGGCTGCGCGAGCAGCGGCACGCACGGCTGGTACGCCCCCTCGACCGGGAGTTCCTCGCCGCGAGCCAGGAACTCCACCGCTCCGAACGACAGCGCGAGCGGCACCAACTGGAGAAGGAGAAGCGCCGTACGCGCGAGCTGCGGGAAGCGCTGGAGCGAGAGCACCGACAAGCGAAGACCCTCCGTCAGGCGGGAGTACGGCTGCGGCGCCAGGCACGCCGGCTGAAGCAGTTCGCCGGGGTGATCGGCGGGATACTGTGCCTGGCCCTGGTCGCCGCCGGAGTCGCACTCCAACAGCGGTCGAACGCCCGGGCCAACGGCGAACAGGCACAGAACCGCCAGCTCCAGGCAGCCGCCCGCGCCGGCGTCGGCACCGATCCGCGCGCGGCCCTGCTGCTCGCGGTCGCCGCCTATCGGGAGGCCCCGTCGTCGCAGACCCGCGACACACTGATGGACGTACTGAGCGGGACGCAGTACGCGGGCTCCCTCGACGCCGGGGGCGCGGTCGCATCGATGGCGTACAGCGACGACGGCCGGACCCTGGCCGTGGGCGAGTTCGACGGGGTCGTCGGCCTGTGGGACGCGTCACCGACCGGCGGGGAGCCGCGCAAGCTCGCCGAGGTCGTCGCGAAGAAGCCGGGCATCCTCGGGAAGACCGCGCTCTGGATCGGCGACGGCACGTCCCTGCTGCTCACCGGGGCGGACGACGAGAAGTCCGTGGGCGCGTTCTCGCTCGCCCCCGACCGCGGCCGCCCGCAGCCCCGGGGCAGGTACGCGCTGCCGATGGAGGGGTTCGTGGAGCAGGTGGAGTTCAGCCCCGACGGCCGGCTGCTGATGACGTCCTCCTCCTACGACACGAGGCTCTGGTCGGTGGACCCGGCACGCGGCGCCGTCCGCGCCCGCGCGACCCTCCCGCAGCGCGAGAGCAACGTCCGGGCCGCCGCCTTCGGGCCGGGCGGGGCCTTACTCGCGCTGGCCTGGCAGGACGGCACGGCGGAGCTGTGGGACGTCGCGGACCCCGGCCGGCCGCGCAGCCTCGGCACGCTGGAGGGCACCGGCCGCCCCGCCCTCGCCATGGCCGTCAGCGCGGACGGGAACACCCTCGCCATCGGCTCCGGCGACGCCCAGGTCCGGTTGTGGGACGTCTCCGAGGCAGCCGGCCGCGGCCTCGCCGCCGCGGACCGCCGCCCCACCGCCGTGGTCAGCGGCCACGGCGGCCCCGTCGGAGCCGTCGCACTCAGCCGGGACGGCCGCCGCCTCGCCCTCGGCAGCACCGACCACTCGGCGACGGTATGGGACCTCTCCGGGGGCCGGCCGGCCCGTTCGGCCGTCCTGTCCGGTCACGCCAGCACCGTCTCGGCCCTGGCGTTCACGCCCGACGGCCGTACGCTCGCCACCGGCGACACCGACGGGGACGTACGGTTCTGGTCGCTGACGGACCGGCTGCTCCCCACCGTCACGGCGCGGCCGTTCGCCTTGCCCACATCGGATTACTACCGCTGGTTGGAATCGGTGGCGCCCTACGCCCTGTCCCCCGACGGGCGCCTGCTGGCCGTGGCCACCGCCGACGATCAGCTCGGTCTGATACCCCTGACAGGGCCGTCCGTGGGGCGCCGCGCGGGCGCGGTCCGCCTGGGCGCGGACGGGAAGTTCGCGTACACGGCCCTGTGGTTCTCGACCGACGGCGGCCGGCTGGCGGCCGAAGGCCCGGCGGGCGTCCTCACGGTGTGGAACGTCAAGGATCCCGCCCGGCCGAAGCAGGAGTTCCGGGTCCGGGCGGGTCCGGCGGGCCCCATGCACAAGCTGAGGGTCTCCATCCGGGACGACCTCATGGCGACCGGCTCCGAGGCCGGTGCCGCCCTGTGGGACCTCTCCCGGCCCGGCCGACCGGAGCGGCTCGGCTTCCTCAAACGGGAGTGGAAGAAGGTTCCGGACGTCCTGCTCGCCCCCGACGACCCCGTCCTGGCCGTCGACGGGGCACTGTACGACGTCGGCGACCCGCGCAAGCCCGACCGGCTCTCCGCCCTGCCCTCCACTGACGGCAGCCATCACTTTCCGACGCCGCACGCGTTCTCCCCCGACGGCACCCGACTGGTGGTGACGGACTTCGGACGAAAGGGGAGCTTCCTCTACGACGTCTCCGACCCGGCCCGGCCCCGGTTCCAAAGCCACCTCCCCCAGAGCAGCGAAGCGGGGCCGTACGCGTTCAGCGCGGACGGCCGACTGCTCATGGGATCCGGCTCCGGCACCCGGCTCCTGGCCTGGGACGTGTGGGAGCCCACCGCTCCGCACCCCGTCACGGCCTTCACCCTGGACGACCAGGCGCGCGCCCTCGGCATCTCCTCCGACGGCGCCACCCTGACCACCTACAACCACCCCGGTGAGGCCGTCCGCTGGAACATCGCCCAGCTCGGCGCCACCCTGCGTGACCCGGTCGCCCGCGCCTGCCGCCTCGCCGCGGCCAACCCCACCCTCGCCGAATGGGAGCGGATGGCCCCGGGCGTCCCCTTCCGCCGCGTCTGCCCCACCCTCACCCCCGCCCCCTCCCCTCCGCCCAAGGACGCCCTACCGCACTTCCCTGTCCGCCCGACCCCGCTCCCTGCGGGGAAGTGAGGACGGACCGGGCCCTCGGACCGACGCCGCCCACGGCTCACGCTGCCACCGGGGCGACGGCCGTCACAGGGCGGCCAAGGCCCCCAGGCGGGCCGAAGGTCCCGGACACGTGGGCGCAAGGGTGCACCGGCGCTGCCCGGTCGTCGTGGCGGCCCTGACGGCCACGAGGGCAATGGGGGTGGCGGGGGCCGGGGTGACGCACGGTGCGGGCCCGTACCCCCGCAGCGGTCCTCTCCGGGCCGTTCGGTCCGCGTCCTGCCTGTTCGGCCCTGCCACGCCACTCTCGACCGGTGGACGCCGGAAGGGTGACCGGAGACCGACGCACGTGCCGGAGGGTGGCCGCCATGCCCGTTCCCGCTCCCGACGCATCCGCCCTTACCTCGTGGGTGGCCGATGCCGTCACGGCACCGTCCATGCACAACGCCCAGCCCTGGTCGTTCCGCTACGAGCGGGCGCGGGGCGTCCTCACGCTGCGGCCGGACCCGGCCCGCACCATGCCGAACGCCGACCCCTCGACGCGCGGGCTCCACATCGGGTGCGGTGCCGCCCTGTTCAACCTGCGGGTCGCGGCCGCGCACGCGGGGTGGGCCGCCCGGATCCGACTGCTCCCGGAAGACACCGACCCCGGTACGCCGGCCGTGATCACCTTCGTCCCGGGGGACGAGGAGGAGGGCGTCGCGGGTCTCCACCCGGCGATCGGGAGGCGGCGCACCAACAGGGAGCCCTTCGGCGACGAGGCGGTCCCGCAGGCGCTGCTCGACGGGCTGCGCGGTGCCGCTCGGGCGGAAGGGGCGCGTCTGGAGTTCCCCGACGACTGGCAGGTCCAGCAGCTGCTGGACCTCGCGTGGGAGGCCGAGTACCTGGAAAAGCTCTCCCCCGCCGTACGCGAGGAGGTCGCGCGTTGGGCGTCCGAGGGCATCCCGCCGTCCGCGCTCGGGCCCCGGCGTCACGAGAGCCGGGGGCCCGTGAGGGACCTCGCGGGCGGGCGGCGGATCGAGGGCCGCGCCGCGGCGGTGTTCGAGCGGTCGCCCTGCCTGGCCGTACTCGGTACGCGTGGGGACGCCCGGGAGGACTGGTTGCGCGCCGGTCAGGCCATGGAGAGGGTGCTGCTCCAGGCGACGCTGGACGGGCTGGCGGCGTCACTGAACTCGCAGGCGCTCGAATGGCGGGAGTTGCGCTGGCTGCTGCGTGACCCGCTGTCGGAGACCGGCCACCCGCAGATGCTGATCCGGCTCGGTTACGGTCCGGATGTGCCGCCGACCGCGCGCAGGCCGGTGTCCGACGTGCTCACCATCGTCTGACGCGGGCCCGCGGGCGTTCCCCGGCCCGCGCCGCGCGGCACGTCGACGGGGCCGCCGTGCACGCCGCCGTACCGCGTCAGGCGGGGCTGTCCCGCACGAGGATGCGTCGCCCGCTCACCCGTCCCGGTGCCACTGTGATCCACAGGTCCCTCGCTCCTCCGGCCCACGGCGTCGTACGGCTGTGCGCCTCCAGCCTCCGCACGGCACGGGCCTCGGTGACCGTGCGCGCCTCACCGACGACCAGGACGCTCCATCCCCGGGTGAACGCGTCGTCGATACGGTTCACCTCGAAGGCCACCTCGTGGTCGGCGGCCCGCGCCGGGGCGGCGTCCGGCGACGTCCTGTAGGCGACCTCCCCGCCGACGACCAGGTAGTTGACGGGAAGGGTCACCGGGCCCGCCCCGGTGGTGACCCCGACGCGGCCCACGCCGCCGCCCAGCAGCTCCCAGCACTCCGCTTCGTCGAGCTCCACCAGCTCCGCATGGCAGGCGGCCTCCCCGATGCCGGGCGGCAGGTCGACGTCGGCGCCGGTGAGCGCGTCGACGCTCGTCCTGCGGGTGACCGAATGGGCCGCGGACGAGGCGCTGCGCCGCGGTCTGCCGATGCGCCTGGTCTACGGGTCCCGGTGGCAGCGCTACCAGGGTGCCGCCCTCGCGGGCGGACCCGACCGCCCCGACGGGCGGGTGGTCGCCGAGAACGTCCTGGGGGCCGCCGCGGAGCACGTCGCGCGCCGCGCGCGGGGCCGATCGGCCCCGCGAGCCGGCCGTCCGGCCTCTGGTCTCCGGGCCCGGGGGCCGTCGAGGGGGCCACCGCGGGCGGGGACCGGGGCGTAGGGCAGCACGCCTCCTCGGCACAGCCGGCGGCTAGGTTGGGGCCCATGAGCAATCTCGACCGCCAGGCGGTGCCGTCCCTCTGCGGCGGCAGGGGCTTCGTCGCCGCTGAGCCGGTGAAGGAACTCCTCAGCCCCCGCCGCGTCCTCCTCGGGGAGGCCACCGAGGTCCGCCGCCTGCTGCCCAACCTCGGCCGCCGCATGATCGGGGCATGGGCCTTCGTCGACCACTACGGGCCGGACGACATCGCCGACGAGCCGGGCATGCAGGTCCCGCCGCACCCGCACATCGGCCTGCAGACGGTCAGCTGGCTCCACGAGGGCGAGGTGCTGCACCGCGACAGCACCGGCAGCCTCGCGACCATCCGCCCGCGCGAACTGGGCCTGATGACCTCGGGCCGGGGGATCTCCCACTCGGAGGAGAGCCCCCGCCCCCACGCCCGCTACCTGCACGGCGCCCAGCTCTGGGTGGCCCTGCCCGACAGCCACCGCCACGTCGATCCGCACTTCGAGCACCACGCCGAACTCCCCCACGTCACCGCGCCGGGCCTGGCCGCGACGGTCATCCTCGGCACCCTCGACGGCGCGACGTCGCCCGGGACGACGTACACCCCCCTCGTCGGCGCGGACCTCTCCCTCGCCGGCGGCGCCGAAGCACGTCTGCCGCTCGTCCCCGCATTCGAGTACGGCGTGCTGTCGATGTCGGGCGAGGTGCACGTCGACGGCGTCCCGGTGACCCCCGGCTCGATGCTCTACCTCGGTTGCGGCCGCACCGAACTGCCCCTGCGCGCCGCGTCGGACGCGTCGGTGATGCTCCTCGGCGGCGAACCGTTCGCGGAGGAGATCATCATGTGGTGGAACTTCGTCGGCCGCACCCAGCAGGAGATCGAACAGGCCCGCGCGGACTGGACGCACGGCTCCCGCTTCGGGCAGGTGGACGGTTACGCGGGGGGCCGCCTGCCGGCCCCCGAACTCCCGCCCGTGGCGCTGAGACCACGAGGAAGGGTGCGCTGAGCCCGGACCGGTGGACGTGGGAGGAGCAAGCCGCTGCGGGATACGCCCCGGCTTGCCGCCCGGTCGACCACTTCGCGGGCGGTGGCCAGGAGTCCCCGGCCTGGTCACCGCTCTGGCGACCCGGTTCCGTCCGGCCGGGGCGTTCCGACCGCCTCACCCGGACACGCACCGACGTCGGACCCGGCCTACCGGACGGTGGCGGAGCTGTACCTGCCGTGGGCCCGCTCCTGACACGTGGCACGGCGGTCGACCCGGGGGGGGCGGCACTCCACCCGCGCGTCCGGGGCCGTCTCGGCGCGGCCCCTTCGCCTGTCCGGGCGGACGGGCCCGGCGGTGCGGCGGGGCGTGGCGTCCGCCGCGTCCGGGCAGGGGGAATAGCGATGGCCCCGGGCACCGTTGTCGGGGGCACGGCAGCATCCCCGGAGAGGCGGACGGCATGAGCACGATCGAACTGACCAAGGAGAACTTCGACCAGGTCGTGTCGGACAACGACTTCGTCCTGATCGACTTCTGGGCGTCGTGGTGCGGGCCGTGCGTGCGGTTCGCACCGGTGTTCGAGAAGGCGTCGGAGCGCCACCCGGACCTGGTGTTCGCCAAGGTGAACACCGAGGCGGAGCAGGAGCTGGCGGCCGCCTTCGAGATCCAGTCGATCCCGACGTTGATGATCGTGCGCGAGAACGTGGCGGTGTTCGCCCAGCCCGGGGCGCTCCCCGAGGCCGTGCTGGAGGACGTGATCGGGCAGGCGCGCGGGCTGGACATGGACGAGGTGCGCAAGTCGATCGACCAGGCCGCGTCGAAGGGCGGCGCGGAGTCTCCGGGCGGCGGGTCCGCGAGCGGCGGCGCCGAGGGCTGAGACCCTCCCGCCGGGCCGGGACCGCGTCCGGCTGGGGCCGGCGAGGGGCCCGGCCCGGACGGTTCAGCGCTCCAGGACGACGGCGATGCCCTGGCCGACTCCGATGCACAGCGCCGCCATGCCCGTGCCCGAGCCGGCCGCGGCCAGCTGGTGGGCGACGGCTCCGGCGAGCCGGGCGCCGGAGGCTCCCAGCGGGTGGCCGAGGGCGATGGCCCCGCCCCTGGGGTTGACGACCGACGGGTCCAGGTCAGGCCACTCCGCGAGGCAGCCCAGCGCCTGCGCGGCGAACGCCTCGTTCAGCTCCAGGACCGCGAGGTCGTCGAAGGTACGCCCCGCCTTGGTGAGGGCGCGCTGCACCGCCTCGACCGGGCCGAGGCCGAACAGCTGCGGTTCGATGCCGGTCACCGCCGACGCGCGGATACGGGCCAGCGGCTCGCGGCCGCAGGCGCGCAGGCCGTCCTCGTCGACGAGGAGGAGCGCCGCCGCGCCGTCGTTGAGGGGGGAGGCGTTCCCGGCCGTCACCGTCCCGTCGGCGCGGAACGACGGCTTCAGCTTCGCCAGGGCCTCCATGGAGGTCGTGTCGCGGACGGACTCGTCCCGGGCCAGGTCCACGCCGCCGTACGCCACGACCTCGCCGTCGAACAGGCCGTCCGCCCACGCCCTGGCCGCCTTGCGGTGGCTGGCGAGCGCGAAGGCGTCCTGCTGCTCGCGGGTCAGGGCGTGCTTGTCGGCGATCAGCTCGGCGCCCTCCCCCAGCGGCACGGTCCACTCGTCGGGCATGCGCGGGTTCGTCATGCGCCAGCCGAGGGTGGTGGAGTACATCTGCTGGTGCCCGGCGGGGAAGCCGCGCTCGGGCTTGGGAACCACCCACGGGGCACGGGACATCGACTCGACGCCGCCTGCCAGGACCACGGAGGCGTCACCCAGGGCGACGGCCCGCGCGGCCTGGACGACCGCCTCCAGGCCCGAGCCGCACAGCCGGTTGACGGTGACGCCCGGCACCGAGACGGGCAGGCCGGCCAGGAGCACCGCCATGCGGGCCACGTCGCGGTTGTCCTCGCCCGCCCCGTTGGCGTCCCCGAAGTACACGTCGTCGATGCGGCCCGGATCGAGGTCCGGGGTGCGGTCGACCAGCGCGCGCACGACGTGCGCCGCCAGGTCGTCGGGGCGTACGGAGGAGAGGGCGCCGCCGAACTTGCCGATCGGCGTGCGGACGGCGTCGACGATGTAGACGTCGCGGATGCTCATCGGGTCTCTCCCACGGCCTGGGGCGCGCATGCGGGCCCGCATGCGCGCGTACGTACGCGTGAACGCGCGTTCACTACCGACGGGCCGAGTCTCCGGCCCCGCGCCCGCCGGTGTCAACGGCCGGCGGGCCCGCGCACGCACCGGCCCGCCGGCCCCCCGCTCAGGCGTCGCGCGGCTCGGCGACGCGTGCCGACAGGCCGTAGTCCAGCTCGGCCCCGTCGACGAGCAGGGCCTCCACGGTGCGGGTCTCGGGGTCGATGTCGGCGACCATGCCGTCACCGGCGTAGCGGGGGTAGCCGGAGGCGCCGGTCTCGCCGGTGGCCTCGACCACCGCCGAGCGGATGGCCACCTCGGCGAGGTGCGCGGCGTCGCGGCCCTCCGCCGGGCCGGGGACGATCAGGATCTCGAAGCGCTGCGGTCGTGTGTCCATGGTCGAGACGCTAGAGGACGGACGGTGCCGCGCGCACGCCCGGGTGCGCCCTCCCGCGCCCCCTGAGCGGTTCGGCCCCGCACGCCGGCGCCGTCCCGGCCCACACGCGCCCCCGCCCGCCGGCCCCGGCGCGCCGCCCGGACCGGGCGCGCCACGCCGGCCCAGGTCTTGCGCGCTCGGGCCGGCGCGGCGCCGACGGCCGTTCACCGGGGCGCTCTTGTGCGGGTCCGCCCCGGTGGCTTAGGTGGGACGGTACGCCTTCGACAGGAGGAGTGACCATGCCGTCGAGCGACGTCGGGGCCGGCGGGCCCCCGCTGACCGAGGACGAGGCGGAGGACCTGCTGCGGTGCATCTGCTTCAAGACCGGGCCACCCGGTACCGTCGGGGTCGAACTGGAGTGGTTCGTGCACGACGGGCACGACCCGCACCGGACCGTCGCACCCGACCGTCTGCGCGGCGCTTACGCCGCCCTGCGGGCCCTGGGCCTCGGTTCGTCGGTCTCCCTCGAACCGGGCGGGCAGCTGGAGCTCAGCTCGCCGCCCGCCGCGTCGCTCAGCGCCTGCGTCGCCACCGTGCAGGCCGACCTGTCGGCCGCGCGGTCCGCGCTCGCCCGTCTCGGGCTCGTCCTCACCGGCGCCGGCACCGACCCCTGGCTGCCCACCCGTGACCGGCTGCTGCGCGAGCCCCGCTACGACGCCATGGAGACCTACCTCGACCGCTGGGGGCCCGCCGGCCGGCACATGATGCGCGATTCGGCATCCGTGCAGGTGTGCGTGGACACCGGGTACGAGGAGCCGGGCCCGCTCGGCTACCGGCGGCGGTGGCGGCTGGCGCACCTGCTCGGCCCGGTCCTCGTCGCCTCGTTCGCCAACTCGCCCACGCTGCACGGCCGCCCCACCGGGTTGCGGTCCGCGCGGCAGTCGCTCTGGGCGGGCATCGACGCGGTGCGGGGGCTGGCGCCGCCCCTCGGGAGGGAGCCCCGCTCGGCGTGGGCCGCCCACGTGCTGGACACACCGGTGATGTGCGTCCGCGCGGCGGAGGGGCCCTGGCTGGTGCCCCGGGGGCTGACCTTCCGCCAGTGGCTGCGGACGGCGGTGCCGCGCCCGCCGACGCGCGCCGACCTCGACTACCACCTGACCACCCTGTTCCCGCCCGTGCGCCCGCGCGGCACGCACCTGGAGCTGCGCATGCTGGACGCGCAGCCGGGCGCCGACGGATGGGTCGTGCCGCTGGCCGTCGTCACGGCGCTGTTCGACGACCCGGACGCGGCCGACGCGGCGTACCGGGCCCTGCTGCCGTTGACGGAGACGGCCGGTCCGCTGCGCCCGCCCGGTGACGCGCACTGGCGGGCGGCGATCCGCGACGGCCCGGACGCGATCGCGCTGCACCGGGCGTCCGTGGTCTGCTTCGGCCTCGCCCTGGAGGCGCTGGCCCGCTCCGGCGCGCCGACGGCCGTGCGCGACGCGGTGGCCGGCTTCCACGAGCGGTTCGTGCTCCGCCGCCGCTGCCCCGCCGACGACCGCCGACCGACCCCCGCACCCGCCGCCAACGGGCCCGCCGCCGGCCCTGTTCCCGGGCCGTTCCCGGAACCTGTCCCGGGACCCGTCACCGGAACGGCCCCCGGCGCCGGCCCCGTCCCCGCTCCCCGATCCGGCCGGGACGCCGGCCCCGACCGCGTGGAGGACCTCCGCCCATGACCGCTCCCCCCTCCCCCTCCGCCTCCGCCTCCGCCGAGCCCGAGGCGCTCCGGCGGCGGGCGCACGAGGCCCTGGCCGCCGCCCGGGCGCGCACCGCACAACTCACCGACTGCGTCGACGACGGCGAACTTGCCGCCCAGCACTCGCCGTTGATGTCCCCACTGGTGTGGGACCTGGCGCACATACCGAACCAGGAGGAGCAGTGGCTGCTGCGTGCCGTGGGCGGCCGGGCCGCGCTGCGGCCCGAGATCGACCCGCTGTACGACGCCTTCCGCCACCCCCGCGCCGACCGCCCGTCGTTGCCGCTCCTGCCGCCGCGCGAGGCGCGCGCGTACGGCAGGGAGGTGCGCGACCGCGTCCTGGACGTCCTCGCGGCCGCACGGCTGGAGGGCGACCCGCTGCTGGACGCGGCGTTCGCCTTCGGGATGGTCGCCCAGCACGAGCAGCAGCACGACGAGACCATGCTGATCACCCACCAGCTGCGGCGCGGCCCCGCGGTGCTCACCGCGCCC
Organism: Streptomyces sp. DH12; assembly: GCF_020873895.1. Classification (GTDB taxonomy): domain Bacteria; phylum Actinomycetota; class Actinomycetes; order Streptomycetales; family Streptomycetaceae; genus Streptomyces. Next base: position 74,915 of record NZ_JAHWGT010000026.1, on the reverse strand, counting down.
GAGCCGCCGCGCCCGCCCGCCACCACGGCCGACGGCGCCCTCGGCGGCGCTGCGGGCCTGCCAGCGGAGGTGCTCGTCCCGGGCGGCCCGTTCACCATGGGCACCTCCCACGACGCGGAGCCCTGGGCACTCGACAACGAACGCCCCGGCCACGTGCGGGACGTGCCGGACTTCCTGATCGACACCGTGCCGGTCACGTGCGGCGCGTACCGGGAGTTCGTCGAGGACGGCGGCTACCGTGACGCGCGCTGGTGGGCGCCGGAGGGGTGGGAGCAGATCCGGCGGCACGGCATCGGCGCCCCGCTGTTCTGGCGGCGTGACGGCGGGCGGTGGCTGCGCCGGCGCTTCGGCGTCGTGGAGGCCATGCCGGACGACGAGCCGGTGCTCCACGTCAGCTGGTACGAGGCCGACGCGTACGCCCGCTGGGGAGGGCGGCGGCTGCCGACGGAGGCCGAGTGGGAGAAGGCCGCCCGGTACGACCCGGTGTCCGGCCGGTCGCGGCGCTTCCCGTGGGGCGACGCCGAGCCGACCCCGGACCGCGCGAACCTCGGGCAGCGGCACCTGCGCCCGGCGCCCGTCGGCGCCTACCCGGCCGGGGCGTCACCGCTCGGGGTGCGGCAGCTGATCGGCGACGTGTGGGAGTGGACGGCGAGCGACTTCCTGCCGTACCCGGGCTTCGTGGCGTTCCCGTACCGGGAGTACTCCGAGGTGTTCTTCGGGCCGGCGCACAAGGTGCTGCGGGGCGGGTCGTTCGCGGTGGCGCCCGTGGCGTGCCGGGGCACGTTCCGCAACTGGGACCTGCCGGTCCGGCGGCAGATATTCGCCGGGTTCCGCACGGCGCGGGACGCGGGGTGAGCCGCTGATGTGCCGGCACATCGCCTGGGTGGGCGACGACGCGGTACCGCTCGGGGAGCTGCTCGTCGCGCCCCCGCACGGCCTCCACCGCCAGTCGTGGGCGCCTCGCCGCCAGCGGTACGGCACGGTCAACGCCGACGGCTTCGGCGTCGGCTGGTACGCGCCGGGCGACCCGGTGCCGGGCCGCTACCGCAGGGCGGGGCCCGTCTGGGGGGACCCGTCCTTCGCCGACCTGGCCCGCGTGGTCCGCTCGGCGGCGGGCCTGGCCGCCGTACGGGACGCGACGCTGCCGGGCGCCGACGGTGAGGCCGCCGCCGCGCCGTTCGCCTCGGGCCCGTGGCTGTTCAGCCACAACGGGGCCGTGACCGGCTGGCCCGGGTCGCTCGCGGCGCTCGCCGCCGGCCTGCCGCCCGCCGACCTGCTCGCCCTGGAGGCGCGCAACGACTCGGCCCTGCTGTGGGCGCTGGCGCTGCACCGGCTGCGGCGCGGCGACACACCGCTCGACGCCCTCGCCGGGGTGGTGCGGGATGTGGCCGCGGCGGCGCCCGGGTCCCGGCTGAACCTGCTGCTCGTCGACGGGACGACGGTCACCGCCACGGCGTGGGGCGACACGCTCTGGTACCTGGGCGGGAGCCCGGGCCGCCGCCGGCGCGCGGTCGTGGCCTCGGAGCCGTACGACGACGACCCCGCGTGGTGCGAGGCGCCGGACCGGACGCTGCTGACCGCCACCGCGGACGGTGTGGCGCTCCACCCCCTCGACCGCGCCCCGGGCCCCGCCGCGGACCGCCGCCCGGACCGCGCCACGGCGGCGCCCGCCGCGCAGGACCGCACCTCCCCCGCCCGCCTCCGCCCGTCCCCTCCCCCGCGCGCCGCGCGCGCGGGGCGGCAACCGCTCGAGGAGTACCCCGCGTGAGCCCGTACCTGCTGACCCGCACCCTCCCCGAGGGCGCCACCGCCGCCGACCTGCGCGCCGACGTGCTGAACGGCCTGACCCGCACGCCGAAGGAGCTGCCGCCGAAGTGGTTCTACGACGCGCGGGGCAGCGAGCTGTTCGAGGAGATCACCCGGCTGCCGGAGTACTACCCGACCCGTACCGAGCGGGACATCCTCGTCGCGCGGGCGCCGGAGATCGCCGCGGCGACCCGGGCCCTGACCCTGGTGGAGCTCGGCTCGGGGTCGTCGGAGAAGACCCGGCACCTGCTGCGCGCGCTGCGGCCGCGGCTCGCCGACTACGTGCCCGTCGACGTCAGCGAGTCGGCGCTGACCGGTGCGGCCTCGGCGCTCGCACGGGAGCTGCCGGGGCTGCGGGTGCACGCGCTCGTCGCCGACTTCACCCGTGGGCTCGCCCTCCCCGGGACGCCGGGGCCGCGGCTCGTGGCCTTCCTCGGCGGCACCCTGGGCAACCTGCTGCCCGGGGAGCGGGCGGTGTTCCTCCGGTCGGTGCGGGCGCTGCTGGAGCCGGGCGACGCGCTGCTCCTCGGCACCGACCTGGTGAAGGACGAGGCGACGCTGGTCGCGGCGTACGACGACGCGGCGGGGGTGACCGCGGAGTTCAACAAGAACGTGCTGGCGGTGCTCGCCCGGGAGCTGGGCGCGGACGCCGACCCGGACGACTTCGACCACGTCGCCGTGTGGGACCGGGAGCGCGAGTGGATGGAGATGCGGCTGCGGGCGCGGCGCGGGCTGACCGTGAAGATCCCGGAGCTGGACCTGGCCGTGCCGTTCGCGGCGGGCGAGGAGCTGCGGACGGAGGTGTCGGCGAAGTTCCGTCAGGAGGGGGTGGCGCGGGAACTGGAGGCGGCCGGCATGGAGTTGTCACGGTGGTGGACCGATGAGCGGGGCTGGTTCGCGCTGTCACTGGCGACCGTCGTGTGAGCCGCGGCCGCGGACCCGGTCCTGACCCCGGCGAGCCGGTGGTTCCGCGTACGCGGCGGGTGCGGCGGGTGCGGTGGGATGTCGGTGCCGCCCGGGGCAGCCGCCGCGGCCCGGCCCGTCACCGCCGCGTGGGCGGCGCGGGCCAGGGCGCGGCGGTCGGTGTGGCGTCCGGCGGGCAGGGGCGGCAGGAGGCGCAGTTCGGCGGTGAGGGCGCCGGCCGAGACCACCCGCCACAGCGAGACGACGAGGGGGTCGTCGCCGACGAACGCGGCGGCGCCGAGCGGCCGGTAGGCGATCCGTACCGGCTGCACCGGGGCGCCCGCGTCGAGCGCCGCCTGGAAGGCGGCCGGGCGGAACGCGCCGCCGGCCCGGCCGCACCAGGTGGACCCCTCGGGGAAGACGACGACGCGGTGCCCCGCGCCCAGGGCGCGGGCGATGGCGCGGACCGCGCCGGGCAGGGCCCGCAGGCAATCGCGGTCGAGGAAGAGGGTGCCGCCGAGCGCGGCGATCGGCCCGAGCAGCGGCCAGTCCCGCACCTCCCGCTTGGCGACCATGCGGCCGGGCAGGACGGCGGCGAGGAGCGGCACGTCGAGCCAGGAGACGTGGTTGGCGACGACGAGGTGCGCGCCGGGCGGCGGCGTGCCGGTGACGCGGGCGCGGACGCCGAACGCGCGGAGCACGGTGCGGCACCACAGCCGGGCGAGCCGGTGGCGGGCGGCCGGGGCGAGGGGCGCGGCGAGCGGCGCGAGGACGAGCCCGGCGAGGACGGCGGCCGCCCCGGCGGCCAGGCGCAGGACCGCGCGGGGGTGGCCGGCCGCCGGGTGGGCCGGGGTGGCGCAGCGGCGCGGGGTGCAGGGCGAGGCGGGCAGCCAGGCGCTCATCACTCCGCGCCGAGGGCGAGGAAGTGGCGCAGGTAGCGGGGGTCGGTGCGGCGCAGGGACAGCAGGACGTACAGGTCGGCGACGCCGAAGTCGGGGTCGTGGGCGGGCGCGCCGCACACCCAGGCGCCGAGGCGGAGGTAGCCGCGCAGCAGGGGCGGCAGGTCGGTGCGGGCGGCGGGCCGGGCGGCGCCGGCGGTGGGGCTCCACAGGCGGTGCGGGGTGACCCAGTACTCCTCGGGCGCGAGGTGGCGGGCCCTGACGGTCTCCCAGGTGGCCGCGGCGAGGGCGCCGCCGTCGGCGAGCGGCACGGAGCAGCAGCCGGCGAGCCAGTCGTGCCCGGCGCGGGTCATGTAGCGGGCGATGCCGGCCCAGACGAGGGAGATGACGGCGCCGTCGCGGTGGGCGGGGTGGACGCAGGAGCGGCCGACCTCGACCAGGTCGTGGCGGATGGGCGCCAGGCGGGAGAGGTCGAACTCGCCGTCGGAGTAGAGGCGTCCGGCGATGCGGGCGCGCTCGGGGGGCAGGAGGCGATACGTGCCCACTACCTCGCCGGTGGTCTCCTCGCGGACGAGGAGGTGGTCGCAGTAGGCGTCGAAGGCGTCGGTATCGAGACCGGGTTCGGGTCCGGCGAGCTGTGCGCCCAGCTCGCCGGCGAAGACGAGGTGCCGCAGCCGCTGGGCGGCCCGGACCTCGTCCTGCGTGCGGGCGAGGGAGACGCGGTACCGGGGCCGCCCGGCTTCCTCCGCCGCGGCCGGGGCCGCCGAGCGGTGCGGGCGGGCGGGGGCCGGGGCGGGGGCCGGGAGTACCGGGCCCGGGGTGGGGGCCGGGGCCTGGGTCGTCGTGGTCATGGGAGCTCCTTGGCCGGGGGCGGCGGGGCGGGTCCGCGATGGTGCGGCGGCCCTCACTCCCTACTTGTGCCGTGACCGGCGGGCTTCGGCGTGACCGCCCGGCGGAGCGCGGATGTGCGGCGGCTGAATGCCCGGTGCGGGCGCCGCATCCCGGCCCCGGCCCCGCCCGGCACGGTGGGCGCACCGGCCCCGCGCCGCGCGCCCGGCACGGTGCGCGCCCGCCCCGACGGCGGCGCCGCTCCGCTCCGGGCCCCCGCCCGCTGCGGTCGGGGCGCCGGCTCAGCCCGCCAGGGCTTCGGTGATCCGCGCGGACGCCGCGCGGGCCGCCGTCTCAGGGTCGCGGCCCTGGAGGACGGCCGTCATGTACGGCTTGATCGGGTTGTCGGCCTCGACGTCCGCCCAGTGCGGCGAGTTGGGCGTGGCCCGGCCCCGCGCGGCGCCCGCGGCCATCGCGGCGGTGGCCTCCTGGCCCTCGACGACGGAGGCGAGGGAGGTCTTGTTGGGGACGTACTTCATGGTGCGGGCCAGGTCGGTCTGCCACTTCTCGCCCGCGAGGGCCTTGACCACGTCGATCCCGGCGGCCCGCTCGCGGGCCTTCACCGGGACGACCAGGTCGGAGCCGCCGGTGAAGACGGCGCCCGGCTGCTTCTCCGTCTTGCCCGGGATCGGGAAGAAGCCGAGCTGGGCGGCGAGGGACGGGTTGCGCTCCTCGATGGCGGCGGCCGCGCCCGGCGTGGCGATGATCTGGGCGACCCGGCCCCGGGCGAAGACCTCGGCCTGGGGCGGGGTCTCCTCGTCGGCGTCGACCGGGCCGGAGCCGAGGGACTGGAGCTCCCGGTAGAAGTCCATGCCGCGCAGCGCGGCGGGCGAGTCGAGCGCGCCGACCCACGCGCCGTCCTTCTCGACGGCCAGTTCGCCGCCCTCGTCCCAGACGAACCCGGCGAGGGTGTACCAGTCCTGCCCGGCGAGGTAGATGCCCTGCGCGCCGGTGCGGTTGACCTTCCCGGTCGCCTCCAGCCACTGCTCGCGGGTCTTGGGCGGCTCCTCCACGCCGGCCCGACGGAAGAGGTCCTTGCGGTAGACGACGACCCGGTTGGCCGCGTACCAGGGGATCCCGTACTGGCTGCCGTCGATGCTGCCGGGTTCGGCCAGGCCGGGCAGCCACTCCTCGTGGCCGAGGTCGCGCACGGACTCCAGGGTCAGGTCGTACAGCTGCTCGCTGCCGGCGTACTGGGCCACCTGGGTGTTGCCGACCTCGATGACGTCGGGGGCGTCGTCGCCGGCGAGCGCGGCGGTGACCTTCTTGCCGATGCCGGTCCACTCCTGGATGACGAACTCCAGGCGGGTGCCGGGGTGGTCGTGCTCGTAGGCGGTGGTGAACCGCTTGAGGAACTCGTCGGAGGCGCTGCCCTTCATGAGCCAGACGGTGACGGTGCGGCTGCCGCCGTCCTGGCCGGGGACGAGGCCGCAGCCGGTCAGGGCGAGGACGGACACGAGCGCGGCGGGGCAGACGAGCGTGCGCTTCTTCACGGAGGTCACCTTTTGCGTTCTTGCAGACAGGACGGGACCCGACGTGGGGGGAGCGAACGCGTTCGCAACGGGCGGATGGCTGGATTTTGGTATGTACCAATGGCCGGGTCAAGTCCCGCGGCCCCGCCTCGCGGACCCGTCCGCCCTGGGGCACCGTGGAAGGGGCGCGCCGTGGGGCGCGCACCCGCCGAGGAGGAGACCGTCATGTCGCACCACACGTACCGCGTCACGGAGATCGTGGGCACCTCGCACGAGGGGCTGGACGCGGCGATCGGCAACGGCATCGCGCGGGCCGCGCAGACCCTGCACAACCTCGACTGGTTCGAGGTGACGGAGATCCGGGGCCACCTGGAGGACGGGCGCGTGGCGCACTACCAAGTGGGGATGAAGGTCGGTTTCCGGCTCGACGGCCCGGACGCCGGCGACGTGTGACCCCGGGGCCCGTCGCGGGCCACGGGGCGAGGGCGCGGGACACGGGGCACAGGGGCGGGACGCGCGGGCTTGGTGTCCGCACGGGCCCGGGAACGGGCGCGGGCCCCCGTCAGGTGCGGCCCTCCTTCTCCTGGGCCTGCCGCAGCGCGTCCGAGGCGAGCGCCCAGTCGGCGCGCACGACGCGGAACCCGGCCTTGGCGGCGGCGTCGCAGACCAGCTCGTCGTCGTCGACGAGCATGCGCACCTCGCGGCTGCGGCCGAGGCGGCGCAGCACCTCCAGCTTCGTGACCCTGGCCGGCCGCCGGTCGTCGTCGCGGCGCATGTGGAGGCGGCCCTCGGGCAGTCCGTGCCGGGCGAGCCAGTCCAGGCTGTCGTGGCGGCACCGCTCGGGCCGACCGGTGAGGTAGCGGATCTCGCACTGCCGCGCCGCCTCCAGGCACAGGGCGACGCCGGGCGGGAGGGGCGGGTCCTGCGGGGCGGCGTCGAAGAAGGCGTCCCAGTCGCGCGGGGCGCGCTGCAGGAAGTGCTGGCGGTGCCGCGCGTCGGAGAGGGTGTTGTCCAGGTCGAACACGGCCAGGGGTCTGCTGTCGCTCGTCACCCCGCAAGCCTAGGTCCTGTGCGTGACGTGGCGCCGTCTACCCGGACGCCGCGGCGCAGGAGGGACGTTCCGATCATCCCTTGAGGCGCAGGGGCCGGGAATCGCGGGGCGCGGGAGGCGTTGAACCGGGTGTGAGTACCGCAGCCGCCGCCCCGCTCCCCGTCCGCCTGTCCGTCCTGGACCGCTCCCGGCTGTGGGAGGGCGGTGACGGGCCGCGGGCGCTGCGGGAGACCGTCCGCCTCGCCCGGCACGTCGAGGAGCTGGGCTACCACCGGTTCTGGGTCTCGGAGCACCACGGGGTGCCGGGGGTCGCCGGTTCGGCGCCGACGGTCCTGGCGGCGGCCGTGGCCGCCGCGACGTCGACCGTCCGGGTGGGGACCGGTGGGGTGATGCTCCCGAACCACCGTCCGCTGGTGGTGGCGGAGCAGTTCGGCGTGCTGGAGTCGCTGTTCCCGGGGCGGATCGACATGGGCGTGGGGCGTTCGGTGGGGTTCACGGACGGGGTACGGCGGGCGCTCGGGCACGGCAAGGAGGACGCGGACGGCTTCGCGCGGCAGCTGGAGGAACTGCTGGGCTGGTTCCGGGGGACGCAGACCGCCCACCCGGGGGTGCGGGCCCTGCCGGCGGAGGGGCTGCGCGTGCCGCCGTTCGTGCTGGCGACGGGCGAGGGGGCGCGGATCGCGGCCGGGGCGGGGCTGCCGCTGGTCGTCGGGGACCTGAAGGCGCGGGCGAAGGTGGTGGAGGCGGTGGACCGGTACCGCGCGGGTTTCCGCCCCTCGCCGTGGGCCGCGGAGCCGTACGTGGTGGTGGCGGGCACGGTGGCGGTGGCCGGCACCGAGGAGGAGGCCGCGCGGATGCTGCTGCCGGAGGCGTGGTCCGCCGCGTACGCGCGGACCCACGGCACGTTCCCGCCGCTCGCCCCGCCGGAAGCGGTCGCGGCCCGGTCCATGTCGGCGCGGGAGCGGGAGTACTTCACGTCGGGGCTGCGCGGCCATGTGCACGGCACGGAGGAGCGGGTGCGGGCGGCGCTGGAGGAGGTCGTGGCGCAGACCGGGGCGGACGAGGTGCTGGTGACGACGAGCACCTACGACCGGGAGGCGCTGCGGGAGTCCTTCGTGAGGCTGGCGCGGCTGGCCGGGCTGCGGCCCGGACCGCCGCCCCGAGGGGAGGGACGGGGCGGCGGCGCGTAGGGCGCGCCCTCGCGCGGGCGGCCGGGGCCTCGGACACCTTCCGGGTCCTGTCCGGACACCCCCTAGGAGGCGGCGGGGCCGTGCGCTTCCCAGTCCGGCTCGCCCGGCCCGGTCGCGAGGGTGGTGTGGCGGCTGCTGCTGGACATGAAGAGAACCCCCAGTGAGTCCCGTGGTCAGGTGCACCGGGGCGGTGGTCGGCGCCCCGGCAGGCATATGCCTACCGGGGTCGCGCGGCGAGGGGAAATCGGGTGGCCGGGGACGACTCGGATGCGGACAACTCACCACGAGCGGTACAGGGTTGAACGACATCGATCTTGTTGTCGGGGGCCTTCGCCGACGTGTGCCGGAGCGAAGTCCTCCGCGCGGGGCGACCGCCGCGCGGAGATTCTTTCGCCCGGACGCCGGCGCTGTGACCGGAGCCACAGCGTGAAGCTGTCCTTAAACCGCCCGGCGGCGGGCGGCACGCAGCCACTCCTTGTTCATCGCCGAGATGGACGGCAGGGGGATGCCCTTGGGGCAGGCCGTGGCGCACTCCCCCGCCAGGGTGCAGCCGCCGAAGCCCTCGGCGTCCATCTGCGCCACCATGTCGAGGACGCGGGTCTCCCGTTCGGGCGCGCCCTGCGGCAGGACGTTGAGGTGGTTGACCTTCGCGGAGGTGAAGAGCATCGCCGAGCCGTTGGGGCAGGCCGCCACGCAGGCGCCGCAGCCGATGCACTCGGCGTGCTCGAAGGCGGAGTCGGCGTCGGCCTTCGGGACGGGCGTGGCGTGCGCCTCCGGGGCGGAGCCGGTGGGGGCGCTGATGTAGCCGCCGGCCTGGATGATCCGGTCGAAGGCGGACCGGTCGACCACGAGGTCCTTGACGACGGGGAAGGCGGCGGCGCGCCACGGCTCGATGTCGATGGTGGCGCCGTCCTCGAAGGCGCGCATGTGGAGCTGGCAGGCGGTGGTGCGTTCCGGTCCGTGGGCCTCGCCGTCGATGACCATGCTGCAGGCGCCGCAGATGCCCTCGCGGCAGTCGTGGTCGAAGGCGACGGGGTCCTCGCCGCGCAGGATCAGCTCCTCGTTGAGGGTGTCGAGCATCTCCAGGAACGACATGTCGCGGGAGATGCCGTCCACGTCGTAGGTGGCCATGGTGCCGGGGGCGTCGGCGTTCTTCTGGCGCCAGACGCGCAGGGTGAGCCTCATGCGTAGCTCCGCTGGGTGGGGTGGACGTACTCGAAGACCAGGTCTTCCCGGTGCAGGACGGGCGCGGTGCCGGTGCCGCGGAACTCCCAGGCGGCCGCGTAGGAGAACGCCTCGTCGTCGCGGGCGGCCTCGCCCTCGGGCGTCTGGGACTCCTCCCGGAAGTGGCCGCCGCAGGACTCGGTGCGGTGCAGCGCGTCGAGGCACATCAGCTCGGCGAGCTCCAGGTAGTCGACGATCCGGTTGGCCTTCTCCAGGGACTGGTTGAACTCCTCCCCCGTGCCGGGGACGCGGACGCGGCGCCAGAACTCCTCGCGGATGGCGGGGATCCGGTCGAGCGCCGTGCGCAGCCCCTCGTCGGAGCGGGCCATGCCGCAGTGCTCCCACATGAGTTCGCCGAGTTCGCGGTGGAAGGAGTCGGGGGTGCGGTCGCCGCCGACGGCGAGGATGCGGCGCAGCCGCTCCTCGGTGGAGCCCACGGCCTCGGCGACCGCCGGGTGGTCGTCGGCGAGCGGTTCGGGACGCGGGGCGCGCGCCAGGTAGTCGTTGATGGTCGACGGCAGGACGAAGTAGCCGTCGGCGAGGCCCTGCATCAGCGCGGAGGCGCCGAGCCGGTTGGCGCCGTGGTCGGAGAAGTTGGCCTCACCGATCGCGAACAGGCCCGGGACGGTGGTCCGCAGGTCGTAGTCGACCCACAGGCCGCCCATCGTGTAGTGCACGGCGGGGTATATCCGCATGGGCACCTCGTACGGGTCCTCGGCGGTGATCCGCTCGTACATGTCGAAGAGGTTGCCGTACTTCTCGGCGACCCTGTCGCGGCCCATGCGGCGGATGGCGTCGGCGAAGTCCAGGTAGACGCCCTGGCCGCCGGGGCCCACGCCGCGGCCCTCGTCGCAGACGTTCTTCGCGGCGCGGGAGGCGATGTCGCGGGGCACGAGGTTGCCGAAGGAGGGGTAGATCCGCTCCAGGTAGTAGTCGCGCTCCTCCTCGGGGATCTCGTGCGGCGGCCGGTCGTCGCCGCGCGCCTTCGGCACCCAGATCCGGCCGTCGTTGCGCAGGGACTCGCTCATCAGGGTGAGCTTCGACTGGTGCTCGCCGGTGCGCGGGATGCAGGTGGGGTGGATCTGGGTGAAGCAGGGGTTGGCGAAGTACGCGCCGCGCCGGTGCGCCCGCCAGACGGCGGTCGCGTTGGAGTTCATGGCGTTGGTGGAGAGGTAGAAGACGTTGCCGTAGCCGCCGGTGGCGAGGACGACGGCGTCCGCGAAGTGCGTCTCGATCCGGCCGGTGACCAGGTCGCGGGCGACGATGCCGCGGGCCCGCCCGTCGACGACGACCAGGTCGAGCATCTCGGTGCGCGGGTGCATCTCGACGTTGCCGGCGGCGATCTGCCGGGACAGCGCCTGGTAGGCGCCGAGGAGGAGCTGCTGACCGGTCTGGCCGCGGGCGTAGAAGGTGCGGGAGACCTGCACGCCGCCGAAGGAGCGGGTGTCGAGCAGTCCGCCGTACTCGCGGGCGAACGGGACGCCCTGGGCGACGCACTGGTCGATGATCTCGACGGAGATCTGGGCGAGCCGGTGGACGTTGGACTCGCGGGCGCGGAAGTCGCCGCCCTTGACGGTGTCGTAGAAGAGGCGGTGGACCGAGTCGCCGTCGTTGCGGTAGTTCTTCGCGGCGTTGATGCCGCCCTGCGCGGCGATGGAGTGGGCGCGGCGCGGCGAGTCCTGGTAGCAGAACTGCACGACGCGGTAGCCCTGTTCGGCGAGGGTCGCGCCGGCGGAGCCGCCGGCGAGGCCGGTGCCGACGACGATGACGGTGTGCTTGCGGCGGTTGGCCGGGTTGACCAGCTTCGCCTCGAAGCGGCGCCGGTCCCATCGTTCGGCGATGGGGCCCTCGGGCGCCCGGGTGTCGGCGATCGGCTCGCCGGTGGTGTACGCGGTGTAGGCGCTCATGTCAGCTCACGACTCCGGTCATGACGGCGAGGGGCACGGCGAGGAAGCCCGCCGTGAGGACCAGGGCGAGCGCGGTGGCGGCGGTCCTCAGGGCGCGGTCGCGGCGGGCGTTGCCGGCGCCGAGGGTCTGGGCGGCGCTCCAGAAGCCGTGCCGGATGTGCAGTCCGACGGCGAGCATGGCGACGATGTAGATCACGTTGCCGTACCAGGTGGAGAAGGTCGCCACGACGTTCTCGTAGGGGTGGCCGGGCTGGGCGTTCTCGTTGACGGTGAGCGTCGTGAGGTCGAGCAGGTGCCAGACCACGAACAGGGCGATGATGACGCCGCCCCAGCGCATGGTGCGGGTGGCGTAGCTCGCCCGCCGGCGCTTGTGTACGTAGCGGGTGGGGCGGGCCTTCCGGTCGAGCCGGCTGAGCTGGTACGCCGAGACGCCGTGGGCGACCACCGCGGTGAGCAGCACCACGCGGACGATCCACAGTCCCCACTCGTGGTGGAGGACGGGGGCGCCCATGGTGCGCAGCCAGTGGCCGTAGGCGTTGAACTCGTCGGGGCCGAAGAAGACCTTGAGGTTGCCCATGACGTGGGCGACGAGGTAACCGAGGAGGACCAGGCCGCTGACGGCCATGACGGCCTTCTTGCCGACGGTCGATCCGAGGAGGGTGCGCCGGGGGGCGCGCGGGGACGGCGGTCGCCCGGCCGTGCCCGAGGAGTGCGTCCGCGTTGCCTGAGCCATACACGCGACGGTAGGTCCGACGCTCCGAGAGGTCCAAGACATGGTGCGGCTGATCTCGATAGGTGTCGCCTATCGCAGCCGCTTAGGGTGGTCCCATGCAGTTCCAGCAGCTGGTGTACTTCGTGGCCGTGGCCGAGACGCGGCACTTCACGCGGGCCGCCGAGCGCGTCCACGTCTCCCAGCCGTCGCTGTCGCAGCAGGTGCGTGCCCTGGAGAAGGAGCTGGGGGCCGAGCTCTTCAGCCGGGCCCGGGGCAACATCGCCCTGACCGACGCGGGCGAGGCGCTGCTGCCGCTCGCGCGGCGCATCCTCGCCGACGCGGACACCGCCCGGCACGAGGTGCAGGAGCTGGTGCGGCTGCGGCGCGGACGGGTACGGCTGGGCGCCACGCCGAGCCTGTGCACGGGGCTGCTCCCCGGGGTGCTGCGGGCCTTCCACGCGCTGTACCCGGGCATCCGGATCCTGATCGAGGAGGGCGGTTCCCACGACCTCGTGCGGGAGCTGGCACGCGGCGCGCTCGACCTGGCGCTGGTCGTGCTGCCGCTGCCGACGCCCGCGCCCTCGCTGACGACGGTGGAGCTGCTGCGGGAGGACCTGGTGGTCGTCTCCTCGACGGCGGAACCGGCGCCGCGGCGGCCCGTGCGGATCCGGGACCTGGAGGGGCGGCCGATGGTGATGTTCCGGCACGGTTACGACCTGCGGGAGCTGACGGTCGCCGCGTGCCGGGCCGAGGGGTTCGAGCCGTCGTTCACCGTGGAGGGCGGCGAGATGGACGCCGTGCTGGGCTTCGTACGGGCGGGGCTGGGCGTGGCGGTGGTGCCCAGCATGGTCGCCCGGGCGGGGCGCGACCTGCGGGTGACGGCGCTGGCGCCGCCGGGGCTGCGGCGGACCATCGCGCTGGCGCACCGCAGCGACGTCGCGCCGCCGCGGGCTGCCCGGGAGCTGCGGCGGGTACTGCTCCAGTCGCTTCCGGAGCACTGAGCCGCCCGGCCCCGGACGGGGGGCCGAGCGGTCACACCGATCGCGGACGGGAGCCGGGCGAGGCCACCCGGGCCCCGGACGGGAGCCGGGCGGGGGGCCACCCGGGCCCCGGTCGGAGGCAGGCCGGTGTCACACGGCGTCCGCCAGCACCAGGCGGTGGATGCGGTCGGGCGCGCCCGGGCGGGCGTAGTACCAGCCCTGCGCCGTGTCGCAGCCGAGCGCGCGCAGCTGGTCGGCCTGGGCGGCCGTCTCCACGCCCTCCACGGTGACGGCCAGCTCCAGGCTGTGCGCCAGGGAGACGATGCCCTCGACGATCTTCAGGTCGACGGGGTCCGCCGGGTGCTGCTGCATGCCCCTGGTGAAGGAGCGGTCGAGCTTGAGGACGCTGACCGGCAGGCGGCGCAGGTTGGCGAGGTTGGAGTAGCCGGTGCCGAAGTCGTCGAGCGCTATGTCGACGCCCATCTCGGCCAGCTGCCGCAGCGGCTTGAGCAGGTCCTCGTCGGCGCCGATGAGGGCGGACTCGGTGACCTCCAGGCACAGGGCGCCGGGGGCGAGGCCGGAGCGCTCCAGCACGTCGACGATGTCGGTGACGAGCCCGGGGTGGTGGAGCTGGGTGGGCGAGAGGTTGACGTTGATCCGCAGCGGGCCGCCGTCGGTGTGGCGGTGCTTCCAGTACCTGGCCTGGCGCACCGCCTCCTGCAGGACCCACCGGCCGAGCGGCACGATGAGCCCGGTGTGCTCGGCCAGCGGGATGAACCGGTCCGGGCCGAGCACGCCGTGCTGCGGGTGGCACCAGCGCACCAGCGCCTCCGCGCCGTGCACCGTGCCGTCGCCGAGGTGGACGAGCGGCTGGTACTCGATGAAGAACTCGCCCCGGTCCAGGGCCGCCGGGAGCGCGGTGGTCAGGCCGTGTCGGGTGATGGCGCGGGCGTCGGCCTCGGCGTCGGCGCGCTCGTAGCGGTTGCCGCCCGCCGACTTGGCCCGGTACATGGTGATGTCGGCGCTGCGCAGGACGTCCGCGGAGCCGCGCTCGCCGGCGCAGCCCTCGACGATGCCGATGCTGCCGCGGACGGTGATCTCCCGCCCGTCCAGGCCGATCGGTGTGGACAGGGCGTTGAGGATCCGGCCGGCGAGCTCCTCGGTGTCCTGCGAGGAGACGTCCGGGCCGGTGGTGAGGGCGACGAACTCGTCGCCGCCGAGCCGGGCGACCATCTCGCCGGGAGCGGTGGCGCAGGACTCCAGCCGGTCGGCGACCTCGACGAGGAGCCGGTCGCCCGCCGCGTGGCCGAGGCTGTCGTTGATGGCCTTGAAGCCGTCCAGGTCGAGGTAGCACAGGCCGAAGCGGGTGCCGTCGCCGGCGTTGAGGGCCTTGTCGAGGCGTTCGAAGAACAGGCTGCGGTTGGGCAGCCCGGTGAGCGCGTCGTGGGTGGCCTCGTAGCGCAGGCGCAGGTTGAGCAGGCGCCGCTCGGTGGTGTCCTCCATGAGGGCCAGCTGGTACTGGGGGCGGCCCTCGGCGTCGCGGAGCAGGGAGACCGTCAGGTTGGTCCACAGGGCGGTGCCGTCGGAGCGGTAGAACGGCTTCTCCACGCGGAAGTGGTCGCGTTCACCGCGCACCAGCTCCCCGTAGAGCTTCCAGACGTGCGGGGCGTCCTCCGGGTGGACCCACTCGGTGACGTTGCGGCCCCTGACGAGGTGTTCGAGACCGCCGAACATGCGGGTGAGGGCCTCGTTGACGTCGAGGACGTTGCCGTCGAGGTCGGCGATGCCGATGCCGATCGCGGCCTCCTGGAAGACGGCGCGGAAGCGGGCCTCAGTGGCGTGCAGGGCCTGCTCGGCGAAGGCGCGGGCGGAGAGCGCCGAGCGGGCGATGGCCTCCTGCTCGACGAGGGTCCGCTCCCGCAGCGCGCGGGCGAACCCCGCGGCCAGGGCGTGCTGGAGGCGGGCGCAGCGGGCCCGCAGGTCGTCGGCGGGGGTGTCGCCGGCGCCGCAGTACAGCACCAGGTAGGAGTCGACGACGCCGAGCGTGCGGCTGAGGGCGTCGGGGTCCGTGCAGT
Organism: Streptomyces sp. DH12; assembly: GCF_020873895.1. GTDB lineage: Bacteria > Actinomycetota > Actinomycetes > Streptomycetales > Streptomycetaceae > Streptomyces. The sequence continues at coordinate 59,808 of NZ_JAHWGT010000026.1, read as the reverse complement.
GCGCGGCGACCAGGGCGGTGCCGACGGCGTGGGCGGGCGCCACGTCGAACGGCCGGGCGTGCAGGGCGGCGCTGAGCCGCCGCGCGAGCGGCAGCAGGTGCTGTTCGAATTCGGTGCGGGTCATCGACGTGGCCGTCACCGGGAAGATGGCCCGGCTCCATATCGTCGCGAACCGCTGGAGTCTGTCCTCCAGGCCGTCCGGCTCCGCCGCGGAGCCGGACGCCTGCGCCGGCGTGCTCACCCCTTGCGCCCCACCCCGGCGAAGCCCGAGAAGGCGTACGGGTCCTCCTGCTCGGGCGGCGTCTCGGGCCGCCAGTGCGGCATGGAAACCAGGCCGGGTTCGACCATCTCGAACCCGTCGAAGAACCGGGCGACCTGGTCGCGGGAGCGCATCACGAGCGGGTTGCGGATGTCTCGGTAGACGCCGACGGTGCCGCCCGCCTGCTCCTCGGGGACCGGGATGCCCTCGAACGAGGCGTGGGTGAGGATGAGGAGGCTGCCGGGCGCCAGCGCCTCGCGGAGCTCCTCGACCGCCTCGTAGGGCCGGTCGGAGTCCTCCAGGAAGTGCAGTACGGCGACGAGGAGCAGCGCCACCGGCCGGTCCAGGTCGAGCAGTCGGGCCACTGGCGGGCTGTGCAGCACGTCCCTCGGCTTGCGCAGGTCGGCGGCGGCGATGTCGACGCGCTCCTCGTCGGCGAGCACCGCCTTGCTGTGCGCCACCGCCACGGGATCGTGGTCGACGTAGACGACGCGGGCGTCGGGGGCGGCGGCGAGGGCGACCTCGTGGACGTTGCCGAAGGTCGGTATGCCGGAGCCGATGTCGAGGAACTGGGTCACGCCCTCGGCGACCGCGTGGCGGACGGCGCGGCGCATGAACGCCCGGTTGGCCTGCATGATCTTGGGCAGGCCGGGCAGGAACTCCATGGCCCTGCGGGCGGCTTCGCGGTCGACTTCGAAGTTGTGGGAACCGCCCAGGTAGTAGTCGTAGATGCGGGACACGCTCGGCACCGACAGGTCGATGCCCGGCGGGGCCCAGGCGGGACGGTCCATCGAATCTCCCACAGTCGCCATGGTGATGAGGCCAGTTCCTGGCCGGTGTTCGAGCCGAGGCTACTGATCGCCCGCCGGGAGGGCGAGGGGAAACGGAAAAATGCGATCCGTTCTTCGTCACAGGCGGCGGCGCGGGCGGACCCCTCCCCGGGTGTGCGGCGGGGCGGCCCGTCGCTCCCGCGAGGGGAGGGAGTCGACGGGCCGCCCACCGGGCCGGAGTCGCCTGTGGGGGACTCTACTTGGACGCTCCGACCAGCTTTCCGTCGGGCGAGACGGCGTACCAGGTGCCGCCCACGCCCTGACCGTTGGTGTCGCCGGGCTTCTTGTCGCCGGCGAAGGTGTAGAGGGGCCAGCAGTCGATGGTCTGCTGGCTCTTGCCGTCGGGCCGCTCGAACGTCACGTACCCCTTGGTGGTGATGCCCTCGGTGTCGGCCTTGGCGACGGGCTCGACGACCGGCCACTTCTCCAGGCACGCGCCGGTGCAGGCGGTCTTCATCGGCCAGGCCGAGTCCTTGGTGAACCGGTAGACCGTCCGGCCCTCGCCGTCGACGACGATCTCGCCGAGCTTGGGGTCCTCGCGGACGGAGAGCCCGGCGCGTTCGGCGGGCGCCTCCTCACCGCCGCCGGACCCTTCGCCCGTCCCTTCGCCGGATCCGCCGCCGTAGCCGTCGTCCGCGCCACCGCCCGCCGGGGCCTCCTCGCCGCCGCCCTCCCCTGACGCCGGGCCCGGGGAGGCGCCCGCCGCGGCCTTCCTCCCGTCGGGGGCCGCCGCGTACCAGGTGCCGCCGACGCCGTGGCCGTTGGTGTCGCCGGCCTTGGTGTCCTTGGCGTACCGGTACATCGGCCAGCCGTCGACGGTCAGCTGCTTGGTGCCGTCGGGGCGGGTCAGCGCGCCGAGCAGCGCGGAGTCGACCCCGGCCGGGGCCTTGGCGCCCTCCGCGGTGACGACCGGCCAGGCCGTGGCGCAGTCGCCCTCGCAGGCGGACTCGGGCGGGTCGGCGGAGTCCTTGTCGAACCGGTAGAGGGTGCGGCCCTCGGCGTCGGTCAGGACGTCGCCGCTGGCCGTGCCCTTGCGGACGGCGAGCTGCCCGGCGGGCGTGGCGGGGGCCCCGGAGGAGGCCGCGCCGGAGCCGTACGCGCCGCCGGAGCCCTTCCCGCCGTACCCGGCGTCGCCGGGGGCGCCCGCGGGGGCCGCGGCTCCCACGGACTGGCCGCCGATGCGGTCGCCCTCGTCCTGTCCGCAGGCCGTCAGGGTCAGCAGGGCCGCCACCGCCGTCGCCGCGAGCGCCGTGTCGCGCCAGTTCCTCATCTCAGCTCCCGTCGTGTCGAGTTGCTCGCGGCGTCTGCCGTGCGCCGTTCACGGTCCTAGGTACGGGCCCGGGGGGCGGAAGTGTTCAACGGGGAGGCGAAGTTCCCGGGCCGGGACTGCGCCGGGCGACGGAACGCAAGTTCGAGCGAAACCTCCCATCAGGGGAATCACCGCGCTCCGGCAGACGGTGGCTCGTTGGTCTGATCATGCTCTTCGGCGTGTATGGATCCCTCGTCGCGCGGGCGGTGGCGGGCGCGGTGCTCGCCTGGCCGCTCGTGCTCTCCCCCGCCCTCGCGCCGCCGGCCTCGGCCGACAGCTGTGCCCACGCGTCGACCGGGCCCGGGGGCACCCACGCGGTGTCCGTCGCGGGCGGCTCGTCCTGTACGCCCCGCCCCACTCCCCCGGTCCCCTCGCCGACGCCGCGGCCGACGCCCTCTCCCGGCCCCTCCCCCGGCCCCTCCTCCCAGCCGACGCCGAGCCCTTCGCCGCCTCGGCCCTCACCGCCGGCGCCACCGTCCGCCCCGCGGCCAGAGCCGCCCGCCGCGAGCGCGCCGCCCGCCCCCGCCCCGCCGCGTCCGGTGGCGCCCGCGCCGCCACCACCCAATCCCGCGGCGCCGGCTCCCGCGCCTGTGCCGCCACCCGCCTCGCCCCCGGCACCGCGGCCGGCGCCGACGGCCGCGCCGGCGGTGACCTACCCGCTGCCCGCCTACCGGGCGGCGCAGCGCCCGAAGCCCAAGCGCGGGCCGTCGATGGTGTCGATGATGCTGCTGCTCACGGCGCCCGCCGTCTTCGCCGCCGCCATCCTGCGCCCCCGCTCGCGCTGAGGCCACCACCGCGTCGCGGCGCACCCGGCCCACTCCCGTCCCCTCCCGAAGACCGAGACCGAGAGAGAGTTCCCGTGTCGGAATGGCTTGTCCTGACCCTGGCGATGGCCGCCGCGTGCGCGGTCGTCCTCGTCATCGTCGTCATCAACAACCGCCGCCTCGGTGAGGACGACGACCCGACCGAGACGCCGGACGTCATGGAGTACATGACGATGATGATCGGTGTGGTCTACGCGATCGTCCTCGGCCTGGCCATCGCCGGCGTCTGGGAGGGGCGCGGCACCGCGCAGGAGAGCGTCCGTCAGGAGGCGCAGGCCCTGCACGAGGTCAGTGTGCGCTCCGAGGTGTGGCCCGCCGACGTGCACGCGCGGATCCGGGCCGACGTCGAGGCGTACGTCCGGCACGTGGTGGGCCCCGAGTGGGACGCGATGGCGGAGCACGGCGAGCTGACGGAGGAGGGCACGGAGCTGCTGCACCAGGTGCGCCGCTCGGTCACCTCCTACCGGCCGGCCGACGCCCACCAGGCCGAGGCGTACCAGCCGCTGGTCGACCAGGTGGCCGCGGCGGACGACGCGCGCAGCGTCCGGGCGGACTCGGCGGGCGAGACGATGCCGGGCGTGGTGTGGTTCGGCCTGATCACCGGGGCGCTGATCGCGGTGGGGCTGATCTTCGCGCTGCAGATCCGCCGGACGTTCCGGGAACTGCTGCTGGCCGGGTTGTACAGCGCCCTGATCGCCTTCCTGCTCTTCCTGATCTGGGCGATCGACGCCCCGTTCGGGCGGGGCGTGTCGGCCACCACGGAACCGTTCCTGCGCGCCTTCCCGGTCCTCGGCGGCTGAGCCGGCCTCTCCCGGTCCGCACGGCGGGCGTGGCGTGCGCCGTACGGGTGACCCGTTGCCCCGTTCGCCCGACCGGGGTCGCGGGTGTGGTAAAGCGCTCCTAACGTTCCGGGCACAGAGGGTCATTTCAGCTCGTTCGCGGAAGTCCGTTCCGCACTGCCCCTCGGGACCGGAGGACTCTTCATGCGCGCGATAGGTGCCGCTTCCGCCGCTCTGCTCGGAGCGGCGGCTCTCGCCCTCACCGCACCCCCCGCGGCCGCGGTGGATCCGTACGCCGTCTCCCCCTCGACCGTCAACCCGGGCGGCCGGGTGGTTCTCTCCGCCCCCGGCTGCCCGGGGACCGCCATCGCGTCGTCGGGCATCTTCGACGCCGTGTCCATCCCCGCGGGCGGTACGGCGACCGCCACCGTGGACTGGGACGCCCGCCGGGGCGCCGCCTACACGGTCTCCTTCACCTGCGCCGGCGGTGCCCCGGGCACGGCGCAGCTGAGGGTCGCCGCCGGGGCGACGACCAGCTCGACCGCCGCCCCGACCGTGACGCGGACGGCGACGGCGACCACGGCGCCGTCGGGCGTGCGGGGCGGCCTGGGCGGCAGCATCGGCGGCTGGAACGCCGGCGAGCTGGCCGCCGGCACGGGCCTCGTGGTCGCCGCGGCGACCGGCGTGGTGTACGCGCTGCGCCGCAGGGCCGAGAGCCGCCGCCACTGACCCCGCCTCGTGCGGCCCGCGGACACCCCGCGCCCCCCCCCCACGACCGCACCGCACACCGCTGTATCACCCACGTTCCACCCGCCGCACACGCCCGACGCCCCGAGTCCCGGCCAGGACTCGGGGCGTCGGGCGTGTACGGCCGACCGGGAGGTTCGGCCGGTCAGGCCCTTCCGCCGCTCGGACGGCGGCGGCGGATGAGGAACACGCCGCCGGCGAGCGCCGCGCCGCCCGCGAGGACCGCGCCGACGGTCACCTCGGCGGAGCTGGGCGCCATCGAGCCGCCGAGGCCGCCCTGCGACCCGCGCCCGCGGACGACCTGGAAGGTCCGGGTGACCACCCGGGAGCTGTCGCTGCACCGGACGGCCAGGTTGTACTGGCCGGGGGTGGCGTGGTCGTAGATCCGCGGGGTGGCCGCGGAGTGGCCCGAGGCGTTGACCGTGAGGGCCGTCTTCGGGAACGCGTTGGACGACACGGTGCCGCCGTGGCCGCACCCCATGGCGCTCACCGCCAGGCTGCCGCCCTGGTGCACCTGGGTCGGGGAGACGGTGACGTTGGTCGGACCGTTGTTGGCGGTGGCGGACGGGGCGGCGACCCCGATCACCGCACAGGCGGTGGCGGCCACCGCGAGGGCGCGTGAAGCACGCATCGTTGAACCTCCAGCGGAAGACGCCCCAAAGCGGTGCTCCGGGAGATCGACGGATGCGCCTTCCATGACGAACCCTCACCAGAGAGTCGGACCACCGCATGTCGGCGCTGCGCCACCCCGGTGAGGCGACCCGCCCGGTTCGCGGGTACGGGCGGGGAACCGCCGCAGGTCACACACCGTCAGGGGGTCCGAGCCGATGACCCGGATGGTTGATCACCCGTCCGCCGCGCCGCCACCCGTTCGCGCGCGCCAGGATCGCCGGTGGCGCGGGACCCGCTTACGGTGCCGGGAGAGGCCACGAAGGGAGAAGCATGGGCCTGGAGCGCAGAGGTGTCGGGGACCGAAGTGCCTGGGACGTGATCAGGGCCCGCCGGCCCTGGGGTCCGCTGGCACTCGTCATGCTGACCGGTCTCGCGATGATGCGGAACGGGGTCGACGCCTCCTCGGGGCCGCCGCAGCCCGCCGCCGCGACGGCGGGGACGCGGCAGGTGGTGGCCGCGCCCACGCCGTCGGCCGGGCTGCGCCCGCTGGCGTACGCCCCGGCCTCCCGGGTGCGGATCGAGGCGCTGAAGGTGGACGCGCCCGTCATCGACGTGGGCCTGGACCAGGAGGGGTGGATCAGCGCGCCGCCCCCGCAGGACCCGAACCTGGCGGGGTGGTACCAGAACGGCATCTCGCCCGGGCAGCGCGGCACGGCGGTCGTCGTCGGGCACGTCGACAACGACTCCGGGCCGGCCGTCTTCTACCGCCTGGGCGCGCTCCGGCCGGGCCAGCGCGTCGAGGTGACCCGGTACGACGGCCGCGTGGCGGTCTTCCAGGTGTACGGCGTCGAGGTGTTCTCCAAGGACGACTTCCCCGGCGTGCGGGTCTACGGCGACACCGGCCACCCGGAGCTGCGGGTGATCACCTGCGGTGGCGGCTACTCGCGGGCCGGCGGCTACGACGGCAACGTCGTGGTCTTCGCCCGGATGGTCGCCACCCGCTGATCCGCCCCCGGCCGGCCGCCGCCCCGGCCACCCCCCGGGCCGGCCGCCGCCCCGGTGGTGCCGGCCGCCGGGCGGGTGCCCGCGGGGCGGACGCGGGCACCGGCCGCCGGGGTCACCGGCGGGGGACCGTGATGTGGTAGCCCGCGTCCAGGAGCCGCGGCAGGTACGTGCGCAGCGCGCGCACGGTCTGCGAGCGGTCGCCGCCCGCGTCGTGGGAGAGCACGACGACGCCGGGCCCCGCGCCGTCCAGGACGCGGCGCACGATGGTCGACGTGCCCGGTTCCTTCCAGTCGAGGGTGTCGACGGTCCAGGCGAGCGGCTCCATGCCGAGTTCGGCGCCGATCTCGAAGGACAGCCGGTTCCAGGCGCCGTAGGGGGCGCGGTACCAGAGCGGGGCGGCGCCGAGCGTCCGCTCGATCACGTCGCTCGTGGAGCCGAGCTCCTCGCGGATGCGGGACGGCGGCAGCCTGGGGACCAGGGGGTGGGACCAGGAGTGGTTGCCCACGACGTGCCCGTCCTCGGTCATCCGCCGCAGCAGGTCGGGGTGGCGGACGGCCATCTCGCCGCAGACGAAGAACATGGCGCGCACGCCGTGCTGCCGCAGGGTGGCGAGGATGGCGGGGGTGTAGCGGGGGTCGGGGCCGTCGTCGAAGGTCAGCACCATGGTGTTGCCGGTGCCGGAGACCCGCAGGAAGGGCCGTTGCCGCACGGGCGGCAGGGCCCGCCGGAAGCGCGGCGGGGCGTACGACGTCATGGGCTGGAGCCGGTACGCGGAGGGCGCCAGGCGCGGTCCGGCCACGGGGCCCGCGGCGGGCGCGGGGGCACGCGTCGCCGCGGGGCGCGGGCGGGACGGGGACGTGGCGGAGGGGGCGGGCGCGCCGGGCGGGGCCGCCCGGTCGACGCTGAACAGACCGACGGTGGTGGTGGCGCCCAGGGCGGCGGCGATGCGCAGCACCATCCGCCGCCCGGAAGGCATCTGGTCCTTTTTCATGACCAATGCTCCGCACGGGCGACTCGTGGATCGGGTGTGCGACACCGGACGCGCGGAGCGATTGCACCCGTTGGGACGAGCGGCGCGGGAGTAGGCCCGGTCCTCCTACTCCTCCCCGCGCACCAGGCCGTCGGCCGCGGCCCCGCGGCTGAGGACGACGGCGCTGATGCGGTCGCGCAGCGGGGCGAGCCCCGTGTTCCCCGCGGCGATGGCGGCGGTCAGGTCGACGACGCGGTTGGCGCCGGTGTCGTACCACTGCGGGAGGTACTCGGCGCGGGTGACCTCCCAGCGGCGGCCGGGCGCGGTCGGCGGGGCGAAGGTGAAGCGGGCGATGGTGCCCTCGTTGCCGCGCGGGTCGTGGGCGCCCGAGTGGTCGACCATGGGGCCGGCGATCTGGTCGCCCATGCCGTAGACGATCCAGGTGCCGTTGACCTTCTCGTACGCCTGGGGGACGTGGGCGTGCGTGCCGAGGATGAGGTCGACGTCGGGGCGGCCGTCGGTGGTGGCGGCCGTGAGGGCGCGGCCGAGCTCCAGTTGCCGCCGGTCGGGGGCGGTCTGCCACTCGCTGCCCCAGTGGAGGCTGACGACGACGATCTCGGCGCCCGCCTCACGGGCGGCGCGGGCGTCGCTGAGGACGCGGCTCTCGTCGATGAGGTTGACGGACCACGGCCGGTCGGCGGGGACGGGGATGCCGTTGGTGCCGTAGGTGTAGGCGAGGTGCGCGACGTCGGCGCCGCCGGCCTTGAGGAGGGTGGGGGTGTCGGCCTCCTCGGCGGTGCGGGCGGACCCGGCGTGGCGGACGCCCGCCCGGTCGAGGTGGTCGAGGGTGCGGCGGATGCCGTCGGTGCCGTCGTCGAGGGTGTGGTTGGAGGCGGTGGAGCAGGAGTCGTAGCCCGTGGCGCGCAGGGCGGTGGCGATCTGGGGCGGGGAGGTGAAGGTCGGGTAGCCGGCGAAGGGGCCGCCGTCCTCGCCGTACACGGTCTCCATGTGGCAGATCGCCAGGTCGGCGCGGGAGATGACGGGTGCGACGCCGGCGAGCATGGGGCGGAAGTCGTACCCCTCGCCGCCCGCGTCGGCGTTGGCCTGGCGGATGACCGAGTCGTGCGGGAGGACGTCGCCGGTCGCGGCGAGGGTGAACGGCCGGGCGTCGGGGCCCGCGCCGCCGGCGGACGCGTGCGGGGGCGGGGCGGGGGCGCTGGGCGGGCGGGGCGCCGTGCAGCCGGCCGCAGCCGCGGTGGCGGAGAGCAGGACGGTGGCGGCGGCGGCCGCCGCCCGCCGGACGCGCAGTGTCATCGCTGGGACTCCGTGGGTCGGAAGGGGCAGGCGGGGCGGGTGTGCCCTCTGCATCCACGGGGGACATACACGCCGATCAGTCATTCGATAGGAAAAATGCGGCAGATTCACTGAATGGGGGGCATGTCCCTGCGTCGACCGTTCGCCGCACCATTCGTCGCTCGGTGCGACCGCTCGCCGCACACCTCGGTGCGTCGCCTGTCCCGGCGGCCTCGGATGCGTTCGGATACGGCTCTGGGTCCTGGAGCCGGCGGGAAGGGAAGTGAACGATGACGACGGCGACGACCACCACGGACGAGCGGGCCTTGGAGGAGCTGCACCGGGAGCACGGCCCCGCGCTGCTGAACTACCTGCTCGGCCTCACCTACGGCGACCAGCAGCGCGCCGAGGACCTCCTCCAGGAGACGCTGGTCCGGGCGTGGCAGCACCCGGAGGCGTTCGAGGCGCCGTACGCGTCGATGCGGCCGTGGCTGTTCACCGTGGCGCGGCGGCTGGCGATCGACGCGCGACGCTCGCGACTGGCGCGCCCGACGGAGATCGGCGACGGGGTGCTGGCCTCCACGCCCGACCCGGCGGACGCCACCGAGTCCGCGGTGGCCGCGCTCGACGTGCGGGCCGCGGTGGCGGAGCTGAGCCCCGCCCACCGGGACGTGCTGGAGCGCATCTACTTCGACGGGCTGACCGTCAGCGAGGCCGCGGAGCGGCTCGGCATACCGGCGGGGACGGTCAAGTCCCGCTCGTACTACGCGCTGCGGGCCCTCGGGCGCTGCCTGCCCGGCTACAGCCGGGCGTTCCCCGCGGCGGGGAGCGGCGCGCTGGAGGGGGCCGCGGCGGAGCGGGGCGATCTGTCCCCCGCGGGCCGCGGCGGCGGCTGAGCCCGTCCGCCCCTGCGGGCGCACCGGATGTGTTCCTTCCCGCGCGTAACGGCACGGACGGGAACGTATGCGAAACCACACCGTCAAGTTGTGCAAAGAGCGGCCGCACGCCCCGCCTTTCGGTGGAGGCTCGTCTTTCAGGGGTGCGTGGCCGAGTTACGCGCGGAAGAACGTCCGGGAGAAGGTGGGAACGTTGCGGCCCGAGAGCACGAACGGCACCGGCGGAGGCGGCCTGGCCGTCCCGATGGACTGGCTGTGTGCCGAGTACCTGGCCGATGAGCTGCTGCGGACGGGCGGGCTGGTGGAGACCGGCTCCCTGGAGTACGTGGCGGGGCGCCGGACGCTCGCGCTGACGATCTACCTGAGCGACGGCGCGGCCCCCGAGGACCAGCTCGACGAGTGGCTGGACCGCACTTCGTACGACCACCCGTGGCAGGACTGGGTGCGCGCCCGACTGACCGAGCGGCGGGCGCGCGAGGGCGACGACGAGCCGGGGGTGGCCCTGGCGCTGGAGACCTGGCGGCTGCTGGAGGAGACCCTGCTGCTCGCCGCCGACCTCGGCGCCCTGCCCGCGCCGCCGGCGGCGGGGCTCGTGGTGGACGAGTCGGCGCAGGTGTGGCTGCCGTCCTGGCAGCTGGGGCTGCCACTCGGCCATCTGGCGCTGCACCTGTACTGAACCGGCTGCGGCCGGCCCCGCGTGGCCCGGCGGGGGTCGGGCCGAGGCGGGCTCACGGCCGGGAAGGCGCTGTTGCCCCGCCTCGTGCGTGCCGGTCATCCTGGGTGCGGCCGCCGGCACCGCCGGACGGCCGCACCGAGCGCGTGGACCGGACGGCTGGGCGGGAGTGGTGGTCTGGATGGTCGCGAGTCCCGTGCCGCGCGGGGTGACCGTGGGGGTCGAGGAGGAGTTCCTCCTGGTCGACGCGGTCGACGGCGCCCCTGTGGGCGGGTGCGGCGACGTGCTGGCCGCGGACCGGGCGCGGCCCGGGCCGGAGGGCGGCGCGGGCCGGGAGTTCCAGCGCGAGCTGCTGCCGACCATGGTGGAGACCGCCACGGAGGTCTGCACGGACCTGGCCCGGCTCCGTGCGGAGCTGGCCGCCGGCCGGACCCGGTTGGACCGGGCGGCGCGCAAGGCGGGGCTGCGCCCGCTCGCCAGCGGCACCGCGCCCATGGCGGCCCCCGCCCGTACGGTCACTCCGACGCCGCACTACCGGCAGATGGCCCGGCTGTACGGGCGGCTGACGGACGAGACGGAGACGTGCGGCTGCCACGTGCACGTGGGCGTACCGGACCGCGAGGCGGCCGTCGCGGTCCTCAACCACCTGCGGCCCTGGCTGCCGGTGCTGCTCGCGCTCTCCGCCAACTCCCCCTACCACCAGGGCGCGGACACCGGCCACGCCAGCTGGCGCACGCTGGTCCTGGCCCGCTGGCCGACCCACCAGATCCCGCCCCGCTTCACCTCCGCCGCGCACTACGACCGCACCGTCACCGCCCTGCGCGGCACCGGCGTCCTGCCCGCCCGGGCGGCCAACGCGTACTGGCTGGCGCGCCCCTCCCACCACCTGCCGACCGTCGAGGTGCGCGTCGCGGACGTCACGCCGAGCGTCGACGAGGCGGTCCTCCAGGCCGGGCTGACCCGCGCGCTGGTCACCTCCGCCCTGGACGCCGTCGCCCGCGGCCTCCCCGCGCCGGACCCGCCCGACCACATGCTGGCCGCGGCGCTGTGGACGGCGGCCCGCCACGGACTGCGCGGTCCGGCCGTCCACCCGGTCACCGGGGCGCGCGTCCCGGCCGCCGAGGCGGTACGGGCGCTGCTCTCCCGGGTGCGTCCGGCGCTGGAGGCGAGCGGGGACGCGCGGGAGGTGGCCGCGCTGGCGGAGGCGGTGCTCGCCCACGGCACGGGCGCCGAGCGGCAGCGCCGCCGCGCCGACCCCGCCACTCCGTGGACGGTGCTGTAGGCCCCGTCGAAGGGGCCCGCCGGGGCCGGCCCTACGGGGTGTCGGCGTGGACGCCCGCCCGGTACTTGGGGATGCGGACGGTGACCTTCATGCCCGCGTCGACGCCCGTCTCGACGACGAGCCCGTAGTCGTCCCCGTACGCCTGGCGCAGCCGCTCGTCGACGTTGGGCAGGCCGATCCCGGAGGTCCTGGGGTGTTCCCCGGCGAGGATGGCCCGCAGGACGGCCGGGTCCATGCCGACGCCGTCGTCCTCGACGGTCACGACGGCCTCGGCGCCCGCGTCCTGCGCCGCGATGGTGATGCGGCAGGTGGTGCGCGAGTCCTCCAGGCCGTGCTTGACGGCGTTCTCCACGAGCGGCTGGAGGCACAGGAAGGGCAGGGAGACCGGCAGCACCTCGGGGGCGATCTGCAGCGTCACCCGCAGCCGGTCGCCGAAGCGGGCGCCGGCGAGGGCGAGGTACTGCTCGATGGAGCGCAGCTCGTCGGCGAGCCGGGTGAAGTCGCCGTGCCGGCGGAAGGAGTAGCGGGTGAAGTCGGCGAACTCCAGCAGCAGCTCCCGGGCCCGCTCGGGGTCGGTGCGGACGAAGGACGCGATGGCGGCGAGCGAGTTGTAGACGAAGTGCGGCGAGATCTGGGCGCGCAGGGCGCGGATCTCCGCCTCGATGAGCCGGGTGCGGGACAGGTCGAGTTCGGCGAGCTCCAGTTGGACGGAGACCCAGCGGGCCACCTCCGTCGCGGCGCGCACGAGGACGGCCGACTCGTGCGACCCGTAGGCGACGAGCGCCCCGGCCACGCCGTCCTCCCCGGTGAGGGGGGCGATGACGGCCCAGCGCAGGGGGCAGGCGGGGTCCTCGCACTCGGCGCGCAGGCTCTGCCCCCGGCCGGTCTCCAGGACCTCGGCGACCCGCTCCATCACCTGGTCGGCGTGGTGGGCGCCGGAGCCGTCCCAGGCGAGCACGGCCGTGCGTCCGGTGAGGGCGAGGGCCTCGGTTCCGAGGAGGGGGCGGAGCCTGCGGGCGGCTTTGCGGGCGGTGTCCTCGGTGAGGCCGGCGCGCAGCGGCGGCGCGGCGAGGGACGCGGTGTGCAGGGTGTGGAAGGTGGCGCGTTCGACGGGGGTGCCGAGGTCGAGGCAGTCGCGGCCGGACCGCCGCGCGGCCAGCCGGCCCAGGGCGTACCCGGCGGCCGTCAGCAGCGCCCCGGCGGCGGTGAGCGCGGCGAGGAGGGTGCCGCTCACCGGTCGGCCCCCTCGGTCCTCGGGCGGCCGACCAGCCCTTCGGGCAGGTGGAGCCGGGCGAGGATCGCGGGTGTGCCGGGCGGGACGTGGCGGGGGGTGGCCAGCGAGACGCCGATCATGGTGACGAAGCCCAGCGGGACGGACCAGACGGCGGGCCAGGCCATCAGCGTGTGCGGCCAGCCGTCCGGGGCGAGCCCGGCGCGCGTCGCCATGACGGCGGTGAGGGCGGCGCCGCCGCCGGTGAGCAGGCCGGCCACGGCGCCGGGCGGGGTGAGCCGGCGCCACCAGATGCCGAGGACGAGCAGCGGGCAGAACGACGACGCGGACACCGCGAAGGCGAGCCCCACCGCGTCGGCGACGGGCACGTTGCCGGCGACGGCGCCGAGCGCCAGCGGCACGGCCATCGCGAGCGGTGTGGCCAGGCGGAAGTGGCGCACGCCCCGGGAGGGCAGCACGTCCTGGGTGAGGACGCCCGCCACCGACATGGTCAGGCCGGAGGCCGTCGACAGGAAGGCGGCGAAGGCGCCGCCGGCGAGGAGGGCGCCGAGCAGGTCGCCGGCCAGGCCGCCGACGACGCGGTCGGGCAGGACGAGCACGGCCGCGTCGGCGGCGCCGGTGAGGGCCAGTTCGGGCGCGTAGATCCGGCCGAGGGCTCCGTAGAGGGGCGGCAGCAGGTAGAACGTGCCGACCAGGCCGAGGACGACGAGGGTGGTGCGGCGGGCGGCCCGGCCGTGGGGGCTGGTGTAGAAGCGGACCGCGACGTGCGGCAGGCCCATGGTGCCGAGGAAGGTCGCGAGGATCAGGCCGTAGGTGGCGTACAACTGCCGGCCGTCGCGGACGCCGGCGAGGGAGCGGGACCAGCCGAGCGGGTCGTCGCCGTCGGCGACCCGCTCGGGGACGCGGGCGCCCGCCGGGAAGCCCAGCGTGGTGCCGGCCTCGATGCGGTGCGTGCCGGCGGCGAGGGTGACCGGCCGCCCGTCGTGGGCCACCTGGTCGATCCCGCCGGAGACGGTGACGGTGAGCGGGGCGTCGACGGCGACGCGGACGGTGTCGGCGACGCGCACGGTGGTGTGCTCGCGCAGGACGGCGGGCGCGTCGAACCGGGCGCGCGGCGCGTCGTCGCCGAGCCAGGCGGCGATGAGGAAGAACGCGGGCACGAGGAGCGCGGTCAGCTTCAGCCAGTACTGGAACGCCTGGACGAAGGTGATGCTGCGCATGCCGCCCGCGGCGACCGCGCCCGTGACGACGACGGCGACGAGGAGCCCCCCGACCCAGCCGGGCGCCCCGGTGACGATCTCCAGCGTGAGGCCCGCGCCCTGGAGCTGGGGCATCAGGTAGAGCCAGCCGATGCCGACGACGAAGAGGCTGGCCAGCCGCCTGACCTGGGTGGACTCCAGGCGTGCCTCGGCGAAGTCGGAGAGCGTGTACGCGCCGGAGCGGCGCAGCGGGGCGGCGACGAGCACGAGCAGGACGAGGTACCCGGCGGTGTAGCCGACCGGGTACCAGAGCATGTCGGGGCCCTGGAGGAGGACGAGCCCCGCCACGCCGAGGAAGGACGCCGCGGAGAGGTACTCGCCGCTGATGGCGGCGGCGTTGAGGCCGGGGCCGACGGTCCGCGAGGCCACGTAGAAGTCGGACGTGGTGCGGGAGATGCGCAGGCCGAGCGAGCCGATGAGGAGGGTGGCGAGGACGACGGCGGCGACCGCCGCCACCGCGTGGGTCTGGTTCACCGGTGTGCGTCACCTGCCTTCGACGAGGCCGGTGAAGTCGCGCTCGTTGCGCTCGGCCCGGTGCACGTACCAGCGGGCGACGAGCCACATGACGGGGTGGACGCCGACGCCGAGGGCCGCCCAGACGAACAGCCCCGGGGCGGGGGCGGTGCCGTGCGGGGCGAGCGCGGCGGGCAGCGCGAGGAGCAGCGGCAGGGAGCCGACGAGCAGGGCCAGGGTGGCGAGCGCGCGCAGGGCGGCACGCAGCTGGCTGCGCATGAGGGACCGGACGTAGGTGTGGCCCAGCGTAGTCTGCTCGCTGATCTCGGAGCGGGCGGGCGCGTGGCCCGGCGGCCGGCGGCCGGAGCGGGGCACTCCGGTGACGGTCTCGCGGCGGGGGCGCGGCGCGGGCTGCGGCTCTGGAGACATCGGTGTCCGGGGTCGGGGAGGGTGTGGCCCTGGTGGCCGGAGGGGTTCGGTCGGTGGAGTGTACGCAGACAACGGCCCGGCGGGTAAGCGGATCGTCGTACCGGCCGTCGGGGCGCGACTGCCCCCGCGGCCGGCGGGCGGCGCCGAGCCGGTCGCCGCGGTCAGCCGCGGACGTGCCGGGCGAGGAGGTCGCGCAGCTGGCGGGCGTGGCGGCGGCTGACCGACAGCTCGGCGCTGCCCACCCGTACGGTGGTGGCGCCGCCGTCGAGGCGCAGCTCGTCGATCCGGCCGAGGGCGACCAGGTGGCTGCGGTGGATGCGGACGAAGCCCCGTGCCGCCCACCGCTCCTCCAGCGTGGACAGCGGGATGCGCACGAGGTGGCTGCCCCCGTCGGTGTGGAGGCGGGCGTAGTCGCCCTGCGCCTCCACATAGGCGATGTCGTCGACCGCCACGAACCGGGTGACGCCGCCCAGCTCCACCGGGACCTGCTCGGGGACGGTGCCGGCGGGGGCCGGCTCGGAGAGGTCGCTGACCCGCCGGACGGCCTCCGCCAGACGTTCCTTGCGGACCGGCTTGAGGACGTAGTCGACCGCCTTCAGGTCGAACGCCTGCACCGCGAAGCCCTCGTGGGCGGTGACGAACACGACGAGCGGCGGCCGGGCGAAGCCCGCCAGGAGCCGCGCCACGTCCAGGCCGGTCAGCCCCGCCATGTGGATGTCGAGGAAGACGACGTCGACGGCGTCGGGGCCGTCGGGGCCCGCCTCCAGCGCGCGGCCGATGCGGCGCAGCGCCTCCGTCGCGTCGGTGGCGCCCTCGGCGCTGTGGACGCGAGGGTCGGAGCGCAGCAGGTACAGCAGCTCCTCCAGGGCGGGCTTCTCGTCGTCGACGGCCAGTACGCGCAGCATGGGGCGGAGTGTAGGCGGGCGCCGGTTGAGCGAGAAGCGGCCGCGGTACGTACGGGTCGACGCGGGGGCGGGGCGGGCGAGTACGGGAGCGAGGGACGATGGCACGGCCGGAGCGGCACGACGCGGTGGGCGCCTACGCGCTGGGCGCGCTGGAGCCGTACGACGCGCTGTGCTGCGCCGAGCACGTCACGCGGTGCGGTGCGTGCGCGGCGCGGCTGGCGGAGTTCGCCGAGGTGGCGCGGGCCCTGGCCCAGTTGACGGGCCGCGCGCCGCTCGCCCCGCCGCCGCGTCGGGCGGCGCCCCGCGGCCCCCGGCCCGCCGCGGCGCGGCCGGTGGACGTCCGGCCGGCGGTGCCGACCCCGGGCGGTGGGCGGTCCCGGACGTGGCGGCCGGTGGTGTGGGGCACCCCGGGCCGCCGGGTGCGGCGGTGGCTGGTGCGCGGTCGGGCGCCCGCGGAGTGACGGGCGCGGCGACTGCCCGCGGCTACTTCAGCAGGCGGGACAGACGGCGGTCGGCCAGCGGCTTGCCGCCCGTCTGGCAGGTGGGGCAGTACTGGAGCGAGGAGTCGCTGAACGACACCTCGCGGATGGTGTCGCCGCACACGGGGCAGGGTTCGCCGGTCCTCCCGTGGACGCGCAACCCGCTCTTCTTCTCCGCCTTGAGCCTGCCCGCCTCCGTGCCCCGGGAACGGGCGAGGGCGTCGGCGAGCGTGGTGCGAAGCGCCTCGTACAGCGTGGTGACGTCGTCGTCGGTGAGGCGGTGGACCGGCTTGAAGGGCGACATGCGGGCGGCGTGCAGGATCTCGTCGCTGTAGGCGTTGCCGATGCCCGCGACGAGGCCCTGGTCGCGCAGGGCGCCCTTGACCTGCCGCCGCTCCCCCGCGAGGAGCGCGGCGAAGGCGTCGCGGTCGAAGTCCTCGGCGAGCGGGTCGGGTCCGAGCCGGGCGACACCGGGCACCTCGGCGGGGTCGCGGACCAGGTGCACGGCCAGCCGCTTGGTGGTGCCCGCCTCGGTCAGGTCGAAGCCGTCGCCGCCGCTCAGCGCGGTGCGCAGGGCGAGCGGACCCCTGCCGGGGCGGGGCGGCGCGGCCGGCAGGTCGTCCCGCCACTGGAGCCAGCCGGCGCGGGCGAGGTGGACGAGGAGGTGCAGGCCGCCCGCGGTGACGTCGAGGTACTTGCCGTGCCGGTCGACGGCGGTGACGGTGGCGCCGTCGAGGGCGCCGAGCGGGGGGTCGTACGTCTTCAGCACGCTGATCGCGACGGGTAGGACGCGGGCGATCTCCTTGCCGACCAGACGGGCGTCGAGGAACTCGCGGAGCGCTTCGACCTCGGGCAGTTCGGGCATGGTCCCAGCCTGCCGCAGGAGGGTGCGGCGCGCCTCACCGGACGGTCCGCCGCGGGGCCCCACGGGGCGCGTCCGCGCCTCGGCGGGCCGGCGGGTCCGCGCGGGGGCGGCGCGACGGGGCGCGGTCCCCGGCCCCTCGCGCCGCGTCAGTCGGCCCGGGGCTGCCACGTCCCCTGGCGGCGCCGTCCCGCCGCCCCGGTGTCCCGCCGGCCGCCGCCGTCGCCGGACCGCTCCGGCAGGGCGAACTCGCACCAGACGCACTTCCCCCCGCCCCGCGACTCGACGCCCCACACGTCCGCGAGCCGGTCCACGAGCAGCAGTCCGCGGCCCGAGACGCCGTCCGCGCCGGTGTCCCGGCGGCGGGGCAGGGCGCTGGAGCGGTCCTCGACCTCGACGCGGAGCCGCCGTTCGGGGCCGGTGAGCATCCGCAGGGTGACGATGGCGCCGCCGTCCGTGTGCAGCAGGGCGTTGGTGACCAGTTCGTCGGCGGTCAGCGCGATCTCGTCGGCCCGCTCCCCGCCGCCCCAGGCGCGTACGGCGGCGTGGATCATGTGGCGGGCGGAGCGCAGCGCCTCGGGGTCGTTCTGGGCGACGTGCTGTTGGAGCCTGCCGCCGCTCCGCGGGGTGTAGCCGCCGCGGCGGCGCAGCAGCAGGATCGCCACGTCGTCGTCGCCGCCCCGCTCGTCGACCACGTCGCACAGCAGATCGGCGAGGTCCTGGAGGTCGGAGGGGCCGTTGCGGACGAAGGCGGTGAGCCACTGCATGCCCTCGTCCAGGTCGGCGCCCGGCTGCTCGACCAGGCCGTCGGTGTACAGCACGAGGGTCTGCCCGGGGTCCAGTTCGAGGACGCTCACGGGGTAGTCGAGCGCGCCGAACTCGGCGGAGAGCCCGAGGGGCAGCGCGCCCTCCACCGGCACCCGGCGGCAGCCGCCGTCGGCGTCCCGCACCAGCGGGTCGACGTGGCCGGCCCGTACGACCTGGACGACGCCCGTGGCGAGGTCGACCTCCATGTAGGTGCAGGTGGCGAACCGGTCGGTGTCGAGGTCGCGGAGGAAGACCGAGGCGCGCGCCATGACGGTGGCCGGGGTGTGGCCCTCGGCGGCGTACGCGCGCAGGACGATGCGCAGCTGGCCCATGACGGCCGCCGCGTGCGTGTCGTGCCCCTGGACGTCGCCGATGACCGCGCCGACCCGGCCGCCGGGCAGCGGGATGACGTCGTACCAGTCGCCGCCGACGTCGCGGCCGAGGCGGGCGGCGCGGTAGCGGACGGCGACCTGCGCGCCGGGGATCTCCGGGATGCGCCGCGGCAGCATGGCCTGCTGGAGGCCCTCGGCCAGGTCGTGCTCCTGCTCGAAGAGCATGGCGCGCTGGAGGCTCTGGGCGATGCTGCTGCCGAGGGCGACGAGGACGTTGCGCTCGTCGGCGGTGAAGCCGTCCTTGTCGCTGTACAGCAGGCCCATGGCGCCGATGGGGCGGGCCTGGGCGATGAGGGGCAGGTACGCGGCGGAGGTGATGCCGAGGTCGGTGATGTGCGGCCAGAGGATCGGGTAGGAGGCGGCGAAGTCCTCGGGCGACTCGATGAAGCGGGGGGCGAGGGTCCGCACGACCTCGCTCATGGGGTATTCCTCGTCGACGCGCGTGTAGCGGGTGCCGGGGACGAAGGAGTCCTCGGGGCCGTCGGCGACGAGGTGGATGCGGCCGGCCTCCAGCAGGCCCATGACGACGCTGGTCGCGCCGAGGTGCTCCAGCCCCTGGGAGTCCTTGAGCACGTCGATGACGTCCTGGACGGTGCGGGCGTGGGCGAGGGCGGCGGTGGTGGACTCGACGACGCTGGTCTGGCGGCGGCGCTCGGCGTCGACCTCCAGCCGGGCGGCGGACTCGGCGAGCTCCTGGGTGGCGTCGCGGACGATGCCGATGATGCGGTGGGGGCGCCCCTCGGCGTCACGGCGGATGAACCCCTGCGTGTGCGTCCAGCGCAGTCCGCCCTCGCGGGTGCGGATGCGGAAGTAGGCGCCGTAGTGGCTGCTGCCGTTCTTCAGGGCCTGCGCGACCATGCCGTCGAGGCGGACGGACTCGCTGGGCGGGACCCGCCGGGCGAGGCTCTCCGGTCTGCCGTCGTACTCGGCGGGGTCCGTCTGGAACACGTCGAGGGCGACCTCGTCCATGTGCATCAGCCCGGTGTCGAGGTCCCAGTCGAAGCTGCCCAGGCGGTTGAGGGACAACCTCAGATCCGGGTGGGCGGGCCAGTCCTCGGGAAGCGACAGGGCATCCGCTGCCGGATCAACCATGGAGCCACTCTGCCATCATTTGTCGGGTTTATCGACCTCAAGGGAACTTCACGGCCGAGGGATCGTTCCTCCTGCTCCCCGGGGTGCCCGGAGCGGCGGGGCGGTCAGTACGGCCCGCGCAGGACGTCGGCGTCGGAGGCCGCGTCGGGTGATTCCGCGTCGGGCGGCGGCGCCTCCTGCGGCCCGCCGTCCGCGCCCCCTCCCGCCTCCTCCGGTGGGGCGGCCCCGTCCGGGGTGAAGCCGTCCGGCTGCGGCGCGTCGGGCACCGTACCGTCCGGTGGCGCGTCGCCCTCGCCGGGTGGCGGGGGCGCCTGCGGGGTCCCGGGCCCATCGGGCACGACCGGCGCCGCCGGGGCGGACGGCGCGGCGCTCTCGGGGGCGGCGCTGTCGGGCAGCGGGGTGTCCGCGACGTGCCGTTCGCGCGGCTCGTAGGCGGGGGGCACCTCGGGCTTGCCGTCGTGGTCGCCCCGGGTGCCGATCGCGCGCTCCAGCCAGGTGTCGTTGAGGGTGTTCACCAGGACGAGCCGGTCCAGGGCCCGCTGGGTGGGGCCGATCAGCACGACGCGGTCGACGCGGTACCCGGGCCACGGCTGCCCCCGGTGCGCCGCCGGTCGCCGCGGGTCGGCAGGCGTGCGCAGCGGGTCGCCGGAGGCGCAGCGCACGCGGGGCGCCCCGTACCGGTCCACCAGCACGGCGCTGCCCGCCTGGAGCACGGCCTCGTACGGTACGGGCGCGCCGCCCCGGTACCCGTGGCCGGCCACCCGGGTGTCGGCGCGCAGCGTGACCGGCGTCAGGCCGCGCACCCAGGTGCCGAGGCCGGCCGGCGTGACCCCGGCCGCCTGCGCGAAGGCGGCGGCTTTGGCCTTGTCGGCCGTGAGCAGCCGCGCCTGCTGCTCGACGTCGCAGCTGGGGAGCGAATGGGTGCCGCCGTACAGGCCGGGCGTCGCTCCGTCGACGGTGGGCAGCGGCCGTTCGGCGCCGACCGGCTCCGCCGAGGGACCGCCGGGAGCGGTGGGGGCGGCCGCGGCGGTGGGGGACGCGGAGTCGCGGGCGCCGGGGGCCGCGGCGAGGGAGGTGGAGGCGGTGAAGGGGTGCGGGCCGGGCGCCGCGGCCGGCTGGAGGAGGGGGACGCGTTCGGTGGCGAGGGGGACGCCGGGGGCGGGCCCGCCGCCGTCGCCGTCGGCGCCGCAGCCCGCGGCGAGGAGTCCCGCGACGGCGGCCGCCGCGGTGAGGGCGGCGGGTCGCCGCGGGCGAGCCGCCGGGGAGCGGCGCGTGGGAGACGACACGGGCATCCCGCCTTTCCCAGGAGTCGACCGGACACGTTCCTCCATGTCTGCCGGACCGGCACGCGGGCCGCAACCGGGGTGGTCCTCCCGTGGGCGGCACGACCCGGAGTCGACTTGAACATGTTCAACTCCGCCCACTAGGCTGACCACGCTGGTTGAACGCGTTCAAGACAGGGAGAGGGTGGGGCGCGGTGACCGTCCTGGTGGACCTGGTCGTGGTCCTCGGCATGCTCGTGGTGGTCCCCCTCGGGCTGCGCCTGGTGGCGGCGCCGGAGACGGCGCTCGCCTGTCGGCTGTGGCCGCTGTTCGCGGTGCCGGGCGCGGTCTCCCTGTGGCTGCCGCGCGGCACGCCCGCCACCGCCCTGGCGGCCTGCTACGCGGCGGGCACCCTCCTCCTGGCGGTCGCGGCGCCCCGCCGGCTGATGCGCACCCGGTGCCTGGCGCCCCGGGAGGTGGCGCTGCTGACGGCGCTGGTGAGCCCGGCGGTCGCCGCGACCGCCCTGGTCGCCGAGCGGCTGGGCCACCCGCTCTTCGGCTTCGACCTGGCGATCCTCGACCTGACCGTGCCGCACTTCCACTTCGCCGGCTTCGCCGCCGCGCTCGTCGCCGGGCTGGTCCGGGGCGCCACCGGCAACCGTCGGCTCAGCGCCTTCGCCGCGCTGAGCGTCCCCCTCGGCACGCTCCTGGTCCTCGCGGGGTACTTCGTCGACGACTGGACGGAGCTGGCCGGCGCCGTGGTGCTGACCGCCGGAATGTGGGCCGTGGCCTGGCTGACCTGGCGAGACGTGCGGGCCGGCGTCCGGGACCGGCTCACCGGCGCGCTCCTCGCCGTGTCCGCGGCCGTCCTCGTGGCGACCATGCTGCTGGCGCTGAGCTGGGCGCTCGGCGAGGCGACGGGGTGGCCGCACCCCAGCCTGGCGTGGATGGCGGCGACCCACGGCGTGGCCAACGCCCTCGGCTTCGCCCTCTGCTCGCTGCTGGCCTGGCGACGCCTCGCCCGCGCCCCGGGCCAGCCCCCCGCACCGGCGCCGGCTCCCACACCGACCCCCGTCCACGCCGTCCACCCCACCCCCGCCGTCCACCGCGCCCCCACCACTCCGGAGCCCCAGGAGGCCCCCGAATGACCCGACTCGTCCGCAGCACCGGCACCACCCCCGGCGGCCCGCCGCTCCGCCTCACCTACCCGGAGGTGGGGGCGACCCGCTCCGCCGCCCTCCCCGCCGGCTACCACCACCTGAGCCACCGCGAGCCGATCGGCCGCGGCCGGGACGCCTTCGAGGCGGCCGGCGCGGCGGTCACGACCTGGCGGATGCACCGCGCGTCCGGCGCCCGGGTGCACGCCGAAGCGGTCCGCGCGGCCCCCGGCGTCCGCCTGCGCGTGGCCGTGGGTGTCGGCCGGCTGGCGTACGCCGTCCCGTGCGAGGTCGTGTGGACCGTGCACGAGGAGCGGCGCGCCGGGTTCGCGTACGGCACGCTCGACGGGCACCCGGAGTGCGGGGAGGAGTCCTTCGTCGTCGAGCTGCGCCCCGACGGGACGGTGTGGTTCACGGTGACCGCCTTCAGCCGTCCGGCCCGCTGGTACACCAGCCTGGCGGGGCCGATCGTGCCGGTGGCCCAGCGATGGTACGCGCGCCGCCTCGGCCGGACGCTGCGGAGGATCACGCGCGGCTGACGGCGCGCGGCCGATACTGGAGGGGATGGACTGGTTCCCCTGGTTCGCCTCGTCCGACCTCTGGCTGGGCCGCCTCGCCTTCCAGCGGGGCCTGGCCGCGCTCTACCTGGTGGCGTTCGTGTGCGCCGCCCTGCAGTTCCGGGCGCTGATCGGTGAGCGCGGGATGCTGCCGGTACCGGACTTCCTCCGCCGGGTGCCGGCGCGCCGGGCGCCGAGCCTCTTCCGGCTGCACTACTCGGACCGCTTCTTCGCCCTCTGCGCCTGGACCGGGGCGGCCCTCGCACTGGCGCTCGCCGCCGGCGCGGGCGACGCGGTGCCGCTGGCCGTGGCGATGCTGCTGTGGGCGGTGCTGTGGGGGCTGTACCTGTCGATCGTCAACGTCGGGCAGACCTGGTACGGGTTCGGCTGGGAGTCCCTGCTGCTGGAGGCCGGCTTCCTCGCGGTCTTCCTCGGCAACGAGCGCACCGCGCCCCCGGTCCTCCTCATATGGCTGCTGCGCTGGCTGCTGTTCCGCGTCGAGTTCGGCGCGGGACTGATCAAACTGCGCGGCGACCGCTGCTGGCGCGACCTGACCTGCCTGTACCACCACCACGAGACCCAGCCCATGCCCGGCCCGCTGAGCTGGTTCTTCCACCACCTGCCGCGTCCGCTGCACAAGGTGGAGGCCGCGGCGAACCACGTCACGCAGCTGGCCGTCCCCGTGCTGCTGTTCACCCCGCAGCCGGTGGCGACCGTCGCGGCCGGGCTGGTCGCCTTGACCCAGCTCTGGCTCGTCGCGTCCGGCAACTTCGCCTGGCTGAACTGGATCACCATCGTGCTGGCCCTCTCCGCCGTCGACGGCACCCTCGTCGCGGACGCGCCGCGGCTGCCGGCCCCGCCGCTCTGGTACGGCGTGCTGGTGATCGCCGTGACCGTGCTCGTCCTGGCGCTCAGCGTGCGCCCGGTACGCAACCTGCTCTCCCGCCGCCAGGCGATGAACCGCTCCTTCGACCCCCTCCACCTGGTGAACACCTACGGCGCCTTCGGCACGGTCGGCCGCGTCCGGTACGAGATCGTCGTGGAGGGCAGCGACGAGCCGGCGGCCCGGGAGGGGACGGTCTGGCGGGAGTACGAGTTCCGCGGGAAGCCGGGCGACGTACGGCGGCTGCCGCGCCAGTTCGCCCCGTACCACCTGCGGCTGGACTGGATGATGTGGTTCGCCGCGCTCTCCCCGGCGTACGCGGCCGGGTGGTTCGGCCCGTTCGTGGAGCGGCTCCTCGAAGGGGACCGCGACACGCTGCGGCTGCTGCGCCGCAACCCCTTCCCCGACGCCCCGCCGGCCCTGGTGCGGGCGCGCCTGTACCGCTACCGCTTCACCACGTGGCGCGAGCTGCGCGCGACGGGCGCGTGGTGGCACCGCACGCTCGTGCGCGAGTACCTGCCGCCGACACGGCTGGAGCCCCGGGCCGGGGCTGGGCCCCGGACGGGGGACCAGCGCGGGCGCGCTCCGTGAAGCACTGGTCAAAGCTGGTCGGGGAGGGCGGTGTCCGCTACCTTTCAGCGGCAGTGCGACGGGCCGAGCGGATGCCGATGACGTTCGGCCCGCCCGTCTGCCCCTCCGCGGCAGGTCCGTCCGGTCCGCTCTCCCGTGTCGGCGCCGGACGGAGAAGCCCCGTGCCCCGCCCGTCATGGGCGGGGCACGGGGCTGTCGGCTGTAGGCGACTCCGCCGCCATCGGGGGCGGCGGTGACGGGCCCGGCGGGCCGGGCCCGGCGGTCGATGCCGGGTCGGCCGATAGCGGGTCAGTCGATGCCGGGCAGGATGTGCGGCTCCGCGAGGTCGTCCTCGTACCCCGCCAGGCGGATCGGGGCCGAGCGGGCCCACACCTCCAGGCTGCCGAGCTCATCCGACCGGGTGGACCGGGCGAACCGTTCCGGGAGCTCCGTCGACTGCTCCCGCTTGGTCGATTCTGGTGTCACCGCGCACTCCTTAGTGTCGCGAACCTGTGGGTCGTGTTCTGCCGTTCGGTCGCGGTGGCGCCGGTCTCCGGGGTGGGCCGCGACCTAGGTGGCAGGCCGGTCCCGAGGTCGGCCCGAGGGGTTTTCGTGGATCCCCGTCAGCCGACCGTTCGCCTCAGAGTAACCACATGAGCGCCCCTCCGCTCGATGGAACGCGTCACACCGTCGACTTCCGGACAGAGCGACACGGAGTGCCCCGTTCGGGGCACTCCGTGTCGATGTCACCGTGGGGCCGTTCGGCCGCTCACCACTTGCCGGGCGCGTAGTCCTTCAGGAAGCAGCCGTACAGGTCCTCGCCGGCCTCGCCGCGCACGACCGGGTCGTAGACCCGGGCGGCGCCGTCGACCAGGTCGAGCGGGGCGTGGAAGCCGGCCTCGGCGAGCCGCATCTTGTCGGGGTGCGGGCGCTCGTCGGTGATCCAGCCCGTGTCGACGGCCGTCATCAGGATGCGGTCCGCCTCGAACATCTCCTGGGCGCTGGTGCGCGTCAGCATGTTGAGCGCCGCCTTCGCCATGTTGGTGTGCGGGTGTCCGGCGCCCTTGTAGCCGCGGCTGAAGACGCCCTCCATCGCCGAGACGTTCACCACGTACTTGCGGCGGGCCGGGGAGGCCGCCATCGCCGCGCGGAGCCGGCTGATCAGGATGAACGGCGCCGTGGAGTTGCACAGCTGGACTTCCAGCAGCTCCACCGGGTCGACGTCGTCGACGGTCTGGATCCAGCTGTTGACCGGCGCCAGGTCCGGCACCAGGCCGCCCGCGTCGATGGCGGTGCCCGCGGCGATCCTCGCCGGCGTCGCCGAGCCGCTGACGAGCGCCAGCTCCGTCACGTCCCGGGCGCTCAGGCCGTCGCCGCCGCGTGCGGAGGGCAGGGCGGCCACGCTGTCCACCGCGCCGCTGCCGAACGTGCCGATGACCTCCGAGGCGGGGAGTTCACCCGCGGGCAGCGGCGCCGACTCGGCGCCGAGCAACTCGCTGTACGCGCGACGGGAGCGGCGGACGGTCTGCGCGGCGTTGTTGACGAGGATGTCGAGGGGCCCGGCCGCCGCGACGGAGTCGGCGAGGGCGACGACCTGCGCCGGGTCGCGCAGGTCGATACCGACGATCTTCAGCCGGTGGATCCACTGGTCGCTGTCGGGCTGGGCCTTGAAGCGGCGGATCGCGTCGTTGGGGAAGCGCGTCGTGACGGTGGTGTGCGCGCCGTCCCGCAGCAGGCGCAGCGCGATGTACATGCCGATCTTGGCGCGGCCGCCGGTGAGGAGCGCGCGGCGGCCGGTCAGGTCGGTGCGGGCGTCGCGGCGGGCCCGGTTCTCGGTCGCGCACGACGGGCACAGCTGGTGGTAGAACGCGTCGACCTGCACGTACCGGGTCTTGCAGATGTAGCAGGAGCGGGGCCGCTGGAGTATGCCGGCCACCTCCCCCGCCACGGAGGAGCTGGGCAGCAGGCCCTGCGTCTCGTCGTCGATCCGCTCGGCCGAGCCGGTCGCGGTGGCCTCGGTCACCGCGCGGTCGTGGGCGGTCTTGGCGGCCCGGCGCTCCTGGCGGCGGCGCTGCTTGACCGTGCGGTAGACGCCGGCCGTGGCCCGCCGCACGGCGATCGCGTCGGGGTGGTCGACGTCGAGCTCGTCGAGCTCCTCCAACACGCTCAGGCAGACGGCCAGGCGCTCGGGGTCGATGCCCGGCCCGTACGCCTGGTCCTCTTCTGTCACCGTCATGGCCGCTGCCGTTCCTCGATCACTCGTTTGCCACGTCTCAAAAGGGGAACTCTACGGAGCCGACCGCCCGGCCGCCAAACCCGCGCCCCCGGCCGCGGCCCGCCGCGGGGGCCGGTCGAAGACGCAGTCGCCGCAGAGTCCCCCGCCCGGACAGCGGTAGTACAGGCAGCAGGTGCGCCGCCGCAGCGCGGGGCCGTCGAGGGCGCCGCCGAGGTCGGGGTGGGCCAGCAGCCCCGCGGCGAGCTCCGCGGCCCGCCCGGCCACCTCCGGGCGGCCGTGGCTCCGGGCCCAGCCCGTCAGCTCGCGCACGGCGCCGCCGAGCGCCGAGCCGGCGTTCCCCCACAGCAGCCTGGCCGAGACGGGCCCGGCGGCGCGCAGGGCCTCGCCCAGCGGGACGAGGTGCCCGTCCTGGACGAGCTCCCGCAGCGCGGCGGGGGTGGCGGGGCGGGTGTCGGTGCCGGACCACCAGAGGTCCTCGGGCGTGGAGCGCTCCGGGTCCCAGTGCAGGGAGGCGGGCGTCACGTCGGGGACGGTCCCGTACAGGGCGGCGGAGCCCAGCGTCACCGACCAGAGCCGCGCCGCCAGCCCCAGCTGGGCGATGGACGCGGCGACCCGGTACTCGGGCGCCCGCAGCCGCTCGGCGACGCGCGCGACGCGGGCGACGAGCGGCGGGGTGCCGGGCTCCGGGACGGCGCCGGGGGCGCCGGGGCGCGGCGGGGCGGCCGGGGCGGGGTGCGGCGAAGGGGCGCCGGGGCCCGCCGGGGCGGCGTAGGCGTGGGCGAGGGGGACGTACGTGCCGGGGGCCGGGGGCGCGGTGGGGAGGACGAAGAAGCCGCCCACCTCGCTCAGGGTCCGTAGTTCGGCGGCCGTGAGCCGCCGTGCCCGCTCTGCCATCCCGTGCTCCTCCCCTGGCGTGCCGGACCGCCCGGCGGGCACCACGGTAGCGGCGGGCGCCGCGGCCCCGTACGCCCGTACGGCACACACGGACCCCCACGCCGCTGCGCCCCGTACTGCCGTACGGGGCACGGGCTCGCGCTGCTCGCGGGTGGACCCGGCGGCCGCGTCGGAGCCGCTGCGCCCCGACGGGGCCGCCGGAAACCTCAGAGGGAGACGCCGCCGCGCCGCAGGTAGGCGAGGGGGTCGACGTCGGAGCCGTACCCGGGGCCGGTGCGCACCTCGAAGTGCAGGTGCGGGCCGCTGCTGTTGCCCGTGGAGCCCGAGCGGGCGATGCGCTGGCCGCTGCTGACGGTCTGCCCCTCCCGGACGGTGAGCGCGGAGAGGTGGGCGTACTGGGTGTACTTGCCGTCGTCGTGCCGGATGACGATCTCGTAGCCGTACGCGCCCGCCCAGCCGGCGGAGACGACCCTGCCGGTCGCGACGGCCCTGACGGAGGTGCCGGTGGGCACGGGGAAGTCCACGCCGGTGTGGTAGCCGGAGGACCAGGCGGAGCCGGCCTTGCCGTACGCCGTGCCCGGTGTGGCGTCGACTGGCGAACTGAGCGTGCCGGTGCGGGTCTTGACGGCGACCGGCTTGGCCGCGGGCCGCGGCCTCGGCTTGGCCTGAGGCTTCTGCGCCACCTGTTGCGGCCTCGGCTTGGCCTGGGCCTTCTGCGCCGTCGGCAGCGGTCTCGGCTTGGCCTGCGGCTTCGACGGCGCCGAGGGGGGCGCCTGGGTCCTGCTGCCCGCCTGCGTCGACGGCTTGGCCTTGCCGCCCGCCCGCGTCGACGGCTTGGGCTGCGTCCCGGCGGGCGAGCCGCGCAGTGCCAGCCGCTGCCCCGGCATGATCAGGTCGGGGTCGTCCCCTATGACCGCGCGGTTCTGCGCGTACAGCCGCTGCCATCCGCCCTGGACGCGGCGCTCGGAGGCGATCCGCGACAGGGTGTCGCCGCGCGCGACCGTGTAGCTCTCGCGGCGCTGGTTGGGGATGGTGGTCGGCGTCGTGGCGGGCCGGTCGCGGCGGTCCGCGCGGCCGTCCGGGCTGACGTCGGGCTTCTCGCCGCCGCGGGTGAGGCCGGCCCGCTGCGAGCAGGTCGGCCAGGCGCGGGGGCCCTGCCCCTTGAGCACCTTCTCGGCGACGGCGATCTGCTGGTCCTTGGTGGCCAGGTCGGCGCGGGGGGCGTACCGCGTCCCGCCGTACGCCCGCCACGTGGACTGGCTGAACTGGAGCCCGCCGTAGTAGCCGTTGCCGGTGTTGACCTGCCAGCGGTTGGTGGACTCGCAGGCGGCGACCTTCTCCCAGACGTCGACCGACGCCGCGTGGGCCGTGCCCGCGCCGATCAGCGGCAGCGCGATGCCGGCGCTGCCGACCGCGGTCAGCGACGCCCGGTTGAGGCGGCTCGGCTGGTACCGACGGTGTCGTCCCCGTTCGGCCATGGGCGGTTCCCCCCTATGCACAGGTCAGCAGCCGCCCAAGCTAGGGGCGCGCGGCAAGCCGTGGCAAGGGGGCGCACAGGGCGCATGGGGCGCGGGCTGTCTCTCAAGTGCCCTCGCGGCACTGCGGCGAGACGGGCCGTCAGCAAGGGGGGCGCACCGGCCGTACGCGAACACCCGCACGTCGCGTACGTACGCCGCTCCCGTGGCGGGGTCGCACGGGGGACGGCGCCGCCGGGCGGACCGTCACACGCGGGACGGGTCCCGGCAGCGTGTCGCCGGCCCGGTCACGGGCGGGAGAGGGGTCCGGGACCGGGGTCGGGCGACGGGACCGGGTCCGGGCCTGGGGGCTCGGGCACCGGGTCGGGCGTCGGCACCGGCCCGGGCGCCGGATGCGGCGGCGGGGTGGGCACCGGCCCGGGGCCGGGCGGCTCGGGCGGGGGCCCGGGGTGCGGCGCGGGCGCCGGGTCGGGCATGGGCGGCACGGGGTCGGGTCGGGGCTGGGTCATGGCCTCCCCCAGGGGTGGTCGTCGCTCCCGGTCGGGGTTCTCGTGCTGCGCGTTCCCCCACACACCGGGGCCATGCACATCCCGGCCCCGAGGACCCGCCCGCGCCCCGCCGGTCCCTCCCCGGCGGGGCGGACGCCCCCGTACCGCTTCAGGCCCGGGCGGCGGGCACGGCGTGGGGGCTGCGCGCGGTGTCGGTGCCCGGGACGGGGGCGGAGGCGTCGGAGCCCAGCTCGACGACGCGGTTGCCGGCGTCGACGTGGACGACGCGCGGCACCAGGGCCCGGGCCTCGGCGTCGTCGACCTGGGCGTAGCTGATGAGGATGACCAGGTCACCGGGGTGCACCAGGTGCGCGGCGGCACCGTTGATCCCGATGACGCCGGAGCCGCGCTCGCCCTCGATGACGTACGTCTCCAGGCGGGCGCCGTTGTCGATGTCGACGATGTGGACCAGCTCGCCGGGCAGGAGGTCGGCGGCGTCCATGAGGTCCGCGTCGACGGTGACGGACCCGACGTAGTGCAGGTCGGCCTGGGTCACGGTCGCCCGGTGGATCTTGGACTTGAACATCGTGCGCAGCACTGGGGACTCCTCGAAGACGGCTCCCTGCCAGCTTTGTGCAGGTCAAGGGCGTTTTCCACTTTACAACCGGCGGGCGTCGGGCTCGAAGACTGTGAGGAACATCGCTCCTATCCGGCAAGCAGACTCCTGCCTGGGCTCCGCGCCATCCCGGATCTTGTGGCTCGTCGAAGACGTGCCCACGGGGACGCTCTTCGTCTCCTGGGGGCGCTCGTCCAGGACCAGGTCCTCGTCGGCGCGCTTCTGGCCGCCTGCCTGTCCCGGTTGCGGGCCAGTACATGAGCGGGCAGACGGCGCCGAGCGGCGTTCACGGCCGCCGACCACAGATGAGCGCATCGGCTCGGGCGCGGTCGGCGTGCCCGGCCGCCAGCCGAGTCGTCGTGCTGGACGGCGCGTGCATGATCCGCCCCACGGCCGGCGCGCCGAGGGTGGTGATCTCCTCTCAGCGCTCGTCGGTGGACCTCCTTCTGCACCGCTTGCCCACGGGGCGCTGCGCCTTCCGCTCAGCGGCACGGCGCCCCTCGTCCTCCGCGACGGCGCGGGCCTCGTGCTCTCGGAAGGGGGCGTCGCCGTCGGGGTTGTCGTGCGCGGCCGTCAGCGCCTGCTCGCCCAATACGACTTTTCATCGCTTGGTGTGATGACGGATCGGTTTACCGGGCGATGCGAGAGCAGCCCTGCTTGGCTGGGCATGTCAAAGGACACAGGGCGATCCGCCCTCGGTGAGAAAGGCAGCCATGTTGCCCTCATCCAAGATCAAGACCCTTGTAGTCGCCTTCCTGGGCAGCGTCGCCTTCTCGGCCGGAGCGGTCGTTCCCGCTCAGGCCGATGCCACAGGCACGATCACCTATGTGGAGGGGTCGACACAAGCGACCGTCACCGTGACGAACCCGGGCAGCGACTGTTACCCGGCGTCACGTCGCTCCAGCAGGCTCACCAACAACACGAACCGGGCTGTCACGGTGTATACGGCCAGTGGTAGCTGTTCGCGCGCTCCGGCCTACACCGTGAGCCCGGGCGGACACTTCGGCGGCGAGTTCCTCAGCTTCAGGTCCGGGTGAAGCCAGTCGCTCGGGTGCAGCCGCGACGTCACACTCTCCACCACCGCCTCTGTCGACGCGGTGCCCACCGAACACCTCGACGTCGACCGGGAGCGACTTCGCACGGTGGAGAAGGGCCAGTACTCCCCTCTCGCGCGCTGGCGAAGTAGCCACCCCGGCCTGACCCGAGCCGCTGCTCGTCGACGCCGCCCCTCCCCCCGTGCCCGACAAGGAGGGGCGTCGTCGCCGTGTGAGGTCGGCCGCGGCGGCGGAACAGCCCGCGGCGCTTGCCCGGCTCCTGGTCGGGTGGAGCCCCGGGTTCGGCCGTCACCGACGATGTCCACCGGTCCGACTCGCCGGTTCCCTCTGCCGGGCAAGCAGGATCGACGGGAGGCCGTGTCCAGGTCGTCGCCTGCGGCGTTCCTTCTTGCGGCAGACGACTGCCGACATCCTCAGTTGTAGAAGGAGGTCACCCGGTGGCTCGAACGCTGTACTCTGCGGGTCTTGCCATGACAGCTCTGGCGGGTCTCACGGCGCTGGCGGCTCCGGCATCCGCTGGTGGGGTGTTGCGATCGCCAACCCATCTCCTTCGGTAACACCTGTCTCAACCACTCCAGCGCACTGACCAACGCTTCCGCGATCACGTCGTCGGCGCTGGGCAGCGGCAACGTGGGACAGCTTCCCGCCGCCGCCCCCAACCAGTCCTGCGGCGGCAGCGACCTCGCACAGGCCGGCAACCTCTTCAACTTGCTCAACGAGTAAGCCGGGGCCACCGGCTGGCTGGTCAGAGTCGCGCGCGATGTCGCTGGGCGATCAGTACGACCGTGCTGATCGGCTCTGACACCTCTCAGTCAAGCTGCCCGTCCTCATGGCGGTCCTCCTGAGCAGTGCGCTCGCGGCCCCGACCGACGAGGGCCCGGTGGGGTCAGCCCTCCCACGAGTGACCGGTGCCGGCCTTCTGCTCGGGCACGGCCTGGTCCTCCTCCTGATCCCAGCGGATCGCGCCCGGCCAGGCTTCCTGTCGATCCCGAACGGTGGATCCGCCGTTCCGTCACGGCCGCCGCAGCCGGCCGGGCTCATGGTCGAGCCGCCTCTGCTGGGCAAGGGAGCCCGGTTTGACCCTGGCAGGCCCGATTCGCCGGTCTCGGCTCGGGAGGGAGAGTCCTCGGTCCCGGGCTGTGTGCAGTGTCAGCCGGCTGTTGACCGGCGGACAGGGGTTTCAGGCGGTGGTGCGGTTGCCTCGGCGTGCGGCGAGCGCGGCGTCGACGCTGGGGTAGGCGGGCAGGAAGGTGTCCATCCCGGTGACGCCCAGCAGGCGGCCCAGCCGATCGGGGATGGCCGCCAGGGTGAGGCTGCCGTCGGCGTCCTTGGCGCAGCGCCAGATGCCGACGAGGGCTCCCAGGCCGGAGGAGTCGCAGAACGTGACGCCCGCCAGGTCGGCGACCAGGTCGGGGTGGCCGTCCGCGATGAGGTCCAGGGCGCGGGCCCGCACGGCGGGGGCGGTGGCGATGTCGAATTCACCGGACAGTGCGATCACGGCCAGGGTGCCGTCGGTGTGCGGGACGTCGATGTGGAGTGCGTCGGTCATGGGCGTCGGTTCTCCTGCCCGACGGAGGCGTCGGCGGTCGGGGCGGCGGCGCTGTGAGCGGTGGTGGTGATGCCCGCGGGAGCGGCATCGGGGGTGGGGACGGACAGGGCCAGCAGGGCCACGTCGTCGCGTTCGGTGTCGGGGAGGGTGTCCAGGAGCGCGACGGTGTCGTCGATCAGGGCGCCGGCACTGACCGGTGCGGGCCGCTGGGCCAGGAAGTCCGTCAAGCCCGTATCGGCGAGCATGTCGCCATCGGCCGTGCGGGCCTCGGTCAGCCCGTCGGTGTACAGCAGCAATCCCTGGCCGGGTGCCAGGTGCAGGGTGCGTGAGGCGAAGGCGGCTTCGGCGAACGCGCCGACCAGCATGCCGCCCTTGGCGCGGATCGCCTCCACCCGCATGCCGCCGTCCTCGGTGGGGCTGAGGTGGTAGGCGGGCGGGTGACCGCCGGTGGCCAGCGTGACCGTGAAACCACCCTCCCGGACGGGATCGAGCAGGCCGAAGATGGCGGTGCAGAAGCGGGTGCCGACCGCCGCGTCCAGCAGCAGCGCGGCGTTCAGGGCCTTGAGCGCGGCCGTGGGTTCGGCGTCGACGAGGGCTGCGGCCCGCAGCGTGTAGCGGGTCAGTGAGGTGACCGAGGCGGCTTCGGCGCCCTTGCCGCACACATCGCCCAGGAAGAACGCCCACCGGCCGGCGCCGACGGGGAAGACGTCGTAGAAGTCGCCGCCCACTTCCTGGGGGGAGGCGGTCTTGTAGTGGCAGGCCAGCTCCAGCCCGGGTACCGCGGGCAGCGCGGGAGGCACCAGAGTGCGCTGCAGGGTGGAGGCGAACGCGGCGATGGCCGCCTTGTCCCGCTCCGCGCGCTGCCGGGCCTCTTCCTCCGTCTGGCGCTTCTCCTGCTCGGCGCGCACGACGTGCAACGCAGACAGCCGCAGCTCCAGCTGGTCGCGCACCACCGCCGCCAGGTCCGCCAGCGTGGCCGAATCCGCCTCGCTGATCTCGCGGGGGCGGGTGTCCAGGACGTTGACCGTGCCCAGCCGGTACCCGTCGGCGGTGATGATCGGAGCGGCGGCGTAGAACCGCACCCCCATCGGGCCGGCGACCAGCGGATTGGAGCAGGCAATCGGATCGAGCAGGGTGTCGGGAATGACGGTGGTGTCATCGGTCAGGACCGCCGAGGCGCACAGCCCCGGATCCCGGCCGATCTCGGTGACACCCTCCAAGCCATGCGTGGCCTTGAACCAGATCCGGTCCTCGTCCACGATGGTCACTGTCGCCACCGGCACCTCGAACAGGCGGGCGGCCAGCGCCGCGACCCGGTCGTAGGCGCCGTCCGGCGGAGTGTCGAGAATGTCGTAACGGCGCACCGCCGCCATCCGCGCCGCCTCGACCGATGCATTCAGGAGTTCCTTCGGTGCTATCGCAGGCGGGCTCGCTTGCTCCGGCATGTTCCTCGTCTCGCTCATCCCCCCAGGAAGGCACCGACCAGGCAGCCAGCACCCGGGAACCCTATCGAACGCCCCAGCGTCACCGCTCAGGAGGCGCCGCCGAGCGGCCGGTCCACAAGCTTGCGGAAGAAGCCCGTGTCCCGCGGACGTACGCGCTCGCGGTCGGCCGACGTGACAGTGCCCACGCGCTCGCCCAGGATGTCGTTCCGGCCGGTGGACTCCATTCGGTGGAGTGGATGCCGGACACCGTCGGCGCGCACCAGGGACCTCAACCCTGCCTGAACAAGCCCCGGTTGCGCCACATCTCACCGGCTCCGACGTGGGAGGGTGGTCGTTGGCCCTCGTCCCGGTGTCTGCTGGAGCCGTGCCTGGGAGGCAGAGTGAAGGGCCGGCCTGGACATGTCCCGCGGTGCTCGTCCGGCCACCCACGGCGCCGTTTCCACGTCGCTGGCGCTGCGCAGTGACCGCGGTCTGCGCGAGTTCATGGAAGCCGGTGCACCGCTGGGATCGGGCATCGGTGGGAGAACGGTACCCCCTGCCCGCGCCCGAAATCGCCACCCCCTGACGTCACCGGTGACTGAACGGAGACCAGACCGTTGACCAGAGCACCGGCACCCTACGTGGGCGCCGATCAGGCATGAGAAGAGGCGCGCAATGCAGTCCCCTGTCACAGCTGATCTCACGGGAGTCGCGGAGACCTCGTTGTGGACCCTGTACCACCGCGCGGCCGAGGCAGCCCGGAAGGACAGCGTCCTGCCGGACCCGCAAGCGGTGCGGCTGGTGAACCAATTGGACTTTCCCTTCCGCCAACGGCTCGGCCGCCCCCGCCCATGGGTCGCCCAGATCCTCGCGCTGCGGGCCCTCGCATTCGACGGTGTGGTGCGCGCCTTCCTCTCCGCACGTCCTGGAGGCACCGTGATCGCACTCGGTGAGGGGCTGGAGACGACGTTCTGGCGGGTGGACAACGGTCAGGTGTGCTGGGTTTCCGTGGACCTCGCCGGCCCTCTTGAGTTGCGTACCCGCGTACTCCCGCACGGCACGCGTCAACGCCTTGTCTCCTGCGACGTCAGCAGCGACTCCGACAGTCGTTGGATGGACATGGTGGATCCCTCACATGGCGTACTGGTCACCGCACAGGGGCTGTTGATGTACCTGGACGCGGCCCGGGTACACCAACTGATCGCCGCTTGCGCCGAGTCCTTCCCCGGGGGGATGATGGTCTTCGATACCGTTTCACGACGCATCAGTGCGTGGTTGCGGACCGGCGGAAAGGGGATGGGGGGCTACACCTTCCCCCCGATGCCCTGGGGAATGGACCCCGACGAACGCCGGATGCTGCGAACCGTCCACCCCGCCATCACTGCGACCCGGGACATTCCCGTTCCCGTCGGCCGTGGCCTCACCGGCCAGCTGGTCTCCCGAGCTTCGGCGCTGCCTGTCCTCCGGAACAGCCGGCCTCTCATCACCTGCCTGCACTTTGGCGCGGTCGGCAGCGCAAAAGCCTGAAGAGCCGCACAGAGGTCACCCTGCGGACGCATTTGCCACCTGCGAACTCGATCTTCAGCCCTGGAATCCGAACGAGCCTTTGTGCTTGATCACTCGGACTGTCACCTCCCCTACGTGAAGGTGTCTTCGGCTGAGCAGGTGATCCGGCCAGGAACACACGAACACACGGCGGCCTCGAAGTCCGTGGGGATACGTCTGTCGCACCACCTTGTCCGGCAGGATCCAATTGCCGGAAGGGCGGTCTCTATGACGCCTTGTCCGCGGGGTGGGTCGAGGTCGCCCGGCTGCGACGGGCCCCGGCCACGGTGCGGGTACCGAGGGTGAACGACGGCCGACCCGTCCCTGCTGTCGACCTCCCTGCTGGCTGCGGTTCAGCGCTCGCACTTCACCGCAGCGGATCCTGTACCACGTCAACGGCCAGGGGTAAGGACACCACTACATCCCTGTTCCCGGTCTGGCCCTACTCGGTGATCTCCGCGCTGAAGAGGGGCCGCAGTTCCAGGACCGCCAGGCTGGACGCGCTACGGCTGCGCCGCGAGACGATGCCGCCACCGTCACCGCGGCGCAGGTGCGTAACCTCGTCGCGCGGCTGATTGTGTCCGTACCCTGTCCGG
Organism: Streptomyces sp. DH12; assembly: GCF_020873895.1. GTDB lineage: Bacteria > Actinomycetota > Actinomycetes > Streptomycetales > Streptomycetaceae > Streptomyces. The sequence goes on along the minus strand of NZ_JAHWGT010000026.1, from coordinate 24,113 downwards.
CCGGTGCACCCACCGCGTGTGACAGGCAGCGGGTTTCCGGCCGCCAGCGCCGCACGTCACGTACCTCCCGAGTGATCCGCGTGCGCGGTCGCCCGTCACCGCGCCGCGAAGGCGGAGTGCGCGCCCGGGGGCGCCGTCGCCACCGGTTCCGCGGCCCCCTCCCGGGCGGTGCGGTCACTGCTCCATTCGACGGAGTGTTACGCGTTCCTTGCAACATCGGGGCCCGCGTTTCGTTACGCACGGGCAAGCGGGAAGTGCGCCGAGCCCTGAAGCCTGTCCTCAACGTGGGTCAGCTGCTTCAGCACGCTCAAGCAGCCCATGTGCGAAAACTCTAGGACGTGGATGTGAGCATCATTCGCGCCGAAGGCCTGAGAAAGACCTTCGGCTCCGCTGTGGCGGTGGAGAATGTGGACTTGCATGTGTCGGAGGGTGTCGTCATAGGCATTCTGGGGCCTAACGGGGCCGGAAAGAGTACGACCGTCCACATGCTGACCACGCTCCTGAGAGCTGACAGCGGGATCGCTACCGTCGCCGGCTTCGACGTGGCCCGCCAACCCGGCAAGGTGCGTCGGTCCATTGGACTGTGCGGCCAGTACGCCGCCCTGGACGGGTACTTGACAGGGCGGGAGAACCTTCGCCTGGTTGGCCGGCTCCACCACATGACGTGGGCGGACTCCAGGCGGCAGGCCGCGAAGCTGTTGGAGGACTTCGGTCTCACTGCGGCGGCGGACAGGTTGGTCAGAACCTATTCCGGCGGCATGCGACGGCGACTCGATCTGGCCGCCGCTCTCGTCGCCTCTCCTCCCGTGTTGTTCCTCGACGAGCCCACCGTCGGTCTGGACCCGCACCATCGCCAGTACCTGTGGTCGCGGATCCTCGAACTTGCCTCGGCGGGCAGCACCGTGCTGTTGACCACGCAGCACCTCGACGAGGCCGACCACCTGGCCGACGAGGTGACCGTCATCGACCGTGGCAGGGTCGTGGCATGCGGCACCCCGGACCAGCTCAAGGACCGTGCGGGCGAGCAGCAGGTGGAAGTGACCCTCCAGGACCGCCAGGACATCGCGATGGTGCGTGCGCTGCTCCTCGGCGTCGGATCGGGTGACGTACGTGTTCGGGACCATGCCCGCAAGCTGACCGTGCCGGTCGCCAGAGGGCCGGAAGCGGTGGCCGAGCTGCTGCGGTTGTTGGCCGACCGCGGTACGGGAGTCAGCAACATCGCGCTGCTGCGTCCGACCCTGGACGATGTCTTCTTCTCACTCACGGGCGGCAGGCAGCTCGGCCCGGAGGAACAGATCCAGGAGCCTGTGAAGTGACCTCCGGCGCCGACTCCGTCTCGTCCACTCGCGGGAGTGAATTCGCTCATGCGGTGGCGGACACCCTCGCCATGGCCTACCGAAATGTGTTGCACATGTCCCGGCTGCCCGAAGTGCTGGTCTTCGGGCTCCTTCAACCCGTCATGTTCGTCCTGCTGTTCAGTTACCTGTTCGGCGGTTCCATGGAAGTCGCCGGCACGACGGACCCGGGTGTGTACCGAGAGTTCGTCATGGCCGGCATCTTCGCGCAGAGCGTGTCCTTCGCCACAGTCAGCGCCAGTGCAGGTATCGCGGACGACATCCACAAAGGGCTCATCTACCGGTTCCGGTCCCTTCCCATGTCCCGGAGTTCGGTGCTCAGCGGACGCACTCTGGCCGATTCGGCTCGGTCGGTGCTGAGCATCGCCATTCTCTCCGTCGTCGCGACGCTCGTCGGGTGGCGCATCCATCTCGGGATCGCCAAGGCTCTGGGGGCGTTCGCGCTCCTGGTGCTTCTCGGATACGCCTTCTCTTGGGTCGGCGCACTGATCGGTCTCTGGGCACGGAGCCCGGAAGCCGCGACCACGGGCGGCGTGGTGTGGTTGTTTCCGGTGGTGTTCATCTCGAATGCCTTCCTGGACCTCAGGAACATGCATCCTTTTCTGCGTGCCATCGCCGAGTGGAACCCCTTCAGCGCCACCGTGCAAGGGTGCCGTCAGCTGTTCGGGAATCCCGGCGTCGCGGAATCCGCGGCCTGGCCCATGCAGCATCCGATCTGGGCCTCCCTCGTGTGGTCGATTCTCATCATCGCCGTCTTCCGTGCGGCGGCTGTGTACAAGTACCGGACGTTGACCCTCTGAACTGCGATCTTGGCCGATGCTCGTGCAAGCGGAACTACGAGGTCTCATGACAGCAGAAAAGCAATTCTCGTTGTCCTACGAAGGCTTTTCCTACAACGCGCGCGTGGTCGGGAAACCGCACCCTCCAAGTCTCCCGGTGGTGCTTCTGGGTGGCGCCCTCATGGACATGCTGGGATGGCGTATGACGGAACGGCATCTGTCGGAGAGAACCACGGTGGTCACCGTCGACCTCCCCGGTCAGGGAACGTCGGATCCACTGCCGGCCGCCTACGGACTGAGGTACCTGTCCGCCTCCGTCGCTCACCTGGTGAAGCACCTTGGCCTGGGCAGGGTCAATCTCGTCGGCACCTCGTTCGGCAGCACCCTCGCCTACGCCGTCGCTCGGATCCATCCCGAGATCGTCAGCCACATGGTGCTGGTCGGATTCGGGGGAAAGCCGACTCCGCGGGCCAGAAAACTGACGGACTGGACGTGCGCGATGGTCGATAAGGGCATGCCGAACCTCGGACACCGTTTCGCCACCAGCATCCTCAACCACGACCCCTCTTGCTCCGTGCGCAACAGGAATTCGGTCAGGGACACCCTGATCCGTTACTACGACAGATACGTGCCAGGCCCTCAGGCAGCCGCCACGCTTCGACGGGCTCTCGGTGATTCCGACCTGTGGGAAGCCGGCGTGACCGGGGTTCCGGCACTACTCGTGTGCGGCGAGCACGACCATCTCGTCCCGCCCTCCCTCTCACGGCGTGCCTGCTCCCTGATCGAGGACGCGCGCTTCGTCGTCATCAAGGAGGCGGACCACGTGGTGCATCTGGAACGGCCGGCCGAACTGGCAGAGGTCGTACTGCGCTTCTGCGACGGCGCCTCGCTGGACGCCCTCGACTACCTCGGTCCCGTCGAACAGCCGTACGGCGACGCACCGCCGGCTGTCACGCCGCTCCGCCGGCTGAGGAGCCGCTGAAGCCGAACACCCGCCGAGCCTCCACACCTTCTTCCGCCGGACGGCGCGGTGAGGCGGGGCGCGGCGCCCGAACGACACCGGGAGAAGTCCTGGTGCAAGCGACGAGAGGGGCTTTCCGACATGACTGACGACCTCATCCTTTCCGAGGACCGCATGGTCGACGCCGTGGCGGTCGTGGGGATCGGCTGCCGCCTTCCCGGCGGCGTCGATTCGATGAGCGCTTTCTGGACAGCTCTGGCAGGGGCGCGGGATCTGATCACCCAACCACCGGATGGACGCTTCGATGTCGCTTCCTTCCTCGACCCCCGGGCCGACCGGCCGGGCAAGACGTATGCAGCCGCAGGCGGCTACCTGCAGAGCATCACCGAATTCGACGCGGAGTATTTTGGGATGTCGCCGCGGGAAGCCTCTCGCGTGGATCCCCAGCAGCGGCTTCTGGCTGAATGTGCCGTCGAGGCGTTCGATGACGCGGGGATCGACCCGCAACGCTGGGCGGGTTCTGACGTCGGCGTTTTCACCGGAGCCTCTTACAGAAGTTACCTGGAACTGCAATTCCGGCACATGCGATCGGTCAACGCCTACACGATGTCGGGCGGATCAGGGAACAACACGTCCAACCGGTTGTCCTACATCTTCGACTTCCGCGGCCCCTCGATGTCCATCGATACCGCGTGCTCATCCTCGTTGACCGCCGTGCACCAAGCCTGCGAGGTGCTGCGCTGCGGCCGGAGTCCCGTCGCTCTGGCTGGGGCGGTGAACCTGCTGCTGCACCCAGGGGAGTACGTCGGTCTGTCGAAGGCCTCCATGCTCTCCCCGTCGGGCCGCAGTCGCACCTTCTCCGCGCACGCGGACGGGTATGTCCGGGGAGAGGGTGCCGGCATGCTCGTCCTGCGCCGGCTGTCGGACGCCCTCGCGGACGGCGATCGGATCCACGGCGTGATCCTGGCCACGGCGGTCAACACCGACGGTCGTACCCAAGGTCTGTCGTTGCCCAGCGCCGAGGCCCAGGAAGCCCTCCTGCGCGACGTGTACGGCCAGGTCCGCCTCAGCGCCAGCCGTGTCGCCTACGTGGAAGCACACGGTACGGGAACGGCAGCAGGGGACCCTCTGGAATGCCTGGCACTGGGCCGTGCCCTTGGCCGGCGCAGGTCCAACGGGGCTGAGCTGCCCGTCGGCTCGGTGAAGACGAACATCGGGCACCTGGAACCGGCCGCCGGTATGGCGGGGCTGCTCAAGGCGCTGCTGATCCTGCAGCGCGGCACCATCCCGCCCTCGCTGCATGGCCTGCCCCTCAATCCAGCCATCCCGTTCGACGAACTCGGTTTGGCCCCGGTGCACGCGTCCCGTCCGTTGGGAGCTGTCGGCACGCACTGTGTGGTGGGCGTCAACTCGTTCGGGTTCGGCGGCGCGAACGCACACGCCATCCTCACAGGGGCCCCCGACGTTCCCCGCCAGGCTTCTTCCGGGCCCTCTGGGTCGCGCAGGCTTCCTGTCGTCGTCTCCGCGCGAACCCGCGAAGCTCTGACACAGGCAGCCGAGCGGATGGCGGCACATCTCGACGGCGTGCCCGGAGACGGCTTCTACGACACGGCCTGGACCGCGGGCAGACGGCGTGCCCCACGGGAAGAACGCATGGTGGTGATGGCCGGCAGTCCGGCCGAGGCGGCCAGGGAGCTGCGTCGCGCTGTCGCAGGGGAGCCATCCGCCGCCGGCGTGGCAACCGCGGTGCCGAACGGACGCGTGGGATACGTGTTCTCCGGCAACAACTCGCAGTGGGCGGGCATGGGAGTCTCCCTCCTGGCCGAGGAGCCCGCCTTCCGCTCGAAGGTCGAGGAGGTCGACCGGCTGCTGGGCCCCCGCATCGGCTGGTCGGTCCTGGAGGAACTCGGCAGGTGTGACGCTCAGCGCCTGGAACGCACCGAGATCGCGCAACCCCTGCTCTTCGCGGTCCAGGTCGGCCTGGTGGAGGCTCTGGCCCGGCGGGGGGTCGCCCCGGTGGCGGTCACCGGTCACAGCGTGGGTGAGGTGGCCGCGGCCTACGCCGCCGGAGCCCTGGACCTGGAGGCCGCGTGCCACGTGATCTCGGTGCGCAGCCAGGTGCAGGCGCTGACTGCCGGCCAGGGTCGGATGCTGGCCGTCGGCGTGTCCGTCGAGCGGGCTCGGACACTGATGGCCCCGTACGGGGGAAAGGTCGAGCTCGCGGCGGTGAACTCCGCGCACGACGTCACTCTCGCCGGGGACCTCGACGCCCTTGACGACCTGGCCTGCGAGCTTGTGGTCGAAGGTGTCTTCTCCAGGCTCCTGGACCTCGACTACGCCTTCCACACCTCGGCGATGGAGCCCATCCGGGAGTCGCTCGTGGCCGGCCTGGCAGGCCTGAAGTCCTCGCCGCCGAAGATCCCCTATGTGTCGGCCTGCGTCGACGCCGGGACCGTGTGTGAGCGGTTCGACGCCAACTACTGGTGGCTCAACGTGCGGCAACCCGTCCAGTTCGCCGACGCCGTCACCCATCTGGTGGAGGACCTCGGGTGTGACATCCTCGTGGAGATCGGGCCGCGCCCCGTTCTCGGCGGTTACGTACGGCGCCAGGCCGTCGCGCTGCACAAGAAGGTGGCCACGCTCGCCGTCATGGACCGCTCCCCCGCCGGCTCCCTCTCCATCGACACGACGGTGGCCCGTCTGGTGGCGGCAGGCGCGGACGTGATCGAGCAGGCGCTGCCCCGGCGCGGGCGGGTCGTGGATCTGCCGGCGTACCCCTGGCAGCGGCGGGAGCACTGGAACGGCTCCCCGGCATGGTGGTCGCAGGACCAGAGCGGCTCGAACGCTCAGGGGGAAGAGCATGAGCTTCTCGGCAGCCGCTTGTCCGTCGCGGAACCGACCTGGCACAACACCGTGGAGGCGACCCGTCTGCCATGGCTGGCTGATCACCGTATCGGGGCATCGGTGGTGCTGCCGGCCGCGGCCTACGTGGAGATGGCGATGTCCGCCGCGCGGTCCGTCTTCGACGGTGCTCTCGCCGAGGTCCACGCGCTGACCATCGAGAACGCGCTCGTCATGCCCTGGGATGACGCCGCGATGGACCTCACGTGGCAGGTGTCCGTCGCCGAACCGAACCACATGGTGCATATCTCCAGCCGCGGCGGGGGCACCGGGCCATGGCAGCGCCACGTGCGTGCCCAGGTGCGCCGCCTGCCCCGATCCGCCGCCACGCCCCTCGACATCGATGAGCTTCGCCGCCGCCTGAAGGACCGGCTGACAGGTGACGAGCACTATCGCGCGGCAGCCGCCATGGAATGTGTGTACGGCCCCGCCTTCCAGGTGGTGAAGGGCCTGTGGAGGGGGCACGGCGAAGTCCTGGCCTCCTACGGCACCGACATGCCGAACGGGTCCGTCAGCGCGAACGTCACCGTCGTCGACGGCGCACTGCAGTCCGTTCTGCAACTCCTCGACTGTGCTGCCCGCAAGCCCTTCCTCCCCGTGTCGTTCGACACGGTCCGCAGGTACACGGATCTCGCCTCCGCCGGCTTCGTGCATGTGCGCGCCCAGGACCTCGATCCACGGCAGGCCGTTGTCGACATCACGTTCACGGACGAGGCCGGCACCGTCACCGCCGAGATCCAGGGCTGTCGTGTGCGCCGGTTCGAGGGGGCTGGCAAAGCGTCGGGGCCGGCCCGGCTGCTGGAGACAGTCGTCCGCGCCGCCCCCGACCAGCAGCCGGACCGTACGGCGGTTGCCGGACTGCCCTCGCCACGGACGGTGCTGGCACAGCGCAGCACCGCCGGCGATCAGACGTATGCGGCGGCCGTGCAGGGGGTGGTCGATGCCGTCGGACGTCTCACGTCCCACTGCATGGCGGCCTTCCTCGACGACCTCACCGGCGAGGCACGCTCGGAGTCCTTCTCCCCCGCCGGCCTGCTCGACCACGGCATCGACCGCAGCCACCAGCGACTGCTCGACTTGCTCCTCGCGGAGACGCGGGCTCAGGGCCTGGTCCGCCCTGCCGGCCCGGGTCTGCTGCGACGCACAGATGTCCCGGCACGACCCGGGCGGGTACTCCGTCAGGCCCTGCTGGACCTGCCCGAGTACGCGGATCTGTGGACGCTCCATGGGCACTACGCCCGGACTCTCCCGGAGTTCCTGCGACGACAGCGTGAGGGAGACACCCCCTTCCGCCCCGCGGAAGACGACCTGACCGCCGTCTTGAACCGTCTCCTGCGGCCCACTTACTTGGCGGCCGCCGATCTGCTGGGCCAGGCGTTGCGCCAGTGGCCCGCCGACCGGCCGTTGCGGGTCCTGGAGGTCGGGGCCGCAGCCGATCCCTTCGCCTCCGTGCTGCTACCCAATCTGCCTGCGGACCGCACCCACTACGTCCTCACCGGCAGCAGCGCCGAACTCCCCGACCAGGCGCGTGATCAGCTCAACGCATCCGATGTCGTCACCTACCGGCCCCTGGACCTCGGCCGAGACCTGCACGACCAGGGTTTCAGCGAAGCGTCGTTCGACGTCGTCGTGGCCCGGCACTCCTTGAGCAGGACACGGGACCTCTCGGCGGGGCTGGAGCGTCTGTCCGCCCTGCTCGTGGACGGCGGCTACCTGGCGGCGGTCGAAGTGCGCGATCCGCGGCTGCTTCTGCCGGTGCTGGCGACAGGCGTCGGCGGGTGGGCCCCCGCGGACAACGATCCGCGGGGGCGGGCCGCATGGCGTGACGGGGCGGATTGGACCGGTCTGCTGCGGCAGCACGGCTTCGCCGACGTGGCCTCCACGCCCGCGCTTGGTTCAGGGGAGGGTGCCTCTCCGTGCTCGGTGCTTCTTGCTTCCCGGGAACCCCGGCGGACACCACCGGCCGACAGGCCGGTGAAGCCCTCCGCCGCCCCAGTCTCCTGGGTCGTCGCCGGTGAGGAGAGCACCGGGTCGACAACGGAGGCGCTCACCGAGGCGCTGCTGAGTGCGGGGCAGGAGCGCGTCACCGCGACTGTCCTGACCACCTCGCCCGAGCAGTGGGAGTCCGTCCTGCCCCCACACGCTCAGGTCGTCAACATCGTTTGCCTGTTCCGGCGGCGGGACCACGTGGACGCGTGCACCGAGCCGTGGAACGATGATGAACCTGTCGAGCGGTTCCGGACCGTACGCAGCATCGTCCAGGCGTGTGAAAAACTCCCCCCGCACACCGAGGCACACCTGTATCTGGTCGTCATGGGCGCGTCGGTCAACATGAGCATGCCTCCTTCGCACCACGGGAGTGACGCCGCCGTCTGGGGGATCGGCCGCTCTCTCGGCAACGAGCAGCAGCGCGTGCGGGTCACCCGCGTCGCGGTGCCGCACGACTTGGCGGAGGACGGTGCCGAGCAGGCCGCCGGCGTGCTGCTCCGTGAGCTGACGACAGGCTCCTCCGAGGACGAGGTCATCCTCACCGCGCACGGTCGGTTCGTATCCCGCATCAGGGAAATGCCGCCGCGACAGGTCACCGCCTCGAGCACAGCGCCAGGCTCCGCGGGCACCTTCGTCCTGCGGGCCCATGACGTCGGCACGTCGTACCGGCTCCGGTGGGAAGAACGCCCGCCGCTGTCCCCCGGCCCGGGACAGGTGCTCATCGAGGTGCGTGCGGCCGCCCTGAACTACCGCGACGTCATGGTCGCCACCGGAATGGTGCCCCCGGTGCACCAGACCGAGGGCGTACCGGAGCTCGGACTCGAATGCGCCGGTCTCGTCGCCGCGGTGGGGCCGGGCGTCACCGGTGTCGCGCCGGGTGACAGGGTGTTCGGCCTCACGGCGTCGGGGATGGGGTCGTACACCCTGGCCTCGGCTGACTTTGTCGCCCCTGTGCCGGACGGCATGGGCTTCGCCGAGGCGGCGACACTGGCCCTGGCCCACCTCACCGTGCAGTACAGCCTCGACCACCTGGCCAGGTTGCAGCCGGGCGAGACCGTCCTGGTGCACGGGGCGGCGGGCGGAGTCGGCCTGGCGGCACTCCACCACGCCGGGCAACGGGGTGCCGCTGTCATCGCGACCGCGGGCACCGAGGTCAAGCGCAGCCTCCTGCGCCTCCTGGGAACCGATCACGTGCTTGACTCCCGGTCCCTCGCCTTCGCGGACGAGGTCCGCCAGATCACCGACGGCCGGGGAGTGGACGTCGTGCTCAACTCCCTGGCCGGGGAGGCGCAGGCCCGAGGGCTGGAGTTGCTGGCGAGCGGTGGTCGTTTCATCGAACTGGGCAAACGTGACTTCCTGGAGAACAACCCCCTGATGACGCGCCCGTTCCTCGCGAACACGGCCTTGTTCGGCGTGGACGTCGGAGCGCTGGTCGGACCGCAGCGGGAGGCCGGCAAGCTGCAGTTCCGACAGCTGGTGGAAAGGGTGCAAGCCGGCGCCTGCCCACCACTGCCGCACCAGACCTACCCCGCTCACCAGGTCGACCGCGCCTTCCAGCTCCTCAAGGGTTCCCTGCACACGGGAAAGGTGGTGGTCACGTTCGACGGCTCCACGCCCCATCACCCGATGCCGACGAGGCTGAGGCTCGACCCGCACGGCACGTACGTCGTCACTGGTGGTCTCAGCGGCTTCGGCGCCGCGACCGCCCGTTGGCTGGCCTGCCGTGGTGCGCGCCACCTTGCGCTCGTGGGCCGTCGGGGCGGCGCCACCCCGGCGGCCGAGTCCCTCATCCAGGATCTGGCGGACCTGGGGGCGCGGGCCGTCGCGCACGCCGCCGACACCGCGGACCCGGCTGCCGTACGACGGATCCTGGCGGAGTGCGAAGCGTCCGCCCGACCCGTGCGCGGGGTGATCCATGCCGCCATGGTCCTGGACGACACCCTGGTGAGGGACGCGACGGACGCGCAGTTCAGGACCGTGTGGTCGCCCAAGGCCGTCGGCGCGCGGGTCCTCGACGCCCTCACCCGGGGCATGGGCCTGGAGTTCTTCGTCGTCTACAGTTCCGTCTCGGCGCTGACCGGGATGAGCCGACAGGCGAACTACACGGCCGCGAATTCCGCCATGGAGGCGCTGGTGCACCAGCGTCGCTCCGCGGGCGAACATGCCCTGGCCGTCCAGTGGTCAGTGATCAACGACACCGGCATCGCGGTACGCACGAACCTGGTCGACGTCCTGGAAAGGGCCGGCACGGACAATATCGACAGCGCCAGCGCCCTGGCCGCGCTCGAACAGCTCCTGCACGACCCGCATGCCTCGGTGGCCAACGTGGGCGGATTCGACCCGACCGTGCTCCGGCGCTCCAACTACGCCATCGACGCCCCGCGCTTCAGTCTCCTGACACCCGCCGGCGCGACCCGGGAGAACTTCTCCAGCACATTCCTCTCAAGCCTGCCCCACATGACGTACGACCAGGCGCTGGATGCCACTACGACCATCCTGGCCGACTTCCTCGCCACGACGCTCCACACGACTCCCGACAAGATCGACCGAACGCGTCGCCTGGACCGCCTCGGAGTGGACTCCCTCCTCGCCGCAGAACTCAGCGCCTCCCTGCACCACCACCTCAAGTGCTCTGTCACCCCCATCGAAGTTCTGAACTGCGCACACCTCATGGAGCTCAGCAAACGCGTCCTGGCCCTCAGCGGGCACACGAACTCGCCCCGGGAGGGTGCCTGACCGACTGTGACCGCCACAGCGGCGCCCCCGTCCGGGGGCGCCTGCATGCGCGGGCACCCGTGCGCCGATAGGCGCACACGGATTCGATCACTGGTCTCCAGCCCAGCGCCGAGTAGGCGCTGGGCAAGCGGGAGACGTAGCGCAGCCTACGGCCGGGTCCACGCCGGTCGCGTCGACGTCGCGGGGCAGGGCGCCGGCCACGGGGCACAGGTCCCGCAGCGCGGGCGCCGGCTTCGTGGGCGGCGCCGGTCGCTGCCCGGACGTCGTACAGCGCGGTGGTGGCGAGCCGTCCGGTGTTGCAGTGGGTGAGGACGCGCAACGGGCGTCGCCCGCAGAGGTTCTTCACCAGTTCGGCCGCGCGACGGGCGGCTGCCCGGTTGGTCTCCTCGTCCTCGTGGAGCATGGCGCGGGCTTCCAAGAGGACGGCCTGTGGTCCGCCCCGGAGCCGGGACAGGGCGCGGCGCACTCCCCAGGACAGATTGACGGCGGTGGGCCGGGCCGCGACGATGCGGGCAGCGTCAGCGTGCACGGCGGCCGCGTCGACCGCTCCGCCGGTCCCGTGCCGGGCCGCCGACAGGGCGACGCCCAGGGCGCCCGCGACGCCCAGCGCCGGGGCGCCGCGCAGGGCGAGAGAGGTGATGGCGTCGACCGGGCAGACCTACCCGGACCAGAGCCTGTACCCGGCCAACTCGGTGCCCTGTGCGGTCCGTCAGGTCGCCCGAGGCTGCCCCAGCGGACTTCACCCGACGTGCTGCGGAACGTCTCGGCCAGCGTCCATTCCCTCACGCGCGCCACCTCTCTCGGTCGTGGCTTCGGTCAGGCGGTCCGTCCATCATCGAGGGCGGTGGCGTGCCGGGCCGGTACCCACACCGTCCACCCTCTCCGTCTCTCCCGTCCCGGCCCCGTCACCCGGAGCTGGACGGCACGTTCGACCGCGGCGACCAGGCCGGCGGTACGCAGCGCCGGGCGCCGGCCGGATCCATCGCCGCCTTCGCCGGTGCGCTGTTGACCGACCCGGACACCCGCCCGGACGCCCTGCTCGCCCGCATCGCCCGCATGGACCACAAGCACGTGGCCGTCGGCGTCACCGGTGACCGGTACGCGGCCGTGCACAAGTGCCTGCATGCCGGCATCGGCCTCACCTCGCGGGGGTGGACCAGCGGTGTGTACCACCAGTACACTCGCCGCGTGATCGCCTTCGTCAAGGCCACGGGGACCGCCCTGGTCGCCGTCCTGCTCTGCCAGCCGTGGTGGGCGCCGCAGTGGGGGCGCGGGCTGCTCGGGGAGGTCGGGGGGCTGGGCGCGCCCGCCGCGCTCGCCGTCGTGCTGGTCTTCTTCGGGCTGGTGGCCCTCTACTGCCGGGCGCTGCAGCGGATGCTGGCCTGCGTACGGCCCGGCGCCGCCGTGCGGAGTCCCGCGTCCGTGTGGTGGATGTTCGCGATCCCGTACAACTTCACCGAGGACTTCTTCATCGTGCACGCGGGCGCCAGGTCGCTGGCCGCCGACGGACGCACGGGCGCCCGGTTCGTCCGGCGGTGGGCGGTCCTGGGCCACGGCTGGTGCGCCTTCCAGGTCCTGTCCCTCTTCCCGGGCGCGGCCGGTCACGTGGGCGGGGCCGTCGCGGTTCCGCTGTGGGTGGCGCACTGGGGCATGACGGTTCGCGCCCGCCGGACGCTCGCGCCGGTCCCGCGGGTCGCCCCCTCCCCCACCGTCGACGGATAGGTACGCCCATGCCCCTGCCCCGGTTTCACCGGCTGCCTCCCGAGACGCAGGCCGCCCTCCTCGCCGTGGCCCGCGGGCACTTCGCCCGGGCCGGGAGGGACGCGGCCTCGTTCAACCGGATCATCGCCGACGCGGGCATCTCCAAGACGTCCGCCTACCACTACTTCGACGGCAAGGAGGACCTGTTCGAGGCGGTGGTCGGCGACGCCGTCCGCCGCACGCTCACCGCGCTCGGGCCGTGGACCGAGGTAGCCACGGCGGACGAGCTGTGGCGCCAACTGACGCAGGGAGCCACGCGGTTGGCGGAACATCTGCGCGCCCACCCCGAGGACCGGGCCGTCCTGGCCGCGGGCCGGGGCCTGGAGCACACCGACGCCTCCTGGGTCCACCGCCTCGTCGACAACGGCCTGCGCATCGGGGTGATCGATCCCGGGCCGAGCGCCGAGCTGGTCACCGTGGTGACGGTGGCCGTCTTCGCCGCCCTGGACGCCTGGGCACTCGCCCGGCCGGACGACGCGGACGACGGCGCGACGCGGGCCCTCACCACGTATCTGGCACGGCTGTGGCGTACGGTGCCGCCGCCCGCGGGCGAGGCCGGCACCACGGGGAGCGCTGCCGGTCCGCGGTGATCGCCACGTGGAGGGGCCCCGTCCGCCTCTTCCCCGTCCACCGCCAGGCACACGGCCGTGCCGCCCGGCCGCTTGGTGCGGCAACCGGGCACCGGATATGTCGACGCCGGATGCGGACACACCACGTCCCGCCGCCACCCGCCCCCCGAGCCGACTGATCGTCACATTGGATTGACAATCGTTTTCATCTGATGAATGCTGCTCACGCCCCGCGCCCCTCCGCACCGTCCTGCGGACGTGCGGCGCGGGGTCCGATACGTGAGCCCTGGGAGCAGCATGTCGATCTTCCGTAACCGTCGAGAGTTCCTCGCCCTGACCGGCGCCGCCGCGGGCGGTCTCGCCCTGACCGCGTGCGGCGGCGGCGCGGGCACCGGGGAGGGGGCCGCCGACGGCGGTAAGGGCGAGCCCCGGCGCGGCGGCCGGTTCCGGGCCCTGTTCACCGGCGGCGGCGAGCAGGAGACCATCGATCCGCACGCGGAGGCCCTGGCCGTCGACATGGCCCGCACCAAGGCCCTGTTCGACCGGCTCGTGGAGCTCGACGGGGGGATGAAGCCCGTGCCGCGCCTCGCCGAGAAGTGGGAGTCCAACGCCGACGCCACCGTGTGGCGCTTCACCCTGCGCAAGGCGCTGTTCCACGACGGGAAGGCGCTCACTCCCGAGGACGTCCTGTTCACCTTCGCCCGCATCCTCGACCCGAAGGCGACCAGCCACTTCGCGCAGGGGATGCTCTCCGTCATCGACCTCGGGAAGAGCCGCGCCGTCGGCGGGAACGTCGTCGAGGTGGCGTTGAGGCGACCCGCCGCCGAGTTCCCGGCGCTCCTCGGCACCCTGGGCACGGCCGTCGTCAGCACCCGGTACGCCGACCCGGCCAAGCCGGTGGGGACGGGGGCGTTCCGGCTGACGTCCTTCGAGGCCGGCCGGTCCTTCGCCGCCGCCCGCTTCGACGACCACTGGGACGGCGGCGCGTACGTCGACGAGCTGCGGATCCTCTCCGCCGACGCCGACGCCCGGGGCAACGCCCTGCGGGCCGGGGAGGCGGAGTTCGGCTACGAGATGACGCCCACCTTCGCCCGGACCGTCCAGGCCGACAAGGCCGTACGGATCCTGGCCGCCAAGGGCAGCACCGCCCACGCGATCGTGATGAAGTGCGACCAGGAGCCCTTCGACGACCCCGACGTCACCCTCGCCTTCAAGCTGCTCGCCGACCGCCGGAAGCTCGTCGACGTCGTCCTCGCCGGGCAGGGCGTCGTCGGCAACGACATGTTCGGCAAGGGCTACCAGTACTACCCCGAGGACGTCCCCCAGCGCACCCGCGACGTCGCCGAGGCGCGCGCCCTGCTGAAGAAGGCCGGCGCGCTCAACAGGACCCTGTCCGTCTACACCTCCTCGGTGGCCAACGGCTTCGTGGAGGCCGCCACGCTCTTCGCCGAGCAGGCCGCCGACGCCGGCCTGCGGGTGAAGGTGACCACCGGCCCTTCGGAGACGTACTTCAAGGACCAGCTCACCAAGGGCGTCATGGGCAGCCACCGCTCCGGCGCGATGACCATCCCCAACTACATCAACGACCGGCTGCTCAGCACGTCCGCGTTCAACGCCTCGGGGTGGCGCCGCAAGGACTTCGACGCGACCTTCGCCCGGGCCCAGTCGACCACCGACACCGCCGAGCGCACCGCGCTGTACGGCGGGTTGCAGCGGACCGTCCACGACGAGGGCGGCCTGCTCGTCTGGGGGCACCCGGACTGGCTGAACGCCGTCTCGTCCCGGGTCCGCGGCATGGAGGCGGCCCCGCCCAACACCCTGTACTCCGCCCGCTTCGACAAGGCCTGGCTGGCCTGACGATGCGTGGGTACGCATCGCAGCGCCTCGCCCTGGGAGTCGCCCAACTCGCGCTGCTGGCGGTGCTGGTCTTCGTCCTCACCGCCCTCCTGCCGGGTGACGCGGCCGACGTCCGCAACGACGAGGACGCCACCGACGCGCAGGTCGCGGCGCTGCGCGAGCAGTTGGGGCTGGACCGGCCCGCCGCGGAGCGGTTCGCCGACTGGGCGGCGGGACTGCTGACCGGTGACCTCGGCACCTCCCTGGTCAGCGGCGGCCCGGTGCGCGACATCCTCGCCGACACCGTGGGCACGACCCTGGTGCTCGGCGCGGTGACGCTCGCCGTGGTGCTGCCGCTGGCCCTGCTGCTCGGCACCCTGTCCGGGCTACGGGAGGGCGGACGCCTGGACCGGGCCGTCTCCTCGGTCACCCTGGCGCTCAACGCCGTACCGGACTTCGTGCTGGCGCTGCTGCTCGTCGCCGGCCTCTCCCTCAAGCTCGGCCTGCTCCCCGCCACCTGGGTGGGCGTCGGGACGGCGGACCTGTTCGCCGAGCCGGCGCTGCTGGTCCTGCCGGTCACCGTGGTGGCCGCCCGCATGGTGTGCCTGCTCTCCCGCCAGGTGCGCGCGGGCGTGGTCTCCGTGCTGGGCGCGGGGTACGTCGCCCAGGCCCGGCGCCTGGGCGTCCCGCGCCGGACACTGCTGCTGCGGCACCTCCTGCCCAACGCGGCGATCCCCGGCGTCCAGGAACTGGCGCGGGTGGGCGACAACCTCGTCGGCGGGGTGCTGATCGTCGAGGCGGTCTTCGCCGTGCCGGGGGTGGCCACCGCCCTCGTACGGGCGGTGGAGGCTCGGGACGTACCCACCGTGCAGGGCCTCGCCCTGGTCGTCGCGGTCGCGGCACTGCTGTTCAGCCTCGCGGCGGACCTCGTCTGCCACCGCCTCGTACCACGGACGGAGGTCCTGCGGTGAAACCGCTGAAGCGGCGGTCCCCCTCCGGCGCCCTCGGGGCGTCGGTCGGCGCCGCCCTCGTCGCCCTGCCCCTGGGGACGGCTGTCCTCGGGCCGCTGTTCGCCGACGTGCCCGCCGCCGGCCTCGCCGCGCCGTACGCCGGACGGGAGGCCGCGCACCTCCTCGGTACGGACGCGCTCGGCCGTGACGTGCTGGCCCTGCTGCTCCACGGGGGGCGCAGCGCGCTCGGCATGGCCCTGGGCGCGGTCGCCCTCGCCTACCTGGTGGGCGGGGCGGCCGGGCTGGTCGCGGCGTCGGCGCGCCGCCGGTGGCTGGACGAGCTGCTGATCCGGCCCCTCGACGTGCTGCTCCCGCTGCCCACGCTCCTGGTGATCAGCGTGGTAGCGGTGGGGTGGCGCGGCTCCCCGGTCGCCATCGCGCTCGCGGTCGCCGCCGTGAACGTCCCGCCCGTGGCCAGGCTGGTCAGGGCGGCGGCGCTGGACGCGGCGAGCGGTCCCGTCACCGAGGCGCTGCGGCTCCAGGGCGAGTCCTGGGTGCGCGTCCAGTGCGGCCACGTCGCGCGGTCGGTGCTCGCCCCGGTCGCCGCCGACATCGGCACCCGGGTCACCCTCGCGGTCTTCCTCGTCGGCTCGGCGAACTTCCTCGGCCTGGGGCTGGACCCGACGGCGCCCGACTGGGCGGTCAGCATCGCGCGCGGACGCGAGGGCCTGCTGCTCCAGCCGTGGGCCGTGCTGGCGCCGGCCGCGATGCTCGTCCTGTTCACCGTGGGTCTCAACCTGTTCGCCGACCGTCTGCTGGCCCGTTCCCGGCACCGTACGCAGGAGGCCGTCCGATGACCGCGCTCGTCACCGTCCGCGGGCTGACCGCACACGCCGGGAGTTCCGTCCTCCTCGACGGGGCCGACTTCGACCTGGCCGAGGGCCGTGTCACCGCGCTCGTCGGCCCGTCGGGCAGCGGCAAGACGACCGCCGCCCTGGCGCTGCTCGGCGAGGCGGGGCCGGGCGTCCGGCTGAGCGGCCGGGTCTCCGTCGGCGGCGTCACCGTCGTGGACGAGCGGGGCCCGACCGCGCAGGCGGCCTCGGTGCTCGGACGGGTCGTCGCATACATGCCGCAGCACCCGGGGAGCGCGCTGAACCCGGCGCGCCGCACGGGGTCCGTCCTCGGCGAGCTGGCGCGGCTGCACCGCCCGGAGACCGCGCCGCCCGTCGCGGTGGCCGAGGCTCTCCAGGCCGCCCAGCTCCCCCCGGACCGGGACCTCGTACGGCGCTTCCCGCACCAGTTCTCCGGGGGGCAGCGCCAGCGGGTGGCGCTCGCCCAGACCCTGGTGTGCCGGCCCCGCGTCCTCGTCCTCGACGAGCCGAGCACCGGGCTCGACACGGTGGCGCGGATGCGGCTGGCGGACGAACTGGCCTCACTCACCCGACGGGGCCTCGGGATCCTGCTGCTCAGCCACGACCACGACCTGGTACGGGCCCTCGCCGACCGGGTGGTCGTCCTGAGCCGGGGCCGGGTGACGGCCTCGGGCACCCCCGCCGAGGCCCTGCCGGCCCGGTCCCGGCCGGACACCGTGCGCCACGGCCCCACCGACCCCGACCGGCCTCCGGTGCTGGAGGTGCGCGGGCTCTCCGCGCACCTGCGCGGCCGCGGGCGCGACCCGGTCCTGCACGCGGTGGACCTGCGCCTGCCGGCCGGGGCCTGCGTGGGGGTCGCCGGGCTGTCCGGCAGCGGCAAGACGACCCTGGCCCGCTGCGTGGCCGGCCTCCACGAACGGCACCGCGGACAGGTGCTCCTGGACGGTGCGGCCCTGCCCGTGCTGCGGCGGCGCACCCGCGAGCAGAAGCGGCGCGTGCAGTACGTGTGGCAGGAGGTGCGCGGTTCGTTCGAGGAGCGGTACGCGATCGTCGAGCAGGTGGCCCGTACCGCCGTGCGCCTGCGCGGTCTGACGCCCGGTGACGCGCGCGCCGAGGCGCTGCGGCTGCTGGGCCGCCTGGGGCTCGACGCGGCGACCGGCGCGCGGCGCCCCGCCGGTCTGTCCGGCGGCGAGCTGCAGCGGGCCGCCCTGGCGCGGGCGGCCGTCGCGGCGCCCGACGTCCTGGTCTGCGACGAGATCACCACGGCCCTGGACCCGGCGGCGACCGGGGCCGTCCTCGCCGAACTCGCGCGGCTGCGGGACGAGCACGGCACCGCGCTGCTGTGGGTCAGCCACGACCTGGGGCTCCTCGCCGCCGTCGCCCACCACGTCATCGTCGTCGACGGCGGGCGCGTCGTCGAGTCCGGCGCACCCGCCGAGGTGTTGCGCGCGCCCCGGGCCGCGCCGACCCGGCGGTTGGTCGACGCCATGGACCTCGGCACCGGACGAGGGCGGGCGGACTCGGACGCGGCCGGCCCGGACCCGACCGGCGCGGACGCGGCCGGCTCGGACCCGACCGGCACGGGTCCGACCGGCACCGACGTGACCGATACCGGCCTGGCCGCACCGACCGCGTCCGGCGCCTGAGCACACCCGGCACACCCGGCGCGTCCGGCGCACCCGGTACCCACCGGCATCCCCGGCGCCACCGGCGCGGCCGGCACCCGAGCTTCCCACCCCGACGACCACGGAGGACCCATGACCGACCGGACCGCAACCGGCGCCGCAGCGTCCCAGGACGAGGCCCGCGCCCTGCTGGACTCGCTGCCCGACACGCTCCCCGGGGACGAGATACTCGCCCTGAACAGCGCCCAGTCCGACATCCACACCGAGCGGACGTACGACTACAACGGCTGGACGTTCACCCTGCCGCCGGGGGTCTTCCGGCCGGGCGACACCAGCCGCATCGTCCACGACCGCCTGCTGGACGGAACGATCCCCGTCAAGGGCCGCTCCTACGCGGCGATGGGCGTCGGCCTGGGCGTCGAGGCCGTGATCGCCGGCGCCCTGGGGGCGCGGGAGGTGTACGCGGTCGACGTCCACCCGGACAGCGTGGCCACCGCCGCCGCCCACTACGACCGGATCGTCGGCGACCGGTCGGACACCGTCTTCCGGCCGCTGGTGTCGAACCTCTTCGAGGAGTTCCCGCACTCCGCCCGGCTGGACGTCGTCACCTTCAACCCGCCCGCGGTCTCCCGGCGTACCAGCGACGACCCGACGGTGGTGCGGAACGTCTGCGTGGGCGCCGAGATCGTCCTGCGCTTCTTCGACCAGATCGTCACCCGCGACCTGCTGGCGCCGGACGGCGAGATCCACCTGATCGTCTCCAACACCGCCGAACTGAAGCGGATCGTCGGCCACGCCGTCGACGCGGGCTTCCGCCCCGCCGTGCTGCACCGCCAGACGTGGGAGGGCGACAACTGCCAGGCGTACCTGTTCAAGCTCATCCGGCACGACGCCGTCTGACGGGGAGGAGAAGGACATGCACGAGCACATAGCCGAGGCGGTCAAGGAACCGGACGTGGTGACGGTCCCGCCGGGAGCGGTCTGCCTGCGCTTCGAGACGATGAAGCTGTACTCGGCACTCGGCGCGGTGCGCCACCTGCTGGAGACCGGGCGGGTCAAGCCCGGTGACACGCTCGTCGACAGCTCCAGCGGCATCTACGCCCACGCGCTCGCCCTGGCCTGCCACCGGTACGGCCTGCACTGCCACATCGTCGGCTCGACCACGGTGGACCGCACCCTGCGCGTCCAGCTGGAGATCCTCGGCGCGACCCTCGAACAGGTCCGGCCCTCGAAGAACCTGCGCCTGGACCAGAACCTGCGCGTCGAGCGGATCGGCGAGCTGCTGCGCGAGAACCCGCACTACCACTGGATGCGCCAGTACCACGACGCCATCCACTACCTCGGGTACCGCGACGTCGCCGACCTGATCCGCAAGGAGGTCCCCGAAGGCCCCCTGTCGCTGGTGGGCGGCGTCGGGACCGGGGCGTCCACCGGCGCCATCGCCACCTACCTGCGGGAGGCGGGCCGTGACGTGACGCTCGTCGGCGTGCAGCCGTTCGGCAGCGTCACCTTCGGCGCGGAGCACGTCTCCGACCCCGACATGATCATCGCCGGCATCGGCAGCTCCATCCCCTTCCACAACGTCCGGCACGACCTGTACGACCGCGTCCACTGGGTCAACTTCGACTACGCCATGTCCGGCGCCGTGGAACTCCTGCGGGCCAGCGGCATCTTCGCCGGCCTGTCCGCCGGCGCCGCGTACCTCGCCACGCTGTGGGAGCGCGAGCGCGACACCGACCGGACGTACGTCTTCCTCGCCGCCGACACCGGGCACCGCTACGTCGACAGCGCCTACGCGAACCACACCGACGCCGTGGGGCTCGGATCGATGCGGCCCCACGAGGTGACGACGCAGGACCAGCTCAGGCACCCGTGGTCGGCGATGGACTGGCCGCCGGCCGACAGCGCCCTGCTGCGCGGCGCGTCGCCCGTCCTGGTGGCGGAGACGGCCTAGCGTGCGTCGCGGGGGCGGGGGCCGCCCGCTCCCCGCCACGCCCGCCCCCGCCCCGCCTCCCGCGCCTCGTGCCCGACCGGAAGGTGCCCCCATGTCCTCCTTCGACGAGCAGTCCGCCCGCGGTTTCGTCCTCCTGCCGCGGCTCGTCGGCCCCGCCGAGACGGCCCGTCTGGGGGAGGCCGCGGAATCCGTGCTCGCCCGCGTGACCGGGAGGGCGGCGGCCGGCCCCGCCGAGGTCACCGTGTGGCCCGACGGGCATCGGCTGGAGGAGGTGGACGGCACCACCGTCCACTGGGAGCCGGGGGCCCGTCCGCCCGTGGTCCGCAGCCTGTCGCCCGTCACCCACCTGGACCCGGCGCTCGACGCCCTGTGGGACGACGACCGGATCGCCGCGCCCATGCGGCGGATGGTCGGCAGCGCGCGGCTGGGCCGCTTCACGTCGAAGCTGAACTTCAAACGGGCGGGCGTCGGCTCGGAGTTCCGCTGGCACCAGGACCACCCGTACTGGTACTGCTTCGCGGGCCCGGACGCCCGGGACGTCGCCACCGCCGTGGTGTTCCTCGACGACGCCACGGTCGACAACGGCGCTATCCAGCTCGTCCCGGGCAGCCATCTGGCCGGGCCCGCGCCGCGTGACCGGTCCGAGCCCACCGGTCTCCTGGTCGACGCCGCGCGGACCGACGTGCGCGGCGCCCTGACCGTCGAGGCGCCGGCCGGGTCGGTGCTGATGTTCCCCGGCCTCGTCGTGCACCGCTCCGGGCCCAACCGGACGGCCGGGGACAGGCGTTCCCTGCTGCTCTGCTTCCAACCGGCGGGGCGGCCGGAGCTGTCCCGTCTCCCCTACCGCGCCGAACGACTGGCCGACCTGCCCTGACCACTCCCCTCCCCCGCACCACACCCCGTACGGCCTTCTGGTGCCGCACCCCGCGAGGGCGCCCCCCGGGTGCCCCCACCACACCCGTGTCCGCACACACCCGAGAAGGAACCACCATGTCCACGACACAGCCCCACTCCGTACCCGAACTCCAGGAGGCCGTCCTGGACGGCGCCTACGGGCCGCTCCCCGGCGAGCTCGCCGTCACCAGCGCCTTCTGGCTCCACCACACCACCCGCCTCGCCGGCAGCCAGGTCACCTACCGCAACAGCTACCTGCTGATGCGGTCCGGCGACGCCTTCGGCGCCTGCTCCTTCGAAGCGGGCGAAGTCACCCCCGACTTCTGCGCCGACGCCTCCGGACACACCCTCGACACCCTCATCCGCCACGAGTCGGCGGCGGTGCGCGTCGCCGCGCTCGACGCCTACCTCGGCCGCGTACGGCCGCACCGCGACGCGGCGGAGGCCGAGACCGTCGTCCTGCCCACCGGAACGCCCGAGGAGCGCGCGCAGGCCAGGGACGCGGCCGTCGCCGGGCTCCTCGACATCGCGCCCGGCGCGAAGGTCGCGCTCATCGGCGTCGTCAACCCGCTCGTCGCCGCGATACGCGAGCAGGGCGGCGTCCCGCTGCCCTGCGACTTCAACCTGCGCACCACCAACTGGGGCGACCCCGTCACCGACGACATGGACCAGGTCCTGGACGCGGCCGACGCCGTGGTCGCCACCGGCATGACCCTCGGCAACGGCAGCTTCGACCGGATCCTCGAACACTGCCGCAAGCAGGAACTCCCCCTGGTGGTCTACGCCCAGACCGGCAGCGCCGTCGCCCGTGCCTTCCTCGGTGCCGGTGTGACCGCGCTGTCCGCCGAGCCGTTCCCGTTCTCCCAGTTCAGCGCCGACGCGACCGCGCTCTACCGGTACCGGGTGGGGCAGGCGTGAGCAGCGAGACCAAGGGCCCCGCCGCCGCGACCACGGGCCAGGAGGCGTCAGGTCCGCAGGCCGCGGGCCCCGAGGCCGCCGACCCGAAGGCCGCGCCGGCCGTCCCCGGCGACCTGCGGATGGCCCGCCTCCTGTGGCCGTTCATGCTGGCCTCCGCGGTGGGCCTGGTGCCCTTCACCATCTACAGCACCTTCCTGGTCCCGATCGCCGACGAGTCGGGGGGCGGCGTCGCGGCCCTGGGCCAGCTGCGCGGCCTCGGCGGCCTGGCCGCCCTCGCCGTGGGTACCGCGCTGGCCCCGCTGATCGACCGCGTCCGCCGCGAGTGGGCGGCCGCGGGCGGCCTGGCCGTGCTCGCCCTCTCGGCGGCACTCGGGGCCGGCGCCGACCTCCTGCTGCTGGCCGCGTTCTGCCTCCTCGTCGGCGCGGGTACGGCCGTCCTCAACCCGGCGCTCACCGCGGCCGCCGCCGACCGCTTCGACAACGACGCCGCCGCGGGCCGCGCGGCCACGCTCATCACCGCCACCCAGTCACTGACCGCGCTCCTCGCGGCGCCGCTCGTGGCGCTGCCGGCGCTGCTGTGGGGCTGGCGGGGCGACCTGTGGGCCGTCGCGGCGCTCTGCTCCGTACTGGCCCTGTACTTCCTGCTGCGGGGCCGGCGGAAGACCGACCCGGATGCGGGAGGGGGAGCCGAGACCACCGACAAGGTCGAACGGCCCGGCTACCTGGAGTCGTTCCGGCTCCTGGGCGCCCTGCCGGGCGTGGTGCCGCTGGTACTGGTCGCCATGCTGCGCACGGCCGCGTTCATGGGGTACCTCGCCTACCTCGCCGCCTTCTACGACGAGCGGTTCGGGCTCGCGCCGGGGCCGTTCGCGCTGGTGTGGACGCTCAGCGGCACGTCGTTCTTCCTCGGGAACCTGTTCGCCGGCCGGCTGCTGAGCACGGAGCGGGCGAGGGTCTCCGGGGAACGGCTGATGACGGTGGGGCTGGTGGTGGCGCTGGCCGCGCTGGTGGGCGTCTTCTTCACCCGGTCGCTCTGGCTGGCCCTGCCGCTCACGGCGCTCGTCGGTGTCGGGCACGCCACCGTCGCGGCGTGCGTCACCACCCTGCTCGTACGGCGCTGCGGCTCCCTGCGGGGCACGGCGCTGAGCCTCAACGCCGCCGGGATGAGCTTCGGGGTCTTCGTCGGCGCGGGACTCGGCGGCGTGGGCCTGGCCCTCGGCGGCTTCCCGGGCACGGCGGCCGTCCTCGGCGGCCTGACGCTCGTGGCGCTCGTCCTCGCCCGTGTCGTCGCCCGGTCCCCCGCCCCGCCCGGGGACTGAGCCGGCACCGACCGGGTGCGCGCGCGGCGCGTGGTCACCTTCGTGGCCCGGGGCCCACGGGGACTTGTCCCCGTGGGCCCCGGGCCGCACCGCACTGGCACAGCGTTCTGCGAGGAGTCGGCCGTGAGCGCCACAGCAACGAGGACGAACGGGACGAACCGGCGCATGACCCGTCAGCGCGCCGCCGTGGCGAAGGCGCTGGCCGAACGCGGCGAGTTCGTCTCGGCCCAGGAACTGCACGGGGTGATGGGCGAGTCGGGCGTCCACGTGGGCCTCACCACCGTGTACCGCGCGCTGCAGGACCTGGAGCGCGCCGGCGGCGCGGACGCCGTGCGCGACGAGGTGGGCGAGCGGCTCTACCGACACCGCCCCGGGGCCGGTCACCGCCACTACCTCATCTGCCGCCGCTGCCGCCGTGACGAGCCCCTGGACACGGAGGTCATCGAGGAGTGGGTCGCCGCCGTCGTACGGTCGCGGGGTTTCGCCGATGTCGAGCACACCCTGGAACTCACCGGGGTCTGCGCCGACTGCCGCGGCGGCGCGGAGCACGGCGGAGGGCACCCCGCTCGGCGGTAGGCGCCGACACCTCGTGCGGGCCCTTCGCCCGGGCGGCGGGGCGCAGCACGGGAGGGGCCCGCCGACACCGGCTCCGCCGGGCCGCCACGACGCCGGTAGGCGCCGCGGCAATACGCGG
>NZ_JAHWGT010000269.1 GCF_020873895.1 Streptomyces sp. DH12 | reverse complement strand
GCCCAACCACAAGCTGGAGTCGCTCGCGGCGCACTTCGGCGTGGTGCAGCGCCGGGCGCACCACGCGCTGGACGACGCGCGCGTGCTGGCGGAGGCGTTCCGGCCCAGTCTGCGGGCCGCGGCGGCGGGCGGCGTACGGCTGCCGCTGCACGAGTGCCGGCCGCTCACCGAGTGGTCGGACCGGCCGCGCATCGGGCAGCAGGCGTCCTACGGCGGGCGGACACCCTCCAGTTGGCGCCCCTCCCGCAAAAGACCCGCATGCCCCTATCCCAACCCGGGCCGGTATGAACCGGGCAAACGTCTCAAGCAGGGCATGCGGGTGGCGTTCTCCGGGGACACGTCCACCGAGCGTGACCTCCTGGAGGACCGGGCGGCCGAGGCGGGGCTCCACGTGGCGACGAGCCTGTCCCGGCTCACCAGCCTTCTGGTGACCAACGACCCGGACTCGGGCACGTCGAAGACGGTCAAGGCCCGCCAGTACGGCACGCCGGTGGTCGACGAGGCCGCCTTCGGCCAGCTCCTCGCCGACGTCGAGCCCGCCTCGGAGGCCTGACCGCCCTCCCGGGCGCGGGAGGACGCGCGGGGACGTACCCGGCGCGGAGCACCTCGCGCCCGGGTTGTACCTTCGTGGGGTGTACCGCTTCCTGCTGTCCCGGCAATGGGTGACCCTCACGCTGGTCGCCCTGCTTCTCGTCCCCACGATGATCGCGCTGGGCATCTGGCAGA
>NZ_JAHWGT010000268.1 GCF_020873895.1 Streptomyces sp. DH12 | reverse complement strand
CAGCAGCAGTGCCGTGGCGGCGGCGACCACGACGGCGAGTCCGGCGCCGAGCGCCTTGTCCAGCCGGACCCGGCCGACCAGGATCTTCCCGTTGACCTGGCCCATGATCATCAGGCCGATCGAGTTGAGCCCGAACAGCAGACTGAAGGTCTGCGGGGAGGCGCCGTAGATCTCCTGCATGACGAACGGGGAGGCCGCGACGTACGAGAAGAGGGAGGCGAAGGCGAAGCCGCCGGCGAGCATGTAGCCGGTGAAGACCCGGTCGGCGAGGAGCCGCCGCATCGGCGCGAGGGCCTCGCCGAAGTTCCCACCGTGCCGGTCGGCGGGGGCCAGCGTCTCGGGCAGCTTCGTCCACACGAGCGCCGTCAGCAGCACGCCGAGGACGGTGAGGACGACGAACACGCCCCGCCAGTCCGTGAACCGCAGCACCTGACCGCCGATCAGCGGGGCCAGGATCGGCGCCATGCCGGAGATCAGCATGAGGGTCGAGAAGAAGCGGGCCAGGGCCACGCCGTCGTACAGGTCACGGGCGACTGCCCGCGCGATGACGATGCCGGCCGCGCCCGCGAGGCCCTGCGCCAGCCGGCAGGCGACGAGGAGTTCGACGGTCGGCGCGAACGCGCACAGCGCGGTGGCCACGACATAGATCGCGAGACCGACGAGCAGGGGCCGGCGGCGGCCCCAGCGGTCACTCATCGGACCGACCACGAGCTGCCCGAGCGCCATGC
>NZ_JAHWGT010000267.1 GCF_020873895.1 Streptomyces sp. DH12 | reverse complement strand
GAGTGACACCCGCATTACAGACAGTGGTCCCTCGGTCTCTGCATATGCCACACAACCGGACTGGGGGATTCAGGTATGGCGAATGCCGGACAGATCGTCGCTGCCCTGGCGGGCGGTTCGCTCCTCACCATCTGCACCATCCTGCTGGTCAAGGTGTGGGTCATGGAGCGGCGGGCCGACCAGCAGCGCAGAATCGATACAGCGGTGGCGTCCGTGCTGGCCGGCGTTGAATCGATTCGCCACGCGGACAACGGGCAGCCGCCCGATACCGCTGCGGTCGCGGCGGCCGAGGTGCTGGTCAGGGGTCACCTGCGCCTGATCGCCACGCAACCCCACACCAAGCCGGGTGCCGGACGCCCCGGCCGCCCGGCACCCGGGCGGGAGTCAGCCCGCACCAGGCGTGTCAGGTCCTCCCGGCGCTGAGGGGACGTCGTGCCGCCACTGGATCCGCTCGGCGGCAGGTGGCTGATTGCGTCCACCACCGCGCGGGCTGGGGACCACGTACGGCCGGCCCAGGTAGCCCGGGCCGAGGATCAGCTGGGCGACCATCCGCCGGGCCCGCACGGGCGCGGCGGTCCATGATTCCCACACGTCCCGCCCGGGCTGCACCAGCGAGAGCACCGCCGCCGGCAGCAGCAGCTCACGCTCCCGCGCCTCGAGCTCGAGGACCCGCTGCTCTTTCTTCGCCAGCGATGCGGCCAGCAGCCGCACCTCGGCGAGTGTCTCCCC
>NZ_JAHWGT010000266.1 GCF_020873895.1 Streptomyces sp. DH12 | reverse complement strand
GCTGGAGAAGGCGTACGCGGGCGAGGCGTGACGACGGCAGGGGGCCGGGGCACGCTCCCGGCCCCGCGCCGCCCCGCGCTCACCCCGGCCCGCCCGCGTCCTCCGTGACCACGCGGGCGATCTCGCCGGCCGTGCGCAGGACGCCCGGGGACGGGACCGGACACGGCCGCGGTGCGGACGTCGTGGGCGCGAGACAGAAGTGCAGCGGGTCGTCCGCGCGGTGCAGGGCCGTGCGGCCGCGGGCCGGATCGGTGCAGAGGCCCGGGTGCGCCCGCTCGACGGCGTCGCACGGCACGTACCGCGTCCAGGCGTGACGGGCGCCCGGCGCGGACACCGCCCGGCCCGCGTCGGCGACCTGGTCGCCCGAGGCGGCCGCCCGGCGCTCGTAGATCCCGTTCACCCGGCGCACCCGGTCCGGGACGAGAGGGTCAGGACCCTGGAGCACCCAGACGATCCGGGGCCGCCGGTCGCCGCCCGCCTCGGCGATCTGCTCCGTCAGCCGCCACGCGTCCGCCGCGTACCGCTCCAGGTAGCGCTCCGGCGCGGCGTCATGGGTGATCCCGTCCATGCACGGCGTGTAGCCCCACGCGTTGCCCCAGAACTGGAGCACCACGTAGTCCGGGCGCAGCGCCCGCACCAGCGTGGCCGCCTTGTGCCGCGGCGGGACCAGGGACCGCCCGCCCTTGCCCTCCAGGTAGTCGCACAGCGTGGTGCCCGAGTGGGGCGCGGCG
>NZ_JAHWGT010000265.1 GCF_020873895.1 Streptomyces sp. DH12 | reverse complement strand
CCCTGCTCCCGCCCCGTCCGGGCTCCTCAGGGCAAAGGCACCCCGAGCACCGGCAGGAGCCGGGACGGACCCCGGTGGAGCAGCCATGGGGGCAGCAGGGAGAGCGGGTCCAGGTAGGCCTCGCCCCGCAGCAGCCCCCAGTGGACGCAGGCCGCCGTGCAGTGGGAGCCGCCCGCCTCCACCGTGCCGATCACCTCGCCCGCCGTCACCTCCGCACCCTCCGGCACCGAGGCGCGGACGGGTTCGTAGGTGGTGCGCAGCGGCGGGTCCCCGGTGCCGGCGAGCTCCACCGCGACGACGCCCTTCCCGGCCACCCGGCCCGCGAACGACACCCGGCCGTCCGCCACCGCGCGTACCGGCGTCCCCGGTGGCGCCGCGAGATCGACACCCCGGTGTCCGGGCCCGTAGACGGTCGCCGGCGGTTCCCAGCCGCGCAGCACCGGCGGGCGCACTCCCACCGGCCACGTACGCGCGATGGCCGGAACGGCGTCGTCCGCGGTACGGCGCCCACCCGCCCCGCCGGTCGGTGACGCGGCGTTCCCTGTCCCCGCCGCGAGGAGCCGTGACGCCGACGGTGCCAGCAGCGCCGCCACGGTCACGGCCACCACCAGCACCAGCCGCACGCACCGCCAGGCCCATCCGCCCCGCCCGCTCCCCTCGGCCGATCCGGCCCGTTCACGCCACCCACGTCCCTCGCTCCGTCCCAGTCGTCGCATGGCGGAAGCGTCTCGC
>NZ_JAHWGT010000264.1 GCF_020873895.1 Streptomyces sp. DH12 | reverse complement strand
CCCTGCGCGACGCCGAGACCTTCTGCCAGGACTGGCGGCGGGTCGGCGTGGACACCCCGCCCGCCCTGCTGAGCCTGCAGACCCTGGACCCGCCGGAGCACACCCGGATACGGAAGCTGATGCTCGACGGCTTCAAGGCGGCCGGTCCTGGCCGGCCGGCCGAGGCGGTCCGCACCGTGCTCGACGAACGACTGGCGCGGGCGGAGAAGGAGGACGACGGCTTCGACTTCGTACGGCTGGTCGCCCAGCCCGTCGCCCTGCGGGCCGTCACCGCGCTCCTGGGCGTGCCGCAGCCGGACCGGGACTGGTTCGTGCCGCTGTCCGACACGATCGTGGACGGCATGGACGCGAGCCTGCGGCCCGAGACGTACGAACCCGGGGTGGCGGCGCGCGCCGAGCTGTCACGGCTGGTGAGCCGCTGGGCCGGGGAACCGCTGCCGGACGGGTTCGCCCGGCACGTGCTGGCGACGGCGCCGGACGCCGGCGTGGACCGCGAGGTCGTGCTCAACTCGCTGCGGGTGGTGCTGCAGGCCGGGTTCCAGACGGCCAGCCGGTTCCTCGCCACCGGACTGCTGACCCTGCTGCGTATCCCCCCGGACGAGCGCGTCGTGGTCGACACCGACAAGGCCGTCCACGAACTGGTCCGCCACTCCGGTCCCGTGCACGTGGAGAGCCGCGCCTGCGTCCGCGACACCGTGCTGGGCGGGCAGCGCATCCGCAGGGGCCAGATCG
>NZ_JAHWGT010000263.1 GCF_020873895.1 Streptomyces sp. DH12 | reverse complement strand
GCCGACGGGTCATCTCCGGCGTGATCCACTCACGGGCGTGCTGGTTGGCCATGTAGAGGACGGCCGGCCGGGAGCCGTCCTTGCTGGTGCGGGCGTGCTTGGTGAGCTTCAGGGCGAGGATGTCCTTGCCCTGGATCGTCTTCCCGATGGAGACGACCTTGGTGAGGGAGGGATTGCGCTGCGCGGTGCGCAGGATCTCCTCCTTGAGGCCGCCCGTGCCGCTGTACGGCCGGAACACGCCCTCGGCGGCGTCCGCCACGCGCTTCTCGGCCCGGGCGGGAAGCGTGTGCTCGGTGAGGTCGACGCCCTGTTGCTCCAGCTTCCGGGCCTGACCCTCGGTGAGGTACACCTCGACGGCGGCCGTGCCCCGCTCGGGCACCCGCTCGCCGAGTTCGTGACCGTCCAGCCCCGCCGCCAGCAGCAGGGGTACCTGCTGCCGTGTGACGTCGGCGCGGTAGACCTTGACCTCGCCGGGATCACCGGGCGAGGGCGGTGCAGGCTGTGCCTGGGCGACAGGTGCGAAGCCGGCTCCGCCGAGCAGGAGCGTGCCGACAGCGAGGATCGATCTCGCTCTTCGTCTCATGAGCCCCCCTGAAAGAGGTCCGCCACGGCGGCGAACAGATGCCAGGCTCATGACACAACATGATCGAGTCAAGGGCGCCGCCACGACACAGGGAACCGGCGCCGGTCACCCAAGTGGGCGGCGGCGCCGGTGTTCTGATCGGGTGTCGGT
>NZ_JAHWGT010000262.1 GCF_020873895.1 Streptomyces sp. DH12 | reverse complement strand
GAACAGATGGACGAGAGACGTACCGTGCGGGTGTCGAAATACCTCGCGAAGCACCTGCGCCACCGGCCCGAGCGGATCGGGCTGACCCCCGACGCGGCCGGCTGGGTCGAGATCGACGCGCTGATCGCCGCGGCGGCGGACCACGGCTTCCCCTTCACCCGGGAGGAGCTGGACCATGTCGTCGCCGCCAACGACAAGCGGCGCTTCGCCGTGGAAGGCACCCGGATCCGCGCCAGCCAGGGGCACACCATCCCCGTGGACCTCCAGCTCCCGACCGCCGTGCCCCCGGCCTGGCTGTACCACGGCACCGTCGCCCGGAACCTGGAGGCGATCCGGGCCGAGGGCCTGCGGCCCATGAACCGGCATGCCGTGCATCTGTCCGCCGACCGCGAGACCGCCACCCGTGTCGGCGCCCGCCGGGGACGGCCGGTGGTGCTGTCGGTCGACGCGGGCGCCATGCACCGCGACGGCCATGTCTTCCACGTCAGCGCCAACGGCGTCTGGCTGACCGAGGCCGTTCCCAGCCGGTATCTGCGCTTCGGCGAGGGCCGGTAGGCCATGATCGACGGCATGGAGCATCTGCCCACCACCGAGGCCGCCGTCACCGCGCTCGACACCCGCTCCGGCACGGCCAAGCTGATCGCCACCGTCCGCGTCGCGACCACACCGGCCGGGACGAAGAAGCCGGCCGTCGACCGCAAGCGCCTGGAGCTGGTCCTGGCCCGCACGGGCG
>NZ_JAHWGT010000261.1 GCF_020873895.1 Streptomyces sp. DH12 | reverse complement strand
GGCCTGGACCGAGACGGGCGCGACCTGGAACAGCGCCAAGGACATCACCGGAGAGCTGTCCGGCACGTCGGTCCTCGTCGACGACGGCGACTCCGGTACCACAGCCGCCCAGGGCGCCTGGCCCACCTCGGGGAACACCGCGTACACCCAGTACGCGACCGGGCAGGACTACCGGTACAACAAGGACGCCACGGCGGGTGACACGTACACCTGGCGGCCGAGCCTCCCCGAGGACGGCGAGTACCAGGTCGACGTGCACTACGTCCCGGCCTCCGACCGCGCCGCCGACGCGCCCTACACGGTGACGTACGACGGCGGCACCAAGACCTACCAGGTCGACCAGCGGGCAGGAACCGAGGGCGTCTGGAAGCCGCTGGGCAAGCACCCCTTCCAGGCCGGCACCACCGGCCAGGTCGTGCTCGGTGACGGCCCCGCCTCGACCTCCACGACCGTCCTCGCGGACGCGGTTCGCTTCACCAAGGGCGGTGTGGTCACCAAGCAGCCGCAGGCGGTCAACACCTGGCATTCCTTCCCGGTGACCAGGACCGTTCAGCAGTGGCTCGACGGCACGTACGACAACCACGGCTTCGTGGTGAAGGCCGCCGACGAGTCCGCGAGCGCCCCCAAGGGCGGCCCGCGCTACGAGGCCGCCGAATACGCCTACAAGGGAGAGGTCGCCAACTACCCGAAGCTGGTCCTCACCTGGGGCGACCAGGGCGTCGACGTCAACCCGCC
>NZ_JAHWGT010000260.1 GCF_020873895.1 Streptomyces sp. DH12 | reverse complement strand
CCAGACGCAGAAGGTGGTCGACGAGGCCGACAAGCTGACGCACGACGGCTCGGCGGTCGACTTCCCCGAGCCCGGCGTCTACAAGCGCCCCATCGCCTTCAACGTGCTGCCCTTCGCGGGCAACCTCGTCGACGACGGTCTGAACGAGACCGACGAGGAGCAGAAGCTGCGCAACGAGTCCCGCAAGATCCTGGACATCCCCGAGCTGAAGGTCTCGGGCACCTGTGTGCGCGTCCCGGTCTTCTCCGGCCACTCCCTCCAGATCAACGCCCGGTTCGCCCGCCCGATCAGCCCGGAGCGCGCGGCCGAGCTGCTGGCCGAGGCTCCCGGGGTGGTCCTCACCGACATCCCGACCCCGCTGCAGGCCGCCGGCCAGGACCCGTCGTACGTGGGCCGCATCCGCCGTGACGAGACGGTGGAGAACGGCCTGGCGCTGTTCGTCTCCAACGACAACCTGCGCAAGGGCGCGGCCCTGAACGCGGTGCAGATCGCGGAGCTGGTGGCGCAGGAGCTGAGCGGCTGACGTCGCAGGCATGACCGAGGGGGCGGGCCCGCCGGTGGGCCCGCCCCCTCGGCGCGTTCAGAGCGCCAGGTGCCGCCGCAGCGCCACGTCGATGTCGGCCATCCGCTGTCGGGGGACAGCACCGACCCGGTGCAGCAGACGGTCGGGGGCGACGGCGCGCACCTGCTCGCACTGCGCCTTGGAGTCCTTGGGCAGCCGGCTCTCGTCCGCGCGC
>NZ_JAHWGT010000025.1 GCF_020873895.1 Streptomyces sp. DH12 | reverse complement strand
TTGAGCTGCGTGGACTGTCGAATGACGTTCGATGGACATTCGATGACGTACGAGAACCCTGGAACCGCCGCCGACCGGGCTGGCCGGCCGCTTCCGGGCCGTCCCGGGTCACTGGCGGGACCCTGGGGACGACGCACTGCCGCGGCATATGCGGCGGGCGGGTTCGGTACAGCCTATCGAAGGAAGGTTCTGCCGCGACATAGGGCGCACGGGAGGCGCACGGTGCGTGTCGCGCCGCCGGTGTGCTCCGCCGGACCGGGACCGGACCGGGTGCCGGTGCGGCCGGGCCGCCCCGCCCCGCCGGGGGCGGTGCGGCCCGCGGGCCCCGGGTCGCCGGGGCCCGCGGGGCGGGGTCAGGCGAGGCCGAGGCGCTCCGCCGCCGCCGCGGCGTCGACCGGGACGGTGACGGGCTGCGGCGCGCCGGCGACCGCCCAGTCCGGGTCCTTGAGGCCGTTGCCGGTGACGGTGCAGACGATGGTCTGGCCCGGGTCGACCTTGCCCTGCTCGGCGGCCTTCAGCAGGCCGGCCACGGAGGCGGCGGACGCCGGCTCGACGAACACGCCCTCCTGCGCCGCCAACAGCCGGTAGGCGCGCAGGATCTCACGGTCCGTCACCTCGTCGATGAAGCCGCCCGACTCGTCGCGCGCGGCGAGCGCGAAGTCCCAGGAGGCCGGGTTGCCGATGCGGATCGCGGTGGCGATGGTCGACGGGTCCTTGACGACCTCGCCGCGCACCAGCGGGGCGGAACCGGACGCCTGGAAGCCCCACATGCGCGGGGTGCGGCCGGCGACGCCGTCCTTGGCGTACTCGCCGTACCCCT
The DNA here is from genome assembly GCF_020873895.1 of Streptomyces sp. DH12. Taxonomy (GTDB): domain Bacteria; phylum Actinomycetota; class Actinomycetes; order Streptomycetales; family Streptomycetaceae; genus Streptomyces. The sequence goes on along the minus strand of NZ_JAHWGT010000025.1, from coordinate 94,765 downwards.
TCCAGTACGCGGTGATGTTGCCGGCGTTGCCGACGGGCAGGACGTGGATGTCGGGGGCGTCGCCGAGCATGTCCACGATCTCGAACGCGGCGGTCTTCTGCCCCTCGATCCGCACGGGGTTGACCGAGTTGACGAGCGCGACGGGGTAGTTGTCGGAGAGGCCCCGGGCGAGCGTCAGGCAGTCGTCGAAGTTGCCGTCGACCTGGAGGATCCGCGCCCCGTGGACGAGCGCCTGGCCCATCTTGCCGAGGGCGATCTTGCCCTGCGGGACGAGCACCGCGCACACCATGCCGGCGCGCACCGCGTAGGCGGCGGCGGAGGCGGAGGTGTTGCCGGTGGAGGCGCAGATGACCGCCTTGGCGCCCTCCTCCTTGGCACGGGTGATGGCCATCGTCATGCCGCGGTCCTTGAAGGAGCCGGTCGGGTTGGCCCCCTCGACCTTCAGGTGCACCTCGCAGCCCGTGCGCTCGGAGAGGACCTGAGCCGGGACGAGCGGCGTACCACCCTCACGGAGCGAGACGACGGGCGTCGCGTCCGTGACCGGGAGGCGGTCCCGGTACTCCTCGATGATGCCGCGCCACTGGTGGGTGCCCTTGGTGGTCATGGGTCCTACTCCCCTTCAACCCGCATGATGCTGGCGACACCGCGCACGGTGTCGAGCTTGCGCAGCGCCTCGACGGTCCCGTTGAGGGCGGCGTCCGGCGCGCGGTGGGTGACGACGACGAGGGACGCCTCGCCGTCCGTGTCTGGTCGACCTTGCTGGCGCACCGTGTCGATGGATACGCCGTGCTCGGCGAAGACCGTCGCGACCTGGGCGAGGACACCCGGCTTGTCGGCCACGTCGAGGCTGATGTGGTACCGCGTCACGACCTCGCCCATGGAGCCCACGGGCAGCTGCGTGTACGCGGAGTCGCCGGGGCCCGTCGCGTCGTTGAGGCGGTTGCGGCAGACGGCGACGAGGTCGCCGAGCACGGCGGACGCGGTCGGCGAACCGCCGGCGCCCGGACCGTAGAACATGAGCTGCCCGGCCGCCTCGGACTCGACGAACACGGCGTTGTACGCGCCGCGGACGGAGGCGAGCGGGTGGCTGAGCGGGATCATCGCCGGGTGGACGCGCGCGGTGACGGACCCGCCGTCGGCGGCGCGCTCGCAGATGGCGAGGAGTTTGATGGTGCACCCCATGCGCTTCGCGGACGCGAAGTCGGCGGCGGTGACCTCGGTCATCCCCTCGCGGTACACGTCGTCGAGGCGCACCCGGGTGTGGAAGGCGATGCCGGCGAGGATCGCGGCCTTGGCGGCGGCGTCGAAGCCCTCGACGTCGGCGGTCGGGTCGGCCTCGGCGTACCCGAGGGCGGTGGCCTCGTCGAGCGCCTCGGAGTACCCGGCCCCGGAGGTGTCCATCTTGTCGAGGATGAAGTTGGTGGTGCCGTTGACGATGCCGAGGACGCGGTTGACCTTGTCGCCGGCGAGGGACTCGCGCAGCGGCCGGATCAGCGGGATGGCGCCGGCGACGGCGGCCTCGTAGTAGAGGTCGCGGCCGTGCTCCTCGGCGGTGGCGTGCAGCGCGGCGCCGTCCTGGGCGAGGAGCGCCTTGTTCGCCGAGACGACGGAGGCGCCGTGCTCGAAGGCGGTGGTGATGAGCGTGCGGGCCGGCTCGACCCCGCCGATGACCTCGACGACGACGTCGATGTCGCCCCGTTTCACCAGGGCCGTCGCGTCGGTGGTGATCAGTTCGGGGTCGATGCCCTCGCGGACCTTGGACGGCCGGCGGACGGCCACGCCGGCGAGCTCGACCGGCGCGCCGATGCGCGCGGCGAGGTCGTCGGCGTGCGTCGTCATGATGCGCGCCACCTCTGAGCCGACCACTCCACAGCCCAGCAGCGCCACCTTCAGCGGACGCGTACGCATCATCCGACCTCGTTTCCTGTCCTTCTACGTATTTCTACGGTGTTCCAGTCTCACTCACCGGACGGGAGTTTCTCCCCACCCGTCCGGATCCTGAGACATCTATTTCATCAACCGACATCGAGACGCAGGAGATCTTCCTCCGTCTCGCGCCGGACGACCACCCGCGCGGCACCGTCGGAGACGGCGACGACGGGCGGGCGCAGTGCGTGGTTGTAGTTGCTGGCCATGGAGCGGCAGTACGCGCCGGTGGCCGGGACGGCGATCAGGTCGCCGGGCGCGAGGTCGGCGGGGAGGAACGCGTCCTTGACGACGATGTCGCCACTCTCACAGTGCTTGCCGACGACCCGGCAGAGCACCGGCTCGGCGTCGGAGGCGCGGGAGACGAGCGAGACGCTGTACTCGGCGTCGTACAGGGCGGTCCTGATGTTGTCGGACATGCCGCCGTCGACGGAGACGTACGTGCGCAGCCCCTCCAGCACCTTGACCGTGCCGACCTCGTACAGGGTGAACGCGGTCGGGCCGACGATCGCGCGCCCCGGCTCGACGGAGATGCGGGGCGTGGCCAGCCCGGCGGCCTCGCACTCGCGGGTGACGATCTCACCGAGCGCCTTGGCGATCTCGTGCGGCTCGCGCGGGTCGTCGTCGGGGGTGTACGCGATGCCGAGCCCACCGCCGAGGTCGATCTCCGGCAGCTCGACGCCGTGCTCGTCGCGGACCGCGGCGAGCAGCGACACGACGCGCCGCGCGGCGACCTCGAACCCGGCCATGTCGAAGATCTGCGACCCGATGTGCGAGTGGATGCCGACCAGTTCGAGCGAGTCGAGGCCGAGGACGCGGCGCACGGCCTCCGCTGCCTGACCGCCGGCGAGGGCGATGCCGAACTTCTGGTCCTCGTGGGCGGTGGCGATGAACTCGTGCGTGTGGGCCTCGACTCCGACGGTCACCCGGATCTGCACGCGCTGGCGCCGGTCGAGGGAGCGGGCGACGTGCGCGACGCGGGCGATCTCCTGGAAGGAGTCGAGGACGATCCGCCCGACGCCCGCCTCGACGGCCCGCCGGATCTCGTCGGGGGTCTTGTTGTTGCCGTGGAAGGCGATCCGGTCGGCGGGCATGCCGGCGGAGAGCGCGGTGGCCAGTTCGCCGCCGGAGCAGACGTCGAGGTTGAGCCCCTCCTCGGTCAGCCAGCGCACGACGGCCCGGGAGAGGAACGCCTTGCCCGCGTAGAACACGTCGGCGTCCGCGCCGAAGGCGTCGGACCAGGCGCGGCAGCGCGCCCGGAAGTCGGCTTCGTCGAGGACGTAGGCGGGGGTGCCGTACTCCTCGGCGAGGTCGGTGACCCGCAGGCCGCCGACGGTCACGACGCCGTCGTCGCCGCGCCGCACGGTACGCGACCACACCTTGGCGTCGAGGTGGTTCAGGTCCGCGGGGGGCGCGGTGTAGTGCCCTTCGGGGAGGACGTCCGCGTGGCGGGGCCCGGCGGGGTGTGCGGAACGGCTCATGTCACTCTCACAGCTCTCACAGGTGTTCGGGGGCGCTGATGCCGAGCAGGGACAGGCCGCCGGCGAGCACCGCTCCGGCGGCCTCGGCGAGGGCGAGCCGGCAGCGGTGGGCGGCCGAGGGTTTCTCGTCCCCGCGGGGCAGCACGGTGTGCTGGAACCCCAGGAGCGCGTCGGCTACGGCCTCCAGCTGCCGGGCGAACCGGTCCGGCGCGTGCTGCCGGGCGGCGGCGAGGAGCACGGCGGGGTGGTCGGCGAGCGCGGTGAGCAGGGCGGCGGCGTGGGGGTCCTCGGCGCGGAGGTCACGGCCGGCTGCCCACTCCGCCCCCCTCCCCCCGTCGAACCCCAGGTCGGCGGCGTTGCGCACGAGCGCGCGGGCGCGGGCGTGCGCGTACTGGACGGTGAACAGCGCGCCGGGCGCCTCGACCTGGCGCAGCAGCGGCCCCGGGTCGAGCACCCGGTCGTGGGGCGCGGGCCGCAGCAGGGCCCAGCGGCGGGCGTCGGGACCGAGGACGGCGTCGACGTCGTAGTGCGCGGGCACGGCGGCCGGCCGCCGGCCGCCGGGGGCGATGCGCGCGGGGGCACCCTGCGAGCGGAGCAGGGCGACGACGGCCTCGGCCAGCACGGCGACACGGGAGGTACGGAAGGGGGCCTCCGGGGCGCCGGGAGCGGCACCCCGGTGTCCGGTACGGCCGGCGTCGTTCCGGAAGACGACCTCGTCGGCGGGGAGCCCGGCGAGGGCGTCCCCGTACCCGTACCGCCGACCCTCGTCGAGGACGCGGCGCAGGAGCAGCCGGTCGGCGTCGGCGCGGGCGCCGGCCCGCAGGGTGAGGTTGAGGAACCCGGGGCCCGTGATGTCGACGGCCGCGATGCCGGGCGCGTCGAGGAGCCGCTCCCGCAGCACCTCGGCGACCTGCCGGGGCGGCAGCGCCGCGGGCCCGGCGAGCTGGAGGGCGGCGTTCGTCGCCCAGTCGCCGCGCCCCCCGGGCCGGGGCCGCTCGACGACGACCCGCGCGGGGACGTCGGCCACGCGCAGCGCACCGTCACCCACCGCACGACGCACGGCGCGCAGCACGGTGAGGGAGAGGTCCGCGGGGGTCACGGGACAAGCGTAGGCGAGGAGGGGGGTGGGTACGCGAACCGGTTTCGCGATCTGGTCACCGAGCCCCGATCAATCCCGGCCACACCGATCCCCCAACCCTCCCCCACACCCGGCTGACCAGCGAAAACACCCCACCCGCCACCCGCACCGCAGCGCGATCAGGCCAGGTGACGCGAGGGCGAACCCCTGACGAACAGAGTCCCCACCCCGACGGGCGCCGCCCCGCCTGACCTCTGCTCCCCTTGCTCCTCCTGCTCCCCCGGGAACTCAACCGCAGGAGCTGCCCGCGTGGCCGGCGCCGTGGTGCCCGTCCATCGGCGGCGGCATCAACCGCCGCACGAGCCGTACGAGATCGGCGGGCTCGAAGGGCTTGGCGAGGAAGGCGTCGACGCCCGCGTCGAGACCGCTCTCGACCTCGGCCTGGTCGCACGCGCTGATGATCGCGACCGGCACGTGCCGCGTCCGCGGGTCACCGCGCAGCAGGGCGGCCGTCCGCAGCCCGTCCAGCCGGGGCATGACCACGTCGAGCGTCACCACGTCGGGCCGGAAGCGATGGACGACTTCCAGACACTCGGCACCGTCGGCCGCGGTCACCACCTCGAAGCCCTCCAGCTCGAGGTTGACCCTGATCAGCTGCCGGATGACCCGGTTGTCGTCCACAACCAGCACCCGACCGGAGACGCCTGACACAACTCGAGCGTAGGTGCCGCCCGCCCCCCGCGTCCGGCTTTTCGCCACTTCCGCCCCCAGCGGGCGACCACACGCCACGCGGCCCCCCGAAATACCTGTTCACAGCCACCCGTCGGGAGCTGGTAGGGTTCTACCCGTCGCCGAGAAACACGGCGCACGCCCCCGTAGCTCAGGGGATAGAGCAACGGCCTCCGGAGCCGTGTGCGCAGGTTCGAATCCTGCCGGGGGCACTCGAAAGATGAGAACGGACGCGTCGGCTTTGCCGCGATTGTCCACTCCGAGTGCCATGATCGGGTTCCAGCACTTCGGTGCGGGAACCCGATTTTTTGTTCCACGGCTCCAGCTCGCGGGTGACGGACACCAGTCCGTCCACCATGTGCCCCGGGATGGTCACCCGGAGGGTGAGCTCTTCGCGGGGGCGGCTGTAGCGGACTGCCAGGCTGAAGGCGCTGTAGAGGCGGCGTTGGACCTTCTCCGGGACGAGGGAGAGATCGACGTCGAGGTGCGGTAGGGCGTCCAACAGGGCTGAGGGGTCGACAGCGTTGCCCGTCGTTGGCTGGGCGTTGAGGCAGGCCAACTGCTCGGCGAGGGCTTTGCGTTGGGCACCCAGCGTCGCGTGTTCCTGACGGATGGCGTCGCGGAACTCCTGCTCCTGCGCCGGGTCGAAGACGGCGTCCTGGTCGTCGTGTCCGGTGCCGTCGGCGAGCGCGCGGATGAGGCGGGCTTGGCGCTGGCTGATGGCGCTGATGGCCTGCTCCAGGGCGGCGCGCTCCTTGGCGACGCGGGCACCGGCGTCGTGCCCGGGCTGGGCGGCTTCGAGTGCGGCGCTGAGGTAGCTGTGTCGGCCGGGGCCGAAGATCCGTGTCGCGAAGAAGCGGGAGATAGCATTGACCAAGGTCTCTTCGCGGATCCACAGACTCTTGGGATGGTCGGGGAACCAGGGCCGATCGCGGTGTTCGTTCGGATCGAGCTGGCAGGCGTAGTACGAGATCTGGTGGCGGGCCTTGCCGAACATGCGGCGGTCGCAGATGTCGCAGGTGACGTACGACCGGAGTACGTAGGAGCGCTTGGTGGCCGGATGGGTGTTGGGCGCGTCGGTGCTCCGCGAGCCCTGGCACCTCTTGCCCATGACCGACACGGCGTCGAACAGCTCCCTGGTCACGAGCGGCTCGTGGGTGGGCTGCGGGGACGACACCCAGTCCTTCGGATCGTTGTTCCGGCCGCCCTTCTTCGTCGCGCGGCGGTTCCAGACCTGGTAGCCGGTGTACTTCGGATTACGCAGGATCTCCCGTACGGCGGACCCGCTCCAGCGGCCCAGCGCCATCTCGGCGCGGGTCGGTTCCGGCGGTGGGTATGCGACGAGATCCAGATTGAGGCGATCGGCGATCGCGTCGTACCCGAGCTTGTCCAGCCCACGGAGCTGGAAGATCCGGGTGACCGCCGGCGCCCGAGGCGGATCGGGGACAAGGCGGTGCTTCGGTACGCCCCTCGGCTCGTCGCGCCGGGACCGGGTGCGGCACCTTCTCCGCGAGGTAGCCGTACGGGGGCTTGCCGACGTTCCAGCCCTGGGAGACGTGCTCGACGAAGCCGTCCCAGGACAGCTCCAGCATCTGGAGCACGTACCACTCGGAGACGGCCTGCTTGACGCGGCGCGTGAGTGTCGGCGTGGCCCGCTTGGCCCGCGGACCGGTGACGATCGGCTCGTCGGCGGCGCACAGGGTGACCCCGGCCTGCTCCAGCTCGTACTCGATCTTCGTACCGAAGTAGGTGCGGCGGGCGACGCGCTCGATGGACTCGCAGATGACGGCCGCGAAGCGACGGTCCGGACGCTGGGCCTCGGTCAGGAGATCGGCAACGCTCCCGTCGCGCGGGATCGGGATGTTGAACTGCTGGTGCGCCTGAGACGTGCCGCGCTCGCGCAGCTCCTTGCGCCCGGACTCGACGTCGTAGAAGTGCGCCACGATCACCCAGCCCGGGGGCAGTGCAGCGCGGGCGTTGCGGAGCTGCCGGGGCAGGGAGAGCGTGGGGTCCTGGGCGTCTTCGGTGGAGGTCCTCCCGAGCCATGCCACCGGGACCGTCACCGGAAGCGCCGTGGTGTCCGGAATGCCTGTCGGCGACCAGGGGCGGCCGGGTACGGGCGGCGCCCAGGGTGGGGCGTTGGGCGGGGTGCCTGGCATGTCTGTCCCTCCACGACTCTCGGCCGAGGCGCTCACGCGGGACCGCTCCCCCGAGAGGCGCTCTGGCGGGCGCATGCCCACTCCAGCACCTCGCGGATCGCGGCTCCCTGACGCTGAGCCAGCGCGTTGGCGTCCGCGCCATCGACGACGACGTACTCCACGACCACCCGCAGCCCCGTGCCTGAGCAGGGCCTTTGCGGGGCGGCGCGGGTGGTCGTCGACCATGGACGCTCCATCTCGGGTAGCTCTCGTCTCGTGGGAACCTAGATCGCGACCGGGCTCGGCGCCGTCCAGAGTTGGAGTTGCATCGCTGCTCACATGACGTAATAGAGACTTGGCACGGCAGATTTGCCATCGCCTGCCCCTCGGCATGCAGCCCCCTGTACGCCCAGACCTCAGGAACAGCGAGCCAGTGGGGAGCCAGTCGCGAGCCACCCCCGAGCATGTGGCTCACGATCGGCGCAGAGACATTGAGACGTGGTGGAGCGCACGGCTCTGAGGAGTCATGCCGACGATCGGCAGCCCCTGCCGCCACGCTGGTGGGCCGGCCCGAGAGGGGCGTGCGGCTCAGAGGTTGCTGACCTACGGCAGCGGCGTCGATCGGAAGACCGATCGAGCACTCCAGCCTCACGGGCACAGATCGCTCACCGATCGGCCCGGCGGACGGTTCCAACACCGGGGAACCACCAGCACGGCGGATTCCGGGGGCGTTGTGCTGCTCGCTGCTACGGCCCGTCCGTGACACGACTGGGGCGCTGGACGGGACCAGCGGCAGTCATTCAGGTGGTCGGCGAACATGCCGGTGCATGGGCTGCGGTACGAGCGTTGCCCCACGGGAAGCGCAGGAGAGGGGCAGCAAGGCATCCAGGGGCGGCACCAAGGGCGCAGTGCAGTTCGGGGCCCGCCGACCATCCGAGTAGATCGGGATGCATAGCTGCACCGATATACAGTCGGCCCCGGACTGTAGTGGCTCGTACTGGCTCTGACCTGTACCTCTAACGCCCCGTGGGGCGTCGCATCCAAGCACGTACATGGAAGCGACAGGGGATCCGACGCCCGAAACGACGGGGGAAACGACATGGAGCGGCAGACGCTGACCACTGGAATGGGCGATCAGCGCCCCATCTGATTACCGCTGGTTGTGCCTGCCGACGAGCGCGGCTTGGGCCCGCCCCAGGCACAGGCTCGTGCCACTAGGGGACGCGTGGCCTCTCCTGTGTCTGGGGCGGGTGTCTATCGGCGGCGGAGGATTCTGGCTTGGCCCCGGTGCCTGCCAGTACGCCTTGTAGCTGGCGTCTCCGTGTCGCGCGGCTCCTCTTGCCGTGTCCGCGCGGCCGGGGCGTCGCCGAGGAGGATGGCCTGCCAGACCAGCTCATGCAGCGTCTTGATGCAGGGGCCGCATGCATACATCGGTGCCTGGGCGCCGGCGACGCTGGCGGGGCCGATCCAGAGGACACGCGTCCAGCGTTGACCGCAGTAGAGCCAGCAGAAGCCGTCCACCCACTCGTTGCTGTCGTCCGTGGCCGCTGGAGCGGGGACACCGCCGCGGGCGAACTCGGCGATTCCGGGAATCACCCGCGGCCGCAGGGCGAGCCGGGTGAGCGCCGCTCCTGCCCCTGGGGTCACCGGGCCTCGACCGTCGCAGGGCTCGTCTCCTTCTTCTCCGCGTCGGAGAAGAGGAGGGTGGGCTCGGCAAGGATGTCGCGGCCGGCCTCGCTCTTGTAGATCTCGTCGACGCTGCCGAACCTTGCCTCGGTGTAGTCGAGGTCGAGCAGGGCGGCGGCCTTGCGGACCGACACCTCGTCGGGGCCTTCGATCTCGACGAACGTGGGGAGGTCGGGCCAGGTGTCGAAGTCGAACGCCACCTCGCCGAGGCGCCACTCCTCGCGGTAGTTCTCCTGGTACCGCACCTCGCGCAGTCCGATGTGCCGGAGGATGTCCGCCATCGCGTGCAGGTCGGTGACCTCGGTCTCGATCTCGGTGGTGCCGTCGATCGTGGTCGAGTCGGTGACGTGCTTGAGGGTGAGCGTGGAGCGGGTGCCCTCGTCGCGGAGGCGGATCCACTGGCCGTTGTCGAGGGCGTCGTTCTCGAAGATCTTGCGCGTGAGCAGGGTGCGGGGGAAGGCCTGGGTGGCTCCCAGTGCGGTGAGCTTGGCCTGGAGCGCGGCGACGTCCACGGACAGTAACTTGGCCTCCTATTCGTGCTTCATGATCTTCTTCCTTGAGGTGGCGGTTACGTGCCGGTGCGGGCTGCGAGCAGCAGGCCCATGCGGTGCGTGTGGTCGTGGGGCTGGCCGATGTGGGGGCGTTCGGTTAACTGGCTGGTTCGCAGCGTGAGCAGGACGTTCCAGCCGGCCGTGAAGTGGCCGCCGAGTTTCTCGGGGGAGGTGTAGTGCTCGATCAGGTGGTGGCGCCGTTCGACGGGCATCATGAACTCCGCGCCGAACAGGCCGCCGACGCGTACGAGTGATTGCATGCGCGTGACGAAGTCGGCGACCGGGATGTGGTGATTGGCACTATAGTGCCAGGAACAGCTCGTCCAGACGGCGTCGCAGCGTGCCTTCGGAAGGTCGGCCTGAAGGAAGTCCTGCTCGATGACCTGTACTTGGTTGTCGAGGTCTTCGCGCTTGAGGCGATCGGTCAGGCCGAGGGCGTGGGCCGTGATGTCACCCGGAAGGCTGACGTCGCCGCCGTGGAGGGCGAACGGGTCCTTCTCGATGGCGATGACGCGGTGGCCGGCGGCGGCGAGCGGCAGGACGAACTTGCCGTCGCTTGCACCGATGACGGCGACCGTCGCCCTACCGGAGGCGTGCTCTTTCAGGGCGGCGAGGAACTGGGGGAAGAACGTGAGGGTGTGCTCCCACAGGCTCTGCGTCTGCACGGTGGTGTCCTTCCCTTTCGATGGTGAGGATGGCGTCGAGGACGCGGTCCGGTGCGAGGCCCGTGGTGTCCACCTGGTGCATGGGGAACTCGCTGTACGCCTCGGTGATCCGGTCCGCCGCTTCCTCGCTGAGGGCGTCCCACCGGCTGGCAGGCTTGGACCTCTCGGCGAGCCGCCGCTGCCGTTCGTCCTCCGCGCACAGCAGGTGGTACGTGGTCGGTTGCGGTAGGTCGGCCGGGAGCGTGACACCGAGCCGGGCCCCGAAGGCCCGGTGGTTGGCGATGCACCTGGGGAAGTAGCTCTCCACGACGACGGGGATGTCGGCGGTGAGGTAGCGCCGGATCTCCTCGGCGGCGGTGAAGAGGGCCGAGAGGTAGAAGCACATGCGGGCCTCGATGTTCCCGCGCGCGTCCACCTGTCTTCTCATGGCCTGGTAGAAGAGGGGAACGGTGGGGACCAGCACGGCTCCTCTCGCTGCTGCGAGCATCGGCGCGATGGTCGACTTGCCGGTCCCGCGGAGTCCTTCGAGGCTTTCGAACAGGGGCCGATCAGGCACGGGCGTACACCACGTCCGGCACGGCGAGGGTGAGCTCGTCGGTGGCGGAGGGCTGGTGGACGATGCAGTTCGCGGTCTTCTCGTACCAGAAGGCGTGCGAGTCCTTGCCCACGGCCTTGCAAGACATGGTCAGGGCTCCTCGGGGATCGGCCTCGATGCGGTCGATCTCGCGCGGGCCGTCGGCCGGGGCGCAGATCTCCGGGGCGCCGTTCTCGGACAGGTCCTCGTCGACGATCACCTCGATGGAGAGCCCGGCCTGCTGGAGGTCCTCGCGGAGGCGCGTGTAGGCGGTCGGCTCGGTGACCAGCAGCTCGGGTGTTCGGCGGCGTTGCCGACCGGGCGGAGGCAGTGGAGCTTGAGCTGGCGGACGCCGAACCGCTGCATGGTGCGGGCCAGGGGCAGGACCTCGTCGATGTTCCGGGAGGTCACGGTCATCGTCGCGCCGGTCATGACGCCGAGGTCGCGAGCAAGGTTCAGGGTGCTGAGGGCGGCGAGGTAGCTACCGGACCTGCGGATGGCGTCGTTGGTCTCCCCGAGCCCCTCCAGCGAGACACGCAGCAGGTCGAGGTAGGGGGCGACCTCGGTGAGGCGGCTCTCGATGCGGTAGCCGTTGGTGCAGATCTCGACCTGCATGCCCAGCTCCTGCCTGGCGTACCGGACGATCTGCAGCAGGTCCCGGTGGAGGAAGGGCTCGCCACCGAGCAGGGTCACCGCCTCCGTGCCGTACTGGTCGTGCATGAGCCGGATGAGGGCGATCGCCTCGTCGGCGCTGAACGCGTCGCCCTGCTTCAGGCGCTTGCCGTGGAAGCAGTGCAGGCAGTTGAAGTTGCAGCGGTACAGAAGCTGCAGGTACAGCATCCGAATCCTGCGGATGCCGGTGACGTCCCGGATCACGTGGGCCTCCTGAGCCAGTGGTCTGGTGGGGAGAACCCGATAGTGTCGGGATGGGTGCGGACACCATCACCGCGTAATCGGACGGTACGAGGACGTCCGGGGACGTTTTCAGCTCGCGGCTGACGCTTCCAGGTGGACGAGGACTTCCGCCGTGTCCGACAGATCCGGCAGCACGACCGGCGCACCGGCAGCAGACAACTCGTCCCTGCTGTGAATTCCCGAGGCCACCGCGACCACGTGGCAACCCGTCGCCAATGCCGCTTCGACGTCTCGCGGGGTGTCGCCCACCAGGACGACGGGCACGTCCTCCGCTGCCCCGTACCTGCGGCGCACCCGCTCGCGCGATACGTCTACGAGGTCGGGCCGCTGAAGGGCATCGGCCCCATAAGCGCCTACGGTGAGATCCACCAGGGAGTCGAGGTCGAACGCGCCCAGCTTGACCTGAGCGTTCGGCGCGATGTTGCCCGCCAATACCGAGGACACCCAAGTGTCCTGCCCAGCCACCCTCTTGAGCACGTCCCGTGCACCGGGGAGAGCCATGCCTCGCTTCTGGAGTTCCCCGAACCTCTCCTGCCCCGCCTGGGCGAGGGCCGCCTCGACATCCGTCCAACCCGGCTCAGGCACGCCGTGCCGGAGGAACATGTCCCTCATGATCGAGCGATCGGTACGTCCCTCGGTCCGCGCCGCCCGGGCAGGCGGGAAGCCGACGAGTGCCATGAAGGCAGCAGCGTAGATCTCCTTGCTCACCCCCGCGTTGTCAATCAGTGTGTGGTCGATGTCCCACAGGACGATGAGGTGCATACCGCCAGCGTAAGCACCACTGCCCGGCCGTCCGCCAACCCGTGAACGTCCCACAACGTCCTTGCTCGTCATCGCCCGACTGGGCTTGTATGACCTCTGTGAACGAGCGACTTCACTCCGACTCGCCCAGCGGGGCGTAACTCCCGATTCGCTCGCCGAAGCCTGTGAGGTGGACCCGAAGACCGTCAGCCGCTGGCTCGGCGGACGCGTGCCCCATCCGCGGCACCGCTTCCGTGCCGCTCAGCACCTACGGGTCGAGGAGACCTTCCTATGGCCGACACCGCCTTCCCAGCGCGGACGGTCAGGCACCGGGTTAGGCAGCGAGATCATCGGGGCCTACCAGAACCGGGCCAGCGTCCCCCGCGACACATGGCTCGCCCTGCTCCAGGGCGCACGGCGGCAGATCGACGTCCTGGTCCTGTCCGGCACATTCTTCGCGCAGACCAACCCGCACGTCGCCAAGATGCTCGCCGAGCGCGCGGCCGACGGCGCCCAAGTCCGCCTCTGCTTCGGCGATCCAACCGGCCAGGCCGCCGCCCTCCGGGGCCGCGAGGAAGGCATCGGCGACACGCTCGCCGCCAAGATCCGCGCCTCCCTCACGTACTACCGGCCGCTGCTGTCCGAGGCCGGATGTGAGGTGAGGCTCCACGACAGCACTCTCTACAACTCCCTCTTCCGCTACGACGACAACCTGCTGGTGAACCCGCATGTGTGGGGTCAACCAGCCAGCGCCAACCCGCTCTTGCACCTCCGGCGGGTGGATGCCGCCGGCTGGTTCGACAACTACGCTCAAAGCTTCGACGCAGTCTGGGCCGACGCGCGGCCCTGGACACCCGACCAGGAGGGGACCGCCACGCATGGGTAGGACTGAGTACTACAACGACCCCGACGCCCCCAAGGCGAACACCCTCATCCCCGCCAGCAACCTGCTCGTCGTCGACGACAGCGGCGCCATCCTCCTGCAGCGCCGCCGCGACACCGGCCAGTGGGCCCTCCCCGGCGGCGCCCAGGACATCGGCGAGACCGCCGCCGAGTGCGCGGTGCGCGAATGCCTGGAGGAGACCGGCATCGTCGCCGAGATCACCGGTTTCCTCGGCATCTACACCAACCCCCGCCACATCGTCGCCTACACCGACGGCGAGATCCGCCAGCAGTACGAGAACACCTACATCGGCCGCCCCATCGGCGGACAGCCCACCATCAATGACGAGGCTGACGGCGTCCGCTTCGTCCAACCCACCGACCTGGACAGGTACGACATCCACCTCAGCATGCGCCAGCAGATCGGCGACTACCTTGCCGGCACGTATCCCTACCTCGGCTGACCCGCCAATGCCGCCTCCACCCGCTCCACCGCGGCGAAGATCTCCGCCGAAGCCCGACGGATGAACCGCCCCACTAGGCTGTCCGCCCCATAGCGCCCCAGAATCTCCGCGACCCGGTCCTGTGCGGTCGTACGCGTACCGTCGGGCGTCGTCGTCATGTCGCAGTACACGAGCGCATCCACCAGCAGCGGCTCCTCCAGCAACGGAAACTCCGCTTCCAGCACCTCGCGCAGCCCACGCTCCTCGGCCTCCAGCAACGCGAAGGAGTGGTTCGCCACCAGCCGCACCAGCCGCTCATCGGCCCGGTGCTCATCTCGAAGGAACCGCGCCCCGTCGAGCGGATGGAACCCTGTGGTGGCCAAGCGAGGCGCGTACCCCACATCGTGCAGCGTGGCGGCGGATCCCAACAGGTCAGCGTCCTCCCGAAGGACACGTCCCAGTCCGGCGGCGCGAGCCGCAACCCCTCGCGAATGAGCCCACCGCCGGGGAAGCTTCACCGCGAGTTCCGCTTCCCCAACACGCAGGGCCCACGCAGCCGTCGATTCGTCCATGGACTGCTCTTTGCCCATGGAGGCGAGCCAGTACTCAGCACCGTCCTGCGCTGGCGCAGACTGGTGGAAGTTTCGGAACTCAACAGGGCTCTGGACCTGACCAGGCAGACCGCCCACTACTCGAACCGAGGGAGCGCCGTGAACCTGCTGCCGACCGCTACGAGCGCCGACGTCCAAGAGCTACAGCCCCGCGTCGCAGTGCTCCCAGTCGGCTCCTTCGAGCAGCACGGCAAGTACCTCCCACTGATCACGGACACCGCGATCGCCTGCATCATCGCCCAGGAGATCGCAGACGCGTACCCCGTACACCTCCTCCCGCCCCTCACCATCTCGTGCAGCCACGAGCACGCGGCCTTCCCAGGCACGGTCAGCATCAGCGCCCGGACCCTGTACGCCGTGATCGACGACATCCGTGCCTCCCTCGCGCGCTCCGGCATCCACAAACTAGTGATCATCAACGGCCACGGCGGGAACTACGTGCTGTCCAACGTGGTGCAGGAAGCCAACGTCGACGGCCCGGCAGTGTCTCTGTTCCCCCTCGGCCCGGACTGGGACCGCGCCCGCGACCACGGCGGCCTGGTCTCCGACCGGCACGCGGACATGCACGCCGGCGAAATCGAGACGTCGATTCTGCTGCACGCGGCCCCCGACTTGGTGCGGGACGGCTACGCCGACGCGGACCACGACAGCGGCCCGCGACCCTTCCTCCTAGTCCAGGGAATGACGCCCTACACCGACTCCGGCGTGATCGGCTACCCCTCCCAGGCCACGGCCGAGAAGGGCAAGGCTGTCCTCGTAAGCCTCTCCGAAAGCTTCGCCGCGCACCTCGGCGCTCTCGGCGAGAGCGCCGAGAGAAGGAAGACCTTGGATGGATCGAGTACAGGGCAATCCGGCAGCAGGTACATATCCCGTCCCGCGCGGGGTGGGTGTCAGGCTGCGGGTGCCTTTAGTAGTATTCCCGAATGTATCCGAGTGACTTCCGGAAGACCTCCTGATCGCGAATCTTGAACTTTATGTAGAGCGCCTTACGGAGCGCCTGCTGGACGAGGCGATCCCCTTCGTTGGTGTCCTGCCAGCCGTCAAAACGGACCGTACGGACGACGGAGTCGACCTCGTCGACGACCTTCTCAGCAATGATCGGTGTTTCTTCACCCTTGAGGGATTCGAAGAGTTCGGTCAGGGCCGCCTTGCCCCGCTCCTCGCGTGGCACTTCGGCGGCGGCTCTTTCCGCTGCCACCGTGTCCCGCGCCAGCGCGAAGAGCTCCTTGAGGAACTCGAGCGATGCCTGCTGGGAGTGGGCGTACTTCTCCCGCAGAGCATTCAACCGCTGGCCAAGCTCGACGAACGCCGGGTTTCCGACGTGCTTGGCGATGCGGGCGGTGATCCACTTCTCGACCTCCATCGGGTCGATGTCCTTGCGCCTGCCGGTCATCAGGTCCTCGATGACCTGAGCGTCGAGGACGATGGTCTCTAAGTCGGTCCGGGGGACTTCGACAGTGATGTGCTCGTTTATGAGCTCCAGAGTCTTGGCGCCCAGCGCGTGCCACACCAGCCGGCCGGTGGTGTCGGTGGGTTGCACGGACTGGTAGACGTCGGTCAGCCAGCGGTAGTCCGACTCGTACTCGGACAGGACCGGGTCCGGGGAGAGGGTCTCCCACAGCTGGGCGACGACGCTGTACGCGGCTCCGAAAGCATCGCGGGACTCGTCGGAGTCGATCGCGGTCTGCGCCTGGATCAGGCCCTCATAGCCGCCGACGGTACGGTCGACGCCCGGGAAGAACGCCAGAGCAGCCGCAATCGCGGGGCCGAGCTGCTCGCGGAGTACAGCGATGTTGGAGATGACCTGCTGGACGGACTTGTCGTCGAACTCGAAAGCCTTGGCGACATCGTCGAAGATGCCGAGGTAGTCGACTATCAGGCCGTGGGTCTTCGCGGGCGGGTAGACCCGGTTCGTACGGCAGATGGCCTGGAGCAGGGTGTGCTCGCGCAGGGGCTTGTCGATGTACTGGGCGTAGAGGATCGGGGCGTCGAAGCCGGTGAGCAGTTTTGCGGTCACAATGATGATCTTCAATGGATCGGCCGGGTCGTTGAAGCGAGCGGTAATCCGCTCCAGCTCCTCCCGACCGGGGGTCCAGTGCTTCCATGCCAGCTTGTCACCGCGGCCGACGGACATCACGATCGTGGACACGTCTGGGCCGAGCAGGCCGTCAAGCTCTCTCTTGTACGCCACGCAGGTGGCCTTGTCGTAGACCACGACCTGCGCCTTGAGACCCTGCGGCTCGACCTTCGTTGTGAAGTGCTCGGCAATGTCGGCGGCAATCTTGCGAACCCGGTCGTCCGCCTTGATCAGCACTTCCAGTGAGGCGGCCTTCTTGGAGAGAGTGGTGCGGTCCTCCTCAGTAAGTCCGTGACGGTCGGCGAGCTCGTCGAAGGCCGCGTCGATCGACTCCTCATCCAGGTGGATCTCCGAGAGTCGTGGCTCGAAGTGCAGAGGCAGAGTGGCGCCGTCGCGGATGGAATCAGAGAAGGAGTAGCGCGAGAGATACCCGTGCTCGTCGACCTCGGACCCAAACCATATGAACGTGTTGCGGTCGCGCTTGTTGATCGGCGTCCCGGTCAGCCCGAACAAGAACGCATTGGGCAGCGCCTCGCGCATCTTGCGGCCGAAGTCACCCTCCTGGGAGCGGTGGGCCTCATCGACCATCACGATGACGTTGTCGCGCGCATCCAGCACGCCGGGCGCTTCGCCGAACTTGTGAATTGTGGTGATGATGACCTTCCGCGCCCCTGCCGCAAGGAGCTCTTGAAGCTCCTTGCGCGACTCCGTTGAGACCATGTTCGGTACGTCGGAGGCGTTGAACGTCGCGGTGATCTGGGTGTCCAGGTCAATCCGGTCCACCACGATGATCACCGTTGGGGAGGTCAGTCCCGCCATCGCACGCAGCTTCTGCGCGGTGAACACCATGAGCAGCGACTTCCCGGACCCCTGGAAATGCCAGATCAATCCCTGCTTGATCTGCCCATGCAGCACCCGCTCGACTATCAGGTTGGATGCCTGGAACTGCTGGAACCGCGCGATCACCTTGATCTTGCGGTGCTTCTTGTCGGTTGCGAACAGCGTGAAGAACCGCAAGAAGTCCAAGATCGTATCCGGATCCAGAACGCCCTCGACCGCTTCCTTGACCGCCGCGAGACCCACCCTCGCCGGCGCGCGGTCATCACCAGACTCTTCTGCCCGCCAAGGCCCCCACAGCTCCACCGGCATACCGACCGACCCGTAGCGGAAGTCCTTGCCTTCGGTGGCGAAGTTGAGCACGTTCGGCACGAAGAACGCCGGGACGTTGACCTCGTAGTCCTCCTTGACCTGCGCGGCCGCATCGATCCAGGAGTAAGCCGGCCGCACCGGCGACTTCGCCTCGCCCACGACCAACGGGAAGCCGTTGCACCAGATCACCAGGTCGAAGCGCCGCTCCAGCCGCCCGGCCCCATAGGCCACCTCGGTGGAGACGATCCAGTTGTTCGCACTGTGCTCGCCGGGGTGGTCGAAGTCGATAAGTTTGACGGGCACATGCTCGCCGTCAGGACCGAACGGCATGGTCTTCTGCCCCGTGAGCCATGCCGCGAACTCCTCGTTCGCCACCACTGGATTCGGCGTGTTGCGCGCGGAGACAAGGATCGCGCGCAGCCGGTAGATCACCTCATCGGCCAGGCGCGGATCCGCTTTGATGGTCGGATTGAGTCGGACCAACGCCTCCCGCACCTGCTGCTCCAGCAACACCTCATTAGTGCGGCGCGGCAGATGACTCCCTGACACGAAGCGCACATCCACCGACTCGACCAGATCTCGGACGAAGTCGCGGACGGTGTTCGCCTCGTTGAAGCTCACTCGGCACCTCCGAAGATCGTAGCGAGTAGCTGGCCTCGAAGTGTGAGTGCCGCCTCACCTTCTTGGCGGCTCGCCTTCGCCGCTGATCGGATCCAACCGATCTGGACAACCAGCTTCTTCTGTGCTTCCTTCGCCATCTTCGGCAGCGGGAACGCACGCATCTCCTTCTGCGAGATGTTCTTCATGGCAGCACCTGTGCCGGTGGCTGTGTCGGCAACTCTCTGACGGATCCGCTGGCTCAAAAGACACTCGTATACGAAGCTGGTGGACGCGACTGCCTCATCGACATCCAGCCGAAGCGTCTTATCGCTCAACATGAGATTCGGATAGTCCGCGTCTACAATTGCCGGTCGCCCTACGTAAGCAGCCGTATTGGCGCGCGTGATGAGCAGATCACCGTTCCTGAGCGCGTACTCTGGCATGAACGCAGACTGCTCAACAAGCTCCTTGTTCTCCAGTGCCATGAAGCCTCGTTCACTCACGGCGCTGACTCTCAGAACCCCACAGGTTGTCGCCGCAGCGGGGGTCGATTTGCCAGACAGGCTCTTCCCAGCCGTGATTGCAAGAAGCGCGTCGCCTAGCGTTAGCTCCCATGAGGCGCTGGCGAGTTCACTCTCGCGCTTAGCAGTTACGGCGCCTTCCAAACTTTCTGCCATCGAGGCGAGGGCTTGGCGATGACTCTCAAGCGCCCAGAGGAGGTCGGCGAGGCGCTGCTGTTCATCGAGAGGTGGGAGGTCGAACTCGTAGCGTTGCATCTGCCCCCAGAGCAGGCGCGGGTTCATCGAGCCGGTGGCTTCAGCGGTCGCGTAGGCAATGAAGTGGGCGGAGGCGAGGACGAAGGGCAGGAAGTCTTGCAGGAGGCCGTTCTCGGGAATGGCATCAAGAACATAAGTCTTGTCGGCGACGACGCCCGAGAAGTTCACGACGCCGGACTTGCGAAGGTAGGGACGTGCCGAGACGAAGAGAATCTGACCGGGCTCGAAAAGGTAGGTAAAGGTCGAGCCCATCTGGCCGTCATTGACGTCGCCGAATCGCTCGATGGTGAGGCTGTCGCTGTCGATGTGCCCGCCGCCGACGTAGCGGTCGACGTCGCCGTTCACCGGGTCAGCCTGGGTGCGCGAGCGGCGGATGACATCACCGAGTCGCACTCGCTTCCAGGCGGTCTTGTCCAGGTTGAGGCTCATCGGGCAACCTCCGCACGCAGGAAACGAAGAACGTCCTCGACCGTGTTGTCCACCGCTGCCGCAGCCTCGCGCAATCCCATGAGCGCCGCTGCAACCGAATCAATTGGTGCCGGGGCACCATTTTGCGCAGCAGGTGTGACGTACTGCGGGATGGCCATGTTGCCGTTGTTGGAGCGGATCTCGTCAAGGGTGGCGACTCGGGCGAAGCCCGGCACGTCAGCGAAGTCTTGATAGGTGCGCAGGATCTTCTTCTGATGCGTCTCAGAAAGGAAGGACTGGACGCCTGCTCGGTAGAACTCCTTCTTCGCGTCGATGAAGAGGACCTTGTGTTTGCGGTCAGCCGGCTTCTGCTTTCGCAGGATCAAGACGACCGCTTCCATGCCCGAGTTGTAGAAGAGCCCGTGCGCCAGGCCGATCACTGCCTCCACGGAGTCGGCGTCGATCATGGCCCTGCGAACTGTCGCCTCCCCGATCCGGTTCAAGACGCCGTGAGGCAGCAGGATCGCGGCACGACCGGTCTTGGGATCGAGGCTTGCCTCGATGTGCTGGATGAAGGCGTAGTCCGCAGCATTCTGGGGCGGTACGCCCCACATGTTGCGGCCGTAGGGATCCTTCGTGAAGGCGGTCCTGTTCCAGGTCTTGATGGAGTAGGGCGGGTTGGCCAAGACGACGTCGAAGGTCCGCAGCCGACCGCGGGCATCGAGGAAGGCCGGCTTCGCGAGGGTGTCGCCGTGGGTGATGTGGCCGTCGGCGATGCCGTGGAGGAAGAGGTTCATCTTCGCGATCGCCGAGGTGCCGTAGTTGAGCTCCTGGCCGTACAGGCGCAGGTTGCGCCACTCCTTGCCCTGGCGCTTTAGCTCGGCGACGGTGGAGATGAGCATGCCGCCGGTGCCGCAGGTGGGGTCGTAGACCGACTCCCCCGGCTCAGGCTGGAGCATCATCGTCATCAAGTGCACCAAAGTGCGGTTAGTGTAGAACTCCTGGGCGGTGTGGCCGGAGTCGTCGGCGAACTTCTTGATCAGGTACTCGTAGCCTTGGCCGAGCTCGTCCTCGGGGAGGTTCGCCACCGACAGCGTCTTGGTCGAGAAGTGCTCGATCAGGTCCGAGAGGGTCGCGTCGGGGAGCAGGTCCTTGTTGGTCCACTCCCCGTCGCCGAAAACGCCGGGGAGCGTGTCGGGGTTGGCGGACTCGATGGCCCGCATCGCGGCTTTGAGTGCGGTGCCGACGTTGCTCGTGACCTTGCGCAGGTCGGCCCAGTGGGCGCCGTCAGGAATGGCGAAGCGGTGGTTCTCCGGGAGGTCGGCAAGCTTCTCGTCGCCGTACGCCTCCAGCGCGGCGGCGTGCTCCTCGTCGTAGACATCGGAGAGGCGCTTGAGGAAGACCAGCGGGAAGATGTACTGCTTGTAGTCGCCGGCGTCGATCAGCCCCCTCAGCAGCACTGCGGCGCCCCATAGGTAGGACTCCAGATCCCGTTGGGTGATCCGCTTCGGGCTCGTTGCGGTCATGCGCCCAGCCCCCATTTCGCCAGCTCGGTCTCCAACGCTGCGCGGGTCTCGCGGACCTTCGTATGCGCGGTCTCCAGGTCAGCCAAGGCCTGCTCCAGGGTCATCTGCTCGCCGTCCTGGGCCGGTTCGACATACAGCGGGATGTTCAGGTTCCAGCCGTTGGCCTTGATGTCGTCCAGGGTTGCAACGGCGGCCAGGCCGAGCTGGTCGGCGTACTGCTGATAGGCCTTCAGGAGGGTCTCGGCGTGGTCGGGCTCGAGGGTGTTCTGGTTGCGGCCGCGCTTGAAGAGCGACTCTCCATTGATGAAGACCACCTTGTCCTGTTGCTCGGTGGGGCGCTGGCGACGCAGGATCAGCACGCAGGCCGCCAGGCCTGTGCCGTAAAACAGGTTGGGCGCCAGGCCGATGACGGCTTCCACGTAGCCGGCTTTGAGGATGTGCTCGCGGACGCGGCCCTCGGCGCCCTGGCGGAACAAGGCGCCCTGCGGGAGAACGACCGCGACCCTTCCTCCGGCGGGTGCGGCGGAGGTGAGCATGTGCTGGACCCAGGCCCAGTCGGCGTACCCCTTCGGTGGGACTCCGCCCAACTCATTACGACCCCACGGATCGGAGGTCCACTGCTCGTGGCCCCAGTTCTTCAATGAGAACGGCGGGTTGGCGACCACGCAGTCGAACCTGGCCAGCCGACCGTGGTCGAAGTAGGCCGGGTCGCGCAGCGTGTCGCCGCGCTCGACGTGGAAGTCCTCCATGCCATGCAGTAGCAGGTTCATCCGGGCGATCGCGGAGGTGGTGAGCACCTTCTCCTGGCCGTACAGCTTGCCGAGGACAGTTTTCGGGTCACCGCCACGGGCCTTGATGTGCTGGATGACCTCGATCAGCATGCCACCGGTGCCACAGGCCGGGTCGTAGACCGTCTCGCCCTCCTGGGGGTCCAGGATGTTGACCAGCAGCGAGACCACCTCGCGCGGGGTGTAGTACTCGCCGGCCTTCTTGTTGGACTGGTCGGCGAACCGCTTGATCAGGTACTCGTACGCCTGTCCCAGCACGTCGGGGGCGGCCTGGGAGATCGAAAGGGTCTTGGTCGAGAAGTGCTCGATCAAGTCGATCAGCTTGTTGTCCGGCAGCTTGTCCTTATTGGTCCAGGTCGCGCCTCCGAAGATGCCGTACAGCGTGCCCTGGTTCGCCTGCTCGATCCCGCGGAAGGCGGCCTTGAGAGCCTCACCGACATTTTCGGTGCGTTCGCGCACGTTTGCCCAGTGGCAACCATCGGGGATGGTGAACCGGTGGTTCTCCTCGAACGCCGCATACGTATGGTCGCCGCCGGACTCGCTCAGCGCGCGGGCGTACTCCTCGTCGTACACATCGCTGATCCGCTTGAAGAACATCAACGGGAAGATGTACGCCTTGAAGTCCGCCTGATCGATGCTGCCCCGCAGCAGATCAGCCGCCTTCGCCAGATACCCCTCCAGCTCCCCCAGCGTCAACGGCATCGGAAGCTCCTGCTCCCCAATGCCGACCGCATTCGACCTCACTCGATCCTGCCCGCTTCCACACTCAGCTTGCTCAGCTCACCATCCCGGCGAGCACGTGCCGGAGCCTAGCGTGATCCGCCAGGTCTGTACCGAATACATGACAATTTTTGACCTCGCAGTCTAGCCCTACAGCTCCTCCATGGGCCAGCGGTGCACACCACCCGGATAAATCGCCACATTCTGATCTTCCACTCTCTTGAAATCCCGCCCCCACCCAGGGCCGTAGTCACGCCGCCAACGGTGCGCCCACCGATCAACCAGTGCGAGCCGGGATCGACTCACCACTCGCACGGTGGCACCAACCGGCAGATCCAGCCGCCCCACGCCACCAGCCACGTTTGCGGCTTCTACCCAGGACTCGAACTCTGCGACCAGGGCCATCGCTGTAGCTGGATGATCTCCTGGAGGACCAGCTCTCCACCCGGCGCCGGCGGCTCTCCCCGTTCCCAGGTTCCGGGTCCCCCGCCGGGGGCGCTTCGCAAGAAGTGCTAAACGATCCCCTGACCTGCCGAAATGTGGGTCAGGGGTTTCTTTGTGTATGAAGCTCTCTGTGGACTGCGGGACATCTGCGGGACGCGAGGTTCATGGGGGCCGCCCGGTTCGCCGCGAGGATCGTGACGAGCCTTCAGTTGTACGCAGTCAGAAGGATGTCGAAGCGCCCTGTCGGCGAGGGTCCGACGCCGGTAGAGGCGCCTCCCGTATCAGTTCATGAGGACCTCGACGCCGCTGCCTGCCCGTTCGAGGGCCGCATCCGGCGTCCGCCCCGTTGCACGTTCTCGGCGGGGCTGCGCGGCAATCACAACCCTTGCTCGGCCCGCGCCCCCCTCTTGCCGCCACGCGTACCCGGCCTGCCGAACTCCGCACGACATCCACCGTCTCCCTCCAGGTCGACGCGTCGCCGGGGCCGGCCGCGTCGGCCGGAGAGCTCCGCACCAAGGGTGGGATAGCAGGTAGGATAGGTAGCATGAGTGACCCTACCGGCAAGTACTCGATCACCATGCCGCGCGACATCGCCGAGGCTGCCAAGGCCCGCAGCGGCCCCTCCGGCCTGTCCGCCTACGTGGCCGCGGCCGTGGCCCGCCAGATCGAACGCGACAACCTCAACGAACTCATCACCGTCGCCGAGGCCGAGCACGGACTCGTCACGGACGAAGAGGTCCAGTCCCTGCGCGACCAGCTCGCCGAGGCGCGAAGCGAACAGGCACAGCACGGGGCGGGCGCAGCGTGACCCGCTCCCCCGCGGTCCCCGGCGGCACCCTCGTCCTGGACAGCGAAGGACTGGCCAAGGCCGTGCTGCGCGACCGAACGGTCACCGCCTGGCTCGCCTTGGCCCGCGCCGACGACCTGCGCGTGATCACCTCGGCAGCCACCCTCGTCGAAGTGGTCCACCCCCGAATCAACCGCCCGGCCCTGGAGTGGACGCTCTCCCGACTGATCATCGAACCGATCACCGAACCGATCGCCCGCCGCGCCGCCACTCTGCTCGCCGAAGCCGCCCTGCACGGCCACGAATGCGCCATCGACGCCATGCTCGCCGCAACTGCCCTGACCGCCCCGGGTCCGGTCACGATCCTCACCTCCGACCCCGAGGGCCTTATCACGCTCTGTGGCGGCAGCGCCACCGTCATCAAGGTCTGATGCTGCTGCAACCGGCCGGCCGGCCGAAGCGCCGACGAACGCTCGGACGGGGCACACGTACGGAGCCCACGTTCGACCTCGGTGATCTGCCGGCGACCGCGTCGTAGCCCACGTCAAGGTCGTCTCACACCCGGCGGTCACGACCGGCGCCACCTGGTGGGATCAGTGGTCGCGTCGGGGCCCCTCTTCGACGCAGCGGCGAGTTCGCGCAGTGCCTTGAGCGGCCTGGCGGTACGACCATCGGCTGATCGTCGAGAACGGTCGACGAGAGCATTGCCGGCGGTCTGTTCGGCCGAGTCCGAGCATCGCTGCGGTCGGCCGCGGTCGGGATGTTGTGTCCAAACCGACGCGGACGACGGGAGCGCGGGGGGCTTTAGCTGGCGCATACTGAGGAAGATGACAAAGCCTCCTGCACTCAAGCGCCATCTGCCCACCAGCCCCTTCAAGGCCCGGGCCACGCCGGTTCCGCCGCACCTGGCCGTGGGGGACCAGGTGACGCACGACATGTACGGCCTCGGCCGGGTGATCGGTGTCGAGGAGGGGATCGCGGCACTCGTCGACTTCGGGTCGGCGCAGAAGCGGATCCTGAGCCCGTACGCCAAGGTGACCAAGCTGTAGCACCGGTGCGTCCGGGCCCCCTGACCAGAGAAGAGACCTCTCATCGATCTGACCCCGCTGTTCTCCGCCCCGGAAGGGGCGTCCCACCGTTCCGCCACGGCCCTGCCGCCTCCGACGAGGGACCCTTTCCGGGCTCCGGAGTTCGGAGAGGACGAGGCCGCCGTGTGTGAAGACCCGCAGGAGCATGCCTGAGGCTTGATGCCGGGCGGGTGGTGCGGGGCGCCTGACGCCGGGCGTCTGACGCCGGCGGCGTGCGCCCGGGTGGGTGGCTTCCATTCCGGCTGGGGCCGGTAGGGGGTTTTGGGTTCGGTCCGGTCGCGCTTCCGTCTTCCTGTCGGGTGTTGCAGTGGGTCGGCTGCGGGCTGTGTGCCTGCCGGGTCGGGCGGTGGGGCTCACGTCGTGGTCCGGGCCTCCAGCAGCGTGCGCTGTACGTCGATGACCAGCGCCCGGAGGCGGCCCGGCCGGACGCCCTCGTGCTCCAGCCACTCGTCGAAGCGCGGCCGCAGATGCCGTGCCGTGTCCGGGCCGTGGCGGCGCAGCGCCGAGCGGTCGACCGAGATCTCCTCCTGGACCTCTCGGCGGAGATCGTCGGTCCAGCCCTGCGCCCGGTCGTCCTCTCCCAGCGGGGCCTTCAGCGCGGCCACCGCTTCGTCCAGTACCGCGAGCACGTCCATGGTTCGGCAGCCTATGCGCTCGTCCGAGGCAGGTGGGGTAGCCGGGCTCGGCGGCCCCGGTGTTTCGGCGGTGGGGTGAAGGGCGGCATTGATCGGGGGGTTCGGGACATGCGGAGGGTGGTTGTTCGTCGCGGACGAAAGGGGCCTGTCGTGGCCGAGGACGTCGTCACCATGATCAAGACCGATCACCGTGAGCTGGAGCGGCTCTTCACGATGATGGAGCAGGAGCGGAGCGTGCGGCCGCTCGCGTTGCCGTTGGCGGTGGCCATGCTGGAGGCGCACAGTCGCGCCGAGGAGAAGCACGTGTACCCGGCGCTCGTGAAGGAGGCCGGGGAGAAGGACGAGGTGGAGCACGCCACCGAGGAGCACCACGAGGCGGAGGAGCTCGGCCGTCGGCTGCTGGGACTCGACTGGGAGAGCGAGGAGTTCGACCGGGAACTCGGCAAGTGGGTGGAGGCCGTGCGCCACCACGTCGAGGAGGAGGAGCAGGACCTGCTGCCCGCGCTGGGGGAGGCGTTCGACGAGGAGCGGCTGCGGCGGATGGGCGAGGAGTTCGCCGGGCAGCGGGCGGAGGAGCTCGCCGGCGGGTCGGGTGACGCCGGTGACGCGGGGGGCTCCGGTGGTTCCGGGGGTGAGGGGGCGGGGCGTGAGGACCTCGCCGGGCTCACCCGGGACGAGTTGTACGAGCGTGCCCGGCAGTTGGGCGTCGAGGGGCGGTCCTCGATGAAGAAGGACGAGCTGCTGGAGCAAGTGCAGGAAGCCGAGGGCGCTGCCGCCGGGTGACCGCCGGGTCGCCGTGGGCGGTGGGCCGCCGTGGGCGGTGGGCCGCCGTGGGCGGTGGGCCGCCGTAGGCGGTGGGCCGCCGTAGGCGGTGGGCCGCCGTGGGCGGTGGGTCACCGTAGGCGGTGGGTCGCCGTAGGCGGTGGGCCGCCGTAGGCGGTGGGCCGCCGTGGGCGGTGGGCCGCCGTGGGCGGTGGGTCGCCGTGGGCGGTGGGTCGCCGTGGGCGGTGGGTGGGGCTGCGTACTCCGTGGGGGCCGGGCGGGCCCCGGGTCAGGCCGGGCTTCGGGCCAGGCGGGCCTCGGGCCGGGCGTGTTGGGCCGGTGGTAGGTTCGAACGCGTGAGTGCGGTGGGGGTGTCGACGTGGGCTGTGCGCGGCTGCGCGTTCCCGCTCGCCCCGGTGGCCCCGGCACCTTCGCTTAGGAGTGCGGCATGACCCACGGCGACCATCTGACGCGCAGGCCCTATGTGGCGCTGCCGGCGCCGGAGTCGGTGCCGACCGTCGACGCGCGGCTCGCGTCCGCGCTCGGCCGCCCGCAGCACGGTGACTCCGCGGTGCGGCGCGTCGGGCAGTCGCTGCGCGGGCTGGCGTCGCCCGCCGCGAAGGAGGTCGTCGCGCAGGGCCGCGGCGGGCGCGAGGCGCGGCTGCCCGTGCCGGCGGGGCGGGTCATCGCCGTGACGTCCATCCGCGGCGGGGTCGGGAAGTCCACCGTGGCCGCGCTGCTGGGGCGTACCTTCACGCAGTTGCGGCCCGACCCCGTGCTGACGCTGGAGGCGGACGCCGCGCTCGGCACGCTGGCCGTGCGGATGGGCGCCCCGTCGGTGCGCTGGTCGTGCCCGGAGCTGGCACGGATCCTCACCCCCTCGATGGACCTGAACGACATCACCGGCTACCTCGTCCCCGTGCCCGGCGGCGGGTGGCTGCTCCCGGCGAGCCAGGGGCGCGTGGGCCCGCCGCTGGACGTGCCGACGTACCGGACCGTGTCGCTGGCGCTGCGCCGGCACTTCGCGGTGACGGTCGTCGACTGCGAGACCCTGCCGGGGGAGGTCGCCCGTACCGCGATGGACACCGCGCACGCCCGGGTGATCGTGGCGCCGCGCACCGCCGAGGGCGTGAACGGTACGCGGGTGGTGCTGGACTGGCTGTCCCGGCTGCCGCACCGGGCGATCGACAGCACGGTCGTCGCCCTGACGTCGAACGCGCCGGACATGACGCTGGACCTGAAGACGGCCGTCGCGCACCTGCGGGAGCCGGGTGTGACGGTGCTGCCGCTGCCCTACGACCGGCACCTCGCGCAGGGCGGGCCCATCCGTACGGACATGCTGGCGCGGGCCACGCACGACGCGGCCGTCACCCTCGCCGGGGAGGCGTTGCGGCGGTCCGTCGGCATGCGCTGACGGGACGGACCCCGGGGTGTGCGCTGGGGGTGTGCACTGGGGTGTGCGGGGCCGGCCGGCCGGTGACCGCCGTTCCCGCGGGCCTGTCAGCCGTTGCCGCAGACCGGGGGGAGCCACGGCACGGTCAGGCGGACGCGGACCCGGTCCAGCAGGGCGAGTTGCCCGTCCAGCGCGCGGGGCTCGGCCAGGTAGCGCAGCACGGCCTGGTGGAAGGCGTCGCGCATCGCCGGGGGCATGGCGTCCGAGGCGTCCCAGCACCGCATGGTGCCCCGGCCGCGCAGGGTCGCGTCGATGCGCGCCGTGGTGCGGTCGCCGTCGTACGCGCTCTGCGGTACGGACCGGTTGGCGGTGAAACCGGGCTGCTCCGTCGCCGGGTCGGCGAGGTGGCGGATCAGCGCCCGCGCCTCCGGGGTGTCGCGCAGCATGGCGGCGAGGTCGGCGGAGACCTCCCAGGCGGGCGGGCCGGTGCGGGCGTCGGGGACGACGGTGCGGGAGTGGACGTACCGGCCGCGCGCCTCGGTCCAGTGGTCGCCGTCGCGGACGAACGTCGCCTGGTGCTCCAACCGCTCGTCGTCGCACGCGGCGTCCGGTCCGTCCCACGGGTCCTGGAAGCCGCCTCGCAGCGCCGGGACGACGCGCCGCTCGTCGCCGGCGCCCACCAGGCCGCCCCAGGTGGTCCACGCCTCGCGCACCCGCGGGTCGGTCCAGGGCAGGACGCCGGTGGCCCACTTCTCGTACACCTCCCAGCCGGCCTGCTGGAGCAGGACGTCCTCCACCCAGTCCGTGCCGGGCCAGCCGGAGGTGGCGCCCGACTCCATGGCCAGGCACCACTCCCCCGGGTCCCGCGCGATCCGGGCGACGTCGGCCCCCGCGAGGGTGCCCGGGTGCCACACCATGCTCTTCAGGTCGGCCTTCACCGGGACCCAGTGGACGCCGCCCGCCACCCGGGGCGCCCACATGGGGGCGTAGTCGTCCGGGTCGAACAACCCGTCCAGGGGCTTGAGCCGGCCGGCGGCCGCGTACGCGGCGAGCTCCCCCGGCCCCGGCATGATGACCACGTCGGGCGGGGTGCCGGCCTCCACGTCGGCGGCGAGCACCTGGCTCTCGGCGGAGCTGCCCTGGTAGATGACCCGGATGCGGTGCTCGCGCTCGAACGGGTCGAGGACCGCGGAGCGGAACCGGTCCCGGTCGCCGCCGGTCCAGTTGCCGAGGACGGTCACCGTGCCCTTCCAGCGGTGCGTCCACCACACGCCGGCGACGACGCCGGTCGCGACGAGGGCCAGGCACAGGGCGAGGACGGTGTACGTACGGCGGGTCATCGGCGCTCCCGGTGGCGGTACTCGGCGATGCGCGGCAGCAGGCCGGCCGCGGACAGCGCCACCAGGGCGGCCCCGGCGACGAGGACGCCGTCGGACAGGGCCGCCCACAGCCCGGCGTCGGCGAGGCGCCCCTCGACGCCGGACGCGGCCACCGCGATGCCGCCGCCCGTCGGCCCGTCGCGCAGCAGCTCCACCGACGCGGCCGTGTCGCCGTGCGTGCCGAGCACGATCCGGGCCAGCGCCACCGCACCGACCGTCCAGAGGGCCGTCGCGGCGAGCAGCGGCGGGTTCACCGGGCGGCGGAAGCGGCGGCGGGCGAAGCGCTGGGCCTCCAGCAGCGCGCCGAGCAGCGCGGCGGTCAGGACGGCGGCGGCGGCCCAGGTCAGCCGCATGGGCCAGCCGAACGCGGCCTGCCGTTCGGCGACGGCCAGTTGCTCCCCGCGCAGGGCGTCCAGGCGGCCCATGATGTCCTCCTCGCTTTCGGGGTCGTCGAGGACCTGGTGGGCGTAGAGCAGGTAGGCGCCGCGCAGCGGGGAGCCGTCGGGCTCGCGGTTGGCCTGCTCGACCCAGCCGGAGTAGACGGAGATGAGCCCGGTGACGGTCTGCAGGGTGCGGCGGCCGGAGAGCCCGGTGACGTTCTCGGACGCGGCGAGCGCGAGGGCCTGGTGGGCGACGGATATCCGGGTGTGGAAGCCGCCCGTGCCGGCGTCCTGAAGGCCGTCCTCCGGTACGGAGTCGCCGGCCTGGACGAGGGCGTGCTTGGCGGTGTCGACGGCGAGGACGCCGGGGGCGCTGGCCGTGGCGAGGCCGACCGCGTCGTGGTGCACCGCCCGGAAGGCGCCGAAGAGGACCAGCGTCGTGGCGGTGCCGAGCAGGAGCAGCCGCCGCAGCCTGCGGGTGAGGTCCCGCGCGGTGGTGCTCACGGCCGCTCCTGGAGGCGGTGGCCGCAGCGGGGGCAGAAGCGGGCCGCGACCGGCGACCGCCCGCCGCACGCCGGGCAGGGGGCGGTGGCGGAGGCCGGGTGGGCGGTGGGCCGGGCGCCCGTACCCGCGCCGGCGGGGGAGGCGGGACCGTCCGGGAGGGCCGCTTCGTCGTCCCCGTCAGGGCCGTACGTGCTGTGGCTGCTGGCCGTGATGAGGTGCTCGAAGTCGATGGGCGCGAGATCCGGGCGGAGCCTGACCTGCCCGGCGGCCGCGTCCACGATCTCCACGAGCCGTGCGAAGTCGGCCAGGGGGCGGGCCGCGCCGACCGTGTGGGCGAGGCGGACGCCGTGGCCGAGGTGCTGCTCGGCCCGGTCGCGCTCGCCCCGCCGGTAGGCGTCGGCGGCGGCCGCGACGGCCTGGCCGAGCTGCCCGTACAACTGGAAGTGGGCGACCTGGGTGTCCGTGCGCCGGGACAGGGCGGGGTCCTCCGTCCAGTGGACGACGCACGGCTGCGGCGGCGGCAGGGCCACGTCCCGGGCGGTGGCGGCGCCGGGCAGGGCGAGGGAGACGACGGCGAGTTGCAGGTCCTCGCGGCGGGGCCGGCCGGCGGGGTCGGCGGCGAGGCACAGGTGGTAGCGGCGGGTCTCGTCGCCCCAGGCGCGCGTGGTGTAGCGGTACGTGCCGGCCGGGACGGCTCGGGCGGTGGGGTCGGTGGGACTGGCCTGAGCGGTTGGGTGGGTGTGGCTGGTGGGGGCGGTGGTGGGCTCCAGGTCGGTCTCCGTGGGGAAGACCTGCTTGAGGTAGCGGACCGTCGTACCGGGTGCGGGCATGACCTCGATGGTCAGCTCGGGGAGGCTCTTCGTGAGCAGGCGGGCGGTCAGCTTCTCGTACTCGGCGGGCAGGGCCGACTCCTCGCGGACGGCGCCGACTCCGCCGTGGAGCCGGCGGGTGATCTTCAGCAACTCCCGGGCGTCCCAACCGTCGCCGATGCCCCAGGCGTCACAGACGAAGCGGCCTTCGCAGGCGTCCAGCACCTCGTCGAGCGGGAGCAGTTCGTCGTGCTGGTTGCGGCCGTCGGTCAGCAGCAGGACGTGTCCGATCGGGGCGTTCCGTGCGGCGAGCAGCCGGCGGGCGAGGTCCAACCAGGCGCCGATGCAGGTGCCCCCGGCGGCGACCAGGCCGTGGAGAGCCAGGTCCGCGCGGCGGCGGTGGCCGTCGGACGCCTCCGGCATCCCCTCCGTCGGCGGGTAGGCCATGGCGGCGGTCTCGGTGCCCTGCACGACGGCGAACGGCGTGCCGGCCGGCAGCATCCCGATCGCCGCGGCGGCGGCCTGGCGGGCGGCCCGGAACTTCTCCGGCGGCCACGTCATCGAGCTGGAGCAGTCGACGACCAGCACTTCCGCGAGCAGCGGGCCGCGGCTCGGCGCGCCCTCCTCCCCGGCGCCCGGGTCGGACGTGCCGCCGGCGCCGCGCGTGCCGGACGTGCCGTCGACGCGGACGGTCAGCACCACGTGCATCTCGTGCTCGCGCGCCTCGGCGGTCAGGTACTTCCACTGGCTGATCTCCAGGCCGGCCCGCGCCGTGCCGTCGTGTTCCGCTGTCTCCCCCGGCTTCATCGCCGTCGCGTCCCCCTCGTCGCGTCCCCGTGGTGGCGTCGTTCCCGTGGTGCGGTGTCCTCCGTGTGGGGTTCCTCCCCGGTGCGGTGCCTTCCGTGGTGCGGCGGCTCCGTGGCGTCGCCGCCGTCACGGTGCCGTCGCCGTGTCCCCGTCGTCATGTCGCCGTCGGGGTCCTCGTCGTCGGGGTTCTCCTCCTCCGCCACCTCGTCGGTACGAGCCGCAGGCGGGGCTCCGGCAGGGCCGCGTAGGCGCGGTCCAGCAGGTCGCCGCGGGTGTCCCCGTCCTGGGCCTGGTCCGCGAGGTTCCGCAGGGAACGGGAGAGCAGGTCGCGCAGGGCCCGCTCGTCGTCCCGCGGCCCGAGCAGCTCACCCGCGGGGAACCCGGGCCCCCAGCCGCCCGGCGGACGGAACGCCAGGGCGTTCTCCCGCACCTCCGTGACGAGCCGGTCCCAGGCGCCGTCCCGCTCCCCCGCCCGGCCCAGCGCGTCGAGCCGGACGACCGCCTCGCGCAGGGTGTCCGCCGTGGGCCCCCCGTCGGGCAGGCGGCCGGCGAGCACCCGTACGGCGGCGACGCGGGCGGCGTCGTGGTGGCGGGACGTCGTGGGCACCCGGTCGAGCACGGCGAGGGCACCCTGCCGGTCACCCCGCCGCAGACGGGCGCGGACGAGTCCGAACGCCGCGCTCCCCTGGGTGCGGTCCCGCTGCCAGACGGCCTCGTAGTAGTCCTCGTGCCCGCCGGTCCCCGGCTCGTCGGCGGTGAGGTACTCGGCGCAGTGGCCGAGCGCCAGCTTGGGCGCCCACTCGCCGGGCAGGGCGGCGTACACGGCGGCGAACTCCTCCTCCGCCTCCCGCACCCGCCCCTCGGTCAGGCGGAGCAGGCCGCGGTGCCAGGAGACGCGCCAGTCGTACTCCCCCGCGCCCAGCCCCCGGGCGGTGCGCAGCCACCGGCCGGCCTCGGCGGGGTCGCCGGCGCGGGCGTACGCGCGGCACAGCCACAGCGCCGTCTCGGCGGTGGCCAAGGCCGGGTCCCGGCGGGCCTGTTCGGCGATGCGCGCGGGGCTGTCGGCGGCGAGTCCGGCGAGGAGTACGGCGGCCGGATCGCCCGGGTCCGGGATCGGGACGGGCAGGCCGCGGGCGGCCTCGCGGGGGTCGGGCGGCGCCAGGGGCAGGGGTGGCGGGGGCGGCGGATCATCGGCCGCGCTCCCCGTACCGCCGGGGACGGCCCCTGGCGCACGGCCGGGCCCGACGCCGGACGGGCCGCCGGGCGCGGGTCCGGACGCGGGTCCCGGTGTGGGATGCGGCGCGGGGTGCGGGCGGGTGGTCGGGGCGCCGCGGTCCGCCGTCCAGTGCTCCAGGGCCGGGACGGTGCCGAGCGCCGCGCCGAAGAGCACGGCGGTGGGGGTGAACCGGGTCGACCGCTCGGGGTACGGCTCGTGCCAGGTGAGCGCCTGGTGTTCGCGCAGGACCTCCCACAGCTGGCGGGACATCTCGGCCGCGGAGGTGAAGCGGGCCGCCGGGTCGGGGTGGGTCGCGCGCCGCACGAGCGCGTCGAAGGAGCGGGCGGCGAGCCCGGGGGCGGGGGCGGTGCGGGTGGCGAGGGCCTGGAGGGTCCGGCCGACGGTGTACAGGTCGGTGTCGATCCGGAAGCCGCGCTGGTCGCGCTCCCGCTTGGGCGGGGCGTAGTCGCGCGTGTAGACCAGCCCGGAGGTGCGGTCGTCGACGCGGCGGACGGCACCGAGGTCGATGACCTTGATGTCACGGCCGTAGTGGATGACGTTGTCCGGCTTCATGTCGCAGTACAGCAGGCCCTGTTCGTGGAGGTACTCCAGGGCGCCGAGGATCTTGCAGCCGTAGGTGACGACGTGGTCGATGCCGAAGGGCCGTCCGAAGACGGCGGTCAGCTCCTCTTCGGGGGCGTAGCGGATCCAGGCGAGGGAGCGGCCGGCGATGTACTCCATGACGATGTAGCCGGTGGGCTCGTCCTCGCCGGGAGCCTGGTGCTGGACGAAGGTGATGATGCGGACGATGTCGCGGTGGTGGAGCGTGGTGAGCGAGCGCCGTTCCTCGACGGCCGCGCGGCGGGCGACGGCGTCGCTGGTGTTGATCAGGCCCTTGAGGACGACGAGGTGGTCGGGGACCTCGGTGTCCTCGGCGAGGTAGACCCAGCCGAGTCCGCCCGCCGCGAGGTAGCCGAGGACGCGGTAGTGGCCGCCGACCTCGTCGCCGGGGCGCAGCCGGGGCTCGAAGGAGTAGGGCCGTCCGCACTCCGGGCAGAAGCCGTGGTCGGGGGCGGGTTCGCCGTCGTAGCCGATGCCGATGGTGCCGGCGCAGTTCTGGAAGCCGCAGCGGCGGCCGCCGGTGGGCGGGCGGGCGGTGGTGCCGGCGGCGGCGGCCGGGTCGGGCGCGGGGACGTGCGGGAGCAGGACGAGGCCGTCCCGGTCGAGGGCGGCGGCGTTCCCCCCGGGCGCGTACGGCTCCGGCCCCGGCCCCGCCTCGGTACCCGCGCCGGCCGCGGCGCCCGGACCTGCGGGGTGCGGGCCGGCCGGGTCCGGGCCGGCCGGGTCCGGGCGGGTGGCGGTCCGGCCCGGCGCGGCCCGGTCGGGGGCCGTCGGGTCCGGCACGGTGGGCGGCGTCGGCATGGTCGCCGGCGCGGTGGGCGGCGCCGCGGGCGGCCGAGGCGCGGCAGACCGTGGCGGGGTGGGCGTCGGCGCCGCGGGCGGGCGGCGGTGGCAGGTGTCGCAGAAGCCGGTGACCATCACCGCGCCGGAGCAGCCGGCGCGCGGGCAGGGCACGGGGCGGGGGCCGGTCATGCGGGCGCGGCACCTCCCCGCTCGCGTCTCTCCCGGTCACGGCCCTCGACGAGCCGCGTGTACGCCTCGACCGCCTCCTGCGCCGCCGGGACGTCGCACGGCCTGGCGTGCAGCAGCCGGTGTGCCCGGCGGTGCAGCTCGTCCACCTCCAGGTCCTCCGCCCCCTCGGTGACCCCCTGGTGCAGGGCGCGGTAGCCGTCGAGGCGGCCGACCAGCTCACCGCGGCGGCGGCGCAGGGCGTCGAGCCGGTCGGCGGCCGCGGCCAGCCGGGCGGCCAGCCGGTCGGTGAGCCGCTCGAACGCGGCGAGGTCGGGGCCGTCGGCCGTGCCGACGAGCTGCTGGGAGCAGCCGAGGATGTGCAGGGCGCCGTCCGCCCGGTACAGGGCGTCGTGGACGGCCTGCGGGTCGTCGGCCCGTACGGTCGCCATGGCGTCGCCGAGGCTCTCGGCGAGCGGCCCGGTGAGCCGGCGCAGCCGGGCGACGAGGCGGGCGCAGCGCTCCTGTTCGGGGCGGACGACGAGGTCGACCCTGGCGCGTTCGTAGCAGGCGCCGCTCTCGCGGAAGACCAGCAGGAGGCGGCTGCCGCGTGCCCTGAGGACGGCGAGGAGGTCGAGCAGGGCGGGTGGGTCGACGGCCTGGTCGACGCCGACGACGACGAGGGTCAGCGGGACGCCGCCGGCCCTGATCCGGTCGGTCGCGGGGTCGGCCGGGTGCTGCCACAGGCCCATGCGTTCGGCGATCCGCTCGGCGACGCGCTCGGCGGTGGAGTCGGTGGCGTCCAGGGCGAGGTCGTGGCCGCCGGCGGAGGGGACGGTCCCGGGCGGGTCGAGGGACGCCCGGTCGACGGAGGCGGTGGTGCGTAACTCCCGGTCGGCGAGGGTGATGGCGCGGCGCAGGGTGGCGGCCCTGGCGTGGTCGCCGGGGCGTACCAGGCTGATCTTCACCTGCTCGCCGTCGCCGCGCAGCCAGCCGGCGAGGCGCTGCGCGAACGGCTCATCGAGCGCGGGCTCGGCGGACCCGCCCGTACGGGAGCGGAGCCGGTCGTCGACGGCGGTGCGGCCCAGGGTCCGGGCGGCGACGCCGGGCAGGTGCCGGACGATGGTCTCGGCGGGGCTCATGAAGGAGAAGGAGTTGCCGTGCCGGTCGCGCATCCCGGTGAGGACGATGCCGATGACCTTGCCGGTCAGGTCGTCGACCACTCCGGCGCCGCTGCACCCGGGACTGGCCAGTTCGCCCGGGGTCTGCGGGCCCAACTGGACCTGTCCGTCGCGCCCGCAGCCGCCGATGATGGTCGCGCGGAACCAGATGCCGCCGTTGTGCTCGTACGGGAAGCCGTACATCCGCACGGTGCGGTGGGGCGCGGACAGCCGGTGGAGGGGGACCGTCTCGTGGGCGGGCCTGGGGTGTTCGAGCCGCAGCAGGGCCACGTCGCCGCTGGGGTCGCCGTCGGCGTCCCGGGTCTCCGGTACGTACGCGTCCGGGTCGGCCCAGGCGGTCACGGCGGGGACGGCGCCGCCGGGAGCGCCGACGAACTCGGCGGTCACGGGCGCCCCGGGGTCGACGACATGGGCGCAGGTGAGGACCCGATCGGGGCTCAACAGGACGCCCGCGCCCGCGATCTCGCCGTTCCCCCAGCGGATGCGGACGGCCCAGGGCGGGGTCTTCGAGGACGGGTTCGAGGAAGGATCGGTGCTGACACCCCCGGCGGCCACCATGGTGCGAAACTATACGCGCGGGGCCCTCTCCTGCCCCATACTTGACGGACGGTGACCCTCGCGACGGCGACGGCGGGGACGGTCACGGCGGGGGCGGGGACGGCGACGTACGGGGGTGCGGGATGTCGGACGGTCAGGACTTCGTGGGACTCGCCGAGGTGATCCGGCAGATCCGCGGGGAGTTGGAGAAGGCCCGCGACGAGGCTCAGGGCCGCCCCCTGGGGTTCACGGTGGAGAAGGTGAACCTGGAGTTCACCGTGCAGGTGCACCGGTCGGCAGCCGGGCGCGGCGGGCTGCGCATCGGCGTGGTCACGGCCGAGCTGGGCGGGCAGGTCGACCGCCAGACCACCCATCAGGTGCAGGTCGAGCTGGTCCCCGAGTACGAGGGCGGACGCGTCCGGGTCGCCCGGGGCGCTCCGCCGCGCCCGTCGTCCGGCTCCTGAAGGTGCCGCCGCCGGCCGATCCGGCCTGATCGACAAGACACCCCCTAGGCCCGCGCGTCCGGCTTCCAGTCCCGGGCGAGGAGCCCCAGCAGGACCTCGTCCAGGAACTCGCCCAGCACCCAGGCCGAGGAGCGCAGCACGCCCTCGCGGACGAAGCCGTTGCGCTCGGCGGAGCGGAGCATCGCGGTGTTGTCCGCCAGCGTCTCTGTCTGCAGCCGCTGGAGGCCGCGCACGACGAAGCCGTAGTGGCACAGCACGGCGACCACGTCGGTGCCGTAGCCCTTCCCGCGGGAGGCCGGGAGCAGGCCCAGACCGATGTGGGCGGAGCGGTTGTGGGTGTCGATGCCCCACAGGTTCGCCATGCCGACCAGCGTGCCGCCGTCCAGCTCCACCACGGAGAACGGGACGTGCCGCTGCTCCTTCTCGTCCACCACGAGCCGCGGGTCCTTCGTGCCGGGCGTCAGGGGCCGCCACGGCCCGCCCTCGGCCCGCGAGCCGTTGACCACGTCGTCGTAGAGTTCGGCCCGCAGGATCGGGATGTCCTCGTCGTGCCGGGCCCTGAGCCCGACCTTGTTGCCCCTGAGCATGCAGGCTTCCTATCGGACCGGGTCGGCGCGCGGCAAACGAATATGACGGGACAAGGGCCGTTCGCCAGGCTTCGGTTACGTGTCCCGCTGTCACGGCGCGCGAGCCCGGGGCGTACGGGACGGGCCGAAGCGTCGGGGCCCGGTCGTCTCGGCGGGGCGTCAGGACGGGGCGAGGACGCAGAACTCGTGGCCCTCCGGGTCGGCCAGGCACGTCCACGTCACGTCGCCCTGGCCGAGGTCGAGGTCGGTGGCGCCCAGTGCCCGCAGGCGGGCCGCCTCCGCCGCGCTGTCGTCACCGGGGCGGGGCAGCAGGTCGAGGTGGACGCGGTCCGGCACGCTCTTCGCGCCGGGCGTGCGCAGGAACTCGAGGAACGGGCCGACACCCCCGGCGGAGCGCATCACGGCACGGTCGTCGGTCACCTCGTGCAGCGTCCAGTCGATCGCCTCGCCCCAGAACCCGGCCATGGCCCGCGGGTCGGCGCAGTCGACGACCACCGCGGCGACGGGCCCGGTGTCCCGGTAGACGTCGCGGGGTTCCAGCACGCAGAACTCGTTGCCCTCCGGATCGGCGAGGACCGTCCACGGCACCGCGCCCTGGCCCACGTCGACGGGTGTCGCGCCGAGAGCCCGGAGGCGGGCGACCGACTCCGCGTGGTGGGCCGCCGAGGTGGTGGCGAGGTCGAGATGCACACGGTTCTTCGTCGCCGTCCCGGGTTGCGGGACGGGGACGACGTCGATGCCGACGAAGACCGGGT
This sequence comes from Streptomyces sp. DH12, assembly GCF_020873895.1. Taxonomy (GTDB): domain Bacteria; phylum Actinomycetota; class Actinomycetes; order Streptomycetales; family Streptomycetaceae; genus Streptomyces. The sequence continues at coordinate 57,004 of NZ_JAHWGT010000025.1, read as the reverse complement.
CCGGCCACACCAGGCCGCCGGCGGGCCCGACGTAGGTCGTCACGCCGGGGCTGTAGGCGCTCCAGCCGAGTGCCTCCGCCCAGAACCGGCCGACCGCCCGGCTGTCGAGGGCCTTCACGTTCACCTGGACGGGTCGCAGTGCCATGCCGGTGATCCTAGGCACCCCGCCGGGCGGCTCTCACGGAAGAGAGCCCTCCGGCGGCCCCGGGGGCACGGGACGGCACCGGTGGCCCGGGACCGGTCCTGGCCGCCCGGTGGGAGCTCAGGCGGAGCGCTTGCGGCCGGTGGTCTTCTTGGCGGCCGTCTTGCCCGACGCCTTGCCGTCCGTCCCGGCCTTCCCGCCGGCCGCCCCGGCCGTCGACCTGCCGCCCGCCTTGTCGCCCGCCTTGCCGCCCGCCTTCTCCGCCGAGGCCGACCTGGCGCTCGTCCTGGCGGTGGCCTTCTTCGCCGTGCCGCCGGTCGCCTTCCGCTCGGTGGTCTTCTTCGCCGCCGTCCGGCCCGTCCTCGCCGTCGACTTGCGCGCCGGCGGCTCCTCCGACTCCTTGGCCGTCCTCGCCGTCGACTTCCGCGCGCCGCCCTGCTTGGGCGCGGTCCGGGCCCGGGGCGGGGTCCCGCGGGCCGGCAGTTCGGTGACGGACGCCGACTCCCCGTCGTCCCCGCCCCCGTCCGACCCGGCGTCCGTGTCGGACCCCGCGTCCGCGCCCGACTCCTCGCCGCGCGCCTCGCGGGCCGCCCGCACGCTGCTCTCCAGCGCCGCCATCAGGTCGATCACCTGGGCGCCCTTCTCCGGCGGCGTCTCGCGCGGGAGGTCCACGCCGCCCTCCGCCTTGGCGGCGATCAGCTCCTCGACGGCCGACCGGTAGTCGTCGTGCAGGGTCTCGATGTCCACCTCGCCGAGGGTGTCCATCAGGGCGTCGGCCAGGTCGAGTTCGGCGTCGCGGACGGTGACGGACGTGTCCGGCGCGACGCCCTCCGGGTGGCGGATCTCGTCCGGCCACAGCAGGCCGTGCATGGCGATCACGTCGTCGACCACGCGGAGCATGCCGAGCCGTTCGCGCCCGCGCAGCGCGAACTTCGCGATGGCGACCCGGTCGCTGCGCTTGAGCGCCTCGCGCAGCAGCGTGTACGGCTTGGCGGCGGGGACGCCGTTCGCGGCGAGGTAGTAGGCGGCGTCCATCTGGAGCGGGTCGATCTGGGAGGCCGGTACGAACGCGACGATCTCGATCGTCTTCGCCGTGGGCAGCGGCAGTGAGGCCAGGTCCTCGTCGGTGATCGGGATCATGGTGCCGTCGGCCTCTTCGTACGCCTTGCCGATCTCCGCCGAGGGGACCTCCTCGCCGTCCAGCTCGCACACCTTGCGGTAGCGGATGCGGCCGCCGTCCTCGGTGTGGACCTGCCGGAAGGAGACCGACCGGTTCTCCGTCGCGTTCACCAGCTTGATGGGGATGCTGACCAGCCCGAAGGAGATCGCGCCGTTCCAGATGGATCGCACGGTTCGTCCCTTTCGTACCGGAATCGTGGGATTCTCATCCTATGACGCCGATCACGGAGGTGGAGGGGCGGCGCCTCCCGCTGAGCAACCTGGACAAGGTCATCCACCCCGCCACGGGCACCACCAAGGGCGAGCTCCTGCACTACTACGCGACCGTCGCCGAGGCGCTGCTGCCGCACCTGCGGGACCGGCCGCTGTCCTTCCTGCGCTACCCGGACGGTCCCGAAGGACAGCTCTTCTTCACCAAGAACCCGCCGCCCGGCACGCCCGACTGGGTGAGGACCGCGCCGGTCCCCCGGTCGGAGGACCCCGGCGCCCGCCAGGTGGTCGTCGAGGACCTCCCGTCGCTGATGTGGGCGGCGAACCTGGTGGTCGAGTTCCACACCCCGCAGTGGCGGGCCCGGGAGCCGGCCGTCGCCGACCGGATGGTCTTCGACCTCGACCCGGGCGCCCCGGCCACCGTCGTCGAGTGCTGCCGGGTCGCGCGGTGGCTGCGCGAGCGCCTCGCCCGGGACGGCCTGACCGCGTACGCGAAGACCTCCGGCGCCAAGGGACTGCACCTGTACGTGCCGGTCGAGCCGACCCCCTCCGAGGCGGTCTCCGCCTACGCCCGCAGGCTCGCGGTGGAGGCCGAGGCCGAGCACCCGCGGCACGTGGTGCACCGGATGGCGAAGGCGCTGCGCCCCGGCAAGGTCTTCGTCGACCACAGCCAGAACGCCGCCGCCAAGACCACCGCCGCCCCCTACACCCTGCGCGCCCGCCCCACCCCGACCGTCTCCACCCCCGTGACCTGGGAGGAGGTCGAGGCGTGCGACGAGCCGGGCGCCCTGGTCTTCCTCCTCGGCGACCTGGCGCCCCGCGTCCGGCGGTACGGCGACCTGCTGCGCCCGCTCGTCGAGCACGTGGGCGCGGGGCCGGTGCCCGAGCCGTGAGGACGCCGGTCCTCCCACCCGTCCGGGTGGCGCTCGCCCGGACGGTGGGCACCCTGCCGCGCGACCCGGGCCGACTGGCGTACGAACCGAAGTTCGACGGCCACCGGATGGTGCTGTTCCGGGGCGCGGGCGACGAGGTCGTCCTCCAGGCGCGCTCGCACCGCCTGGTCACGGCCGCCTTCCCCGACCTGGCGGCGGCGGCGCTGGCGCTGCCGGAGGGGACCGTCCTCGACGGGGAGGTCGTCGTCTGGACCGACGGCCGCACCGACTTCGCCGCCGTGCAGGGCCGGGCCGCGGCGACCCCGGGCCGGGCGCCCGCGCTGGCGAGGCGGCTGCCCGCCTCGTACGCCGCCTTCGACGTGCTGGCGGCGGACGGCGCCGACCTGCGCCCCCGCCCGTACGCCCGGCGGCGCGAGCGGCTGGTCGCCCTGCTGGCCGCGCTCGGCCCGCCGCTCCAGGCGGTGCCGATGACGACCGACCCGGACACCGCCCGCGACTGGTTCGACACGCTGCCCGGCATCGGCGTCGAGGGGCTGGTCGTCAAGCGGCTCGACGAGCCGTACAAGGGCGGTACGCGCGCGTGGCGCAAGCTGCGGCACACCGACACGCGCGACGCGGTGGTGGTCGGCTTCACCGGTCCGGCGCAGCGCCCGGCCGCCCTCGTGCTGGTCCTCCCCGACGACGACACCCCGGTCGTGTCCAGCCCGCTCCCCCCGCCCCTGCGCGCCCGCGCGGGCGCGGTGCTGCGCGCCCTCCCCGCCGGTGAGGGCGGCACGGCGACGGCGGTGGGGCTGGGCGAGGTGGCGTACCGGTCGGTGCCGCCCGCGCTGGAGGTGGAGGTCGCCCAGGGCACCACCCGCCACACGGTCACCACGGTGCTGCGCCTCAAGGAGGGGAGGGGGGACGGCGCCGGCGGCGGGCGCGGCGAGCGTGGGGGTGACGGGACCGGTGGCGACGGGGGTGGTGGCGGGGGCGGCGGGTAGGCGACGGCCGTCCGGCGGTCGCCCGCACGAGTGGCCGCCGGGTGTCGGCGCGGGGCCCCGCGGGGAGGCGGGGCGCCCTCCGCGGGGCGCCCGCCGGGCCGTCGGCGGGGGCGGCCGGGGCGGCCGCCGGGCGGAGGGCTGGCCGGGCGATAACCGGGCAGAGAACAGAGGAAAAGGGGCGTGGAGACGTGTCCGGAGCGTGTCCGAGGCGTGTCCGATTGCCGGGGCATCGCCATCCGCGGTGTGGTGCACTATTGCCCCCAAGTGCAGGGTTCACGGGGAGGGAAGGCATGTTCACGGGGATCGACGAAGTCGACTGGGCCTCGCTGGGTCATGCCTACGGCCCGGCCGACGACGTGCCCGCGCTGCTGCGCGGACTGGCGTCCGACGACCCGGCGGAGCGCGAGGCGGCGCTGGACGGGATCTACGGCTCGGTGCACCACCAGGGCGACGTGTACGACTCGACGCTGGCGTGCATCCCGTTCCTGCTGGAACTCGTGGCCTGCCCCGAGGTGCAGGACCGCGGCTGCGTGGTCGAACTGCTCGCCAGCATCGGCGGCATCGACCTGTCGGGCGACGACGAGCTGGAGGAACTCGACCCCGAGGACGAGGAGTTCGAGGACGCCGCCAACTACGCCATGGCCGCCGCCGCGGTCGCCGCGGGCGCGGACGTCTTCCTGGCGCTGGTCGGGGACGCGGACCGGGAGGTCCGCCTCGCCGTCCCGGGCGCGCTGGCCTCGCTGCACGGCGACCCCGTCCGGGTCCTCGACCTGCTGCGGGAGCGGCTGACGGTCGAGACGGACACCGAGGTGCGCCTGGCGCTGGTCGAGGCGGTCGGCCGGATCGCCCTGCGGTACGAGTCGCTGCGCGACGAGACGGCCGGCTGGCTGAGCTGGCTGTCCGGGGCGGCGCAGGACCCCGCGCTGCGGCTGGCGGCCCTGGCCCAGCTGGCCCGCTGCGCTCCCGGGCGGCTCCCGGGGGACGTCGTACCGACCGTCACCGCCCTCCTCACCGAGCTGCGGCAGGCCGGGCCCGGCCGGTGCACGGGCGCGGACGGCCCCGGGGGCGGCTGCCCCTGCGGACCGGGCGGACCGCCCGGGGCGGCCGGAGGCCCCGGCCGCACCCCACTCAACTTGCCTGCCAACGCGTTTAATTCGGCCAACTCCTGGGCCGTGCCGGGTGTACGGGACGCGTTGGGCACGTCGCACCCCGTGCACCCCGCCCAGCCGGCGGAGTCCACCGATCTGCGCCCCGCCGCGCCGACCCTCGTGGGGCAGCTGCGCGAGGAGCGCGAGGAGCAGCGGGCGGGCCGCGGCGCGGCGTGGGCGGACGACCTGCTCCGTACGCTGCACAGCGCCCTCGACGACCGGGTCGACGACCGCATCGCCCTGATCACCGCCCAATTGCGCAGCCCCGACGGCGCCCAGCGGACCGACGCCGTGTGGATGTGCGGCGGCCTCGTGCGCACCTGGCGCGGCGGGTACGACGAGGTGGTGCGGCTCGTGGGTGAGCAGCTGCACGACCCGGAGCCCCGGCTGCGGGCGGCGGCGGCGAGCTGGCTGGAGGGGCTGTTCGCGCTGGCCGGGCCCGCCACGGACGACCTGGCCGCGCGCGTCGCCGAGGACCCCGCGCCCTGGGCCACGGAGTGGATGGGCGGCCGGCCCGGCTCGGCGGGCGCCCTGCTCGCGCTGACCCGGGCCGGCGACGCCCGCGCCGTGCCGGTGCTCGCCCGCGCCCTGGAACGGCCCGAGACGGACGGCCGGCTGCTGTACGCGCTCCCCCACCTGGGCGAGGCGGGCGCCGCGCTGGTGCCGGCGCTGCGCCGGCGGCTCGGCGCGCTGCCGCTCGACGACGACCTCGGCGAGCGGTCGGCGCCACTGCTGCTGGCGCTGGCCGGGTGGAGAGCGGTGGAGGCGCTGCCGGAGGTGCTGCGCGTGCTGCGCGGGGCGCCGGCGGTCCGCCGCGAGTGGGTGCAGGAGTCGGCGCTGCGGGCGGTCGCCGCGTTCGGCCCGGCGGCCCGGGAGGCGGTCGCGGACGTACGGCCGCTGCTGGACGACCCCCGCGCGGGGACGGCGACGGCCGCCGCGCGGGCGCTGTGGGCCGTCGAGGGCGACGCCGGCGCCGTCCTGCCGCGGCTGCGGTCGCTGCTGTCGGCGCCGGACGCGCACGACCGGCGGGCGGCGGCGTGGGTGCTCGGGGCGTTCGGCGGGTCGGCCCGCGCGGCCGCGCCCGAGCTGCGCGCCTGCCTGACCGCGCGGGACGTCTGGCTGCGCGTCGACGCGGCGACGGCGCTGAGCCGGGTGACCGGGGGCCTCGGCGAGACGCTGCCGGTGCTGCTGGCCGCCTGGCGGGAGAACCGCCACACCCGGATCGACGTCGCCGAGTGCCTCGCCGAACTGGGGCCCGCGGGCCGGGCGGCGGCGGAGGCCGAGCCGCTGCTGCGCGCCGAGCTGGCCCGTACCCGGCGGCACAACGTCTCGGCTGGCGTCTCCGGCGACCACGACATCCACCAGGACGAACGGCTGCTGGAACTGTGCCGGCGGGCGCTGGGCGAGCCGGCGACGGAGGCACCCGAGTGATCGTCTTCGGTACCAAGGGGTACCTGTACCACCTGGCGACGGTGACCCTGGTGTGCGGCGGGTGCGGCACCCCGGCGGCGCACGCGGTGCGCCGCCGGGTCACGAAGTTCACGCTCTTCTTCGTGCCGCTGTTCCCCGTCTCCACCTCGTACCGGACGCAGTGCGCGTTCTGCGGCGTCGAGCGGAAGATCACCGCCGCGGAGGCGGAGCGGCTCGCCGGGAACGGCGGCGTCCGCGGAGGCAGCTCACACCCGCGGTGAGGCGGTGGCGCCCGTACCGCGGTGGCACCCGTGAGGCGGTGACGCCCGTACCGCGGTGGCACCCGTGGCGCCCTGGGGCCCGTGGCGCCCTGGCGCCCTGGCTCCGTTGCGGCGCGGGGCCGCACCCCGGGCGCCGGGGTGGCGGTACGGGTGTGGGGCGGCTGTTACACGGTCGAGGGCCCATCGCAACGCCCGCCGCCTACCGTGGGCCCCGCGCCCCGACGGCCCCCTCCGCCCCCGGCGGACGGCGGCCGTGTCGCGGACGAAATAGGGTCGGGGCAGGACCGTCGACTGGAGCACCGGAACCACCGTGACCCCGCACCGCAGCCGCCGCACCGCCGTGCGCGCCGCCACCCGCCTGCTGCCCCTCGCCGCGGCCGCCGCACTGCTCGTGCCGCTGGCGGGGTGCGGGAACGCCGGCGAGCTGCGGAGCGCGGGCGCCACCCCGACGGCCGTCGGGCCGGTACGGCTGTGGCCCGACCTGCCGCCGGTGACGGCCCCGCCGATCGACTACGGCGAGAGCGACACCCAGCGGGTCCCCGGGGTGCGGGTGTCGGACGGCGACGTCCGCGCGGTCGACCCGGTGGCGGTGGTCCGCGCCGAGGTGGACGCCCGCCCCGACCAGTACAGCGGCTCCGACGGCATCTACGAGGAGACGGCCCGCGCGATCCGCCGGTGCGGCAGCGCGCCGGAGGCCTGCCCGGTCCTCAAGCCCTACTACCGCGACCTGACCGGCGACGGCAGGGACGAGCTGATCGTCGGCATCACGATGCCCGACCAGCTGGTCGCGGTGCGCTGCTACCTGCCGGAGAACGGCGGGCTCACCCGGATCATGGCCACCGTCGAGCAGCTGGTGAGCGTGGAGCTGGCGGGCCGGGACCTGATCCTGCGGGCGGTGTCGGCGGGCATCCCCGGTTACGAGTACCGCACGGCCTGGTCGTGGGACGCGCAGCAGCGGACGATGCTGCCGACGCGCGACGAGATCGTCCGGGTGAAGCCGAACCCGCCGAAGCCCGCCGCCCCGCCGGACCCCGATCCGGAGCGGGCCGCGGAGGCCGACCCGGAAGCCGAGCGGGAGACGGCGCCGGGTCCGGCGGCCACCCCCGGGCCGACGCCGCACGCCGGCGACCCGGCGGCCGGCGACCCGGCGGCCGGCCGGTGAGCGGCGGCGTGCGCCGGGCGCGGGCCGGGCGGGTGCGGGCCGTGCCGCGGCGACCGGCGTGGACGGCGACCCTGACGTGGAAGGCCGCCGTGTTCATCACGCTCATGTGCTGCGCGCTGGCGGCGCTGCTCGGCGCGCTGGTGCACGTGTCGGTGACGCGGCAGACGGTGGACACCTCCCGGGAGAAGGCGCTGTCCCGGCTGGAGGACGTGACGCGGGCGTACGAGGCGGGCGAGCCGCTGCCGCCGTTCGCGTCCGTCGACCCGGTCGGGCTGCCGCCGTCGCTGCGGGACCTCGCGGCGCGGGGCCAGCGCGGCACGATGGTCGCCGACCACCGGGGCCGGCCCACGATGTGGGCGGCGGGCCCGGCGGACGGGCGGGCCCTGGCCGTACGCGTCGACTACTCGCTGAGCGCGCGCACCATCAGCGGCCTGGACCAGGCGATCCTCGGGTCCTCGGTGCTGGCCATCGGGGCGACCCTGCTCGTCGGCTGGTTCGCGGTGACCCGGGTGACGCGGCGGCTGCACCTCACCGCGCAGGTGGCGCGGCGGATCAGCGCCGGCGACCTGGACGCGCGCGTCAACGACCCGCGCACCAAGGACCCGACGCGGCCGCAGGACGAGGTGGCGACGGTGTCGGGGGCGCTGGACACCATGGCCTCGTCGCTCCAGGGGAAGCTGCTGAGCGAGCAGCGGTTCACCGCGGACGTGGCGCACGAGCTGCGCACCCCGCTCACTGGCCTGTCGGCGGCGGCCGAGCTGCTGCCGCCGGGCCGGCCGTCGGAGCTGGTGCGGGACCGGGTGCGGGCGATGCGGGCGCTGACGGAGGACCTGCTGGAGATCTCGCGGCTCGACACGCGCAGCGAGACGGTGGACCTCGACGTGTACGCGCTGGGTCCGCTCGCCGAGCGCGCGGTGCGGGCGGCGGGCGCGGGGGCGACGGTGCGGGTCGTGCGCGACGCCCGGGTGGAGACCGACCGGCGGCGGCTGGAGCGGGTCCTCGGCAATCTGCTGGCCAACGCCCACAAGCACGGGCGCGACCCGGTGGAGGTGGCCGTCGACGGGCCGGTGGTGACGGTCCGCGACCACGGCGAGGGGTACCCGGCGTACCTCCTGGAGCACGGGCCGCAGCGGTTCCGCACGGAGAGCGGGAGCAAGGGCCACGGACTGGGGCTGACCATCGCCCGGGGGCAGGCGGCCGTGATCGGCGCGGAGCTGGTCTTCGCGAACGCGCCGGACGGCGGCGCGGTGGCCCGGCTGACACTGCCGGAGTACACGGACTTCGACGCGGACGGCGAGGACGCGCCCGCCGGCACCTGACCGGCATGCCACAACACGACATAAGGGACATAGCACTTTTATCTTGCTACGTTGCCCTCCATGACCGCAGCGACCCCGGACCCCGCGCCGCCCGGAGTGCGTCTGCCCAAGCGCCGCGGTGTCGAGCTCTCCCTGCTGGTCTGCGCCGTGCTGTGCTCCGTCCTCGGCTACGCCGACGTCGGCCTGGCCCACAGCGGCGCCGTACCGCCCGACGTCGCCGGGTACGGCGCCGGGCTCGGGCTGCTGGCGCTGCTCGCGCACCTGGCGGTGCGGTTCACCGCCCCGTACGCCGACCCGCTCCTGCTGCCCATCGCCGTCCTGCTGAACGGGCTCGGCCTCGTCCTCATCTACCGGCTCGACCTGGAGACCCCGGCCGACCGGGCCGCGCCGACGCAGCTGGTCTGGTCGGCGCTCGGCTTCGCGCTCTTCGCGGCCGTGGTGGTGTTCCTGCGCGACCACCGGCTCCTCCAGCGGTACGCGTACGTGTCGGTGGCCGCCGCGCTCGCCCTGCTGACCGTGCCGATCCTCTTCCCCGCCGTGAACGGCGCCCGCATCTGGATCCGGGTCGGCGGACTGTCCTTCCAGCCGGGCGAGTTCGCGAAGATCCTCCTCGCCGTCTTCTTCGCCGCCTACCTCGCCGCCAACCGCACCGCGCTGACACACACCGGCCGCACCCTCGGCCGCGTGCGGCTGCCGGCCGGGCGGGTGCTCGGCCCGGTCGTGGCGATCTGGCTGACCAGCGTCGGCGTGCTCGTCCTGGAACGGGACCTCGGCACGTCGCTGCTCTTCTTCGGCCTGTTCGTCATCCTGCTGTACGTCGCGACCGGCCGCACCGGGTGGATCGCCGTCGGCCTGCTGCTCGCGTGCGTCGGGGCGTTCGTGGTGGGGACGCTCGAACCGCACGTGCACGGGCGGGTGGAGGACTGGCTGCACCCCTTCGCCTCCATCGAGGCGGGCCGCGGGCCCGGCCAGCTCGCGCAGTCGCTCTTCGCGTTCGCCGCGGGCGGGATGTTCGGCGCGGGCCTCGGCCTCGGGCACTCGGCGCTCATCGGCTTCGCCGCCAAGTCCGACTTCATCCTCGCCACCGCGGGCGAGGAGCTGGGGTACGTCGGCCTGACCGCGCTCTTCCTGCTGTACACGCTGCTCGTCGCCCGCGGCTACCGCTGGGGGCTGGCGCTGCGCGACCCGTTCGGGCGGCTGCTGGCGATCGGGCTGGCGTCCATCCTGGCGCTCCAGGTGTTCGTCATCGCGGGGGGCGTGACGGGGCTGATCCCGCTGACGGGGATGGCGATGCCGTTCCTCGCGCAGGGCGGCTCCTCCGTCGTCACCAACTGGATCATGGTGGCGCTGCTCATCCGCGTCAGCGACTCCGCCCGCGCCCCCGGCGCCGCCCCGGCCGGCGCCGCGGCGGGCGGCGGGGGCGGTACCGCCGGGGCCGCGCCGCCGCCCGTACAACCGGAGGACGCCCGGTGACCCTCCCCCGCGACCTCGACCTGGCCCGCCCCGGCAGCACCCGCACCGTGCGGCGGGCCGCCGCGCTGTGCCTGCTGCTGCTGGTGGCGCTGCTGGCGAACGCCGCCCGCGTCCAGGTCCTCCAGGCCGACCGGCTGGACGACGACCCGGCGAACCGGCGCACCGTGCTGTCCCGGTACGCCGCACCGCGCGGCGACATCCTCGTCGACGGGCGGCCGGTCACCGGCTCCAAGGACACCGGCCAGCTGCTGCGCTACGAACGCACCTACACCGACGGGCCGCTGTACGCCCCCGTCACCGGCTACGCCTCGCAGACGTACGGCACCACGCTGGTCGAGCACGCCGAGGACGCCGTCCTCTCCGGCACCAGCCCGCGCCTCTCCCCGCTCCCCCTGTGGAGCGACATCAGCCGCGAGCGCCCGCCCGGCGGCCACGTGTCCACCACCATCGTCGGCGCGCTCCAGCAGGCCGCGTTCCGGGGCCTGTCGGGGCGGCGCGGCGCGGTCGTCGCCCTGGAGCCGTCCAGCGGCCGCGTCCTGGCCCTGGTGTCGAGCCCGTCGTACGACCCCGGCCGGCTCTCCGGCACCGGCAGCGAGGTCGCCACCGCGTGGGCGCGGCTCAACACCGCGCCGAGCCGGCCGATGCTCAACCGGGCGCTGCGGCAGACGTACCCGCCCGGCTCCACCTTCAAGATCGTCACGGCGGCGGCGGCCCTGGACGCCGGGGTCGTCACGGACGTCGACGCCCCGACCGGCACCCCCGACCCGTACGTGCTCCCCGGCACCCGCACGGTGCTGCCGAACGACGCCACCGGCTGCGGCGACGCCTCCCTCGCGTACGCCATCCGCTGGTCGTGCAACACGGTGATGGCGCGGCTCGGGGTGCGGGTCGGGCAGCCGGGCATGCTGGCGGCGGTCCGCAGGTTCGGCTTCAACGACGGGGGCCTGCGCGTGCCGTCCCGGGTGGCCCGCTCCAACTTCGACTCCGGCATGACCCCCGACCAGCTGGCCCTGTCCGCCATCGGCCAGTACGACACGACGGCGACGCCGCTGCAGATGGCGATGGTCGCGGCGGCGGTCGCCAACGGCGGCGAGCTGGCCCACCCGCACCTGGTGGAGTCGACGACGACGGCAGGCGGCGGGCTCGTCGGGCGGACGCCGCACCGCACCTACGCGCGCGCCATGGAGCCGGCCACGGCGCGGGTGCTGCGGCAGCTGATGGTGGACGTGGTCGAGCGCGGCTCGGGCAGCAACGCCGCCATCGAGGGCGCGGAGGTCGGCGGCAAGACGGGCACCGCCCAGCACGGCGTGGGCAACCTGGGCACGCCGTACGCCTGGTTCATCGGCTGGGCGCGGGCCGACGGCGCGGCCCGGCCGGCGGTGGCGGTGGCGGTCGTCGTGGAGGACGCGTCGGCCCGGCGGGAGGACATCAGCGGGGGCGGCAGCGCGGCGCCCATCGCCCGGACGGTGATGGAGGCGGCGCTGGCGTCCGCCGCCCGCGACTGACCGGGCGGGCGGCGGCGCCCGTCCCCGCGGCGGGCGCGGGCGGCGACGCGTCCGGGGCCGGGCGCGGGCGGCGACGTCTCGGGGCGGGCGCGGGCGGCGTCCCCCGGCTCACTCCCGCGGGCCGGCACCCCGGGCGGTCGCGCCCGCCCCGTCGGCGCCCTCCGCGAGGACGCCTCCCGCCAGGACGCTTCCGGCGAGGGCGCGCTCCGCCGTGCCGCCCTCCGCCTCCGCGCCGTCCGCCACGGCCTGCGCGACCTCGGCGACCCGCTCGGCCTCCTCCGCCGCGAACCGTTCGGCGTCGAGCCGCTCCGCGATCTCCTCGTCCTCCGCCATCAGCCGGTCGAGGTTGGTGTCGCCGAGCTCGAAGACGCCCATGTCCAGGTACGCCCTCTGCAGCCGCTCGCCCCACAGGCCGATGTCCTTCACGCACGGCACGATCCGGCTGAACAGCAGCTTGCGGAAGAGCTGGAGGAACTCCGACCGCTCCGACATCTCCTCGGCCTCCCGCTTGGGGATGCCGAAGTTCTCCAGCACCTCCACGCCGCGCAGCCGGTCGCGCATGAGGTAGCAGCCCTCGATGACGAAGTCCTCGCGCTCGCGCCGCTCCGCGTCGGTGAGCTGCCGGTAGTAGTCGCGCAGCGCCATCCGGCCGAAGGCCACGTGGCGGGCCTCGTCCTGCATGACGTAGGCCAGGATCTGCTTGGGCAGCGGCTTCTTCGTCGTGTCGCGGATCATTCCGAACGCGGCGAGCGCGAGCCCCTCGATGAGGACCTGCATCCCGAGATAGGGCATGTCCCAGCGGGAGTCGCGCAGGGTGTCGCCGAGCAGCGACTTGAGGTTGTCGTTGATCGGGTACAGCATCCCGATCTTCTCGTGGAGGAAGCGGCCGTACACCTCGGCGTGGCGGGCCTCGTCCATCGCCTGGGTGGCGGAGTACAGCTTGGCGTCCAGGTCGGGGACCGCCTCGATGATCCGGGCCGCGCACACCATGGCGCCCTGCTCGCCGTGGAGGAACTGGCTGAACTGCCACGCCGCGTAGTGGCGGCGCAGGTCGCCGCGGTCCTTCTCGGTCATCCGCGACCAGTGGCGGGTGCCGTGGACCGTCATCGCCTCGTCGGGCGTGCCGAGCGGGTCGTACGGGTCGACCTCCAGCTCCCAGTCGATGCGGCGGGTGCTGTCCCACTGCTTGTCCTTGCCCTTCTGGTAGAGGGCGAGGAGGCGGGCGCGCCCCTCGTCGTACTCCCAGGAGAAGCGGGCGGCGCCGGAGGCGGGGATCTGCCAGACGGGGGACCCCGGGTCGTTGGCGTACAGGTCGTGCGTCGACACAGGCGGCTCCTTCGCGTCGGCCCCGGGGTGCGGGCTGCGGGCGGGGTGCGGATGCGGTGCGGGTTCGGGGCGATGCGGGTTCGGGGCGGGTGCGGCTCGGGCGGTGCGGGTGCGGTGCGGGTGCCGGGCCGGGGCCCGGGTTCGGATGGTGCCAAGGGCAGCGTCCATCTTGCTAGACGTCGGGTCAACAAGTCTCGCCGGGGGGATTGACGGGCTTGCTGACAGGCAGTCTCATAAGGGTGCGACCGCAGAACCCGAAGCCGACTGCGAGGTGGCCGAGACCATGACGACCGTGTCCGAACCCGATCTGCGCCTGCTGCGCGACGCGCTGGGCCCGCTGCGGGACCGCGAGCAGGTCGCCGCGCGGCTGCTGGAGTCCTCCGCCAAGCACTCCTTCGACCCCGACACCGAACTCGACTGGGACGCGCCCTTCGAGGACGGCAAGTGGTTCTGGCCGCCGGAGCTGGTCTCCCTCTACGACACCCCGCTGTGGCGGCGGATGCCGGAGGAGCAGCGGATGGACCTCGCCCGCCACGAGGCGGCGTCCCTCGCGTCCCTGGGGATCTGGTTCGAGATCATCCTCATGCAGCTGCTCGTGCGGCACATCTACGACAAGTCCGTGACCAGCAACCACGTCCGCTACGCGCTCACCGAGATAGCGGACGAGTGCCGCCACTCGATGATGTTCGCCCGGCTCATCCAGAAGGGTGAGGCCCCGGCGTACCCGGTGCCGCGCGTCTACCACAACATGGCGCGCGTGCTGAAGACGGTCTCGACGACCCCGGGGTCGTTCGCGGCGACGCTGCTCGGCGAGGAGATCCTCGACTGGATGCAGCGCCTGACCTTCCCCGACGAGCGCGTCCAGCCGCTGGTGCGCGGCGTGACCCGCATCCACGTCGTCGAGGAGGCCCGCCACGTCCGATACGCCCGCGAGGAGCTGCGCCGCCAGATGGTCACGGCGCCCCGCTGGGAGCAGGAGTTCACCCGCGTCAGCTGCGGCGAGGCCGCCCGGGTCTTCTCCGTCTGCTTCGTCAACCCGCAGGTCTACGAGAACGTCGGCCTCGACCGCCGCGAGGCCGTCGCCCAGGTCAGGGCGAGCGGCCACCGCCGCGAGGTCATGCAGTCCGGCGCCCGCCGCCTGACCGACTTCCTCGACGACATCGGCGTGCTCCGCGGCGTCGGGCGGCGGCTATGGCAGAGCTCCGGACTCCTCGCGTGAGCGCGGCGGGCGGCCGTCCCCGGCGCCCTGACACCCAGCGCGCCACCGGGGTTACGCTGCGGGCATGACCCGTGCCGCCACCACGCCCGCCACACCCGCGTACCGACGGCTGAGCGTCGAGCAGCGGCGTACGCAGCTCCTCACCGCCGCGTTGTCGCTCTTCGCGCACCACGCGCCCGAGGAGGTGTCGTTGGACGACGTCGCGGAGGCGGCCGGGGTCTCCCGGCCGCTGGTCTACCGCTACTTCCCCGGCGGCAAGCAGCAGCTGTACGAGGCCGCGCTGCGCTCGGCGGCGGACCGGCTGGAGCTGTGCTTCGCCGAGCCGGCCGAGGGCCCGCCCACCGAGCGGCTCGCCCGGGTCCTCGACCGGTACCTGCGCTTCGTCGACGAGCACGACGCCGGGTTCAGCGCCCTCCTCCAGGGCGGGAGCGTCGCGGAGACGTCCCGGACGACGGCGATCGTGGACGAGGTGCGGCGCGCCGCCGCCGAGCAGATCCTCGTCCACCTCGGCGTGCCGGACCCCGGGCCGCGGCTGCGGATGATGGTGCGCACCTGGATCGCCGCCGTCGAGGCGGCCTCCCTGATCTGGCTCGACGAGGACAAGCACCCGCCCGCGGCCGAGCTGCGCGGCTGGCTCGTCGACCACCTCGTGGCCCTGCTGACGGCCACCGCCGCGACCGACGCGCAGACCGAGCGGGTGGTAGCGGGGCTGCTCGCCCTGGAGACCGCCGAGGGCCCGGTCGGCACCCTCGCCCGCCGGGTGGTGCCTGTGGTGGGCGGGGCGGCCCACCTGCTGTGACACTGGTGCCGTGCGAACCGAGAACACCCCCTTCCACGGCGGCCCCCTGGACGGCCGGGTCCTGCCGGTACTGACCGGCCCCACCGGCCACCCGCCGAAGTGGTACGAGGTCCCCGTCCCCGACGAGGGCGGCGGCCCGCCCACCGTCCACGCCTACCGGCGCGAGCCCGCCGGCCACACGCCCCGGCTCGGTCTCCAGCGCGGCTGGCGGTACGCCTACGAGCCGGCCGGTCGCGAGCGGCGCGGTGTGCGGTGGCCCTGGTCGAAGCCGCGACGGGCGGATGGCTGAGCGTTTCGGCTCGGGACGGCGGGACGGCTGAGCGTTCCGGCTCGGGGCGGCGGGACGGCTCGTAGCGGGAAGAGCCCGGTGTCCTACCCCGAGGGGGTCAACGCGTTGACCCGGGCGGCCCCATAGTCGTTTCATCGCCCCATCTGACGAACCATCATCACTGCGTCCGTGACCGGAGGTGGTGACATGTCGATCAGCAGGATGGCGCCGTACCGCGCGAGGAGCGCGCGGCGGCGGGGGGTGGCGCTCCGGCGGGGGGTGGCGCTCCGGCGGGCGGCGTCCGTCCTCGCGCTCGCCTCGTCCCTCGCCCTCGCCTCCCCCGCTCCGCCCGCGGCGGCCGCCCCGGGACCCGTCTCGGGGCCCGGCACCGAGCCCGTCTCCGAGCTGCTGACCCGTCTGCGGACGCTGTACCGGGAGGCCGAGGCGGCGGGCGAGACGTACACGGCCGCCCAGGAGCGGCTGACCGCCCAGGCCGCCGAGACGCACCGGCTCGGCGGCGACCTCACCCGCACCCGGGACGCCCTGGCCCGCGCCCGCGCCGCCGCCGGGCAGCTGGCCCGCGCCCAGTACCGGGGAGGTGCCGACCTGCCCCTGGCGCTGCGGCTGCTCTTCACCCGCGACCCGCGCCAGGCCCTGGACCAGGGCCAGGTGGTGCGGCGCGCGGCCCGTGAGCAGGCGGCGACCGTCGCCCGGCTGGAAGGCGGCGAGAAGCGTGCCGACGCCGTCGCCACCGCGGCACGCCGGGCACTCGACGCCCACCAGGCCCTGATCGCCGCACGGCAGCGGGCCCACGACGAGGCACGGGCCCGGCTCCGGGAGGTTGAGGAGGCCCTCGCGGGCCTGTCGGCCGAGCAGCTCGCGGAGCTTGCCGCGCTGGAGCGCGACCGCACGGACGGGGCCCGGCAGGAGCTGACCGCCGGCGGCGCGCTGGACGAGGAGGGCGTGCCGGCCGCGGAGGGCGTGCCCTCCCGGGAGGGCGCCGACGCCGTGGCGTACGCGGCGGAGCAGCTCGGCAAGCCGTACGCGCCCGGCGCCCGGGGCCCCGAGTCCTTCGACGACTCGGGGCTGGCCTCGCGGGCCTGGGAGGCGGCGGGCCGAACCGTGCCGCGCACCAGCGCCGAGCAGTGGCGGGCCCTGCCGCGGGTCCCGCTGCGCTCGCTGCGCCCCGGCGACCTGGTCGTGTACTTCCCGGACGCCACGCACGTCGCGCTCTACGTGGGCGGCGGCCAAGTCCTGCACGCGCCGCGCCCCGGCGCCCCGGTGGGGGTGTCGCCGCTGTCGGCGCACCCGGTGCTGGGCGCCGTACGCCCCGACGCGGACGCCCGGCCGCTGCCCTCCTACGACCCGCCGCCGCTGCCGGACGCCGGGGAGTGATCCGCCACCGGCCGCGGCGGGCGGGTGGGTGGGGTCGGGGCCGCCGCCGGTGTGCGGCGCGGTGTCAGGCCGCGCCGACGGAGTCCAGGTAGGCGGCCGTCGCCGCCGGGTCGTACAGGTACTCCTCGAAGTCGGCCGGGTCGTCGAAGCCGTTCGCGAAGCGGTCGGCGACGGCCTGGCTCCGCTCACCGGCGGCGATCAGGCCGAGCACGTGCTCCGGCGGGGCGCCCAGCATGGCGTTCGTCCACTTCGTCACGTGCTGGGCGGTCTGCCAGTAGCGGTCGAACGCGCCCCGCATCCACGCCTCGTCGAACGGCCGGTCGCCGTGCTCGACGATGGACGCCAGATAGCTCGCGGCGCACTTCGCCGCGGAGTTCGACCCCTGGCCGGTGATCGGGTCGTTCGCGACGACGACGTCCGCGACGCCGAGGACGAGGCCGCCGCCGGGCAGCCGCCCGACGGGCTTGCGGACGGTGGGCGCGTAGCGGCCGGCGAGGGTCCCCCCGGCGTCGGTCAGCTCCACCCGGGTGGCGCGGGCGTACTCCCAGGGCGTGTACCGCTCCATCAGCTCCAGGGTGAGCGCCAGGTGCTCGCCGGGGTCCTTGACGTCCTTGAAGACGTCGAGGGGCCCGCCCGGGACGCCCTCCCAGAAGAGGATGTCCGCGCGGCCGCCGGTGGTGAACGTCGGCATCACGAACAGCTCGCCGACACCGGGCACCAGGTTGCAGCGGACCGCGTCGAACTCCGGGTGCTCGGGCCGGGGCCCGAGGCCGTGGACGTACGACACGGCGAGCGCCCGCTGCGGCTCGGCGAAGGCGGAGCGGGCGGCGTCGCGCTCGAACATCGACACCAGCTCGCCCTTGCCCGCGGCGACGAGGACGAGGTCGTAGGCGCGGGAGAAGTAGTCCAGGTCCGAGACGGCGGCGCCGTGGATGACGAGCCGGCCGCCGCGCGAGGCGAAGGCGTCCATCCAGCCGGCCATCTTCACGCGCTGGTCCACGGACTGGGCGAAGCCGTCGAGCCGGCCGACCCAGTCGACGGCGCGGGCCCCCTCCGGGCCCGCGACCGAGACGCCGAGGCCCTCGATGCGCGGCGCCTGCGCCTCCCAGAAGGCGAGGTCCAGATCGCGTTCGTGCCGCAGCGCCGTGGTGAACATGACCTGCGTCGACATGACGCGTCCGTGGCGGATTTCGTCGGCCGTGCGGTTGGACATCAGGGTGACGTCGTAGCCGCGGGCCTGGAGGCCGAGGGCGAGCTGGAGCCCGGACTGGCCGGCTCCGACGATGAGTATCTGGCGCATCGAGAGGGGGCCTCTTTCCTGGTGTGACGGGATGCCGGGGGCGGCCGGTGCGGGGGGTGTCGGTGTGCGGGGGCGCCGGGAGTGGCGGGCGGTGTGCGCGGCGCCGGACCGGCCGCTCAGGCGGGGGTCTGCTCCAGGGCGCGGGCGACGAGCGCGAGCAGCGACTCGACGACGGTGGGACGCTCCCGCGCGTCCATGATCACGACGGGTACGTCGGGCGGGACGGTGAGCGCGTCGCGCACGTCCTCCACCTCGTACCGCGGCGTGCCCTCGAAGTGGTTGACGGCGACCACGTACGGCAGGCGGCAGCTCTCGAAGTAGTCGAGCGCGGCGAAGCAGTCGGTGAGGCGCCGGGTGTCGGCCATGACGACGGCGCCGATCGCCCCGCGCACCAGGTCGTCCCACATGAACCAGAAGCGCTGCTGGCCGGGCGTGCCGAAGACGTAGAGGACCAGGTCGTCGTCGAGCGTGACGCGGCCGAAGTCCATCGCGACGGTGGTGGTGGCCTTGTCCGGCGTCGCCGACAGGTCGTCGGTGTCGGCGGCGGCCTGCGTCATCAGCGCCTCGGTGCGCAGCGGGGTGATCTCGGAGACGGAGCCGACGAAGGTGGTCTTGCCGACCCCGAAGCCGCCCGCGACGACGACCTTCGTCGCGATGGGGGCCCGGTCGCGGTCGAGCTGCCAGGGCGCCGGCGCCTCCTCCTCCGGCAGGTCACAGACGGCGAAGACCATGGAGCACCCTTTCCAGCAGCGCGCGGTCGGGCTGCCCCGTCCCGTGCCCGGTCCCGTACACGCGCAGCCGGCCCTGGTCGGCGAGGTCGCTGACGAGCACCCGGACCACGCCCAGCGGTATCCGCAGCAGCGCGGATATCTCGGCGACCGTCCGCATCCTGCGGCAGACCTGCACGATGGCCCGCATCTCGGGCATGAGCCGCCCGGCGGGCCTGGCCGGCCGGTCCTCCCGGGCGGGGGCCGTCCCGTTCGGGTCGGGGGCCTCCAGGGCGGCGACGAACGTCTCGACGAGCAGGACGTACCCGAAGCGGGTGCGGCCGCCCGTGAGGGAGTAGGGCCGTACGCGGGCGGGCCTGCGCCCCTCGCCCCGTACCGGAAGCCCCGCCGACAGGGCGGTCACCGGTCGCCCTCCAGCGACCGGCGCAGCTCGCTGCGGAGTTCGGGGGTGAGCACGTGTCCGGCCCGGCCCACGAAGAGGGCCATGTGGTAGGCGACGACGCTCATGTCGCAGTCGGGGGCGGCGTGCACGCCGAGGAGGGAGCCGTCGCTGATCGCCGTGACGAAGACGCTGCCCTGCTCCATGGCGACCATGGTCTGCTTGACGCCGCCGCCGTCCATGAGGCCGGCCGCCCCGGCGGTGAGGCTGCCGATGCCGGAGACGATCGTCGCGAGGTCGGCGCTCGACCCGCGGGGGCCGCGCGGCCGTTCAGCGCCGTCGTCCGGGCCGCGTGCCGCGTCGGGGTCGGATGACAGCAGGAGCAGTCCGTCCGACGAGACGACGGCGACGGACCGGACGCCGGGCACCTCCTCCACGAGGTTGCCCAGGAGCCACTGCAGGTTCTGCGCCCCGCTGCTCAGTCCTCGGGTTCCGGTGCCGGCCGTCGCACTCACCTTTGTGCCTCCTCGACTGTGTCCCCCGTTCCTGGTCCCGCTTCTTCCGTACCCGCGATCTCGGCCTCCACGTCACGCCGGCCGTCCCGCGAACCCTGCTGGAACCCGCCGAGCCTGCGGCGCAGTTCGTCGGCGTTCACGCCGCCGGTGCGCTCCGCCGGGGGCGGCGCCGTCTCGACGATCCGCGGCGTCCGCTTCGGCAGGCCCTTGTCGGTGACCCGCCCGACCCGCTCCCACTTCGGCGCGGCGTCCTCGGTGTCCCGCTCGTGCCCCTCCCCGCCGGGCGCGGGCAGCCGCACCTGGAGGGTCGTCTCGCCACCGGTCTCGGCGGGCGGGGTGGGACGGGTGGGCGGGGGCGTCGGCTCGGCGGGTTCGGCGGGCGGGGTCGTCGCCGGCTCGGTGGGCTCCGTGGCCCCGGCGGGCTCGGGTGCCTCGGTGGGCGGGGCTGTCGCCGGCTCGGCGGCCGTCGCGGTGGAGTCCGCCTCCGGCCCGGCGGGCCGGTCCTCGGCGGCCGCCTCGCCGGTCGTCCCGGTCGCGGTGGAGTCCGCCTCGTGTCCCGTCCGGGCCACCGGGGTGTCGTCGGGGGTCCTGCGGTGCTGCGGCGCGGCGGAGTCGGCCTCCGCCAGCGGCGCGGGCAGGCTCATCACCGGCATGCCCTCGGCGAGCGCCTCGGCCGGCGACGCCGCCGTGGCGGGGGCGTCCGGCAGGAGCGCCTGCGGCAGGACGACCAGGGCCGTCACACCGCCGTCCTCCTCGGTCCGCAGCTCGACGCGCGCCCCGTGGCGCGCCGCGAGCAGCGCGGCGACCCGCAGGCCGAGCCCCTCTCCCTCGGGCTCGCCCCCGGCCTCCCCGGCGCCGGTGCCCTCCGCGACCGCGCGGGCCTGGGCGGGGTCGGCGAGGCGGGCGTTGAGCTCGACGAGCCGCGCCGGGGTGATCCCGATGCCCTTGTCGCGTACGGACAGCATCACGTCACCGGTGTCCAGCAGCCAGCCGGAGAGCTGGACCCGGGCCTCCGGGGGCGAGAACGACGTGGCGTTCTCCAGCAGCTCGGCGAGGAGGTGGCTGACGTCGTCGGCGGCGAACCCGGCGACGTACGCGTGCGGCGGCAGGGACTGGATGGCGACCCGCTCGTACCGCTCGATCTCGCTGACGGCCGCGCGCAGGACGTCCACCAGCGGGACGGGCCCCTGGTGGGCGTGGCTGTGCTCGTGCCCGGCGAGGATCAGCAGGTTCTCGCTGTGCCGGCGCATGACCGTGGCCATGTGGTCGAGCTTGAAGAGCGTCGCGAGCCGCTCGGGCTCCTGCTCGCGCTCCTCCAGCTTCTCGATCACGGTGAGCTGGCGCTCGACGAGGCCGAGGGTGCGCAGGGAGAGGTTGACGAAGGTGTGGTGGACGGTGTGCCGCAGCGTCCGCAGCTCGGCCGTGAGCCGCTCGGTCTCCTCGCGCAGCTCCGCGTGGCGGGCGGACAGCTCGGCGGCCGCGGCCTCGCGCCCGCCGTCGCGTCCGGCGCGGTCGGCGAGGCCCAGGAGGTGGCCGTGGAGGGTGTTGAGCGAGCGGACGACCTGGGCGAACTCGTCGTTGCGGCCGGTGAAGCGGATCGGCTCCTCCGCCTCCGGCGCGGCGGCGATCCGGGCGGCGCCGATGCGCAGCACGGCGAGCGGCCGGGTGAGGGTGCGGGCGACGGCCGTCGACACGCCGATCGCGAGGAGCAGGCAGCCGCCGAGCATCGCGACGCGCAGCTCCAGGGCGGTGACGTCCGCGTCCCGCAGCCCCTCCATGCGCTCGATCTGGCGGGTGGCGAGGGCCGACTCGACGCCGCGCATCTGCTCGATGCGGGCGGTGAGCGCGGCGGACAGCTGCTCGGGGTCGGTCCTGCGCTCGGCGCGGGTCAGCTCGCGGCCGTCGGCGAGCTTGGCGAGGTGGCCCTCGGCCGCCTTGACCTCGGGGCCGGTGACGGTCGCGGCGAGCGACTGGCGGGCGGGCGCGTCGGCGTCGGCCTCGAAGTCGGCGAGGGCGACCTGCTCGCGGACGCGGGCGCGGTGGGCGGCGGCGGCCAGTTCGTCCCGGGCCCGGGCGGCGGACGCGGCGTCGGGGTCCTCCTCGGTGACGTACCGGCCGGTGACCGGGTCGTACACGGTGCGGTCGCCGCCGCTCGGCTCGGGCAGGGCGAGCGCGGCGAGGAGGAGGCCGCGGGTGGCGGACGCCTGTTCGACAGCGCGGCCCAGTTCGGCGGGGGCGCGGCCGGGGCCGTCGGTGGCGCGGGCGGGGGTGCGGTCGGCGAGCCGGGCGGCGAGGGCCCGCAGCCGGTCGATCACCTCGGTGTACGCGCGGTGGGCGGCGAGCGCGGTGCCGTCGCCGGTGACGGCGGTGCGGCGGAGGGCGGGCACCTCGGCGAGGGCGCGGCGCAGGTCCTCGGGGGCGGCGCCGCGGATCTCCTCGATCTGGCGGTCCACGCGGGCGGTGGAGGTCTTCGACAGGGTCGGCTTCGCGCCACCCGCGCCACCCGCGCCGCCGCCGCTGCCGTCGCCCTCCGTGCCGGCGCGGCCCGCGGCGACGTACGCCGTGACCTCGTCGCGCTCGTCGGCGAGGGAGTGCGCGAGGGTGACGGCCTGGCGGTTCAGCTCGGCGAAGGTGACCAGGCCCTGGGATTCCGTCAGGTCCGCGGAGGTGGTGAGCAGCCCCGGGACCCCGGCGCCGATGACGGTGACGCCGACGAGGGCGACGCCGGCGACGAGCCGGCTGCGGACCCGTACGCGGCGGCCGCCCGGAACGTGGGGATCGCCCGGAGTGTCACTGCGCTTCTGCACCGGTGCTCACATTCTTGAACTCGTTCGCCCTTGAAGCAGAGGTGACGACCGGTCACACATGGAGAGCGCTCCCACCCCTGGTACGGCTTCCGACCATTCCAGCCCTTTTGGGCAGCGAGCACCCGTCGGCCGCTCCGCCACCCGAACGAGTGAACAACACTCCCGAGTTGGCGAACAACTCGCGCACCGGCGGTCGGCGGGCCGCGGGCGGGGGCCGGGTTGGACCTTCCGCGCGGGCTTTGGCAGTATGCGCGCCCGCATGTCGGCCCCTCGGCGGCGCCCGGGCCGGAGCGGGGCCGCCGCCGCCCCCCTGACCTGCGGGTACCGCTCCCCCGCCGGGCCGTGTGCGCGGTGTGGAGGAGTCATGCAGACTGAGGCGCATGCACAGTGGGACCGCTTCGCTGCCCGGCCACCCCGAACGCCCCAACGAGGACTGGGCGGCCGCGGCCGTCCCCGCGTCCGGTCGGGGCGGCGCGGTGGTGGTCCTGGACGGTGTGACGCCCCCCTCCGG
Source organism: Streptomyces sp. DH12 (assembly GCF_020873895.1). Classification (GTDB taxonomy): domain Bacteria; phylum Actinomycetota; class Actinomycetes; order Streptomycetales; family Streptomycetaceae; genus Streptomyces. Next base: position 34,052 of record NZ_JAHWGT010000025.1, on the reverse strand, counting down.
GGGTGACGGCTGTGTGCACTCGGTGCACTGGTTCACCGCGCGCCTGGGCGGCGCGCTGACCGAACTGTCCACTTCGCGGACCGACCTGACGCTGACGGAGGTCCTCGCCGAGGCAATCCGGCGCACCGCGGACGCCCACCGCGGTACGTGTGACCTTTCTCACGTCCGCACGCCCCAGGCGACGGTGGTCCTGGCGCGCTGGGACGACCGGGCGGTGGAACACCTCGTCCTCTCCGACTCCGTCCTGCTGCTGGAGTCGCCGGAGGGCGGGGTCCGGGCCGTCCTGGACGACCGGTTGGACGCGGTGCCGCCGGAGGTGCTGCGCTCCCACGCGGCGACGGACCTGCTCCGCAACGCCGACGGCGGCTTCTTCACGGCCGCCGCCGACCCGTCGGTGGCGGCGCGGGCCGTGACCGGCGTGACGCCGCGCAGCGAGGTGCGCGCGCTGGCGGCGCTGACGGACGGCGCGGCGCGGTGGGTGGAGCTGTTCCGGGAGGGCGACTGGACGCAGTGCCTGGGCGTGCTCCGCAAGGAGGGCCCGCGGGGCCTGCTCGACCGGGTACGGGCGCTGGAGGAGCGGGACGCGGAAGCCGGCGGGGTGCGGCGCTGGAAGCTCCACGACGACGCGACGGCGGTCTACGCGGAGCTCTGAGGTCCGCGCCGGGCGCCCGGCTCGCCGCCCTCCGCCCGGGTGTTGAGCTGGTGGAGGAGGCGGGCGAGTTCGGCGACCTCGGCGCGGTCCCAGCCGGCGAGCTTGCGGACGTAGCGGGCCCGGCGGGCGTCGCGGACCCGGCGGAAGCGGTCCCGGCCCTCGTCGGTGAGGCGTACGAGCCAGGCGCGGCCGTCGGCCGGGTCGGGTTCCCGGGCGACGAACCCCAGCTCCTCCAGGGCGCGCAGCTGCCGGCTCATCGTGGCCTTGCCGACGCCGAAGTACCCGGCGAGGTCGGTCGCGCGCTGGCCGCCCGCGTCGTCGAGCCGGGCGAGCAGGCCGTACGCGGCGGGCTCCAGCTCGGGGTGGACCTCGCGGGCCATCTCGCCGGACGAGGCGCGGGCGCGGCGCAGGAAGACCGCCAGTTCGCGTTCGAGGGCGAGGAACTCCGGGTCGGCGCCGCCGCTCCCGGTGCGTTCCGGTCCGTTCCCCGTCGGGCCTGTGTGCATGTCCGCACCCCTCGCGCGCTGTCGTGCCGTGCTGCTGCCGTCCGCGGGGTCGGTGCCCGCGGCCGGCCAGTATTTCGCAACGGGTGACCCGTCCACGCAGGTCGGCGCGGCGCGGGGGGGACCGGGGCGGTCCGGGCGGCGGCGCGGGGCGGTGGCCGGCGGCGCGGCGGGATGGCGGGCGGTGCGGCCCGGGGGCGCTCGCCGGCGGGGCGGCGGCCCGGTGGCGGGCCGGGCGGGGCGGAGCGGTTCCGGCGCGGCGCGGCACCGCTGCCCCGGTGCCGCGTCGCGCCGGAACCCCACCGGCCGGTGCCGTTCCACGGGCGCGTGCCCGTGGAAGCTCCCCCTCGACTCCGCCGGGGTGGTCGGCCCCACCGGAGCCCGGCCGACCCATCCTGCCGGGCGACGTAGCGGACGGGTAACCTCCGGTCGGCCCCCTCCGACCGGCCGACGGGCCGGTCACCGGGGCGGGGCGTGCCGGGGCGGGTCGCGTGCCGGTGCCGGGCCTGCTCAGAGGGGCAGCACGGCGCGGACCGTGAAGCCGCCTGCCGGGCAGGGGTGTGCCGACAGGCAGCCGCCCAGCAGCTCGGCCCGCTCCCGCAGCCCCGCCAGGCCGTACCCGCCTCCCGGCAGCTCCGCGACCGCCTCCCCGGCCCCTTCGGGCAGCGGCTCCCGCTCCCCCGGCCCGCCCGGTACCGGCTCCGGATCCCCGGACTCCCCCGGTGCCGCCACCTGCGCCCCGCCCTGCGCCGGGGAGGCCGCCGGACCGGTCGCGGCCGAGGGGGGCGGCGGGGCGTTGCGCACCTCCACCGCCAGGGAGCGCCCGTCCGGCGCGGGCGCCACCACGACGGTGACGCGGGCGCCCGGGGCGTGCTTGCGGACGTTGTTGAGCGACTCCTGCACGATGCGGAAAGCCGCGCTCTCCACCTCCGGCCGCAGCCGCCCCGCCTCGGGGGCGGTCACGTCGGCCGTCACGTCCAGGAGGCTGTCGGCGGCCAGGTCCCGGAGGGTGTCGAGGCCGGTGCGGCCCGCGGCGGAGGCGGCCGCGGTGTCGGAGGTGCGCAGTACGCCGACCATGTCGCGCAGCTCCTCCAGCGCCCGGACGCTGTGGCGGCGGATGCTCTCGGCGGTGTCGCGCTTCCAGGCGTCCCCCGCCGCGCCCTCGGCGGCCCGCAGGGCGCCCGACTGGACGGCGATGATGCCCACGTGGTGGGCGACCGTGTCGTGCATCTCGCGGGCGAGCCGGGCGCGTTCGCGGACGACGGCCCGCTCCGACTCCAGCTCCCGCTCGCGCCGCTGCGTGGCCGTGAGGTCCACGAGACGGGCCCGCAGCTCGGCCCGGGTCGCGGCCAGCAGCCCCAGCGCGGCGGGGCCCACGCTCAGCAGCGCGGCCGCCTCCACCGTGGTGAGGACCTCCTCGCGGGTCATCGCCGCGAACTCGCCCGGCGGCCACGGGCAGGCCGCCGCGGCGAAGAGCAGCCCGCAGCCGGCGGCGACGCGCGGCCTCGGCCGGTCGCACGCGACGGTGAACATCGCGAGCATCGCCGGCAGCCACAGGTGCCCGGTGAGGATCGAGGGGAGGGTCGCGCAGAGGGTGGCCATCGGCAGCCGGCGCCGAAGGGGCAGCGCGAGCAGCGCGACCGTGCAGACGGCGAGGGGTACGGCGCTGAAGGCGTCGGCGACCGTGAGGAGCTCGGCCACCGCGGCGACCACGAGGACCCGCTCGGCGGTCGCGCGGGTCGTCACCGCACGAGCCGCAGCTGGTGGGCGCGGACCGCCGCCTGCACCCGGTTGGTGACGCCGAGCTTGGCCAGGAGCGTGCTGACGTGGTCCTTCACGGTGGTCGTGCCGATGAACAGGCGCTGCGCGATCTCCGTGTTCGACAGCCCTTCGGCGAGGAGCGCGAGCACCTCGCGCTCCCGGGCCGTCAGCTCCAGCGCGAGGGCCTGCTCCCCGGCGGTGGGCGGCCGGTCCCCGAAGCCGTCGCCCTGGGCGCGCAGGAAGCCGTCGACCACGGTGCGGGCCACCTTCGGGGCGATGACGCTGCCGCCCGCCGCCAACTCCTTGATGAGGTACTCCAGCTGCTCGGGGGCGGTGTCCTTGAGGAGGAAGCCGGCCGCGCCGCCGCGCAGCGCCGCCGACAGGTGCTCGTCGGCGTCGAACGTGGTCAGCATGGCGACGACCGGCGGCTCGGGCAGGGCCCGCAGGTCGGCGAGGACGCTCAGTCCGTCCCGGTCGGGCATCCGCACGTCCAGCAGGACCACGTCCGGCCGGTGCCGTACGGCCTCGCCGAGCGCCTCCGACCCCGTGCAGGCGGCGACGGCACGGGTGCCGTCGAAGCCGTCGACGATCCGCCGGAGTCCCTCTCTGATCAGGTCCTCGTCGTCGACGATCATCACGTGCACTGCTGAACGGTTCATACGGACGGACCCCACTCAGGCGTTCTGGAGCGCCCTCAGCATAGGCGCTGCCCGCGCGGGCGAGGAGCCGTCGCGGACAGCGGGGGAGCCCCCGGCACCCGGGGTGCCGGGGGCTCGGGGCCCGTCCCGGTCGACCGGGGCGGGCCCGGGGCCGGTCGCCGTGTCAGCCGCAGCGGCCCGCCGGGCGGGCACGGGTGACGAGGTCGGTCCAGCCGGTCGTCCCGTCCAGCCAGACCACCCGGGTGCCGGTGTCGGCCGCCGGGGAGAGCTGCATGCCGCGGTTGCAGGAGACCCGCTGGGTGCGCGAGCCGTCCGTGGTGAGCTGCCAGACCTTCGGCAGGGCCGCGTTGTCGAGCGCCTGCGAGCCGTCGCCGGGCGGGGTGGCGCTGACGGTGACCGCCGTGTCCGAGACGGTGAGGTCCGAGGCGACGAGCGCGCCCGGCTTGTACTCGCTGCTGATGTCGTACGTGCCCGTGCCGTCGTGCCCGGTCCTGCGGATGGTCATCCGGCCCTCGTCGTCGAGGTTCTCGTCGTTGAGCCAGAAGACGTGGGTGGCGTTGATCCCGGTGCGGCCCAGGGACTGCGGCTCGCCCAGCTGCTCGGCGAGGACGGTCCGGCCCGTCGCCGGGTCGAGGATCTCGACGCCGAGCCGGTGGTCGCCGTCGGCCGGGTACAGCTTGGCGTAGGCGATCTTCCCGTGGCCGACGGAGGGCAGGCCGGTGAGGGTGTCGTCGCGGGCGCCGTCGACGTACGTGGGCCGCGGGTCGCCGGGCCGCAGGTAGCCGACGTGGCGGCCGTCGCCGAGGACGTCGTACAGGTCGAAGACGGTCGTGCCGCGGTCGACGCGCAGGCTGAGGACGTCGCCCTGGGTGGACAGCAGCTTCTTCACCGGGCCGCCGGCGAGGGGCCGGGAGAGGACGTCGACGCTGTCGGGGCCGTACGCGGCCCACACCACCGTGCGGCCGTCGGTCGCCGGGTTGACGTGGTACCGGCCGTCGTTGGGGCTCATCAACCGGGGGGCGCCCTTGCCGTCGACGCGGCCGGCGTAGACGGAGTACGGCTCGGAGCCGTCCTCGTCGGACCGGGCCGCCGTCCACCAGCCGCCGCCCGCCTGGACCTCGGTGCCGTCGGTGTTCACCTTGGTGAGCAGGGCCTCCGAGTCCACGCCGAGGGCGCTCTCCCAGCCGCGCACGATGCCGTGCGCGGTGAAGGACCGCTTGACGGTGTCGACCTGCCGGGCGGTGAGGCCGAGGTCCCGGGCGGCCGCGACGACCGCCTCACGGCCCTCGGTGAAGCCGTCGAGCGGGGTGAGGTACTCGGTGAGCGCCTTGTAGACGATCCGGTCGGCCGGTTCGGCGCCGAGGTCCTGGCGGATGTCCCACAGGGCGCCGGAGAAGATCGTGGAGTTGAGGTGGACCCCGCCGTTGTCGATGCCGAAGGTCACGCCGAGGAAGTTCCCCGACGTGGTGGCGCCGTCGTCCAGGTCGCGCAGGGCGCACTCGCGGGGCTTCGCCGTGCGGCACAGGTCCTCGCCGATGAGCCCGGCGTCGGGGTCGTCCATGGACAGGCCCGACCGGTCGACGTCGACGGCGTTGCCGAAGTAGTCGGCGACGGCCTCGTTGAGGGCGCCGGACTGGCCCGCGTAGACGAGGTCGGCGGTGTTCTCGACGACGCCGTGCGTCATCTCGTGGCCGACGACGTCGAGGTCGGCGGAGAGCGGGCGGAACTCCTCGTCACCGGAGCCGTACACCATCTTGGTGCCGTCCCAGAACGCGTTGGCGTACGGCATCCCGAAGAGGGTGACGCCGACGAGGGAGTTGACGGCGGAGCCGCGCCCGTCGAGCCCGGACCGGCCGTGCCGCTCCTTGTAGTAGTCGTGGACCTGGCCCGCCGCCCAGTGCGCGTCGACCGCGCCGGCGTCGGTGGCGTCCCGCCCGAACGCGGGGGTCGGCGAGGAGAACGGCTTCATGCCCTCCGGCCAGCCGCCGAGGACCTCCAGGACGTCCTTGTCGCGGGCGTCCCAGGTGGTGAGCGCGTTCTTGCTGCCGTCGGCCATGCGGGCGAGGTCGGTCATCAGGTACGGCCCGTCGGCGGCCGGCCGGTGGAGGTTCAGCGGCACCTTCGTCCCGTCGAGGCGCACGCCGCTGCCGGTGGCGGCGCCGGCGCCGTCCGCCGTGTCCGCGGCCCGCTGCCGGGTGCCCGCGCCGGCGGCCCCGGGGGCCGCGCCGGGGGCGGTCCGGGGGGTGGTGCCGGGGGCGGTGAAGGTCTTGATGCCGGTGTGCTGGAGGAGCGGGTAGCCGGCCCTCGCGTCGACGTAGACGTGCTGGAGGACCGGTTCGCCGGTCGCCGGGCTCGTGCCGCGCACGGTCACGTGGTAGGCGAGGACGCCCGTGCCGCGCGGGATGACGACGAGCCCGGCCGAGCTGCCCCGCAGCGCCGGGCCGCCGGTCGCCTCGCGCCGGGCCGGGCCGGTGCCCGGCCGGGTGAGCCGGTCGCCGCCGAACCGGTCGAGCGCCGCGCCGACGGCCCGGCGGACGGCGGTCTCCGCGCTGACCGCCGGCGTGGTGCCGACCGTCAGGCCGGTGAAGTACCGGCCCGAGGTGCCGGTCACGGCGCGGCGTCCGTCGCCGGTCTCCATGCGGACGACGTACTGGCCGCCGAGGACCGGCACCCCGCGGTGCTTCTGCTGGAGCCGTACCGTCTCGTCACCGCCGCGCCGCAGGGTCCGCACGGGGGCGAGATCGCGCCGCGGGTCGGGGATCTTGTACCGGCTCTCCTTCGCGGCGAGGTGGCCGCGCGCCGCGTCGGCGGGCGCGGCGCCGGCGTCGACCGGCTCGCGGATGCCCTCGACGAGGGATGGGGTGTCGGTCTCGGGGAGCGGGATGAGGTCGGCCCCCGGCGCGGTCGGCCGGGGGTCGCCCGGTGCCGCCGCGGTGGCCTGCGGGTTCGCCGTCCGGGTGGTGTCGGCGGCGTGGGCGGCGGGGACCGCCGTGACGAGCAGACCGGCGGCGACGAGCACCGCTCCCCCACTCGCGGCAGCCCCCTTCCGTATGCCGGATCTCGCCGAGGTCGTCCTGGGTTCGCGCACTGTTCGTACCCCTCCTACGTGCTTGGTCAGAGCCGTTCGGGTGGTGTGGGGACATGCAAGCGGCGCGCCTCACCGGTGGGCAATGAGCCAAGCGTGCGGAGAAGTGGACATGCACACTTGTGTGTCCGGCGGAGGCCCGAAGAGAATCCGACCCATGATCAAGGGGGGAATGCCCCCACTTGGCCTGGGGGAGGCCGAGGAGCGGGCGTATGAGGCATTGCTGTTGGAACGGGCCGAACGAGTCGAGGAGTTGGCGCTGCTCCTCGACCTTCCGAGTGAGCGGGTGCACACCGCGCTGGACCGGCTGGTGGAGCACGGGTTCGCCCGGCCCGCGGACCCCGCGGAGAAGGGCGGGCTGCCCCACCCCGCCGCGCCGGCGACCGCCATCCGCACGCTGATCGACCGGCGGCAGGAGGAACTGCACCGCAGGTCGGCGGAGTTGGAGCGGCTCCGGTCGACCGCCGAGCGGCTCGCGGCGGAGCGGGCGGCCGCGGCGCGGACGGGGGCCGGCGGCGTGGAGGCGGTGACCGGTCGGCGGGCGGTCGACGAGCGGGTCGGGCGGCTCATCGCCGGGGCCGAGCGGGAGGTGCTGCTGATGGACCGGCCGCCGTACGCGTGCCTGGACGTCGGCGGGCTGCTCGCGCGGGGCGTCGAGGTGCGGGCGGTGCTGGACCGGGCGGGGTTCGCCGCTCCCGGCCGGGCCCGGGCGGTGGCGGCGCTGGCGCGGCGGGGGCTGCGGGTGCGGGTCGCGGCGGGGGTGCCGACGCGGCTGGTGGCCGTGGACCGGCGGGTGACGCTGCTGCCCCCGGCGGACCCGGCCGACCCGCGGGCGTACGCCCTGGTCGTCGCCGACGCGCGGCTGCGGGAGGCGCTGGTGCCGCTCTTCGAGGCGGTGTGGGAACGGGCGGTACCGCTGGAGTGCGCCGGGGCCGGCGCGGCGGCCGGTCCGGGCACCGGGCCGGCGGGGGCGGGGCCGGTCGGGGCCGGTGCGGGCGTCGCGCGTACGGGACCGGAGGGGGGCGGTACCGCGGACACGGGCGTGGCCGGGGTGGCGGGTACGGGCGCCGGGGCGGCGGGGGCGCCCGCCGGGGGCCCGGGTCCGGCTCCGGTGGCCGTCGTGGGCGGGGCGTCCGCGGGCGGCGCAGCCGCGGGGTTGCGGCGGGACGGCGGGGCCGGGGGCGGGGCGGAGCAGCGGGAGTTGCTGCGGCTGCTCGCCGCCGGGCTGAAGGACGAGGCCATAGCGCGGCGGCTCGGCGTGCACGTCCACACCGCGCGGCGCCGGATCAGTCGGCTGCTGGAGGCGCTGGACGCGCGCACGCGCTTCCAGGCGGGCGCGCGGGCCACCGCACGGGGCTGGCTGGAGCCCTGACGCGAGCCGGCCCCGCCCGTGCCGGCACGGGCGGCAGGCCGGCACGGGCGGCAGGCCGGCACGGGCGGCAGGCCGGCACGGGCGGCGGTGGTCGCCGCCCGTGCCGGGCGCGGGGCGTCAGGCCGCCGCCACCACGGCGGTGGTCGCCGGGGCCAGGGCGATGTCGAGCACCTGCCGGACGTCCGTCACCGTGTGGACCTCCAGCGTGTCCAGGACCTCGGCGGGCACGTCGTCGAGGTCGGGCTCGTTCCGCTTGGGGATGACCACGGTGGTGATCCCCGCCCGGTGGGCGGCGAGCAGCTTCTGCTTCACCCCGCCGATCGGCAGCACCCGGCCGGTCAGGGACACCTCCCCGGTCATCGCCACGTCCGTGCGCACCAGCCGGCCGCTGAGCAGCGAGGCGAGCGCGGTGGTCATGGTGACGCCGGCGCTCGGCCCGTCCTTGGGCACGGCCCCGGCCGGGAAGTGGATGTGGACGCCGCGGTCCTTCAGCCCGGTCACGGGCAGTTCGAGCTCCGCGCCGTGGGAGCGGAGGAAGGAGAGCGCGATCCGGGCGGACTCCTGCATGACGTCGCCGAGCTGCCCCGTGAGGGTGAGCCCCGCCGCCCCCGTCTCCGGGTCGGCGAGCGACGCCTCCACGAACAGGACGTCGCCCCCCGCGCCTGTGACGGCCAGTCCGGTGGCCACGCCCGGCACGGCGGTGCGGCGCTCGGCCGGGTCCTGCGCGGACTCCGGTACGTGGTGGGGCCGCCCGATGAGCCCGCGCAGGTCGTCCGCGCCGATCGTGGCGGGCAGCTCGCCGTCGCCCAGTTCGGCCCGGGCGGCGACCTTGCGGAGCAGCCGGGCCAGGGAGCGCTCCAGGTTCCGCACGCCCGCCTCACGGGTGTACTCGCCGGCCAGCCTGCGCAGGGCGGCCTCCTCGACCACGACCTCGTCCCGGTCGAGCCCGGCCCGCTCCAGCTGCCGGGGCAGCAGGTGGTCGCGGGCGATGACGACCTTCTCGTCCTCGGTGTAACCGTCGAGGCGGACCAGTTCCATGCGGTCCAGCAGGGCTTCGGGGATGGCTTCGAGGACGTTGGCGGTGGCGAGGAAGACGACGTCGCTCAGGTCGAGTTCGACTTCGAGGTAGTGGTCGCGGAAGGTGTGGTTCTGCGCGGGGTCCAGCACCTCCAGCAGGGCGGCCGCGGGGTCGCCGCGGAAGTCGGAGCCGAGCTTGTCGATCTCGTCGAGGAGGACGACGGGGTTCATGGACCCGGCCTCCTTGACGGCGCGGACGATCCGGCCGGGCAGGGCGCCGACGTAGGTGCGGCGGTGGCCGCGGATCTCGGCCTCGTCCCGTACCCCGCCGAGGGCGACGCGGACGAACTTCCGCCCCATCGCGTGGGCGACGGACTCGCCGAGGCTGGTCTTGCCGACGCCGGGCGGGCCGACGAGGGCGAGCACGGCCCCGCCGCGGCGCCCGCCGACGACGCCGAGCCCGCGGTCGGCGCGGCGCTTGCGCACGGCCAGGTACTCGGTGATGCGCTCCTTCACGTCGTCGAGCCCGGCGTGCTCGGCGTCGAGGACCTCCTTGGCGCCCCGGATGTCGTACCGGTCCTCGGTGCGCTCGTTCCACGGGAGCTCCAGGACGGTGTCGAGCCAGGTGCGGATCCAGGCGCCCTCGGGGGACTGGTCGCTGGCGCGCTCCAGCTTGTCGACCTCCTTGAGGGCGGCCTCGCGCACCTTCGCGGGCAGGTCTGCGGCCTCGACGCGGGCCCGGTAGTCGTCCGTGCCGCCCTCGTCGTCCTCGCCGTTGAGCTCGCGGAGCTCCTTGCGGACGGCCTCCAGCTGGCGGCGCAGGAGGAACTCGCGCTGCTGGCGGTCGACGCCCTCCTGCACGTCCTTGGCGATGGACTCGGCGACGTCCTGCTCGGCGAGGTGCTCGCGCAGCTGCTCGGTGGCGAGCCGGAGCCGCGCGACGGGCTCGACGGTCTCCAGCAGGGCCACCTTCTGGGCGGTGGTGAGGAACGGCGAGTACCCCGAGTTGTCGGCGAGCGCGGCGACACCGTCGATCTGCTGGACCCGGTCGACCACCTGCCAGGCCCCGCGCTTGCGCAGCCAGCTGGTGGCGAGGGCCTTGTACTCCGTGACGAGCTCGGCCACGGCCCCCGGCAGCGGCTCCGGCACGGCCTCCTCCACGCGGGTGCCCTGCACCCACAGCGCCGCGCCGGGTCCGGTCGTACCGGCTCCGATCCGCACGCGCGCCCGGCCGCGGATGAGCGCCCCGGGGTCGCCGTCGGAGAGCCGTCCGACCTGCTCGACGGTGCCGAGGACGCCGATCGCGGCGTACGTGCCGTCGACCCGCGGCACGAGCAGCACCCGCGGCTTGTCGTTCCCGTCCCGGGCGGCGGCCTGGGCGGCCTCCACGGCGGCCCGCACGTCGTTGTCGGACAGGTCCAGCGGCACGACCATGCCCGGCAGGACGACCTCGTCGTCGAGCGGCAGCACGGGCAGGGTGAGCGGTACGGACGTCGAAGCCATGATCTCCCCTTCGGCAGTCAAGTTGAGCTGTACCGACTCAATGCTTGTGAGCGCCCGGGTGTTCCCCGATGGCTGTTCGCCCACAGCGATCACCTGTCGACTGTCTCGTAGTGCTGGACCTTGCAGAAGTCAGATCAATCGTGCGTCCGAGGCTGCACAGGTCTGTTGGGTCGTGCGTGAAGCGGTTCCCCAGGTCGGGGTGATCACCGGGATCAAGGACCCTCGGGTCTCGCGCGCAGGTACTCACTCTTTCGGGGGTGCGTCGGCAAACCGAGCGACGTCGAGGCTGTGAAACGTTCGGCGCAACTCGTGATCCAGGAGGAGGCGCCCATGCGACGAACCGCGTCCATCATCGTCATGACCTGCACCGCTCTGGCGCTCACCGTCATCGGTGGGACACCGTCCATGGCAGACCCAGGTCCCATCTCGGAGGCGGACTGCCGCGCCAAGAACGGCGTGGTGCAGGACATCGAAGGGATCTACTACTGCGTAGCCGTCCACGGGGTCATCGAGGGGGCCGAGTAAGGGGAACGGCCCTCGCAACCGAGTCGGGAAGCGGCGTCTGCGGGCGTGCGTCGTGGCGCACACCCGCAGACGGCATGGACGGTGACCGTCGAGGATGCAGAGTCGGTCCGACCGGCTGCGGGTGCCAAGTGGCCACACCTACTTCGCGCGGCCCCGGTCACCGGACACGAGCCGTGCAGAATTCGGATGAACCTGACATCGACCGTTGGTGACGCGGGCGGTCCGGCCGACCGGCGGGCCCGCGGCCCCGGGCCGTTGTCAGTGGGGGCTCCTACGATCCGTCCATGAGCATGATCGGAGAGTACGTACGGCTGACACCGGCGCAGTTCGAGCGGGCGCTCGGGGACCCCGAGTGGGCCCGGGGGCTCGTCGACGAGCTGGTCGAGGCGGAGCTGGACGAGGAGCCGGGCGCGGCCGCCGCCCGCTGCCTGAGCACCGACAAGGCGTGGCACGCGCTGGACTTCCTGCTGTCGCGGCTCGACTTCCCGGTCGACGTCGTCTTCGGCGAGGCGGCGCTTCCGGAGGCCGGCGACTGGGGGTACGCGCCGCCGCGCTACCTCACCCCCGAGCGGGTCCGCGCCGCCGCGGAGGCGCTGGCGGCCGTGCCCGAGGCCCGGCTGGTGGAGGGCGTCGGGCCGGAGGACCTGGCCCGGGCGGACGTGTATCCGAGCGTGGTGTGGGAGCGCGGCGAGTCCCTCGACTACGTGACGCACCACTACGGCGAGCTGGTCCCGTTCCTCACCTCCGCGGCGCGGGAGGGGGACGCGGTGCTGGTCTGGCTGGACTGACGCGCGGACGCCTCCCCGTCCGCGCCCCTGCCCGCGCCCACACGGAGTGCCGGCATCCTCTCGATCCGTAACCCGCTGGTGGGAGGCGCGCCACCTGCGGTGTAATGGCCTGATGCAGAACGCAGCCATTACCGCGGCGTGGGTCCGCGGCTGGACCGTCTCGCGCGGTACGCCGCCGGCGGCCGTCGAGCCCTGGGGCTACCGCATCGACGTGGGCCTCAGCCGGCACGTCTTCCGCCATGTGCTGCCGGAGCCGGACGAGGCCGCCGTCCGCGAGCTCTGCGAGACGGTCACCCAGCCGTACGCCTGGCTGAAGGTGCTCGCCGAGCCGGAGGACGTCGCCGGGTGGCTCACCCCGCAGTGGACCGTCCCGGACGACCCGGGCTTCATGATGTACACCGCGCTGACCCCCGCCCCCGAGGCCGCGCCGCCGGCCGGGTACACGCTGCGCACCGAGTTCCACGAGGGCGTCCACCACGTCCGCGTCCTCACCGGTGACGGGGAGCTCGCCGCCCGCGGGCAGGTCGCCCCGACGGGCCCCACCGCGGTGTTCGACCAGATCGAGACGTTCGACGGCCACCAGCGGCGCGGCCTCGGCAGCCTGGTCATGCGGAACCTCCAGACGGCGGCCGCCCGGGCCGGCGCCGCGACCGGCGTGCTCGGCGCCACCGTCGACGGCCGCGCCCTGTACGCCTCGCTGGGGTGGCACCACCAGGGGCCGCTCACCGGTGTCGTACGCGACGGCTCCGCCCCGTAGGGCGGCCGGTCACCGCGCCGCCGCGGCCCGTCCGGCGGCGCGCCGCAGCAGCGGCCACCCGGCGACGCCGATCAGCAGCGCGAGCACGTGGCCCCAGGCCGTCGGCGGGTCCTCGAAGGCCACCAGGTCCCACAGCAGCATCAGTCCCACCCAGGCCAGGACCGCACCGCGCGCCACCGGCCCGAGCAGCCCGGACAGCGCGCCCACGCAGGCGAGCACGCCGAAGCTGATCCCGTAGTCGAGGCGGTGCAGGGACGTCACCGGCAGGTGCCCCGCGACCACGGACACCGCCACCGGGACCTGCGTCACCAGCGTGGCCCCGACGTGCCCCAGGGCGAACACGCCCGCCGCCCGCCACGCCCCGATCCGCCGCTCCAGCGCCGTGAGGACGACGACGAGACCGACGGCGTACGGGGAGGACAGGCCGCCCGCCACCCACAGCGCGCTCGCCAGGAGGACCGCCACCGGGGCGCGGGACAGGTGGGCGACGTCGGTACTGGAGGCGTGCAGCAGCGCGCCGACGGTCCGCGGGTCGCCGAACTCAGCGTAGAGCGAGGTCGCGAGGAGGACGAGGGCGTACCCGAAGGTGAACGGCGTGCCGGTCGGTGTCGGCAGCAGCGCCCCCCACCACCGGGCCCCGCCCCGCGGCCACCGCACCGGAGCGGCGGCCCGGACCGGCACGGCGGCGGCCACCGGCACGGCGGGCGGGACCGGCACGGCGGGCGGGACCGGCGCGACCGAAGCGGCGGGGCGGGTCGGCGCCGCCGTCGGCTCGCCGGTGGTGCGCTCGGGCGCGCGCGGGCGGGGCACGCGGCCCGGTGGCCGCCCCGCGGCCTCGGCTCCGTCCGGCGTACCGCGGGTCTCCACGTCGAGGCGCACGGCGACCCCCCTTCCTCCCGGCCGCCGGCATCCGTCAACGCCCCGGCCCACCGGGGCCCCTTACCCCGTGCGGCCGACCGCACCGCGGTCCATGACGCAGGTCACACGGGGTCAGGGCGGGCCCTCACGCGCCGCATAGGCTTGGCGCATGCCAGTGACGCTCGACCGACGTGAAGGACCGTACGGTGAAGTCGTGCTGCGGAGGCGCGACGACCACTTCGAGATCATCGCCAACGGCACCTTCCTCATGGACACTTCCGACGGCCGCTCCGAGCGGCTGCTCGTCGACGCCGCGCTCCGGGCCCTGGGCGGGACGCCGGCCGCCGACGGCGCCGCCGGCGGGACCCCCGACGGCGGCCGCGACCCGGGGAGCACCGGTGGCACCGGAGACCGGCCCTCCGTGCTCATCGGCGGCCTCGGTGTGGGCTTCTCCCTGGCCCACGCCGCCGCCGACCCCGCCTGGGGCCGCATCGCCGTCGTGGAGCGGGAGCAGGCCATCGTCGACTGGCACCGCGAGGGCCCGCTCCGCGCCCTCTCCGCCGCGGCGCTCGCCGACCCCCGGACCGTCCTGCTCCACACCGACCTCGTGGCCTACGTGCGCGACCCGGAGGTCACCGACGCCTACGACGCGCTCTGCCTCGACATCGACAACGGCCCCGACTGGACGGTCACGGAGGGCAACGACGGCCTGTACTCGCCGTCCGGCCTCGCCGCCTGCGCGCGCCGGCTCAGACCCGGGGGCGTCCTCGCCGTGTGGTCCGCCCGCCCGTCCGCCGATTTCGAAACGTCCTTGCGGAATGCCGGATTCAGCGGGGTAAGGACCGAAGAGGTCGCGGTTGCCCGGGGCGTACCGGACGTCGTCCACCTCGGGGTTCGCCCCGCGTAGCCTGGACGCGGTCGCTGCCTTTATGTTGTTGCCGGAACGCACGGATCTACAGCTCGCGCAGGACGCGACGGGGGCGGGGCATGGAGCACGCACACACCAGCCACACCGGCAGCGCGGTCACGCCGGGTACGCAGCGCCGGGTCCTCGTCGTCGAGGACGACGCGACCATCGTGGAGGCCATCTCCGCCCGGCTGCGGGCGGAGGGGTTCCTGGTCCAGACCGCGTCGGACGGTCCGGCGGCGGTCGACGCCGCCGAGGCGTGGCAGCCGGACCTGATGGTCCTGGACGTCATGCTGCCCGGCTTCGACGGCCTGGAGGTCTGCCGCCGGGTCCAGGCCCAGCGGCCCGTACCGGTCCTGATGCTCACCGCGCGGGACGACGAGACGGACATGCTGGTCGGTCTCGGCGTCGGCGCCGACGACTACATGACCAAGCCGTTCTCCATGCGGGAGCTGGTGGCCCGGGTCCACGTGCTGCTGCGGCGCGTCGAGCGGGCCGCCCTGGCCGCGGTCACCCCGCGCAGCGGCATCCTGCGCCTCGGCGAGCTGGAGATCGACCACGCCCAGCGCCGTGTGCGCGTCAGGAACGACGACGTGCACCTGACGCCGACCGAGTTCGACCTGCTGGTCTGCCTGGCCAACACCCCGCGCGCGGTCCTCTCCCGCGAGCAGCTGCTCGCGGAGGTGTGGGACTGGGCGGACGCCTCGGGCACCCGCACCGTGGACAGCCACATCAAGGCGCTGCGCCGGAAGATCGGCGCCGAGCGGATCCGCACGGTGCACGGGGTGGGATACGCCCTGGAGACCCCGGCGCCATGAGCCGAGGCCGCCCGCGGGCTCGCGCGGACCGGGCCCCGGACCCTGAGCCGGACCGCACGACGGACCCGGCACCCGACGGGACGACCGACCCGGCGCCGGACCCCGGGTCAGGCCACGGGACGGAGCGCGCGACGGACCACGGGACGCCCCGAGGCGCGGACCACGGGGCGGGGCGGCCGTCGGGCGGCCGCTGCCGGGCGGGCGGCCGCGCCCGGCGGCGCGGGCGGCTCGGCCCGGTCACCATCTCCATCAAGACGAAGCTCGGCACGCTCGTCGTGGTCTCCGTCTTCATCACCACCGGCCTGCTCCTGGTGGCCCTGCGGACGGAGACCGAGCTGCGGTTCATCACCGTCTTCTCGGTGATCGCCACGCTGCTGCTCACCCAGTTCGTGGCGCACGGCCTCACCGCGCCGCTGGACGAGATGAACACCGTCGCCAAGGGCATATCGCACGGCGACTACACCCGCCGGGTGCGCGGCGCGGGGCGCCGGGACGAGCTGGGCGACCTCGCCGAGACGATCAACCGCATGGCGGACGACCTGGAGGCGGTCGACCGGCACCGCAAGGAGCTGGTCGCCAACGTGTCGCACGAGCTGCGCACGCCCATCGCCGCGCTGCGGGCCGTCCTGGAGAACGTCGTGGACGGCGTCTCGGCGGCCGACCCGGAGACCATGCGCACGGCCCTGGCGCAGACCGAGCGGCTGGGCCGCCTGGTGGAGACGCTGCTGGACCTGTCCCGCCTGGACAACGGCGTCGTCCCGCTGCGCCGCCGCCCCTTCGAGGTGTGGCCCTATCTGTCGGGCGTCCTCAAGGAGGCCAGCCTCGCCGCGTCGCAGCGCGCCGTCGGCGCCGGCGGCCGCCCCCATACCCGTACGGACGTGCACCTGCACCTGGACGTGTCCCCGCCCGAGCTGACCGCCCACGCCGACGTCGAGCGGCTCCACCAGGTGGTGGCGAACCTCGTCGACAACGCCGTGAAGCACTCGCCGCCGCACGGCCGCGTCACGGTGCGGGCCCGCCGCGGCTCCTCCCCCGGTTCGCTGGACCTGGAGGTCCTGGACGACGGGCCCGGCATCCCTCCGTCGGAGCGGCACAAGGTCTTCGAGCGGTTCAACCGGGGCAGCGTCCCCGCACCGCACGGGCCGGGCAGCGACGGCGGTACGGGGCTGGGCCTGGCCATCGCCCGCTGGGCGGTCGATCTGCACGGTGGCCGTATCGGTGTGGCCGAATCGGCGCGCGGCTGCCGCATCCTCGTCACCCTTCCGGGGATTCCCCGACCGCGCGGTTGACATAGGGTTCGAACCGGAACCGTTCTCCGTCCGTGTACCAGTACGGCGTACCGGCGCGGAGGGGGACGGAGCCGGTCAGGGGTGCGGACCGCAGGTGACCGCAGCTCCGACGCGCGCTACCCGGTCACAGCGGGTCATCACCGAACCACGCTTGTTTCCCGCCATTTCTTCCCGCGAAACTCGTCGTTCGATGTGATGTGCGCGACGATGGCACGCCCGGCCTGCACCTCCCGCCGGGAGAGGCGTAGCCTTGATTCCCGCTGTCCATCACCTTGTGAAGCGGAAGAGGGCGGTTGCCGCCGTGTCGTCTCAGTCCCCCAGTAACTCGAGCATCTCGACCGACCAAGACGGCCAGGGCCAAAACCCTGCGGCCGCCTTCGGCGCCAACGAGTGGCTCGTCGACGAGATCTACCAGCAGTACCTCCAGGACCCAAATTCGGTCGACCGCGCCTGGTGGGACTTCTTCGCCGACTACAAGCCGGGCGCGTCCGGCTCGGCGGACGAGCCCGCCGGCGACACCCCCGCGGCCTCGGGGGCCGCGGGCACGGTGACGCCGGCCCCGGCGGCGGAGGCGCCCACCGCACAGGCCCCCGCCGCCCCCGCGCAGCCCGCACCCGCCGCGCAGCCGGCGCCGTCCGCGCCCGCGCAGGCCCCGGCTCCGGCTCCGGCCCAGCCGAAGCCCGCCGCCGCGGCCCCCGCCGCCAAGCCGGCGCCCGCCAAGCCGGCGCCCGCGAAGGCCGCCCCGCCCGCGGAGTCCGCGGCGGGTCCGGAGTTCGTGACGCTGCGCGGCCCCGCCGGCGCCGTGGCGAAGAACATGGACGCCTCGCTGGAGATGCCGACCGCCACCTCGGTGCGCGCGGTCCCGGTGAAGCTGCTGTTCGACAACCGCATCGTCATCAACAACCACCTGAAGCGGGCCCGCGGCGGGAAGATCTCCTTCACGCACATCATCGGCTACGCCATGGTGCAGGCGATCAAGGCCATGCCCTCCATGAACTGGTCGTACCAGATCAAGGACGGCAAGCCCACGCTGGTGAAGCCGGAGCACGTCAATCTCGGCCTCGCCATCGACCTGGTCAAGCCCAACGGCGACCGCCAGCTCGTCGTCGCGGCCATCAAGAAGGCCGAGACGCTCGGCTTCTTCGAGTTCTGGCAGGCGTACGAGGACATCGTCCGGCGCGCCCGCGCCAACAAGCTGACGATGGACGACTTCACCGGCGTCACCGTCTCGCTGACCAACCCGGGCGGCCTCGGCACGGTCCACTCCGTGCCGCGCCTGATGCCCGGCCAGTCGGTGATCATGGGTGTCGGCTCGATGGACTACCCGGCCGAGTTCCAGGGCACCTCGCAGGACACCCTGAACAAGCTGGGCATCTCGAAGGTGATGACCCTCACCTCGACGTACGACCACCGGGTCATCCAGGGCGCCGCCTCCGGCGAGTTCCTGCGGATCGTGGCGAGCCTCCTCCTCGGCGAGAACGACTTCTACGACGATGTCTTCAAGTCGCTGCGCATCCCCTACGAGCCGGTCCGCTGGCTCAAGGACATCGACGCCTCGCACGACGACGACGTCACGAAGGCCGCGCGCGTCTTCGAGCTGATCCACTCCTACCGGGTCCGCGGCCACGTGATGGCCGACACCGACCCGCTGGAGTACCGCCAGCGCAAGCACCCCGACCTGGACATCACCGAGCACGGCCTCACCCTGTGGGACCTGGAGCGGGAGTTCGCGGTCGGCGGCTTCGGCGGCCGGTCGATGATGAAGCTGCGGGACATCCTCGGCGTCCTGCGCGACTCGTACTGCCGCACCACCGGCATCGAGTTCATGCACATCCAGGACCCGAAGCAGCGCAAGTGGATCCAGGACCGCGTCGAGCGCCCGCACTCCAAGCCGGAGCGCGAGGAGCAGCTGCGCATCCTGCGCCGGCTGAACGCCGCCGAGGCGTTCGAGACGTTCCTGCAGACCAAGTACGTCGGCCAGAAGCGCTTCAGCCTGGAGGGCGGCGAGTCCGTCATCCCGCTGCTCGACGCGGTGATCGACTCGGCGGCCGAGTCCCGCCTGGACGAGGTCGTCATCGGCATGGCCCACCGCGGCCGGCTGAACGTCCTCGCGAACATCGTCGGCAAGTCGTACGCGCAGATCTTCCGCGAGTTCGAGGGCAACCTCGACCCGAAGTCGATGCACGGCTCCGGCGACGTGAAGTACCACCTGGGCGCCGAGGGGACCTTCACCGGCCTCGACGGCGAGCAGATCAAGGTCAGCCTGGTCGCCAACCCCTCCCACCTGGAGGCCGTCGACCCGGTCCTGGAGGGCGTCGTCCGCGCCAAGCAGGACATCATCGGCAAGGCCGGCACGGACTTCACCGTCCTGCCCATCGCCCTCCACGGCGACGCGGCCTTCGCGGGCCAGGGCGTCGTCGCCGAGACGCTGAACATGTCGCAGCTGCGCGGCTACCGCACCGGCGGCACGGTGCACGTCGTCATCAACAACCAGGTCGGCTTCACCGCCGCGCCGGAGTCGTCGCGCTCCTCGATGTACGCCACCGACGTGGCCCGCATGATCGAGGCGCCGATCTTCCACGTGAACGGCGACGACCCGGAGGCGTGCGTCCGCGTGGCGCGGCTCGCCTTCGAGTTCCGCCAGACGTTCAACAAGGACGTCGTGATCGACCTCATCTGCTACCGCCGCCGCGGGCACAACGAGGGCGACAACCCGCAGTTCACCAACCCGGCGATGGTCTCGCTGATCGACAAGAAGCGCTCGGTGCGCAAGCTGTACACCGAGTCCCTGATCGGTCGCGGCGACATCACCCTGGAGGAGGCGGAGCAGGCGCTCCAGGACTTCCAGGGCCAGCTGGAGAAGGTCTTCACCGAGGTGCGCGAGGCCACCGGGCAGCCCGGTGGCGGCATGGCCGTCGACCCGCAGGCCGGCTTCCCCGCGGAGGGCCTGAACACGGCCGTCACGCAGGAGGTCGTCAAGCGGATCGCCGAGTCCCAGGTCAACATCCCCGACCACGTCACCGTCCACCCGCGGCTGCTGCCGCAGCTCCAGCGCCGCGCGCAGTCGATCTACGACGGCACGATCGACTGGGGCATGGGCGAGACGCTGGCCATCGGCTCGCTGCTGATGGAGGGCACCCCGGTCCGCCTCGCCGGCCAGGACTCCCGCCGCGGCACGTTCGGCCAGCGCCACGCGGTCCTGGTCGACCAGGAGACCAACGAGGACTACACGCCGCTGCTCTACCTCGCGGACGAGCAGGCCCGGTACAACGTCTACGACTCGCTGCTCAGCGAGTACGCGGCGATGGGCTTCGAGTACGGCTACTCCCTGGCCCGCCCGGACGCGCTGGTCATGTGGGAGGCGCAGTTCGGCGACTTCGTCAACGGCGCGCAGACGGTCGTCGACGAGTTCATCTCCTCCGCCGAGCAGAAGTGGGGCCAGACCTCCGGCGTCACGCTGCTCCTGCCGCACGGCTACGAGGGCCAGGGCCCGGACCACTCGTCCGCCCGCCCGGAGCGCTTCCTCCAGATGTGCGCGCAGAACAACATGACGGTCGCCATGCCGACGCTGCCGTCGAACTACTTCCACCTCCTGCGGTGGCAGGTGCACAACCCGCACCACAAGCCGCTGGTGGTCTTCACCCCGAAGTCGATGCTGCGCCTGAAGGCCGCCGCGTCGAAGATGGAGGAGTTCACGCAGGGCTCGTTCCGCCCGGTCATCGGTGACGCGTCGGCCGACCCGGCCGCCGTCCGCCGGGTCGTCTTCTGCGCCGGCAAGGTCTACTACGACCTGGAGGCCGAGCGGCAGAAGCGCGGCGCCACGGACACGGCGATCATCCGGCTGGAGCGGCTGTACCCGCTGCCGGGCGCCGAACTCCAGGCGGAGATCGCCAAGTACTCCAACGCCGAGAAGTACATCTGGGCGCAGGAGGAGCCGGCGAACCAGGGCGCGTGGCCGTTCATCGCGCTGAACCTCATCGACCACCTGGACCTGGCGGTCGGCGCGGACATCCCGCAGGGCGAGCGCCTGCGCCGCATCTCGCGGCCGCACAGCTCCTCCCCGGCGGTCGGCTCGGCCAAGCGCCACCAGGCGGAGCAGGCGCAGCTGGTGTCCGAGGTCTTCGAGGTCTGACCGGCGGCACCGCACGCACGGCCGGAGGGCCCGGCACCCGTTGGTCACGGGTGCCGGGCCCTCCGGCGTACGGCGTGCGGGCCTGCCGGCGTACCGGCGTACTCGGAGGGACCCTTCGACACGCGCCGCCGGTGGTCCGTCCTAGGCTGGGAGGCAGTGTCGGCCGACCGGCCGCGGGCAAATCAGGAGCACCGTCTTGTACTTCACCGATCGTGGCATCGAGGAGCTGGAGAGCCGGCGTGGCGAGGAGGAGGTCAGCTTCGCCTGGCTCGCCGAGCAGCTGCGGACCTTCGTCGACCTGAACCCCGACTTCGAGGTGCCGGTCGAGCGGCTGGCGACCTGGCTGGCGCGGCTGGACGACGAGGACGACGAGTAGTCAGCCGCCGGGCGGACGCCGCGGCGGTGCCGCCGGCGGGCCGGTCGCGCGCATCCGGTCGTACGCGAGCCCCAACGCGCCCTGGAGGGCGAGCAGCGCCCCCGCGCAGGCCCAGCCGACGCCGGGCGGGCGGCGGGTGAGGGCCCAGGCGGTGAGGGGCAGCCCCGCGGCCAGCTGGGCCGCGGCCAGGGCGCGGGCGCGCGGGCCGCGCAGCCAGGGGCCGAGCCTGCCGTGCTCGGCGGCGTCCAGTTCGGCCCGTACGGCGTCGCGCAGGCCGCGGCCCTCGGCCGTGCGGGCGTCGGGGCGGGCGCGGGCGGCGGCACGCAGGCGGGCCGAGGGCTCGCCGGGCTGGACGCCCGGCGGGAGCCGCACCCCGAGGCGGCCGAGGACGGCGAGGAGGCCCACCAGGCGGGCCCGGGCGTCGGCGTCCGGGTCGTCGCGGGTGAGGGCCTGGAGGTCCTGGACGTCGAGGACCGGGTCGAGGCCGAGGCGTTCGGCGAAGGTGAGCACGGCCTCGTCCTCGCCCGCGGGGGTGCCGTCGGCGAGCCAGGTGTAGTCGACGGGCCTGCGGAAGCCGGCGGCGAGGGTGCAGCCCGCGCGGTCGCCGTCCCACCACAGGGCGACCACCGGCCAGGGGGCGCCCACCGCGAGGGCGGTGGCCCAGCCGGTGGCGACGCGTTCGACGGGTGCCGCCCCGTGGCGCCAGGGGCGCCCCTCGGGGACGACGGCGCTCCAGCCGGGGCCCGCGGGGGTGAGCACCACGTCTTCGCCCAGCAGGTGCGCCGGGGCGGCGACCGCGCCGATGTCGGCCCGGCACAGCAGCAGCGCGCCCGTCGTTGTCGCGTCCATGCGCCCCACGCTAGGACAATTCGCGCATTCCGGCGGCCTTGACGTGCCCGTCCCGCGACATATCGTGGTGCGGGTCGACGCGATATGCCGCGTTCCGGCGGCGTCGGGACCGGTCGGCGACGCCCCCTTCCGGAAAGGTCCCGCGCCATGCCCTCCGTCTTCGCCCACGGCCGTCTGCGGCTGTACCTGCTGAGGCTCCTCGACGAGGCCCCGCGCCACGGTTACGAGGTGATCCGGCTGCTGGAGGAGCGCTTCCAGGGCCTGTACGCGCCGTCGGCGGGCACCGTCTACCCGCGCCTGGCGAAGCTGGAGGCGGAGGGGCTGGTCCGGCACGCCTCGGAAGGCGGCCGCAAGGTCTACTCGATCACCGGGGCGGGGCGCGCCGAACTGGCGGCGCGCGGTGGCGAGCTGGCCGACCTGGAGCGGGAGATCCGCGCGTCGGTCGCCGAACTGGCCGCCGGGCTCAGGGCGGGGCCGCGCACCGACGTGCGGGGCGCGGCGGGCGGGCCGCGGGCGGCGGCGGACGGGGAGGCGTGGCGCGGCGCCGAGGAGGAGCTGCGGCGGGCCCGGCAGGAGTGGCGGGAGCAGACGCGGCGGGCCCGCGACGAGTCGCGCCGCGCGCGTGAGGAGGCGCGGGCCGCGCGGCGCCAGGCGGCCGAGGCCCGGGAACGAGCCCGCGAGGAGGTGCTGCGGGTCGCCCAGCGGGTGCAGGAGCGCGTCTCGCGGGGCGACTGGCCCGCGGGGGTCCGCGAGGGCCTCACGGAGCTCACCAAGGGCCTGGGCGGCCTTTTCCCACCCGCCCAGGACCCGGGGCCGCAGCGACACGGGGAGCCGGAGGGGCGGGAGCGGCACGGGGAGCCGGAGCGGTGGCGGGCCGCGGACACCGGTACGGCCGGCGACCCCGCCCGGGACCTGGAGCGGCTGCTGGACCGCTTCCGCGACGACGTCCGGGACGCGGCCCGCGACCACGGCATGACGCCCGCGCAGCTGACCGAGGCCCGCCACCACCTCGCGGCGGCGGCCCACCACCTCACGGCCCTGCTGCGCGGCCCGGGCCACTAGGCCCTGTCCGGGAAGTCCCGCCTGGGCCGGACTTTCCGGACAGGACCTAGGGGGCGCGGCCCCGACCCAGGGGGTGTCTCGTCGATCAGGCCGGATCAGCGGGACACGCCGCGGGCGGGCGCGCCCCGGCCTACGCGAGGCAGCCCGGGAGGAGGAAGGAGAAGGCGGCGGCGGGGGCGGACAGCGCCGTGGTCGCCCCGGCGCCGGGCGAGCGGCCCAGGAACCTCGTCAGCGCGATGAACACCACCAGCGAGGCGATGGCGTGGAGCGCGGCCCACGCCGGGTGGAGCCCCGGACCGACCAGGCCGCCGAGGACCGCTCCGGCCAGGGCGGCGCCGGTGAAGGCGCCCGCCCGGGGCCAGCGGACCCCGGCCGGCGCGGGGACGCCTCCCCGCCGCCCGCCCCCGCGGGAGGCCCGGTCGCGGACCTCGGAGGCGAGGAAGAGGGCCGCCGCCAGGAACCAGGGCAGCGCGGGGAGGATCGTGGACGTCGGCATGCGGGTGTTTCCTCGGACTCTCGGTCGGTGGCGGCCGCGGTCGTGCGGTCCCGGTCAGCTCGGCCGGGCGGCGCCGCTCCCGGTGGGCAGCGCCTCTGCCAGGGCGGCGTACGTCGCCCCGTGGTCCGCGAGGACGTCGGCGACGACGCCCGGGCGGGCGGCCAGGGCGAGGAGGAGGTGCTCGTCGCCGATGTGGCGGTCCCCGCGGCCGAGGGCGACGCGCAGGGACCGTTCCAGGACGTCCTTCGCCGGGCGGGTGAAGGGCCGGCGACGGGAGCGCGGGCGTACGGCCTTCCGGCCGCCCGCCAGGGCGCCCGCCCCGTGGGTCGCCTCGACCTTGGCGACGATCTCCGTGACGTCGATGCCGAGGTCGGCCAGGGCGTCCGTGTCCGCCCTGGTGAGGCCGCCTCGCCGCCGGGCCTCCGCCAGGGCCGCCTCCACCGAGGCGCGCCGGCCGTCGACGCCGAGGGCGGTGAGGGCGGCTGCGGACGGGCCGGCGTCCAGGTCGAGCAGGGCGAGCAGCAGGTGCTCCTCGGTGACGCCGTCGGCGTCCGCCCGCTCCGCGTGGGCGACGGCGCCCTTGACGGTGCTCCGGGCGTTCTTCGTGAACCGTTCGAACATCAACGCCTCCCGTGCTTCTTGTGGACGGCCTGGCGGCTGACGCCCAGTTCGGCCGCGATCTCCTGCCACGACCAGCCCTGGGCGCGGGCGCCGCGGACCTGGACGGCCTCCAGTTGCTCCAGCAGCCGCCGCAGCGCGGCCACCGCCCGCAGCCCCACCCGGGGGTCGCGGTCGCCGGCGCGTGCGGCGAGATCGGTTGCTTCGCTCATGGCGTCAACATACGTTGACACCCCCTCCGACGTCAACCACAGTTGACGACGGAGGGGGGTGGGGGCGCGCCGGTCGGCGGGGGCTCAGCTGCCCGACGGCGTGACGGCGACCGTCACCCGCGCACCCGGGACGGCGTGCACCCGCACCCGCACCGACGGGCCCGGCGGCACGCTCTGCGCGCGGGGCCACGCCCGGCCCTCCACGGTGACGCGCCACCCGTGCGCCGACGGGGGGAGCGAGAGGACCGTCGCGCCGCCGCGCCCGGCGACGTAGGCGAGCCGCTCCGGGCTCCGGGAAAGCACCCGGCCCGCCACCGCCTCCGCGTAGGGCGCGGCCGTCCGCTCCTTGTTCGTCCGGAAGGCGCCCGTCTCGTCGACGGCGCAGTACCCCCCGCCGTAGCACCACACGTACCCGGCCCAGCCCGAGCTGTAGCGGTCCAGGGAGGCGAGGGCGTCGCGGTAGAAGCGGCCCATGTTGGGCAGGGCGTTGTTCAGCGGGCCCCACTCCCCCACCACGACCGGCACCCGGTACGTCCTCGGGTACCGCGTCACGGCCGCCTCGTACGCCTCGATCCACCCCGCCGACGGGTCGTAGTCGGCGCCCGCCTCCATCGCCGTGTCGTAGAAGTGCGGGGCGTAGACGACCTTCGGGTCGTCGACGCGGCCCAGCCCCGTCGGGACGCCCTCGCCGACGATCGGGGTGGGCTCGACGAAGAGCCAGCTGTCGCGGTCGACGGAGCGGACGGCGTCCGCGAGGCGGTCGTACAGCGGCGTCAGGTGGTCGCGCTCGATCCGGCGGGCGGCCGTCGGCAGGTCCTCGCCCTCGCGCAGCTCGCCCATCGGCTCGTTGATCAGGTCGTAGCCGAGCAGCGCCGGGTGGCCCGCGAGGCGGCCGGCGAGGACCCGCCACATCGCCGCCTGGGCGCGCCGCAGGTCCCGGTCCTCGTACAGATGGGTGAAGGCGCGCTGCACGGCGGGTTCGAAATACTCGGCGAACCAGTCGTCCGGGTGCGGGGTGAAGGGCAGGCCGTCGGTGCGGGTGGCCCACTCCGGGATGCCGCGGTGGCCGAAGGCGGGGCCGAAGACGTCCTGGTGGGCGTCGACGACGACCCGGATGTCGTACCGGTGCGCCCAGTCGAGGATCCGCTCGATCTTCCCCAGGTACGCCTCGCTGTACCGGCCGCGCCGCGGCTCCAGGTCGTCCCAGAAGACCAGCAGGCGCGCGAAGTTGAAGCCGCGGGCCCGCAGGTCGCGGAAGTGGCGCTCGGTGACGGCCGACAGGGCCGCGTCACCGCGGTGGGTCTTGTCCTCGACGTTCCAGCCGCGCAGGGTCAGGGTCCGGCCGCGCTCGTCGGTGAGGGGCGGGATGCCCGCCGCCGGCGCGGTGGCCGCGGCGGTCGGGCCCGGGGGCGCCCCGGCGGCCCCCTGCGGGGCCGGGGCTGCCGCGGCCAGCAGGGCGGCGAGGAGGAGGGCGCTGACGGTGGTTCGCATGAGGACCTCCGGCATGGCGTCGTGGTCGTGCGCGCGATGCCGGAGATCCCATCAGCCGGACTGGCGGTCCATCAAGAGGCTCGTCAGGAAACGGGCGTCAGGACCACCTTCCCGAAGAGGTCGCCGGACTCCATCTTCGCGAAGCCCTCCCGCGCCCGGTCGAGGGGGAGGACCTCGTCGATGACCGGCCGGACCCCGGTGGCCGCGCAGAAGGACAGCAGGTCCTCCAACTCGTCCTTCGAACCCATCGTCGAGCCGACGACCTTCAGCTCCAGGAAGAAGATCCGGGTCAGTTCGGCGTGCGAGGGCCGGTCGCCGCTGGTCGCGCCGGAGATGACGAGCGTCCCGCCCGGCTTCAGCGACTTGACCGAGTGCGACCAGGTGGCCGCGCCCACCGTCTCGATCACCGCGTCCACGCGCTGCGGCAGCCGGGCGCCCGGCTCGAACGCGTCGACGGCGCCGAGGTCGACGGCCCGCTTCCGCTTGGCCTCGTCGCGGCTGGTGGCGAAGACCCGCAGGCCGGCGGCCTTGCCGAGGACGATCGCGGCGGTGGCCACGCCGCCGCCCGCGCCCTGCACGAGGACGGAGTCGCCCGGGCGGACGCCGGCGTTGGTGAAGAGCATGCGGTAGGCGGTGAGCCAGGCGGTGGGGAGGCAGGCCGCCTCCTCGAAGCTGAGCTCCTTGGGCTTCGGCAGCACGTTCCAGACGGGCACGGCGACCCGTTCGGCGAACGTGCCCTGGTAGCGCTCGGTGAGGATCGAGCGGGGCTCGCGCGGTCCGACACCGTGCCCGGTCTGGCCGATGACGGAGTGGATGACGACCTCGTTGCCGTCCTCGTCGACGCCGGCGGCGTCGCACCCGAGGATCATCGGCAGCTTGTCCTCGGGGAGGCCGACCCCGCGCAGGGACCAGAGGTCGTGGTGGTTGAGGGAGGCGGCCCGGACGGTGACGGTGGTCCAGCCCGGCCGTACCTCGGGCTCGGGGCGGTCGCCCAGCTCCAGGCCGTTGAGGGGCTGATCGCGGTCGATACGTGCGGCATAGGCAGCGAACATGGCCCCGAGACTAGGCGCGGGCCGGTACGCGGCGGAACCACGCGCCGGTGTGACGCACGTCCCTCCGCCCGCCGCCCCGCGCCCCCGCGTACCGTCCGGCGCCCCGCGCGCGTACCGCCCCGGCCGTCGCGGTCCGGGTCCGTCGGTCCGGGACCGTCAGTCCCGGTCCGGTCAGTCCCGGTCCGTCAGTCCCGGTCCGTCAGTCGCGCCGCCACTGGGCGGGGGAGCCCTTCGTGGCGGGGTCCTCGTAGGAGCCCGGCCTGCCCCGGTCGACGTGGAACCTGGTCAGCGTGGTGACCGGCGAGGCCGGGTCCCGCCGGTCGGCGATCACCCGCAGGTGGGCGGTGAACCGCTCGGGGGTGGCCTCGTAGACGTCGTAGCCGTAGCGGTTGCCCTCGAAGTACTTCAGGTGCGGGTTGGCGCGGCCCATGACGGGGCCGTTCGCGGCGTTCCAGTCGGCGGAGTACGCCCCCGAGGTGACCGAGTGCGCCGTGAACTCCGTACCCAGCAGCGGCGACGACGGGTCGTCGAAGTCGGCGCGCACGTCGTCGACGAAGGCCGAGTGCCAGTCGCCCGTGATGACGACGAGGTCCTCCAGGCCGCTGCGGTGGACGTGGCCGAGGACTTCCTTCCGCTCCGCGGTGAAGCCGTCCCACTGGTCGGTGAACATGTACGGGCCGCCCGGCCGGGCCCGCAGCTGGCTCAGCATGATCGAGTTGGCCCAGACGTGCCACCCCTCGGGTGCCCGGTCGACCGTGTCCTTGAGCCAGCCCTTCTGCGCGGGCCCCAGGATGGTGCCGTCGGGCAGGTTCTGCGCCGAGCGGTGCGAGCGCAGGTCCAGGACGGTCAGCTCCAGCAGGTCGCCCCAGCGGCGGACGCGGTGGATCTCCGGGTCGGGGAGGGCGGAGGTCGCCGACCGGTCGCGGTGCGGCATGTTCTCGTACCACGCCTGGTACGCGGCCGCCCGGCGCTGGAGGAACGGCGCCCCGCCGCCCGTGCCGCTGTAGTCGTTGACGACCTCGTGGTCGTCCCAGGTCAGGAACCACGGGTGGGCGGCGTGGGCGTCGCGCAGGGACGGGTCGCCCTTGTACAGGGCGTGGCGGCGGCGGTAGTCGGCGAGGCTCAGGACGGCCGGGCCCTCGTGGTCGCGGACGTGGTCGCCGCCGACGGGGCCGTGCTCGTACACGTAGTCGCCGAGGTGGACGACGAAGTCGACGTCCTCGCGGGCGATGCCGCGGTGCGCGGCGTAGTACCCGTCGTGGAACGCCTGGCAGTTGGCCGCGGCGAAGCGGACCCGGGGCACCGGCCCGGCCGGCGCGGTGCGGGTGCGGCCGACGCGGCTGGTGCGGCCGAGGGCGGTGAAGGCGTACCAGTAGGTGCGGCCCGGGGCGAGTCCGCCGACCGGTACGTGCACGCTGTGGCCGAGCGTCGCGGAGGCCGGGGCGGTGCCGCGCGCGACGACCCGGGTCAGCGCCGCGTCCTCGGCGACCACCCACCCGACCTCGACGACCTCGGGCAGCGGCTGCTCGGCGGCGAGCGGTTCGGGCGCGAGCCGCGTCCACAGCAGCACGCCGGTGGCGGTCGGGTCGCCGGAGGCCACGCCGAGGGTGAACGGCGCGGCCTCGTACACGGCGCCCAGCGCCTCCGCCGCCTCCCGGGCCCCCGCGGGCGACAGCCCCGGGCCGAGCGGCCAGACGGTGTGGAGGGCGCCCGCGGCGGCCGCGGCCTTCAGCAGGGTCCGTCGGTCGAGGCTCACAGGGCGCTCCCGGTGGCGGTCAGGGTGAGGGTGATCGCGTCGGCGTAGCCGTCGTTGGAGGTGCCGCCGCCGGTCCGGGTGAGGACCAGGAGGAGGCGGGCGCGGCGCGCTCCGGGCGGGAGGGCGGCGGTGGCGGCGCGCTCCACCAGTCCGGTACGGCCCTGCCGCTCGCGGGAGGTGACGGGGCCGAGGACGCTGAGCGCGACGGGCGTGCCGGCGGCGTCGCGGAACTCGACGGACAGCCGGGCGCCGTCCTCCTGGGCCGCGTACCCGCCGAGCCAGGCGCCGAGGGTGTACCGCACCCGGCCGGCGTCGACGGCGGCGTGCCCGGTGGCGCCGTCGGCGGGCAGGGCGACGTCCTGGAGGAGGATCGTGCGGGGGGCGGTGCCGCCGGAGAAGAAGCGGCTGCCGCGGCGCGGGGGGCCGGGGTCCTTGGCGGTGGGGTAGCCCCCGCCGTGGGCGTACGCGACGAGCGCCGGGGCGCCCTCGACGATCTGCCAGCCCGTGAGGGTGCCGACGGGGTCGGGGCTTCCGCCGGGTCCGCTCTCGGCGTCTCCGTTGACGACCAGGTTCACTCGCGCCTCCCGGGGCGGGTAGGGGGTGGGCGTGCGCATCAGAGCACCCGGCGGTGACGGAAGGAAGACCTCCGCGTGACCGGCCGGTGCCCGCCCGCACCCTGGCGTGCGTCGGGGGCCGGCGGGCCCGGGACGCACGCGAGGGCCGCGCCGCACCCCCGCACGGGATGCGACACGGCCCTCGTCACGCACTGCGCACCGGCTCGGCGCCGGGCGGGCTTCCCGGCTCAGCGCCGGGCTACCCCCTCGGCGCGCGCCGCCGCCGCGACGGCCGCGGTGACCGCCGGGGCCACCCGCTCGTCGAACGGGGAGGGGATGACGTAGTCGGCGGCGAGCTCGTCGCCGACGACACCCGCCAGCGCCTCGGCCGCCGCGATCTTCATGCCCTCCGTGATGCGGGAGGCCCGCACCTGGAGCGCGCCCGCGAAGATGCCGGGGAAGGCCAGCACGTTGTTGATCTGGTTCGGGAAGTCCGACCGGCCGGTGGCCACGACCGCCGCGTACTTGTGCGCGATCTCG
This sequence comes from Streptomyces sp. DH12, assembly GCF_020873895.1. Classification (GTDB taxonomy): domain Bacteria; phylum Actinomycetota; class Actinomycetes; order Streptomycetales; family Streptomycetaceae; genus Streptomyces. The sequence continues at coordinate 4,420 of NZ_JAHWGT010000025.1, read as the reverse complement.
GGGTGGACCTCCGGGTTCGGGTTGGCCATGGCGAACACGAACGAGTCCGGCGCCATCGAGGCGACCGCCGGCTCGGGGACCGTACCGCCGGAGACGCCGATGAACACGTCGGCGCCGGCGAGGGCGGACTCCAGCGAGCCGGACAGGCCGGCCTTGTTGGTGAGCTCGGCGAGCTCGCGCTTGACCGGCGTGAGGTCCTCCCGGTCGCGGCTGACGACGCCCTTGCGGTCCGCGACCGCGACGTCGCCGATCCCGGCTTCCAGCAGGAACTTCGCGATGGCGACGCCCGCCGCGCCCGCGCCGGAGATGACCGCGCGCAGGTCGCCCAGGCCGCGGCCGGTCAGCTTGGCGGCGTTGCGCAGGGCGGCCAGGGTGACGATCGCGGTGCCGTGCTGGTCGTCGTGGAAGACCGGGATGTCGAGCCGCTCCTGGAGCCTGCGCTCGATCTCGAAGCACCGGGGCGCCGAGATGTCCTCCAGGTTGACCCCGCCGAAGGACGGGGCGAGCCGGACCACGGTGTCGATGATCTCGTCGGTGTCGGTCGTGGCGAGCGCGATGGGCACCGCGTCCACGCCGCCGAACTGCTTGAACAGGATGGCCTTGCCCTCCATCACGGGGAGGGAGGCCTCCGGGCCGATGTCGCCGAGGCCCAGGACGGCTGTGCCGTCCGTGACGACGGCGACGACCTGCGACTTCCAGGTGTAGTCGTGCACGAGCTCCGGACGCTCGGCGATGGCGCTGCACACCTTGGCGACGCCGGGGGTGTACGCGAGGGACAGGTCGTCCTTGTCGCGCACGGGGACGGTGGCCTGCACCGCCATCTTCCCGCCCCGGTGGAGGGCGAAAGCCGGATCGAAGGGCTCGTCCGAAGCGTTCTGCGTACCGCTGGCGGTATCGCTGTCGCTACGAGGGTTGACGATCTCCGCTGCCATTGGGATGACCCCTTTAGTCTTCATTGTCTGAGGGTGGCCACTCCTGGTGAGGAGGGGTGGGCGGGCACCGCGTACGTCCCCCGCCCGGGCGGTTGGCCCGCCCCTGCGGGGAGTCGGTCGTACGCGCGGGCGCGCCGCACAACGCGCCCTGAGCCCCGGATGAGGGGTGTAAGGATCCTTCTTACCGGACGGAGGGCACCCCCGACGAGTCCGTTTCGCCGCGACACCCCTCACACGGAAAGTGTCCCGGACGGCTGATCGTCGCGGGCGACCGGGTCCGCCCCGGCACCCGGAGGCGGGTCCGCCCGGGGGTCCGATCGCGGCGCGGCAGGGGGTCCGGCACGGGCCCGCGGGGCTCACGCCGGGGGGCCGCATATCCGGCCATTCGCCCAGGGCCTTCGCCACCCCGGTGACATGACTCATAGGCGAATGTCTGGACAAGTCGACTGGGCCCCGGAATGCGGCCGCAATGATGTCCGGATGCCGAGATCCACGGGAGATTTTCCGGCGTGGCGGCAGGGATCCCGCAGAAGGTGCGGCCGTGGTGGGCCGGTGTCATGAGCATCGGGGGTCACCCGTTACCCGATTTTGACATGCTGAGGCCCTTGTTACGGGTGGTCCGAATGGCAAGATGCCGTAATCACACGAGGTCGCGACACCCGAAGGTGCGTGCCCGACCCATTGGCATTCCTTTCACCCGCCGGAGGAAACCGACCATGACCGCAAGCACCACCACCCGCTCGACCGCCGCGAAGACCCGGACGCCGCGGACGTCCCGGACCGCCGCGGTCGCAGCGACCGCGGTCGCCGGCGCCATGCTGCTCAGCGCCTGTGGCGACCAGACGCAGAGCGGGGCCTCCGGCAACGAGACGAAGGGGTCGGCCGCGGTCTCCGCCCCCCTGGCGGACAAGCTGCCGAAGGACATCCGCGACAAGGGCGTCATCAAGGTCGGTTCGGACATCGCCTACGCCCCGGTCGAGTTCAAGGACGCGTCGGGCAAGACGGTCGGCATCGACCCGGACCTCGCCGAGGCCATGGGCAAGCAGCTGGGCGTGACGTTCCAGTTCGAGAACGGCACCTTCGACACCCTCATCACGGGCCTGCGGTCCAAGCGGTACGACATCGCCATGTCGGCCATGACGGACACGAAGGACCGCCAGCAGGGCATCGACTCGGAGACCGGGAAGAAGGTCGGCGAGGGCGTCGACTTCGTCGACTACTTCAACGCGGGCGTCTCCATCTACACCAAGAAGGGCGTCGACAAGGGCATCAAGACCTGGGCCGACCTCTGCGGCAAGAAGATCGTCGTCCAGCGCGGCACCGTCTCGGAGGACCTGGCCAAGGCCGAGTCGAAGAAGTGCGTGGACGGCAAGAAGCCCGCGATCGCGATCGAGGCCTTCGACACCGACCAGCAGGCGCAGACCCGGCTGCGCGCGGGTGGCGCGGACGCCGGCTCCTCGGACTTCCCCGTCGCCGCGTACACCGTGAAGACCTCGGGCGGCGGCAAGGACTTCCAGATCGTCGGCGAGCAGGTCGAGGCCGCCCCGTACGGCATCGCGGTCGCCAAGAAGAACACGCAGCTGCGTGACGCGATCAAGGCCGCCATGGACGCGGTCATCGCCAACGGCGAGTACAAGAAGGTCCTCGAGAAGTGGGGCGTCGCCCAGGGCGCCGTCACCGAGGCCAAGATCAACGGCGGTTCCTGATTCCCGGCCGGCACCGACAGGCCACTGAAAGGCACCACCACTGTGACAACTGACATGAAGAAGAAGGGCCCGGAGGACGACGTCCCGCCCGCCGGCCCCGAAGCGATCAAGGCCGTCCCGGTCCGCCACTACGGCCGGTACGTCACCGCCGTCCTCGCCCTGGCGGCCTTCGCCGCGATCGTGTACGCGTTCGCGCAGGGCCAGATCAACTGGGACGCCATCCCGGACTACTTCTTCGACGACCGCATCATCGAGGGCGTCGGGCAGACCCTGCTGCTGACCGTCCTGTCCATGGCCATCGGCATCGTCGGCGGCATCCTCCTCGCGGTGATGCGCCTGTCGAGGAACCCGGTGACGTCGTCGATCGCCTGGTTCTACATCTGGTTCTTCCGCGGCACCCCGGTCCTGGTCCAGCTCTTCGTCTGGTTCAACCTGGGCCTGGTCTTCGAGTACATCAACCTCGGCCCGGTCTACAAGGACGAGTGGTCCGACTTCATGACGCCGTTCCTCACGGCGCTCCTGGGGCTCGGGCTGAACGAGGCCGCCTACATGGCCGAGATCTGCCGCGCTGGCCTCCTCGCGGTCGACGAGGGCCAGACCGAGGCGTCCCACGCCCTGGGCATGACCCACGGCAAGACGCTGCGCCGCATCGTGATCCCGCAGGCGATGCGCGTCATCGTGCCCCCGACGGGCAACGAGGTCATCAACATGCTGAAGACGACCTCGCTGGTGGCGGCGGTGCAGTACTACGAGCTCCTCCGCAACGCGCAGGACATCGGCCAGTCGTCCGGCGCCCCGGTGGAGATGCTCTTCCTCGCGGCCACCTGGTACCTGATCATGACCTCGATCCTCAGCGTCGGGCAGTACTACCTGGAGAGGTACTACGCGCGCGGCAGCTCCCGCGCGCTGCCGGACACGCCCTGGCAGAAGGTGAAGACGCACCTGATGTCGTTCTCCAGCCGGCAGGGAGGCACCGCATGACCGCCATGGTGAAGGCCGAGGGCGTCCACAAGTCCTACGGCGCCGCGCACATCCTCAAGGGCATCGACCTGGAGGTGGCGCCCGGCGAGGTCTTCTGCCTGATCGGCCCGTCCGGCTCCGGCAAGTCGACCTTCCTGCGGTGCATCAACCACCTGGAGAAGGTCAACGCCGGCCGGCTGTACGTCGACGGCGAGTTGGTCGGCTACCGCCAGAAGGGCGACAAGCTGTACGAGCTGAAGGACAACGAGGTCGCGCTGAAGCGGCGGGACATCGGCATGGTCTTCCAGCGCTTCAACCTCTTCCCCCACATGACGGCCGTCGAGAACGTCATGGAGGCGCCGGTCCAGGTGAAGGGCGAGTCCAAGGCGGTGGCGCGGGAGCGTGCGCTGAAGCTGTTGGACCGGGTCGGCCTGGGCGACCGCGCGGGCCACTACCCCTCGCAGCTCTCCGGCGGCCAGCAGCAGCGCGTGGCCATCGCCCGGGCGCTGGCGATGGAGCCCAAGCTGATGCTCTTCGACGAGCCGACGTCGGCGCTCGACCCGGAGCTCGTGGGTGACGTCCTGGACGTCATGCGGGACCTGGCCGAGTCGGGCATGACGATGGTCGTCGTCACGCACGAGATGGGCTTCGCCCGCGAGGTGGGCGACTCGCTCGTCTTCATGGACGGCGGCGTGGTCGTCGAGTCGGGCAACCCGCGCGACGTGCTCACCGACCCGCAGCACGAGCGGACGAAGGCGTTCCTGTCGAAGGTGCTGTAAAAGGGGCGGATGCCCGGAAACGGGGCCGGTCGCCGGATTGCGC
>NZ_JAHWGT010000259.1 GCF_020873895.1 Streptomyces sp. DH12 | reverse complement strand
GACTGGAGTACCGGGGCTACGACTCGGCGGGCGTCGCCGTGCAGGCCGACGGCGGGCTGGCCACGGCGAAAAGGGCCGGGAAGCTGGTCAACCTGGAGAAGGAGCTGAGCGAACGGCCGCTGCCCACGGGCACGACCGGGATCGGGCACACCCGGTGGGCCACGCACGGCGGTCCGACCGACGCCAACGCCCACCCGCACATGGACAACGCGGGCCGGGTCGCCGTCGTCCACAACGGCATCATCGACAACGCCGCCGACCTGCGCCGCAAGCTGGAGGCGGACCCGTCACGGCCGAGACACCTCATCACCGAGCCCGGCATGGGCTACCGCTTCGAGAAGTGACGGCGGGCCGTTCGGACCGGGAAAGCAGGGGGTACGTAACCGTCAGTGCACCCCGGTACGCTTCAGATATGAGTGCTGTTCCTCGGTCCGAGAAGCCGGCAGGCCGGTTCCGCCGCATGCTCGACCGGCTCTCGTCCTCCCAGGAGGACCTGGAGTCGGAGGAGCTGCGCGAGGACGCCGCGACTGCCGGATGCACGCGGATAGGTGACTGCCAGGACCGCGAGATCGTCACGGTTACTGGTACCTTGCGCACGGTCACGCTGCGGCCGCGCGCGGGAGTGCCGGCCCTGGAGGCCGAGCTGTTCGACGGTACCGCCGCGCTGGACGTGGTGTGGCTCGGCAGGCGCTCCATCGTGGGGATAGAGCCGGGGCGCAAGCTGATCGCATCGGGCC
>NZ_JAHWGT010000258.1 GCF_020873895.1 Streptomyces sp. DH12 | reverse complement strand
GACATGGCCTGCCGGATCCACCAGGTCGCGTAGGTGGAGAACTTGAAGCCGCGCGCGTAGTCGAACTTCTCGACGGCCCTGATCAGGCCGAGGTTGCCCTCCTGGACCAGGTCGAGCATGGTCAGCCCGCGCCCCACGTACCGCTTGGCCACGGACACCACGAGCCGCAGGTTCGCCTCGATCAGCCGGCGCTTGGCCATGCGGCCCATGACGACGAGCCGGTCCAGGTCGTGCGCGAGGCGGCTGTCCAGGTCGGGGGTGAGACGCAGCTTCTCCTCGGCGAACAGCCCGGCCTCGACCCGGCGGGCGAGCTCCACCTCCTCGGCGGCGGTGAGCAGCGGGATGCGGCCGATCTCCCGCAGGTACTGGCGGAACAGGTCGGCGGAGGGACCGCCGGTCTCCGGCCGCATCCGCGGGTCGACGGGCCCGGCCGGCTCCACGACGTCCGGCGGCCCGGCCTCGACGGGGTCCTCCGCTGACGGCGGCTCCACCGGCGCGGGCGGCTCGGGCCCGGTCCCGGGGCGCTGCCCGACGCGGCTCGGCGCGGGCATCGCCACCAGCAGATCCGCGTCCGGCGCTGCGCCGACGACGTCGGGGTCGGTAGGGGTGAGGGTCTGGGTCTGCACGGGGGCGACCTCCAGGATGATCGCTGCCTGGGGGTGGGGCAGCGGTACTTCAGGGGCGGAGTCGACGGCCTCGCCGCTGTCCGTCCCGTACGCGATGAGCGGAACCGCGGGGG
>NZ_JAHWGT010000257.1 GCF_020873895.1 Streptomyces sp. DH12 | reverse complement strand
GCACGGGAGACGGACCGCGGCGGCGCACCGAGCGTACGGTCAGCGGCGCAGCAGCGCGAAGGACGCCCCCTGATTGTCGGTGACGACGGCCACCGTCCCGTACGAGGTGCCGAAGGGCGGCACCTGGACCCGGCCGCCGAGCCGGGTCACCTCCTCCAGGGCGGGCTCCAGCTCCGTCACGGCGAAGTGGACGAGGAGGTGCGGCGGCATCTCGGGGGCGAAGACCTCGGTGACGGACGCGCGCCCGAAGTCGGGGTCGGCCCCCTCGCCGAACAGGGCGTCGTGGAAGAGGTCGCCGTAGAAGGCGTTGGCCGTCTCCGTGTCCCGTGCGTAGAGCTGGACCCAGGCGAAGGCGCCGGGCTCGTGGCGGCGTCCGAAGCCGGCCGCGGTCCCGGGCTGCCACAGCGAGAACACCGCGCCCTCGGGGTCGGTGACGAGCGCGGTGCGGCCGAGGTCGCCGAACGGCGCGGGGGGCGCGACCACCTGTCCGCCGGCCGCGCGGATGCGCGCGCACAGGCGGTCGGCGTCCGGGGTGCAGAAGGACACCGTCCACACCGTCGGCAGCCGTCCGTCCGTCTTGTGCGCGAGGGAGGCGACGGGGTCGCCGTCCTTCAGCGCCCGGACCGTCCCGGTGGGCTGGTCCTCGAAGGTCCAGCCGAACAGCTCGCCGTAGAACCGCTTGCCCGCCTCCACATCGGGCAGCTGCGCGTCCACCCAGCAGGGGGTGCCCTCCGTGTAC
>NZ_JAHWGT010000256.1 GCF_020873895.1 Streptomyces sp. DH12 | reverse complement strand
GGTCGGCCGCGTCCGGCGCACCGGGGGCCGACCAGGTCACGGGCGCGACCGCGACCCGTACACCGTCGGGTTCGGCGCCGCCCTCGTCCACGACGTGCAGCACCTGGGCCTCGCCCAGTCCGGCGGCGCCCTCGCCGTCCTCGAAGGGGCGGATCCCGAGCGCGTCGGCCGCCGCGCGCAGCTCCTCGTGCTGCCGCTCGGCGGCGAGCAGCGCCCACACCGGGGTGCCGCCGAGCTCCAGGGCGCGCACGAGCAGGTCGGCGGCCAGCAGCACGCGCAGGCCGGTGAGGTCGAGCCCCCGTGGGTGGGCCTCGACACGGGTCAGGCCCCGGCGGGAGGGGGCGGCGTCCACGAGTTCGCCGGTTCGGGCGTCGGTGATGCGCAGCACGAGGCGAGCGTAGGCGCGCGAGCGGGCGCACGCAGGTATCTCGCACGCTTTTCGCGCCGTCGCTTGCGCGGCGCCGCCCGTCGTGGCAGGCGCACGGCGCCGGGAATCACCGTGGCGCGCGCCTGGTTGTCGCAGGCGCCGGCTCATGTTCAGATCCGGTCCGTTCCAGACCCACAGGAGGCCGACGGTGTACGGCGACGACGCAACGGTCCGCAAGATCCTCACCCGGTCCGGTGACACCTGGGCCGTGGTCGGCCTGTCCTCCAACCGGCAGCGCGCCGCGTACGGGGTCGCGCAGGTGCTCCAGCGGTTCGGCAAGCGCGTGGTGCCGGTGCACCCCAAGGCGGAGAC
>NZ_JAHWGT010000255.1 GCF_020873895.1 Streptomyces sp. DH12 | reverse complement strand
GGTCGTCCAGCAGCCGCATGTTGCGGAACTCCACCAGCCGGGTCCCGCCGTCCTTGCGCCGGATCGGAAAGGCGCCCGCCCAGCTCCGTCCGGTGCGCATCACCTCGGCGAACAGCTTCTTGACCAGGTCGAGGTGCTCCTCGTGCACCATGATCCGGGCGGCGTACCGGCCCAGCGCCTCCTGAGCGTTGTAGCCGAACAGCTCCTCCGCCTGGGGACTCCACAGCACGATCCGCCCCTCGGCGTCCAGGACGACCGAGGCCACGCGCAGGACGTCGAGCAGCCCGCTGGGACGCGCCGGGCCGTCCCCGCCGGCCGGGAGTGACCACGCTGCGCTCGTCCCACGCCCCGCCTTCGCCGAGTCCGCGGCACGCCGTCGCCGCGCCGCCGTCCCTTTGTTGTACCGCGCGCGAGGGCGATTTTCCGCCGCTCCTGCCGTCCCGTTCCCGCGCTCCCCCCCATCCTCGCCGGTGACGGCGGCCGCGTCACCGTGGGAGGAGCGCTCGGGGGCGCGCGGGTAGTGCGTTCCGGTGTGCGGTGCTTTGCTGAGGTAGGGCGGGGGCGGCGGTGCGACCACGGAAGGAGCGATCACGATGGTCAACGAACCCAAGCACCCGGAATCCGTGTCGGTCGAGATCAGCGGATGCGGCAAGGACGACGCCCGGATCGTCTTCGACACCCTGTGCGCCTGCTTCTCGTCGGACCGGTGCGCCGACGACGTGCCCGAGGAACTGCACGAGA
>NZ_JAHWGT010000254.1 GCF_020873895.1 Streptomyces sp. DH12 | reverse complement strand
GGCACACCGGGACGGCCGCCGTCCACCGGCTCCTCGCCCTGGCGCCCCGGTTCGCCGGGGGCCGTTCCGCCCAGGACTGCGTCCGGGAGGTCGTACGGGAGTTCGGTCAAGGAGAGCGTGCCGAGCACGCCTGTGTGCTGGTGGCGCGCGTCGCCTCCTGACGGGGGCGTACGCGTGACAGGTGGCGCGTGACCCTCAGGCCCTCGCGGTCCCGCCCTTGCCCCGCGGTCTGGGCAGCGCCAGCTCGATCTCCTCCCGCAGTTCCTTGATCCGCGGGTACGAGGCGTACTCGGCGGTCAGCCGGTACATCTGGCGCAGCCGGTCCCAGGTGCGGCGCGAGGAGTTCTGGCCCATCGACACCAGGGCGAGCCGCGCGAAGCGGTCGGCCTGCTCGGGGTCGTCGGCGATGAAGCACGCGGAGGCCATCGACAGGAAGTCGAAGATCTTCGACCGCTGCTGGGCGTCCACCCGCAGGGCCAGCGCCTTGTCCGCGTAGTGCTGGGCGTGGACGGCCGCGTCCGGCTCGAACTCCGCGAGCGTGCGGTAGGCGAGGGCCTGCATGCCGTACAGATCCGCCTCGTTGAACAGCTGCATCCAGTTCGGCGGCGGCATGTCGCCCTTGTCGGAGACGAACAGGTCCTCCGCCTGGCCCAGGGTGCGGCGCATGGCCTGGCCCTTGCCCATGGACGCCTGCGCCCAGGCCTCGACGGTGTGGAACATGGCGCGGGTGCGCGGCAGCAC
>NZ_JAHWGT010000253.1 GCF_020873895.1 Streptomyces sp. DH12 | reverse complement strand
CCTCCGCACCGCGAAACCGCGAAGGCGGCCGACACCTGCATCCTCAAGGGCGGCGGTACCCAGACGTACGAGCCCCGCTTCGCCGTCCACGGCTTCCGCTGCGTCGAGGTCACCGGCTTCCCCGGTACCCCCACCGCGCGGGCGGGGTACCGGCCGCGTGATGCACACCGATGCACCGGCCACGCTCACCTTCGCCACAGACTCGCCGATGCTGCGCCACAGACTCGCCGATGCTGAATTAGCTGCACCGCAACATCACCTCAGGGCAGCGGGGGAACTTCCTCTCCGTGCCGACCGACTCCCCGGCCCGCGATGAACGCCTGGGCTGGAGCGGCGACATCGACGTCTTCGCGCCCACCGCCGCGTCCACCGTGGAGTCGGCGCGCTTCCTGACGATGTGGCTGGCGGATCTGCGTGACGCGCAGACGCCTGAGGGCTCCTTCACGCACGTGGCGCCGGACGCCGGACACCTCGGTGACGGGCGGCGGGCTGGGGGGGATGTGGGCGTGACCGTTCCCTGGGCCCTGTACCAGGCGTACGGGGACCTGCGGGTCCTCAAGGACGCGTGGCCGTCGGTGGTGGCCTGGCTGGCCCGGTCTGTACAAGCACAGCGACGGCCTGCTGCGGCCGGCGGACGGCTTCGGCGACTGGCTGAACCTCGACGACGAAACCCCCAAGGACGTCACCGCCACCGCCTACGTCGCACACGCCGCGGACCTCGCCGCGCGGATGGCACACGAA
>NZ_JAHWGT010000252.1 GCF_020873895.1 Streptomyces sp. DH12 | reverse complement strand
GTATCTTACCAGTACGCCTGGCGGAGGATCATGCCGGTCCACACTCCGACACGCGCCATACGTCACACCCCCTGCACCTGGCTCGAACTGGATGCCGACGAGAATAAAACCTGCTAACCGGTTTTTCAATCCCCCGTCCGATCCTGGCATATGAAGCGGAACACCCCTTATCAACTGCTGTTTCGCCCGCAACTACCTTCGAGAGTGTGACCTAGGTCACTTGATAGACCACCAAAGTGCCTTGAAAAGAAAACCGGTGGGTTCGTATCTTTACGGCCGTGTGCTTCCCACTGTCGTCGAACGACCACACGGAGAGAGCATGACCGTACTGACCATCACCGAGGCATCCCCGGTCGGCGCCATTCCGGCGGCCTGCCCCCGGCCGACCGGCCCGCACGGCAGCAGCACCGAGGCCGGAGGCAGTCTCCCGGCGCCGGCCCAGCAGTCGCCCACCGTCACCGACCTGGTCCGGCTGCTCTTCGAGGGCGACGACCAGCGCCGCGTGCACGGCCCCTGGCGCGAACTGATCGCCGACGAATCGTTCCGTCACAGAGAGGGGCTGTCACCCGCCGAACACGCCGCGCTCTCCTACGAACGGCTGCACGCGGTGAACCGGAGACTCGAGCGCGCCGAGGACCTGGCGCGCGACCCACGGCTCCTGGCAGGGCTCCACGAGTGGGCGGCGATCGTGCACGGCGGCGGGGGCCTGTGCACGCTCGCGAGCATCCACTACAACCTCTTCC
>NZ_JAHWGT010000251.1 GCF_020873895.1 Streptomyces sp. DH12 | reverse complement strand
GGGAGAAGCCCACGGCGACGAAGTACAGGACGACGATCGGCCCGGACAGCGCCAGCATGCCCACCGGGTCGGTGGTGGGCGTGGCGACCGCGCCGAAGACGAAGACGCCCATGACGACACCGCGCCACCAGCCCGCCATCCGGCGGCCGGACACGATGCCCACCATGTTCAGCATGATCAGCAGCAGCGGCAGCTCGAAGGCCAGGCCGAAGACCAGCACCATGCGGATGGTGAAGTCGAGGACCTCGTCGAGCGACAGGATGTTCGCCGATCCCCCGGGCGTGAGACTGAGCAGCACCTTGATGCTGACCGGGAGGATGACGTACGAGAGGAGGGCGCCGCCGGCGAACAGCGGCACGGCGGCCGCGGTGAAGACGTAGGTGTACTTCTTCTCGTGCCGGTGCAGACCGGGGGCGACGAAGGCCCACAGCTGGTAGAGCCAGACCGGGCTGGAGACGACCAGGCCCGCCATGAGGCTCACCTTGATCGTCGTGGTGAACGGCGACGTCAGTGTGTTGAACGACACGATGGCGCAGTTGCCGCCGTCGCTGTTCGTCAGGTCGTCGCACTTGGGCACCGGATCGGCCAGGAACTGCATGAGCTGTTCGCTGTAGAACGCGGCGACGACCGACACCACGACGATCGCGAGCACGGCCTTGGCCAGGCGGTTCCGCAGCTCACGCAGGTGTTCCACCAGGGGCATGCGCCCCTCGGGATCCCTCTGCTGTGTGCGGGCAGACTTGA
>NZ_JAHWGT010000250.1 GCF_020873895.1 Streptomyces sp. DH12 | reverse complement strand
GTGTGGCTGCTGGCCTGCGCTTCGGTCGGCGTGATCGCGGACGTCGGCGGCGCCCCGTCCGCGGCGGATGTGGTGGTGAGCGGCCCGGAGCCGGAGTCGCTGGAGGCCGCCCGCGCCTGCTCGGGCCCGCGGGTCGCGCTGGCGCTGCGGCCGCTCGGCGGGCGCTTCCCGCAGCCGCCGGAGGGCTTCGCCGACTACGCCGTGGAGGTGCCCGGGCAGGGCGACCGGTTCGTGCCGTACGCGCCCGTCGACCCGGAGGAGCCGGCGCTGATCGTGGCGGGCAGGGAGTTCTCGGGCGCGGAGGTCGTCGAGCGGGCCCGCGCGGAGGCGCCGGACCTCGGACTGACCGGCCCGGGGTCGCGCATCCTCTCCGGGCTGCCGTACGACACCTGGGAGGGACGGACCGCGGGGCTGTACGCGCCGCTGGCGACCGGCGGTTCGGTGGTGCTGTGCCGCCACCTCGACCGGCTGGGCGCCGACGCCCTGGACAAGCGGGTGGAGAGCGAACGGGTCACGGTCATCTCCCGCTGACCCGCGGGTCACCACCCCGGCCGCCACGGACCGCCTCACCCGTTCGGCGCAGCTGCACCCCTCACCCCTCCCCGGCGCGCGCCACAGTCGTAGGAAGCGGCACGCACCCGAGCGGCACGCACCGAGCAGCCCGCACCCGTACGCGTCCCGGCCCGTACGCAGTGAGGGGGTGGAACCGGCATGAGCGACACCGCAGGCATACCCCCCGAGGGAC
>NZ_JAHWGT010000024.1 GCF_020873895.1 Streptomyces sp. DH12 | reverse complement strand
CCTCGGGGTCGGCGGCCTCGGGTGCGGGAGAAGTCACCCCGGTGGCGCCGCCGACCCCTGCGGGGGCGACCCGCCACGGCCCCTCCGACCGCCGTCGGCGGGTGCGGACCTCAGTCGGCCGGGCCGGGGCGGCCAGTCCCTCCACGACCAGCAGTCCGCGTCGGCCCCGGAATGGCGGCAGCAGCTCCAACGCCTGCTGGAAGTCGGCGCCTTGCGTTACGTCTCGCTCCAGGTCATGCGACGAGCGTGGAGGCGCATCCGGGGTTGGACGGTGGGATCGAGGTGTTGAAATTCGGAGACGGGCGGGCAGTGCGGCGGTCCGAGGGAGCATTCAACGGCCGCGCAGTGACGGCCCCGAAGCACCTCAGGATCCTGGAGCTTCGCTATGGCATGATCCGGGCCCGGGCTCTCACCCCACGGGAGCCACTGGCCTTCATGGAGCAAGTGCTGGGAGAAACATGATCCGTAAGTCTGCCGAGGGCGACTCCTCGCTGGAGTGGTTCAAGAGCAGCTACAGCAGCAGTGGGAACGATGCCGACTGCGTCGAGGTCGCCATGGCGCCCGGTGCCGTCCACGTGCGCGACTCCAAGGACGTCGACGGGCCTCGGTTGGCCGTTGCCCCGGATGTCTGGAGCGGGTTCGTGGCGTACGCGTCGGAGGGCTGACCCCCTCGCCGATTCCCTGACCGAACCGGTGGCCGACCGGCATGATGAACATGGCGTTCGAGGGCGCCGGTCGGCGCGTGGCGTGGGCGGAGGGGGAGGACGATGGGGCGAGCCGGGCCAAGTGTCGTGGGGATGGGGTTGCTGTTGTCCGTGGTGGCGGGGTGCTCCGGTGGCGGTGGCGGTGGGGACAAGGGGGCGGACGTCGAGCCCTCCACCCGCATGCACGTCATGAGCCCTGCCCCCTGCGCGCTGCTTGAGCGGAAGCCGCTGGTGGACGGCATGACGTTCCGTGCCGGTACGGACTCCGTGCGGACGGAGCCGCGGGAGGACGCCTCGCAAGACGACGGGTCGGTGACCTACCGGCAGTCCTCCTGCCACGAGACGATCGGCACGCCCGCGCGGGGAGGTGGGCTCTGGCTCCTGTCCGCGCGCGCCGACGTGTACGAACGGGTCGGTCCCGCCTGCCACAGGAAGCGGGTCAAGGAGAACCTGGCGAGCGCCCAGAAGCTCGACCCCGTCGCCGTGGACGGTGCGGCGTACTGGCGGAACGTCGAGGAGAAGGGGATGCCGGGGCGTGAGTTGATCATGTGTGACGGGAACCTCCTGCTGGAGGTCACGGCCCTCGCCCCGCGCGGGAGCGAGCGCGGGAGCGTCGACGGCACCCTCGGGAAGCTCGTCGAGACGGCGGCCCGGTTGATGGAGGAGGGGCTGCGGGATCCGGCCGCCCCGTCGTCCTCGACGATGCCGTAGGGGCGACCCGGTGCCTGGGGTCCGTGGGGGGTGTGAGGCAGAATCGGGCGCATGACGAGCCCTGAGCAGCCCGGCACGCCGGGTACACCTTCGGCGCCCACCTACGCGGAGCGTGTCTTCCGGTCGCCGCTGGCCATGGTGGGCGGTGTGCTGCTGCTCGGCATCGGGCTGTGGATGGGTGGCGACGCCCTGGTGCGGGGCGAGGGGATGACGCGCTGGGTCGCGCTCGCGGCGCTGGTGGCCGGGGTGCCGGTCGTGGTGGCGTTCACCTTCCGGCCCGCCGTGTACGCGAACGACGACCGGATGCTGGTGCGCAACCCGTTCCGTACGGTCGACGTGCCCTGGGCGGCCGTCGAGGCGCTGCGGGCGACGTACTCGACGGAGGTCGTCACGCGCGACGGCGGCAAGTACCAGCTGTGGGCCGTGCCCGTCTCGATGCGGCAGCGGAAGCTGGCCGTGCGCAGCGGCGGCAAGGTGCTGGTCGGCGCCGAGAGCACCCTCAGCGAGCTGCGGCAGCTGGCCGAGCAGAACGCGGTGCGGCCCTCCGCGAAGGGCGAGCCGCGGGTGCGGTGGGCGTACGAGGTGATCGTCCCCGCCGCCGTCGGGTTCGTCGCCCTGGCCGTGCTGCTCGGGCTGCGGTAGGAGGACGGGCGGCCACGGGACCAGGACTTTGGTGCCGGCCCGTCGGGGCCGCGGTCCGATCCGCCGCCCCGGCGGTGGCGGCTAGCGTCGCTGCCATGCGTATAGGACTACTCGGTACCGGCAATGTCGCCCGCGCACTGGCCCAGGGCTGGAGCGCCGCAGGGCACGACGTCCTCCTCGGTTCCCGCCGGCCCCGGGACCGGGCCGACCTCGGTCTGCCCGTGGCGGGCCTGGACGAGACGGCCGCCCACGCGGAGGTGCTCGTCAACGCCACCCCGGGGACCGTGTCCCTGGTACTGCTCCGCTCGCTCGGGGCCGAGGCCCTGGCCGGGACCCTGCTGATCGACGTCGGGGTCGGCCTCTCCGACGACTACTCCGAGCTCTCCCACCCGAACAGCAGCCTCGCGGAGCAGATCCAGGCGGCCTTCCCCGCGACGCCCGTCGTCAAGACGCTGTGCACCATGGACTCCACCGTGATGACCGCCCCCGACGACCTCTCCGGACCCACCACGGTCTTCCTCTCCGGCGACGACGCCGAAGCCAAGCGGACCACCGGGCGGCTGCTCACGGACCTCGGCTGGCCCCCCTCGTCCCAGCTGGACATCGGCGGCATCACCACCGCGCGGGGGCAGGAGCACTTCGCGCTGCTCTTCATGGGCATCGCCGGTGGTCTGGGGACGCACGTCTTCAACGTGCACGTGGTCGCCAGGCCCGCCGGTTAGGGGCTCCGCCGCGGCGGGGCGTACGGCGGCGGCCCCGGCGCTCCCGGGGGAGCGGCGGGGCCGCCGGGGCGCGGGCCGTCAGATGCCGGCGGCGGCCGCGAGGTCCTGCTTGACCGCGTCCAGGACGCCGGTCGCCCGGGTGCGGGCCTCCGGGAGGGCCGCGGCGTCCGCCACGGGGACGACGACCTCCAGGTAGCACTTCAGCTTCGGCTCGGTGCCGCTCGGGCGGACGATGACCCGGGCCCGGTACTCGCCTTCCAGGTAGTACCGCAGCCCGTCGGTGGGCGGCAGCGCCGCCGTGCCGTGGGTGAGGTCCTCGGCGCGCGCGACGGTCAGTCCGGCCAGCGACGTCGGCGGGGCCTGGCGCAGGCGGCGCATCGCGTCGGCGATCACGGTCAGGTCCTGGACGCGGACCGACAGCTGGTCGGTGGCGTGCAGGCCGTGCGCGACGGCCAGCTCGTCCAGCAGGTCGGTGAGGGTCCGGCCGCGGTCCTTCAGCTCCGACGCCAGCTCCGTGACGGCCAGCGCCGCGGTGATGCCGTCCTTGTCGCGGACGCCCTCGGGGTCGACGCAGTAGCCGAGCGCCTCCTCGTAGCCGTACCGCAGGCCCTCCACGCGGGCGATCCACTTGAAGCCCGTCAGGGTCTCCTCGTGGCCCACGCCCGCCGCGGCGGCGATCCGGCCCAGCAGCGACGACGACACGATCGACTCCGCGAACACGCCCTTCGCGCCCTTGCCGACCAGGTGCGCCGCGAGCAGCGCGCCCACCTCGTCGCCGCGCAGCATCCGCCAGCCGCCCGCCGCGGAGGCGTCCGGTACGGCCACGGCGCAGCGGTCGGCGTCCGGGTCGTTGGCGATGACCAGGTCCGGGGCCGCCTCGCGGGCCGTGGCGAACGCCAGGTCCATGGCGCCCGGCTCCTCCGGGTTGGGGAAGGCGACCGTCGGGAACGCCGGGTCGGGCTCCGCCTGCGCCTCGACCAGCACCGGCGCGGGGAAGCCGGCGCGGGCGAACGCCGCCAGGAGGACGTCCTTGCCCACGCCGTGCATGGCCGTGTAGACCACCCGCGCCGAGCGGGAGGTGCCCGGGGTGAGGACCTTGTCGGTGCGCTCCAGGTACGCGTCCAGCACCTCGTCGCCGAGGACGTCCCAGCCGTCCTCCGCGCGCTCCACGTCGGCCAGCGAGGCCACGGCGGCGATGCGGGCCGCGATCTCGGCGTCGGCCGGGGGCACGATCTGCGAGCCGTCGCCCAGGTACACCTTGTAGCCGTTGTCGCGCGGCGGGTTGTGGCTGGCGGTCACCTCGACGCCGGCGACGGCGCCCAGGTGCCTTATGGCGTACGCGAGGACCGGCGTCGGCAGGGGGCGCGGCAGGAGCGCGGCGCGCAGCCCCGCGCCGACCATCACGGCGGCCGTGTCGCGGGCGAAGTCGGCGGACTTGTACCGGGCGTCGTAGCCGATGACGACGAGTCCGCCGGCCTGCCCATGGTCCTTCAGGTAGGCGGCCAGGCCCGCGGCGGCGCGGATGACCACCGAGCGGTTCATCCGCATGGGGCCCGCGCCCAGCTCTCCGCGCAGCCCGGCCGTACCGAACTGCAGCGTGCCGGCGAAACGGCCGGCGAGCTCGTCCAGGTCGCGGTCGGCGAGGAGCCGCGCGAGTTCGTCGCGGGTCTCGGCGTCCGGGTCCTCGGCCAGCCACGCCTCGGCCTGCGCGATGAGGTCCGGCTGGTCGGGCCGCAGGTTCTGCTGCACGGGGTCTGCCTCTCTGCTGAAGTCGTACGCGTCGCGTCGCGTCGTCGGGGGTGTGGATCCGTTACCCGGTGCCGGCCGGGCGCAGACCCCTTCCGTCGCGGCCGGGGCCGCACCTCAGGGGGTGTGCCGGGCCCCGGCCCCCGGGGGCGGGGTCAGATGCGCTCCAGGACGCGGGTGAGCAGCTCGCCCATCCGCGCGGCCGAGTCGCGGCCGGCCTGGAGGACCTCCTCGTGGTTCAGCGGCTCACCCGAAAGGCCCGCGGCCAGGTTGGTGACGAGGGAGATGCCGAGGACCTCGGCGCCCGCCTCGCGGGCCGCGATGGCCTCCAGGACGGTGGACATGCCGACCAGGTCGCCGCCGAGCACGCGGACCATGTTGATCTCGGCCGGGGTCTCGTAGTGCGGGCCGGGGAACTGGACGTAGACGCCCTCCTCCAGGGAGGGGTCCACCTCCTTGCACAGGGCGCGCAGGCGGGGCGAGTACAGGTCGGTGAGGTCGACGAAGTTCGCGCCGACGATCGGGGAGGCCGCGGTGAGGTTCAGGTGGTCGCTGATCAGCACCGGCTGGCCGGGGCGCATGCCCTCGCGCAGGCCGCCGCAGCCGTTGGTCAGGACGACGGTCTTGCAGCCGGCCGCGACGGCGGTGCGCACGCCGTGGGCGACGGAGGCGACGCCGCGGCCCTCGTAGAAGTGCGTGCGGCCCAGGAAGACCAGGGCGCGCTTGTCACCGATGCGGTACGAGCGGATCTTGCCGCCGTGGCCCTCGACGGCCGGCGGGGGGAAGCCCGGCAACTCGGTGACCGGGTACTCGGCCTCGGGGGCGCCGAGCGCGTCGGCGGCCGGGGCCCAGCCGGAGCCCATCACGAGGGCGACGTCGTGGGTCTCGGCACCCGTCAGCTCGCGCAGGCGCGCGGCGGCGGCCTCGGCGGCGGCGTGGGGGTCGTCCTGGCGGTGGTCCGGGGTAACAGATGCGTTCACGCGGACGAGGGTAACCCGTCTGGGCCTACGCGCGTAGATGACAGGGCCTACGGTGTTCGTTTCGTTGTCTTGTCGCTTCCGACGAACCGGCCGGTCGCCCGGTCAGCAGGGGCGTTTGCGCAGTTCCATGACGTAGTCGTGGGGCGCGCCCGCGGACTCGGCGGCGTCGGCGATCTCCCCCAGGTAGCGGGCGGAGGGCAGCCCGCCCTCGTACCCGTTGAGGACGTACACCCACGCGGGCTCCTCGCCGTCGAGGGTGTGCACCCGCAGGCGCATGCGCCGGTAGATGTCCAGCCCGACGCCCTCCCAGCGGTCCATCGAGTCCTCGTCCATCGGGGCGATGTCGTAGAGGGCGACGAACACCTGCGAGCGCGGCGCCTCCACGATGGTGGCGAGCGCCCCCTCCCACCCCATCTGCTCGCCGCCGAAGGTCAGCCGCCAGCCGTTCAGCCAGCCCGTGCCGCGCAGCGGGGAGTGCGGGGCGCGGCGGGTCATCAGCCGCGCGTCGAGGTTGCCGGCGTACGCGGCGTAGAGCGACATGGGATCGAGGGTACGGGAGGGGTGGGGGTGGGCGCGGTCCCGGCGTGCGCCGAAGGTGGCCCCGGGGCTGAGCGGGGCCGCCCGGTGCGGGAGAATGAAGCCGGATCGAACAGTGCGGGACAATGACGTACGTACTCCCCTTCCCATGAGGACGACCCCGACCCCCGGCCCGACCCGAGCGCGGGGTCGACGTGACGAGAGCGCGAGGCGTGACCCCAGTGACCCGGATCGTGATCATCGGTGGCGGACCCGGCGGATACGAGGCGGCCCTGGTGGGCGCCCAGCTCGGCGCGGAGGTGACCGTCGTCGACTGCGACGGCCTCGGCGGAGCGTCCGTCCTGACGGACTGCGTCCCTTCCAAGACGCTCATCGCGACGGCCGAGGTCATGACGACCTTCGACTCGTCCTACGAGGAGCTGGGGATCATCGTCGCGGACGACACCCCGCACAAGGAGATGGCGGCCCGGGTCGTCGGCGTCGACCTCGGCAAGGTCAACCGCCGGGTGAAGCGGCTCGCCCTGGCCCAGTCGCACGACATCACCGCCTCCGTCACCCGTGCGGGTGCCCGCGTGATGCGCGGCCGCGGCCGCCTGGACGGGGCGCAGGACCTCGACGGCTCGCGCCGCGTGGTCGTCACGGCCGCCGACGGCACGGAGGAGACCCTCACCGCCGACGCCGTGCTGATCGCGACCGGCGGCCACCCGCGGGAGATCCCCGACGCCCAGCCCGACGGCGAGCGCATCCTCAACTGGACGCAGGTCTACGACCTGGACGAGCTGCCCGAGGAGCTGATCGTGGTCGGCTCCGGCGTGACCGGCGCCGAGTTCGCCGGGGCGTACCAGGCGCTCGGCTCGCGCGTCACGCTCGTGTCGTCCCGCGACCGGGTGCTGCCCGGTGAGGACCCGGACGCGGCGGCGGTCCTGGAGGACGTGTTCCGGCGCCGCGGCATGAACGTCATGGCCCGCTCGCGCGCCCAGTCCGCCAAGCGGGTCGGCGACCGGGTGGAGGTCACCCTCTCCGACGGGCGGGTCATCTCCGGCACGCACTGCCTCATGGCGGTCGGCGCCATCCCGAACACGGTCGGCATGGGCCTGGAGGAGGCGGGCGTCCGGCTCCGCGAGTCGGGGCACATCTGGACCGACAAGGTGTCCCGCACGTCGGCGCCCGGCGTGTACGCGGCCGGTGACGTCACCGGCGTGTTCGCCCTCGCGTCGGTCGCCGCCCACCAGGGCCGCATCGCGATGTACCACTTCCTCGGCGAGACGGTCGCACCGCTGGACCTGAAGACCGTCTCCTCGAACGTCTTCACCGACCCCGAGATCGCCACGGTCGGCTACACCCAGGCCGACGTCGACGCGGGCAAGATCGACGCCCGGGCGGTCAAGCTGCCGCTGCTGCGCAACCCGCGCGCCAAGATGCAGGGCATCCGGGACGGCTTCGTGAAGATCTTCTGCCGCCCGGGCACCGGCATCGTCGTCGGCGGCTGCGTCGTCGCGCCGCGGGCCAGCGAGCTGATCCACCCCATCTCGATCGCGGTGGACAACAACCTGACGGTCGAGCAGATCGCGAACGCGTTCACCGTGTACCCGTCGCTGTCGGGGTCGATCGCGGAAGTGGCACGACAGTTGCAGACCCGGAAGACGACCGCGGAGGCGTGAGCCGGGGGACAACCCCCGGCAACCCCCGGCAAGTCGGGACACCGAACGGTCAGTGAGCGCACACGGACGGGACCGCCCATAGCACTCGGCGGCCCCGTCTGTTCGCAACTTCTCGGATTCGGTGCATACGGCTGCAAACTCTCGGGCGCTGGGGTTACTGTCAGTTTCGTGTTCGCTGCAGAACGTCGCCAGTTGATCCTTGAAATGGTGCGTGCCAACGGGGCGGTCTCGCTCCGGGAGCTCGCCCGCGTCGTCCAGACCTCCGAAGTGACCGTACGGCGGGACGTGCGCGCGCTCGAGGCCGAAGGACTCCTCGACCGCCGGCACGGCGGTGCGGTGCTGCCGGGCGGTTTCACGCGTGAGTCCGGCTTCCCGCAGAAATCCCACCTCGCGACCGCGGAGAAGACGGCGATCGCCGACGTCGCCGCGGGCCTCGTCCAGGAGGGCGAGGCGATCGTCGTCGGAGCCGGTACGACGACGCAGGAGCTGGCCCGCCGCCTCGCCCGCGTCCCGGGGCTGACCGTCGTGACCAACTCGCTGCTGGTCGCCCAGGCCCTGGCGCACGCCAACCGCGTCGAGGTCGTCATGACCGGCGGCACGCTGCGCGGCTCCAACTACGCCCTGGTCGGCAGCGGCGCGGAGCAGTCCCTCCAGGGGCTGCGGGTGTCGCGGGCCTTCCTGTCGGGCTCCGGGCTCACCGCCGAGCGCGGCCTGTCCACCTCCAACATGCTCTCGGCGAGCGTCGACCGGGCGCTGGTCCAGGCGGCCGCCGAGGTCGTCGTCCTCGCCGACCACACCAAGCTCGGCACGGACACGATGTTCCAGACCGTGCCGACGGACGTCATCACCCGCCTGGTCACGGACGAGCCGCCCGGCCACGACGACCGGGCCGCGATGGAGCTCCAGGCCCTCGCCGACCAGGGCGTCCAGATCACCGTCGCCGGCTCGGGACCCGCCACCGCGGGCGCCGAGGCCGCCCCGCGGGGGCGCCAGCCCCGGCGGGACGTGCCCCTCCCGGGCCAGCGCGGCAGCCGCCCCCCCGGCCCGCAGCTGCGCAGCGCCCCGCTGTCGGGCGACAGCCCCCAGGACCGCCAGCCCCGCGTCGCGGACCTGCGCCGCCGCTGACCCCGCCCGCACCGGGGCGCGCACGGGGACGGCGCAGTGCGCCGGTCGGCGAGACGGAGCCGCGGGTCAGGGGCGTCGAGCCGGGCGCGACCGGTCAGGGCTTCAGGCCGCGCAGCGTCAGGGTCAGGAGGCGGTCCGCCAGGGCCGGGTCCGCCGGGGCCTGCTCCGCCGCCAGGGCGATGGCGTTCGTCAGCTGCATCAGGTCGCCGATCGAGACGTCCCCGCGCACCGCGCCCGCCCGCTGCGCCCGTACCAGGAGGCGCTCGCCCGCCTCCCGCAGCGGCACGCTGCACTGGGACAGGGCCGAGCCGGGGTCGGAGGACACCGCCAGCAGCGCCCGCGCCAGCCCCCGGTACTCGCCCGCGTGCGTGACGATCGCGCGCAGCCACGCCACCAGCGCCGTACACGGCTCCTCGGCCTCCGCCAGCTCGCGCGAGCGGGCCAGCAGCGCCGTCACGGCGTCCTGGAACACCGCGTTCATCAGGGCGTGGCGGTTCGGGAAGTGGCGGTACAGGGTGCCGATGCCGACGCCCGCCCGCCGCGCGATGTCCTCCAGCGCCGCGTCCGTGCCGTGCTCCGCGAACGCCGCGCGCGCCACGTCCAGCAGCCGCTCGTGGTTGCGGCGGGCGTCGGCGCGCATCGGCCTGGTCGTCGTCATCCCGGGTCCTTCCTCGTCCCTCCAGGATGCCATCGCGCCCACGCGTGAGGGCCCGCCGGTCAGACCGGCGGGCCCTCACCCGAGTGTCACCGCGGACGGCGGGAGGTCAGTCCTTGATCTCGCAGATCGGGGCGCCCGAGGTGACGGACGCGCCGACCTCCGCCGACAGGCCCTTCACCGTGCCCGCGCGGTGCGCGTTCAGCGGCTGCTCCATCTTCATGGCCTCCAGGACGACGATCAGGTCGCCCTCCTTGACCTCCTGGCCCTCCTCGACGGCCACCTTCACGATGGTGCCCTGCATCGGGGAGGCGAGGGTGTCGCCGGACGCGGCCGAAGCGGACTTCCGCTTGGCGCGGCGCTTGGGCTTCGCGCCCGCCGCCAGGCCCGTACGGGCCAGGCTCATGCCGAGCGACGACGGCAGCGACACCTCAAGGCGCTTGCCGCCCACCTCGACGACGACCGTCTCGCGACCGGTGCTCTCCTCCTCCTCCGCCTCGGCGTCGGCCGGGGCGGTGAAGGGCGGGATCTCGTTGACGAACTGGGTCTCGATCCAGCGCGTGTGCACCGTGAACGGGCCCTCTTCCGGCGCGAAGGCCGGATCGGCGACGACCGCGCGGTGGAACGGGATGGCCGTGGCCATGCCCTCCACGTGGAACTCGGCCAGCGCGCGCCGCGCCCGCTCCAGCGCCTGCCGGCGCGTCGCACCCGTCACCACGAGCTTGGCGAGGAGGGAGTCCCAGGCCGGGCCGATGACGCTGCCCGACTCCACGCCCGCGTCCAGCCGGACGCCCGGGCCGGACGGCGGCGAGAACCGCGTGACGGTGCCGGGGGCGGGCAGGAAGTTCCGGCCCGGGTCCTCGCCGTTGATGCGGAACTCGAACGAGTGGCCGCGCACCGGCGGGTCGTCGTAGCCCAGCTCCTCGCCGTCGGCGATGCGGAACATCTCGCGGACCAGGTCGATGCCGGTGACCTCCTCGGTCACCGGGTGCTCGACCTGGAGGCGGGTGTTGACCTCCAGGAAGGAGATCGTGCCGTCGTTGCCGACGAGGAACTCGACCGTGCCGGCCCCGACGTACCCGGCCTCCTTGAGGATGGCCTTCGACGCCCGGTACAGCTGCGCGTTCTGCTCGTCGGACAGGAACGGCGCGGGGGCCTCCTCGACCAGCTTCTGGTGGCGGCGCTGGAGGGAGCAGTCGCGCGTCGACACGACGACGACGTTGCCGTGCTGGTCCGCCAGGCACTGCGTCTCCACGTGCCGCGGCTGGTCCAGGTACCGCTCGACGAAGCACTCGCCCCGGCCGAACGCCGCGACGGCCTCGCGGACCGCCGAGTCGTACAGCTCGGGGACCTCCTCCAGGGTGCGGGCCACCTTCAGGCCGCGGCCGCCTCCGCCGAACGCCGCCTTGATCGCGATCGGCAGGCCGTTCTCCCGGGCGAAGGCGACGACCTCGTCCGCGCCGGACACCGGGTCGGGCGTACCGGCCACCAGGGGCGCGCCGGCGCGCTGGGCGATGTGACGGGCCGCCACCTTGTCGCCGAGGTCGCGGATGGCCTGCGGCGGCGGGCCGATCCAGATGAGACCGGCGTCGATGACGGCCTGGGCGAACTCGGCGTTCTCCGACAGGAAGCCGTAACCCGGGTGGACGGCGTCCGCCCCCGAGTCCTCGGCCGCCTGGAGCACCTTGGCGATGTCCAGATAGCTGGCCGCCGGGGTGTCACCGCCCAGGGCGAACGCCTCGTCCGCCGCACGGACGTGCAGGGCGTCCCGGTCCGGATCCGCGTAGACGGCTACGCTTGCGATCCCGGCGTCCCGGCAGGCACGGGCGACACGGACAGCGATTTCGCCACGGTTGGCGATGAGCACCTTGCGCACGATGGCTCCCTCCATTCCCAAAACACGCTGAGTTTAGGGACTGCCGACACGACGTTTCGACTGTTCCCCAGTCGTGAGGTTGCCCACACGGAGCGTGATACGGGGTTCGCTCAGACCCCGAAACCCCTTGTCCGGCCCAGCTACGCAGGGTTTCCTCTCTGCACAGTAGCCCCGCGGTGTGGCCAAGGTCTCTGTGCTGTGGGCCAGCGGGGCGTCCCGATTCTTTGTGGAGTCCCTACGAATGGGCGAATGATTCTTTGCCGGTGCGTCCCGACCCTTGCCCAAGGGTTTACTCGTGAGTAGCCTGCGCGGTGTCTTCCGTACTGCTGGTAACAGGCAGGGGGTACCCGTGTGACCCGCAGACCGATCGCCCTCGCGGCGGCCGTCGTGCTCCTCGCCGAGGCGGTCGGCGCCGTCCTGCTGCACGGCGTCCTCGCGACCGTCCTGGGGGGCCAGCGGATGTCCCTGGCCGGCCTCGACCCGGACGCGGTGATCGCCGGTACCTGGGTGATGGGCGGCGTCCTCGGGGGCTACCTCGCCCTGTGCGGCGCCGTGCTGCTGCGCGTCGCCGTCCGGGGCGTGCCGCCCGGCCGGTGGGCCCGCGTCCTCCTCGTCACCTGCGCCCTCACCCACGCCGTCCTGGGCGCCGTCGTCGTCGGCCTCGTGGGGTGGGGCGCCTTCGCCTGGATGATGGCGGTGATGGGGCTGGTGGTGCTCACGCTGGTGGCGTACGCACCCGTCGTGCCCGTGGCGGGGGGCGGCGGCCCCGCCGGGCGGGAGGAGGACGCCCAGCCCGTCTGAGGGCCGTACGCATCTCCCGCGGCGGCGCGCGCTCCGTCCCGGCGGGCCGCGCGGCTACGACCAGAGGTCGGTGACGGAGACGCCCAGCTCGGCCAGGAGGCGGCGCAGCAGGGGCAGGGAGAGGCCGATGACGTTGCCGGGGTTGCCGTCCACGCCGTCGATGAAGGGCGCCGAGCGGCCGTCCAGCGTGAACGCCCCCGCCACGTTCAGCGGTTCGCCGCTCGCCACGTAGGCGGCGATCTCCTCGTCCGTCGGCTCGCCGAAGCGCACCACCGTCGACGCCGTCGCCGACGCGTACCGCTTGGCCGCCGTGTCGTGGACGCAGTGGCCCGTCTGGAGCACCCCGACACGGCCGCGCATGGCCTTCCAGCGGGCGACGGCCTCCTCGGCGTCGGCGGGCTTGCCGAGCGCCCGGCCGTCCAGTTCGAGCACCGAGTCGCAGCCGACGACGAGCGCGCCCGACGCCTCCGGGCGGGCCGCCACCAGGGACGCCTTCGCCTCGGCGAGCGCCAGGGCCAGTTCGGCGGGGGTCGGTGCCGTCACCTTGCTCTCGTCGAAGCCGCTGACGATCACCTCCGGCGCCATACCGGCCTGACGCAGCAGTCCGAGGCGGGCGGGGGACGCGGAGGCGAGCACGAGGCGGCGGCGCTGAGCAGTCATGCCGCCATCGTAGGCACCCTCAGCGCAGTCCCGCGGCGAACATCGCCACGACCATCGCGAGGGCGAGGAGGACGCCGGCCCGGCGGAGCATGGCCTGCATGGCCCGCATCTCCTCGGGCGGTTCGTCGTCGGGGTCGGACCAGAGCATCCTTCGATCCTGCGCGCCCCGGCCCGCCCCCGCCTGAGTACGCGTACTCAAGCGGGGGCGTGCCAACGGACCAGACGCGGCTCGCCCCCGACGTCCCGTCAGGCGGCGGACGGGCGGAGCAGCGCCGCCGGCGGGGTGGCGTGGCGGCGCGCGCAGTGCGGGTCGGCGCAGAGCGCGTCGTGGGCGAGCACCGACAGCACCGCGGCCTGGAGCCGCGTCTGCTGCCCGAGCTTCTCCACGATCCGCGCCACGTGCGCCTTCACCGTGCGCTCCGCGATGCCCAGCTCCCGGGCCAGCTCGCGGTTGCCGAGGCCGGTGCCCAGCAGGAGCAGGACCTCCCTCTCCCGCTCCGTCAGCCGCTTCAGGCCCCAGATCCCGTGCACCGGGTCGGTCCCGGCGCGCCGGTAGGCGCAGGCCGTGTTCCCCGTGTCGGACCGCTTGGTCATGGCGGGTCCTTCCTGTCGCCGCTGCTCCCAGCAGAGCCCCGTGCCCTGGGTGTGCGGCGGACGGATCCCAACCTAGCCGCCCGCGCCGACACCGGGGCGGCAGGGGTGGATCCGGGCCGCGGCCCCCGCGCCCGGCCGGTGGATGCGGGGGCGTACTGCCTCACCGGGCACTGCCCGAAGAGACAATGTCGGCCAACTCCTCGGGTCCCTAGTGTCGTTGCGCACATGACACACCGACGGAAGGTGCTCCACACGATGGGACGCATGCGCACGACCAGCCGAGTCATAGCCGTGGCGATCGCTCCGGCGCTCCTGGTGGGCCACACCGCCACCGCGGCCCCCCACCCGGCGCCGGCCGGCGGGACCGCGGCGTTCTCCCTCTCCGGCATCGACCAGCAGCGGTTCGCCGACGTCTCCGGCGTCGCCGCCACGACCCCGCAGGGCCGCGCGATGAGGACCCACGGGTTCAGCGTCCTGCGGGCCGCCTCGGGTCAGACGGCCGTCGTGGACACCTCCATGGCCGACCAGGGCATCACCACCGCCGCGGCCCCCGAGTTCGTCGACGTGTCCTGGAAGCCGTACGCCGGCGACGCCCGCTACACCGTCAAGCGCGACGGCCGTGCCGTCGCCACCACCGCGCCGGGCGCCGGCGCCTTCCGCGACACGGCGCTCACCCCGGGCGCCACCTACCGCTACGACGTAGCTCCCGTGCTGGCCGACGGCGCCACCGCGCCGGGCGCCCGCATGTGGAGCATGCGGGTCACCGTCCCGGCGGTGGGCAAGGGCGAGAGCGCGGTCGGCGCGATGCGCGCCCAGGCGACCGCGCAGGCCACCGCGGCGGCGGCCGCCAAGACCACCACCGTCAGCTGGGTGGCGTTCATCCCGCAGAAGCGGATCGACGCGCCCGCCGCCGGCTGCGACTACGGCAAGGGCTACCAGTTCGCCGGCGACAACCGCTCCGGCTTCGACTGGAAGTCCTCGAAGTACCGCACGGCCGTGCACGGCACGATCGACTGGAGCAAGAAGTCGGTCACCGGTAACAAGAGCATCAGCGCCACGCACGTCTACAACAAGAAGACCGGCAAGCTCGTCGCCACCAAGACCGCCTCCGGCAAGAACACCTACGCCAAGAAGCTGGGCTCGGGCTCCAACTACGTGGACGTGCGCATGGTCACGCACGCCTCCAACCCGTTCTGCAAGTTCGGGGCCATCGACGGTGCCTTCTCCATGCACCTGACCACCAGCGGCAACTACTCCATCATCAGCGGCAAGCACCGCCTGATGCCCAACCACCACGTCTACATCTACAACGGCGGCAAGGTCACCAACGTCTACACCCGCAAGTACGCCAACGCCCTGTGCCTGGTCGGCCCCGTCCTGTGCCAGGAGGCGACCTTCTACGGCTCCGGCAAGTTCTGATCCGAGGGCCACACGCGAGGCGCCCCCGGGCCGGTTCCGCACCGGCCCGGGGGCGCCTTCCGCCGTGCTCCCGGCGCCGCTACGCCGGCCAGTAGGTGCGCGTCCAGGAGCGCGGGCCCGGCGCCGGCGTCGCCGTCCGGGCGATGCGGGCGGGCGCGGACCACGCCTCCGGCGCGCGCGGCGCGTCACCGGTCCCGGCGGCCGCCGCGGCGGCGGCGCGGGCCCGCACCACCGCGAGGGCGGCGGCCAGCTCCTCGGGGGTCGGGTTGCCCCGTACGACCTTGATCATCGAAGCTCCTCCACAGGCGTCCACGGGGGTCTACAGCGGGATGTTGCCGTGCTTCTTCGGAGGCAGGCTTTCCCGCTTCGTACGCAGCTGACGCAGCCCCTTGACGATCTGCGTGCGGGTCTCCGACGGCATGACCACCCCGTCGACGTACCCCCGCTCCGCCGCCGTGTACGGGTTGAGCAGCGTGTCCTCGTACTCCTGGATCAGCCGTGCGCGCAGCGCCTCCCGCTCGTCCTCCGGGGCCTCCGCGATGGCCCGGCGGTGCAGGATGTTCACCGCGCCCTGGGCGCCCATCACCGCGATCTGCGCGGTCGGCCAGGCCAGGTTGAGGTCCGCGCCGAGGTGCTTGGAGCCCATGACGTCGTACGCGCCGCCGAACGCCTTGCGCGTGATCACGGTGATCAGCGGGACGGTCGCCTCGGCGTACGCGTAGATCAGCTTGGCGCCGCGCCGGATGATGCCGCCGTACTCCTGGTCCACGCCCGGCAGGAAGCCGGGGACGTCGACGAAGGTCAGGACGGGGATGTTGAACGCGTCGCAGGTGCGGACGAAGCGCGCGGCCTTCTCGCTGGCGTTGATGTCCAGGCAGCCGGCGAACTGCATCGGCTGGTTGGCGACCACGCCGACCGGGAAGCCCTCGACGCGGCCGAAGCCCGTGACGATGTTCGGCGCGAACAGCCCCTGCACCTCCAGGAACTCGCCGTCGTCCACGACGTGCTCGATCACCGTGTGGATGTCGTAGGGCTGGTTCGCCGAGTCGGGGACGAGCGTGTCGAGCTCGCGGTCCTCGTCCGTCACCTCCAGGCCCGCCTCCTCCGGGAAGGCGGGCGGCTCGGAGAGGTTGTTCGACGGCAGGTACGACAGCAGCGACTTGACGTACTCGATGGCGTCCTTCTCGTCCGCCGCCATGTGGTGGGCCACGCCCGACGTCGTGTTGTGCGTCCGCGCGCCGCCCAGCTCCTCGAAGCCCACGTCCTCGCCGGTCACCGTCTTGATGACGTCGGGCCCGGTGATGAACATGTGCGACGTGCGGTCCACCATGACCGTGAAGTCGGTGATCGCGGGGGAGTACACGGCGCCGCCCGCGCACGGGCCCACCACCAGGCTGATCTGCGGGATCACCCCCGAGGCGTGGGTGTTGCGGCGGAAGATCTCGCCGTACATGCCGAGCGCGCTGACGCCCTCCTGGATGCGGGCGCCGCCGGAGTCGTTGATGCCGATGACGGGGCAGCCGGTCTTCAGCGCGAAGTCCATCACCTTGATGATCTTCTGGCCGAAGGTCTCGCCGAGCGCCCCGCCGAACACGGTGAAGTCCTGCGAGAACACCGCCACCGGACGGCCGTCGACCGTGCCGTACCCGGTCACCACGCCGTCGCCGTAGGGGCGGTTGCGCTCCAGCCCGAAGTTGGTGGAGCGGTGCCGGGCGAACTCGTCCAGCTCGACGAAGGAGTCCTCGTCCAGGAGGAGGGCGATCCGCTCGCGGGCCGTCAGCTTGCCCTTCGCGTGCTGCTTCTCGACGGCACGCTCGGAACCCGCGTGCGTCGCCTCCTCGATTCGGCGCTGCAGATCCGCGAGCTTCCCCGCGGTCGTGTGCATGTCGGTCTCTTGACGCTCGGACATCGGGATGCGGCTCCCTGCCTGGTCACGTGTGGTCACGGGTACGGTGGCTACTGGCCCGTAGCGTATCGGCGGGGATGCCCTTCGGCAGTGCGGTCTTTGCCACACCTAGGCTGGGTTGCATGACGCCTCCACTTGGTCCAGTCACCGGTTCCGCCGGCCGCTGGAGCGACCTCGAACGGCCCCCGCTGAACGCCCCCGCGCTGCGCCGGGCCCTGGTCCGCCCGGGAGCGCTGTGGACCTCCCTGGACGTGGTGCCCGCCACCGGCTCCACCAACACCGACCTGGTCGCCCGCGCCGCCGGGCTGGCGGAGGGCGCCGTCCTGGTCGCCGAGGAGCAGACCGCGGGCCGCGGCCGGCTCGACCGCGCCTGGTCGGCGCCGGCCCGCTCGGGGCTCTTCCTCTCCGTTCTCCTCGCGCCGGACGTGCCGGTCGGGCGGCTCGCCTGGCTGCCGCTCCTCACCGGCGTCGCGGTCGCCACCGGGCTCGCGCGGGCGGCCGGCATCGACACGGCCCTGAAGTGGCCCAACGACCTGCTCGTGAGGGTCGGCGGGCAGGAGCGCAAGGCCGGGGGCATCCTCGCCGAGCGCGCCGGCGACCACGGCGTCGTGGTCGGCATCGGCCTCAACGTCACCCTCCGCGCCGACGAGCTGCCCGTGCCCACCGCCGGGTCGCTGGCGCTGGCCGACGCCGTCTGCACCGACCGCGACCCCCTGCTGCGGGCCGTGCTCCGCTCCGTGGAGGAGTGGTACCGCCGGTGGACCGCGGCCGGCGGCGACCCATCGGCGAGCGGCCTCCAGGCCGCCTACGCGGCCGGCTGCGCGACGCTCGGCAGGGCCGTCCGGGCGGAGCTGCCCGGCGACCGGTCGCTGACCGGCGAGGCCGTCGCCGTCGACGGGGACGGGCGGCTCGTCGTGGCCACCGCCGACGGCGCCCGGGAGGCGGTCGGGGCGGGCGACGTCGTCCACCTGCGCCCGGCCGACTGAACGCGCGAGCCCGTGCGGACGTGAGCCAGGGCACACCTGCCGTATCGTTGAGGCGATTCGCCGACCGGGTTCGCCGAGGCGGTCGACGAGGGCGTCGACGCGGCGGGTCAGCGAGAGAACGGCAGGCAGGGCAGTGCGTACGGATCGGGCAGGAGGCGGCCGGTGACCGTCGACGACGCGAACGCGGGCGGAGCGGAACACCCCACCCCCCACCATGTCGTCGACCACACGGCGGAGCCGACCGACAACCCCCTGGCCATCCGCCTGGAGCAGTTGATCCTCGGCGCCGAGCGGCGCTACACGCCCTTCCAGGCGGCCCGCACGGCCGGGGTCTCCATGGACCTGGCCTCCCGCTTCTGGCGGGCGATGGGCTTCGCCGACATCGGGCAGGCCAAGGCGCTGACCGAGGCGGACGTCCTGGCCCTGCGGCGGCTCGCCGGCCTGGTCGAGGCCGGGCTGCTCAGCGAACCCATGGCCGTGCAGGTGGCCCGGTCGACGGGGCAGACCACGGCGCGGCTCGCGGAGTGGCAGATCGACTCCTTCCTGGAGGGGCTGACCGAGCCGCCCGAGCCGGGGATGACCCGCACCGAGGTCACGTACCCGCTGGTGGAGCTGCTGCTGCCGGAGCTCCAGGAGTTCCTGGTGTACGTGTGGCGGCGGCAGCTCGCCGCGGCGACCGGCCGGGTCGTCCAGGCGGGTGACGACGACGAGATGGTCGACCGGCGGCTCGCCGTGGGCTTCGCCGACCTCGTCGGCTTCACCCGGCTGACGCGCCGGCTGGAGGAGGAGGAGCTCGGGGAGCTGGTCGAGGCGTTCGAGACCACCTGCGCCGACCTCGTCGCCGCGCACGGCGGCCGGCTGATCAAGACCCTCGGCGACGAGGTCCTCTTCGCCGCCGACGACGCCGGGACCGCCGCGGAGATCTCCCTGCGGCTCATCGAGACGCTGCGGGGCGACGACACCATGCCCGCCCTCCGCGTCGGCATCGCCTTCGGCACGGTCACCACCCGCATGGGCGACGTCTTCGGCACCACGGTGAACCTCGCCAGCCGGCTGACGTCGATAGCGCCGAAGGACGCCGTCCTCGTCGACGGGGCCTTCGCGGAGGAGCTGGCCCGCACGGGCGAGGCGCCCGAGTCGGAGGCGCAGGCGGCGGAGGAGGCGGCCCGCGCGGAGAAGGAGGGCCGGGCCCCGGACCCGTACCGCTTCGCCCTCCAGCCGATGTGGCAGCGCCCGGTCCGCGGGCTCGGGGTCATCGAGCCCTGGCTGCTGTCCCGGCGGGAGCCTAAGATCCCCGGTGAGACGCGATAACGCTCGTTAACCGGGAGGGTGGGCGCCACATGTCCGAGCAGCAGCAGACCGAGGACCGGACCGGAGCCGGGGCGGGGCAAGCGACCGCGGGGGCCGCGGGGGAGGAGCGGTACGGCGAGTTCGTCGCCGTGCGGCGGCACGGCTTCACCGCCGAGCTGGTCCTCGACCGGCCGCAGGCCATGAACGCCGTCTCCACCGCCATGGCCCGCTCCATCGGCGCCGCCTGCGACGCGCTCGCCGCCGACCCGTCGGTACGCGTCACCGTGCTGACCTCCACCCACGACCGGGCCTTCTGCGTCGGCGCCGACCTCAAGGAGCGCAACTCCTTCACCGACGCCGAGCTGCTGCGCCAGCGGCCCACCGCGCGCGCCGCCTACACGGGCGTGCTGGAGCTGCCGATGCCGACCGTCGCCGCCGTGCGCGGCTTCGCGCTGGGCGGCGGCTTCGAGCTGGCGCTCGCCTGCGACCTGATCGTCGCCGACGCCACCGCGGTCGTCGGCCTGCCCGAGGTGTCCGTCGGCGTCATCCCGGGCGGCGGCGGTACGCAGCTGCTGCCGCGCCGCGTGGGGGCCGCCCGCGCCGCCGAGCTGGTCTTCACGGCCCGCCGCGTGGCCGCCGCCGAGGCCGCCGCCCTCGGCCTGGTCGACGAGCTGGTGGAGGACGACGCGCGCGGCGCCGCGCTGGAGCTGGGGGCCCGCATCGCGGCGAACTCGCCGGTCGGGCTGCGCGCCGCCAAGCGCGCCCTGCGCCTGGGGCAGGGGCTGGACCTGCGGGCCGGTCTGGAGGTGGAGGACGCCGCGTGGCGGACCGTGGCCTTCTCCGGTGACCGCAAGGAGGGCGTCGCCGCCTTCAACGACAAGCGCCCGCCGCGGTGGCCCGGGGAGTAGCGGGCCGCCGTCCCCGGTGGCCCCGCCGCTCCGGCGACCGCCGCCGACCGCGCCGGGGCGGCCGGGCGGGGCGGGGTGGAGCCGCGGGGAGCGGGGTCACCTGGAGTAACCAGAGGGGCCCTTGGGTGAAAAGTTCGGACACCTCCCTAAGCTTGAGGAATGGGTGAGGATGTCCGACTGCAGGCCGTGGTGGCGCTGGCGCAGGCGATGGCGGCGGCGCACACACCGCGGGAGTGCTGGCGGGCCGCGGCGCTCGGCGCGTGCGACGCGCTCGGGGGTACGTTCGCGGCGCTGTCCACCTGGCAGCGGGACCTCGGCCGGCTGAAGGTCCTCGTGAACGCCGGCCGGCGGGCACCGGACGAGGAGGAGTTCCCGGACTCCGAGACCTACCCCGTCCACCAGTTCTCCGAGATCACCGAGTTCCTGCACGAGCGGTGGGCGGGCGGGGGCGAGCCGAACGCCTGGGTGGAGACGGCCGACGGCGCCGACGCCGCGCCCGGGGCGTACGGCCCCGCCGCGACCGCCGCCACCGCCGCGACCGCCGCCACCGGCTCCGCCCGGTCCGGCGGCCCGCCCGGCCGGGCGGAGCCGCGGTCCTGGGGGCGGGTGGCGGCGCTGCGCCGGCGCGGGCGCGGCAGCTGTGTGGTCGCCCCGATCGTGCTGCACGGACGGGCGTGGGGCGAGCTGTACGTCGCCCGACCCGTCGGGGCGCCGGCGTTCGACCGGGACGACGCCGACTTCGCGACCGTGCTGGCCTCCGTGGTGGCCGCCGGGATCGCCCAGACCGAACGGCTGGAGGAGGTCCGGAAGCTGGCCTTCACCGACCCGCTGACCGGGCTCGCCAACCGCAGGGCCGTCGACACGCGCCTGGACGAGGCGGTCGACCGCTTCCTCACCGACGGCGCCGTGGTCAGTCTCGTGGTGTGCGACCTGAACGGGCTCAAGCACGTCAACGACACCCACGGGCACGCCGTCGGCGACCGCCTCCTGGAGCGCTTCGGCTCGCTGCTGTCCTGCTGCTCGGCGCGGCTGCCGGGGGCGCTGGCGGCGCGGCTCGGCGGGGACGAGTTCTGCCTGCTGGCGGTGGGGCCGGAGGCCGACGAGGTGGTCGCCGTCGCCGACGAGCTGTGCGTACGCGCGGGTGAACTGGAGTTCGGGGAGGGCGTGGCGTGCGGGGTGGCGTCGACGGGCGACCCGATCGGGCCCGTGCGGTCCGCCCGGCGGCTGTTCCGGCTCGCCGACGCCGCCCAGTACCGCGCGAAGGCCGCCCGGTCGCCGAAGCCCGTGGTCGCCGGGCGGGACGGCTCCGTCGTACGGCTCGCCGACACCCCGCCGGCCGGCCACCGCGACCGGCGCCGCTTCCGCGACGCCCGCCCGGGCGCCTGACCGGCGGGCGCCTGGCCGGCGGGCGCCTGGCCGGCGGGCGCGGGCCGCGGTCGGGGCGTGCGGGTGGCCCGTGCGGGGCCGGGTGGGGGTAAGGGGCTGTCTCGCCGCAGGGTAGTGACACGTTGGGATTCAGTCCGTAGGGTGCTGAATATGGATATGCACACTGTCGTGGTGGGGACGTCCGGTACCACCGCCGCCGACGTCATCGCCGTCGCCCGCGGCAACGCCCGCGTCGAGCTGTCCCAGGAGGCCCTCGACGCCCTCGCCCGCGCCCGGGAGGTCGTGGACGCGCTCGCCGCCAAGCCGGAGCCGGTCTACGGCGTCTCGACCGGGTTCGGGGCGCTCGCCACGCGGCACATCGGCCAGGACCTGCGGGCCCGGCTGCAGCGCAACATCGTCCGCTCGCACGCCGCCGGCATGGGCCCGCGCGTCGAGCGGGAGGTCGTCCGTGCCCTGATGTTCCTGCGCCTGAAGACCGTCGCCTCCGGACACACCGGCGTGCGCCCGCACGTCGCCCGGACCATGGCCGACGTCCTCAACGCCGGCATCACCCCGGTCGTCCACGAGTACGGCTCGCTCGGCTGCTCCGGCGACCTCGCGCCGCTGTCCCACTGCGCGCTCGCCCTCATGGGCGAGGGTGACGCCGAGGGCCCCGACGGCGAGGTGCGCCCCGCCGCCGAGCTGCTCGCCGCCCACGGCATCACCCCCGTCGAGCTGCGCGAGAAGGAGGGGCTCGCCCTCCTCAACGGCACCGACGGCATGCTCGGCATGCTCGTCATGGCCCTCGCCGACCTGGAGACGCTCTACAAGACGGCCGACGTCACCGCCGCGCTCTCCCTGGAGGCGCTGCTCGGCACCGACAGGGTCCTGCGGCCCGAGCTGCACGCCATCCGCCCGCACCCCGGACAGGGCGCGGCCGCCGCCAACATGCTCGCCGTCCTCGACGGCTCCGGCCTCGTCGGGCACTACCAGGCCGACGAGGCGCCCCGCGTGCAGGACGCCTACTCCGTGCGCTGCGCCCCCCAGGTCGCCGGCGCCGGCCGCGACACCCTGGCGCACGCCCGGACGGTCGCCGAGCGCGAACTCGCCGCCGCCGTCGACAACCCCGTGGTCCTGTCCGACGGCCGCGTCGAGTCCAACGGCAACTTCCACGGCGCCCCCGTCGCGTACGTCCTCGACTTCCTCGCCGTCGCCGCGGCCGACCTCGGCTCCATCGCCGAGCGGCGCACCGACCGGCTCCTCGACAAGAACCGCAGCCACGGCCTGCCGCCGTTCCTCGCCGACGACGCGGGCGTCGACTCCGGGCTGATGATCGCGCAGTACACGCAGGCCGCCCTGGTCAGCGAGATGAAGCGGCTCGCCGTCCCGGCCTCCGCCGACTCCATCCCGTCGTCCGCCATGCAGGAGGACCACGTCTCCATGGGCTGGTCCGCGGCCCGCAAGCTGCGCACCGCCATCGGCAACCTCAACCGCGTCCTCGCCGTCGAGCTGTACGCCGCGACCCGCGCGATCGAGCTGCGCCACGGCCTCACCCCGGCGCCCGCCTCCCGCGCCGTCATCCACGCGCTGCGCGCCGCCGGCGTCGAGGGCCCCGGCCCGGACCGGTTCCTGGCGCCCGACCTGGAGGCTGCCGACGCCTTCGTCCGGGCCGGCGGAGTCGTCGCCGCGGCCGAGCAGGTCACCGGGCCGCTCGCCTGAGGAGCCCCCGCGGGGCGGCCCGCCCGGCGGGGGACCGCCCGGCGGGGCGGGGCGGCGCCGCGGGGGCCGGGGCGCACGCGGTCAGGACGCCGCGTGCGCCCCGCGCCGTACCGCGAACGTGACGAGGCCGACGCCGACGGCGAGGAAGGCCGTGCCACCGAGCAGGTACGGCGAGGTGTCCACGCCGCTGCCGGTCTCGGCCAGCCTCAGCTGCTGAGGGGTCGCCCCGGACCGGCCCTCCGGCGTGCCGCCGGCCGCGGCGGCACGCACGTCGGTGGCGTCTCTCGCCGTCCGGCGGCTGGACTCCGGGGCGCCCGGCTCCTCGACGGTGGCGTTCGCCGAGGGCACGAACCACAGGGCGCCGAGCAGCGTCCCGGCGGCGGTGGCGGTCAGCAGAGGTCGGCGTGCGACGGACACAGGTTCAGATCCCCTTGCGGAACCGAGAATTGGGTGTTGCGCAGATGCTAGTGAACACAGCGGGTCGCGGAAAAGTCGTGCCCGCGGGCGGCTTACGCTCCGTCATATGACCTCTTCTGAGACCTCACGGTATGTACGGCTTCGCGTGGACCTGGTGCTGGAGGTGACCGAGCGGGACGAGCTGACCGACGCCGCACTGCGACGGATCGGCGACGACGAGTACATGCCCGACGAGGAGCGGGCGCACGCCCGGGCGGCCGTCCGCGAGGACGAAGCGGAAGCGCTCGCGTACCTCGTCGAGCCCTTCCAGTTGGTCGGCGAGGTGCCCGGGGTGGAGCTCGTCCAGGCGTCGTGGAGCAGCGAGCAGGCGGCGTACGACCCGGACGTGGACGCCTGGCTCGTCGACGACGACGACGACTTCGACGACGACGATCGCGACGACAGCGACGCCGACGGCAGCGGCGCCGACCGGCAGTGACGCCGACGGCCAGCGGCGCCCACCGGCAGTGCCAGCGGCGACCGTGACGGCGGCGGCAGCGGTGAGGGGGGCGGCGGTGGCCGGGGGGCGGACGGGCGGCGCGGCTGAAGCGCGGTCGTGACATCCTGCTGAGCCCCGGTACCGCGCGCCCCCGGCGCGTGCGGCCGGGGCCACACCCCGTCGGGAACCGAGCCGCCCGCTCGTGCGTCGATCAGTGGTGTTCCCCACACCTTGCCCCGGGGGGAACGGGGCAGGGTGATATGGGCGTTCTGGTGAAGAGTCGAGCAGGATATCCGCGATAATGGAGAAGCGTGTGATGACGGACGGTAAGCGGCGCAGGGGCCTGGTGGCCGCGTCCGCACTGCTGAGCGGCGTGCTGGCGCTCACCGCCTGCAACGACGGTGAGAAGACCGACGCGGCCAACGGCAGCAGCGGGAGTCCGGACGGCTCACAGGCCCAGGTCGACGAGGCCGCCGCGCAGAAGACCTCGCAGGCCCGAATAACGATCACCCCGAAGAACGGCGCGAACAACGCCTCGATCAACAACGACGCCAAGGTCACCGTCGCCGACGGCACGCTCACCTCGGTCGTCATGACCTCCCCCGACGGCGAGGCGGTCAAGGGGGAGATGGCCGCCGACGGCAAGAGCTGGACCCCCTCCGAGCAGCTCGAACGCGCGACGACGTACAAGATCGCCGCGACGGCGAAGGACTCCGAGGGCCGCGAGGCCCACGAGAACTCCTCCTTCACCACCGTCTCCAAGGACAACAGCTTCATCGGCAACTTCACGCCGGAGGACGGCTCCACCGTCGGCGTCGGCATGCCCGTCTCGATCACCTTCAACAAGCCGATCAAGGACCGCAAGGCCGTGCAGTCGGCCATCGAGGTGTCCTCCTCCAGCGGCCAGGAGGTCGTCGGCCACTGGTTCAACGACCAGCGCGTCGACTTCCGCCCCGAGCAGTACTGGGCGGAGGGCTCCACGGTCACGCTGAAGCTGAAGCTCGACGGGGTCGAGGGCTCGGACGGCGTCTTCGGCGTCCAGCAGAAGACCGTCACCTTCAAGGTCGGCCGCAACCAGATCTCCACGGTGGACGTCGCCGCGAAGAAGATGACCGTCCAGCAGGACGGCAAGACGGTCAAGACGATCCCGATCTCCGCGGGCTCCCCGGACAACCCGACCTACAACGGTCAGATGGTGATCTCCGAGAAGTTCAAGGAGACCCGGATGAACGGCGCGACCGTCGGGTTCACGGACGACGACGGCAAGGGCGAGTACGACATCAAGGACGTCCCGCACGCCATGCGGCTGTCCACGTCGGGCACCTTCATCCACGGCAACTACTGGGGCGCCGACTCGGTCTTCGGCAACGCCAACACCAGCCACGGCTGCGTGGGCCTGAACGACGTGAAGGGCGCCGGCGACCCGAAGCAGCCCGCCGCGTGGTTCTACGACAACTCGCTCATCGGCGACGTGGTGATCGTCAAGAACTCCAACGACAAGACGATCAAGCCGGACAACGGCCTCAACGGCTGGAACATGAGCTGGGCCGACTGGAAGGCCGGCTCGGCGCTCTGACCCGCGGCGCCCGCTCCGCGCTCCGGCGCCCCCGGAGCGCGGACCACGGCATGACGGAGGCGGCGGCGCACCCCGGTGAGGGGAGCGCCGCCGCCTCCGTCGCGCACGCGCCCCGGAGGTCCGGGCGGCGCCGGGGGCGGGGCGGCTCAGGGGTCCCGCGGGTCGGCCGGCGGAGCGAAGGCCGCCGAGGCGTTCGCGGTGGCGGGCTCCCCGGCGGCGGGGCCCCCGGCGGCGGAGGCGTCCACGCCCCAGTTCGCCAGCAGCCGCAGCGACTCGGCGGCGGGGGAGCCCGGCTCGGCGGTGTAGGCCAGCAGGCTCTGGTCGTGGTCGCCGGGGATCCGCAGGGTCTCGTACGACAGGGTCACCTCCCCGACCAGCGGGTGGCGCAGCCGCTTCACCCCGTGCCCCTTCTCCTGCACCGTGTGCGCGGCCCACAGCGACCGGAACTCCGTGCTCCGTACGGACAGGTCGCCCACCAGCGTCGTGAGCTGCGGGTCGTCGGCGGAGCACCCGGCGTACATCCGCAGCACGCTCACCACCTCCGTCGCCTTCGCCTCCCAGTCCACGTACAGGTCGCGCGCCGCGGGGGAGAGGAAGACGTGCCGGGCCATGTTCCGCTCCTGCGGCTCCAGCGCGGCGAAGTCACCGAACAGGGCCCGCGCGAGCCGGTTCCACGCCAGCACGTCCAGCCGCTGCCCCAGGACGAGGGCGGGCACCGAGTCCATGGAGTCCAGCAGGTGGCGCACGGCGGGCCGTACCGTCTGCTGCCGGAAACCGCGCGACCGCTTCCGCTTCCCGTGCGCGGGCTTCGCCAGGTGCAGCAGGTGGTCGCGCTCGGCGTCCGTCAGGCGCAGCGCACGGGCGATGGCGTCCAGCACCTCGGTGGAGACGTTCTGCCCGTTCCCCTGCTCCAGCCGCGTGTAGTACGCGACGGACACCCCGGCCAGCAGCGCCAGCTCCTCCCGGCGCAGCCCCGGCACCCGCCGCAGCCGCCCCAGCGCCGGCAGGCCGACGTCCTCGGGCTTCAACCGGGCACGCCGGGAACGGAGGAACTCGCTGAGCTCGGCACGCTGGTCCATGCCCCCAGTATCCCGGCCGCCCCGCCGGGCACGCCCGCCGTCCCTGTCCCTGCCAGTGGTACGCACGCCGGTGGTACGTACACCAGGGGGCTGGGTGGAACCGCAGGTGGCAGGCAGGATCGCCGGTATGACCACGAACGTACCCGCATACGCCGCCCCCGCCCCCAAGGCCCCGCTGGAGCGCACCACCGTGCCGCGCCGCGCGGTGGGCGAGCACGACGTCCTCATCGAGATCCGGTACGCGGGCATCTGCCACTCCGACATCCACCAGGCCCGCGACGGATGGGGCGAGGGCATCTACCCGATGGTGCCCGGCCACGAGATCGCCGGCGTGGTGACCGAGGCCGGCCCGTCGGTGACGCGGTTCCGCGTCGGAGACCGGGTCGGCGTGGGCTGCTTCGTCGACTCCTGCCGGGAGTGCGCGTACTGCCGCCAGGGCCTGGAGCAGTACTGCGTGCGCGGCATGACCGGCACGTACAACGCCCTCGACCGGAACGGCGGGCCCACCTACGGCGGCTACTCGACGCACATCGTCGTCGACGAGAACTACACCCTCCGCATACCCGACGCGCTCCCCCTCGACGTCGCCGCCCCCCTGCTGTGCGCCGGCATCACCCTGTACTCGCCGCTCGCGCGCTGGCAGGCCGGCCCCGGCAAGAAGGTCGCCGTCGTCGGCCTGGGCGGCCTCGGCCACATGGGCGTGAAGATCGCCCACGCCATGGGCGCCGAGGTGACCGTCCTCAGCCAGACCCTCCGCAAGGAGGCGGACGGCCGCAAGCTCGGCGCCGACCACTTCCACGCGACGAGCGACCCCGCCACCTTCGAGCGGCTGGCCGGCACCTTCGACCTGATCGTCTCCACGGTCTCGGCCCCGCTGGACTTCGGCGCCTACCTCGGCCTGCTGAAGACGGACGGCGCGCTCGTGAACGTCGGCGCGCCGGAGGAGCCCGTCTCCCTCAACCTCTTCTCCCTCATCAACGGCCGCAGGACGCTCGCCGGCTCCATGATCGGCGGCATCGCGGAGACCCAGGAGATGCTGGACTTCTGCGCCGAGCACGGCCTGGGCGCGGAGATCGAGGTCATCCGCGCCGACCAGGTCAACGAGGCGTACGAGCGGGTCCTCGCCGGCGACGTCCGCTACCGCTTCGTCATCGACACCGCGACCCTCTGACGCGTCGGGGCGGCCGCCGGCAAGGCCGCCGCCCCGCGCCGATCCTGGTGCGCCTTCACGGTCACCCGCCGCTGACACCTGCGGCCCCCGGCGCCCCGGAGCACCCCCGCGGTGCGCCGGGGCGCCGCGCCGTGCCGCCGTGCCGCCGAACCGCAGTGCCGCCGTGCCGCAGTGCCGCCGTGCCGCTGTACCGACGTGCCGACGGATGATCGACACCCCTTCCCCCCGTCCCCGCCGTCGGGCACCCTGGGAGATCGACACCGCCTGCCGGCAGGCGGGTCGAGGAGAGGGGACCCCATGCCCGCGTACGCGATAGCCCGGCTGCGCCCGACCGACACCCTCCATGACGAGGTCCTCACCTACATGGAGCGGGTCCAGGGCACCCTGGACCCGTACGACGGCCGCTTCCTCATCCACGGCGCGCCCGAGCGCGAGGTCCGCGAGGGCGACTGGCCGGACGCCGTGGTCATCGTCGCCTTCCCGTCCATGTCCCACGCCCGCGCCTGGTACGACTCGCCCGCCTACCAGGAGCTCCTGCCCCTGCGCACCCGCCACCTGGACGGCGACCTGATCCTCATCGACGGCCTCCCGCCGAACTACGACCCGGCCACGACCGCCGCGGCGCTCCGCACGGCCCGACTCCCCTGACCGCACCCGGGAGAGGCCCGGAGAACGCCGCCGGCCCCCGGGCGGACGATCACCCGGGGGCCGGCGGCCTCACCACGTCTCAGGGCGTCAGTTGTACTCGATGCCCCACAGGTTGCTGCTCTTCTTGACCGGGGCGACGATGTTGGCCTTGTAGATCGTCGTGGCCTTGCAGGCGCCGCCGGCGCCGGTGGACACGCGGTACTTGTGCGCCGTGAAGCTCTTGGCCTCGTGCTGCATCATCAGCCGGCCCCGGGACTTGCCCGTCTTCTTCTGCACCGTGGCCGAGTAGGTCCACGTGTCGGACTGCGACCAGCTCTTGCCGACCGCGACGCTGAACGAGGTGGACGCCTTGGCGAAGATCACTCCCGCGTCGGCACCCACGGTGGCGGTGCCGGTGGCGGTCCAGGTGCCGGTCTTGTTCTTCGCGTAGCTGATGGTGACGCCCGGCCTGGCCCAGTCGCTGTGGACGTTGGTGTTCTTCCACACCGTCTTCTTGTTGAGGATCGAGTAGAACGTCCCCGACTGGTCGCAGGCCGCGAACGCCGGCGCCGCCGTGCCCACGACGATTCCGCCACTGACCACGACAGTGGCGAGCGCGGCACTGAGAGCGCGTCTCATGATTGGGTCCCCCTCGTTTCGGATCAGCCGTGTTCGGCTGACCGGTCGAGCGGAAGCCTGCCAGCCAAGAAGCGGCGAAGACCAGCCAATTGAGGATCACTTGAGGCGGAGGCATCCCGTCCGCGGGGAGGAATGGGGCCGCTCCCGGCCACTTGGGACAGACGAGGGAGTCCTCATGTCCTCGGCGGGGCCGGGAGCGGCACCGTCGCCGACGTCGGGGGCGCCCCGACCTCCCACCGCTGTCCGGCGGGAGGACGGCCGGGGACGCCGCTGCCCGTCGTCGGACCGGACCGGCCGTCGACGGGGCCCGCTCAGTCCTCCGGCGAGGCGGCGAAGCTCGGCTTCGGCCAGGCCGTGACCGGGTCCCCGGACGCCGCGTAGACCTCCAGGGACGAGAGGTAGCCGTCCTCGGTGAAGACCATGACCCCGGCGCCGTCCGGTCCGGCGTACCAGGCGTCCGCGGCCGGGTTCGGGTGCGCCGGGGCCGGTGGGACCGCCGCGCGGTCCACGACCAGGTCGACCGTCACGCAGCCGCAACCGCACCGGCCCGTCACCCGCGTGTGCCGGACCTGGGCGCGCAGGGCGCCGCTCACGGGGTCGGGGCCGGCGAGCAGCGCGGCCAGCGTCAGTGCCGCCTCCGGCGGGAGGGGCTCAGCCATCCGCCGACGCGATGCCCACCGGGCAGGTCACGCCCGTGCCGCCGATGCCGCAGTAGCCCGAGGGGTTCTTGTCCAGGTACTGCTGGTGGTACGGCTCCGCCGGGTGGAAGGGGTGGGCGGACGCCGGCTGGAGCTCCGTGGTGATCGTGGAGTGGCCGGCGGACGCCAGGACCCGCTGGTACGCCTCGCGGGACGCCGCGGCGGCCTCGGCCTGGGCCGGGGTGTGGGTGAAGACGGCCGAGCGGTACTGGGTGCCCACGTCGTTGCCCTGGCGGTAGCCCTGGGTGGGGTCGTGGGCCTCCCAGAAGACCTTGAGGAGCTCCTCGTACGGCACGACGGACGGGTCGAAGACCACGCGGACGACCTCCGTGTGGCCGGTCAGGCCCGAGCAGACCTCCTCGTACGACGGGTTCGGCGTGGAGCCGCCCTGGTAGCCGACCAGCGTGGTCCACACGCCGGGCGTCCGCCAGAAGACGCGCTCCGCGCCCCAGAAGCAGCCCAGGGCGAAGTCCGCGACCTCCAGGCCCTCCGGGTAGGGGCCCTGGAGGGGGTTGCCGAGGACCGTGTGGCGGTCGGGGACGGTGAACTCCGGCTCCGGGCGGCCCTTCAGCGCCTGCTCGGGCGTGGGCATCTCGGGCGTACGGCGGTACAGGAACATCGCGTCTCCTCCAAAGGGTCCGGTCAGGGGAACGCCCGGGGCGGGCCGGGGATTCCTCAGCGCCGGCCCGCCCCCTTGGCCGCCTCCTCGCGCCAGTGGCAGTACACCCCGGCCGGGTCGGCGTGGTACGCCCACGGGAACGCCCCGATGTGGCCGTCGACCAGGCGGAACTGTTCGAGCGCGGCCTCGTGGCGGCCCTGCCGCGTCAGGAAGTACGCCAGGACGTGCCGCACGGTCGCCACCCGCGGGTGGCCGGGCGGGGCGGCCGCGACGTCCGCCAGGGCCGCGTCGACCAGCGCGACGAGCCGCGGGGACCGGAAGTCGGCGGCCTTCGCGCCGGCGTCGTGGTGCTCCCACCAGGCCACCAGCGGCAGTACCGCCAGCAGGCTGCCGGCCGGGGCCGCCGCGGCCGCCGAGCGCGCGAAGGACTCCGCCAGCTCGGCGGAGCCGTGCCACTTGGCGCACCAGTACTGGAGCGCCGAGGTGTGGGCGTCGAAGTGGTACGGGTCCCGGGCCGTGACCTCCGCCCAGATCCGGTGCACCCGCGCGTGCGGGTAGTTCAGGCCGCGGGCGGTGTGGAGCTCCGCGACGTACGGGGTGGGGTCCGCCGGGTTCAGCTCGGCGGCGCACTCGATCTCGGCCGGGGCCTGGGCGAGCGTGCGGTGGAAGCCGGCGATCTGCTCCCGGCTGGTGT
This sequence comes from Streptomyces sp. DH12, assembly GCF_020873895.1. Lineage (GTDB taxonomy): Bacteria > Actinomycetota > Actinomycetes > Streptomycetales > Streptomycetaceae > Streptomyces. Next base: position 79,442 of record NZ_JAHWGT010000024.1, on the reverse strand, counting down.
CCTTCGCGTACGCCGCGCCCCGCAGGCGCCACGCCACGGAGACCGTCGCGTGGGCGCGGACCACCGCGACGTCCGGGTCGTCGGGCCCGGCGACGTGCGTCCAGGTCTCCAGCCACGCCCCGTCGCCCTCGGCGGCCGCGTCGCCGAGCGCGCGGGCGTGAGCGCAGCGCAGCGGCCAGTCGCGGTCCTCCCTGGTCGCCGCCATCAGACGGGCGGCCGGTTCCCAGCCGCCGTGCGCGGCGGCGGCCAGGGCGCGTTCCAGGGCGGGCGCGGGGGCGGACAGCAGGGTGTTCTGCCGGGAGCGGGGGAGGAGGCCCAGCTCCTCCGCCGCGCCGGTCGACGGCGGGCGCTCGGAGGGGCCGGCGACCCGCCGGTACACCACGACGCCCACCGCGACGGCGAGGACCAGGACGACCACGCGGGCGATCTCCACGCTCACGCGGCACCCCGCTCGTCGGCGGCGTTCACCGCGGACTCGTCGCGCATCCGGCAGAACTCGCCCGCCGGGTCGCCCTTGTACCGCCACGGCAGTGCGTCGACGTAGCCGTCGACCAGGCGGAACTGCTCCAGGGCCGGCTCCCACCGGTCCTGGAGGTACAGGTAGTACGCGAGCAGGTGGCGGACCTCCGCCAGGCGCGGGTGGTCGGGGTCGGCGGCGGCCGCGTCGGCGAGGGCGGCGTCCACGGCCGCGTACATCTCCGGGGTGCGGTCCACGTCGGCCGAGTCGGACTCGTCGTGCTCGAAGTGCGCGATCAGCGGGAACGCCCGCATCAGCGTGCCGGGGGGCGCCTCGGCGGCGGCGCGCACGGCGAACGCCCGCGCCAGCTCCTCCGAGCCGTGCCACTTGCCGCACCAGTACTGGAGCGCGGAGAAGTGCGCCTCGTAGTGGTGCGGGGCGCGGCTGGTGATGTCCCGCCAGATCCGGTGCATCTCCTCGTGCGGGTAGCCGAGGCCGATCGCGGTCCAGATCTCGCCCACGTACGGGGACGGGTCGTCGTGCGGGGCCAGCTCCGCCGCGCGGGCGTGCTCGCCCCTGGTGCGGGCCAGGGTGCGGTGGAAGCCCTCGAACTGCTCGGACGTCGTGTACCGGGCCCGCTTCGCGCCGCGGATCCGCCACGCCAGGAAGACCGAGCTGCGGGCCCGTACGAGCGCCGCGCCCGGGTCGTCGGGGCGGGCCGCCTCCCAGGAGAGCAGCCAGGCGTCGTCCTCGGCGCCGACGTCGGCGAACTTCTCGCAGTACGCGGTGCGGCGCTCCCAGTCGCGGGCGGCGGCCGTCCCGTCGAGGAGGGCGGCGGCGGGCTCCCAGTCGCCGGCGCGGGCGGCGGCGAGGGCGACCGTCAGGGCCTGCGGCTGCGGCGCCGCGAGCTTGGTGTGCTGCCGTTCGGGCGGCAGCAGGCCGAGCGCGGCGACCCGCTCGGCGGCCCGCGCGGTCGCCTCCTCGGCGTCGGGGTCGGAGCGCCACCCCTCGATCGCGCCCTGCACGATCGCCTTGAGGAAGTAGACGCCGACCCCCAGGACCAGGAGGACGACGGGGGTCAGGACGACCCAGAGCAGGATCTTCACGGTGGTGACCTCGGAGGGGGGTGAGAACAGCGGGGGTGGAGGTGCGCGGGCGGGAGGTGCGGGCGGGCCCCGCCCCGGGGGCGGGGCCGGGAGGCCGGGTCAGGCGGGCGTCGCGAGCAGCGCCCGCAGCGGCGCCGTGTCGGGGCGGTCGGCGACCGCCGCGTCCAGGGCGTCCGGCAGCCGCTCCTCGTACGCGTCCGGCATGACGAGCGCCGCCGCGTCCGACCAGGACAGCTCCCAGCGGGCGACCCCCCGGGCGATCAGCTCGCCCGCGACCAGCCGGGCCAGGCCGCGGCGCAGCACGGGACGGGCGAACTCGCGGGCCGCGCGCCCCTTCGCCTCCCCGGCCTGCTCCGACTTCGGCAGCCGGTCGGCGATCTCCCAGCCGGCGCCCAGGTCGAGCGCGTTCAGCAGCGCGCCGAGCGAGCCCTCGCCGCCGGTCACCTCGGCGGTCGCCCGCCGCAGCGGCTCGGCCTCCCGCGCGAAGTGCGCGGTCATCGCCTCGTGGACCAGCTCCGGCCAGTCGACGCGGCGCATCCGCAGCGCCTCCGGGGTGAGCGAGACGTCCTCCACGGCCGCGAGCGCCGCGTCCGCGTCGGCGAGCAGGCCCAGCGCCGGCGCCGCCGCCTCGGAGCCGCGCCCGTCGTCGGGGAGGGCCTCCAGCCGGGCGACCCGCTCGGCGACCGGCGGGTGCGAGTCGTAGGGGGACGCCGGCTCGGTCGGCAGGTCGCGGCGCATGGCCGCCAGCTCGTCGGCGCGGGCGGCCAGCAGGTGGCGGACGCCGCCGAAGACCTCGCCGCGCGGCGGCAGCAGGCCGGCGCCGACGCCGAGGGTCGCGTACGAGCTCATGTAGAAGCCGTGCGCGGCGTCCAGGGCGGGCAGCCCGCGCAGGGCCGCCGCGGTCGCGTCGCGGCCCGCGATCCGGGCGGCGGCCAGGTCGGCGGCCAGCTCCTGGCGGCGGGAGGCGGCGAGGGTGGCGCGGAGGTAGAAGTGGCCGTACGCGCGGTAGATCCGCGCCATGGCCCGATAGGTGAGGCCGACGCCCGTGGTGTCGACCTCCTTGGCGTCCTTGCCCCGGGCGAGCTTCCTGGCGTTCTTCTTCTCCTGCTTGGCCCGCTCCTTGGCGACCTTGTCGCCGGCCCGCTCCTCGAAGTGGGCGATGGTGCGGGCGACCTGGACGCGGCCGCGGACGGTGATGGCGGACAGACGGGTGTCGGCGTTGCCGTAGTGGCCCATCTCGTGCGCGAGCACGGCCCGCAGCTGCGGCTCGGTCAGGCCCGCCATGAGCGGCAGGCCCAGGTAGAGGCGGCGGGTGCCGCCGAGGAGGCCGAGGAGGCGGGCGTCCTCGCTGACGGCGGCGTTCATGTCGGCGGTCAGCCGGATCTCGTCGGGCGCGCGCGTGCCGACCCGGTCGGCGAGGTCGCGCACCGCCCGCCAGAGCCGCGGCTCGTGCTCCTCGGTGACGAGGACGCCGTCCGGGTCGCCGCCCTTCGGGGTGCGGAGCATGAACATGCCGCGGACGATCGGCACGGCCAGCAGCCCGCTGACGACGTACAGCTTCAGCGCGAGGCTGCTGGGCGTCCACAGGTACGCGGCCCAGTCGGCGAGGGCGAGCGCGGCGAGCAGGCCGAGGCCGAGCAGGTAGAAGCCGCCGAGCAGTACGGAGGCGCGCAGCGCGCGCAGGAAAGCGCCCATCGGGCTTGGATCCCCCCACGGGATGAGAAGAGGCGCCGGGCCGAAAACGGCATGGCGAAGCGACGTGGGGGGAAGCGGAGTATCACCCACCGGCGGGTCGCTTCGCAAGCGTGTTCCCGGCCGTGGGGCCCGGGCCCGGGCGCGGCGCCCGGGGTCTCGGCGGCGGTCGCGCCGCCCGGCCGCAGCGCCGCGCCTCAGCGGGGCAGCGTCGCCGGGTTGCCGCCGTTCGCCTCGTACCCCGCGACGGCGAGCGCCCGGTACACCGCGTACTCGCCCGCCGGGTCCTCGCCCATCGTCCACGGCAGCGCCCCGACGTGCCCGTCGACGTGCACGATCTGGTGCATGGCCTCGCTCCACCGCTGCGCGCCCACCAGGAAGTGGATCAGCAGGTGCCGCACGTGCGCGAGCATCGGGTCGTCGGGCCGGGCCGAGTGCACCGCGTACAGCGCGCCCTCCATCGCCTGCGACACCACGCGCGTGCCGTAGAAGTCGCGCACCATCGCCAGGTCGGGCAGGTGCTCCCACACGGCGAACAGCGGCAGCGCCGCCAGCAGCGAGCCCTGCGGGGCGCGCGCCGCGGCGGACGTGGCGAACCGGTCGGCGTCCTGCCGCGTGCCGTGCCACTTCTCGCACCAGTAGTGCAGCGCCGCGATGTGCGCGCCCATGTGGCCGGGGGCGCGGTCCATCACCTTCGCCCACACCTGGTCGAACCGCTCGTGCGGGTAGCCCAGGCCGCGGGCGACGGCCAGTTCGACGATGTACGGCACGGGGTCGCCCGGCGCCAGCAGCGCCGCCTCGCCGCACACCGTCCGCGCCTCCTCCAGGATGATGCGGAACTCGTCCGTCCCGACCGTCGCCGTCCGCCACGCCTGCTGCACCAGGAACTCGGCGTGCACCGCCGCACCCCCCGCGTCCTTCGGCGCCTCCGCCCGCCACGCCCGCAGCCACGCGCCCCCGACGCCCGGCCGCTGCCGCAGCTCCAGCGACGCCGCCCCGGCGAACGCCTGCACCCGCTGCCAGCGCGCCTCGCCCTCCTTGGGCGTGCCCGCCAGCAGCTGGGACGCGGCCCGCCAGTCCTGGGTGCGCTGCACGACGTCCAGCACCTCCACCAGGTCCTCGTCCGGGCCCGGCATGCGGACGTCGAGCAGTTCCTGCCGCACGAAGCCGTACGCGAGCGGGTCGGCCGCGTCGGGCGCGCCGGGCTCGACCAGGCGGATGCCGCCGGAGCGGCGGCGCAGCAGCCAGGGCGCGACGACCGCGGCGATCAGGCCGACGGCGAACAGGAACCAGAGAATCTCCACCATGCGCCCATTGTCCCGGACGGCCGCGGGAAGGCGCCGGGCGGACCGCTCGCACTACGCTCGCCCCATGAGCGACGAGCACACCCACCAGAACTTCGAGACCCGCGCCATCCACGCGGGCAACACCGCCGACCCGCTGACCGGCGCGGTCGTCCCGCCGATCTACCAGGTGTCGACGTACAAGCAGGACGGCGTGGGCGGGCTGCGCGGCGGTTACGAGTACAGCCGCAGCGCCAACCCGACCCGCACGGCGCTGGAGGAGAACCTCGCGGCGCTGGAGGGCGGACGCCGCGGCCTGGCCTTCGCGTCGGGGCTCGCCGCCGAGGACTGCCTGCTGCGCGCGCTGCTGGTCCCCGGCGACCACGTGGTGATCCCGAACGACGCCTACGGCGGCACGTTCCGCCTCTTCGCGCAGGTCGTCTCCCGCTGGGGCGTGGAGTGGTCGGTCGCCGACACCTCCGACCCGGCGGCGGTACGGGACGCGCTCACCGACCGCACGAAGCTGATCTGGGTCGAGACGCCCTCGAACCCGCTGCTCGGCATCACCGACATCGCGGCCCTCGCGGACGTGGCGCGCACGGCGGGCGTGAAGCTGGTCGTCGACAACACGTTCGCGTCGCCGTACCTCCAGCAGCCGCTGGCGCTGGGCGCGGACGTCGTCGTGCACTCGCTGACCAAGTACATGGGCGGCCACTCCGACGTCGTGGGCGGCGCGCTGGTCGCGGCGGACGAGACGCTCGGCGAGCAGCTCGCGTACCACCAGAACGCCATGGGCGCCGTCGCCGGCCCGTTCGACTCGTGGATCGTGCTGCGCGGCATCAAGACCCTCGCCGTGCGCATGGACCGGCACGGCGAGAACGCCTCGCGCGTGGCCGAGATGCTCACCTCGCACCCGAAGGTGACGCAGGTCCTGTACCCGGGGCTGCCCGAGCACCCGGGCCACGAGGTCGCCGCCAAGCAGATGCGGTCCTTCGGCGGGATGGTCTCCTTCCGGGTGGCGGGCGGCGAGGAGGCGGCGGTCGAGGTCTGCAACCGCGCGAAGCTCTTCACCCTCGGCGAGTCGCTGGGCGGCGTGGAGTCGCTGATCGAGCACCCGGGCCGGATGACGCACGCGAGCGTCGCCGGGTCGCTGCTGGAGGTCCCCGCGGACCTCGTGCGGCTCTCCGTCGGCATCGAGAACGTCGACGACCTCCTCGCCGACCTGCGCCAGGCGCTGGGCTGAACCGCGCGCCGGCCGGCCGGGTCACCACGGCTCCAGGGGTGGCGTCGTCCTCATGGGGGGCGCCACCCAGGGCTCCGCGGTCCACGCCCACACCGTGAACGCCACGGCCGCCGCGGTCAGCACCAGCCACAGCAGCCGCCGCCGCCACCGCGCGCGGCGGCGCGCGCGGTGACCGCGGGCGAGGGCCCGGGGCAGCAGGTCGGGCGGTACGCGCGGGCGGGCCGCCGCGGCCAGCAGCCGGCGCACCTCCTGCTCCTTGCGGTCGCCGCCGCCCGCCACCGCGGGCCTCTCCCCGGCCCCGCCCGCTCCGGCGACCGCCCCGTCCCCGGAGCCGTCCGCGCCGCCGGCCGCGGGGCTCACGGCGCCATGGCCCGGCGCGGTGAGCTGCGCAGCGCGCCGACGGCCTGCGCGCACAGGGCGCGCACCCGCTCCTCCGACAGCCCGAGCAGCGCGGCGACCTGCTCCTCGTAGAGCCCCTCGTACAGCCTCAGCACCACGGCGAGCCGCTCGCGCGGCGCGAGCGCCGAGAGCGGGCCGCCCCGGCCGTGCCGGAACCGCCGGGCGGCGCGCGCGAAGCGCAACGCCAGCTCGCGCCGGGCGTACACGTACGGGTCCTCGCCGCGCAGCCGGTCCCAGTGCGCGTACGTCGCCCCGAGCGCGGCCGCCACGAGGCGCTGGGCGTGCGGGTTGGCGCCGGACGGCCGGGCGGGCTCGCTCGTCAGGAGCGTGGCGACGTGCAGCAGCCGGCCCGCCGTCCCGGCCACGAACGCCCCGAACCCGAAGTCCTCTGCGACCACGTCCTCATCAGAGTCCAGCGGCCCGGCTCGGTCAAGACTCCTGCGCGGACCCGTCCGTCAGGTCCTGACGGGTCCCGTCGGGGCCCGGCAGGGTCCGTCGGCGTCCGTCAGCGTCCGTCAGGAGGGCTGGTCCTCCTCCGGGTCGGCCGGGGGCAGCCCCAGCTGGCGGGCGGAGAGCGCGGAGTTGAAGCGGGTGAGCAGGGTGCAGAACGACTCCCGCTCGTCGGGGGTCCAGCCCTCCGTGACCCGGGCCATCAGGTCGCGGCGGGAACTGCGCACCTCCTCCAGGCGGGCCTGGCCGCGCGGCGACAGCTGGAGGACGACGGCGCGGCCGTCCTCCGGGTGCGAGGTCCGCTTCACCAGCCCGGTGTCGACCAGCGGCGCGACCTGGCGGGTGACCGTGGAGGAGTCGATGCCCATCCCGGCCGCGAGCGCCTTGACGCCCATCGGGCCTTCCTGGTCGAGCCGGTTGAGCAGCAGGTAGGCGGCCCGGTCCATCGAGTTGCGGAGCTGGCCGGTCCCGCCGAGGCGGGTCTGCTCGGCCCGGCGGGCGAACACGGCCACCTGGTGCTGGAGGGCATCGAGGAGACCGGAGTCAAGATCAGTCGTCATGTCCTGTGAAGTGGGCATGGCTGGGGGCTCTCTCGTGCGGCGGTCGGTGTGGTGGGGGACAGAGTACGCGGCCCGCAGCGCCTCCGTACCGGCGCTGCGGAAACGATATGGACCACTTCCTGAGCTGCGAGACTTGCTGTCATGAGCTTCCGCACCACTCGCCCCTTGCACCCCGTCCTCCTCGACGATGTGAGGGGCGCGCAGAAGATGCTCTCCGGGGTCGCGCGGACGACCGCGCTGGAGGGCAGCCGGCACCTGTCGGCACTGGTCGGGGCCCCGGTGCACCTCAAGTGCGAGAACCTCCAGCGGACCGGCTCGTTCAAGCTCCGCGGCGCGTACGTGCGGATCTCCGGGCTGCGGCCGGAGGAGCGGGCGGCCGGAGTCGTCGCGGCGTCCGCCGGCAACCACGCCCAGGGGGTCGCGCTCGCCTCGTCGCTCCTCGGGGTGCGCTCGACGGTCTTCATGCCGGTCGGCGCCCCGCTGCCGAAGGTCGCCGCGACCCGCGAGTACGGCGCCGAGGTGCGGCTGCGCGGGCAGGTCGTGGACGAGACGCTGGCCGCGGCCCAGGCGTACGCGCGCGACACCGGCGCCGTCTTCATCCACCCCTTCGACCACCCCGACGTCATCGCCGGGCAGGGCACGGTCGGGCTGGAGATCCTGGAGCAGTGCCCGCAGGTGCGGACGATCGTCGTGGGCATGGGCGGCGGCGGGCTCGCGGCGGGGATCGGCGTCGCGGTGAAGGCCCTGCGGCCCGACGTCCGCGTGGTCGGCGTGCAGGCCCGGGCCGCCGCCGCCTACCCCGGGTCGCTCGCGGCGGGCCGGCCGGTCGCCGTGGACTGCGGGCCGACGATGGCGGACGGGATCATGGTGGGGCGGCCGGGGGACGTGCCGTTCGGGCTGGTCCAGGACGTGGTGGACGAGGTGCGCACGGTCTCCGAGGACGCCCTGTCCGCCGCCCTGCTGCTCTGCCTGGAGCGGGCCAAGCTGGTCGTCGAACCGGCGGGCGCGAGCCCGGTCGCGGCGCTCCTCGCCGACCCGGAGGCGTTCGACGGGCCGGTGGTGGCCGTGCTGTCGGGCGGCAACATCGACCCGCTGGTGCTCCAGCGGACCCTGCGCCACGGCATGGCCGCCGCGGGCCGCTACCTGAGCCTGCGGCTGCGCCTGCCGGACCGGCCGGGCGCCCTGGCGAACCTGCTGGGCGTGCTCACCAGCGTCGACGCGAACGTCCTGGACGTCGGCCACGTCCGTACCGACCCGCGGCTGGGCCTGACGGAGGTGGAGGTCGAGCTGCACCTGGAGACGAAGGGCCCCGAGCACTGCGCCGAGGTCGCCGCGGCCCTGCGGGAGGCCGGCCACACGGTGCTGCCCTGACGGCCCGGCCGGGCCCCGGGCCGCCGGAGCGCGGGCCCGGCCGGGCCCCGGGCCGCTGTGGGTGCGGTCACATAATTGCCGGGCGGACCCGGCCCGCCCTCCCTACGCTGCGGGTAGCGATTCACCCAGCAACGGGAGACCCCACATGCCAGGCGCAATCCACGCCGAAGGTCTGGTGAAGACCTTCGGTGACGTACGGGCTCTGGACGGCGTGGACCTCGACGTCCCGGAAGGGACCGTCCTCGGGCTGCTCGGCCCGAACGGCGCGGGGAAGACCACCGCCGTGCGCGTCCTCACCACGCTGCTCAGACCCGACAGCGGCACGGCGGTCGTCGCGGGCGTCGACGTCCTGCGCCACCCCGACGAGGTCCGCAGGTCGATCGGCCTGTCCGGCCAGTTCGCCGCCGTGGACGAGTACCTCACCGGCCGCGAGAACCTCCACATGGTCGGCCGGCTCTACCAGATGTCCGGCCGGGCCGCGAAGGCCCGCGCGGTGGAGCTGCTGGAGCGCTTCCACCTCACCGACGCCGCCGACCGCCCCGCCAAGACGTACTCCGGCGGCATGCGCCGCCGCCTCGACCTCGCCGCCGCGCTCGTGGTGTCGCCGCCCGTGATGTTCATGGACGAGCCGACCACCGGCCTCGACCCGCGCAACCGGCAGCAGCTGTGGGACGTCATCCAGGACCTGGTCGCGGGCGGCACGACGGTGCTGCTCACCACGCAGTACCTGGAGGAGGCCGACCACCTCGCGCACGACATCTGCGTCGTCGACCACGGCAGGGTCATCGCCCGCGGCACCGCCGACGAGCTGAAGGTCCGCACCGGCGGCGAGCGCGTCGAGGTCGTCGTGCACCGGCCCGACCAGATCGACCCCGCCCGCGCCGTCCTCTCCGGCTTCGGCAAGGGGGAGGTCGCCGTCGAGGCGCACACCCGCAGGCTCACCGTCCCGGTGACCGGCGGGGCGAGACTGCTCGCCGAGGTCATCCGCGAGCTGGACACCCGGGGCGTCGGGATCGACGACATCGGCCTGCGCCGGCCGACCCTGGACGACGTCTTCATCTCCCTCACCGGCCACAGCGCCGAGCGGGACGGCGAGGACGCCCCCGAGGACGAGGCCGCCCCGGAGGACGGGGCCCGGGGCGGGCACGCCAGGCGACCGGACCGCAGGAGCGACCGCAAGAGCGACCGCGAGGAGGGTGCCGCATGAGCGCCGTGTCCCGGACCAGCCCGCGCAGCGCCGCGCCCAGGCCGCGCGGCGGCATCGCGCAGTCGGTCGCCGACTCCCTCGTCATCGCCCGGCGCAACCTCATCCGCATGTCCCGGATCCCGGAGATGATCATCTTCGGGCTGATCCAGCCGATCATGTTCGTGGTGCTGTTCAGCTACGTCTTCGGCGGCTCGATGAACATCGGCGGCACCACCGACCCCGACGTCTACCGCAACTTCCTCATGGCCGGCATCTTCGCCCAGACCGTCACCTTCGCCACCGCGGGCGCGGGCGCGGGCATCGCCGACGACATGCACAAGGGCCTCATCGACCGGTTCCGGTCGCTGCCCATGGCCCGCGGCGCGGTCCTCACCGGCCGCACCCTCGCCGACCTGGTGCAGACCACGCTCACCGTCGTCGTCCTCGCAGTGGTCGCCCTGCTCGTCGGCTGGCGCATCCACGAGGGCCTGCCCAAGGCGCTCGCCGCCTTCGTGCTGCTGCTCCTGCTCGGCTACGCCTTCTCCTGGATCGGCGCGCTCATCGGGCTTTCCGTGCGCACGCCCGAGGCGGCCACCTCCGGCGGGCTGATCTGGCTGTTCCCCGTGACGTTCCTGTCCAACGCGTTCGTGGACTCCTCCCGGATGACGCCGTGGCTGCGGCACGTCGCCGAGTGGAACCCCTTCAGCGCCACCGTGCAGGCGTGCCGCGAGCTGTTCGGCAACCCGGGCGTCTCCGACTCCGCGGCCTGGCCCATGCAGCACCCGGTGTGGGCGTCGATCATCTGGTCCCTGTTGATCATCGCGGTCTTCCGCACCCTCGCCGTGCGCAAGTACCGGTCCGCCTCCTGACCCCGCCCGGGGCGCCGGTACGACGGAGGGCCGGGCCGCGCACCTCGCGCGACCCGGCCCTCCGGTGTCCGTACCGCTCGGGCCGTCAGCCCGAGTACGGCTTCGCGTCCAGGATGCGGACCGAGGCCTTCTTGCCGTTGGGCAGCTCGTACTCGGCGTCCTCGCCGACCTTCTTGCCGTTCACGCCCGACCCCAGCGGGGACTGCGGGGAGTACGTCTCGATGTCGGAGCTCGCGTACTCGCGGGAGGCGAGCAGGAACACCAGCGTGTCGTCCTCGTCGCCGTCGAAGGCGATCGTCACGACCATGCCGGGGGCGACCACGCCGCTCACCGCGGGGGCCTCGCCCACCTTCGCGTGCTCCAGGAGCTGGGTGAGCTGGCGGACGCGCAGCTCCTGCTTCCCCTGCTCCTCCTTGGCCGCGTGGTACCCGCCGTTCTCCCGCAGGTCGCCCTCCTCGCGCGCCGCCGCGATCTTGGCAGCGATCTCGGTTCGCGCGGGACCCGACAGGTACTCCAGCTCGGCCTTGAGCTGGTTGTACGCCTCCTGGGTGAGCCAGGTGACGTTGTCGCTGGTCTGGGTCACAGGTGCTCCTCGTCGGTGCTGGGAATACAAAGCATCGCCCTACCAGAAGCATGCAGCCTCAACCGGAGGGCGAAACCACGAGCCTAACAATTACGTGCCCGAAGGGGGAGGACGAATGTCATGGAACCGAGGACTCCGCAGGTCACCCCCGGGCGGTGGGGCCGGCCACCGGCGTGTGCGGGCGCGGGTCAGTCCGAGGTGCAGCCGACCACCTGGGCGGCGGTGGCGAGCTCCGTGGTGCGCACGGTGACCACCTCGTCGACGCGGGTCGCCGGCTGGTCGAAGCGGACCTCCTTGCGCCCCACCTCGGCGCCGCTCTCCGCGAGGGCGCGGACCGTGCAGAAGCCCTTGGCGCCGTCGTGCTTGCGCACCTCCAGGTGCACGTCCACCCGGCCGGCGTCGACGGTGTCGAACTTGATCAGCTCGGCGCTGACCTTCTCACCGGCCACGTAGTCGTAGCCGAACCAGGCGACCATGGCGACGAACAGGGCGCCCAGCACCGCGCCGACGATCTTGAGTCCGCGGTCCGCGCGCGCGTCCGCCGCGCGGCCGTACCGGCCCTCCGGGGGCCGCTCGTCGGTCCCGCCCATGATCGTTCCTCTCGTACGCCGAACGACGGAATATCCGCTGCGTCGATTCCGTCACTATAGAAGCCGAGCGACCCTGACCAATCATTGAGGATCCCGTCTTGACTGAGCAGCTGCGACTGATGGCAGTGCACGCGCACCCCGACGACGAGTCGAGCAAGGGCGCGGCGACCATGGCCAAGTACGTGTCCGAGGGGGTGGACGTGCTCGTGGTCACGTGCACGGGCGGCGAGCGCGGCTCCGTCCTCAACCCCAAGCTCCAGGGCGACCCGTACATCGAGGAGAACATCCACGAGGTGCGCCGCAAGGAGATGGACGAGGCGCGGGCGATCCTGGGCGTCGCACAGGAGTGGCTCGGCTTCGTCGACTCCGGCCTGCCCGAGGGCGACCCGCTGCCCCCGCTGCCGCAGGGGTGCTTCGCCTTGGAGGACGTGGACGAGGCGGCCGGGCGCCTGGTCCGCTCCATCCGCGCGTTCCGCCCGCAGGTGATCACCACCTACGACGAGAACGGCGGCTACCCGCACCCCGACCACATCATGACCCACAAGATCACGATGGTGGCGTTCGACGGCGCGGCCGACGCGCAGGCGTACCCGGAGGAGGAGTTCGGCCCGCTCTGGCAGCCCCTGAAGCTCTACTACAACCAGGGCTTCAACCGCCCCCGCACCGTCGCCCTGCACGAGGCGATGGAGGCGCGCGGCCTGGAGTCGCCGTACGGGGAGTGGCTCAAGCGCTGGGACGAGTTCCAGCGCTCCGAGCGCAACCTCACCACGTACGTCCCGTGCGCGGAGTTCTTCGAGACGCGCGACAAGGCGCTGATCGCCCACCGCACGCAGATCGACCCGGACGGCGGCTGGTTCCGCGTCCCGATGGACCTCCAGCAGGAGGTCTGGCCGACCGAGGAGTACGAGCTGGCGAAGTCGCTCGTCGGCACGTCCCTCCCCGAGAGCGACCTCTTCGCGGGCATCCGGGACAATGCCTGACATGAGCGCACACCAGGCACTGACCCAGCTCGTCCCGCTCGCCGCCGAGCTGGACAAGAACAAGGTGACCCCCGGCGTCCTCGGCTTCGTCGTCTTCGCCGTCATGGCCGTGGCCGTGTGGGCCCTGATGAAGTCGATGAACCGGCACATGAACCGGGTGGACTTCGAGGAGGCCCCCGAGCGGGGCGCCACCACCACCGGCAAGGCGCCCGCCGCGCAGGAGTGACCGCCGCGCGGACGTGACCGCGGCCGAAGCCGGCGCCGGGGGCCCACCCGCCCCGGCGCCGGCGCGGACGCCGACCTTGGCGTACTGGTCGGCCTTCACGATCCGGTCCGTGACCTCCGCGTCCAGGAGTACGGGCTCGGGGCGGGCGGGCGCGAGACCGATGGTCTCCGGCCGGCGGACGATGACGTCCGGGCGGCGGTTGCCGAGCGGAACGTCCTACAGCCGGACGTCGAAGTGCGTGTCGGCGTTCCAGTTCGGGCTTGCGGCCGCACCAGGGCGTTGGCCGGGATCCGGGCCAGCCGATTGCACCGCTTGGAGGCTGCTCGGGCTCACGACGACCATGCCGTCCACGACCTCGATGCCGGCACACTGCTCCTCGGGCCAGGAGTCGTACTGCTCCGCGCTGCTCTGGGCCTGCTCGCGTGGATGCCACCATCTCGGTGGTCATGGAGGTGCGGGTGACTCCAGCTCCTTGAGTAGAGCCCGACGGCGGCAGCGCGGATAGTCGGGTCGCTGATCGAGTGTTGACAGGTCTCGAAGATGTTGTTCGCTTCGGTGTCGGCCTGGAAGCCGCTGAACAGGTCGTCTAGGGTGGTAGGATCGCTGCGATTCGCGAACGCGAAGCTGGAGGGAGCGCCTCCGTCAGCCGTGGTGACGTGCCAGCAGGGCCTCGGGTATTGCTGCCGTAATGGGGGGCTCGTCCGTCCCGCGATGAGCGAAGTGCAGATCCTCGCGGGCTCTGGTGCAGAGTACGAGGAAGCGGAGGCGTGCCTCGACACCGGTCGGGTCCTCGGTGTAGCTGTCCAGGTCGGGAACGAAGACGCTGTCGAACTCCAAGCCCTTCACGCTCGCCGTGCTTACGATCCGGATGGGATGGGTCGAGAAGTCCATGGAGTTCCGGTAGCGGTCGTCGAAGACATAGGCCTGGGTCTTCTTGGCGAGCCCACGGGACGCCAGCCCGCCCTGGATCTCGCGGATCATCCGGCCCGACCTGCAGATGATTCCGATGCTTCGGTCCTGATGGGCGTTGAAGTACTGCGCAATCCCGGTGAGGAGCCCGTCGAGGGAGTGAGTTCGCATGACGACTGGCAGGTTGCCGGAGCGCTTCGGCAGCAAGAACCTGGTTCGGCTCTCCATGCGGAACTCCGACGCCAGCACGGCTATCTCGCGGCTGCTTCGGTGATCGTGCCGCAGTTCCAATGGGGCAGCCGGTGCGCCGAGTATTCGACAGACCTCGGACAGAGTGGACTCCTCAGTGCCGATGGGTTGGTTTTCATCCGCGAAGACCGTGACATCGGCTTTGAGGAGGCGGCAGAGGCGGTAGAAACCGGGCGGAAGGTTTTGGCCTTCGTCGACGACGAGAGAGGCCGTGACCGTGACGCCCTGCAGAATGCAGCTCCGCTGCATCTCGACCCAGTCGTAGCGCCGCTCGTCCTCGGCGGACCGTGGCGGGTCACTTCCGAACTTCTCCCGCCACAGGGCATTGAGCCACCGGGCAGTCGTAGTCACACGGGGACTGCCGGTCAGCTCCGGGGCGAGTTGCGCGATGTACTGGTGAAGAAGGTTGTATCGGGTGAGGAGGACGACCTCCCGGCCCACCGTGGCCAGCGCCCACGCGCGGTAGACGGCCGTGACGGTCTTTCCCCCACCGGGAGCACCGGTGACGACATGACTTCCCCGGAATGGAAGTTCGACCACCTTTCGCTGGTCGTCCCCGATTTCAAGCAGTGAAGGGAATCTCATGGCCCTTCCGCTGCCTCGGCCGACTCCATCATGGCCGCGCGCAGGACCTCTTGAAAGAAGCCGGGAACCTCACTGTCGCCGATCAGCAGAGTCCGGTCCAGGAGGGAGTTGTCGATTTCGCAGCAGGTCTCCGGTAGCAGGGTGCAAGCGTGGCAGGCCGCGCGGTTCAGGTTGGCCAGCGACCGGCCCGTCGAGTCGGCGCACAGTGGATCCTGTGAACACCACTGGGCCGATTCGAGCAAGCGGATCAGGGTTTCCGCCAGATAGGGTGGCCGCCCCTGGCGGACGAGCCCGCCGAGTGTCCCCTCGGTGTCCCCGGCGGCCGTGTAGATGAACACGCCGGTCTGCGGCGGATAGGTGCTTTCTGTGGGGTGGCTTCGGGCGTAGACGCGCTCTCGCAACGATGCCGCGTTGTAGCCGCTGTCGTAGGACAGCTGACGGATGAAGTGGTGGGCCAGCGTGTGCAGCATGACGAAACGTGGCAGCAGCACCGGGCCCGATTTGTCCCTCAGGCGGTCGACCTTGAACGAGGCGTCGAGGTCCCGCTCGATCCGTCGAGTCCAGAGGCGGACCGGCTCGAGCCGCTCCCAGGCCCGCAGGCGTTCCTCATCCAAGGAGACGAAGATCCCTTCGCCGTAAGTCTCCACGGCAGGCAGCCACTTTGCCCTTCTCGCGGTGTCGACCGAGACCAGGCGACCGCCCTCGTCGTTGTCGCCGGAGTGGGGTTCGTAGCGGGAGAAGCCTTCGAGCGCTCGAACCTCGCGGACCCTGTCCGCCACGACGACGGAGGCGACCCTCCGGTTCAACTCCAGCATCGAGGGAGGGGCGGTGCCGTCGATGTCGAGACGTGTCCGGCGCACGGAGAACGTCTTCGACGCGGGCACGGACTCCGGATTGGAGAAGGCCGCCCATTCGGCGATACTGAGGTGCTCGTCCGAGCCGAACGGCGAGGACGGGGCGCCCCGGTCGGAGGTGCGGCGCCCGATAGCCTCGACGAACTCCTCGGAGACCCCGGACTCGGCGGCGATGATGGCCCGGAAATGGTCGGCGATCGGACTGCCGTAGTGACTGAGGTAGTTGAGCCAAAAGCTGCTGTTGACGACCGCCTGGGTGGCGGGGTCGTGCTCCGACGGGCTGCTCGGCGCCGGGATGTCGATGGCGGAGTGGACGACCGGGAAGTAGACGTTGGCGGCACCGCGCTGTACAGCCTGTGGGGCCTCCTCACAAGGATCCGGCTCGTCGGTGTCGTCCTGCCAAGGATGAGTCCCGCGGCAGTTCATCCCCAACTTCCGCAGGACGTCCTTGTAGCTGATCCCCGCGAGATCCCGCCGGGCGTGGCAGGTCTCGCACACGACGTGCAGGGCTTCGAGACCGGACGAGTCGGGAGTGGCGAGGAACCGGAGCCGGCCGGACCGACACTGTCGTTGATCGTGCCCTTCGCTCGCAGAATGAGCCCAGCGGAACCAGTTGATGTCGGCCAGGTGGCCGGCCCGACAGACCTGGATGAAACGCATGGGCGCCAGTTTCGGCCTGCTTGGGCAGCGCCCACAGGTGGGAACCCGGTCCTTTTCCTCAAGTGAGGTCCTCCAGAACGCCATCGCTCGGCAGACGGGGCAGAAGAGCCATTTCGGGAAACGCACGTACGTGGGTCCGCTGCGGCTCGTGTAGGCCGCCTTCCCCGCCGGGATGACGGGAGCCGAGCGGAATCCGTCCACTCGCAGCTTCGCCGCAAGCCGGGGGGAGTCCACCGGCTCGGCGGTCCTGGCCCAGCTCCGGGTGTCCGCGGCCACGAAGGATTCGCCTCGGAGGTCGATGATCCCGCCCACTCCGAACGGGACGATCGTCTGCGTCCTGCGGACCTTGCGGCGGATGTCCCTCACAGCGTTCACGCTCCCCTGACCACGACGAGGCAGTCGCGGTCGACATTGCGCATCGATTGGGCCGTTTCCCACAGGCCCTCCTGCTTGCCGAAGTCGGTCAGGAGGGAGCTGTATGCGCGCCCCTGGGGACGGTAGTACAGTCGCCGGCCTTCGCCCCGCGCGCTCTCCGCCTCCTGCTGCCACTCGTCGATCCGTCTGTCCAAGTGCTCCGCAGTGGCTTCGGCCTCGTCCGGGTCGGCACGCCGGACATGATCGACGATGAGATCCCGGATCCGGGCGACCTCGTCCATGTGCTCCAGGACCTCCCCGGCCTTGTTCTCGGCGGCGAGCCCGATCCCGTGGCGCACGAGAATGGTGAGGACGGCATGCAAGGCGCGATCGCGGGACGGGAGCGACCAAGGGGTGACGCTGGTGGGTTCGACGTGCCGGTAGAGCGAACGGTGGTAGACGCCGAACGACTCGTAGTGGGAGCGGTCGCGAGGCTTGGTCGATCGGAACAACGTCACGATCAGTCCCGGTACGTCGCGTCGGCCCACGCGACTGGTGGCCTGGATGTACTCGGAAGTGGTCTTCGGTTGTCCGTTCATGAGCATCAGACCGAGCCGGGGAACGTCGACACCGACCGACAGCATGTTGGTGGTGGCGAGGAATGACACACTGCCCTGTTCCCCGAACCGCCTTCCCAGCCGATCGAGCAGCCGCGGTTGGTCGGCTCGCGGTACGTTGCTGGTGAGTTCGACCACCGAGTCGTCGTCCAGCCGGCGGCGGCGAGATTCGTCCTTGGTCAGGTGCTCCAACCGGGCGGGGATGTCGTCTCGCGCGATCGTGACCGTCCGGCCGAGCTCCCTCAGGCTGTTGTGGTAGGCCACCATGGTCCAGTAGGCGTCCCTCCGCACCTCGTCGTCTCCCAGGTCCATCGGCGCCTGGAGGCCGGCGGCGCCCACGTGGACGGTCGCCGTGGAAGCGGTGTGCCCCTGGGCCATCACGCCGACGTACAGGCGCCCGGGCTTCTCATCGTCGGGTGAGGCGAAATAGGAGTGACCCGCCTCGAGACCCGCGGGTGGGAACAGTTGTACGGGGCGACCATAGAGGCGTTGGATCTGGTCCTGCGAGCGCCGGATCGTCGCCGTGGACGCGATGACCTTGGGTGCCGTGCCCTGCCAGGAGCAGAGTTCGAGGATGGCGGATTCGTACAGTCCGACCGTGGTACCCAGCGGACCCGCCAGCAGGTGCAGCTCGTCTTGGATCACCAGTGAAGGCGCGCGCCTGCCGTCCCTGCCGAAGAGATTACCGGCCTCGGACTCCCAAGCCAGGCGTGCGAACTTGTCCACGGTGCCGAGCACGAAGGTCGGCGGTTCCCGATAGATCTGCTCGTCCACCACGGTGACAGGCAGCCGATCGTGGAAGACGCACGACCGCCGTGGACAGAAGAACCAGGTCTCGCCCCCGTCTGCGTGGATGCCGAAGTCCTCTCCACGACCGCTGCGTTCAGGGACTATCTCTGTGCCGCACCAGGGGCAGCGCTCGAGCAGGAAGCGGTCGTCCGGCTCGGGCGACTGCTTCAGGGTGTCGAGTTCCTGCTCAGCGGCGGAGATCCTGTTCGGTGTCGTCTCTTGGCCGACCCAAAGCCCGATACTGATGGGTTCCTGTCCGAGGTCACGGCGCACCCCACCGTCGTGCCCGGCTCTTATGTACTCCAGCGCGCAAATCGCGGTGGCCGTGCGCTGAAACTGCTGCGTGGTCAGCAGGCTGAGCGTGTACCGGCTCAGCACCGCCGTGCCTCCGCCCGCGGCACCATACTGGAGCCGACGGCGGAGGATCTCGAAGCAGGCGGTGAACAGGTAGGTCTCGGTCTTGCCGCCACCGGTCGGGAACCAGATGAGGTCGACCGTCCGCCGGTCCTCATGTTCCGGGATCATCAGGCTCTCGACCACGAGCAGGAAGTAGGCAAGCTGGAACGGGTGCCAGGCGTAGTCGGTGGGAGGCTCGGTGAGCTCGACCACTTCGCTGTTCCTGCGCCTGCGAGTGCCCGCCAGCTCGGGGCGGCTGTGGAGCATCTGAAGCGCCATGGCCCGGTTGGCCAGGCGGAAGGCTTCCCGTGCCAGCTCCCCGGTGGGCGTCGACGAGGTGAGGGCGGTCACTCCGGCGGTCATCCGGTCGAGCGCCGCGCCGATCCGCCCCAGCAGGCGCCCGGCGGGAGCGGCTGCCCACCTCGGCAACGACTCGGCTTTGGACTGCTGTGTCTCGAACCACTCGTGGTACCCGAGGACGAACGAGGTGAGCCCCTCCCGCAGATCCTCGACCGTGAGGTCGGGATTCGACAGGTGCGCGAGGTTGAGGACCGGAAGGTCCCGGGGACCGTCGGGCTTGATGTGCGCGACAACCTGTTCCGGCATGACCTCCGTACGCAGGGCGGTCACGGGGCCGGAGCTGTCGTCCCACACGACGGCACATCCGTGCCCCACGGCACGGGTGATGATGTGCCGGTATTGGACGCGCAGTTCCTGCTCCTCCTGGTCTCGACTGTTGAGGCGGGTGCTCGGGTACTCGAGCACGGTGCCGTCGCTCGTGGTAGCGCGGAGCGACACCTGGAAAAGCATCAACTCCCGGTCCTTGTGGCGGCTCTCCTCTTCCTTGTGCGCGTTGGACAGCACACAGGTGACGAGGTGCCCGGCGCCGAAGCTGCGCCAGCGGACGTGGAGCAGGCCGTGTCCATCCAAGCAAGTGACCGGAGAGTCGGATCCGAGCTCCACGGTCTCGGTCGTCGAGAGCCGCGGCTGGCGCTTCCAGCTGCGGCGACCTCCCTCACGGAGTGTCAGGTAGCGCGAGGCCTCGCAGACGATCTCGATCCGACGGGCGTCGGTGAAGAAGGAGAAGCCGAGGGAGGAGGGGAGCCAGGCATTGGCCTCGGCGACCGGATCGTCGGCGAAGCCATCCTCCTCGCCCGACCCGGCCTCGGACTCGTCAAAGCTTTCCTCTCCCTCCGCCGCCGCGTGTTCGAGCATGGAGGAGCCGCGCGGATACAGCGTGCCCATCAGATACCGGCGGTCCGGCGGATCGACGAGGTGTTCCTCCTCCTCGGGTCCAGGACCCACCAGCTGGCGGCGGAGGTAGGAAACGTAGGCATTCCGGTAGGCGGAGAGTGACGGCTCGGCGTCGGTCACTTCGGTGCTCCCCCGCGGGTGATCACGGCCACTCCCAGATCGCCGAGCCGTTTCCTGACACCTGGCCGACAGGCGATCCAGAGCTGCGCCCGAGCCCTGGTACAGGCGACGTACAACGCATCGAGCCGGCCGTCCAAGTGCTGAGGCTCGAAATCGATAAGACAGACGACGTGGTTCTCATGTCCTTTGAAGTCGGCGAGGGACGACCAGGTGAGTCTGCGCCTGGTACGAGCGGAGCCGACCACGTCGGTGAAGCGTTCGATCTTGGACGCGCGCTGGGAGAAGCGGGCGGAGCTCGACTCCCAGTTGCCCGCGACCGACAGCAGGGTGATGTCCTGCGGCGAGACCTCCTGCTGCAGCAGGTCGTTCACGTAGGCGTCAAGGAGCACGGCCTCGTCACGCACGTCCCGGACGTTTTGAAAGAAGGGACGCTCCCCTTCACCGGCCGAGGCGACACCCAGATCGGCGCCTGTGTACGCCTGAACCTCCTTGACGATCTGCACGGTGTTGCGGCAGTTGCGCTTCATCGGCCCGTACACCGTGCTTATGCCACGCAGGTAATCCCATGCCTCGGGGTCGAAGGTAGTCGGGGAGAGCACTTGGTTGTTCTGGTCCAACATGAAGATCCATCGACCCCGTTCGAGTCCGCCCGCCGACAGACTGTCCAGGACACCGAGCCTGTCGAAGGTCATCAGATCCTGGGCCTCGTCGACGACCAGCTGGTCGAAGGTCCGACCCTGGACCTCCGCCAACCGATCGAACGGCAGAACGGTGACCGGGTGGTCGGAAAGGATCCGGGCCAGATGGCTGGTCAGGGTGGGGCTAGCGGCGGTGAAGAGGACGCTGCCGGTGGCGGAGCTGCGTCGTGCGGCCTCGGCCGCCAGAAAAGTCTTGCCGGTGCCGGCGCCCCCGGTCCAGACGAGGCGCGGGTTCGACTCCAGCTCGTCGAGCCTGTCCAGCTGTTCCTCGGTGAGGCGCTCGAAGGCCACATCCAGGTCTGTCAGCCGGGCGCGCAGGTTCGGTACGAGGTCGAAGTCCGGGCGCACCGCCTTGAGTATTCTCGCGCGAAGCGGTGCCGGTACGGTGCTCTCGGCCCACGAGTTGCGTGTGCGCCAGAAGCGGGTGGCCCGGGCGATGCCCTCGGCCAACCCGCGGCCGCCAGCGTAGGCCCTGCTGCCCAAATACTGTTCCGGCTCGAACTCAGTGGTCCGGTCGAGGTCGACGTCCGGCGTGATCACCAGGTACCCACTCGGGACCTTGAGCGTGCGCAGATCGCCGACGCGCTCGCCAAGCTGTCGCTCGAACGAGTGCATGCCCCCGCTCGCCTGGGCGAAGGGGCTCTCGCCGGGTCGCTCGTTGGCACTGGACGGCCCGTAGTACCACTTGCCGTCCTGTTGGCGGACCCGGCCGCCCTTGACCTCGATGAAGAGCAACAGCTCCGGCATGATGACGACGAAGTCGATCTCGCCGACTCGCTTCCGGGCATGTCGTGGGAGGTGGACCGAGTGCAGCGCGACGCTCTGGGTGTCCGGGATCGCCTTGAGCGCCGCGAAGACGCTGCGCTCCGCCTGGCTGCGCGTGCTGTTCGAGATCCCACTCGGGACGATCCGCATCAACTCTCCCCACCCTCACCCTGCTGATCTTCAACATACCGACTTCCGGCCCCGGGGTGCGGGCTGTGGCGAAGAGTGGTGGCAGTAGCGGTCGGTTGAGTGGTGGACTACGGACGGACACGGACGAGTGGGCGAGGTGATCATGGTGAGCGGTGGTGCATCCGGTGAGCGGATTCATGACCTCGACCGGGCCTTCCTCGTTGGTCTGATCGGTCGGTTCCAAGCGGAAGGGGCGGACGCCAGATCCGCGCTGGCACAGGTGGTGATGGCTGCGCGCCTGGACGAGGAACAAGCTGTCGACCTGTGGGAGTCGGTTGCCAGGAGCCGGGTGGACTCCGCCCACGACGAGGGGAAGCGGTTCGGGTCCGGGCCCGGGGAACGGTCCGAAGCGGTGTTCGTCGAGGTCGTGGAGGGCGCCGCCCCATCGGGCGTCGAGGAGGAGACTCCGGACCTCGACCAGTTCCGGGGTACGGTGCGTGTCCACGACCTGGGAGCGGCCCGCCGTCGGGCCCGGGCTGTGCTCCGCGCCGATCGAAGACGCCTGAATCCGGACGTGCATCTGTTGAACGCGGAGGAGGAGGTGGGTCTCTCCCTGCTATTCCGCGACGGCATCGCGGCGGAGGAGGACCTGCCGGAGGGCTACGTCGCTACTCTCGCACGCGACGGCGAGCCGTATCAGGCATTTTCCGCGCTGATCGCCCACAACCGCCGGTTGGTTGTGAAGACTGTACTGACGCTGGGCTACCGGGCGGATCACCCCGACCACGAGGATCTCGTGCAGCACGGCGTGATCGGCCTGATCCGGGCCGTGGAAAAGTTCGACATCTCCGTCGGGTGCAAGTTCTCGACCTACGCCACCTGGTGGATCCGTCAGCGCATCACTCGCGCAGTGGCCGACGAAGGGTCGGTTATTCGGCTTCCGGTTCACGTATGCACCGAGATCGACAAGCTCCGGCGGAGGGAGCGGGAATTCCTCGAGCGGGGACTCCAGCCCACCGCTCTCGATCTCTCGCTCGCATGTGACCTGCCGCTGGAAAAGGTAAACGAGTATATGCGGCTCGGTGGGCGGTCGGTCTTCTCGATGGACCAGCCCGCCGGTGAGGGTGTGACGCTCGGGGAGTTGCTGGTCGTCGATACGGCATCGGTCCCAGGGCCGGAGCACGCGCTTCGGCCGTTGTTCCAACGCCAGGAACTCCTGCAATGGTTCGAGGAGTGCGGACTGGCGAAACGGGACCGGGAGGTGCTGTTTCTGCGGTTCGGATTCATCGACGGTCGGCAATGGACCCTGGACGATATCGGCAAGCGGTTCAATGTTTCACGGGAGCGCATTCGGCAGATCGAGAGCAGGGTGCTGAAGGACCTCAGGATCCTGCTTGGCCTCTGCCCCGACAATGCCGCTTCCGAACGGCGGCGGTCGAAGGCGGCCGCGAAGCGGGCGGCCCTCGAACAGGCCGCCCAGGGCGGGACTCGAGGGCGTCGCGGCGCGGTAGGCGAAGTGGATGCGAAGCGCAGTTCCAAGGGGAAAGAGGAAAGGGTGACCTCGAAGGAGACCAAGGCCGGTCCGCAGACGGCCGGGCCGACAGGCGAGCACGGTGTCGATGTCGCGGACTTCAGGGTGCCTGTGTCACCGACTACACCGGACGATTCCTCGGGTAGCGTCGATGTGCCGCCTGTCTGGTACCACCGTCCCGGTCACAAGGACGGTGGGCGGGAGTTCGGCAATGCGGCCGCGTTCGCTTTCGAGGCGGATCTGGAGGTACTGGCACGCGAAGCCACACAGAACAGTTTGGACGAGCGTGATCGGCGAAACGACCGTCCGGTCAGGGTTCGGTACACACTTCACGAGTTGACCGGGGACCATCTGGCCCGATTCCGCGACGCGATCCGTTGGGACGACCTCAGGCCGCACTACGAGGCTGCCTCCGCACAGGACCAAAAGGTCGGACGCGTCATCAGTACAGGGCTGCGCGAGATGTCCGAGCGTGAGCGGCTGGTCCTGCTCCGCATCGACGACTACAACGCGAGCGGCCTGACCGGCGACGACTACGAGGACGGCCGGTTCGCCGCCGTGGTCCGACGTCAGCTCGACAGCCGGAAGGCGGACGCCTCGGCCGGCGGCTCGTACGGCCTCGGGAAGGCGACCCTGTGGGCCACCAGTCGGCTCGGCCTCGTGCTCATGAACTCGACGCTCTCCGAACCACACGAGGGACGCACCAGGCGCCGGTTGATCGGACGGCTCGACCTGCCGTGGCGGGAGGTGGCCGGTGAGAGATTCGCGGGTCCCGCCTGGCTCGGGCAGCCCGACCCCGCGGCGGAGAACACCGGCGTCGTCCGATCCTGGTGGGCGGACGAGGAGACGGCCGAACGCCTGCACCTCACGAGGGAGCACGACGACTCCGGGACATCCTTCCTGATCGTGGGGGCGCACGACGTGGCCAGCCTCGTTGGTGCCGGACCGGAAGGTGCCGGAGACCCGAGTGACGACGAAGACAGCCTGGAACGCATGCACCAGCGTCTGGTCGGTGCGCTGGGACGTAACTTCTGGGCCGCGATGACGGACGGAGGGGACCGTTCCCCGCTTCTGGAGGCGTCGGTCCGAACGCTGCGCAACGGTGTGGCGCACATCGCGGAGGAGCGGGTCGATCCCCAGCTGCACCAGCCCGCTCGTACCCGCGCACTCCAGGCATTCCTCGCCGGTACCACGGTGGACCGGCTCACCGGTGCGGGGCAGGTGGCTCTCACCACGGTGCGCTTGAACCTCCCCGAGCGGGAGGGCATCGCCGACACGGCGGGCGAGCACCGAGCGGTGCTGCTGGTCACCGATGCCACGGACGCAGATGGCAAGATCAATCAGGTGACCGCCATGCGCGGAAACCGCATGACGGTCAGGACCAGCCGGGTGCCGGGGCTCCCGCTTGGGACCAACCCGTTCCAGGCCGTGCTGCTCGCGGGCCGGGCGGCGGGAGAGGACGCACCGTTCGCCGTCGAGGCGGAGGAGTTCCTACGTGCCTCGGAGCCGCCGGAGCACAACAAGTGGGGTCAGACTGACGAACTGAGAACGCGCTACTCGCCCTCGGCGCACCGTCGGATCGCGGCGATGACATGGGAGATCAACAAGGCGGTGCAACAGCTTGTGGCGGTCGCCAAGAAGGACAAGCGCGATGGCACAAGCAGGGTGAGCAGACGACTGAGGATCTCGGGGAAGCCAGCCGTCAAGGCCCGGGGTACGGCGACGCCGCCCAGGCTCGATGATCTGGAAGCAGTTATCGACTCGTCCGGTGCCTGGCGGATTACGGCTGTGGTCAAAGTGTCGCCGGGGGAGGAGGAGTGGGCCATGAGCCCCGTGGCGAAGGTGGAAGTGCGTTCGGGTCCGAAGCCGCTGGTTCGATGGTCCGAGCTCGCCGCCGTCAGCAATTGTGAACTGGTCGACGGCGTGCTGCGCTTCGCGCCGGGGGTGCGCCGCGCGGTGTTCCGCGGCGTCACCGACGCGTCGACGCATCCGGTACGAGCGGGGCTGGCCGGACTCGTCGTCGAACTTCAGGAGAGCAAGGAGGCCGAGGCGTGAAAGCCTACGCCTATCCACGGTTGACCGGTCCGGTGACGACCAGGGTCACCGCGGTCCGACTGCGCGGTCCGGGCGACAGCCGCGAGCACTTGGAGTCCCGTGCATGGTCGGTGGTCGAGCAGGTCGTCGCGCTCGGCATGGCAGAGCGGGACGACTGGCACACGGCCAGGCTGTCACTTGCGGTGTCGGTGCCTGCGCGGGAGATCGAGACGAGGAAGCACTGGTCGGACATCGCCGTCGTCGCCGTACTGACGGAGGGCAGCACCAACGCCCGAACGGTCGCTCGCCTGACGCCCGGAGCCGAGGGCGGTCAGGAGTGGACCGGGGAAGTCGAACTCGACCGGGACAGCCACGTCGACCGGGCGTCCCTCACCGTGTATGTGATTGCCACGGTGGGTGGTGTGGTGGGCAGGATCATCGGGTCCACCGAGAAGGAGTGGCTCGTCGACGTGATCTCCGACGCGCCGCTGAGGGACCGCGAACTGGACGTCACCGCTGTCAGTTTTGCTCGCGGCAAGGAGTGGTTGAGGCCCTTCAGGGAAGTCCCCTGGATAGTGGACATCTCCGGACGAATTCCGGCTGTGCGTCTGAACTCCGACTTTGAGGGGTTCGCGGCACTCGTCCAGAGCCCGGGTTCGAAGATGGAGACCATGGTGGGCGAAATGCTGCTGGCGCAGATGTGTGCGGAGGTGTGGACGGCGGTGTTCCATACGGCCATGGGAGACTTGGAGGTCGAGGAGGACGGGACGCCGCTCTTCCCGCCGGACTGGCGAGGCGCGGTGCTCCGCGAGATGCTGCCGGACATCGTGCCCGGGCGATCGGCCGAGGCGGCCCTGCGCGAAGTTCACAACAGGCGTGTCGGCGAAGGGGGATGGGCCGATATGCAACCACGGATCCAGTACGCCGCGGCTCGTCGAGCCGATGTCCCCAAGGCCTTGACTTCTGTTGTCCGTGATATCGAACGGTTCGAGCAGGAGGCCCACGCGTGACTTCCCGACCGGAGCACCTGCCGGAGCTGCTTGCTCTGATCTCCGATGCGCAGGCTGCCGAGTACCTGACGGCTGGGGTTCTCGCGGGGCAAGACGACGTACGTTCCATCGCCCTGAACAAGGCGGCGGAGCCGCTGCCCGGTGATGACGTGCGAGCGGAGTTGTACCGTGTCCGGGACCTGATCGACGACGCAATGGACATGTTCCGCTCCGAACGCCCGACGGCTGCGGATGCCTGGTTGGCGCCGAGGCTCCACGAAACCCTTCGGCTGACGCGGAGGGAAGCCGCGGAGAAGGGTTTCTGGACCTACCTGGCTCTCGGAGTGGCGCCCGACTACGTCGTGTGGCGTCACCTGCCCGACCCGAGGGCTGACGGGTCACCCCGTGCCGTGGCCCGGGACAGGTTCGTCGGTCCGCACTACAAGCAGGCATTCGCCAGGCTCTGGTGGACAGCCGAGCTGTTCCGTGACGGCCCGGACTACCGGCCCGTCGTCGTCGCCTGCGGAAATCAGGACATGCTCAATTCCGCGGTGCGGCTCGATGTCATCGACCACCGCCCGACCGCTCAGGCCCTGGTTCGGCTCCTGGAGCGGGGCACGGTGCGGACCGGGCGAGAGGTTAATGCGTTGATGCCGGCGATCAACGCCGCAGCGGTCACCCTGATGTACGACGTCATCGCCCCCGACGTCGATCGCGACGGAGAAGCAGTGCGTGAGTGGATCGAGGGAGCGGCTTCCGCTCTGCCTGCTCCGCGGAACACCTTGCCGGACGGACCGGAGGAGGAAGGGGTGCCGGACGACGCGGTGCGGTACCTGGTCGCCCACTTCGAGGAACTGTTCGCCGACGTGTCGGTCAGAGGGCGGGCTTCCGGCGAGCCCGGCTGACCTTATGGCTGCCCTCGGGGCATCGGGTTCGGTCACCGCACCCGATGTCACGGAGTCGAGCGGTCAGTTCGGGGCTCACCTCCCGCCAGGTAGTCGAGTCCGCCAGCTGAGCCTTCGACGGAGCAGTACCGCTCAGGGCACTGCTGAGGACGTGCATGCCGAGCCGGGGTGGCACGGCGTTTCCGACCTGCTGCGCCTGGTCGTTGCCCGACCAGGGAAAGTTGTGCGGGAAGGTCTGAAGGACCCCGGACTCAGCGATCGTGAAACGGTCGAATCTGTTTTCGTCGAAATCTGCCTGAGTCCTGAAGATCTTGTTGCGGGACACCTTGCCGGTGACGGTGAAAGCGGGTTCGGAGGAAAGCCGCCGACCGCGCTTTTTGGGGTCGCCGTTCGATCCGTAGTTGGATACGACGAAGAACTTTGTGTCACCCTCGGTACGGAACCTGGACATGTCGACTGACGATTCTGGCAGGGCGTCAGCGGCATCGAGCGCCTTTGCCATGGAGACCCAGGTGTCCTTGGCGGAGGATTTGGTCTGGAATGCTTCCGTCTGGCCCGTATTACTCCCTCTGCGACGTACGTCGAAGGGGCGGTTTGTCGGGTCGGGTGGTGAGACGGCGCCGGAGCCTACGAGGCGCGCGACGAGCACCGCTCGAGTGCGTGTCTGTGGGACTCCGAATTGTTCGGTCTTCAATTCCCAGCAGTCCGCGTCATACTTGACGCCTCGGAGTCGTCCTTCGCCACTGCGCAGAAGCTGGGCGTAGACATCCCACAAGGGCAGGACCGCCGGCACCTGTTCCAGGACGATGACTCTGTACGGGTCACGGCCGTCCGTCTCTATTGCCTTGAGGAGCCAGCGGAGGGGTTCCAACACCAGTGCGGTGCGTGGATCCACGTTGAGGGAGTGCAGGTCCTCATCGATCCGGGATTCTTCCTCGCTGGAGACGAGTCGGCGGATGAACTCTTTCACGGTTTCGAGCGCTGCCCTTCCGGCACCACGCCCCGCCACGGAGAAAGACTGGCACGGGGGCCCGCCGGCCAACACGTCCACTGACTGGGGGATCTCGTCGAAACGTGTTTGACGCATGACGCTGACATCGGCGTGGATCGTCGGCAGGCCGGCCGCGTAACGGGTTTCGCAAGCGTTCCGATCCCATTCGATGCCGATACTCTTGTACCCCAGGAAGTGTGCGGCCACATCAAGGCCACCGGGACCGGCGAAAAGGTCCAGGATGCGGACGCCATCGAGAGGGTCAATCTGTGTTCCTGGGGTGCTCATGGGGCTGAAGTCTATCTGCCCGCCACGACCGCTCGGCTGTTGCGTCGGTCGGCTGGTCGTGAGCAATGGCGTGCGCTGAGCGGCAGGTGCCCTCGCGCTGTCCAGCCCGCAATACCGGAGCTGTGCTCCGTGTGGTGTCCCGTCAGCGAGCCTGTCCGTGCGAGCTGCCTTGTGCTCCTCCATGGCGGGCCTGCTCGGCAGCGTCCTGGGGTATCAGGCGACCTGGTACCTCGGGATCCCCTCCAGTCCCTGGTGGCGAAGGTATTCGTGCCCCGCTGCTCTCTCGCTCGTGCGCACGGTCGCGGGCGTGCGCTGCACGCGTCAGGCGTGGTGATGCGAATCGTTGCGAGGCAGCGTTGGTCCGCTGAGATGAGGGGTCCGGCCGGAGTCGCAGATGCCGTAGGTCGGAAGGGCTTGATCGTGCGACGATGGCGGTATGAACCGACTCGCGACCGCGACGTCGCCTTACCTGCTCCAGCACGCCTCCAATCCCGTCGACTGGTGGCCCTGGACGCCGGAGGCGTTCGAGGAGGCGCGACGGCGGGACGTGCCCGTTCTGCTGTCGGTCGGGTACTCGGCGTGCCACTGGTGCCACGTCATGGCGCACGAGTCCTTCGAGGACGAGAAGACCGCGGCCTACCTCAACGAGCACTTCGTCCCCGTCAAGGTCGACCGCGAGGAGCGGCCCGACGTGGACGCCGTGTACATGGAGGCCGTGCAGGCCGCCACCGGGCACGGCGGCTGGCCGATGACCGTCTTCATGACCCCGGACGCCGAGCCCTTCTACTTCGGTACGTACTTCCCGCCCGAGCCGCGCCACGGGTCCCCGTCCTTCGGGCAGGTCCTGGAGGGCGTCGCGGTGGCCTGGCGGGACCGGCGCGACGAGGTGGGGGAGGTCGCGGGGAACATCGTGCGCGAGCTGTCCGGCCGGTCGCTCGCGGTCGCCGGCGAGGGCGTGCCCGGTGAGCAGGAGCTCGCCCAGGCGCTCCTGGGCCTCACCCGGGAGTACGACGAGCAGCACGGCGGCTTCGGCGGGGCGCCGAAGTTCCCGCCGTCGATGACCGTGGAGTTCCTGCTGCGCCACCACGCCCGCACCGGCGCCGAGGGCGCCCTGGAGATGGCCGCCGACACGTGCGAGGCGATGGCGCGCGGCGGCATCTACGACCAGCTGGGCGGCGGCTTCGCCCGGTACTCCGTGGACCGCGAGTGGGTGGTGCCCCACTTCGAGAAGATGCTGTACGACAACGCCCTGCTGTGCCGTGCCTACGCGCACCTGTGGCGGACCACGGGGAGCGACCTCGCCCGGCGGGTCGCCCTGGAGACGGCCGACTTCATGGTGCGCGAGCTGCGCACCGCGGAGGGCGGCTTCGCGTCCGCGCTGGACGCGGACTCCGACGACGGCACGGGCCGGCACGTCGAGGGCGCGTACTACGTGTGGACGCCCGCGCAGCTGCGCGAGGTGCTGGGCGAGGACGACGCCGCGTACGCCGCCCACCACTACGGCGTCACCGAGGAGGGCACCTTCGAGGAGGGCGCCTCCGTGCTGCGGCTGCCGCGGGACGCCGGGCCGGTGGACGCCGAGCGGCTCGGCCGGATCCGCGAGCGGCTGCTCGCGGCGCGCGCGGAGCGGGCCCGGCCCGGACGCGACGACAAGGTCGTCGCCGCGTGGAACGGCCTGGCCGTCGCCGCGCTCGCCGAGACCGGCGCGTACTTCGACCGGCCCGACCTCGTCGAGCGGGCCACCGAGGCCGCCGACCTGCTGGTGCGGCTCCACCTCGACGAGGCGGGGCGGCTCGCGCGGACGTCGAGGGACGGGCGGCGCGGCGCGAACGCCGGGGTGCTGGAGGACTACGGGGACGTCGCGGAGGGCTTCCTCGCGCTGGCGGCGGTCACCGGCGAGGGCGTCTGGCTGGACTTCGCGGGCTTCCTCCTCGACCACGTGCTGGACCGCTTCACCGGCGAGGGCGGGCAGCTGTACGACACCGCCCACGACGCCGAGACGCTGATCCGCCGCCCGCAGGACCCCACCGACAACGCCGCGCCGTCCGGGTGGACCGCCGCGGCCGGGGCGCTGCTGTCGTACGCGGCGCAGACCGGCTCGGAGGCCCACCGGACCGCCGCGGAGAAGGCACTCGGCGTGGTGCGGGCGCTGGGTCCCCGCGCGCCCCGGTTCGTCGGCTGGGGGCTGGCGGTGGCGGAGGCGCTGCTGGACGGCCCGCGGGAGATCGCGGTCGCCGGTCCGCGCGGCGAGGACGCCACCCGCGCGCTGCACCGGGCCGCGCTGCTCGGCACGGCGCCGGGCGCGGTGGTCGCCGTGGGGGAGCCGGACGGCGAGGAGTTCCCGCTGCTGCGCGACCGGCCCCTGGTCGACGGGCGGCCCGCGGCGTACGTGTGCCGCCACTTCACCTGCGACGCCCCGACGACATACGGGGGCGGGACCGCCTTGCCGGGGACTGTCGGGCAGGGCCTACGTATGGCGGTAGGCCACCAGGGAGATGCCCACGTAGTGCGTGATGAACGCGGCCAGCGTGAGCAGGTGGAACACCTCGTGGAAGCCGAACCAGCGGGGTGAGGGGTTCGGCCTCTTGATGCCGTAGACCACGCCGCCGGCGCTGTAGAGGAGCCCGCCGACGACGACCAGGACGAGGACCGCGACGCCGCCCGTCCGCAGGAAGTCCGGCAGGAAGAAGACGGCCACCCACCCCATCGCGATGTAGCACGGCGTGTACAGCCAGCGGGGGGCGCCGACCCAGAAGACGCGGAACGCTATGCCCGCCACCGCCGCCGCCCAGACGGCCCACAGCAGCACCCGGCCGGTGGACCCCGGGAGGAGCAGCAGCGTCAGCGGGGTATACGTGCCCGCGATGATCAGGAAGATGTTGGCGTGGTCCAGCCGGCGCAGCACCGCCGTGGCGCGCGGCCCCCAGTCGCCCCGGTGGTACAGGGCGCTGATGCCGAAGAGGAGGCAGGCGGTGAGCGTGTAGACGGCGCAGGCGAGCCGGCCGCGCGTGGAGTCGGCGAGCGCCGTGAGGGCGAGTCCGGCGACCAGGACGACGGGGAACATCGCGGCGTGCAACCACCCCCGTAGCAGCGGCTTGAGCAGCTCGGCGGTCGTCGTCGTGTCGGCGTCGGTCTCGTTGGTCACGGCGGCGGCGGTCATGACGGAATGCTACCTACGCCCCCGTAGGTGGCCCCACCTCGCACCGGACACAAGTGGCGATGCTCACGTGAGAGGCCCTCTGGACATATGGGCGTCCACGTCGGATGATCAAATGAGTGC
This sequence comes from Streptomyces sp. DH12, assembly GCF_020873895.1. Lineage (GTDB taxonomy): Bacteria > Actinomycetota > Actinomycetes > Streptomycetales > Streptomycetaceae > Streptomyces. Next base: position 48,050 of record NZ_JAHWGT010000024.1, on the reverse strand, counting down.
GGTCGGCACCGGATGAGCGCCAGGGGTAGCAGTGCAGCGCAGCGTCCGGGTCGCAGCCCCCACGGGGCAACAACCACAAACCCCTCAACAAGGAGCAACCGTGGCGCGCGACAACGCGGCTCCCAGCACCCCGGCCCCCACCCAGCACCAGGCGCTCGTCGCCTGGGTCGACGAGATCGCAGCGATCACCCAGCCCGACGCAGTCGTGTGGTGCGACGGGTCGGAGGCCGAGTACGAGCGCCTGTGCGAGGAGCTCGTCGCCAAGGGCACCTTCCGGAAGCTGGACCCGACGCTGCGCCCGAACTCGTACTACGCCGCGTCCGACCCGACCGACGTCGCGCGCGTCGAGGACCGCACCTTCATCTGCTCCGAGAAGGAGGAGGACGCCGGCCCGACCAACCACTGGAAGGCCCCGGCGGAGATGAAGGAGCTCTTCGCCGGCGAGCGGGGCATCTTCCGCGGCGCGATGCGCGGCCGCACGATGTACGTGGTGCCGTTCTGCATGGGCCCCGTCGGCTCGCCGCTCTCCGCGATCGGCGTCGAGATCACCGACTCCGCGTACGTGGCCGTCTCCATGCGCACCATGACCCGCATGGGCCAGGACGTCCTGGACGAGCTGGGCGAGGACGGGTTCTTCGTCAAGGCCGTGCACACCCTCGGCGCCCCGCTGGAGCCCGGCCAGGCCGACGTGCCGTGGCCGTGCAACAGCACGAAGTACATCTCCCACTTCCCCGAGACCCGGGAGATCTGGTCCTACGGCTCCGGCTACGGCGGCAACGCCCTGCTCGGCAAGAAGTGCTACGCCCTGCGCATCGCGTCCGTCATGGCCCGCGACGAGGGCTGGCTGGCCGAGCACATGCTGATCCTGAAGCTGACCCCGCCGCAGGGCGAGTCCAAGTACGTCGCCGCCGCCTTCCCCTCCGCGTGCGGCAAGACGAACCTCGCGATGCTGGAGCCCACGATCTCCGGCTGGACCGTCGAGACGATCGGCGACGACATCGCCTGGATGCGCTTCGGCGAGGACGGCCGCCTCTACGCGATCAACCCCGAGGCCGGCTTCTTCGGCGTCGCGCCCGGCACCGGCGAGCACACCAACGCCAACGCCATGAAGACCCTCTGGGGCAACGCCGTCTTCACCAACGTCGCGCTCACCGACGACGGCGACGTGTGGTGGGAGGGCATGACCGAGAAGGCGCCCGAGCACCTCACGGACTGGAAGGGCAACGACTGGACACCCGAGTCCGGCACCCCGGCCGCCCACCCCAACGCCCGCTTCACCGTGCCCGCCGCACAGTGCCCGATCATCGCGCCCGAGTGGGAGGACCCCAAGGGCGTGCCGATCTCGGCGATCCTCTTCGGCGGCCGCCGCGCCTCCGCGGTCCCGCTGGTCACCGAGTCGTTCGACTGGCAGCACGGCGTCTTCCTCGGCGCGAACGTCGCCTCCGAGAAGACCGCCGCAGCCGAGGGCAAGGTCGGCGAGCTGCGCCGCGACCCGTTCGCGATGCTGCCGTTCTGCGGGTACAACATGGGCGACTACATGGCCCACTGGATCAAGGTCGGCAAGGACGCGGACGCGTCGAAGCTGCCGAGGATCTACTACGTGAACTGGTTCCGCAAGGACGACGCGGGCCGGTTCGTGTGGCCCGGCTTCGGCGAGAACAGCCGCGTCCTGAAGTGGATCGTCGAGCGCCTCGACGGCCGCGCCGAGGGCGTCGAGACGCCGATCGGCGTCCTGCCGACCCGGGAGGCCCTGGACACCGACGGCCTCGGCCTGCCCGAGGAGGACCTCGACTTCCTGCTGAAGGTGGACCCCGAGGTCTGGCGCGAGGAGGCCGCCCTGATCCCGGCCCACCTGGAGACCTTCGGCGACCACACCCCGAAGGAACTGTGGGACGAGTACCGCGCGCTCGTCGAGCGCCTGGGCTGAGCGGCCCGCCCCCGGACCCGCGGCCGGGCCGTACGACAACGCCCTGACCTGTGGAGTCATCCCGGCCGGCCGCGGCTGACGGCCCCCGGAACGACATCGGCGTCGTTCCGGGGGTCTTTTCCGTGCGCGTGCGCGGGGTCGCGGGGGTGGCGCCGGCCGGCGCACGGGGCGCGGGCCTGTGTGCGGGGCACGGGCCTGTGCGCGGCGGCGCGTGGGCGCAGAGGCGTCGGGAGGGAAGGGTGGCAACCCGGTCCGCGAACCTGTGGCGGTCGCGGACCGGGGCCGTCAAGGGGCGCCGACCGGCGTCAGGGCGTGCCGGTCGGCGTCAGGGCGCGCCGACCAGGCTGTCCTCGCCCAGCGCCGCGGCGTGCGCGTCCATGCGCTCGGCGGCGAGGATCGCGGCGGCGGTGTCGGCGCGGGACGCCGCGACGACCAGGGCCCGCCCGGCCAGCGCGTGGGCGCGGCGGTGCAGCGAGGACGGGCCGGCGCCGGTCAGGCCGGCGTGCCGGGCCGGCGGGGCGCCGCGCAGCCGGGCCACCTGCCGGGCGATGCGCTCGGCGGCCGGGTCACCGAGCTCGTCGGTGACGGCCAGCAGCGCCGAGAGGTGCCCGGCGAGCTGGATGTCCAGCTCCTCCTCGCGCGAGCGGTGCGGGAACGTGTCGTGATCGTCGTCGGCCATCCGGTGGACCGACTTGGTGCGGATCGGTTCGTACATGGGGACGGCCTCCTGCTGACTGACAGGAGACCATCCTACATTGGATTCAGTCTAAAGTTGAGTCGGTCCCAAGTCGGCGGCGCCGGCACCCGTCAGTGCTGGCCGTAGCCGTCCAGGAAGGTGCCGATGCGGGTCACCGCGTCCGTGAGGTCCTTGGCGTTGGGGAGCGTCACGATGCGGAAGTGGTCGGGCTCGCGCCAGTTGAAGCCGGTGCCGTGCACCACCATGATCTTCTCGGACCGCAGCAGGTCCAGGACCATCTGGCGGTCGTCCTTGATCTTGTAGACGGCCGGGTCGAGGCGCGGGAAGAGGTACAGCGCGCCCTTCGGCTTCACGCAGCTCACGCCCGGGATGTCGATGAGCCGCTCGTACGCCGCGTCGCGCTGCTCCAGCAGGCGGCCGCCCGGCGCCACCAGCGCCTCGATCGACTGGCGGCCCTGGAGGGCGGCGGCGATGGCGTGCTGCGCCGGCATGTTGGCGCACAGCCGCATGTTGGCGAGGATCGTCAGCCCCTCGATGTACGAGGAGGCGTGCGCCTTCGGTCCGCAGACCGCCAGCCAGCCGCTGCGGTAGCCGGCCACCCGGTAGTTCTTCGACATGCCGTTGAAGGTGAGGCACAGCAGGTCGGGGGCGATGGCGGCGGTCGGCGTGTGCGTCGTGCCGTCGTAGAGGATCTTGTCGTAGATCTCGTCCGAGCAGACCACGAGGTTGTGGCGGCGGGCGATCTCGGTGAGGCTGCGCAGCATCTCGTCGTCGTAGACCGCGCCCGTCGGGTTGTTCGGGTTGATGATGACGAGCGCCTTGGTGCGATCGGTGATCTTGCGCTCGATGTCGGCGAGGTCCGGCATCCAGTCGGCCTGCTCGTCGCAGCGGTAGTGCACCGGCGTGCCGCCCGACAGGGCCACGGAGGCCGTCCACAGCGGGTAGTCCGGCGCCGGGACGAGGACCTCGTCGCCGTCGTCGAGCAGCGCCTGCATCGCCATCTGGATGAGCTCGGAGACGCCGTTGCCGATGTAGACGTCCTCGACGGACAGGGGGATGCCGCGCGTCTCGTAGTGGCTCATGACCGCGCGGCGCGCCGCGAGCAGGCCCTTCGCGTCGCCGTAGCCGTGGGCGTCGCCGAGGTTGCGCAGCATGTCCTCGAGGATGGCGGGCGGGCACTCGAAGCCGAAGGCGGCGGGGTTGCCGGTGTTCAGCTTCAGGACGCGGTGGCCCGCCGCCTCCAGCCGCATCGCCTCGTCCAGCACCGGGCCGCGGATTTCGTAGCAGACGTTGGCGAGCTTCGTGGACTGGATGACCTGCATGCCCGCGAGCTTACGGTCGCCGGGGGCGGCGCGCCTCGTGTTTTGTGCCACGTCCCGCCCCGGCCGCGGGCTCGCTCCCCGCTCGCTCCGGGGGCGCGGGGCGGCCGGGGGCGCGGCTCCTCCGCTCGCCCGAACGGGCGGCGGGGCGGGCGGCGAAGCGGGCGCCGGGACGGGCGCGGCCGAAAACCCTCTCTTGTCGCGGACATGCCCATTTCTGAGAATGCGCGTGACCATCCGTCACAGGAGGGACCCCCCACATGAAGAAGCCCCTCGCCGGTGCGCTGCTCGCCCTGGCGCTCCTCGGCCTCGGCTCCGCCCCGGCGGCGGCGCAGGACGACCGGCCCGCCGCCGCCCCCGCCACCGTCTCCACCGCCCCCGCACCCGCCCCCGCCGCCGTCGGCTTCGCCGGCACCGTGGCGCTCAGCAACTGCTCCGGCTCCGTCGTACGGCTGCCCCAGTCGCGCCCCGACGACCCCGCGCTGGTCCTGTCCAACGGCCACTGCCTGGAGACGGGCATGCCCGGCCCCGGCGTCGTCGTCGTGAACCGGCCCTCGACCCGCAGCTTCGGTCTCCTCGACGCCGCCGGCACCCGCGTCGCCACCCTCCGGGCCGGCAAGATCGCGTACGCGACGATGACCGACACCGACCTCGCCCTGTACCAGCTGACCAGCACCTACCGCCAGATAGAGGACCGCCACCGGATCCGGGCCCTCGAACTCGACACCGTCCGCCCCGCCCAGGGCGCCGGCATCGCGGTCGTCTCCGGCTACTGGAAGCGCGTCTACACCTGCGCCGTCGACGGCTTCGCCCACCGCCTCAAGGAGGGCGACTGGACCTGGAAGGACTCCGTCCGCTACACCCCGGCCTGCGACACCGTCGGCGGCACCTCCGGCTCCCCGGTGATCGACACCGCGACGGGCAAGGTCGTCGCCGTCAACAACACCGGCAACGAGTCCGGCGGCCGCTGCACCGTCAACAACCCCTGCGAGGTCGACGCGAACGGCACGGTCACCGTCCGCCGCGGCATCAACTACGCCCAGCAGACCCACACCGTCGCCGCCTGCGTCGGCACCGGCAACGCCGTCGACCTCGGCCGTCCCGGCTGCGCCCTGCCCAAGCCGTAACGGGCGTCACGCGACCGGATCCGGACACGGCGGGAGCGACCGGCGGCCGCCCGGGTAGGTTGACACGTCATGTGGTCCTTGAGGAGCGTCGCCGGTTGCAGGCACCTGGGCGCGGCCGGCTCGCTGGCCGTCGCCCTCGGCGGGTGGGCGGCCGGCACGATGCCGGCCCGCGACCCCTTCGGCCTGTGGTTCCCGCGCGCCGCCGACACGGCCCGCCCCGGCGTCCTGCTGGCCCTGGCCGGACTGACGCTCCTCGTCGTCGCCTGGTGGCGGTACGGCCGGCTGGTCGCCGACGGCGTCCACGTCCGGGTCCGGTCCACCGCCGTCACGCTCGTGTGGTGGACCGCGCCGCTCCTCCTCGCCCCGCCGCTCTACAGCGCCGACGTGTACAGCTACGTCGCCCAGGGCGCCATGGTCCTGGAGGGCCACGACGTGTACCGCCACGGGCCGTCCGTCCTCGACCCCGGCGGCATCGGCGGGGCCGCGGCGGCGAGCGTCGGCGGCCACTGGACCGAGACGCCCGCCCCGTACGGGCCGGTCTTCCTCCTCCTCGCCAAGGCGGTCGCCGCGGCCACCGCCGGGCACCTGCTGCCCGCCGTCCTGGCCCTGCGGCTGCTCTCGGTCGCCGCGCTCGCCTTGCTCTTCTGGGCCGTGCTGCGGCTCGCGCCGCGCGCCTCCACCGCGGGGGCCCTGTGGCTCGGCGTCCTCAACCCCCTGCTCCTCCTCCACGTCGTCGGCGGCCTGCACAACGACGGGCTGATGGTCGGCCTGCTCCTCGCCGGCACCGCCCTCGCCGTGCGCCGCGGGCGCTGGGTCGCGGGCAGCGCCCTGGTCGCCCTCGCCATGCTGGTCAAGTCGCCGGCCGCGCTGGCGCTGCTCTTCATCGGCGTCGTCGTCGGCCGCGAGACGACCGGACCCCTCATACGGAGGGTCGCCAAGGGCGTCGCCGGGCCGGGCGCCGTGGCCGCCGCCGTCGCCGTCGGCGCCACGCTGTGCGCCGGCACCGGCTTCGGCTGGCTGCGCACCCAGAGCGTGGCCGGCACCATCCACACCGCGCTCTCCCTCACCAGCGACGTCGGTGTCGCCCTCGGCGAGACGATGTACTTCCTGTCCGGCGCCGACCCCGACCCCGTCAAGCGCGCCGTCCAGGCCATGGGCCTCACGCTCGCCCTCGCCCTCATCGCCTACCTCGCCTCGTGCACGGCCCGCCGCCTGCTCGACCCGCTGCACGCGCTCGGCCTCGCCCTCCTCGCGCTGGTCGCGCTCTCCCCGATGGTGCAGCCCTGGTACGTCCTGTGGGCGGTGCCGCTGCTCGCCGCGACCGCCTGGAACGGCCGCACGGGCCGTGCGCTCACCATCCTGTCGGCGGGCCTCGTCTACGTGACGGCACCCGACGGCCGCACGCCCGCCTACGGGTTCGCCCTGGCGGTCGTGGCGTGCGCGATCGGCGCGCAGCTGCTGCTGCGCCGCTCGGACTTCGCCGCCGGCGTGTGGCTGCCCTCCCCGCGCCGCCCGGAGGACCGCGAGCCGTCCCGCGCCTGACTGCCCGCCCGCGGCCCCGACACCCGCGGACCGGTCCAGGCGACCGATCCCCGCGACCGGCCACCGCGACCGATCCCGGCGCCCGGCGCCCGGCCGCTCGGTGCCCGGGGCGCGCCTCGCGGTGTGCGGTCAGGGCGCGCGGCGTACCGAGCGCCCCGCCAGCACGTCCGTGCGCCGCCCGTCGCGCACCGCGAACCGCCCGCCGACCAGGACGTGCGGGATCCCCACCGGCAGGGTGCGCGGCGCGGCGAACGTGGCGCCCGCCGCGACCGCCTCCGGGTCGAACAGCACCAGGTCGGCCCGGTACCCCACCCGCACCAGGCCCCGGTCCGGCAGCCGCAGCCGCGCCGCCGGGCGGGACGTCAGACGGGCGACCGCGTCCTCCAGCGACAGCACGCCGAGCTCCCGCACGTACCGCCCCAGGTAGTGCGGGAACGTCCCGTAGGCGCGCGGGTGGGGCTTCGCGCCGTGCAGGATGCCGTCCGAGCCGCCGGTGTGCACCCGGTGGCGCATGATGGCCCGTACGTTCCCCTCGTGGCCGACGTGCTGGAGGACCGACGTGCCGAGCCGGTCGGCGAGCAGCAGCCGCCGGGCCGCCGCCCAGCCGGGCAGCCGCGTGCCGACGTGCCCCGCCAGCGCGGGGTCGGACACCCCCGACACCTCGACGGTCGACCAGTCGACCGGCACGCCGTGGCAGCCGTCCGACCCGGTCACCTCCAGCGCGTACCGGATCCGCTCGGCCGTCGGGTCGTCCCGCAGCCGGGCCAGCAGCGCCTGTGGCCCGCCCTCGTGGGCCCAGCCGGGCAGGAGCGCGGCGAGGGTCGTGCAGCCCGGCGTGTACGGGTAGGTGTCCAGCGAGACGTCGACGCCGTCCGCGAGCGCCGCGTCCAGCAGCGCCAGCAGCTCGGGCGCCCGGCCCTCGTTGACGCCGAAGTTCAGGGTCGCGTGCGCCAGGTGCAGCGGGCAGCCCGTCGCCCGCGCCAGGTCCAGCATCTCGGCGTACGCCGCCAGGGCGCCCGCCCCGTACGAGCGGTGGTGCGGGCAGTAGTAGCCGCCGTGCCCCGCCACGACCCGGCACAGCGCGGCCAGTTCGGCGCCGTCCGCGTACATGCCGGGCGGGTACGTCAGCCCCGACGACATCCCGACCGCGCCCTCGGCCAGGCCCTCGGCCACCAGCCGCCGCATCCGGTCCAGCTCGGCGCCGGTCGCGGGGCGGTCCGTCCAGCCGACGGCGTACGCGCGCACCGTGCCCTGCGGCACCAGGTAGGCGGCGTTCACGGCGACGCCCTCGCCGCCGAAACCCCGGTCCAGCCGGTCCAGGTAGCCGCCGACGGTCCGCCAGTCCAGGTCCACGTCGGCGCCGTCGCCGTTCCAGCCGCTGATCGCCGCCCGGACCTCGCCGAGCGTGCGGTCGTCGGCCGGCGCGTACGACAGCCCGTCCTGGCCCAGCACCTCCAGCGTCACGCCCTGGGCGACCTTCGCCTCGTGCGCCGGGTCGCGGAGCAGGGCGAGGTCGCTGTGGGCGTGCATGTCGACGAAGCCGGGGGAGAGGGCGAGCCCGGCCGCGTCCAGGACGCGCGCGCCGCCCAGCGCCGGCTCGCCCTCGCGGCGCACCGCGGCGATCCGGCCGCCGTCGACGCCGACGTCCGCGCGGTACGCCGGGCCGCCGGTGCCGTCGACGACGCGCACGTCCCTGATGACCAGCTCCACCGCCGACCGCCCCCTCCGCCGCCCGCGCGCCCCTCGAACCCGTACGCCCCGCACTGCCCGTGCCCGTGCCTGTGCCCGTACGCCCCGGGCCTGTGCCCGTACGCCCCGGGACCGGTGCTCGTGCCGCTACGCCCCGGCCCCGGGCGTCCCGCGTGCGCCGGGCCGGTCAGAAGAAGGTGCGGACGTAGTCGACGACCGTCCCGTCGTCCTCCACCACGGGGATGAGCGGCCACTTCTCGAACACCGTGCACGGGTGGGCCAGCCCGAGGCCCACCCAGTCGCCGACCCGCGGCAGCACGCCCCCCGGCTCGGCGCGCACCCACGCGTGCTGGTCCGACAGCGCGGTCACCGTCAGCCCGTCCGCCGGGCGCTCCGCCCCGTCCGGGCCCGACCGCACCCGCCGCGGCACGGGCAGCGCCAGGTCGTACGACACGTCCCGCTTGCCGGCGTTGAGGAACGCCTCGTCCGGCGTGGGCCGGGACACCACCTGCGCCCACAGCAGGAACGCCGGCCGCAGCGCCCCCTCCCGCGGGACCCGGTTGAACGGCGTCAGCCGCTCGTAGTGGCCGTGGTCGTGCGCGACGTACGCGCCCGAGCGCAGCAGCTTCAGCACCGGCGCCGACAGCGGCGGCAGTTCGGCGAGGACGTCGGCGACGGCGTCGAACCACTCGCTGCCGCCCGCGCTCAACACGATCTCGTCCGCCTCCGCGAACAGCCCCGCGCCGTCCAGCCGCGCCGCGAGCCCGGTCAGCCGCCGCAGCCACGCCGCCACGGCCGGCGGGGACGCCCCCGGCACCTGCGCCTCGTACCCGGCGACGCCGACCAGCCGCAGCGCCGACGAACCGGCCGCCGCGCGCGCGACCTCGACGGCCTCCGCCTCCGTGCGCACCCCGGTCCGCGCGCCCTCGCCCGCCGCCAGCTCCACCACGACGTCCACCGGCCGCGGCGACCCGGCCAGGGCGCGGTCCATCAGCCCGACACCGCGCACCGAGTCGACGTAGCAGACGAAGCGGAACTCCGGGTCCGCCGCCAGCTCCCCGGCGATCCAGCGCAGGGCGGCCGCGTCGACCAGCTCGTTGGCGAGGAACACCCGCCGCACGCCGAACGCCCGGCACACCCGCACCTGGTGCGGGACGGCCACCGTGATGCCCCAGGCGCCGTGCGCCAGCTGACGGGCGAACAACCCCGGCGCCATCGTCGTCTTGCCGTGCGGCGCGAAGGCCAGGCCGTGCCGGGCGGAGTACGCCCCGAGCAGGCCCAGGTTGTGCTCCAGCGCCCCGGCGGAGAGGGTCAGGACCGGGGTGGTGAAGCCGCCGGCGAAGACGGTGCGCCGCTGGGCGGCCAGTTCGCCGACCGTGAGGCCGTCGGCGTCCGGCGGGAGCCCCTTGAAGCGGTGGTCGACCCGCTCGTCGGCGAGGCGTGCGGCGAGCACGTCCGGGCCCGGCTGTGCGGTGGCCATCCCGGCCTCCCTCCCCGTTGCGTGGTGTGCAACGGTCGTTGCGTCGGTCGCTCACCGGTGTCTAACATCCCGGCCAGCGCGGGGTCAACGGCCCCCGCCCGCCCCCAGGAGGCGACCGTGACGGCAGCACCCGACGTCGACGTGGTGTGCCTGGGCGAGTCCATGGTGGTCCTCCTGCCCTCCCGGCCCGGCCGCCTCGCCGACGCCCCCTCCTTCACCCGGGCCGTCGGCGGCGCCGAGTCGAACGTCGCCTGCGCCCTGGCCGCCGCCGGGCACCGGGTCCGCTGGGTCAGCCGCGTGGGCGCCGACGGCTTCGGCGACCACCTCCTCGCGGCGGTCGCCGCGCACGGCGTGGACGTCTCGGCCGTCCGCCGGGACCGGCACCGCCCGACCGGCGTCTACTTCCGCACCGCCGCGGACCGGGCCGACCCCGCGTACGAGGTCGTCTACCACCGGGCCGGCTCGGCCGCCTCGGCGATGTCCCCCCGCACGGTCCCGTACGCGCAGGCCGCCGCGGGCCGCGTCCTGCACCTGTCCGGCATCACCGCGGCGCTCTCCCCGGGGTGCCGCGCCCTGGTGGCCTCCCTCACCGCCCGCCGCCCCGGCCGGCCGCGGCCCCTGGTCTCCTTCGACCTCAACCACCGCCCGGCCCTGTGGCCCGACCCCGCGACGGCCCGCCGCGTCCTGCGGGCGGCGGCGCGCGGCGCCGACCTGGTCTTCGCCGGGGCGGACGAGGCCGCCGAGGTCCTCGGCGCGCGCGGCCCGGACGCGCTGCGGGCGGCGCTCCCCGAACCGGACGTGCTGGTCGTCAAGGAGGGCGCCCGCGGCGCGACCCTCTTCGCCCGCCCTCGGGCCACCGGCGCCCGGCCCGCCCGCCCCCGACCCGCCTGCGCCGACGTGCGGATCTCCGTCCCCGCGCCCCGCGTCGACGTCGTGTCGTACGCCGGCGCCGGCGACGCGTTCGCCGCCGGGTTCCTGGGGGCGACCCTGCGGGGGCTGCCGCCCGCCGCCCGGCTGCGCCACGGCCACCTGGCCGCCGCCGCCGCGCTCACCGCCCCCGGCGACCTCGCCCCCCTCCCCGGCGGCGGCCTCGTCGACCGGCTGGCCGGGCTGGACGGGGCCGCGTGGGGAAGACTGCGTCTCGGTCCCGGCTGGACGGGAGCGGGACCGGACGACGAGGAGGTACGCACGCGATGAGCCAGAGCGTCGACCGGGCGTTGAGCATCCTGCCGCTGCTCGCCCGGGGCCCCGCCGACCTCGGGCAGGTCGCCGAACGGCTCGGCGTCCACAAGTCGACCGCGCTGCGGCTGCTGCGGACGCTGAACGAGCACGGGCTCGTCCACCGCAGGGAGGACCAGCGCTACCGGCTCGCCGCCCGGCTCTTCGCGCTCGCCCAGGAGGCCGCGGAGAACCTCGACGTCCGGGAGAGCGCCCGCCCCCACCTCGTCCGCCTCAACGAGCGGACGGGCCACACCGTGCACCTCGCGGTGCGCGAGGGCGACGAGGTCGTCTACGTCGACAAGATCGACAGCAGGTACCCGGTGCGCATGTACTCGCGGATCGGCCGCCCCGTCGCCGTCACCGTCGCCGCCGTCGCGAAGGTCCTCCTGGCCGACCTGCCCGAGCCCGAGCGCCACGCGCTCACCGACCGGCTCGACTACCCGCGCTACACATCCCGTTCGACGCCGCACGCCGCCGCGTTCCGGGCGGAGCTGGCCGCCGTACGCGAACAGGGCTGGGCCACCGACCTCGGCGGCCACGAGGAGTCCATCAACTGCGTCGCCGCACCGGTCAGGGGGCCCGACGGGCGTGTCGCCGCCGCCCTGTCCCTCTCCGCGCCCAACGTGGTCGTCACGGCCGACGGACTCCTCGCGCTGCTGCCCCTGGTGCGCCGCACCGCCGAGGCCGCCGGCCACGACCACTCCGGCACCACCCCACCGAAGGACAGCGCATGAGCGAGAAGCAGGCCGTCACCCCGCCCACCCACACCACCCCGCCGGCCCGCTTCTCCCACGGGGTGCGCAAGGGCGGCCTGCTCCAGGTGGCCGGCCAGGTCGGGTTCCTCCCGGCCGCTCCCGGGGAACCGCCCGCCGTCGCCGGGCCGACCCTGCGCGAACAGACCCTCCAGACCCTCGCCAACGTCGAGGCCGTCCTCCGGGAGGGCGGCGCCACCTGGGACGACGTGGTGATGATGCGCGTGTACCTCACCCACACCGACCACTTCGCCGAGCTGAACGCCCTCTACGACGAGTACCTCGCGGGCGTCGCCGTCCCGCCCGCCCGCACCACCGTCTACGTCGGCCTGCCCGCCGGGCTGCTCGTCGAGATCGACGCGCTCGCGGTCCTCGGCTGACGCCGGGGCCTCACCGGGCCCGTGCGCAGACCACCGCGCGGCCGTCGTCCACCGCCCAGTACCAGGACCGGGCGCCGCCGTTCCCGCAGTCCACGCGGGAGTCCGGCGGCAGGCGGTAGTAGCCGGTGATCCGCAGGATGTGCGTCTGCCCGCGGGGCACCATGTCGGAGGCGCAGTCCCACACCTCCATCAGGTTGGCCGACGCCTTCGACCCGGCGTCCACCTCGGCGGTGAAGCACTGGCCGGCGCGGAAGCGGCGGGACAGGCACAGCACGGTGGTCACTCCGTCGTCGGCGTGGTGCGTCCACCGGCCGCGGCCCCTTCCCGTGGCGCACCTCGCGGCGGGGCCGGTGGCGGTGACGCGGACGTACGCGCCGGCCGTGTCGCACCGCACCCGCAGCGGGACGCGCCTGCTCCACGAGCCGTGGCCGTCGGCGTGGACGTCGAGGCAGTCCCCGGCCCGGACGGCACGGAACGCCAGGTCGGTCGCGTCGGGCGTCGGCCGGCGCGGGGCGTACGTCTCCGGGCCCGCGTCCGTAGCCCCAGCCCCCTCCGGGCCGGTGTCCGTGGTGGCGGTCCCGGTGCGGGGGCCGGTGGTGCCGGTGTACGCGGTCGGCGGGCGGCTGGCGAAGCCGCCGGTCCCGCCGGTGGTGGCCGAGGTGCTCCCCGACGGGTCGATCCCGTCGCGGAAGAGGAAGAGGAGGAATGCGGCCAGGGCGAGGAGGGCGAGGAACCAGCCACCGGCCGATCCGCGCGCGGGAGGCGGCTGCGGATTCGTCGTCGGCGCCGGCCCGCCCCCTGCCCGGCCACCCGCCGCACCGGCGGAGACCCGCGCCCGCTCCGCCTCCCGCTGCCGCTCCCGTTCGCGCTCCGCCTCCCGCTGCCGGGCCTCCGCACGCTGCCGTTCCCGTTCGCGCTCCGCCTCCCGCTGCCGGGCCTCGGCCTGCTGCCGCTGTCGTTCGCGCGCGCGTTCCCCCTCCCGCTGCCCGGTGTCCGCGCGCGTCGGGCCGGGTGGCGGGACCGGGGCCGTGCGGTCGTCCGCCGCCGGCGCCCCGGGACCGGCGGGCAGAGTGCGCCGCCACTCCTCGCCGCGCCGCTCGTACGCGGCGATCAGCTCCGTCCAGCGCGGCGGCAGCCACCGGCTCCCGCTGTGGGAGGTCGGAAGCCGGCGGGCCTCGGCCAGGAACCGTTCCAGGACGTCCGCCGGGCGCGGCCGGGCCGACGGATCGACGGCGAGGCAGGGGCGCACCAGCGGCACGAGCTCCTTCGGCAGCCCGGTCAGGTCCAGGTCCCCGCGGGAGACGCGGGCGAGCAACCGCAGGGTGTCCTCGCCCTGCGGGTAGGGCGGCCGGCCCACGGCGAGGTGGAAGAGGGTCGCGCCCAGCGAGTACACGTCGGAGCGGGCCGTGGACGGCTCGCCGCGCGCCTGCTCCGGGGAGGTGAAGGCGATGGTGCCGAGGGTGAGGGTGGTGCGGGTGATGTCCTGGGCGTGCGAGATGCCGAAGTCGATCAGCCGGGGCCCGTCCAACGGCAGCAGGATGTTCTGCGGCTTGACGTCCCGGTGGACGATGCCCTGCCCGTGCAGGGCGACCAGGGCCTGCGCGGTGCCGGCCGCGATCCAGCGGATGGCGGACGCGGGGAGGCGCCCGGCGGTGCCGACCAGCTCGGCCAGGGACGGGGCGGCGATGTACTCGATGGCCATCCAGGGCGTCGGCGCCTCGGGGTCGGCGTCCACGACGCGTGCCGTGCAGCGGTCGTCGACGCGCTGGGCGAGCGTCACCTCGCGGGCGAACCTGCGCCGGTCGTCGCCGCTGACCGGGCCGTCGGCGAGGAGCGTCTTGACCGCGACGAGCGGCCCGCCCGGCCGGGCCCGCGCCAGGTAGATGCGGCCCATCCCGCCCGAACCGAGCCGCCCCAGCAGCCGGTACGGGCCGAGCGCGCCCGGGTCGTCGCCGCCGAGCGGCGAGAGCCGTGTCCCTGCCCCCGTCATACCGCCGTCCCCTCCCGCGGTCCCCCGCCAGCAGGGTAGCCCGCAACTCGACGCCGCACACCGGTCCATGACCGCCCCTGCGGTGACACGGTTCCCCGTGCCACCGCAGGAACGATTCAGCAGGAAACGGCCGGTGCGGGAGATGCGGGAGGTGCGCCGGTGCTCAGGAGGCGGCGCAGTACTGCTGTTCCTTGCCGATCGACCGGTACATGCAGTCGGCGTTCTCCACGAGTTGGAGGACCGCGTCGCGGTTGCGGCTCGTCTCGCGCTCGATGACCTCGTCGGGCGGGTAGAAGCCGCCGCCGGAGGCCGAGCGCGGGTACATCTCGAAGGTGTAGCCGAAGATCCGGTGCGTGCCCCACAGGAAGTCGTCGATGGACCCGTCCGTCACGTACAGGTCGCTCGACTGCTGGGGGGTGTAGCCGTTGCTCGCGGCCATCTTGCGGCCGACCGTCGCGAAGGCGTCCCGGTCGTCCTGGGTCATGCCGGGGGCCGTGTCGTTGTACGTGTAGCCGAACGGCCACAGGACCAGCTCGCTGTACGTGTGGAAGTCGATGGCGGCCCTGATCTGCTGCTTGCCGCCGACGACCCGCGAGCGGACGAAGTCGGAGACGACCTTCACCTCGGGCGCGGACTCGGGCGCGCGGCCGCGGTAGGTGTCCGAGCCAGGCGAGCCGGAGGAGCCGCCGCAGCAGCCCCACTTGTAGTCCCAGTTGCGGTTCATGTCGGTGCCGACGTACGACGAGCCCGTGTTGGGCTGCCGGTTCTTGCGCCAGCTGCGGTAGGAGCCGGTGGCGATGTCGTACTCGCCGCCGTCGGGGTTGAGGTCGGGGATGATCCACAGCTCGCGGCTGTTGACGGCGTTGGTGACGCGGGCGTCGGAACCGTAGCCGGCGCCGAGTTCGCGCAGCAGGTACAGCGCCATCTCGACGGTGAGGTGCTCGCGGGCGTGCTGGTGGTGCGTGAAGAGGACCTCGGGCTCGTTCTCGTCCGTCGCCACGTTGTCGCTGATCTTGATGGCGACGATGTCGCGGCCCTGGTACGTCTTGCCGATGACGCGGCGGCTCATGATGTTCGGGTACTGCTGGAGCCGCTGGGCGATCTCCGCGTTCATCTCCGCGTAGGTGTGGTAGCGGGAGTCGGCCGGGGGGAAGTCCATGGGCGAGACGGCCGCGCCGCCCGAGCGGTTCGGGGGTCCGGGCAGCGGCTCCAGGGTGTGGCCGAGCGCGCGCAGGCGTTTGGCCTGGGCGGTGTTGGCGCTCACCACGACGGCGTGGTCGTCGACCTCGTCGACGGAGACGCCGGTGGCCGCGAGGGCGGACCGCTCGGCGGGGGTGGAGGGGCCGTGGATCTCGTACTGGCGGGTGACCTCCTCCGCCGCGGCGGCCGGGGCGGCGGGCGGGGTGGGGGCCGCGCCGGAGGTGGTGGCGGCGGTGAGCGGTGCCACGACGGCGAGGGCGAGGGCGGCCGCGAGGGTGACGGACCGTCCGCCTCTGATGCGTAGTCGCATGCTGTCTCCTGGGTGGGGGTCGGGGAGGCATCCCCGTGGCTCGCAGGATGGTGGCATGGCATGACCGCGTCAAGATGCTCCTTCGGTCACGGTCGGCCCGTCCTCCGCTCACGGCCAGAAGGACTACCCCTCTTGCGCGATCACCGCGCACCCGCTTTGGTGACGTGGCACGAGTGGACGAGGGGAAGGCGGACAGCGCATGGCGGACACCGCGGACACCACGCCCGGCCGGCGGCCGGACCGCGACGGCGAGGGAGCGCACGACGACCGGCGGCCCGGCCGCGACGGCGGGGGAGCGCACGGCGGCGGCCGGCGCCCGGTCCCGACGCGCAAGGCGAGCTGGCGGTACATCGGGCCCGGCATCGTCGTGGCGGCCACCGGCGTCGGTGCCGGCGACCTCGTCGCCACGCTCGTCGCGGGCGGCAGGTTCGGCTACACCCTCCTGTGGGCCGCCGTCGTCGGCTGCCTCGTCAAGATCTCGCTCGCCGAGGCCGCCGGGCGCTGGCACCTGGCGACCGGCCGCACCCTCTTCGACGGCTGGCGCAGCCTCGGCGCCTGGACGACCGGCTACTTCGCCGTGTACGTCGCCGTCTGGGGCTTCGTGTTCGGCGCCGCCGCCATGTCCTCCAGCGCCCTGCCCCTGCAGGCGCTCTTCCCGGACGTCATGGACCTGAAGTGGTGGGCCGTCCTGTGCGGCCTGGCCGGTCTGGCGTTCGTCTGGTTCAACCGGTACGCCGTGTTCGAGAAGGTCATGACGATCCTCGTCGGCGTCATGTTCGTCATCACGCTGTACCTCGCCGTACGCGTCACCCCGAACCTCGGGCGGGCCTTCGCGGGCCTCGCGCCCGTCCTCCCCGACGGCTCGCTGATCTACACCCTCGGCCTCATCGGCGGCGTCGGCGGCACGATCACGCTCGCCGCGTACGGCTACTGGGTCAACGCCAAGGGGTGGACGGACACCTCCTGGATGAAGGTGATGCGGCTGGACAACCGCGTCGCCTACCTCACCACCGGCGTCTTCGTCATCGCCATGCTCGTCGTCGGCGCGGAGCTGCTGCACTCCTCCGGCATCGCCCTCGCCAAGGGCGACAAGGGGCTGCTCGACCTCGGCGGGATCCTGGAGGACCGGTACGGCGCGGTCACGGCCAAGCTGTTCCTGATCGGCTTCTTCGCCACGTCCATCACCTCGCTCATCGGCGTCTGGCACGGCGTGAGCCTGATGTTCGCCGACTTCGTCACCCACGTCCGCTCCCGCGGCGCGACCGCCACGGGCGAGGCGGTGGCGGCCGGGGTCCGCGAGCGGTCGCTGCCCTTCCGGGCGTACCTGCTGTGGCTGACGTTCCCGCCCATGGCGCTGCTCTTCCTGGACCAGCCGTTCGGCCTGGTCATCGTGTACGGCGTGATCGGCGCGTTCTTCATGCCGTTCCTCGCCCTCACCCTGGTCTGGCTGCTGAACTCGTCCCGGACGCCCGCCGAGTGGCGCAACGGGTGGCTGAGCAACGGCGTCCTCGGCGCGGCCGGCCTGCTGTTCCTGGTGCTGTGCGTCCAGCAGGTGCGCGAGCTGCCCTGGTAGGGGCGGAGCCGGGCGAGGTACGGCCCGCCCGCCGGCGACGCGGTGCGCCGGCGGGCGGGCCGCTGTGTCACGGCAGGTTGTGGACGTGCGGGCCGACCGCGTTGGACCAGGCGTTCCCGGCAGTCGCGTCCCAGTTCGTCGACCAGGTCATCGCGCCCCGCAGCGACGGCCAGGTCTTCGACGGCTTGAACGAGCCGCAGCCGGTGCCGCGGGTCAGGCAGTCCAGCGCGTTCTTCACGATCGACGGGTCGACGTAGCCGCTCCCCGCACCGCGCGGCGACGCGGGCACGCCGAGGCCGACCTGCGACGGGTCGAGGCCGCCCTCCAGCTGGATGCAGGCGAGCGCGGTGAGGAAGTCCACCGAACCCTGCGCGTACACCTTCCCGTCGCAGCCGAGCATCGAGCCGCTGTTGTAGTACTGCATGTTGACGACCGTGAGGATGTCCTTCACGGCGAGCGCCGTCTTGAAGTACTCGGTCCCGGTGTTCTGCATGTCGATGGTCTGCGGGGCCATCGTCAGCACCATCCCCGGCCCGGCCTTCGCCGACAGCTGGCGCAGGCCCTTGGTCAGGTAGGTCGAGTTGATGCCGTGCTCCAGGTCGATGTCGACGCCGCTGAAGCCGTACTCCCGCATGAGCGCGTAGGCGCTGTCGGCGAACGCCGCGGCCGAGGCGTCGCTGTTGATGATGACGTTGCCCTTCTCGCCGCCCACGGAGATGACCACCGACTTGCCTGCGGCCTTCTTCGCCGCGACGTCCGCCTTGAAGTCGGCGACCGAGGCGTAGCCGACGGCCGGGTCGAGGTTGAAGACGATCTGGCCGGGGGTGTTGGTCGAGTCGGCGAACGACACGGCGATGATGTCGTACTGCGCCTGGACGTCGCGCAGCTTCTGGACCTTGGCGCCGTTGTCGAAGTTCTGCCAGTAGCCGGTCAGCGCGTGCTTGGGCACGGTCGGGTGGGGGTTGGTGCCGCCGGGGGCGGTACGGGCGGAGACGGCGGCCGACCGGGCGGACTCGCCGGCCGCGTTGGTCGCGGAGACCTGGAAGCCGTACGAGGTGTCGGCGGCGAGCCCGGTCACGGTCGCCGAGGTGCCGGACACCGACTGGACCCTGGCGCCGTCCCGGTAGACGTGGTAGCCGGTGGCACCGCTCACCGGGCTCCAGCTCAGGGACACGGACGACTGCGTCACCGACCCGGCCGCGAGCCCGGCCGGGGGCGCGGGCACGACCGGGTCGGGGTCACCGCCGCCTCCGCCGTCCGGGCCGAAGACCGAGACGTCGTCGACGTGGTAGGCGGCCTGCCCGTACCAGCCGTGCGTGTAGACGGTGACCGAGGTGGTGGCGGGGCCCGTGGTGAAGGAGGTGGTCAGCTGCTGCCAGCCGCCGCTGCCGGGCGTCCAGGTCGACACGTCGGTCGTGCCGGTGCCGGACGCGCCGAGGTAGGCGTACCCGCCCTGGACCCACGCGCTGAGCCGGTACGTGGAGCCCGGCTTGACGGTGACGGTCTGGGAGCAGCGGGCGTTGTCCAGCCCGCCGGGCGTCGCCTTCAGCGCGCCGGTGCCCGCGCGCACGGGCGAGGTGACGACGGCGCCGCTGCCGGCGGAGCACGTCCAGCCGGTGAGGCCGGACTCGAAGCCGGCGTTCCTGGCGACGTTGCGGTCCTCCGCTGCGGCGGGGGCGGTGCCGCCGGTCAGGACGAGGCCGGACGCCACGGCGAGCGCGAGGGCGCCGCCGGTGAGCGTTCTGGTGCGGTCCACTGTGCTGCCTCCGGTGGGGGAGTGGGGGAGTGGGGATGCGGAAAGGCATCGGTGGTGCGGGAGGGAGTGGGTTGCGGGGAAGTGGCGTGCGGCGGTGGGGAGTCGGCAGGGGGCGTACGGGTCGGCGGCCGCCGCGGTGCGTGCCCGTACAAGTTGGTCCAGACCAATTCGCTTGTCAAGGCTCCGGACGGGGCGGACGTCCGACCGGCCCGCGGCCGCCCCCCGAGCCGGCGCCCCGACCGGACCCGCCGCGACCGCGCCCCCCGCCGCCCGCAGCCCTCCCTGCCGGCTCCGCCGCGACCGCCCCCCGGCGCCCGCCCGCCACCCTCCCGCCGACTCCGCCGCCGGCGATCGGTCAACTTCCGCCCTCTTCGCCCCATTTGCGGGCACACGGGGTGCGCAGGAACCGCCACGAGGAGTCCGAAAGCGGTTCTCCCGCCCCGCCCCCGCCGATAAAGTGCGGGGTCGGAGCACACACGGAGCAGCAGGTGTCGCGGGCCACCGCGACGCGCCGGGAACACCGGTGGCCGGACCGAACGGGGAACCAGCGTGCCGACCGCGATTGCCGTCACCAGTCCCGACCTGGTGCTGCCGCCGACCGACCACCACACCCCCGCCGCGGCCGTCCTCCCGGCCCCCGCGGAGCAGCCGCTGGGCGCCGCGCTCGCCGACGTCCGCACCCTCCTCGACCAGCACGGCCACCTCATCGCGCTCTACCCCTCCTCCACGCCCGCCGGCCACGTGCGCCGTCTGCACACCGTCCGCGCGCTCCTGGAGAGCGACCGCATGGCCCTGCTCCCGCTCGACCTGCCCCCGCTCGGCGTCGCCGTCCTCGCCCGTCAGCTGCGGCAGCTCTCCCTGTGCGACTTCGGTCCCGGCGTGCTGGCGACCGCGGCCCGGCTCCTCGCCCACTACGTCCACGCGGGCGCCGTCCTCGGCTCCGTCGCCCGCCTCGACCGCGTCCCCGTGACGCTCAAGGCACACGCCAAGTCCTGGATGCCCGGCTCCCAGTTCGCCGTCCTCGCCACTCCCGAGCCGCACCTCACCCGGCTCGGCTCACCCGGCGAACGGCCCCTGCCCGGACCCGACTTCGCCACCCGCATGGTCGTCGCGCCCGGCCGGCTCACCACCGACTGGGTCACCGGCACCCTCGCCCCCGCCTGGCGCGTCCAAGCCGTCGACGAGGTCCCGCCACCGGCCGGATCACCGGCCTGGTGGGGCACGCCCCGGCTGGTGGAGTTCGCCGCGTACCTGCCCGACCTGCCCGTCCTCCACCAGCTCGTCTCCTCGGTCCGCCGCGAGACCTGCCCCTGGTGCCGCAGCGAACTCCTCGGTGACCGCTGCGGCTTCTGCTCCACGCCGCTCCCGCCGCCCCAGGCCGCGGCGACCGGCGCGCCCGACGGCCCGGCCGCCGCCCTCCCCCCGGGGCCGGCGACGCGGCAGGCGTCGTGACCGGGACCGGGGCGCCGGCCCCGCACCCCCGCCCCTCCTCCGCCGCCCGCACCCCCACGAGGTCGTCCCGCCGATGAACGCACGCCAGCGCCGTGGTGTCATCCTGCTCGTCCTGTCCGTCCTGTGCGCCCTCGGGGCGTTCGCCGGCGTCGTCGCGGTGATCAGCGACGTCCAGGCGAAGGTGGGGCCGGAGGTCACGGCGTACCGCGTCAAGGCCGACGTACCGGCCTACGAACCGCTGCGGCCCGGCCAGTTCGAGCGGATCACGATGCCCGAGCGGTGGCTCTCCGCCGGCGCCGTCCGCGACCTCTCCGCCGTACGCGGCAAGATCGCCGTCGCGGAGCTGCGGAAGGGCTCGCTCCTCCAGAAGGACATGGTCGCCGACCGCCCCGCCCTGGAGAGCGGCCAGCAGGAGATCGCCATCATGATCGACGCCTCCACCGGCGTCGCCGGGAAGATCACCGCCGGGGCGCGGGTGAACATCTTCGCCACCTTCGACGACGAGGGCCGAGGCAAGAACGCCGTCGCCGAGTCCCGCCTCATCGTCGCCGGCGCCCGCGTCCTCGACGTCGGCCAGCTCACCCCGATCGACCAGCGCGGCAACGACCGCACCGGCACCGCCGGCCGGGAGGCCGTGCCGATCACCTTCGCCCTCACCACCGCCGACGCCCAGCGCGTCGCCTACGCCGAGTCGTTCGCCGAGCACGTACGCCTCGCCCTGCTCCCCTCCGACGGACCCGCCGCGCTGAAACCCGGCGAGTCGACCTACACGCTCGACGAAGACAAGAACAAGTGAGAAGACGAGGACCAGTGAGGGGACAAGAACACGTGAGGGGACAGGCAGCAGGATGACCACGCGCGTCCTCCCCGCCGTCGGCGACCCCGACGCAGCCCGGGCCGTCACCACGCTGCTCGGCCAGCTCCCCGACACGGAACCGGCGCTGCCGGCGCCCGTCGGCGACTCCACCACGCTCATCGACACCCTCGCCCGGTCCGCCGCCGTCTCCGTCGACGAACTGCCCGAGGTCGTCCTCGTCCACGAGCGGATCGGCCCCGTCCCGGCGCTCGACCTGATCCGCGAGGTCGCCCTCCGCTTCCCCGCCGTCGCCGTCGTCCTCCTCACCGCCGACACCGGGCCCGGCCTGTACTCGGCCGCCATGGACTCCGGCGCCCGCGGCCTCGTCGGCCTCCCCCTGTCATACGAGGAACTCGCCCAGCGCGTTCACTCCGCCGCCGCCTGGGCCGCCGGGGTGCGCCGCCACCTCGGGCAGGGCGGCGACGGGCCGACCGGGCCGGGCGGCACCATCGTCACCGTCAGCGGCGCCAAGGGCGGCGTCGGCACCACCGTCACCGCCGTGCAACTCGCCCTCGCCGCACGCGCGTCGGGCCGCAGCGTCGCCCTCGCCGACCTCGACCTCCAGTCCGGGGACGTCGCCTCCTACCTCGACGTCCGGTTCCGGCGCTCCGCCGTGGACCTCGCCACCATCCAGGACATCACCCCCCGCGTCCTCCAGGACGCCCTCCACACCCACCCCACCGGCCTCGCCCTGCTGCTCGCCCCGGCCGACGGCGAGCGCGGCGAGGAGGTCACGGACCGCTCCGCCCGCCAGATCGTCAGCGCGCTGCGCCACCGCTACGAGGTTGTCGTCGTGGACTGCGGCACGCAGATGAGCTCGGCCAACGCCGCGGCCGTGGAGATGGCCGACACGGCCCTGCTGGTCGTCACCCCCGACGTCGTCGCCGTCCGGGCCGCCAAGCGGCTCGTGGGGCTCTGGGACCGGCTACGGATCCGCAAGGCGGAGGACACCGTGACCGTCGTCAACCGCCACACCCGCAACACCGAGATCCAGCCGCCGCTCGTCGAGAAGATCACCGGCACCCGGACCGCCCGCACCGCCGTCCCCGCCGCCTTCCGCGAACTCCAGCCGTACGTCGACTCCGGCCGCATGCACGAGCTGGAGGCCAAGTCGGCGGTGAAGCAGGCGCTGTGGGCACTCGCCGGGGAACTGGACCTCGTGAAGGCGCCGGAGTCGACCGCCGACCGGCCGGGCAGGCTCCGGGGGGACCGCGGCGCGGCCGGCCCGCGCCGCGCCCGCCGGAAGTAGCGGAGACAGGGGAGAGGGGAGGGGCGGCTCATGGGACCCGTACCCGCACGGACACCCGGCGGACACCGCCACGACGGAGGCGGCCCCAGCGCGTGTGGCGCCGGCACGGGCGGCCCCCGTGCGGGCGGGCCGCGTGCGGGCGGCGAGCCGGATCGGCGGCGGTGGTCGCGCGGGCGGTGGCGGGCCGGTGACCGGGGGCAGGTCGCCGTGGAGTTCACGGGCCTCGTCCCCGTCGTGCTCGGCACGCTCCTGCTGCTGTGGCAGGCGACGCTGATCGGCTACACGTACGCCCTCGCCGGCAACGCCGCCGACGAGGCCGCCCGCGCCGGAGCCGTCGGCGGGGACTGCGCCGCCGCCGCGCAGTCCAAGCTGTCCGGCGCCTGGTCGGCCAGCACCTCCTGCGGGGGCGGCGGCGGCCTGGTCACCGCCGACGTTTCCCTCCGGGTCCCCGCCCTCTTCCCCGGTGCGAACCTCCCCTTCACCGTGCGGGGGCACGCCGCCGCGGCCGACGAAAGGGAGGAGTGAACCGCATGACGCGCCCGCCCACGCCCGCCGGCGCACCCACGGCCGCGCCCACAGCCACGAGCCCGTCCCCACCCGGCGCCCCCGGGAGCCCTGTGGGCCTCAGCCCCCGCCGCCGCCCCCGCCCTCACCTCCGCCCCCGCTCCCGCCGGCGCCGTGACGGAGGCCAGGCCGCCGTCGAGTTCGCCGGCTGGGTCGGCATCCTCATCCTGGCCGCGCTCGCCGCCGTCCAGCTGGGCATCGTCGCGTACGCCGTCCAGCAGGCCGGCACGGCCTCCCGGGCCGCCGCGCGCGTCGCCTCCCAGGGCGGTGACGGCTCGTCGGCGGGGCGGGCCGCCATGAGCGGCTGGCTCGCCGACGGCGCGTCCGTCAGCGCGCCCGCCGGCGCCGAGGAGGTGACGGCCTCCGTCACCGTCCCCATCCCGGCCGTCCTGCCCCTCCTCAGCTTCGACCCGGTCACCCGGACCACCACCATGCCCGTGACCAGCAGCGAGGGAGGGACCCCGTGAGCCTGCGCGCCCGCATCACCACCCCGGAGCCGGCCGGCGGCAGGGACGGCGAGGAGAACCACCTCGTCGGCGTCTACCGCGCCAAGCTCCTGGAGGAGATCGACCTCGCCGAGATGTCGGCGCTCCCCGCCGCCGACCGCCGCGCCCGCCTCGAACGCGTCCTCGGCCACATCATCAGCCGCGAGGGCCCGGTCCTGTCGTCCACCGAGCGGTCCCAGCTCATCCGCCGCGTCGTCGACGAGGCGCTCGGGCTCGGCATCCTCGAACCGCTCCTGGAGGACGCCTCCATCAGCGAGATCATGGTCAACGGTCCCGAGCAGGTGTACGTGGAGCGGCACGGCCGGCTCGAACGCCTCCCGATGCGCTTCTCCTCCACCGAGCAGCTCATGCAGACGATCGAGCGCATCGTCTCCACCGTCAACCGCCGCGTCGACGAGTCGAACCCCATGGTCGACGCCCGCCTGCCCTCCGGGGAGCGCGTCAACGTCGTCATTCCGCCGCTCTCCCTCACCGGCCCCGTCCTCACCATCCGGCGCTTCCCGCGCGCGTTCACCCTCCACGAGATGGTGGCGCTCGGGTCGCTGGACGAGCACATGGTGATGCTCCTCGCCGGGCTGGTGCGCGCCAAGTTCAACGTCATCGTCTCCGGGGCCACCGGAACCGGGAAGACCACCCTCCTCAACGCCCTCTCCGGCCTCGTCCCGGACGGCGAGCGCATCGTCACCATCGAGGACTCCGCGGAACTCCGACTCCAGCAGTCCCACGTCATCACCCTGGAGTCCCGGCCCCCCAACGTCGAGGGCAAGGGCCGCATCACCATCCGCGACCTCGTCCGCAACTCCCTCCGCATGCGCCCCGACCGCATCATCGTCGGCGAGGTGCGCGGCGGTGAGACGCTCGACATGCTCCAGGCCATGTCCACCGGCCACGACGGGTCCCTCGCCACCGTCCACGCCAACAGCGCGGAGGACGCGCTGATGCGGCTGCAGACCCTGGCGTCCATGTCGGAGGTCGAGGTGCCGTTCGCCGCCATCAAGGACCAGATCAACAGCGCCGTCGACGTCCTGGTGCAGCTCACCCGGCACGCCGACGGCTCCCGCCGGATCACGGAGGTCGCGATCGTCGACTCGCACGGCCGCGAGGAGTACCGCATCGTCACGGTCTGCCGGTTCGACGCCCAGCCGATGGCCCCGGACGGCCGCGTGTACGGCAGGTTCACCCACCACCCGCTGCCCCGGCGGGTCGCCGAGCGGCTGTACATGTACAACGAGCCCACCCCGGCGGCCTTCGGCGTCGCCCTCGACGACGCCCAACTGGCGGCCCGCGGCACGGCCGCCTGACCCCCGCCCGCCCCTGACCCCCTGCCCGCCCGCCCCCCGCCCGACGGACGAGACGACGACACGATGGACAACCTCCCGCTCCTCACCCTCGGCGTGACGCTGCTCGCCGGCCTCCTGGCCGTCGTGGGCGTCCACAGCTACGCCGCGGGCCGGGCGCAGCAGAAGGCGCTCGTGGCCCGGATGACCCACACGGGCCCGCTGCCGAGCACCGGACGCGGACGCCGCTTCGCCGGCCTGGACCGCCGGCTGCGCGCGACGAGGGCGGGCCGCCGCCTCGAACGGAAGCTCGCCGTCACCGGCCTCGACGTCACGCCCGGCGAGTACGTCGTCTACGCCGTCGCGGTCCTCCTCGCCGTGTACCTCACCGTCTCCGCCGTCTTCGCCCCGTTCTTCGGCGTCCTCGCCGTCCTCGCCGGCCTGTGGGGCGCCGACGCCTTCCTCGGCTGGCAGCGCCAGCGCCGCACCGAGGCGTTCATCAACCAGCTGCCCGAGCTGACCCGCGTCCTGGCCAACGCCACGCAGGCCGGGCTCGCCCTGCGCACCGCCATCGCCATGGCCGCCGACGAGCTCGACGACCCGGCGGGTGAGGAGCTCCGCAGGGTCGCCGACCAACTCGCCGTCGGCCACAGCCTCGACGACGCGCTCGGCGACCTCGCGGACCGGCTGCCCTCCCGCGAACTGGTCGTCCTCGTCACCACCCTCGTCCTGTCGAACCGCGCCGGCGGCCAGGTCGTCGGCTCCCTGCGCAACCTCACCGGCACGCTCGACGAGCGCAAGGAGACCCGGCGCGAGGTGACCACCCTGCTCTCCCAGGTGAAGGTCACCGCCTTCGCCCTGCCCCTGCTGGGCCTGGGCTTCCTCCTCATGATCAACGGGATGAACCCGGGCGCACTGGACAAGATGACGGGCTCCTTCGCCGGGCAGGTCGGCTCGGTCGTCGCCTTCGCGCTGTACACCGCCGGCTTCGTGATGATCCGTCGCCTCTCCCGGGTGCGGGTCTGAGGCACCGGGGAAGGAACGGAACCCGACATGGTCCTCCTGCTGGCCGCCCTCGCGGCCCTCGCGGTGTACGGCGCCTTCCACGGCGTACGCCTCTACCGGGCCGAGGCCCGCCTCCCCGGCGACCTCGCCGTCGCCCTGGAGGTGGGCGCCACCCGCACCACCGCCGTCGCCTCGGGCGTCGACCGGCTCGGCATGCGGTACGCCCCCGCCGTCCTGCGCCTGATGGGCCCCCGGCGGGTCGACGCCCTGCGCCGCCGCCTCGACATGGCCGGCAACCCCGGCGGCCTCACCGTCGACCGGTACGCGGCCCGCCGCGCCGTCTACGGCACCCTCGGCGTCGCCGCCGCCCTGGCGATGCTGCTGCGTGGCCAGGCGGTCGTCGCCGCGGTCGTCCTCGCGTACGGGCTCACCTGGACCGACGTCCTGCTGCGCATCGCCGTCCGGCGCCGCAGGGACGACATCGAACGCACCCTGCCCGACTTCCTCGACGTCCTCGCCGTCGTCGTCTCCGCCGGCCTCGGCTTCCGCCAGGCCCTGGAGCGCGTCGCCGACAAGTACTCCGGTCCCTGGGCCGACGAACTGCGCATCACCCTGCGCCAGATGGACATGGGCGTCAGCCGCCGCGAGGCGTTCGACCAACTGCGCCGGCGCAACGCCTCCGAGCAGGTGTCGATGTTCGTCACCGCCCTCCAGCAGGGCGAGGAACTGGGCGCGCCGATCGTGGACACGCTGATACAGATCGCCAACGACATGCGCAGGACCGACGCGCAGAACGCCCGCCGCGCCGCGGCCAAGGCCGTACCGAAGACCACCCTCGTGGTGACGCTGGTCATGCTGCCGGCCACGATGATCCTGATCGCGCTGAGCTTCTACTACGGCTCGGGCGTCGACCTCTCCGACCTCCTGGGCGGCGGCTGACATGGCGCACCCCGACAGTCGTCAATCATCTGCGACCGCACACACGCCTTGCCGTGACCCGCGCCCCGAACCGTCAACAGCCCGTCCGCGCACTGGCGTCCAGCCGAAAAATCACCGCGCCGAATCTCCCGAACACCCTTCGCTTACGCAAGCGGATGTGGGACATTCGTTGCCGAGTCAACGGCAGGCGGACGTGGGTACCCCGACCCCGCCGGGCGATCCGGCACAGTCGGGACGAAGGGGGGCAGGACGGACCGTGGCCGACCGGCGAATCACATCCCCGTTCCCGATTCGGGCCCACGCCGGGGCGTTGGGGCCCATGATGAAGGGGGCTCACCCTGAGTACGGCCACGCCACCACCCGCGTGACCACCGGACCGGCCCCCGCACCACGCACACCCGTCACACCCGTCACGGAAGACCCGCACGATCCCGATCCCGGAGGGGACCGCCATGTCGAACATCGCACTGAAGGCCCTGACTCAGGCCAAGGTGTACGTGGGCACCTGGGCGAAGACCACGACGACCCACCTGAAACACCGGGGGGACCGGGGACAGGGGGCCGTGGAGTACGTGGGCATCATCATCCTGGTCGGGGTGATCATCGCGGCCGTCGTGGGGTCAGGTGCGGGCGCCGCGATCGCGAACGGCCTGGTCACCCAGGTGACGAAGATCGTCGGCGGCGGTGGCTGACGGGCCCCGGGCAAGGCCACAGTGACCGTGGGCAGGCGTCACCGCTGTACATCTTCATGGTGGTGAGCCTGCTCTTCCTCGCGCTCGCGTTCTTCGCGGTCGGCCAGGCCGGTGCCACGCGCAACGGCGCCCAGTCGGCGGCGGACGCCGCCGCGCTGGCAGCGGCGAAGGATTCCCGGGACGGCTTCCTGCTGGACGGCCTCGGCGTCGACGGCTGGGAGGACCTGTTCGAGGGCGAGTTGACGGGTGAGGACGGGTGCGCCGCGGGCGGGCGGTACGCCGCGATGAACGGAGCCTCGATCGCCGGCGAGGGATGCGTCATGCTCGGCGACGGCCGCTGGGGCTTCCGCGTGACCGTCCGGTCGGTGAAGCCCGTTGGGGACACCATCCTGCCGGGCACGGAAGGACAGCACGCGATCGCGACCGCCACCGCTGTGGTCGAGCCGCGTTGCGCCTTCGACCCCCCGGACCCCGCCGAAGCCCCCGATCCGACGGAGACCACCGGCCCCGGTGACCCTGGCGAGTCACCCGCTCCCGGCGACCCGTCGGACGGCGCCGGTGACACCGATCAGGACGCTCCGGCCCTCGGTTCGATCACCTGTGACGGCACCCGACTGGACCTGGACCCCGAGGACCTCCCGGACATGTCCGACCTCTTCGAAGTACGGCTGACCGAGGACTGACGTGAAGGAACACAGAGGAATGACACGCATGGGTAGGCAGTACGGAGTGACCGCCCGCGCGGTTCGGGTGGCCGCGACGGCCGCCGCGCTGACGGCCCTGCTGACGGGCTGCGGCGGGGACGGCGGCGGGGAGGGCGGCGCGAAGGCGAAGGAGCCGCCGCAGAACGCGGGCAGCGTGTCCTCCGCGCCTCGCGAGCCGGACGAGCCCGCCGGCGGGGAGGCCGACCCCACGGGGCCGGACAGGAGCAAGGTGCTGGCGACCATCGACAGCGGCAGCGGTTTCCATTTCATCGTCCACAGCGCCGTCCGTGACGAGGGCGGCTTCCTCACCGTCTCCGCGACGCTCAAGAACACGACGTCGCAACTGCTGGTGGCGAAGTCGCAGTGGAGCGGCGACGAGATCAACGTGAAGCGGACCGGCCCCTCCTTCGCCGGCATCACGCTCGTCGACAAGACGGAGAAGAAGCGGTACTACGTGCTGAGGGACACGGAAGGGTATCCGCTCACCACGACCGGCATCACGAGCCTGGAGGCGGGCAAGTCGGTCGCCGTCTTCGCCCAGTTCCCGGCACCGCCCGCGAACGTCACCCGGGTCGACATCCAAGTCCCCCTCATGCCCACCGCCACGATCGAGCTCTCGTGATGCGTACGCCGAGCCCAGCCCCCGCCCGTCGCCCCGCCGCGACGTTCCTCGTGGCGGTCGTCCTCGCCGCCGCCGTCCAGTTCACCGTCCCGGCGGCCGCGCGTGCCGACGAGACGCCGAGCGTGCCGCCCGGTACGGAGTCCACTGTGGCGCCGCCCGAGGTGGACGCGACCGCGCCCGGACTCAAGATGCGCGACGGCGCCACCCTGGCCGCCGCGAAGGTGCTGCCCATCGTCTCCATCGTGGAGTCCCAGGGCGGCGAGGAGCGGCGTGAGGAGACCAGCACCAACCTCAAGTTCGCGCTCCAGGCGGAGGTCCTCTTCGGCAAGGACAGCGCCAAGCTGACCCCCGAGGCGGACGCCCGTATCGCGGCCATCGCCGAGGAGATCAAGAAGCGCAACGCCTCCAGGATCCGCATCTTCGGCTTCACCGACAACCTCGGCTCCTCCGCCCACGGCGACGTCCTGTCGAAGCAGCGGGCGGACGCCGTGCACGGCGTCCTCTCCCCGCTGCTGGCCGGGACGAACGTCACCTACGAGATCCGCGGCTACGGCGAGCAGTACGCCATCGCCGACAACAGCACCGAGGAGGGCCGCCGGAAGAACCGCCGCGTGGAGGTCTCCTTCCCGACCGCCGGCTGACCCCGGCCTCGACCCCGACCGGCGCCACCGGCCCGACCGGCGCCACCGGTCGGCCGCCCCGACCGGCCGCCCCACCACCCGTCAGGCGCCCGGCGCGCCCACCTGGACGCTCGCGTTCCACTGGACGGTCGGCGGCGCCTCGACCAGCACGGCGCCCTCCTCGGCGGTGGAGACGTCTGTCTGCGTGGCCTCCCGGTGCACCCCGTCGCCCTCGTCCCCGCCCTCGCCGTCGGTGCAGGTGAACGACCAGGACAGGCCGGTGCCGACGGTGACCTGGACCCGGGACGCCGGGGGCGGGCCGGGGTTCGCCAGGCAGTGCACCTCCACCCAGGTCGTGCCCGCCGGCAGCCGGACCGTCCCCAGGCGACCGTCGCCCCGGTGCGGACCGCCCGACGCGACCTGTCGGAACCCCTGCCGTACCTCCGGCCGGGTCACCTCCGGCCGAGGCGACGCGTCCGTCGGCCCGCCCGCCGTCCCCGCCGTCCCCGCCGTCGCCGTAGGACGCGCCCCGGCGGACGCCCCGCCCCCACCCGAGCCCCGTCCCTGTCCGCCGTGCACCCCGTCACCAGCAGCCCCGCCGACACCGCCACCGCGGCCTTCATCCCCGTACGCATCGGGTCCCCCTCCCCGGCGGTCGACCGGTCGTCGTCCCGCCCCCGTGCCCGACCCAACCAGCCGCGCGCACCGGACGACAGCCCTCCGCCCCGTCCGCCGCCCGCGACCTCCGGCGCCGGGACGTAGCTCACACCGCTGCCCCGGCCGTTCCCGGCGCGCCCGGCGGCATAATCGGGCAGTGCTCCTGGACCCTCCCGACCGGCCGGCAAGACCGCACGGCCTCGCCTGCGCCGCCCCCGCCCTGCTGGGCTACGCGGCGGCGCGCCTGGTCGGCGTAGCCGTCCTCCTCGTCGCCGCTGCGGCGGCCGGTGAGGACCCCTGGCACCGGCTCTCGGGCCGCTGGGACGCCGTCTGGTACGCCCGCGTCGCCGAGCACGGATACGGCTACGAGACCGTCCTCCCCGACGGCGCCGTCCACTCCGATCTGGCGTTCTTCCCGCTCCTCCCCGCCCTCGAACGGGCCCTGTCCGAAGTGCTGCCGCTCACCGCCGCCGGGGCCGGGCTCGTCGTCGCGTGGAGCGCCTCCCTCGCCGCCGCCTGGGGCATCCACGCCGTGGGCTCCCACCTCGCGGGGCGGCGCGCCGGCGTCCTGCTCGCGGTGGTGTGGGGCGTGTACCCGACGGCGTTCGTCCAGTCGATGGCGTACACGGAGACGCTCTTCACGGCGTTCGCCGCCTGGGCCCTGTACGCCGTGCTCCGGGGCCGCTGGGTCGCCGCCGGGTCCCTGGCCGCGCTGGCCGGGCTGACCCGGCCGTCCGCCGTCGCGGTCATCGCGGCCGTCGGCGTGACCGCGCTGGCCACCGTGGTCCGCGAACGGCGCGTCACCCCCGGGCTCGTCGCCGGGGTGCTGCTCGCGCCGCTGGGCTGGCTGGCGTACGTCGTGTACGTCGCCGTGCGGGTCGGCAGCCCCACCGCGTACTTCGACGTCCAGGCCGCCTGGGGCAACAGCATCGACGGTGGCGCGGCACTCGCCCGGTTCGTGTGGGGGCACCTGACCGGTCCGCAGCCGCTCGCGGGCGTCGGCCTCCTCGCGGCGTTCGCCGTCCTCGGCTGGGCCGTGTGGCTGTGCGTGCGGCAGCGGCAGCCGCTGCCCGTCCTCGTCTACACCCTGGCCGTCGTCGCGGTGTCGCTCGTCGGCGCCGCGTACTTCGGCTCCCGCCCCCGCCTGATCATGCCGGCGTTCCCGCTGCTGCTCCCCGCCGCGGTCGCGCTGGCCCGGCTCCGCGACCGGTACGCGGCGGCCGTCCTCGCCGTCCTCGCGGCCGGGTCGGCGGCCTACGGGGCGTTCACGCTGCTCGGCCCCGGCCCGCCCTGACCGGCCGGATCCGGGTCCACGGCGAGCCGCACGCCCGGCCGCACCCCCCACCGCTCCCACGCCCCGGCCTCCGCCTCCAGCACGTGCCGGGCCCGCGGCCGGGGCAGCCCCAGCCGGCCGGGCCGCATCCCCCGCACGACCGCGAGGACCGTCAGGTCGCGCCGCAGGTACGCCACGTCGATGGCGAACCGCATCCGGAAGGTGTGCACGCTGCCGCACGGCGTCAGCAGCAGCGCCCCGTCGATCCCGTCCCGGCCGAGCAGCCCCCGCGCCCGCGACCGGTACGTCGCCGCGATCTCGACCGGGACGCCACCGCCACCGCCCGCGCCGCCACCGCCCGCGCCGTCGACGCCCGCGCCGTCGACGCCCCCGCCCGCGCCCCCGGCGCCGCCGCCGTCCACGACCCTGAGGACGCCCGTACCGTTCCGCCACTCCGCCATGCCCGAACGGTACGGCCCCGTGGCCACCCGCCGAACACGTCCGCCGTCTTCCGTGGCCCGCGCGCGCATCGGCCCCCTGGCATGCCCACCGCCCAACCGCCAAACACCGCCCGCCGGTCGCCGCTCCCCCCCCCCGCCGAACACTGCCCGCCGCCCACCGGCCTCGCCGCCCACCGAACACCGTCCGCTGCCCCCGCCACCCGCCCAACACCCCCCCAACCGAACACCGCCCGCCGCCCACCGACCCCGTGACCTGTCCACCACATCCCCCTAAGGTCGGCCCCGTGGACGCCACCCTGATCGCCGTCGCCGCCCTGTGGGGTGCCGCCGCGGGGGCGCTCGCGCAGCGCGCCGCCTACCGGCTCGCCGTCGAACCCGACGACCCCTGGCGTACCGCCTGCCCCGCCGGGCACCCATACGCCCCCGGCCCGCGCGGCTGGCTCGGCCCCGCCCGCTGCCCCGCCTGCGCGCCCGCCGACCGACCGGCCGCCACCCCACCGGGCGAGGCCACCGCCCCGCGGGGCGACGCCACGGCCCCGTCCAGCGACGCCACGGCCCCGCCCGGCGAGGCCGCCACTGCGCCCGCCCGGGCCGCCACCCCGCCCGCCCGGCCGGCCACCCCGCCCGCCCGGCCGGCCACCCCGCCCGCCCGGCCGGCCACCCCGCCCGCCGGGGCGGCCACCCCGCCATCCCCCGCCCGCCGGCCGCGCCCGGCGGTCGTCCCCGCCGTCGTCGGTGCCGCCGCCTCCTCCGCACTCGCCGCCGCCACCGGGTACCGGCCCGAGCTGGCCGTGTGGCTGCTCGCCGCGCCGTTCGCGCTGCTCCTCGCGGTCGTCGACCGGCGGGTGCACCGGCTCCCCGACCTCCTCACCCTGCCGCTCGCCGCGGCCCTGCCCCTGCTCCTCGGGGCCGCCGCGCTGCTGCCCGGCCACGCCGGGTCGTGGCGCACGGCCGTCCTCGGCGGGCTCGCGCTCGGCGGGGCGTACCTCGTGCTGTTCCTGGTGAACCCGGACGGCATGGGCTTCGGCGACGTGAAGCTCGCCCTCCCACTGGGCTGCGCGCTCGGCTGGTACGGCTGGGGGGTGCTGCTGAGCGGCGCGTTCGCCGGGTTCCTCCTCGGTGCCCTGTACGGGCTCGGTCTCGTCGCGCTGCGGCGCGCGAACCGCCGGACCGCGATCCCCTTCGGGCCGTTCATGATCGGCGGGGCACTCCTCGGCGTCCTGTTCGGCGCCCTCGCCCACCGCTAGGGGCGTCCGCGGACCGTTCGCGGCGGCCGGTCCGAGCCCCCGACCGCCCCTCGGGCGTCAACCCGGCGCCCCCGACGCGGGGTCCCTCCTGCGGAGGACACGCCGGGGCCCGGGGGCGGGTTCCGCACCACCCCGGGCCGTGTCCGCAGGGCGGTCGGGTGTTTCCGGAGCGTAGTGGTGGCATGTCGTGGCGCGCGGCACGACTTATGAAGGGTTATGGTGGAAACCCCCCCTCGGGCCGGTCCGTATCCCCCCCACGGACCGGCCCGTTTTTCTGCCCGGCGCCCGGCGCCCGGCGCCCGGCGCCCCCGCCCCCCCCGCCGGTCACCCTCCCCGGCCGGTCGGCGGCGGTCAGCCCCGCGCGGCCCAGATGTTGACGCCCTCGGTGTCGACGGCGTACGAGTCGATCTCCCGCAGCTCCTCCTCCGTGAGGGCCGGGCCACCGAGCGCCGCGACGTTCTGCTCCAGCTGCCCCACGCTCGACGCGCCGATCAGCGCGGACGTCATCCGCTCGTCGCGCAGCACCCACGTCAGCGCCAGCTGCGCCAGGGACTGGCCGCGCCGCCGCGCGATGCCGTCGAGGCCGTGCAGCCGCCGGACGACCTCCTCCGAGAGCAGCCCCGGGTCCAGCGACTTGCCGAGCGAGGCCCGCGAACCCTCCGGGACGCCCTTCAGGTACTTGTCCGTGAGCAGGCCCTGGGCCAGCGGCGCGAACGCGATGCAGCCCATGCCCTCGGCCTCCAGCGTGTCGAGGAGGCCGTCCTCCTCCGTCCACCGGTTGATCATCGAGTAGGACGGCTGGTGGATCAGCGCGGGAACGCCCATCTCGCGCAGGAGCCCGGCCGCCTCGACCGTCTGCTCGGCGGAGTACGAGGAGACTCCCGCGTACAGCGCCTTGCCCTGCCGTACGGCGGTGGCGAGCGCGCCCATCGTCTCCTCGAGCGGCGTGTGCGGGTCGAAGCGGTGCGAGTAGAAGATGTCGACGTACTCCAGGCCCATCCGCCGGAGCGAGGCGTCGAGCGAGGACAGCAGGTACTTGCGGGAGCCCCACTCGCCGTACGGGCCGGGGTGCATGAAGTACCCGGCCTTCGTGGAGACGACCAGCTCTTCCCGGTACGGGCGGAAGTCCTGCGCGAAGATCTTCCCGAAGTTCAGCTCGGCGGAGCCGGGCGGCGGGCCGTAGTTGTTGGCCAGGTCGAAGTGGGTGACACCCAGGTCGAACGCCCGGCGCAGGATGGCGCGCTGGGACTCCAGGGTGCGGTCGTCGCCGAAGTTGTGCCAGAGGCCCAGGGAGACGGCGGGAAGCTTGAGGCCGCTGCGGCCGGTGCGGCGGTACTCCATGGAGTCGTACCGGTCGTCGGCGGCGCGGTGCACGGGGGATGCGGACATGCTTTCTCCCTATCACGGAGTTGTGACACACCTGGGTTGGGCCGTCGTCCGCCGGGCCCAGTAATGTGGCGGGACCCGGGGCGTCCGCTGCCCCGGATGCGAGAGGTGGGATCGGTGAACTTGCGCGACCTGGTGTACGGGCTCTACGCGCGCCGGGTGGAGGGCCGACTCGACCACGCCCAGGTGCCCAAGCACATCGGCGTCATCCTCGACGGCAACCGGCGCTGGGCGAAGGCGTCCGGCGGTACGCCCGAGCAGGGGCACAAGGCCGGCGCCAGCAAGATCATGGAGATGCTCGGCTGGTGCACGGAGACGGACGTCGAGGTCGTCACGCTCTGGATGCTGTCCACCGACAACCTCAACCGGCCCGAGGCGCAGCTCGTGCCGCTCCTCGGCATCATCGAGGACGCGGTCCGCACCATCGCCTCCGACGGCCGCTGGCGCGTCCACCACGTGGGCACGATGGACCTGCTGCCGCAGCGCACCCAGGCGGTCCTGAAGGAGGCCCAGGAGGCGACGCGGCACATCGACGGGATACTCGTCAACGTCGCCGTCGGCTACGGCGGCCGGCAGGAGATCGCCGACGCGGTCCGCTCGCTGCTGCTCGACCACGCCGAGCGGGGCACCTCGTTCGAGGAGCTCGCCGAGGTCGTCGACATCGACATGATCGCCGAGCACCTGTACACGCGCGGCCAGCCCGACCCGGACCTGGTGATCCGCACCAGCGGCGAGCAGCGCCTGTCCGGCTTCATGCTCTGGCAGAGCGCGCACTCCGAGTACTACTTCTGCGAGGTCCACTGGCCGGCCTTCCGCAAGGTCGACTTCCTCCGCGCGCTGCGCGACTACGCCGCCCGCCACCGCCGCTACGGCACCTGACGCCTCGCCACCCGGCCCCCCGGCAGCACCGTCCCCCCGGCACCACCGCCCCCCGGCACCACCGCCCCCCGGCCACGTGCCGCCGGGCGCCCCAGGCGTTCCCCTTCCAGCCCCCCGGCCCCACCGCCGACCACCGGGCCCCGCCCGGCCCCGCCCCAGGCCGCCCGCCCGTCCGGCGCCCCGCCGCACCCGGCCCGACACGCCGGGCCCGCCCGCCCCACCGCGCCCGCCCCACCGCGCACCGAACAGCGCCCGCGCCCGTCCCCACGGGGTGTCATATGCCATCGGCTCTCCTGGCATGGTGGGGCGGCGAGAAGGGCATATCCCTTGCGAGAGTGAGCGGTACGAAGCCCGCTCGCCCGGGAGGCCCTTTGCACCAGGACGACCGAGGGCCGGTGTCGCGGCCCCGCGCATCGTGGCCCGAGCCCGGCCCATCCCCCCGCGACGCCGCCGCAGTCGCAACCGACCTCACGTGCCTCTAACAGAGGGGGTCTGTCCTTCCGTGGTGACCAGCACTAAGCGCCGTATGAACGACCGGCGCACCTACGTACTCGACACCAGCGTCCTGCTGGCCGACCCCAACGCCATGTCCCGCTTCGAGGAGCACGAGGTCGTGCTGCCGATCGTGGTGGTGACGGAGCTGGAGGCCAAGAGGCACCACCCCGAGCTGGGCTACTTCGCCCGCCAGGCGCTGCGGCTGCTGGACGACATGCGCGTCCGGTACGGCCGCCTCGACGCCCCCATCCCCGTCGGCGAACTCGGCGGGACCCTGCGCGTGGAGCTCAACCACTCGGACCCGGGCGTCCTCCCGGCCGGCTACCGGCTCGGGGACAACGACTCGCGGATCCTCGCGGTGGCGCGCAACCTCCAGGCCGAGGGGTACGACGTCACCGTCGTCTCCAAGGACCTCCCCCTGCGCATCAAGGCGTCCTCCGTCGGCCTCCTCGCCGAGGAGTACCGCGCCGAGCTGGCCATCACCGACTCGGGCTGGACCGGCATGTGCGACGTGCCGCTCTCCGCCGAACAGGTCGACCTGCTCTACGCGCAGGAGACGCTGGAGGTGCCCGAGACGGCCGGGCTGCCCGTGCACACCGGGCTGGTGCTCCAGTCGCCGCGCGGCAAGGCGCTGGGCCGGACCACGCCCGACGGGGCGGTGCGGCTGGTGCGCGGCGACCGCGAGGTGTTCGGCATCCGCGGGCGCAGCGCCGAGCAGCGCATCGCGCTGGACCTGCTGCTCGACCCGGACGTCGGCATCGTGTCGCTCGGCGGCAGAGCCGGCACCGGCAAGTCCGCGCTGGCGCTGTGCGCCGGCCTCGAAGCGGTCCTGGAACGCCGGCAGCACCAGAAGATCATGGTGTTCCGGCCACTGTACGCCGTGGGCGGGCAGGAGCTCGGCTACCTGCCGGGCAACGAGGCCGAGAAGATGAGCCCGTGGGCCCAGGCCGTCTTCGACACCCTCTCCGCGGTCACCTCCCGCGAGGTCATCGAGG
The DNA here is from genome assembly GCF_020873895.1 of Streptomyces sp. DH12. GTDB lineage: Bacteria > Actinomycetota > Actinomycetes > Streptomycetales > Streptomycetaceae > Streptomyces. The sequence goes on along the minus strand of NZ_JAHWGT010000024.1, from coordinate 11,208 downwards.
AGATCACCGCCCGCAACATGCTGGAGGTCCTGCCCCTGACGCACATCCGGGGCCGCTCCCTCCACGACGCCTTCGTCATCGTGGACGAGGCGCAGTCCCTGGAGCGCAACGTCCTGCTGACCGTGCTCTCCAGGATCGGGGCGAACTCCCGCGTCGTGCTCACCCACGACGTCGCCCAGCGGGACAACCTGCGGGTCGGCCGGTACGACGGAGTCGTCGCCGTCGTCGAGAAACTGAAGGGGCATCCGCTCTTCGCGCACGTCACGCTCACCCGGTCCGAGCGCTCGCAGATCGCCGCGTTGGTGACCGAACTGCTGGAAGACGGACATATCTGACCGTATCCAAGCCGACAACCGCATAACGGAGTTGGGCCGCCCGGCGGAGCGCGAGAGCTTAGCCGGGCGGCTCCGCGTCCCGCGCCCCTTTGGTCAAAACTCCTGGGACGGAAGGGGTGTGAGCTTTCACACGCGGCGAGGAATTGCCACCCGCCGAGCGCTTCCGGCAGAGTCTTGCTTCCGTCAGGCCCCGCATACGGCACAGCCACATCCTCACGGACCCGTGGCGGTACAACTCAACAGCCGTCCGCCGTATGCCGCCCGAGCACCACGCGGCGCTCCCGCAGGGGAGTCGCCCACCGGGCCCGTGTCCCTCGTGACCCAGTGAGTGGGGGACCAGCGTCAGGGGCACGATCGCGCCCGCGAGGTCACCTGTGCGGGCGATGCTGGAAGGAAACCGTGTGAGCCGGATCTCGGTCCGGGGATTCGCGGTGGCGTCGGCCACCGCGGTCACCACCGTCGGCGCCGTCGTCGGCGTCGCCGCGGGCAACCCGCAGGCGGCCCCGGAGAAGTTCGAGGCGACCGCCGCCGACGCCACCCTCCTGGCGGACATCCCCGCCGGCGAGCAGGCCCAGGTACAGGTCGCGTCCCTGACGCAGCAGGCGGAGGCGCAGGCCGCCGCCGCCGACACCGCGGCCCAGCAGTCCGCCTGGGAGGCCGCGCGCGTCCAGGCGGCCAAGGACGCCGAGGCGAAGAAGGCCGCCGCCGAGGAGAAGGCCGAGCAGGAGCGGGCCGAGAAGGAGAAGAAGGAGCGCGAGGACCGCGAGCGGGCCAGCCGCGACGCCGCCCGTGACGCCTCCAGCTTCGCCACCCAGTCCTCGTACTCCGTCGCCGAAGTGCAGGCCATGGCACGCCAGATGATTCCGGGCGACCAGTTCCAGTGCTTCAGCAACATCGTGGAGCGCGAGTCCACCTGGAACTACCGCGCCCAGAACCCCTCCTCCGGCGCGTACGGCCTGGTCCAGGCGCTCCCCGGCTCCAAGATGGCCTCCGCGGGCGCCGACTGGCGGACCAACCCGGCCACCCAGATCAAGTGGGGCCTCAACTACATGAACGAGCGCTACGGCAGCCCCTGCGGCGCCTGGTCGTTCTGGCAGGCCAACCACTGGTACTGACACCGGCGCACCGCGTCGCGGAGCCCCTCACCGTCCTTCGGTGAGGGGCTCCGTGCGTGTACCGTCGGGGAACCGGATCGCCGGGGGAGTGGTGGGGGAAAAGGGAAGAACATGTCGAGAGTGCCAGGGTGGCTCGGCCGGCTGGGTGCCGGACTGAGCCGTATGGGGCGGCAGCTGGAAGAGCGTCGCGAACGGGCGGCCGCCGAGGCGGAGGCCGACGGCCCCGGCGGCGTGCCCGCCGCCGGCCCGCCGGGCGGGCGGCGCGGCGTGCCGGGCCCCGGAGCCGGTACCGCCGCGGGCGGACCGGGCGAGGACGCCCCCACCCCCGGGATCGTCCCCGCACCGCCCGCGTACGCCCCGGCCGTCGCGGCCCGCCCCGACCCCGCGGACGCCGTGCCGTGGGGGGTGCGCGTCGCCGCCGAGGCCGGCTGGCGGCTGCTCGTCCTCGCGGGCACCCTGTGGGTGTTGATGAAGGTCATCAGCGCGGTGCAGCTGGTCGTGCTCGCCTTCGTCGCCGCGCTCCTCATCACCGCGCTGCTCCAGCCGACCGTCGCCCGGCTGCGGCGGACCGGCCTGCCGCGCGGCGTGGCCACCGCCGTCACCGCCGTCACCGGCTTCGTCATCATGGGGCTGGTCGGCTGGTTCGTCGTGTGGCAGGTCATGGACAACCTCGGCGACGTCTCCGCGCGGGTGCGGGACGGCATCGAGGAGCTGAAGCGCTGGGCGCTGGACAGCCCGTTCCACGTGACCGAGAGCCAGATCAACGACATCGCCGAGAACCTCAGCGACACCATCGGCACCAACACCGAGCAGATCACCTCCGCGGGCCTCACCGGCGTCACCGTCATGGTCGAGGTGCTCACCGGGATGCTGCTGGCGATGTTCTCGACCCTCTTCCTCCTCTACGACGGGCGGAAGGTGTGGGAGTGGACGCTGCGGCTCGTGCCCGCCCAGGCCCGGCCGGGCGTCGCCGGCGCCGGGCCCCGCGCCTGGCGCACCCTCACCGCGTACGTCCGCGGCACGGTGATCGTCGCCCTCATCGACGCGATCTTCATCGGTCTTGGCATCTACTTCCTCGACGTGCCCCTCGCGGTGCCGCTCGGCGTGTTCATCTTCCTCTTCGCCTTCATCCCGCTGGTCGGAGCCGTCATCTCCGGCGCCCTCGCCGTCGTCGTCGCCCTCGTCACCAACGGCGTGTTCACCGCCCTGATGGTGCTCCTGGTGGTGCTGGCCGTGCAGCAGATCGAGGGGCACGTCCTCCAGCCGTTCATCCTCGGCCGGGCCGTACGGGTGCACCCGCTCGCCGTCGTCCTGACCGTCGCCACGGGCGGTCTCGTCGCCGGCATCGGCGGCGCGGTCGTCGCCGTGCCCCTGGTCGCCGTCACCAACACCGTCGTCGGCTACCTCCGCGCGTACAGCGAGGAACAGGCCCTGCGCCGGCTGGCCGTCACCGCCGGCGAGGCCGTCACCGCGTCCGGGCCGGGCGGGGCGAAGGCTCCGGGGGCGCGGCCCCCGGAGCCGCCCGGCGCCCCCGCCGATCCCTCCGACCCCTCGGACCCGTCGGACCGCCCGTGATATCCGACCTCGAACTGCTCGACGACGACGGGGAACCCGTCCGCGACACCGGACCCGGCCGGGTCCCCGGCGCCAGGACGCCCCTCCCGGGCGGCGCCGGGCCGTTCGCCGCCGCGTCCGCTCCCCCCGCCGGCGCCCCGTACACCGGCGGTCCCGGCGGTCCGCCGCCCGGCGGCGACGGCGACGGCGGACCGCGCGGACCGGCCGACGACGCCCCGACCGCCGCCCGCGGCCTGCGCGGCCGGCCCTGGCCCTGGGCGCTCGGCGGGGCCCTGGCGGCCTCCGTCCTGTGGGGCGGCGGGCTCACCCTCCACCAGGCACTCGACCGGGGGCCCGACCTCGGCGGCTACCGGGCCACCGACGGGCTGTGCGCCGAGGCACCGCTCACCTCCCTCGTCGCCGCCCTCGGCAAGCGCGGCGCGACCACCAGCGACGACTCCACCCGCCACCCGGCGCTCGACCGGGCGTACTGCTCCGTCCAGATCGGCGAGCAGCCCACGACGTACGAGGTGACGATCCGCTACGCGCTGCACCGGCAGGTCGACCCCGGCGCCGAGTTCGACGCGGTGGAGCGCCAGTCGCTGTTCGAGCAGGGGCCCGAGCCGCAGCCGGTGGCGGGGCTGGGGGAGCGGGCGTACTTCGGCGACGGCGAGTCGTACGCCGACCTCGTCGTGCTGGACGGGCACACCGTCCTCGGCCTCTCCGTCAGCGTCGTGCAGGAGTACGACCTGGACGAGGCGGTGCCGGAGCCTCCCAACCAGGACGCGGTCGCCACGCTGACCGGCGTGAAGGAGCCCATGGTGAAGGACATGCGGAAGCTGATGGAGGTGCTGCGCGGCGCGCCCCCCGAGGGCATCCGCCCCTCGCCCGTGCCGACCCCCGGCGCCGACTGAGTCCACGGACGCGGGAGGGCCCCACCGGCATCCGCTGCCGGTGGGGCCCTCCTCCACGTCGCGTCGTGCGGCCGACTACTCGGCGAGCACCGCTTCCGCGTCCAGCGTCGCGCCGACCGCCTGGATCACCGCGGCGATCTTGAACGCCTCCTGGATCGTCTCGCGCGCCACGCCGGCCTTGCGGAGCACCTGCTCGTGCGAGTCGAGGCACTGGCCGCAGCCGTTGATCGCGGAGACGGCGAGCGACCACAGCTCGAAGTCGACCTTCTCCACACCCGGGTTGCCGATGACGTTCATCCGCAGACCGGCGCGCATCGTGCCGTACTCCGGGTCGGAGAGCAGGTGGCGCGTACGGTAGAAGACGTTGTTCATCGCCATGATGGCGGCCGCGGACTTGGCCGCCGTGTACGCCTCGGGCTTGAGGTTCTCCCGGGCCTCCGGCTCCAGCTCCGCCAGCACCTTCGGCGAGCGCGAGGCGATCGCGCAGGCGAGGACGGTGCCCCACAGCTGCTGCTGGGGGAGGTCGCTGTTGCCGATGACCGAGCCGAGGTTCAGCTTCAGGTCCTTCGCGTAGTCCGGTACGGCGGACTTCAGGGCGTCAAGGGACATGGTGGTTCACCCGTTCCGGTTGGTCACTCGCCGGCCAGCAGCGCGACCGGGTCGAGGGTCTCGTCGCCCTTGCTCCAGTTGCAGGGGCACAGCTCGTCGGTCTGCAGGGCGTCCAGGACCCGCAGGACCTCCTTGGGGTTCCGGCCGACGGAGCCGGCGGTCACCATGGCGAACTGGATCTCGTTGTTCGGGTCGACGATGAAGACGGCGCGCTGCGCGAAGCCGTCCTCGCCCTCGACGCCGCACGCGCGCATCAGCTCGTGCTTGGAGTCGGCCAGCATCGGGAAGGGCAGGTCACGCAGGTCGTCGTGGTCCTTGCGCCAGGCGTGGTGCACGAACTCCGAGTCGCCGGAGACGCCGAGGACCTGCGCGTCGCGGTCCGCGAACTCGTCGTTCAGCTTGCCGAACGCGGCGATCTCGGTCGGGCAGACGAAGGTGAAGTCCTTCGGCCAGAAGAACACCACGCGCCACTTGCCCTCGTAGGACTTGTGGTCGATCTGCGCGAACTCCTTGCCGCTCTCGAGCGACACACAGGCGGTCAGGTCGTACGTGGGGAACTGGTCACCGACAGTGAGCACACGCTCTCCTAGTGGCGGGGATTTCCCTTGTGGGGTCATCCGTGGGGGTTGGACGATCGCCAGCATGGCACGGCGTGCATTGATCAGGGAAATAGCTAGACTGGGTCGCGTTGATCGAAGGCGGTTATCAGTGGTCTCCTCCATGACATCCCTACAAAAGGGTAAACAGCCCAGCCTGGCGCAGCTGCGCGCGTTCGTGGCAGTCGCCGAGCACCTCCACTTCAGGGACGCGGCGGCCGCCATCGGCATGAGCCAGCCCGCGCTCTCGGGCGCGGTTTCGGCACTCGAAGAGGCACTCGGTGTCCAGCTCCTGGAGCGTACGACCCGCAGGGTGCTGCTCTCCCCGGCCGGGGAGCGCCTCGCGGTGCGGGCGAAGGCGGTGCTGGAGGCGGTGGGCGAGCTGCTGGAGGAGGCGGAGGCCGTCCAGGCGCCCTTCACGGGCGTGCTGCGGCTCGGCGTCATCCCGACCGTCGCGCCGTACCTGCTGCCGACCGTCCTGCGCCTGGTCCACGAGCGGTACCCCGACCTCGACCTCCAGGTGCACGAGGAGCAGACGTACTCGCTGGTGGAGGGGCTCGCCGCCGGGCGGCTGGACGTGCTGCTGCTGGCCGTGCCGCTCGGCGTGCCGGGCGTCACCGAGCTGCCGCTCTTCGACGAGGACTTCGTCCTGGTCACCCCGGACGACCACCGGCTCGGGGGCCGTACCGACATACCGCGCGACGCGCTGCGCGAGCTGCACCTGCTCCTCCTCGACGAGGGCCACTGCCTGCGCGACCAGGCCCTCGACATCTGCCGGGAGGCCGGCCGCACGGACGGCGCCGCCGTGACGACGACGGCGGCCGGCCTGTCGACGCTGGTGCAGCTCGTGGCCGGCGGGCTGGGCGTGACCCTGCTGCCGCGCACCGCCGTGAAGGTGGAGACCGGCCGCAACCCCAGCCTGGCCACCGGGTACTTCGCCGACCCCGCCCCCTCCCGGCGGATCGCCCTCGCCATGCGGACCGGGGCGGCCCGCCAGGCGGAGTTCGAGGAGCTGGCCGGAGCCCTGCGCGAGGCCCTGGCCCCGCTGCCCGTCCGGATCGTCCCTGCCGACGCCCCCTGAGGACGCCGGACGGCCGGGGGCCCGACCGCCGCGGCCGTCGGCCCGCCCCCGGCCCGACGGCGGTGGGGGCGCGGGTCACTCCGTGCGCAGGCCGTCCGGGCGCATCAGGCGCCACAGCGCCGGCAGGCTCAGCAGCGTGACCACGAGCACCAGTCCCGCGCCCACCCCGACCACCGGCAGGAACACCCACCAGTCGACCACCGTCTTGTCGATCATCCGCAGCAGCGCGGCCCCCAGCGCCAGGCCGCCCGCCACGGAGATCACCAGCCCCAGTCCGACCGGCAGCGCCGTCTGCCACAGCACCGACCAGCCGAGCGTCGAACGGCGCGTCCCGAAGGCGACCAGCGCGGCGAGCGGCCCGCGGCGCTCCCGCAGCTGCTCCACCATCGACACCAGCAGGGACAGTGCGATCAGCCCCATCGTCGCCGAGGCGGCGGCCAGCACGCCCCTGCGGACGCTGGTGTACCGCCCGTCCCGCTCGACGTCCTGGAGGGCCCGCACCCGGGCCAGCGGATCGACCCGCGCCGCCGCGTTCCGCGCGTGCTCGGCCGCGTCCGCCACGGCCGGGTCCAGCCGGACCATCGCCACCGTCTCGGCGTCCGCCGGAAGCGCCGCCGCGTCCAGCACGCCGGGCGTGGCGTAGATCCCGAAGGGCATCTCGCCCATCGGGTCGCGGCGGGCGTCCACCAGCCGGGCCGTCGCCGGGACGCGCCACAGCACCGGCCGCTCGTCCTCGTCGCGCAGGTCCACCAGCGCGCCGGGGCGCGCCGTCTCGGCGAGGTACGCGTCGTCCGGCCCCTCCACACCGTGGGTGCGGGCGATGAAGACGTCGCCGTCCCGGCAGGAGGGCAGCTCGCCCAGCTCGCGCAGGGACGGGCACTCCGCGACGGTCAGCGCGGTCCGCGGGACGAAGCTCTCGCCGGCGCGCAGCGGGCCGGGCCGCCGAGCGCCCGCCTCCACGAGGCCGACGACGCCCTCCACGCCAGGCGCCGCGCCCACCTCGTCGATCAGCTCGCGCGCCGTCCGGACGTCCCCCGAGGCCGACCACACGCGCAACTGGGCGCGGGCCACGTCCATGGTCGTCGGCCGCATGAAGTCGCTCTGCACCGCGCCGAACACCATCAGCAGGGCGATGGCCCCGGCGGCCGCGACGACGATCCCGCCGACCGCGCGGGCTGCCGTACCGCTGCCCAGCTGCAACCGGCGCACGGCGAGCTGCCAGGACGGCGGGCCGCCGCGCAGCGGCCGCACGGCCGCCTCCACCAGCCAGGGCAGCAGCGCGGTGAACCCCGTCAGCGCCAGCAGCGCGCCCACCGCGACGCGGTAGGTGTCGTACGTCGTGTCCTCGCCGTACAGCCGCCCCGCGGGGAGCAGCAGCGCCAGGCCGGACGCGGCGAGCACCAGGCGCCACCACAGCCGCCGGGGCCGCGGCGCGCCGCCGCGTACGACACCCAGCGGCTCGACGACGACCCCGCGCAGCGCGAGCAGGGTCACGACGAGCGCGCACAGCGGCACCGCCGACACCACGGCGGCCGCGAGCGCGGGCTCCGGGACGATGTCGCCCGGGAAGGCGTTGACGTTCCACACCGTGACCCGGCCCGCGAACTCCCGGCCCAGCAGGAAGAACACCCCGCCCACCACCATGCCGAGCACCGCCCCCGCCAGCGCCTCGCCCGCGGCGGCGCGCCGCGTCGTGCCCGCGTCGGCGCCGACCAGCCGCAGCGCGGCCAGCCGCCGGTCGCGCTGCTCCCCGCCGAAGCGGACCGCCACCGCCACGAACACCAGGACCGGCAGCAGCAGCACGACGCAGGCGAGGATCACGACCAGCAGCAGCGGACCCTCCAGGGGCCGCTCCCCGGTGCCCTGCCCGAACCGGTCCGCGCGCCCGGCCCGCGGCGCGTCGGCGACCGCCGGGTCGTGGGCGTACAGGAACAACTCTCCGGGCCCGGCGAGGCCCGCGTCCCCGATGGTGCCGACCTGCCGGTAGGGGAAGCGGTCCTTCAGCAGCGCCCCCTCCGGCGAGGCGAGCAGTTCGGCGAGGGCGGGCGACACGGCCATCTCGCCCGGCCCCGGCAGCGCGGCGAGGCCCGGCGGTACGGGGGCGTCCGGTCCGTCGGGGCGCAGGGCGACGCCGTGGACGGTGTCCGCGCGGTAGAGGGTGGAGAGTTCGACGTACCGGAAGGAGCGGGCCGAGACGGGCGCCTCGTCGAAGGACACCTGCCGCCCGTCGGTGCGGGCCTCCCGGCCGTCCAGCATGTGCGGGATCGACGCGGCGACGAGCAGCAGGGCCACGCCGAGCCCCACCCCGACCGCCGTGAGGGCCGTACGCGCCCAGGAGCGGCGGCCGCCCGTGACGGCGAACCGCGCGCCGAGCAGGAGGTCGCGGACGGCGCCGCGCGGACCGGTCACGCCACACCCGCCAGGTCCCGCACCCGGCCGTCGCGCACGACGACCTCGCGGTCCGCGTACGCGGCGACCCGCGCCTCGTGCGTGACGAGGACGACGGCGGCGCCGGTGTCCCGGGCGGCGTCGGTGAGCAGCTCCAGCACCCGTTCGCCGTTGAGCGAGTCGAGGGCGCCGGTCGGCTCGTCGGCGAAGACCACCCGGGGCGCGGTGACCAGGGCGCGGGCGACCGCGACCCGCTGGCCCTGCCCGCCGGAGACCTCCCCGGGCCGCTTGCCGGCGATGCCGGCGGTCTCCAGGCGCTCCAGCCACTCCACCGCCCGCCGCTCGGCGGACCTTCGGCGCTCGCCGGCCAGCCGCAGCGGCAGGGCGACGTTCTCCGCGCAGGTCAGCTCGGGCACCAGCCGGCCGAACTGGAACACGAACCCGAAATCGCCCCGGCGCAACGCGCTCAGGCGGGCGTCCGACAGGGCGGTCAGCTCCCGCCCGTCGTAGGCGACCGTGCCGGAGTCGGGGCGGACGATCCCGGCCAGGCAGTGCAGCAGCGTCGACTTGCCCGAGCCGGAGGGGCCCATGACGGCGACGACCTCGCCGGCCCGCACGGTCAGCGACGCCCCGGCCAGGGCGGTCGTCGGCCCGTACGCCTTGCCCAGGCCCTCGGCGCGCAGCAGCGGCGCCGGGGCGCCCGCCCCGCCGCCGCCCGCGTCCGGTGCCGCGGGTCCGCGCGCCGTCATCGTGCCGCTCCCCGGATCGTCTCGGCCAGCTGGTCCAGGCGCGCGGCGGTCAGTTCCAGCCACCGCAGGTCGGCCTCGAGGTGGAACAGGGCGTGGTCGCAGATCAGTTGGTCGGCCAGATCGCCGCCCTTCTTGCGGCGGGTCAGCTCGCGCATCAGCCGCAGGTGCTCGGCGCGCTGGGTGTCGAGCAGCTCGGTGGCGCTGCGCCCGGTGAGCAGGGCGAGCACGACCTTGGTGTACAGCGTCGACTGGAGGTACGGCTCCGGCTTCTCAGCGCTGGTGAGCCACCGCTCGACGTCGGTGACGCCGGCCTCGGTGATCGCGTACCGCTTGCGTTCGGGGCCTTCGCCCGGCTCGACGGCGTCGACCTCGACGAGCCCGTTCTTCAGGAGCCGGGACATGGTCGAGTAGACCTGCCCGTAATGGAGCGGCCGGTCGTGGCCGAACTTCTCGTCGAAGGCCCGCTTGAGGTCGTAGCCGTGGCGCGGGCCGGCCTCCAGGAGGCCGAGGAGGGTGTGACCGATGGACATGGGCCTCACTATACGCCCTGCGTATACACGTGCTGTATAGCTGGCCTGATCCGGCCGTGTGGGCGTCCGGGCCTTCGGGTGTCCGGGCGTCCGGACCTTCGGGCGTCCGGCCTTCGGGTGACCCGGTGTCCGGGCGTCGGGGCTCCGCGGTGGCGCCCGGCCGTCGGCGGCTCGTGGCACCCTCGGCGGTCAGTGCCGGAGGCGTGCCGCCACCGGCAGGTGGTCGGAGCCGGTCCGGGGCAGGGTCCACACGTGCGTCACCTCCGAGCGGCGGGCGAGGACCTGGTCGATCCGGGCCAGGGGCGCGGACGCGGGCCAGCTGAAGGCCGGTCGGGAGCGCGCGGTGTCGAGTCGCGCGGTGAGCGGCGCGAGGCCGCGCTCGTCGACGGTGCCGTTGAGGTCGCCGAGCAGGATGACCCGGTCCAGTCGCTCGGCCGCCAGGGCGGCCCCCAGCAGTTCGGCGCTCGCGTCGCGGCGGACGCAGTCGAAGCCGCGCCGCGCGGTGAGCCGTACGGAGGGCAGGTGCGCCACGTACACCGCGAGCTCGCCGTGCGGGGTGGTCGCCGTCGCCCGCAGCGCGCGCCGCCACCCGGCGCCGACGCCCGGGGGCCGGATGTCCGGGGCCCGTACGTCGCTGAGCGGGTACACCGACCACAACCCGACCGTGCCGCGCACCGCGTGGTGCGGGTAGCGCTCCGCGAGGGCCGCGCGGTACGCGGGGAGCGCCGCCGGGGTGACCTCCTCCAGGGCGATCAGCTCCGCCCCGGCGGCCGTGAGCGACCGGGCGGTGCCGGCGGGGTCGGCGTTCTCGTCGCTGACGTTGTGCTGCACCACCGTGAGGTCGTACGGCCCCGCCGAAGCGGGCAGCAGCCGGTCCCCGAAGTGGCCGGCCCACGCCGCGGCCGGCAGCAGGGCGGCGAGCAGCGCGACGGCCGAGCGGCGCCCGAGGGCGGCCACCACGAGGACGGGCACGGTCAGGCCGAGCCACGGCAGGAGCGCCTCCAGCAGGCTCGCCGGACGGCCGGGCAGGTCCGGTACGGTCCCGTGGAACACGATCAGCCAGGCGACGAGCGCGGCGAGAGCGGCCACCAGGCGTCCCCGCGACCAGGCCGACCGCCCGCGCGCGTCCCGCCCCCACCGCGCCCGCCGTCCCACCCACCCGCCGGCGCCCGGCCGCCCGGCCGCACCGGACCCGATGCCCGGCCCGTCGTCCGTGCCGGGCCCGTCACTTGCACCCGGTCCGCGGGCCCGGTCCGGCCTGCCGCCGGCTGCCGGTCCGCGGTCCCGGTCCGGCCTGCCGCCGGCTGCCGGTCCGCGGTCCCCGTCCGGTCCGCCGC
>NZ_JAHWGT010000249.1 GCF_020873895.1 Streptomyces sp. DH12 | reverse complement strand
TAGCAGGGCTGTTCCAGGGCGCCGAGCACCCGGTGGATCCCGGCGGGATCCGTGTGCACGGGCGGGGTGGTGGTCCGGGCGGGGGCGGTGGTCACTGGTCCTCCTCGGCGGACTCGTCGGGAACGACGTCCACGGCGATGTCGGTCAGTTCGTAGATGCGCAGACCCGGCTTCCACACGCTGGCGTCGGCGACGACGGTCAGCCGGCCGTCGGTGCGGCGGACCTCCTTGATGTGCGCGTCGAAGGTCATCTCGCGGTCCTCGCGCAGGATCTGCCCGCGGTACTTCCAGCCCATCGGCACGTCCCGCGGCACGGCGAACCGCACCGGGCCCATGCCGTCGGCCAGTCCGGACTCGATCACCAGGGCCTGGAGCCCCTGGAGCACGGCCTCGACGCCCAGCGAGCCGGGCATCACCGGGTCGCGGTGGAAGTGGCAGGAGAAGTACCAGTCGTCGGGGTCGATACGGCGGTGCCCGTGCACATAGCCCTTGCCGTGCTCACCGCCCCCGTCGACCAGCGTCACCTCGTCGACCAGCCGCAGATGCCCGTCGCCGAGGCGCAGGCCGCTGCCCGCGGCCGGGGTGAACCAGCGGTCGTCCGAGCGCACCGGCAGCCGGCGCACCGCGGACTCCTCGAGCCGCTCGCGGGCCGACTCCAGCCACGGCGGCACGTACTGCCCGGAGTCCAGTCCGACCTGGTTGGACAGCGCCTGCTCGGTGAAGTAGCCGAACAGCGACTCGCCCTCGT
>NZ_JAHWGT010000248.1 GCF_020873895.1 Streptomyces sp. DH12 | reverse complement strand
CTACACGGGCGCCCGTGAGGCGGTACGGGCGGGCAGGCTGGGGCGACTGCACACGGTGCGGGCGACGACCAGCGAGGCGGAGCCGCCGGACCCCGCTCATCTGGCGCAGTCGGGCGGGCTGTACCGGGACACGCTCATCCACGACTTCGACATCCTGCGCTGGGTGACCGGCCGGGAGGTCGTCGACGTGTACGCCACCGGGTCGGACGCGGGGCCCCAGACGTTCCGCGAGGCGGGCGACGTCGACACCGGCGCGGTGCTGCTCACCCTCGACGACGGCACCCTCGCCACCGTCACCGGGACCCGGATGAACGGCGCCGGTTACGACGTGCGCATGGAACTCGCCGGGGAGCGCGACCAGATCGTGGTCGGCCTCGACGACCGTACGCCCATCGCGTCCACCGAGCCGACGGGGCCGCCCGCCGCGGACAAGCCGTGGACCGGCTTCCTGGAACGGTTCGGACCCGCCTACGAGGCCGAACTGAACGCGTTCGTCGAGGTGGTGCGGGGCGAGCGGCCCAACCCCTGCGACGGCCGTGAGGCCCTGCGGGCGCTGGTGATCGCGGAGGCGTGCGAGAGGTCGCGGCGCGAACGCAGACCCGTCCGGCCGATGGAGCTTCTGGGCAGCGCCCAGGAGGCGCTGACGTAAGACTCCGGGGGGCGGGTGACACCCCCTGATGACGTGATGCCGTCCTTATGGCGTCCCTTGAGGCGTCCGAGCCGTCACCGGAAGGACGGTTCCCTGTGC
>NZ_JAHWGT010000247.1 GCF_020873895.1 Streptomyces sp. DH12 | reverse complement strand
GCCGCCCGCGAGTTCCCCGCGGTCAGCAGCGCCCTGAACAACTTCACCGGCCAGACCAACGTCTGGGCGGGCTCCACCGCCACCGGTGTGCTCGCCGGCTCCGAGGGCGCCTACGGCACGGTGACCTCGGTCGCCGACAAGGTCACCCCGTGACCGAGGCGTCCGCCCTCCGGCCGGCCGCGGGGCGCGGTCCCGGGCTCGAACGGTGTCACGGCGCACGGCTGTCCGTGGAGGACGGCGCGCTCGTGCTGCGCGCCCGCGGCCGTACCCGGCGGGTCCCGGTCGGGGACGGCGGTGTCGCCCGCGCGGTGTTCGTCGACGCGGACGTGGACGCCGGACGTGACGAACCCGGCCGTCCGGGAGCCTGGGGCGAGGTGCGGCTGCAGGACCGGGACGGGGCGCAGGTCGCGCGTGTCCCGCTCCGGGACTGGCTGCCCGAGGCGCCCGCGCTTCCGGAGCGTGCCGTGCAGGGCGAGCCGCTGCTGGAGCCTACGGGCGTGGCCGGGCTGCTGAAGGCCGCGGGCGTGCCGCTGCACGTCGCGCGGGACCGGACCGGCCCTCGTGCGGGTTCGGGGAAGGGAGGCGTCACCCTCGGGCCCGGCCCGGCCTTCCCGCTCTGGTACTGGTGCGTGCGGGGCGCCGCCGGGACGCTGTGGTTCTCCGCGTTCACCGTGGTCGTCTTCTCCGACACCGTGCCCGCCTGGCTCGTGCTGCTGCTCGCCCTGACCGCCCTGAGCGGGCCGGTGGCG
>NZ_JAHWGT010000246.1 GCF_020873895.1 Streptomyces sp. DH12 | reverse complement strand
GAGCGGCGCGTCCACCATGTCCCGGCCCCGGCGGGCTGGCTGACCGGCACGGGGCTGTGGTCGGCGGACGGGGTGCTGCGGCTTCCGTACTCCACCGGCGCGGTGCCGTGCGGGGTGGCCACGCTGACGATGCCGCGTGAGGACCGGCGGGCGGAGGACGACTCCCGGGACGCCGCGGCGGGCGCGGAGCCGCCGGCCGAGGGGCGGCTGATCGAGAAGCGCGTGCTGGACATGCACGACTACGTCACCGAGCCGATGTCCTTCGGCCGCCTCCACCTGGCCGGGGACGCGGCGCACCTGGTCGCGCCGATCGCCGCCAAGGGCCTGAACCTGGCGCTGCACGACGCGTTCGCCCTGGGCGACGCGCTCGTCGCGCGGCTGGTGAAGGGCGACGGGACCGGTCTGGCCGGCTACTCGGAGGGCTGTCTGCGGCGGGTGTGGGACTACCAGGAGTTCTCGCAGTGGCTCTCCGAGCTGTACCACGGGGGCGCGGCGGGCGATCCGTTCCGTGCGGGCACCGCCCTGGCGCGGCTGCGCCGTCTGTTCAGCTCGCCGGCCGCCGCCACGGCCTTCGCGGAGCAGTACCTGGGCACGGGCGTACGGTACTGATCCCGGGCGGCCCGCCCCGGCCCGATCAGGCGGCGGGCCTGCCCAGCCCCTCCAGCACGACCGCGCCCGGCAGTTCCGCGAACGCCTTGCCCGGCACCAGCAGCTTCCCGCGCCGCCGCCCGCTGCCGACCAGCACGTAC
>NZ_JAHWGT010000245.1 GCF_020873895.1 Streptomyces sp. DH12 | reverse complement strand
TCACGGCGTGCACCCGGTCCTTGAGCGGCAGCTCGAAGCCGGGCGGCAGCGCGTCCGGCGCTCCGCCGCGCAGCGCCATCTGCACCAGGTCGACCCGCTGGGTGAGCCGGGCCAGCACCTCCGTCACACCCGCGGCGCCCTGTGCGGGCGGGCCGGCGAGGACACCGGTCTGGGTGAGCGGGGCCAGGGCCTGCGCGCCGGACCCGGCCGGATCGACGACGTGCACGGTGAACTCGCCGGCCGGGTAGACGGCGAGCAGCCGCGCGGCGTGCGCCACCGCGGTGTCCATGGCCAGGCGCCGCATGTCGTGGGAGTCGGTGAAGGACCCGTCCAGGGAGTCGGTGCGTCCGCTGTCGATCCACAGTCCGCGCTCCAGCGGCAGCCGGAGCAGCATCGGGATGCGGATCGACTCGGCCTCGGGCAGCCGGAGGTCGCCCAGACGCAGCGCCATGGGTATCTCCATCGGCACCCGGTAGGCATGCCAGCAGGGGTTGTCCCAGCGGGCGAACGCCGGGGGCAGGGCGGGCTCGACGACCTCGGACTCGGCGACGAGCTGGGCGACGTCCCGGTCGAGGGACGCCCGCGCCTGGTCGACGAGTTGCGTGTACCGCGCGCGGGCCGCCTCCCGGGCGGCGTCGCCCTGGCCGCCGATACGGCTGCGCGGGTCGGAGAGGGCCTGCTCCAGTTCCTTGTCCATACGCGACTCGGCGAAGTCGACGGCGCTGCGGTACGCGGCGGCGGTGCGGGCC
>NZ_JAHWGT010000244.1 GCF_020873895.1 Streptomyces sp. DH12 | reverse complement strand
CCGCCGCAGCAGCCGGCCGAGCGTCTCACCGCGCCAGTACCCGGCCTCGCGATACCGCGCGGACACCTCGTCGGGCCAGGGAACGCATCCGTCCAGCATCGTTGTTCCTTCCCTCTGCTCGCGTCGCGGCCAGTGTTTCCAGGGCCGTTGACACGCCGCTGATGCGCCGCCGCCGCGGGCCCGGTGGCCGTCAGGCGCCGATCAGCCCTGCGTCAGCCCGGCCGGACAGGATGCCGTCAGGGTCCGGCCGGGCCCGACGACAAGCGCCTCGTACGAGGGAGTGCCCGATGGAGACCTGGATCCTGGACCGCCGAGACGTCGCGGCGGTGACGGCGCTCGTCGGGCGCGACGCGCTGATGGAACGGGTCGTCGAACGGCTCACCGAGGGGTTCGCGGACATCGGGCACGGGCGGCGTGAACTCTCGCCGCTGCGCGGCGGCTTCACCCGCAGCGAGCCGGTGCCGGTGCCGGGCATCCTGGAGTGGATGCCGCACCGCGACGCGGGCGACAGCGTCACCATCAAGACCGTCGCCTACAGCCCGGGCAATCCCACCCACTTCTCCCTGCCGACGATCATCGGCACGGTCGCCCGCTACGACGACACCACCGGCGCTCTCACCGCGCTGATGGACGGCGTCCTGCTCACCGCGATCCGCACCGGCGCCGCCTCCGCCGTCGCCAGCCGGCTGCTGGCCCGTCCCGACAGCCGCGTCCTCGGCCTGATCGGCACCGGGGCCCAGGCCGTCACC
>NZ_JAHWGT010000243.1 GCF_020873895.1 Streptomyces sp. DH12 | reverse complement strand
GTGCCCCGACGCCGCTGTACCCCCTCTACCAGGACCAGTGGGGCCTTTCGTCGCTCGCCGTGTCACGAACCCGGACAGGGGCCTGCGGCGGCCCGCGCAACCGGCCTCTCCGCTGAAGAGCAAAGGAAAAGACAGACCATGCAGACGTCCTCGGACACCCCCGTCCCCTCCTGGGCCGTGGGCGACATCACCGTCCACCGCATCGACGAGACACCACTGCCGCCCGCGACCGGACCCTGGCTGCTGCCCGACGCCACTCCTCAGGTGGTGGCCGGCCAGGACTGGCTGCGCCCCCACTTCGCCGGCGCTGACGGCATCCTCCACATCGACAGCCACAGTTTCGCGTGCGTCGTGGACGGGCTGCGCGTACTCGTCGACACCGGCATCGGCAACGGCAAGGAACGGGCCAACCCGGCCTGGCACGACCTGCGCACCGACTACCCTGAGCGCCTGGCCGCCGCCGGCTTCCCGCCCGACTCCGTCGACCTGGTGATCCTCACCCACCTGCACGCCGACCACGTCGGCTGGAACACCCGGAAGGCGGACGGCGAGTGGGTTCCCACGTTCCCCGCGGCGCGCTACCTCACCGCACGCGCCGAAAGGGAGTTCTGGGCCGCGTACGACATGGAGGAAGCACGCCGTCAGATGTTCCGCGACTCGGTGATCCCGGTCGAGCAGGCCGGTCTGCTCGACCTGGTCGACGTCCCGGCCGAGGGCGTGCGGATCACTCCGGGCCTGCGTCTGGTCCCCAC
>NZ_JAHWGT010000242.1 GCF_020873895.1 Streptomyces sp. DH12 | reverse complement strand
GCATGTATCTGGCCGCCAAGCGCGGCGGGACGCTCACCGCTCCCGTGCCGGGCCCGGCCGGACCCGGCGACGTGGACGGCCCGCTGACCGCGGTGCTCGGCCAGGCGCTGGAGCACGGCGTGCTGCGGCCCGGCACGACACTGCCCGGACTGCGCAAGGTCTACGACGCCTACGTGGACGGGCTGCTGCGCAACAACCGGCTGGTACGGAGCTTCCGGCCGGGCCCGGCCCGCGTCCCCGTCACCCTGCTGCGACCGGAGCGCGGCCTGCTGGACACCCCGGCCCCGCTGGGCTGGGAGGAGCTCGCCGGCGATCTGACGGTCGAGCACACGCCCGGCGACCACTACACGATGCTGCGCGACCCGGTGGCCGTGAAGACCACCGCCGCGCGCGTCCTCGACAGCCGGACCTGAGGCGGCCCGGCCGCAGCGCGGCGCGGCGCCCGCGGCCCCGCGTCCGCCCGCCCGGCCCGTACAGCACGTACGGCCCGTACTCCCCCGAAACGCCCACGCCCTTCCACACCCTGCCCCACGGCATGGAGTCGTCATGGTTCAGCACAGCACCACCAGCCGGAGACTCGCCGACACGCCGATCGCGATCATCGGCCTGGGCGCGCTCAATCCGCGCTCCGGTGATCTCGGTGAGTTCTGGAACAACGTCGTCGACGGAACCGACTGCATCGAGGAGGTTCCCGAGACCCACTGGAAGATCTCCGACTACTACGACCCCGACCCGGCGGCACCGGACAAGAC
>NZ_JAHWGT010000241.1 GCF_020873895.1 Streptomyces sp. DH12 | reverse complement strand
CTGCGAGGCGAGCACGGTCGGCATCAGCGGATGGCCGTACGGGATCGGCCCGGCGGGGCGCTCCACGACCTGCACGTTCCCGTCGCGGACGCCGTAGCCGACGCCGATTACCCCGTACAGCGGGGCGCTGCGGGCGAGGAACACCATCGGCTCGGCGGTGAGGTGCGGGCACAGCTCGGCGGCGGTGCGGGCGTGCTTCGGGCACACGGGCGGTTGGTTGGTGAGCACCAACTCGTCGCTCGGGTTTACGGTGTCCGGGCCCGCGAGGAAGATCCAGCCGCGCGAGGTCCGCGCCGGCCCGGCGCACACCTGGCAGCGCAGCATCTGCATGCAGCCGCGCTGACGCAGGGGGTGCATCATCCGCCACTGCGGCCGTCCCGTCGGCCGTCCCTGGTCATCGACCGGACCGAGTCCGCAGCGGGCCCACAGCACACCCCGCAGGTCACGGTCGCGGGGGTCCTCGTCGGCGTAGCTCAGTCGGTAACGGCCCGACCCGAGCGGGGTGAGCCGCAGGTTGTCCGGGGCGGCTTCCTCGCCCTCACGCTGGATGACGAACGGGATCAGGGGCGAGTCGGGGCGCACGGTGGTCTTTCTCGTGGTGCGGGTGGTAGTCACGCGGCCGCCTTGAGGCAGCGGAGGGCGGTGAGCCGGTCGTGGAGTTCGTTGGCGGTCCACCCCAGTCGGCGCAGGTGCGCTGTCGCCGCCCGGCGCTCGCGGGGCCAGGGTTCGGTCTGCAGCGTGCGGGCCTGTAA
>NZ_JAHWGT010000240.1 GCF_020873895.1 Streptomyces sp. DH12 | reverse complement strand
CGCTCACGGTGTGGCTGCCGGGGGTGAGGGTGATCCGCTTGGCGTAGCCGGCGCCGGAGGTGCCGGCTACGGACTGGCCGTCGACGAGCACGTCGTACCTCTTGATCAGCGCGGCCGGTGTGGTGGCCGACCAGCGCACCACCGGCGTGCCCTTGGTGTAGTACGTCGAGCCCTTGGCGGTCGCGTCGGTGAGGGACACGATCCGCAGCCCGTCGACGGGGCCCGCGGCCCAGGTGCGGACGGTCGGCAGCTGGGCGTACAGGGCGTCGCCCGGGCACTGGGTGTTGAAGCCGTCGCGGTGCCCGGACACCCGCTGGAACGTGTACTGCTCGCCCGCGGTGAAGGCGGTCTTGAAGTAGTTGGTCTGCGTCGCGCCGGCGGTGAGCATCACGGAGCCCGCCGGGTCGGCGCCGTACTGGCCGAGCTTCCAGGCCGTCACGCGCGCCACGGACGCCAGGGCGGCGTCGGAGGCGGCGCCGGTGCCGTGCGCGCCGAGGACGGCGATGCCGGCGGACTCACGGTTGAAGCCGTAGGTGTGGGCGCCGAGCACGGGCCGGTCGATGCCGCCCTTGCGGCCCTCGAAGACCGTGCCGCACTTGTCGACGAGGAAGTTGTAGCCGACGTCGTTCCACCCGTTGACCTCGGTGTGGTACGCGTAGATGCCCCGCACGATCGCCGCCGACTCCGCGCAGTCGTAGTCGTTGGCGCCGTCGGTGTGGTGCACGAACACCGCCTTCACCTCGGTGTTGTAC
>NZ_JAHWGT010000023.1 GCF_020873895.1 Streptomyces sp. DH12 | reverse complement strand
GATTCGGCGAGCTCCGAGATGTAATCAAGTTGATTCGTCGGGAGGGTCAGTTTTGTATTAGAGAGAGCCTCAGAAGCAGTCAGTCTGGGATGGTGGCGGCACCGCGGGCATACGCTGGAGCGTGTTCGGCGCGTACTGCGTCGTGGCGCGCGACTCCGCGGAGGACGGGCGCGGGCCAGGCGGGCCGGCCGGGGCGCCACCCCGCGGCGGCGCCGCCGCCGATCCCCGCGCGCCCCTCGCCCCCGCCCACGTCGGCGATGGGCCGCCCCTCCGCGACCCCGAACCCACCGCCCTGCCCCAGGCACGCGCGGAGGGGCTGGGCGAACTCGTCCACGACACCGTGCTGGACGGGGCGCGGTACGGCACGTGCACGCTCCGCGCGGCCTCCAGCCGAGGTGACGCGGCGCGCCACCGCGGCGAACCCCGGCGCGACGCCCTGCTGACCGCCCGCTTCGGGACCGGTGACGACACGCTCCTGCTGCTCGCCGTCGCCACCGGCACCAGCGTCGGCGAGGCTTCCCACCAGGCCGCCGGCGACGCCTGCCGGTGGATCGGCGAGGCCGTCGGCCGCAGCCACGCCCGGCTCGCCCGGGACATCCGTGCCGGGCGCCGCGACGACCTCAGGTCGGGGCTGCACCGCCTCACCGACCGTGCCTGCGGCAAGCTCCGCGCCCGCGCCGGCGACCTCGGCGCCGAGCCGGACGCGTACACCGCCGACCTGCGCTGCCTGCTGCTGACCGCCGACCCCGACTGCCGTACGCGCGTCCTGTTCGGCGTCGGCGCCGGCGGCCTGTTCCGGCTGCGGAACGGTGCCTGGCAGGACCTGGAACCGCCGCGACCCGCGGCGGCCGCCTCCGGCGAGTCCGTCGACGGCTGCGGCTCCCCACCGCCCGCCCCGGGCGACGACGGGGCCGGCCCGGCGGGCGACCGGCTCACCCTGCGGCTCAGCGTGGCCCGGCACCCCGGCGCCCCGCCCGCCGAGGAGCCCGCCCCGGCCGCCGGCCCGGGGGAACGCCACCCCGCTCCGTCCGCGCCGCCGCCCGTGCCGTTCCGCTTCCGCGCCTCCGTCGCCCGCCCGGGCGACACCCTGCTGCTCGCGACCAGCGGCCTCGCCGAGCCGCTGCGCCGCGAACCGGCGTTCGCCGCCGAGCTGGCCGCCCGCTGGGGCCCGCGCGAGCGGCCGCCGGGCCTCGCCGCGTTCCTCGCCGACACCCGGCTGGGGGCCGAGGGGTACGCCGATGACCGTACGGCGGTGGCCGTCTGGGAGGCGTGAGACCGCGGGCCGTGCGTGGATGGTGCCATGGGCAGACAGAACGTGGCGGAACACTACGTCGACACCCTGGTCCGCGCCGGGGTCCAGCGGATCTACGGGGTCGTCGGCGACAGCCTCAACCCCGTCGTGGACGCCGTGCGGCGCACCCGCGGCATCGAGTGGATCCAGGTGCGGCACGAGGAGAGCGCCGCCTTCGCGGCCGGCGCCGAGGCGCAGATCACCGGCTCCCTCGCCAGCTGCGCCGGCTCCTGCGGGCCCGGAAACCTCCACCTCATCAACGGGCTGTACGACGCGCACCGCTCCATGGCGCCCGTCCTCGCGCTCGCCTCGCACATCCCGTCGAGCGAGATCGGCCTGCAGTATTTCCAGGAGACCCACCCCGACCAGCTCTTCCAGCGGTGCAGCCACTACTGCGAGATGATCTCCAACCCGCTCCAGACGCCCCGGCTGCTGCGGACCGCGATCCAGCACGCCGTCGGCCGCGGCGGCGTCAGCGTCGTCACCCTCCCCGGCGACGTGGCCGCCCAGCCGGCCCCGGAGGAAGCGGCAACGCACGACCTCGTCACCGCGCGCCCCAGTGTGCGCCCCGGCGACGCGGAGATCGACGCCCTGGTGCGCATGGTCGACGCCGCCGACCGGATCACCCTCTTCTGCGGCAGCGGCACGGCGGGCGCCCACGCGGAGGTCATGCAGTTCGCCGAACTGGTCAAGGCCCCGGTGGGCCACGCCCTGCGCGGCAAGGAGTGGATCCAGTACGACAACCCGTTCGACGTCGGGATGAGCGGTCTGCTCGGCTACGGCGCGGCCTACGAGGCCACCCACGAGTGCGACCTGCTCATCCTGCTGGGCACCGACTTCCCGTACAACGCCTTCCTCCCGGACGACGTGCGGATCGTCCAGGTCGACGTGAGGCCCGAGCGGCTCGGCCGCCGCTCCCGCCTCGACCTCGGCGTGTGGGGCGACGTCCGTGAGACCCTGCGCTGCCTCGTGCCCCGGGTGCGCCCCCGTACGGACCGGCGTTTTCTCGACAAGATGCTGAAGAAGCACGCCGCCGCGCTGGAGGGCGTCGTCCGCGCGTACACCCGCAAGGTGGAGAAGCACACGCCCATCCACCCGGAGTACGTGGCCTCCGTGCTGGACGAACTCGCCGCCGACGACGCCGTCTTCACCGTCGACACCGGCATGTGCAACGTCTGGGCGGCCCGCTACCTGACCCCCAACGGACGCCGCCGGATCATCGGCTCCTTCAGCCACGGCTCCATGGCCAACGCCCTTCCGCAGGCCATCGGCGCGCAGTTCACCGACCGGGGCCGCCAGGTCGTGGCCATGTCCGGCGACGGCGGCTTCTCCATGCTGATGGGCGACTTCCTGACGCTGGTCCAGTACGACCTGCCGGTGAAGGTGGTCCTCTTCGACAACTCCTCGCTCGGCATGGTCGAGCTGGAGATGCTGGTGGCCGGGATGCCCTCGCACGGCACGGCCAACCACAACCCGGACTTCGCCGCGGTCGCCCGGGCGGCCGGCGCCTACGGAGTGCGCGTGGAGAAGCCGAAACAGCTCGCGGGCGCCCTGAAGGACGCGTTCCGGCACAAGGGGCCCGCGCTGGTCGACGTGGTGACGGACCCCAACGCGCTGTCCATCCCACCGAAGATCCGCGCCGACATGGTGACCGGTTTCGCCCTGTCCGCCAGCAAGATCGTGCTCGACGGCGGCGTCGGCAGGATGCTCCAGATGGCCCGTTCCAACGTGCGGAACCTCCCGCGACCTTGACACCCCGCCGTGCCCCACTGCTCCCCTCCGTGCGCCCGCCCGTCCGGGCTTCGCACGCGTGACTGTCGGAGCAGGGGGGCATGGATCCCGTGAGCCTGTTCGAGGAGAAGGGCCGACAACGTGTGCGGGTGGGGGATATGAGTGGGCTTCAGGCAGGGGTCGGACCCATGGTGGACGGGCGTGACCGGTTACCCGGGGGGACACAGCTGAGGCGGCACGTCGGTGTCGGCGACCTCACGGCGGTGGCCGGCGTACGGCGGGGGCTGCGGGACATGCTGCGCGACCGGATCGCCCCCGAACCGGCGCACACCGCGGAGCTCCTCACGAGCGAACTGGTGACGAACGCGCTGATCCACACCGGACACGGCGCGGTCGTCACCGCCACCCTCGACGGGAACGCGCTGCGCGTGGAGGTCCGGGACTTCGTCCCCGACCTCCCCGACCCGTACGTCCCGGTCTCCGACGACGGCACGCACGGCAGGGGGCTGCTGCTGATCCAGGCGCTCGCCGACGCGTGGGGCATACGGGCGCAGGGCGTCGGCAAAGTGGTGTGGTTCGAGCTGACGGACGTGAAACCGCCCGAGTGAGCCGCGTACGCCGAGGGGCCCGCCCGTGGACGCGGGCGGGCCCCTCGGCGTACCGGCGGCGGGCGGAGCGCCGTCGCGGGCCACGCGGCCCGTGCGGAAGCGGACGCCTCAGCCGAAACGGGCACCTCAGCCGGAACGGGCACCTCAGCCGAAACGGGCACCTCAGCCGGAACGGGCACCTCAGCCGAACTGCTGTTCCAGGCTCTTCAGCTTCTGCTCCAGCGAGTCGAGCCGGGGGATGGCCTGGGTGTCGTCCTCCGCCGTCAGGTCGACGGTCCGCGACTCAGGTCCTTTCACCGCCTGGAGGGAGGGCCGGGAGGGTGCTGGCAGCTGTCCCGGCTCGGCTATGGCGGGCTCCGCGACGGACGCCCCCACGGCGGCCGGCGCGGAACCCTGCGGGGGGCCCAGGGCGGTCACGTCGACCTGGCGGCCGCCGCGGCCCAGCCCCCACGCGCGGTGCTGGCGGTTGAAGGCGCGCAGCCGCGCCCGGTCCAGCTTCTGCTGCTCGCGCCGGCGCCGGCGGTTCTCGTGCTTCTCCCGGCGGTCCTCGCGGACCTCCTCCACCGCGTCGTCCAGGGTGCGCACGCCCTCCAGGAGCATCAGCGACCAGGCGGCGAACGTCTCGCGGGGTGCCCGCAGCCAGCGGACGATGCGGATCTGCGGCAGCGGACGGGGCACCAGACCCTGCTCGCGCAGGGCCGCCCGGCGGGTCTGCTTCAGCGCCCGGTCGAACAGCACGGCCGCCGACAGCGACATCCCGGCGAAGAACTGCGGGGCACCGTCGTGGCCGAGCCCGCGCGGGGCGTGCACCCAGTTGAACCACGCGGCCGCCCCGGCGAAGAGCCACACCAGCAGCCGCGAGCCGAGCGCGGCGTCGCCGTGGCTGGCCTCCCGCACGGCCAGGACCGAGCAGAACATGGCGGCGCCGTCCAGGCCGAACGGCACCAGGTACTCCCAACCGCCCGAGAGGTTGAGGTTTTGCCGGCCGAAGCCGACCAGGCCGTGGAAGGAGAGCGCGGCGGCGACGGCCGCACAGCAGAAGAGCAGGAGGTAGGAGGCGATGCCGTAGACGGCCTCCTTGCGCCGTCGGCGCTCCTCGCTGCGTTCCCACGAGTCGTCGGCCGCGCCCTTGTCGCCGGCGGTGCGCCTGCCGCGCGCGAGCACCGCCACCGCCGCCACGGTGCCCGCGAGCAGCACACCGCCCGGGAGCAGCCAGTCCAGCGATATGTCGGTCAGTCTCATGCGGTGTCCCTCGCATCGCAGTGGTGCGTGTCGGTGCGCCATCTTGGTCGACCCGCGGGGCGCGTCACGAGGTTTCGGAACAAGAGAACGCCATCGGGGCCCCTGGGCCGCCGAATCGGGGCAATCCAGTCGAACTCATGTGCTGGGCGCCAGGGTCGTGTTCGACGTACTCCACCCGGGCGAGTGGCGTGGAACGCGGCACCCCCGCGGAACGCCCGCGGGCGGCCGGTGTGATGCTGGTACCCGCAGTGGCCGCTCCGGCCGTCGAGGGTGGAGATCATGACCAGTCAGCCCGTCACCGTGCTCGGCGAGTGCGTCGCCGACGCCTTCACCGACCCCGGCCGCACCGGCCCCGGCCGTGCCGCCGGCCCCGCGGGGCTCTTCCTGCGCGTGCTGCCCGGCGGCGGCCCCGCCAACACCGCGGTCGCCCTCGCCCGCCTCGGCACGCCTGCCCGTTTCCTCGGCAGGCTCTCCGGCGACGTCTTCGGCGACCTGTTCCGCGAGCGCCTCACCGCCTCGGGCGTCGATCTGACGCAGTGTGTGGCCGCCCCCGAGCCGAGCGCCCTGGCCGTGGCGGACCTGGACGTCCACGGCCGGGCGACGTACTCCTTCCTCGCCGAGGGCGCCGCCGACTGGCAGTGGACGGCCGCCGAGCTGGCCGCCGTGGAGCCGGCCGGGTCCGTCTGCGTGCACACCGGCTCCCTCGCCCTGGTCAGGGAGCCGGGCGGGCGCCGCGTCGAGGAGTACCTCGCCGTGGCCCGGCGCAGTGCCACGGTCTGCGTCGACCCCAACGTCCGCCCGCTGCTGGTGCGGCCGGCCGTCTACCGCGAGCGGATGGACCACTGGTGCGCGCTCGCCGACATCCTGCGCCTCAGCGAGGACGACCTCGGCGAGCTCCTCCCGGGCGTCGAGCCCGAGGACGCCTGCGACACCTGGCACGCCGCCGGGGCCCGGCTGGTGGTGGTCACGCGCGGCCCGCGCGGCGCCCTGGTCTCCCTCGACGGCGACCGCCGCACCGTCCCGGCGCCGCCCACCGACGTCGTCGACACCGTCGGCGCCGGTGACGCGTTCACGGCCGGACTGCTGCACGCGCTCGCGGGGCTCGGCCGGCTCGGCGGCCGGCTGGAGGACCTGACGCTCGACGAGGCCGCCGCCTGCTGCGCGTACGCGGCGCTGGTGGCCGCCCGCACCTGCGCGGTGCCCGGCGCGGACCCGCCGTGGGGCGGCGAACTGCCCCGCCCGCCGGGCTGACCCCGGCACTCGGGGCCGGGCGGACGGGAGCGCGTCAGGTCGCGGCGGCGGTCAGCCGGCGCACCCGGTCGGCGTCGCAGGTGCGCGGGCACGTCACGCACGTGTCCTCGGGGCGCAGCGTGTAGAAGAGGCAGCAGCTCGCCCGGTCGCGGGTGGGCAGCGGCCGGCCGTCGGGAGCGGACAGCTCGCGGAACCCGGCCGGACCCACGTACGGCTTGGCCGTGCCCGGCAGCAGCAGCTCCAGCTCGGCCATGGCCCGGGGCTCCTCGCCGAGCAGCCCGGCTACGTACCACAGGCCCTCGACGACCTCGTCCGTCGCCATGCCCCACAGGGCCCGCCCCCGTCGCCGCATCCGCGGCCCGAACCCGTCGAGCACCGGGCCGATGTGCTCGGCCACCGCCGCCCGCACCTCGGCACGCAGCGCCTCCTCGTCCGCCACGACGCGGGCGCCCGGAAGGCCCGCCGCCGGGTCGTCCGGCAGGCACGCGAACTCCCGCACCCGCACCGCCATCCGGCCCATGGCCCGCTGGAACGCCACGTCGCCGACCGGCACGCGCGGGACCCGGCGGTGCAGGAACCACGGCACCGTCACCAGCAGGCAGGCGGGCCACGCGTACCGGTGGAGGCCGAAGCTCGCGACGACGTCCGGACGGGCCTGCTTGCCGTAGTCGCGCAGCACCTGCGCGGCGTCCCACGAGAGGAACGCGTCGAGGGCGGGGCCGCCGGCCGCCAACTCGTCCGCGCCCACCCATCCCGCGCCGCGCGGCGTCGTCTCGTCCTCGCGCAGTTCGCGCACGCGCAACCCGGGGAAGACCTCGGCGAGGCGGGCGTACGACGCCGCGACGGGCGACGCGGGGACCGAAGGCAGCAGTGTGGGGAGGGACATGCAGGACCACCGAATCGCGATCGTTTGCAGGTTAGCCTTACCTTACCCGATCTGATCGATGTGTGCCCCGCCGCCCCGTGCGCCTATCGTGCACAGCGGGCCCCCGCACCGCGAGCCGGGCCACACACGCGCGGCGGCAGGAGGACCCGAGTGGAGCAGGGCAGGGCCCGGGGGGCCGCGGACCACCCCGAGCGGTGGCCGCACACCGCCGACCGCGTCCCGGAGCAGGCCCGCGGCGAGCACACCCACGGCGCGCACCCGCAGGGCCCGCACCCGCGGGACGCACACCCGCGGGACCCGCTCGCCGGGCAGGCGCACCCGCGGGACGCACACCCGCGGGACCCGCTCGCCGGGCAGGCGCACCCGCGGGACGCGCACCCGCGGGACCCGCGACCGGGAGACGCCCAGCCGCACCGCGGGTCCGCCTCGCAGGCTGGGGCCCCCGCTCCCGGCGGGCCCCGGCTCGTCCGGCGCCACTCCGTGCGCGGACAGGTCCTCGACGCGCTGCGCGCCGCGCTCGTCGGCGGCGAACTCGCCCCCGGCGCCGTGTACTCCGCGCCCGCGCTCGGCCTGCGCCTCGGCGTCTCCGCCACGCCCGTCCGCGAGGCGATGCAGCAACTGGCCGTCGAGGGCGCCGTGGAGGTCGTCCCCAACCGCGGTTTCCGCGTCGTCGAGCGCACCCCGCGCGAACTGCGCGAGCTCGCCGAGGTCCGCGCCCTGATCGAGGTACCGGTGATGCTGCGGCTCGCCCGTACGCTGCCCACCGGCCGCTGGGAGGAGCTGCGCCCCCTCGCCGAGGCGACGGCGGCGGCCGCGGTCCACGGCGACCTCGCCACGTACGCGGAGGCCGACCGCGCCTTCCACCGCGCGCTGCTCGGCCTCGCCGGCAACGAGCAGCTCGTCGCGGTCGCCGTCGACCTGCACCGCCGTTCGCAGTGGCCGCTCGTCAGCCCGCCCGCCACGCGCCGCGCCGACCTCGTCGCGGACGCCGCCGAGCACGGCGCCCTGCTCGACGCGCTCGCCGCCGGGGACCTCCCGGTCGTCGAGTCGCTGGTCAGGGAGCACTTCACGGGCGCCGGGAACTGAGGGCGGGCGGAACGGTGCGCGCCACGGTCTGGACGGTCGCCAACGCCCTCGGGGTGGTCGCGGGGACCCCCGGGGAACTCCTCACCGCGCTCCTCGCCGGGCCGCGCCGGCGCCCCGACCGCGTCGCGCTCCCCGCGGACGCGCCCGGCCTGCCGGAACTCGCCGCCGACCTGCGGGCCGTCGGCCGCGTCGAGGTGACCGTGGCGGGACCCGCACCGGACGGCGCCGCGCCCGGCGAGCAGCCGCCCCTCTCCGACCCGGCCGCCGTCTGCGCCGCCGACCCCGTACGGGTGACCCGGGCGTACGAGGCGGAGCCCGCCGGCCACGGCGGACTGCGCACGGCCTGGCTCCGCGCCGGCCAGGCACTCGTCCGGCAGGGGCAGACCCCCGCCACCCGCGCGCTCACCCTCCTGGCCGCCCTGCCCGCGGACGCCGTCCCGCGGCTGCGCCCCGCCCTGGCCGCCCTGGCCGCCGACGCGCCCTGGGCGGTGGCGGACGTGCGCGACGCGCGGGCCGGGGCGCTGACGGTGCGGGCGGGCCGCCTGGTCGAGGCGGACGACCCCCGGGCCCGGGCCGTGGCGTGTCTGGAGGACGGCACCGTGTTGACGCTCGACGAGCGCGGCCGTCTGCGTACCGCCGGCTCGGCCGCGCCCCGCCTGGTCGCGGCGGTGGCCGCGACCCTCGCGACGCACCCGGCGACGGCGCTCGCCGCGGCGGGCGACGCGGTCCTCACCGGGGACCGCATGGGCTCCGTCCACGCCTTCACCCTGGGCGGGCTCCACCAGGCTTCCCTGCACGCGGGCCGGGTCACCGCCCTGGCGGCGGCCGGGCCCCGCGTCTACAGCGGGGGCGACGACGGCACGGTCCTCGCGTGGCGGCCCGGCGCCGGGGACGGCGTCCCGGTGGCCCGCCGGCCCCACCCGGTGGTCGCCCTGCACGCCGGGCCGCGCACCCTCGCGGTGGCCTGGGCGGACGGCCTGGTGGAGCTGCGCGACCCGCGCACGCGCCGGGTCCGCCCCTTCCGTCCCGGCCCGGCCGTCCACGCGGTGGCCGTCTTCCCGGACGGCTCCCTGACGGTCGCCACCGACACCTCGACGGTCCGCCTGCGCCCCACCTGACCCGAGGCCCCCCGGCCGGCCGGCCGGGAGGCCGCCGGGAGCCGCGTCAGCGCTCGCGCGCCTGCCGGGTCCGGGTCCGGTTCTCCTTGCGCAGCGCCTCGGCCAGCTCCGCCTTCGACATCCGCGACCGGCCCTCGACGCCCAGGCGCCGGGCCAGCTCGTACAGGTGCCGCTTCGAGGCGTTCTCGTCGACGCCCTCGCCGCTGCGGGCCGGCCGGTCGCGCGGTGCGACGGCCCGGGGGTCGGAGGGGCCCTTGCGGCCCTTCTCCTTCTCCTCCCAGTGGTCGCCCACCTTCTCGTACGCGTGCTTCAACGCGCTGAAGGCGACGCGGTGCGCCCGTTCGCCCTCGCCGTAGCTCTCCACGGCCGAGTCGTGGGCCGCGATCCAGGTCCGCCGCGCGCCCTCCGGGGACCGCTCCAGCGTCGACGGCAGCTCCTCACGCCCTGGCACGGGACCTCACCTCCGCAACCACCCGGGGACCGGGACGCCCCCCGTGTGCCCCTCCCCACCCCACCGAAACACGCCCCCGGCGGGGGCGGCTCGGCCGGCCGGGGGTGCCGAAACGCCGGAAACAGGGAGACGGGGGCGCCGGAAGGGGGACGGGGGGCGGAAGGGGGACAGGGGCGCCGGAAAGGGCGGCGGGGGCGGCCCACCGGCCTCTGCCCGACGTGGGCCGCCCCCGCGCACGGTCACCGTGGCCGTCAGCGGCCGGAGTAGCGGTCCAGGAAGGACGTCCGGGCGAACTCCCACGAACTGGCCGTGGCGCTGGCCCAACCGACCTTGACGGCGTCGAGCGTGCCGTCCGCCTTCGCCGGCCAGGTGAACATCTTCACGTTGCCGTCGGTGTAGCCGTACATCGCACCGAGGTCCTCGCGCCCGTCACCGTTGTGGTCACCGACGACGATCTGCATCGCGGACCGGGTGAGGCTGCCGGCCGCGACGGACAGGGCGGTCCTCGGGGCGGCGACCGTTCCGTCGGCGTTGCCCTTCAGGACGAAGAAGCCGTCCCGGCCGTCGGTGTAGTCGTACCAGATCGCGGCGTCGTCCCGGCCGTCGCCGTCGAAGTCACCGGCGTGCACGTCGGCCCGGGCCCAGTCGCCGAAGGTGGGACCGTCCCAGGCGGCCTTCGGGGCGGCGAAACCACCGGAGGGCGTGGCGAGGAACGTCCAGAACTTCACGGCGGCGGCGTCGTAGTCGTACAGGACCCCGATGTCGTCGCGGCCGTCGCCGTTGAAGTCGCCGGTGACGTACTGGCTCTTCGACGCGGTCCAGTTGTTCGGGGCGGACCAGCCGGTGATCGGGGTGCGGAAGCCGCCGCGCTCGTCGGAGAGGAAGGTGAACAGGGTGTCCTTGCCGCTCGCGTAGTCGTACCAGGCGGCCACGTCGTCGCGGCCGTCACCGTCGAAGTCGCCGCTCTGCAGGCGGGCGCGGGACCACTCGAAGCTGCCGGCCGGCGCGGACCACGAGGGGAAGGGGGTCCCGAAGGTGCCGTTGGCGCGGCCGGGGTAGGTCCACAGCTTCACGGAGCCGTCGGGGTACCCGTAGAGCAGTGCGACGTCCGCGTGGCCGTTGCCGTCGAAGTCGCCGGTCACCTTCTTGACCCGGGCGTGGTCGATGCTGCCGGCGGGACTCACGTAGCCGATGCCCGGTGCGGCGAGGGCGCCGGTGGCCGAACCGGGGAAGCGGTGCAGCCGGTCGTGGCCGTCGGCGTAGTCGTACCAGTCGATCATGTCGGCCCGGCCGTCGCCGTCGACGTCGTTGCGGATGGACGTGCCCGTCGTCCACCGCGACGCGCCCTGGGCGTCGTACGCGACGAGGTTGCCGCGCTCCTGGAGGACGAGGGCGCCGCCGGCCGCGCCGGTGGCGGCACGCCACAGGGTGGTGGTGTCGGCGGCGTCGCGGACGGCGAGTTCGCCGTCCGCGCCGAACACCGCGGTGGCGCCGGCGTGACCGCCGGTGCCGGCGGACCACAGGACCTGGCCGGTCCGGGAGGTGACGGCCAGCTTGCCGTCGGTCCCCATGGTGAGCGTCGCGGTACCGGAGGCGAGGGACTCACCGGAGCGCAGGCGCTGCCCCGCCGCGAGACGGGCGCCGGAGGCGACGTCGTCGGTCCGCGTGGCCACGGCGCCGTTGCGCGTCTCGTCGACGCCGAAGCAACCGCCCTGCCAGGACCGGCTGCTGACGCCGACCAGCTCCGGCACGCCGTCGCGTTCGCGCAGGACGGGACCGCCGCTGTCACCGCGGCAGACCGAGTCGGCGGCGGTGCTGCCGGCGATGCCGAGCGCCGTCGCGTCGACGGAGTCCACGCCGAAGGAGGCCACGTGGAGCCGGTCCGGGACCCACTGGCTCTTCGTGCGCCCGTAGCCGGCGACCTTCAGGGAGTCCCCGCCGGCGGCGGGGGTGGTGGCCATGGCCACGGGGGTGATCCCGGTGGCGGGCGTGGCCAACCGCGCGAACACCAGGTCCCGTCCGGCGCGCGGCAGGAGCCGGACGACCTCGGAGACGTGACCGCCGGTGGTCGCCGTCAGGTCGGCGCGGCCGATGGTCGCCACCGTCTTCCACGCCGGTGCGCCGGGGGCCACCTGGCCGCCACTCTGCGGGTCGGCGGCGAAGCAACTGGCCGCGGTGGCCACCCAGTACGGGTCGACCAGGGCGCCGGAGCAGGCGCGGGCCTGTTCGCCGGTGCCTATCTGCAGGTGGGCGGTGAAAGCGTGGGCGGTGTCGGTGACCGGTGTACCGACGATCGCCTGCGCGGGCGTCGGGGCGGTCACGAGACCGACCGCGACGGCGGCGACGACGGCCACCCCCGCGCGTGGACGGGATCCGTGCACTGTGGAGTCCTTCGTGATGTCGGAAGCAGTGGGCTCGCCGCGCGGGCGAGCGAACCAGGCCGGGGCGGCGGACGATGCCCTGCGAAAGACGTGCACGTTCCCCCCGGAACCCCCCTGCGGCGCGCGTGGTCGTCGCGTGCCGCTCCCCGCGCTTGACGCGCCGCGAACCTACCACTCCGTCAAGGGAGGGCGACAGTCCGTCACCCGGCGGTCTCCCGGCGGAGACCGCCGCCGCACGGCCCGCGCCCGCCGGAGCGGTCCTTCGGGGGCCGGTCAGGCCGCCGGGTGCGGGGCGAACTGCGTCGCCAGCCACGTCGGTACGCCGCCGAGGAGCCGGAACAGCCGCTGCGCCTCCGCCCGCAGGCGGCTCGCCTCCGGTTCCGGCTCGGCGTCGGCCAGCGCGGCCAGCGCGGGGGCCGTGCCCACCAGGTAGCCCAACTCCTCGCGCAGCCTCAGCGACTCGGAGAAGCCGTGCCGGGCCTCCGCCAACTCGCCCTCCCGCAGCGCGAGTCCGGCCAGGTGCCGCCAGGTGAACGCCAGCAGCAGCGTGTCGCCCTGGGCGGTCGCCGCAGCGTGCGCGCGCCGGTAGGCGGCGCGGGCCGCCTGCGGCGCGTCCGCCAGGTACTGGGCGACCAGCCCGCGCCGGAAGTCCAGCAGCGCGCGGCGCGGTGAGGACGGTCCGAGCAGCGCCGCGGAGCGGCCGAGCGCCGCCCGCGCCTCGTCGGCCCGGTCCCGCACGCCGTGCAGGGTGGCGGCGTACGCGAGGTAGCCGCGCTCGCAGGCGGCGGCGCCGCGCTCCTCGTCGTCCTGCGCGACGGCCTCGGCGGCGCGCAGCGCGTCCTCGGCGTCCGCCCAGCCGGCCTCGGTGTACAGGCACCGCTCGATCAGCAGCGAGGCCCGCTGGACCGCCACGGTCGGGTCGTCGGCCGTGGGGGTGAGCAGGGCGGCCGCGTCCGCCCAGCAGCCGCGGGAGCGCAGCCGCCATACCGCGGTCTGGAGGGGATCGTCAGCATCGGTCGTTCCGGAACCAGACATGGCGGTATGCGCCACGTTGCCCTCCCCGAGCGCACCATCGAGCTGTTGGGACGGACGCATCACAGCACGGAACGGCACACCCGGCCAAGGGGTCAGGTGAATTGATTCACAATCACCCGGCGGGCGCGCGGGGCCGCGGACCGCCCCCGGGGCGAGCGGAGGCGGGGCGCGGCGGGAGCGAACGGCGCCGGGAGCGGTGGGGGAGCGGCGGTGCGGCGGTGGGCCGTCGTTCCCTCGGAAGAGTGAAGCGTGGTGAGGGTGTGGACGTGCCGCCGTCCGTGCTCAGGACATCCGCAGCGCCAGGAAGAAGTCCAGCTTGTCCTCCAGCCGGGACAGGTCGCGCCCCGTCAGCTGCTCGATCCGGCCCACCCGGTACCGCAGCGTGTTCACGTGCAGGTGCAGCCGCGCCGCGCAGCGCGTCCAGGAGCCGTCGCAGTCGAGGAACGCCTCCAGGGTGGGGATCAGCTCGGCGCGGTGGCGCCGGTCGTAGTCGCGCAGCGGGTCCAGGAGCCGCGCGGTGAACGCCCGGCGCACGTCGTCCGGCACGAACGGCAGCAGCAGGACGTGCGAGGCCAGCTCGTGGTGGCCGGCCGCGCAGACCCGGCCGGGGCGCGCCGCCGCGACCCGGCGGGCGTGCCGGGCCTCCTCCAGCGCGCCCCGCAGCCCCTCCGCGGAGTGCACGGCGGCGCTGACGCCCAGGGTGAGCCGCCCGTCGTCGGCGAGGCCCGCCGACAGCGGCGTCCGCACGGCGGCCAGCAGCGTCTCGGCGTGCAGCCCGAACGCGCCCGCACCCGCGCCTGCGCCGCCCGCGCCGGAGCCGCCGGTGCCGCCCGCACCCGCGCCGCCGGTGCCGCCCGCGCCGGAGCCGCCTGAACCGGCGGCCGAGCCCGCGCCGCCCGCGGTCGCGCCGCCGTCACCCGCGCCCGCCTCCCCGGCGGTGCCGTCCTCGGCGTCCCCGTGGGGTCCCGTGGCGCCCGGCGCCGCCGGGGCGGTGGCGGGCAGCGGTACCAGCGCGACCGCCTCGTCCCCCGAATGGGCGACCGCGATGCGGTCGGCCGAGTCCGGCCCGCTCGTCGCCGGGTCGACGAGGATCTCCTCGAGCAGCGACTGGGCGACCGGGCCGGTCTCGACGGCGCCGTCCTCGCCCCACTCGACGCGGGCGACGACGACCTGCCAGTGCGGCGCGGTACCGAGCCCCGGCAGCAGCACGGGCGCGGCGACCCGCAGCCGGGCGGCGATCTCCGCCGGGGCGGCGCCGGTCTGCACCAGCTCCAGGACCTCCTGCGCCAGCCGGCGGCGGACCGTGCGCGCGGCGTCCCTGCGGTCGCGCTCCACGGCGATGAGCTGGGTGACCCCCTGGAGGAGGTCCAGCCGGGCGGCCGGCCAGTCGCCCGCGTCGGCCTCCACGGCCAGCAGCCAGTCCGAAAGGACCGTCTCGCGGACGTCCCTGGCGGCCGGCGCGGCCCCCCGTCCGGTGTTACGGATCGGGAAGAGCGAGTACGTCGAGCCGCCCACCTGCGCCCGGTGCGGGCCGCGCCGGCCGGTGCGGGTCGCGGCCAGGTGCTCCCCGGCCAGTACCGCGCCGACCTCGGCGGGCAGCGGGGTGCCGGCGCCGGCGATCCGCCGGCCGGTGGGGGAGAGGACCCAGGCCCGCAGGTCCAGGTCGGAGCCGAGCAGGTCGAGCACCACCTCGGGGCCGCCCCCGGTCGGCCCGGAGGTCATCAGCCGCCTGTGGCGATCGACGACGGCCGCCAGGTCCCCCGCGCGCTCGCCCGACACCTGTCGAACGACGTGCTCGGTGATCGTTGCGAATGCGACTGATTCGTTCACTGCGAAGAGCGGAAGGCGGTGGCGCAAACACGCCTGGACGAGGTCGTCCGGGATCGCGCCCAGCTCCGCTTCGCCGGCCGCGAGACCGGCGACCCCGGCGGCCGCGAGGATGCGGACGAACGGCTCCGAGTCCGCCTCGTCGCGACGCCAGGCCAGACCCGTGAGCACCAGCTCGCCGCCGGACAGGTACCGGCTGGGATCCCTGAGGTCCGTGGTCATCACGCCGCGCACGGTGCGGTCGAGCTCGTCCTCGCCGCCGAGCAGCCGCAGGCCCAGCACCTCGGTCTCCAGCAGTGCGCGCAGCCGCATGTCGTCGCCGCCGATCCTTCTCGTGGTGTCTCGTTGTGGACGGTGGGCCCTCGCCACCGTTTCCGGGGGGAAACGAAGAGGTTACTGATCCCCGCCTTTCGTTCGAATCTACAAGACCGGGGGTGCCGCCAGCCAACTCCTTCATGGTTTCGGTGACTGCACCGGGTGGAGCACCGCTGGGTGTACTGGGGCCACCAAGCGTTAACAGCAGATGAACACCTCATCGAGGGCCGGCCGTCCCCCGCGCCCCGGCGAACAGCCCCGATCACACCGATCCGCCGATCCCGGCGCCCACGCACCACCGGCCTCCGGGCCCGGGCGGCGGGGTACCCGGGGAGAAGCGCGGACCACGTCGTCACGAATGAAGAGAGCCACTCATGGACTTCCTTCGCCCCGCCAGCTGGGAGGAGGCGCTCGCCGCCAAGGCGGAGCACCCCACGGCTGTGCCCATCGCGGGTGGCACCGATGTCATGGTCGAGATCAACTTCGACCACCGACGGCCCGAGTACCTGCTGGACCTGAACCGCATCGAGTCCCTCCGTGAGTGGGAGGTCGGCGAGGAGAACGTCCGACTGGGCGCCTCGGTCCCCTACACCCAGATCATGGAGCGGCTGCGGGCCGAGCTGCCCGGCCTCGCCCTCGCCTCCCACACCGTCGCCTCGCCGCAGATCCGCAACCGCGGCGGCGTCGGCGGCAACCTCGGCACCGCGTCCCCCGCCGGGGACGCCCACCCGGCGCTGCTCGCCGCGGGCGCCGAGGTCGAGGTCGAGTCGGTGCGCGGCAGCCGGTTCATCCCCATCGACGAGTTCTACACGGGGGTCAAGCGCAACGCCCTCCAGCCCGACGAGCTCATCAAGACCGTCCACATCAAGAAGGCCGACGGCCCGCAGCAGTACTCCAAGGTGGGTACCCGCAACGCCATGGTGATCGCGGTCTGCGCCTTCGGCATCGCCCTCCACCCGGAGACCCGCACGGTGCGCACGGGCATCGGCTCCGCCGCGCCCACGCCGGTCCGGGCGCGCGAGGCCGAGGAGTTCCTGAACGCCGCGCTGGAGGAGGGCGGCTTCTGGGACAACGGAAAGATCATCACCCCGTCGATCGCCAAGCAGTTCGCGCAGCTGGCCTCCGCCGCCTGCAACCCGATCGACGACGTCCGCGGCACCGCCAGGTACCGCCGCCACGCCGTCGGCATCATGGCCCGCCGCACCCTCGGCTGGACCTGGGAGCAGTACCGCGGCAGCGCCCGCACGCTGGAAGGAGCTGCATAACCCATGCGCGTCAACTTCACCGTCAACGGACGCCCCCAGCAGGCCGACGACGTGTGGGAGGGCGAGTCCCTCCTCTACGTCCTGCGCGAGCGCCTCGGACTGCCGGGCTCGAAGAACGCCTGCGAGCAGGGCGAGTGCGGTTCCTGCACCGTCCGCCTCGACGGCGTCCCCGTCTGCTCCTGCCTCGTCGCCGCCGGCCAGGTCGAGGGCCGCGAGGTGGTCACCGTCGAGGGCCTCGCCGAGTACGCCAGGCAGCGCGCCGACGGCGGCTGCGCCACCGGCGCCTGCGGCACGGGCCTGGACGACGCCAAGCAGTGGTCCGCCCGCGGCACCGACTCGCAGACCGGCGAGGGCGCCCCGCTCTCCCCGATCCAGCAGGCGTTCATCGACGCGGGCGCCGTCCAGTGCGGCTTCTGCACCCCCGGCCTGCTCGTCGCGGCCGACGAGATGCTGGAGCGCAACCCGTCGCCGTCCGACGAGGACATCCGCGAGGCGCTCTCCGGCAACCTCTGCCGCTGCACCGGTTACGAGAAGATCCTGGACGCCGTCCGCCTCGCGGCCGCCCGTCAGGAACGTCAGGGAGAGGCGGTCTGACACCCATGACCACCGCGCAGAACACCCGGGCCGCGGCCACCCCCGCCGGCACGCCCACCAAGGTCACCCAGGGCGCCCAGGGCACCAAGGGCGGCATCGGCGAGTCCACCCTCCGACCCGACGGCACCCTCAAGGTCACCGGCGAGTTCGCCTACTCCTCGGACATGTGGCACGAGGACATGCTGTGGGGCCAGATCCTCCGCTCCACCGTCGCCCACGCCGAGATCGTCTCCATCGACACCTCCGAGGCCCTCGCCCAGGCGGGCGTGTACGCCGTCCTCACCTACGACGACCTGCCCACCGAGGTGAAGAACTACGGCCTGGAGATCCAGGACACCCCGGTACTCGCCAACGGCGTCGTACGCCACCACGGCGAACCGGTCGCCGTCGTCGCCGCCGACCACCCGGAGACCGCCCGGCGCGCCGCCGCGAAGATCAAGGTCGAGTACCGGGAGCTGCCGGTCGTCACCGACGAGGCGTCCGCCCTCGGCCCCGGCGCGCCGATCCTGCACCCCGGCCGCGACGACCACCACTCCGGGCACGTCCCGCACCCCAACATCGTGCACCGCCAGCCGATCGTCCGCGGCGACGTCGAGGCGGCCCGCGCGCGGGCCGACGTGATCGTCGAGGGCGAGTACACCTTCGGCATGCAGGACCAGGCGTTCCTCGGCCCGGAGTCCGGCCTCGCCGTACCCGCCGAGGACGGCGGCGTCGACCTGTACATCGCCACCCAGTGGCTGCACTCCGACCTCCGCCAGATCGCCCCCGTCCTCGGCCTGCCCGAGGACAAGGTCCGCATGACGCTCTCCGGCGTCGGCGGTGCCTTCGGCGGCCGCGAGGACCTGTCGATGCAGATCCACGCCTGCCTGCTGGCGCTGCGCACCGGCAAGCCGGTGAAGATCGTCTACAACCGGTTCGAGTCGTTCTTCGGCCACGTCCACCGCCACCCGGCGAAGCTGTACTACGAGCACGGGGCGACCAAGGACGGCAAGCTCACCCACATGAAGTGCCGGATCGTGCTGGACGGCGGCGCCTACGCCTCCGCCTCCCCGGCCGTCGTCGGCAACGCCGCGTCCCTCTCGGCCGGCCCGTACGTCATCGACGACGTCGACATCGAGTCCATCGCCCTCTACACCAACAACCCGCCCTGCGGCGCCATGCGCGGCTTCGGCGCGGTCCAGGCGTGCTTCGCCTACGAGGCGCAGATGGACAAGCTGGCCGCGAGGCTCGACATGGACCCCGTCGAGTTCCGCCGGCTCAACGCCATGGAGCAGGGCACCATCATGCCGACCGGGCAGCCGGTCGACTCCCCGGCGCCCGTGGCCGAGCTGCTGCGCCGCGTCAAGGCCCGCCCGCTGCCGCCGGAGCGCCAGTGGGAGTCCACCGAGGGCGCCGACGTCCGCGCGCTGCCCGGCGGCCTGTCGAACACCACCCACGGCGAGGGCGTCGTCCGCGGCGTCGGCTACGCGGTCGGCATCAAGAACGTCGGCTTCTCCGAGGGCTTCGACGACTACTCCACCGCCCGGGTGCGCATGGAGGTCATCAACGGCGAGGCCGTCGCCACCGTGCACACCGCCATGGCGGAGGTCGGCCAGGGCGGCGTCACCGTCCACGCCCAGATCGCCCGCACGGAACTGGGCGTCACCCAGGTGACCATCAACCCGGCCGACACCCGGGTCGGCTCCGCCGGCTCCACCTCCGCCTCCCGCCAGACGTACGTCACCGGCGGCGCGGTGAAGAACTCCTGCGAGCTCGTCCGCGAGAAGGTCCTGGAGATCGGCCGCCGCAAGCTCGGCACCTACCACCCCGCCTGGGCCACCGCCGAGCTGCTGCTCGAAGGCGGCAAGGTCGTCACCGACGGCGGCGAGGTCCTCGCCGACCTGGTCGACGTGCTGGAGGACGAGGTCGTCGAGATCGAGGCCGAGTGGCGCCACCGGCCGACCGAGCCGTTCGACCTGCGCACCGGCCAGGGCAACGGCCACGTCCAGTACTCGTTCGCCGCCCACCGCGCCGTCGTGGAGGTCGACACCGAGCTGGGCCTGGTCAAGGTCATCGAGCTGGCCTGCGCCCAGGACGTCGGCAAGGCCCTCAACCCGCTCTCCGTCATCGGCCAGATCCAGGGCGGCACCACCCAGGGCCTGGGCGTGGCGGTCATGGAGGAGATCATCGTCGACCCGAAGACGGCGAAGGTGAAGAACCCCTCCTTCACGGACTACCTGATCCCCACCATCCTCGACACCCCGACCATCCCGGTCGACGTGCTGGAACTCGCCGACGAGCACGCCCCCTACGGCCTGCGCGGCATCGGCGAGGCCCCGACCCTGTCGTCCACGCCGGCCGTCCTCGCGGCGATCCGCAACGCGACGGGCCTGGAGCTGAACAGGACACCGGTACGCCCCGAGCACCTCACCGGCACCGCGTAGCCCCTGGCGGGCGACGCCCCCCGAACCTCCGGGCGGTGCGCGGCTCCCGGGAACGTCACAGTCCCCCGGCCCGGCCCGCACCGTCCGGAGCACCGAACCACCGCACCGCCGCAGGGAGACCCCCACAGGCACGTCGGACCGATCGGACCGCACCGCTCGCGGTCCCCGCACCCACCACCCCCCATCCCCCCACCCCCAGCGCAGAACCCCGTCCGTCTCGGGCCGTTCCCCCGGGTCGTGCAGCCAAGCACCATCCCAAATCCCGCGCACGGGCCCGGAGTCGGAGCCCGCGGGTGCCCCTGTGAACCTTGGGAGTAGGCACCATGACCCAATCGTCAGTGGAGCCGAAGACCGTTCCGGAAGACGCGGCCGAAGGCACGCGCATCCCCGCCGGACGATCTTGGCTCGATCGGTACTTTCACATCACGCACAGAGGATCCACCGTCGCGCGCGAGGTGCGCGGCGGCGTCACGACCTTCATGGCCATGGCGTACATCCTCCTGCTCAACCCGCTGCTGCTCGGCGGCGAGGACCTGCTCGGCAACAAGCTGAGCCAGCCCGCCCTGATCACGGCGACCGCCCTCGCGGCAGCGGTCACCACCCTGGCGATGGGAATCATCGGCAAGGTCCCGCTCGCGCTGGCGGCGGGCCTCAGCGTCGCGGGTGTCGTCTCCACCCAGGTGGCGCCCCACATGACCTGGCCGCAGGCCATGGGCATGTGCGTGATCTACGGCGCGGTGATCTGCCTGCTGGTGGTCACCGGTGTCCGCGAGGTCATCATGAACGCCATACCGCTGGCCCTGAAGCACGGCATCACCATCGGCATCGGCCTGTTCATCGCGATGATCGGCTTCGTCAACGCCGGCTTCGTCGGCAAGGGCCTGGGTGGCGGTCCCGTCGCCCTCGGCGTCGGCGGCTCGCTCACCGGCTGGCCGGTCGTGCTCTTCACCGTCACCCTGCTGCTGATCTTCATGCTCCAGGCGCGGCGGGTCCCCGGCGCGATCCTGCTGGGCATCGTGGTCGGCACCGTCATCTCCGTCGTCGCCACCGCCACCGGTCTCATCGAGGAGGAGGCGTGGGGCGGCAAGGCGCCGGTCCTGCACGGCGGGTTCGTCGCCATGCCGGACTTCTCGCTCTTCGGCCAGGTCGAGTTCGGCGGCTGGGAGAAGCTCGGTTACGCCGCCGTCGGCATGATTGTCTTCACCCTGGTGCTGGCCGGCTTCTTCGACGCCATGGCGACGATCATCGCCGTCGGGCAGGAGGCCAAGCTCGCCGACGCCTCCGGCCGCATGCCGGGCCTCAACAAGGCGCTGTTCATCGACGGCGCGGGCGGTGCGATCGGCGGCGTCACGAGCGCCTCCGGGCAGACCGTCTTCATCGAGTCCGCCACCGGCGTCGGCGAGGGCGCCAGGACCGGGCTGTCCGCCTCGGTCACCGGCCTGTTCTTCGCCGCGTGCCTCTTCTTCACCCCGCTGACGCAGCTCGTGCCGGGCCAGGTGGCCTCCGCCGCCCTGGTCGTGATCGGCGCGATGATGCTGCAGAACGCCCGCCACGTCGACTGGGCCGACTGGTCCGTCGCCGTGCCGGTCTTCCTCACGGTCGTGCTGATGCCGTTCACGTACACCATCACCACCGGTGTCGGCGCCGGCGTCATCGCCTTCTGCGCGATCAAGGCCGCCCAGGGCAAGTGGCGCGAGCCCAGTGTCCTGATGTGGATCCTCTCCGCGGTGTTCGTCTTCTACTTCGTGACCGGCACCGGCCACTGACGGACCCCTCCACCCCCTCCGCACCACCGCTCCGGACCCCAAGGAGGCCGCCATGCTGGACATCGCCGAGGAGCTCGGCCAGTGGGTCGAGCAGGGACGCGACTTCGCCGTCGCCACCGTCGTGGCGGTCAGCGGCAGCGCGCCCCGGCAGCCCGGCGCCGCGCTCGCCGTCGACCGCGACGGCACGGCGATCGGCTCGGTCTCCGGCGGCTGTGTGGAGGGGGCCGTGTACGAACTGTGCCGGCAGGCGATCGAGGACGGCGACACCGTCCTCGAACGCTTCGGCTACAGCGACGAGGACGCCTTCGCCGTCGGCCTCACCTGCGGCGGCGTCATCGACATCCTCGTCACCCCCGTCCGCGGCGGGGTGCTCCCCGCCGCGCTGGCCGCCGCCGCCCGCGGCGAGTCGGCGGCCCTCGCCCGGGTCGTCGACGGCCCGTCCGACCTCATGGGCGGCGCCCTGCTCGTCCGCCCCGACGGCGCGTACGAGGGCGGCCTCGGCGGCCACCCGGGCCTCGACCGCACCGCCGCGGCCGAGGCGCGCGCCCTGCTCGACGCGGGCCGCACCGGCACCGTCACCATCGGCGAGGAGGGCGCGCGCTGCGGCCGGCCGCTGACGCTGCTCGTCGAGTCCAGCGTCCCCGCGCCCCGCATGATCGTCTTCGGCGCCATCGACTTCGCGTCGGCACTCGTGCGGGTCGGGAAGTTCCTCGGCTACCACGTCACCGTGTGCGACGCCCGACCGGTCTTCGCGACCGCCGCCCGCTTCCCCGACGCCGACGAGATCGTCGTCGGCTGGCCGCACGAGTACCTGGAGGGCACCCGGGTCGACGCCCGGACCGTGCTGTGCGTCCTCACCCACGACGCCAAGTTCGACATCCCGCTCCTGCGGCACGCCCTGCGCCTGCCCGTCGCGTACGTCGGCGCCATGGGCTCCCGCCGCACCCACGAGGACCGCAACCGGCGGCTGCGCGAGGTCGGCGTCACCGAGCTCGAACTGGCGCGCCTGCGCTCCCCGATCGGCCTCGACCTCGGCGCCCGCACCCCGGAGGAGACCGCCCTGTCGATCGCCGCCGAGATCGTCGCGGCCCGCCGCGGCGGCAGCGGCGTCTCCCTGACCGGCGCGCACACCCCCATCCACCACGACGGCCCGGCCGGCCCGACCGGCCGCATCGACTCGGTGGCGTGAGCGCCCCGGCGGCGGGCCGCGCGGGTGGGACGTACTCGGGCGGACCTTGAGTACGCGCACTCAGGCCGGCGGCCGGGGTGGTCCGCGAGGCTGATGCCATGCGACGACCTTCCCCATCCGCCGTCCCCCAGCTGGGAACCGGCCTCCTACTGGCGCTGCTGACCTCCGCGGTGTGGGCCGCGTGGCTGGGCTGGGACCAGCACCGCGACGTGCAGCCCGACGGCTCGACGACCGGCCCGTACGAGGCGTGGCAGGTGATCGGGCTGGTGGCGACCCTGCTGGCGCCGGTGGCCTGGGCGGCGTACCGGCGCCACGTCGTCGCGGCGGTGCTCGGCCCCACGGCGGGTCTGACCGCCGCCGCCTTCCACGACTGGTCGGACGACGGCAGCGGCCTCTTCGTGATCGGAGTGGGGCTGGTCTTGGTGGGAACCCTCGCCGCGACCACCGCCGTCACCGCCGTGGTCGCCGCCGTGACGCGGACCGGCCGCCCCGCGGGCGGGGCCCCCGGGGCGTAGACGCGCCGCTCCGCCCGGTCGCCGCGAGGGCTCAACTGCGGCGCCTGGCGCTGCTCCCGCCCGCGGGTCAGGCGTCCAGCGGCTCCGCGCCGTGCGCCCGGGCGATCGCGTCGATGCGCTCCGCCAGGTCGAAGTCGGCCGCCGTCAGCCGGTGCCCGGCGTCATGAGTGGTGATGCCGAACCGGACCCGCCCCCACCGCAGGTCGATGTCCGCGTGATGACCGATCAGCCTCTCCACGTCCGCGACGTGCACGATCATCGCCACACCACCGTGATACCGGATCGCGTACGACCGGGTGATCTCATGCCCCGCCCGCCGCCACCCTGGTACCCGGGCCAGGGCCGCCTGGATCTCCGCGTCCGTCAGCGGCGCCTTCTCGTCCGACACGTCAACACCCCTCCCGCACAGGAGCCAGGGCCTCCCGAAGGTCCCGGCCTACCGGGGCATCGTGCCACGGCCGCATCGCCCGCTCTAGGGCCACCAGCTCGCGCCCCATCCGCGCGGACCTCGTCTCTGCCGCGATCGTCGCAGCTTCCCGGGCGATCTCCACCGCCTGCTCCGGCTCGCGCGCGTTGGCCGCAGCGGTCGCGTACCGAGCCATGTACACCCCGCGGTCTCGCCGCGCCGTCGCCGGGACCGCGTCCAGCACCTGGGTCCACAGCCCGACCGCCTCGGTACCGAGCCCGAGACGGCCGTAGCAGGTCGCCCGCTGAATCTCCAGGTAGCCGGGCGTCCGCCTGCACGCGTTGCCCCACGGCAGGTCATCGTCCACGCGGAGCAGCAGCCCGTCGGCACCGTCGATCAGCCGGTCGACGGCCGCCCGGTCCCCGGTGAGGCTCGCGCCGTGGGCCTGCTGCTGCATCGCCATGATCCGAATCTTCGGGACCAGGCGCGTCGCGTCGTCGAGTGCAGCCTCGCACAGGTCGATGACCGCCGGCCCGTCTCCGAGGTCGGTCCGGACGAACGCCTGGTTGACGAGGCTGTACGCGATGAGGTGCGGGTCCCGTGACCGCATCGCCATCTCCTGCGTGATGCCTCGCCAGAAGCCGGCCCCGGTCATGTCCCCTGAGTCCTGGTAGAGCCAGCCGACGAGCGCCGCGTAGGCGGCCCCGACCCGGAGCAGGCCCCGGCGGGTCTCGCCGGCCGCGGACCGGGTGAGCTTGTCGATCAGCTGGTATTGCGCGGACACCGTGCCGATCAGGTCGTGCGGGCCGAGGAACATGTCGGCTCGGTAGTGCCCTTCCATCTGCTGCTGGAAGTAGTCGATGAGCGCCGGGTCGACATGCTGGCGCGCGGTGGGCCCCGGCGTGAGAGCAGCAGCGGCGATGGTGGCGAGCCCGCTGTCGGCCGGGGCGGGGTTGTCGTGGCGCTCGGGGCGGATCCACCCGGGGGGCGAGGTGAAGCCGAGGTCCTCCGGCCATGCGCCGAGCGCGTCGTGGAGGACGATGGCGGTCTGCTCGGAGGGCCACCCCGGCCGGGCCCCCTCCCAGCGGCGCCAGGTGCGCGCCGAGACGGCGAACTGCCGGTCGCCGAGGAGCTGGCGTCCGTGCTCGCTGAGTGCGTCGGCGGCCTGCTCCATCGTGCGCCAGCCGGGGCGGAGCCGGGCAGCGCGGAGTGCGTCGTTTCGTGCTGAGGGTGTCGCCATCGGGGGTGCCTTCGGCCGTGGCCGCCACGTGGCCGCGCAGTGGCCACGGGATGACCTATCTGCTGGTCAGGGGGTCCGTCCATCATCGGCGTGAACGGTCGGGGATGCACCGGTTCTGCGGAAGTACCCCTCCATCGATGCCTGCGGGGAGACAGCCGTGATGACGATCAAGGTGTACGAGGTGCGCAAGGACGGCACCACGGCCACGGTGCGGGAGCGGCAGGACGTCGAGCCTGCGGCGGACGCCCCGGTGTCGATGGCGTACCCGCCGTGCACCTGCCCGCGCTGCCGCGGCGCCGCGCCGGCCGAGGCCGCCCGGTGACCCCGCCCGCGACGGAGCAGGACACCGGCCGGTCGGCGTACTGCCACGCGGACGGGCACGAGTTCTGCCACCCGCAGGACGTCTACGTGCAGCGCCCCGGAGGGAAGCGGTATGGGCCGGTGCTCACCCTCACCTGCACCTGCCGTTGCCACCGGGGCAAGACCCGTCGAGCGCGGGGCGAGAGCCGGTGACCGGGCCGGAGCCGCGGATCTGCGCGCACTGCCACCGGGTCATCGATGGGCCGGCCGACACGTTCGTCCCGGACGCCGCGTCCGGCGCCCAGCCGGCGCAGCACTTCCACCCGGGCTGCTACTCGCCGGACAGCTGGTGGGCGCCCGCGCGGGCCCGGTACCAGCGCTGAGACCGCCCCGGCCGGAGCCTGCCCCGCGGGCTCCGGCACGCCGGTGCCGGGGCGTCGGCGCGGGCCGAGCCCCCGGAGTCCGGGCAGGTGCTGCCGGTCGGGCGCCCCCGGGGTGCCCCGGCCCGGGTGCGGAGTGGGGGAGGAGGGGCTGCTTCGCACGTCGGGGGCGTCAGGGGGGTGAGCGTCGCGGCTGTTCCGGCCGGGGGCGGCGGGAACTCGCCAGAT
Organism: Streptomyces sp. DH12; assembly: GCF_020873895.1. Classification (GTDB taxonomy): domain Bacteria; phylum Actinomycetota; class Actinomycetes; order Streptomycetales; family Streptomycetaceae; genus Streptomyces. Next base: position 88,300 of record NZ_JAHWGT010000023.1, on the reverse strand, counting down.
CCCGGCGACGGGCTCCCGGGGCGGTGCGCGGCGGAGCCGGGCCGGGGATGATGGTGCGTCCAGCACGTCCGCACGTTCGGCAAGTCCGGCAGTTCCGTCAGTTGTCCCCCACAGGATGCGACCGGAAAGGCGGGTTCTTTTGCGCAGTGTCGGAGTGGAGGAGGAACTCCTCCTGGTGGACCCGCGATCGGGGCAGCCGCGCGCTGTCGCCGAGGAGGTACTGGCCCTGGCCGCCCGGCGGTACGAGGGGCGGGAGCACTCCTTCACCAAGGAGTTGCAGGGCCAGCAGCTGGAGTTCGGGACGCTGCCCCGGACCTCCATGGGCGACCTGGCCGCCGAGGTGGAGCGGTGCCGGGCGGACGCCGCGGACCTCGCCGGCGAGGCGGGCGTCGCCGTCGCGGCCCTGGCGACGTCGCCGCTGCCCGTGGACCCCTCGGTCAGCGAGGGCCGGCGGTACGACTGGATCAGGGAGAACTACGCGGTCACCGCCCTCGAACAACTCACCAGCGGCTGCCACGTCCACGTCTCGGTCGCCTCGGACGAGGAGGGCGTGGCCGTCCTCGACCGGATCAGGCCCTGGCTCTCGGTGCTGCTCGCGCTGAGCGCCAACTCGCCCTTCTGGCAGGGCGGTGACAGCGGCTACCACAGCTACCGAAGCCGGGTGTGGGGCCGTTGGCCCTCGACCGGGCCCGTCGAGACGTTCGGGTCCGCCGACCGGTACCACCGGCGGGTGCGCGAACTGGTCGCCACGGGTGTCCTCCAGGACGAGGGGATGATCTACTACGACGCCCGGCTCTCGCGCCACTACCCGACCGTCGAGATCCGGGCCGCCGACGTCTGCCTGGACGCCTCCACGACGGTCCTGGTCGCCACGCTCGCCCGGGCGCTCGTCGACACCGCGGCACGGCAGTGGCGGGAGGGCACGCCACCGGCGGAGCACGGCATCGGACTGCTGCGGGCCGCCGCCTGGCGCGCCGCCCGCTCCGGTCTCGACGGCGAACTCGTCCACCCGGACACCATGCGGCCGGCGCCGGCCGAGCGCGTCGTGCAGGCCCTCTTCCTCCACGTCGAGGCGGCACTGGACGAGAACGGCGACCTCGCCCCGGCGCGCAAGGCCCTCGACGGGCTGCTGAGCGGCGGCAACGGCGCGCAGGTCCAGCGGCGGCTGCTGCGGCGGTACGGCGACCTGCCGTCCGTCGTCGCCGAGTGCGTCCGGCGCACGCAGGAGGGGGTGCGCTGACCCCGGGCGCCCGGGGTGGGAGCGGGGTCCGGGGCCCGGGGTGGGGGCGAGGGCGACGGGTGCGCCGGGGGCGGGCGGTCGGGGGTGTCCGCCGGTGGCGGGCGTGGGGGCGGCGTACGCGTGTGCGACGTGGTGTGCATGATCCGCGCCGTACCGGGCAGACGGGCGAGCGCCGGACCCCCGGCCCCAGCCGTCCCGCGCGCACCGAGGAGCACACCCGTGACGACCCGCCCCCACACCCCCGGTTCCCCGATCTACGACCGGCTCGTAGAGGAGCACGGCGACGTACTGGACGAGGTGAGAAGGCTCGCCGAGACCGCCCACGAGCAGGCCGAGCGCATGCTCGACTGGGACGCGCTCGACCTGCCGCGGGAGCGGGACCAGTCCTGAGCGTCCCGGTTTGCCTGATCGGCCCCGGGGCAGGCGCGCTGTGCCGGGACCGACCGACGACAGGGACCAGGGAGGACGAGCCATGTCCGCGAAGCGCAAGGCGTCCCCGAAGGCACAGCAGCTCAAGGGCGCCGTGAAGGAGAACGTGGGCCGCGCCGTCGGCGACGAGGAGATGGCCGCCGAAGGCAGCTCGGAGCGGGCGAGGGGCGAGCTGCGCGAGGCGGGGAAGAAGGCGAAGAAGGCGTTCACGCGCTGACCCCACGATCGGCGCCGGGCGCCACCCCGGGAGCGATCCCCGGGACGGGGCCCCCGGGATGGGGCGCCCGGGATGGGCGCCCGCGCGTGAGGCGGCCCGCTCCCCCCCCCCCCCGGGAGCCGGTCGCCACGCGCGCGTGGCGGACCCCGCCGCCCCCGTGCCGTCGCCCGGTCGCCCGTCCGCCGGGCGCTCGGCGTGCCGGGACGGGTGACCTGGCTCAGGCTGGACACGTGGCCGCGCACCACACGGCGCGCCCCCGCCGCACCACACCGCGCATCCGCCCGCCGACCGTCCCCGCCGACCACCGCAGCCCCCGCCCCCGGAAGGCCCCGCACCGTGCAGCCGACGTCGCCCCCGCCCGACCCGTACCACTCCGAGATCGTCCTCCGGGTGAACGGGACGCCCCGCACCCTCACCGTCGACCACCGGGCCACCCTGCTCGACGTGCTGCGGGAAGCGCTCGACCTCACCGGGGCGAAGAAGGGGTGCGACCACGGGCAGTGCGGGTCCTGCACCGTCCTCGTCGACGGGCGGCGCGCCAACGCCTGCCTGATGCTCGCGGTCGCCCAGGACGGGTGCGACGTCACCACCGTCGAGGGGCTCGCCGACGCGGACGGCACGCTCCACCCCCTCCAGCGGGCCTTCCTCGACCGGGACGCGTTCCAGTGCGGCTACTGCACCCCCGGCCAGCTCTGCTCGGCCGTCGGCATGCTCGCCGAGGCCGCCGCCGGGCACCCCTCGGCCGTGACCGGGGACGACGCGCCCCCCACCCAGGACGCCGCCCTCAGCCGCGAGGAGATCCGCGAGCGGCTGAGCGGCAACCTCTGCCGCTGCGGGGCCTACCCCCACATCGTCCAGGCCGTGGAGGACGTGTCCCGGTGAAGCCCTTCGCGTACGTCCGCGCCCGCACCGTCGGGGAGGCCGCCGCCGCCCACGCGGCGCACCCCGGCGCCCGCTACCTCGGCGGCGGCACCAACCTCGTCGACCTGATGAAGCTCGGCGTCGAGACGCCCGACGCCCTGGTCGACATCACCGGCCTGCCGCTGGACGAGGTGGCGGAGCTGCCCGACGGCGGTCTGCGCGTCGGCGCGACCGTCCGCAACAGCGACCTCGCCGCGCACCCCCTGGTCCGCGACCGCTACCCGGCCGTCTCGCGCGCCCTGCTCTCCGGCGCCTCGGGGCAGCTGCGCAACGCCGCCACCACCGGCGGCAACCTCCTCCAGCGCACCCGCTGCCCGTACTTCCAGGACCTCACCAAGCCCTGCAACAAACGCGTACCCGGCAGCGGCTGCGGCGCCCGGGACGGCGTCCACCGCGACCACGCCGTGCTGGGCCACTCGGACCTGTGCATCGCCACCCACCCCTCCGACCTGGCCGTCGCGCTCGCCGCCGTCGACGCCGACGTCGAGCTGCACGGCCCGGACGGGGCCCGCACCGTGCCCGTCGCCGCCTTCCACCGCCTGCCCGGCGACCACCCCGAACTGGACACGGTCATCCGCCCCGGCGAGCTGGTCACCGGCGTGACGCTGCCCGCCGCGACGGCGGGGCTCCCCTCCACCTACCGCAAGGTCCGCGACCGCGCCTCGTACGCCTTCGCGCTCGTCTCCGTCGCCGCCGTCCTCGACCTGGACGACCGGGGCGCCGTGCGGCACGTGGGGCTGGCGTTCGGCGGGCTCGCGCACCGGCCGTGGCGGGCCCGCCGCGCCGAGGAGGCCCTGCTCGGCGCGGCCCCCACGGCCGCGCACGTCTCCGGCGCCGTCGCCGCCGAACTCGCCGTCGCCGAACCGCTCCGCGACAACACCTACAAGGTCGCCCTCGCGCAGCGGCTCGCCGAGGACGTCGTCGGCGGCCTCGCCGGCACCCCCCGCCCCTGACCGGAACCGGAACCGGCACCCCCGACCCTGACCGGAGAAGGACCCCCATGGCCGCCACCCCGCACACCCTCGGCGCCCCCGCCGAGCGCATCGAAGGCCGCGACAAGGTCACCGGCGCCGCGCGGTACGCCGCCGAGCACACCCCGCCCGGCTGCCTCCACGCCTGGCCCGTCGCCGCCGGGATCGCGTGCGGCCGGGTCACCGCCGTCGACACCGCGGCCGCCCTGGCCCTGCCGGGCGCGGTCGCCGTCCTCACGCCGTTCGACGCGCCCCGCTTCGCCGCGCCGCCCGACGACGCCGAGCTGGACGTCCTCCAGTACGACGCCGTCCCGCACCGCGGCTGGTACGTCGCCCTCGCCCTGGCGGAGACGCCGGAAGCCGCCCGCGCCGTCGCCGACGCCGTCCGCGTCTCCTACGCCGACCCCGGCGACGAGCCGGAGCCCCACGACGTCGTCCTCGCCGAGGACCACCCGGAGGCGTACATCCCCGAGAAGGCCAACGGCGGCCAGCCCGGACACCGCGAGCGCGGCGACGCCGCAGCCGCCTTCGCCGCCGCCCCCGTACGCGTCGACACCGCCTACCGCGTGCCGCCCCTGCACAACCACCCCATGGAGCCGCACGCCGCCACCGCCCACTTCTCCGGCGGCCGGCTCACCGTGTACGACTCCTGCCAGGGCGGCAACGCCGTCCGCTCCGTCCTCGCCGCCCTCTTCGACCTGCCCGAGGACAAGGTCACCGTCGTCGCCGAACACGTCGGCGGCGGCTTCGGCAGCAAGGGCACCCCCCGCCCGCACGTCGTGCTCGCCGCGATGGCGGCGATCCGCACCGGCCGGCCCGTCAAGCTGGCCCTGCCCCGCCGCCACCTGCCCGCCGTCACCGGGCACCGCGCCCCCACCCTGCACCGGCTGCGGCTCGGCGCCGAACGGGACGGCACCCTGCTCTCCCTCAGCCACGAGGTCACCACCCACACCTCGCGCATCGCCGAGTTCGTGGAGCAGGCCGCGGTCCCCGCCCGCGTCATGTACGGCTCCCCGAACAGCCTGACCACCCACCGCGTCGTCCCCCTCGACGTGCCCACCCCGTCCTGGATGCGCGCGCCCGGCGAGACCCCCGGCATGTACGCCCTGGAGTCCGCCGTGGACGAGCTGGCCGACGCCCTCGGCATGGACCCGGTCGAGCTGCGCGTCCGCAACGACCCGGCCACCGAGCCCGACAGCGGCCGCCCCTTCAGCAGCCGCAACCTCGTCGCCTGCCTGCACGAGGGGGCGCGCCGCTTCGGCTGGGCCGACCGCGACCCGCGCCCCGCCGCACGCCGGGAGGGCCCCCTCCTCGTCGGTTCGGGCGTGGCCGCCGCCACCTATCCGGCGTACGCCTCGCCGTCCACCGCGTCGGCCACCGCCCACCCCGGCGGCACGTACACCGTCCGCGTCAACGCCACCGACATCGGCACCGGCGCGCGGACCGTCCTCGCGCAGGTCGCCGCCGCCGCGCTGGCCGTACCTCTGGACGCCGTGCGCATCGAGGTCGGCAGCACCCGGCTGCCGCGCGCGCCCCTCGCGGGCGGCTCCTCCGGCACCGCGTCGTGGGGGTGGGCCGTCCACCGCGCCTGCGCCGACCTGACGGCGGCCCTCGCCGCCCGGCAGGACCCGCTGCCGGACGAGGGGCTGACCGTCACCGCCGACACCTCCGACGAGGCCCGCCGCACCCCTCCCTACGCCCGGCACGCCTTCGGCGCCCACTTCGCCGAGGTCCAGGTCGACACCGTCACCGGTGAGGTGCGGCTGCGCCGCATGCTCGGGGTGTTCGCCGCCGGGCGGATCCTCAACGCGCGCACCGCCCGCTCCCAGCTCGTCGGCGGCATGATCATGGGGATCGGCATGGCCCTCACCGAGGGCAGCACGATGGACGCCGCCCACGGCGACTTCGCCGAGAGCGACCTCGCCTCCTACCACGTGCCCGCCCACGCCGACGTGCCCGCCGTCGAGGCGCACTGGATCGACGAGGACGACCGGCTGCTCAACCCCATGGGCAGCAAGGGCATCGGCGAGATCGGCACGGTCGGCGCGGCGGCCGCCGTCGGCAACGCCGTCCACCACGCCACCGGCGTCCGCTTCCGCGAACTGCCCCTCACCCCCGACCGGATCCTCCCGGCGCTCACCGGGACCGCCCAGCCGCGCTGAGCGGCCCCCGCGGGGCCGCGCACCGGGGGCGTGCACAATGGGCCCCGAACACGCCATCGCACACGCCGGAGTGAGCACGCCCGTGGCCCCCGCCTTCCAGCCCGTCCTCGACCAGATCGCCGCCGACATCGCCGCCCGGCCGGGCCGCGGCCGGCCGGCGGACTACATCCCGGCGCTCGCGGAGGCCGACACCCGCCGCTTCGGCATGGCCGTCGCCGAACTCGACGGCACCGTGTACGGGGTGGGGGACTGGCGGCGGCCGTTCTCCGCCCAGTCGATCACCAAGGCGTTCACCCTCGCCCTGACGCTCTCCCTGGAGGGCGAGGCCCTGTGGGAGCACGTGGGGCGCGAGCCCTCCGGCAACCCGTTCAACTCGCTGGTGCAGCTGGAGTACGAGCACGGCATCCCGCGCAACCCGTTCATCAACGCGGGCGCCCTCGTCGTCACCGACCGGCTGCACACCCTGACCGGCGACGCCTCCGGCACGCTCCGCGCGTTCCTGCGCGCCGAGAGCGGCAACCCGGCCCTCGACTTCGACGAGGACGTCGCCGCGTCCGAGGCCGCGCACGGCGACCGCAACGCCGCCCTCGCCCACTTCATGGCCTCGTACCGCAACGTCGGCAACCCGGTCGGGGAGCTGCTGGAGCAGTACTTCCGCCAGTGCGCCCTGGAGGCGTCCTGCGCCGACCTCGCCCTCGCCGCCGGCTTCCTCGCCCGGCACGGCGTGCGCGCCGACGGCTCCGCGCTGCTCAGCCGCAGCGAGGCGAAGCAGGTCAACGCCGTCATGCTGACCTGCGGGACGTACGACGCCGCCGGCGACTTCGCCTACCGGGTCGGGCTGCCCGGCAAGAGCGGCGTCGGCGGTGGCATCATCGCCGTCGTCCCCGGCCGGTGCACCCTGTGCGTGTGGAGCCCCGGCCTCGACGAGCGCGGCAACTCCGTCGCCGGGGTCGCCGCGCTCGACCGGTTCACGACCCTGACGGGCCTGTCCGTGTTCTGAGGGCGCTGGGCCACCAGGAGACCGGCCCGATGTCCCGTACGAGCGCCGGCACGAGCAGCGACCGCACGACGAGCGTGTCGAGGAGCACGCCGAAGGCGACGATGAACGCGATCTGGACCAGGAACGCCAGCGGGATCACCGCGAGCGCGGCGAACGTCGCGGCGAGCACCACGCCCGCCGAGGTGATCACCCCGCCGGTCGCGGTCAGACCGCGCAGCACCCCTTGCCGGGTGCCGTGCAGGAAGGTCTCCTCGCGGACCCGCGACATCAGGAAGATGTTGTAGTCCACGCCGAGGGCGACGAGGAAGACGAACCCGTACAGCGGGACCGAGGCGTCCGTGCCGCTGAAGCCCAGCACCCGCTCGAAGACGAGGGCCGAGACCCCCAGCGTGGCCAGGAAGTTCAGCGCCACGGTCGCCACCAGCAGCACCGGCAGGAGCAGCGAGCGAAGCAGCCCCACCAGGATCAGCAGGATGATCAGCAGCACCACCGGCACGATCACCTCGCGGTCCCGCTCGGCGGTCCGCTGCGTGTCGTACTGCTGCGCCGTGTAGCCGCCCACCAGGGCGTTCGCGCCCGGCACGGCGTGGACCGCGGTCCGCAGGCGCGCCAGGGTCTCCTTGGCGGCGTCGCTGTCGGGGGCGTCCTGGAGCGTGGCGTCGACCTGGACGCGGCCGTCCACGGTCAGCGGCGGTCCGCCGGGGCGGCCGGACGCGGTGACGGGCACGGCCGAGTCGACGCCGCGGGTCGACTCGGCGGCGCCGGTGACCGCGGGCAGGGCCGCCGCGTCCGCCACGATGACGGCCGGGTTGCCCGACCCGCCGGGGAAGTGCTCGGCGAGCACCCGGCCCGCGGCCACGGACGGGGCGTCGTCGACGAAGATCTCGTCCAGCGGCACCCCCCGCGCGGTGAGGGTCGGGGCGAACGCCGCGCACGCCAGCAGCGCCGCGAGGGTCACCGCCCAGACGCGGCGCGGGGCCCGGTCGACGAGGGCGGCGACCCTCGTCCACACGCCGTGCCCGGCGCCGTCGGTGCCGGGCTTCGGCGCGGCCGGCCAGTACGCCCGGCGGCCCAGCAGGACCAGGACGGCCGGCAGGAAGGTCAGCGCCCCGAGGACCGCGCAGACGATGCCGATGGCGCCGGCCGGGCCCAGCGCGCGGTTGTTGGTCAGGTCGCTCAGCAGGAGCGCCAGCAGCCCGAGGGCGACCGTCGCCGCGCTCGCCGAGACGGGGCCGAACGACTGGCGCAGCGCGGCCCGCATCGCGGCGTACCGGTCCTCGTGCCGGACCAGTTCCTCGCGGAACCGGGCGGCGAGCAGCAGGGCGTAGTCGGTCGCGGCGCCGATGACGAGGATGAACAGGATGCCCTGCACCTGGCCGTCGACGCGCAGGACGTCGGCGTCGGCGAGGACGTACACCACCGCGCACGCCAGGGCCAGCGCGAACACCGCGCACAGGATGACCGCCAGCGGCAGCAGCACGCTGCGGTAGACCACCAGCAGGATGAGCAGCACGGTGGCGAGGGCGACGCCCAGCAGCAGGCCGTCGATACCGGCGAACGCCTCGCCCAGGTCGGCCTGGGTCGCCGCCGGTCCGGCCAGCTGGGCGCGCGTGCCGGGGACGGCGCCGGCGGTGTCGCGGACACGGTCCAGCACCGCCGGCAGTTCGTCGTCGAGGTCGGGCGCCAGCCGCAGGGCGCCCCGGAGGGCCTCGCCGTCCTCGGAGGGCAGGGCGGGGGAGGGGCGGCCGACGACGCCGGTCGTGCCCGCCAGCGAGGCCAGCGCCCGGGTGGCGTCCGCGCGCAGGCCGGGCGCCAGGCGCCCGCCGTCGGCGGCCGTCCACACGACGACCAGCGGCAGCGACTCCTCCTGGCGGAAGGCGCGCTGCGCGTCGAGGACGCGGGTGGACTCGGCGTCCTCCGGGAGGAAGGCCGCCTGGTCGTTGGTGGCCACCTCGCCGAGCTTGCCGGCGTACGGGCCGAGGCCGCCGCCGACGGCGAGCCACACGGCGATGAGGAGGGCGGGTAGCAGCCGGCGGGCGAGGGCCGGGAACGCGGACATGGGTCTCCTGCGGAAGAGGGAGTCGTCCCGGGAGCCGCCCCGGAGGAGTCGGCTCGCCGATCGTCTCGAGAATCATCTCAACGACAAACTATCTCAATGATTGAGTTATATGCCCGGGAGGGTCAGAGAGGACCCCGCCACGCCGGAAGGACCGCCGGGCCGGAGGGGCCCGCCACGCCGGAAGGGACCGTCACGCCAAGCGGAGAGGGCCACCGGCCGCGCCCGCCTACCCGGTCAGCGCCGCGGCACGCCCTCGGCGCCGAGCTCCTCGTTCAGGACCGTGAGGAACCGCAGCGCCACCGCCAGCTCCTCCGGCGCGAACCGCTCCCGCGCGGCCTCCGTCGCCCGGGCCAGCGGCTGGAAGAAGGCCCGCGCGGCCCCCCGCGCCCCCTCGGCGTAGTGGAGGTGGACCACGCGCCGGTCCGCGCTCTCCCGCGACCTGCGGATGTGCCCCGCCCGCTCCAACCGGTCCACGCACGCGGTCACCGCGCCCGAGGTCAGGCCCAAGTGCTCGCGCAGCCGCCCCGGCGTCATCGGCTCCGTGGCGTCCAGGATGGCGGCGAGCGCCTGCACGTCCGTCGGGTGCAGGCCCTGACTCGTCGCGAAGCCGTGCACCAGCCGGTTCACCTCGCCGTTCATCCGGCGCAGCTGCACGGCGAAGGCCTGCAGGTCCGCCGGGTGCCGCTCACCCCGCGCCCCGCCGTCGGCCCGCTCGTCCCTCGTCACCACCTGGTCAGCCTATAGAAACCCGCGGGTGCGCATCCGCCCGCACCGGCCGGGCGGAACACCGGACGGGGGAACACCCACCAGGGGCGCCGCCGGACGGGCGGAACACCGGGAGGCGGTCCACCGTGGGAAGAGCACCACACGAGACGGAGGCGCCATGACCGACACCACCCCGGGGCCCGACCGGCCGCCCCTGTGCCTGGTCACCGGCGCGACGGGGTACATCGGCGGCCGGCTCGTGCCCGAACTGCTCGCCGCCGGCCACCGCGTCCGCTGCCTGGCCCGCTCGCCCGGCAAGCTCCGCGACCACCCCTGGGCCGGCCGCGTGGAGATCGTCCGGGGCGACGTCACCGACGAGGAGTCGGTCACCGCCGCCATGAGCGGCGTCGACGTCGCCTACTACCTCGTCCACTCCCTCGGCACCGGCAGCGGCTTCGAGGACACCGACCGCCGCGCCGCGACCCTCTTCGGCGCCCGGGCCCGCGCCGCCGGCGTCGGCCGCCTCGTCTACCTCGGCGGGCTCACCCCCGCCGGGGTCCCCGCCCACCGGCTCTCCGCGCACCTGCGCTCCCGGGACGAGGTGGGGCGCATCCTCCTCGACTCCGGCGTCCCCACCGCCGTGCTGCGCGCCGCCGTCATCCTCGGCTCGGGCTCCGCCTCGTTCGAGATGCTCCGCTACCTCACCGAGCGGCTGCCCGTCATGGTCGCCCCCAGCTGGGTCGGCACCCGCATCCAGCCCATCGCCGTCCGGGACGTCCTGCGCTACCTCGTCGGCGCCGCCCGACTGCCCGCCGAGGTGCACCGGGCCTTCGACGTCGGCGGCCCCGACGTCCTCACCTACCGCGACCTCATGCGGCGCTACGCCGCCGTCGCCGGCCTCGGCCGGCGGGTCATCGTGCCCGTACCCGTGCTCAGCCTGCGCCTGTCCAGCCTGTGGATCGGGCTGGTCACGCCCGTGCCCGCGTCGATCGCCCGGCCCCTCGCCGACTCGTTGCGCCACGAGGTCGTCTGCCGGGAGCACGACATCGCCCGGTACGTCCCCGACCCGCCCGGCGCCCCCATCGGCGTCGACGAGGCGCTGGCGCTCGCCCTGCGCCGCGTCCGCGAGGCGCGGGTCACCACCCGCTGGTCGTCCGCCTCCGTGCCCGGCGCCCCCAGCGACCCGCTGCCCACCGACCCGGACTGGGCGGGCGGCAGCCTGTACACCGACGAGCGGGAGCGGCTGGTCGACACCGACCCCGAGCGGCTGTGGCGGGTCATCGAGGGCGTCGGCGGCGACAACGGCTGGTACTCCTTCCCCCTCGCCTGGGCGGTGCGCGGCTGGCTCGACCGGCTCGTCGGCGGGGTCGGACTGCGCCGCGGGCGCCGGGACGCCGCGCGGCTGCGCGCCGGCGACTCGCTCGACTTCTGGCGCGTCGAGGAGATCGAACGCGGCCGGCTGCTGCGTCTGCGCGCCGAGATGCGCCTGCCCGGCCTCGCCTGGTTGGAGATGTACGCCGACCGTGACGAGCAGGGCCGCACCCGCTACCGGCAGCGGGCCCTGTTCGCCCCGCGCGGTCTGCTCGGCCACGCCTACTGGTGGAGCGTCTCGCCGTTCCACGCCGTCGTCTTCGGCGGCATGGCCCGCAACATCACCAAGGCCGCGGCCCACTCCGCGGCCGCCCACGGGAGCACCCCGTGACCACCGCCGTCGTCCTGTTCACCGCCGACCTGCGGCTGCACGACCACCCGCCGCTGCGGGCCGCCCTGCGCGCCCACGACACCGTCGTCCCGCTCTTCGTCCGCGACGAGGGCGTCACCGCCGCCGGGTTCGCCCCGCCCAACCGCGCGGCCTTCCTCGCCGACTGCCTCGCCGACCTCGACGCGGGGCTGCGGCGGCGCGGCGGGCGGCTCGTCGTCCGGTCCGGGCGCGTCGCCGACACCGTCGCCTCGGTGGCCGCCGAGACCGGCGCCACCGAGGTGCACACGGCCGCCGACCACAGCGGCTACGCCCAGCACCGCGAGGAACTGCTCCGCACGGCCCTCGCGGCCGGCGGGCGGCGGCTCCTCGTCCACGACGGGGTGGGCACCGTCGTCCCGCCCGGCGAGGTCACCCCGCAGGGCTCCGACCACTACGCCGTCTTCGGCCCGTACCTGCGCCGCTGGTCCGCGCGGCGGCCCCGCGAACCCCTCGCCGCGCCGCGCGCCGTGCCCGTGCCGGACGGCGTCCGCTCCGAGGAGCTCCCGGCCCGCTCGGACGTACCCGGCACCTCGCCCGGGCTCGCCGCCGGCGGCGAGGGCGAGGGCCGCCGGCGGCTCACCGCCTGGCTGCGCGACGGCGTCGACGCGTACGGCGAACGCCACGACGACCTGGCCGGCGACGCCACCTCCCGCCTCTCACCGCACCTGCACTTCGGGACCGTCTCCGCCGTGGAGGCCGTCCACCGGGCGCGGGCCCGGGGCACGCCCGGCGCCGAGGCGTTCGTCCGGCAGTTGTGCTGGCGGGACTTCCACCGCCAACTCCTCGCCGCCCGCCCCAGCGCCGCCCGCGACGACTACCGCACCCGCCACGACCGGTGGCGCGACGAGCGGACGGCGGCCGGCGACATCGAGGCGTGGCGGCGGGGCCGCACCGGCTACCCGGTCGTCGACGCGGCCATGCGCCAACTCGCCCACGAGGGCTGGATGCACAACCGGGCCAGGCTCGTCACGGCGAGCTTCCTCACCAAGACCCTCTACGTCGACTGGCGCGTCGGCGCCCGGCACTTCCTCGGGCTGCTGGTCGACGGGGACATCGCCAACAACCAGCTCAACTGGCAGTGGGTGGCGGGCACCGGCACCGACAGCCGCCCCCACCGCGTCCTCAACCCGGTCCTCCAGGGGCGCCGCTACGACCCGGAGGGGGACTACGTGCGCCGCTGGGTACCGGAGCTGGCCGGCGTCACCGGCCCCGCCGCGCACGAGCCGTGGAAGCCGGCCGTCCGGGAGCGGATCGGCGACGGCTACCCGCCGCCGATCGTGGAGCTCCCCGCGGCCCTGGCCCGCTTCCGCGAGGCCCGCGGACGCTGAGCCAGCGCCGCCTCGCCCCGCCCGGCCCGCCCCGCCTCGCCCCGCCTCGCCCCGCCCGGCCCGCCCCGCCCGGCCTGGCCCGGCCTGGCCGGAGCCGGCCGATCACCCGGACGACGGGGCGGGGCGGCGCGCAGGGCCGTACGTCACCCCGCGCGGTGGCCGCGCCGCAGCTGCCACACGAAGTACGGCGTGCCGATGAGCGCCGCCAGCAGCCCCGAGGGGATCTCCGCCGGGGCGATCGCCGCCCGGCCCACCGTGTCCGCGGCGACCATCAGCGCCGCGCCCGCCAGCGCCGCCGTCGGCAGCAGCCGGTGCGTCCGCGAACCGACCAGCATCCGCGCCGCGTGCGGCGCGACCAGGCCGACGAACGCCACCGTCCCGACCACCGCCACCGCGCACGCCGCCAGCGCCACCGCGAGGGCCAGCACCGCCAGCCGGGTGCGCTCCAGCGGCAGGCCCAGCGTGCGGGGGGTGTCCTCGCCCAGCGCCAGCAGGTCCAGCCGGCGGAAGGCGAGCACCACCAGCGGCACCCCGACCACCGCCGCGCCCGCCAGCACCGACAGGTCGGTGGTGTCCCGGGCGTACGTCGACCCCGACAGCCAGGTCAGCGCCTGCGCCACCTGGAAGCGCGCCCCCACCACCAGGTAGTTGGTGGCGGCCGTCGTCAGCGCGAAGGTGCCGATGCCGACCAGCACCAGCCGCTCCGGCGCCACCGACCCCTTGCGCAGCGACAGCCCGTACGTCAGCGCGAACGCCGCCGCGCCGCCCAGGAGCGCCGCGACCGGCAGCGCCGCGTACGGCACCGACGGCAGCGCCACCAGCACCAGCGCCGCGGCGAATCCGGCGCCGCCGCTGACGCCCATCACGGTGAGGTCGGCCAGCGGGTTGCGCGACACCGTCTGCACGATGCCGCCCGCAACCGCCAGCAGCGCCCCGGCGAGCGCCGCCACCAGCAGCCGCGGCAACCGGTACTCCAGCACCACGCCCCGCAGCAACTCGTCACCGCCGCCCGCCAGCAGCCGCGGCAGTTCGGCGAGCGGGACGGAGATGTCCCCGAGGACCAGCCCGCCCGCCAGCAGCGCGCACACCGCCGCCACCCCGCCGAGCAGCAGCGCCGGGTACGGCAGCCGCCGCCCGCGCCGCCCCGGCATCACGGTGCCGGGCGCGGCCGGCTCGGCCGGCAGGCGGCGGGCCAGCCACAGGAACAGCGGCGCGCCGAACAGCGCGGTCACCACGCCGGCCGGGACCTCGTTGCCCGTCGGCGACGTCACCCGCGCCAGCAGGTCCGCCCCCAGCAGCAGCGTCGCGCCCCACACGGCGGCCGCCGGCACCAGCGCCGCGTGGCGCCGCACCCCGGCGAACCGCACGAGGTGCGGAGCCGCGAGGCCCACGAAGCCGATCGGGCCCGTCACCGCCACCGCGCACGCCGTGAGCAGCACCGACAGCAGCACCGCCGTCAGCCGCACCCGCCCCACGCGCACACCGAGGCCCCGCGCCGTCTCGTCGCCCGTCCCGAGGATGTCCAGCGTCCTGGCCAGCAGCAAGCCGCCCAGCAACCCGGCGGCGAGCAGCGGCAGCACCGCCACCGACCGGGCGCTGTCGGCCACCGCGAGGGAGCCGTGGCCCCAGAAGAACACCGCACCGGTCTCCTCCTGGAACAGCACGACCAGCACCGCCGTGACGCTCGACAGGGCGAGCGTCACGGACACCCCCGCCAGGACCAGGTGCGCCGGCCGGCCCCGCGACCCGCCGGCCACGGTGTGCACGAGCGCGGCGGCCAGCAGACCGCCGACGAACGCCACCCCGCCGCGCGGCAGGTCGCCCAGCGAGAACCCGGTGATCGCGCTGACCGCCACCGCCAGGTACGCGCCGGCCGTCACGCCCAGCGTGTCCGGCGACGCCAGCGGGTTGCGCACCGACGACTGCAGCAGGCACCCCGCCACCGCCAGCGACGCCCCGGCCACCAGCCCGGCCAGCGTCCGCGGCAGCCGCCCGCCGAGCAGTACCGACCGGGCGTCGGCGTCACCCCCGCCCAGCAGCACCCGCAGCAGATCCCCCAGCCCCACGCCGCTGCGCCCGTACCCGAGGTGGGCCACCGCCACCACCAGCAGCGCGAGCACGCCGCCCAGCACGACCGCGGCCGGGCCGATCGGGGGGCGGTGCGCCCTCCCGGCCGGCCCCGGCGCGGCGGTCCTCACCGGACGCGTCGCGATCCCGGTCATGAAGTGAGCGCGCCCGCGATCTCGTCGGCCACCTGCCCGGTGGAGAACGGCCCGCCGAAGAACCACGTGCCCGGGTCCAGGGCGTGGACCCGCTTGCCCTTGGCGAAGTCCAGGCTCTGCCACAGCGCGTTCTTCGGCAGCGACCCGGCGAACACGTCGTCGTCCTTCGCGGCGACGTACACCAGGCTGGACTTCTCGACCGGCTTCAGGCCCTCGATGTCGACCTTGCTCATGCCGTACGCGTCGGCCTTCCCCGACCAGGCGTTCCTCAGGCCGAGCCGCGGAAGCAGGCCGCCCGGGATGGTGGAGTCGGTGAGGACCTCCACCACGGCGGCGCCGTCCGTGGTGTAGCCGCGGGCGACGGTCACCGAGGCGCCGCCCTTGCCCGCGTCGGCCAGCTTGCGCCGCGCGGCGTCGACCTTGGCGTCGAGGTCCTTGAGCGCCTGGTCGGCCGCGTCGGCCTTGCCGACCGCGGTGCCGATCTTCTTCAGCGTCGCCCGCATCTCCTCGTACTCGCTGTCCGTGGCGTACGGGTCGAACATCAGCGTCGGCGCGATCTTGTTCAGCTGCTCGTAGTTGGCCTCGGAGCGCACCTTGGAGGTGATGATCAGATCCGGCTTCAGCACCTTGATCGTCTCCAGGCTGGGCGCCTGCCGGGTGCCGACGTCCTTGACGTCCTTGCCGAAGCGCGGGCCGCCGGTGACCCACTGGTCGTAGCCCTTCACGTCGGCCACGCCGGCCGGGGACACCCCGAGGGCCAGCAGGTCCTCGGCGTAGGTCCACTCCAGCGCGACGACCTTCGCCGCCGGCTTCTCCAGCGTGGTGGAGCCCTTCAGGTGGGTGACGGTGACGGCTCCGCCGTCCTTCCCGCCGCCGCTGCCCTTCGTCGGCGACCCGCCGCCCGCCTCCTCGGCGGCGGAGCCGCAGCCGACGGCGGTGACGGCGAGCGCCGCGGCGGCGAGGAGGGCGGTCAGGGCGGTCCGTGCGGCCCGTGGTGGAGTGCGCATGAGCGAGGTTCCTTTGCTCGTTCGGGTGGTGCGGTTCCGTGGTGCGGTCGTGCGTCAGGTGGCGGCCGCCGCCGACGGCTCGCGCCAGGTCGGCAGGCAGGTCGGCACACCCGTGTGGGGGTCGTGGGTGACGGTCGTGTCGATGCCGAAGGCGGTGCGGACGGTCTCCTCCGTCAGCGCCTCGGCGGGTGTGCCGGAGGCCACGATCCGGCCCCCGGCGAGCACGACCATCGCGTCGGAGAACGCGGCGGCCTGGTTCAGGTCGTGCAGCACCACCGCCACGGTGATGCCGTGCTCGTCCGCCAGCCGCCGCACGAGCCGCAGCACCTCGATCTGGTACCGGATGTCGAGGTACGTCGTCGGCTCGTCGAGCAGCAGCAGACCGGTCCGCTGGGCCAGTGCCATGGCGATCCACGCCCGCTGCCGCTCGCCGCCGGACAGCCGGTCCAAGGTCCGCTCGGCGAACGGGCGCAGGTTCGTCGCGTCCAGCGCCCAGGCCACGGCCTCGCGGTCCTCCCGGCCCGCGCCGCGCGCCAGCAGCCCCTGGTGGGGGTGGCGCCCGTAGGAGACCAGCTCCTCCACGGTCACCCCGGCCGGGACGATCGGCGACTGCGTCAGGAAGCTCAGCTTGCGCGCCAGCTCCCGCGGCCGGTACTCCGCCAGGTCCCGCCCGTCCAGGACGATCCGCCCGCCGTCCGGGGTGTGCAGCCGGGCCAGCGCCCGCAGCAGCGTGGACTTGCCCGAGCCGTTGGGCCCGACGAGGGCGGTCACCTCACCGGGGGCCAGGGCGACGGCGATGCTCCGCGCGACGGGCTCGCCGCCGTGGCCGAGGGTCAGCTCCGACGCGCTGATCTCGATGCTCACGACAGCGGGTTGGAGACGGTGCCGTTCGGGCGCAGCGCGTGGCGCAGCGCCCGGTCGACGTAGCGGGTGACGACGAGCCGGTCGGTGTTGAACGGGTAGCGGGGGAACTCGCCGGCGAGCATGTCGTACTGCGCGAACCGCTCCGCCTTCTCCGGAAACCGCTCCTGGTACGACACGACCGCCTGCCGCACCAGCTGCCAGAACCGCTCCTCCGCCACGCCCAGCTGCTCGGCGACGAGCGGCGCCAGGTACCGGAAGTGGCCCAGCAGCAGCTGGTCCACCACGTGCTGGCGGATGACGACCGGGTCCTTGCGCGGCAGGACGTGGTCGTAGCCGTCCGGTTCCGGTCCGCGCTCGGGCACCGGGGTGTGCGAGACGGACACGTCGTCGACGAAGTCCTTCAGGAACAGCCGGCGCGGCACGTCGTCCCCGTCGTACCCGATCAGGGTGTTCTGGCCGTGCGGGTTGAAGGTGATGCCGTACGTGTACATCACGTGCAGCACCGGGTGCATCACCGTCTCGAACAGCCGCGACAGCCACTCCTCGGCCGGCAGCCCGGAGGCGCGGGCCAGCTCCGCCGCGAACGCCGTGCCGTGCTCGTCGACGTACAGCAGCGACGCGAACGTCCGCACCCGCTCGCCCTCGTCCCGCCGCGACGACACCGACTCGCGCCAGATGCACCCGAGCGTCTCCAGGTGCTGGTACGGCACGTCCGGCACCCCGTCCAGGTAGGGGTGGCGGACCGTCACCGACGCCACCTCGCCGAGGAACACCGTCCGCAGCTCGTCGCGGAGCAGCGGGTCCCGGCCGAGCAGGCCCGTCAGCCACTGGGTGGTCAGCGGCGCGCCCTGGGTGCAGTGCGGCGGGATGCCGCGCCAGATCAGCGTGTTCACGATCTTCAGGGGGAGTTTGACGTCCCAGCGGCCGCGCTCGGACACGTTCGTCATCGTCCGCACCGACTGCTGCGGCAGGTAGGCGTCGGCGCTGTCGCCGAGGGGGACGATCCGCCGCTGCGCGATCTCGCCCGCGAACAGCACCTGCACGGCGTGGTCCCACTGCCACGGGTGGACGGGCATCCACACGTACGCGTCCGGGTCGCCGCCCGCCGCCTCGATCCGCGCGCGGAACGAGGCGACGGTGCCCTCGTCCAGCTCGTGCTCGACGACCGCCCGCTCGCTCAGCTCCGGCGTGCCGCGGAACTCCGCCAGGCCCCGGTGCACGGCGATCCACCGCAGCGCCACCGTCCGCCCCGACTCCGGCGCGTACGCCCGCACGTCCGTCGCGGAGAACCCGATGCGGCCCTTGTTGGCCACGAGCGTCGGATGGCCCGTCATGGCGGACTCCAGCTCGGCGTGGTCCAGTTCCCGCAGCTCGGCGGCGGTCCGCCCGCCGTGAGCGATGCGGGCGGCGTCCACGGCGAGGGTCGCCGACACCTCGGTCAGGTACATGCCCAGGGTCGGCGCGTCCGTCCCGATCGTGTCCGCGCAGTCGACCAGGAACTGCTGGGCGTCCCACGCCGGGGTGGCGATCTCGTTGCCGAGCAGCCCGGCCGCCCCGCGCGTGACGGAGGACCCGTCCACGCGCCAGGAGTCCAGCGCGCCCCGGGTCGCGGAGAACGCGTACGAGACGCCGCTGTCCAGGTCGACACGGAAGCGGCCCGGCGTCTCCAGCTCCAGGGGCTTGACCAGCTCCTCGAACGCGAACTCGGAGAGCGTCTTGGCGAGGAGCCTGCGGTTGGCCTCCCGCCACGCGTCGGGGGA
The DNA here is from genome assembly GCF_020873895.1 of Streptomyces sp. DH12. Taxonomy (GTDB): domain Bacteria; phylum Actinomycetota; class Actinomycetes; order Streptomycetales; family Streptomycetaceae; genus Streptomyces. Next base: position 69,674 of record NZ_JAHWGT010000023.1, on the reverse strand, counting down.
CACGTCGGCGAGGTCGGGGACGGGGTGGCCGTCAGTCATACGGGCTGTGCCTTTCTCGTGAGGGCGCCGGTTCTTCTTCCGGCCCTTGTGCTGCTCCACTCCGCGGCGCTTCATGCGGCGGTCCCTTCCTCCTCGACGGCCCGCCCGGCTCGGACGACCGCGTCGAGCAGGTCGTCGACGTCGGTCGTGCGGGCCTGCGGGTTGAGCAGCGTCAGCTTCAGGTGGACGGTGCGGCGGCCGTCGCCCTGCGCCACGTCGGTCCGGCCGACCAGCGCGTGGCCGGTGCGCAGCAGACGGCGGCGCAGGGCGCCGTTGACCGAGTCGGACGCCGCCGGGTCGCGGGTGGCGTACCGGAAGACGACCGTGGAGAGCGTCGCCCCGGCGGTCAGCGCCAGCGCCGGGTGCGCCGCCACCGCCCGCTCGGCGTGCCGCGCCAGGTCGTGGCAGGCGTCGAGCATCCCGCCGACCCCGTCGGTGCCCAGCGCCAGGAAGGTCGCCGCGACCTTCAGCGCGTCCGCGCGGCGCGTCGTCTGCAGCGACAGGCCGAGCAGCCCGTCGTACCCGGCCTCGCCGTCGTCGTCCGGGTTCAGGTAGGCGACCCGCAGCCCCGTGGTCGGTGCGAAGTCGGCCGCGTCGCGGGCGAGCAGGACGCTCGCCGCGGCCGGCTGCCAGGCCGTCTTGTGCAGGTCCAGGGTGACGGTGTCGGCCTCCTCGATCCCGGCGAGCAGCGGCCGAAGCCGGCCGGAGAAGAGGGCGCCGCAGCCGTACGCCGCGTCGACGTGCAGCCGCACGCCGTGCTCCCGCGCGACCGCGGCGACCTCGGGCAGCGGGTCGACCGAACCGTAGTCGGTGGTGCCGGCGGTGGCGACGACCGCGACGGGCAGCCGCGCGGCGGGGTCGACGTCGCGCAGCGCCGCGTCGAGCGCCTCGGGGCGCATCCGGTGCCGCCGGTCGACGGGCACGGTCCGCACGGCCTCCTCGCCCAGTCCGAGCACCGCGCAGGCGCGGGCGACGGAGAAGTGGGCCAGTTCGGAGCAGAGGACGAGCGGCGCGAGACCGAACCCGCTCAGCCCGCCGCTGCGCACGTCGCGGACCTTCGCCGCGGCGGCGTCGCGGGCGATGAGCAGCGCCTGGAGGTTCGACGCGCTGCCCCCGGGCGTGAGCACGCCGCCCGACTCGGGGCCGTACCCGGTCAGCCGGCACAGCCCCCTCACCAGCCGCCGTTCGATCTCGACGGCGTACGGGCCGGAGTCCCAGGTGTCGACGGACGCGTTGAAGATCCCGGCGAGGACGTCGGCGGCGGCGGCCACGGCCAGCGACGGCGGCTGGAGGTGGGCGGCCGCGCGCGGGTCGGCGAGGTCCACGGTGGTCTCCGCGCAGGCCCGGGCGAGCGCCAGCACGGCGTCGCGGCCGGCGCCTGCGCGCGGCACCACCCCGTCGGGGAACTGCTCGTCGACCAGGCGCGTCAGCTCCTCCGGGCTCAGCGAGGGCAGCGGCCCGCCGCGGCGGCGCAGCCCGGCGGCGGCCTCCCTGGCGATGTCGCGCACCAGGCGGCCCAGTTCGGCGAGACCGGCGGGCGAGGCCGCCAGCAGGTCGGGTTCGAGCAGCGGCGAGGGCCCGGACGCGGGCCCGGGTATCGGGTCGGACAGGGCACTACCGGGCATCGTCATGGCAGGTCATTCCTGTAGTCCCAGGCGGGGGCGGGCAGCAGGGCCAGCACCGCCAGGTGCGGCAGCACGAACAGCAGCGTCGCGGTGCCCGCCGACGCCCCGGCGCCGGTGACGTACTCGGTGAAGTACGGCCGGGCCGCGTACACCGCGACCGCCGTCACCAGCACGTACCCGGCCAGCCGCCACACGCCGCCGCCGGCGGGCGCCGCCACCGCGGGGCCGGCGGGGACGGCCACCGGGCGTAGCAGCCGTACGCACGCCAGCAGCAGCACCGCCTCCACCACGGCCAGCAGCGGCAGCGCGGTGCGCGGGTCGGGCACCGACACGACCAGGCCGCCCAGCAGCGTCGCGGCGACCGAGGCCGCGTGCAGCACGGCCACGTACTGGACCACCCCGGGCAGCACCCCGCGCGGATGGCTGCGCGCGAGGCCCGGGTAGGCCAGCAGGACGACCGCCTTCGCGGCCACGAGCAGCACGGACACCCCGGTGAACACCGCGTACGACGGGGCCAGCACGAGTGCCGCGGTCAGCAGCACCGCCGCCGTCTGGCCGACCGTCACCAGCCGCACCAGCGGCACGCGCCGGCAGGCCCGCCCCCACAGGGGCAGCGCCACGACGGCCGACACCTGGCAGACCACCAGGAACAGGCCCGTCGCGGCCAGCGTCTGCACCCCGTACGCGGCGCGGAACAGCGCCGGGTAGAACGGGGCCAGCGCCGACTGGGTCACCATGTGCAGCCCGGCCGCCGCCAGCAGCACCGGGCGCCCGTGCGCCCCCGTCATGCCGTGCGCTCGCGGACCATGAACGCCGCCCGCTTGCCCGGCAGGTCGATCTGCCGCGCCATCCGGAACCCGGCCCGCTCGAAGGCGCGCAGCGAGCGCGCGTTGCGGATGTCGGGCTCGGCGACGACCCGCTCGGCGTACGGGTCGGTGCGCAGCTGCCAGTCCGACACGGCGCGCAGCAGCACCGCCCCGAGCCCGCGGCCCCGGTACGCGGACGGGCCGAGCAGCAGGTGGACGCCGGCGTCGCGCGGCCGGGAGGCGTAGTGGTGGCGCAGCGGGTCCAGGTCGGCCCGGTACAGCTCCCAGTAGCTCATCGGCGTGCCGTCCACGCACCCGACGTACGGCGTGGAGTGCGAGCTGGCGACCTGCTCGCGCAGGTAGGCGGCGACCCGCTCCACCGGCTGGGCCATCTCCCAGTACTCGGCGACCTCCGGGTCGTTCATCCACCCGTGGACCAGCTCGGCGTCGGCGGCCGGGTCGACCGCCCGCAGCGCGAACACGCCCTGCTCCAGCACCGTCTCGGCGATGACGAGGGGCCCCCGCGTCACTTGCGCACCTCCACCAGGGGGTTGGGGATGTCGACGTACACGGACTGCTCCTCCAGCGGGCCCGTCAGCTCGTCCATGCCGCGCACCCGTGTCAGCAGGTTGGCCTTGCAGCGCAGCGTCGGCTCCTCCCGCAGCAGCGAGGCGAGGCGCAGCCGGTCGCCGTGCGCGGCCGCGGCGTCCGCGAGGAACCGGTCGGCGTGCCGCAGCAGCCGCACCTCGTCGGCGAGCCCCTGGGAGCCGAGCGCGCCGGCCAGGCCGAGCATGTTGTTGATGCCGACGTAGTAGGCGAGCCGCTCGTCGATGACGTCGTCCGCGACGTACGTGCCGAGGTCGCGGCCGACGCCGGGCACCCAGCCGTACAGGGCGCCGCTGCGGTCGGGGGAGAAGTAGTAGCCCTGGTTGTCGCGGTAGCGGCCGCCGGCCGGCCAGCCGTCGCCGTCCAGCGTGACCAGCGTGTTCTGCTGGTGGGCCTCCAGACCGAGCCCGTACGCCGCGTACAGCCACAGCACGGGCCCGACGACCCGTTCGGCGTACCGGGCGAACCACTCCTCGGCGACGTCGGCGACGGGCCGGCCGGTGCGCGCGGCGATGCCGTGGACGAGGGAGGCCAGCCGGGAGCGGCCGTCGGGCAGGTCGGGCCGGGGCGCGACGAGGCCGGCGACGCACTCGGCCTGGGCCGCCGCGTCCGCCGGGAACGGGTTGGCGCGCACGACCACGTCCAGGCCGGTGTCCCCGCCGCCGTCGGGCGTGGCGTCGACCGCGAGCCACGCCGGGTCGCGGACGATCGCGAATCCGGGGTGGGCGGCGTGCAGCGCCCGGCCGAGGCCGGCGGTGAGGAGCCGGTCGACGGCGAGGCCCCGGTGCAGCTCCGCGCGCATGTTCTCGCGCCGCGAGTTGGTGATCCGCAGGCCCAGCGAGAACTTCAGCATCACCGGGGCGTCGGCCCGGTACAGCGTCCGCACCGACGAGGTCGCCGACCAGGCGGGGCCGGCCGGACCGAGGTCGTGCAGCAGCCCGGCGTCCAGCAGGGCCCGCACGGCGGGCCGGTGGACGACGTCCTGCGCCTGCCACGGGTGGGCGGGGACCAGGACGCTGCCCGACGGGCGGGCGGGGGCGTCGCCGGCGAACCCGGCGAGGAGGTCCTCGGCGCTCCGGTCGAGGGAGGAGTCGGCGCGCACGACCGACGGGTCGGCGGCGAACCAGTGCAGCGGGAAGGCGCCGCGGACCTCGGGGGAGTAGCGGGCGGCCTCCGTGTCGGTGAGCCCTTCGCGGCTCTTCGGCGTCGGGTGCAGCGGGTGCCCGGTGATCAGGGACTGCTCGGCGGCGAGGAACGCGGTGGTGCCGGCCGGGTCGTCGGGCGCCGCCCGCCGGGCCCGGACGAACTCGGTGACGCGCCGCACCGAGTCGCTGACCCGCCCGGTCAGGTCCGCCACGGAGGCCGGGTCGCCGTCGGCCGCCTCGACGCCCAGCAGCGCGGCGAGCGCCGTCGCGGAGGCGGGCGTGCCGGAGGGGAGCCGGGCGGGTCCGAAGCGGTGCCAGCCGACCGGTGACCAGTACCGGACGGGCACCTCGACGGCCGTGCCCGACGCGGGCAGCTCCAGGCGCAGCACGTCGCCGTCGGGCCGCTCCACTCCGGTCTCCCGCACCCAGCAGCGCAGCAGGTTGTCGACGGCGGCCCGGTCGGCCTCCGTGACGGGGTCGAGGGGCTGGATCTCGCTCATGCGCACTCTTTCTGGTCGTCGGCGGATCGGGACGGGTCCGCGCAGGCGCGGGTCCCGGCGAGCCCGAAGGTCGTGAACGCCGTCCGCTCGGGCAGCGGGTAGGCGGGCCGCCCGGTCAGGGCGTTGAGGATCACCGCGGAGCGCCAGGCGGCCAGCCCCAGGTCGGGGGTTCCGACGCCGTGCGTGTGCCGCTCGGCGTTCTGCACGAAGACCGCCCCGCCGACCTTGTCGTCGAGGACCAGCCGCTGGTCGCGGCCGACGAGGGGCCGGCCGGCGCCGTCCCGGGAGATGTGCGGGCCGAGCGCTTCGAGCAGCCCGTCGACGGGCCGCTCGGCGTAGCCGGTGGCGAGGACGACGGCGTCGGTGGCCAGTTCTCCCCGGGACCCCTCCTCGGTGTGCTCCAGGGTCAGCCGCACCCGGCCGCCGCGCTGTTCGGCGGCCGTGACGGCGACGCCCGGGGTGAGGGTGACGTCGGGCCACCCGCCGGTGAGGGCGCGCCGGTACAGCTCCTCGTGGATGTCGCCGAGGGTGTCGGTGCTGACGCCCTTGTACAGCTGCCACTGCGCCGGCAGCAGCCGGTCGCGGGCGGTCTCGGGCAGGTCGTGGAAGTAGCGCGTGTAGTCGGGCGTGAAGTGCTCCAGGCCCAGTTTGCTGTACTCCATCGGCGCGAAGGCCGGGGTGCGGGCGAGCCACGTCAGCCCCTCACTCCCGTGGGGGCGGGCCCGCAGCAGGTCCAGGAGCACCTCCGCCCCGGACTGGCCGGCGCCGACGACGGTGACGTGCCCGGCGGTCAGCAGCCGGTCGCGGTGGGCGAGGTAGTCGGCGGAGTGCAGCACGGGTGCGTCCGGGTCGGCGGCCAGGGCGCGCAGCGGCGCGGGCACGTGCGGGGCGGTGCCGACGCCGAGCGCGAGGTGCCGGGCGAGGACCGTGCCGGTGCCGAGGGCGGCGCCGTGCTCGTCGAGCCGGGTGTACCGCGCCGCGTACGCCTCGCGGTCCTCGTCCCAGGCGACCGCGTCCACGCGGTGGCCGGAGCGGCAGGAGGGCAGCTCCTCGCTGACCCAGCGGCAGTACGCGTCGTACTCGGCGCGGGGTATGTGGAACCGCTCCGCGAAGTAGAACGGGAAGAGCCGCTCCTGGGTGCGGATGTAGTTGAGGAACGACCACCGGCTGGTCGGGTCGACGAGGCTCACCAGGTCGGCGAGGAACGGCACCTGGAGGGTGGCGCCCTCGATCAGCAGGCCCGGGTGCCACCGGAACGCGGGCCGCTGGTCGAGGAAGACGGCGTCGAGCCCGGGCACCCCGTCGGCCAGCGCGGCCAGCGACAGGTTGAACGGGCCGACGCCCACGCCGAGCAGGTCGACGGTCCTCGGCTCCTCGGCGGCTTGCTCGGTCGTCATCGGGGTCCTTCCGGTTCCTGGGGGTGCGTGGTGCCGGTGCGGGCGGCGGTGGCGGCGACCAGGTCGAGCAGGCCGGCCAGGTCCTCGCCGGCGGCCCGCGGGTGGAGCAGGGTGGCCTTCAGCCACAGGCGGCGGGTGCCGTCGGCGTCCTCGGCGACGGCCCGCCCCACGACGGCGCGGCCCTCGGTGAGGAGCCGGCGGCGCACCTCGGCGACCAGCGCGTCGCCGTCCGCCGGCGCCGCGGCGTCCGCGGCGGTGGGGCGGAACAGCACGGTGCTGATGCCGATGCCGCCGGGGCGGCGGCGCAGCCGCGGGTGGTCGTCGACGAGGGCGGCGAGCTCGTGCGCGGCGTCGACGCAGTGCTCGACGAGCGCGCCGAGACCGTCCCGGCCGAGGGCGCGCAGGGTGGCGGCGACCTTCAGCACGTCGGGGCGGCGGGTGGTGCGGATGGAGCGGCCGAGCAGGTCGGGCAGGCCGGCCTCGCCGTCGTCGTCGGCGTTGAGGTAGTCGGCGCGCAGCGCCAGCGGGGCGAGCGCGGCGCCGTCGGCCACGGCGAGGACACCCGCCGCGACCGGCTGCCAGCCCAGTTTGTGCAGGTCGAAGGTGACGGAGGTGGCGGCGGTCAGCCCGTCGAGGCGGGGCGCGAGCCGCTCGCTGAACAGCAGCGGCCCGCCGTACGCGGCGTCGACGTGGAGTTCCGCGCCGTGCCGCGCGGCGACGGACCCCAGCTCGGGGAGGGGGTCGACGAGCCCCTCGTCGGTGGTGCCGGCGGTGGCCACGACCAGGGCGGGCCCGGTGGTGCGGGCGAGGGCCCGGTCGACGGCCGCCGGGTCGAGCCGTCCGCCCGGGGCGGCCGCGGTGACCGGCTCGGGCAGGTCCAGCAGCCAGGCGGCGCGCCGCACGCTGTGGTGGGCGTTGGCCCCGCACACCACCCGCACCGTGGCGGTGCCGGCGGCGCGGGCCCGTTCCCGGGCGAGGAGCAGCGCCACGAGGTTGGACTCGGTGCCGCCGCTGGTGACCAGCGCGTCGGCCGTCGCCCGCCCCGGGTAGACCAGGTCGGCGAGGGCGGCGGTGACGTCCTGTTCCAGCACCGCGGCGGCGGGCGCCTGGTCCCAGGAGTCCATCGAGGGGTTGAGCGCGGCGGCGGCGAGGTCGGCGGCGGCGGCCACCGCCAGGGGCGGGCAGTGCAGGTGGGCCGCGCACCAGGGGTCGGCCGGGTCGGCCGCGCCCTCGGCGACCGCCCGTACGACGGTCCGCAGGGCCTCCTCGGCGCCGGTCCCCCGCTCGGGCAGGACGGGCGCGCAGGCGGCGCGTAACCGCCGGGCGACCGCGGCGGGGCCGCCGCCGGGCAGCGGCCCGCCCCGCGCGGCGGCGCCCTCGGCGAGCGCGTCCAGCACCACCGAGGTGAGCTTGCCGAGCGCGTACGCCCCGTGGGCGCCGCCCGCGACGGCGAGGTCGACCTCACCGGGGCCGGCGGGCGGGTGGCCGCCGGCCTCCCCTATGCCGTCCTCCCTGCGGGTCACCGGACGCTCGCCAGGGCCGCGGCGAGGCGCTCCACGACGGAGTCGGCCTGCTCGTCGGTGAGGACCAGCGGCGGCAGCAGCCGGACGACGGTGTCGTCCCGCCCGCCGAGCTCCAGCAGCAGGCCCCGCTCGACGCAGGCCGCGCGGACGGCGTGGGCCAGCACCGGGTCGCCCGGGGCGACGCCGTGCCGGTCGGGGGCGGCGTCCCGGTCGACCAGCTCGACGCCGATCATCAGGCCCCGCCCGCGCACCTCGCCGAGGACGGGGTGCAGGGCGGCGATGTCGCGCAGGCCGCGGCGGATCCGCTCGCCGAGTTTCAGGGCGCGTTCCGCCAACTGCTGCTCGGCCACGGTCCGCAGGGTGATCTCGCCGGCGACCATGGCGAGGGTGTTGCCGCGGAAGGTCCCGGTGTGGTGGCCCGGGCGCCAGGTGTCGAGCTCGGGGCGGTACGCGATGAGGGCCAGCGGCAGGCCGCCGCCGACGGCCTTCGACGTGACGAGCACGTCCGGGGTGACGCCCGCGCGCTCGCACGCCCAGTAGTGCCCGGTGCGCCCCACGCCGGTCTGCACCTCGTCGACGACGAGGACGATGCCGTGCTCGGCGGTGATGCGGCGGACCTCCCGCAGCCAGCCGTCCGGGGCCTCCACGACCCCGCCCTCCCCCTGGACGACCTCCAGGATGACGGCGGCCGGCGCCCCCACCCCGCTGCTGGGGTCGGTGATCAGGCTCTCCAGCAGCCGTGCCGACAGCTCCCCGGACCGCTCGGCGTCACCGGTGCCGAAGGGGCAGCGCAGCCCGTAGGGGTAGGGCAGCCGGGTGACCGGCACGCCGTCCGCGCCGACCGTGCCGCTCATGCGGGGCGGCCCGGAGACGGCGGACGCGCCGAGGGTCATGCCGTGGTAGGCGCCGGTGAAGGCCACGGTCCCGCGCCGGCCGGTGGCGTGCTGGGCCAGTTTCAGCGCCGCCTCGACGGCGTCGGTGCCGGCGGGGCTGCAGAAGTGCAGCCGCGCGGTGTCGCGCAGCCCGCCGGGGAGCCGGCTCAGCAACTCCCCGCTGAACGCGTCCTTCTGCGGGGTGATCATGTCGAGGGTGTGCAGCGGTGCGCCGGAGGCGAGGACCGACTGGAGCGCGGCGACGGTGCCGGGGTGGTTGTGCCCGAGCGCGAGGGTGCCCGCGCCGGAGAGGCAGTCCAGGTAGGTGCGTCCGTCGGCCCCGGTGATCACCGCGCCGGCGGCGTGCACGGGGGCGACGGGCAGGGTGCTTGCGTAGGTACGGGCGGAGGACTCGCGTCGCTCCTGGCGCTCGAGGAGCTCGGCGCGCAGCGCACCGTTCGGCATGGCGGATGCCCTTCGGTCGTGTTGCGGGGGTCGCGCACAAGGCGCACGCGCGGCGGGCGCGGTGGGGGCTCCCACCGCCGCCTACGGAAAGTTAGGTTAGCCTAACCTGCGAAAAGATCAAGGCCCCGCGACGACGCGCCGCGTCAATCAGGTCGTCAACTACCCATTGCGCGCCCCTCTTTAAGCCCCGTGCGCCCCCTTCGCCACCCCCGCGCCCCTCTGACGCCCCGCCGGAAACACCGCCACGCGGCCCCCCGACCACACCCACCGGCCTCCACCGCCCCGCGGCAGCGGCAGCCGCGACCGCGACCGCCTACTCCGGCAACGGCAGCCGCACGGACCGCCCCGGCTCGATGGACACCGCGCACCCCGGCAGCTCGATGTCGATCGGCGCGATCCCCGACTCCGGCACGGTCACGTGCAGGCTCTCCGGGGTCATCCGCAGCCGCACGCCCCAGTGGCCGTGGAAGCGCAGGGTGAAGTCGTACTCCGACAGCTCCGGCAGCGGCACCGGGTCGAGGCGCAGCCGGCCGCCCCGGGTGTCGAGTCCCGTCAGGCCCCGCTGCACCAGGTCCAGCGTGCCCGCCATGGCACCGAGGTGGATGCCCTCGCCGGTCGTCCCCCCGTGCAGGTCCGCGATGTCCGCGACGAGCGCCTCCTGGACGAACTCCCACGCCTCCGCCCGCCGCACCCGCGCCAGCACCCACCCGTTGACCAGCACGCTCAGGGTCGAGCCGTGGCTTGTGCGCCGCAGGTAGTACTCGACGGTCCGCCACCACGTCCCGTCGTCCAGCACGTACCCCAGCCGCCGCATCAGCGCGCGCAGTTCGGCCGGCGGGAAGAGGTAGCCCAGCATCAGCACGTCCGCCTGCTTCGACGCCTGGTAGCGGTTGACGGAGTCGCCCTCGGCCTCCAGGATCCGGTCCAGCCGCCGGATGTCGCCGTACCGGTGCCGCAATCCCTCCCAGTCGAGTTCGGCCAGCTCTCCGTACCCGTGGAACTGGCTGATCACCCCGGAGTGGAACGGCACGTGCAGCCGGCGCGACACGTCGTCCCACAGGGCCAGTTCGCCCTGGTGCAGCCCGGTGCGCTCCTCCAGCTCGCGCCGGCGCGGCTCCGGCAGCTCCGTCATCAGCTCCAGCGCCCGCGCCAGCACCCACGCCGCCGTCACGTTCGTGTAGGCGTTGTCGTCCAGGCCCGGCCGGTCCGCGCCCGGATAGGCGTCGTGGTACTCGTCGGGCCCCATCACGCCGAGGATGCGGTACCGGTCGAGGTCCGCGTCGTAGGTGGCCGAGTCGGCCCAGAACCGGGCGATCTCCAGGAGCATCTCGGCGCCCCTGGTGTGCAGGAACTCGGTGTCCCCGGTCGCCTCCCCGTAGCGCCACACGTTGTACGCGACCGCCGAGCCCACGTGGTGCTGGAGGTGGGAGTGGTCCGGCAGCCAGCGGCCGGAGCGCGGGTTGAGATGCAGCTGCTGGGTCTCCTCCCGCCCGTCGCTCCCGCTCTGCCACGGGTACAGCGCCCCGGCGCGGCCCGCGTCGCGGGCGGAGAAGCGGGCCCGCTCCAGCCTGCGGTGCCGGTAGGTGAGCAGCGCCCGGGACACCTCGGGGAAGTGCAGGTTCAGATAGGGCAGGACGAACAGCTCGTCCCAGAAGACGTGCCCCCGGTACGCCTCGCCGTGCAGTCCGCGCGCCGGGACGCCCACGTCCAGGTCGGCGGTGTGCGGCGACAGCGTCTGCAGCACGTGGAACAGGTGGAGCCGCAGGATGCGGCCCGCCGCGTTCGGCACGCGCAGCTCCGCGCGGCGCCACAGCTGCTGCCAGGCCGTCCGGTGCGAGGCCAGCAGCTCCCCGAAACCGGGGGCGCGGCCCACCCGGTCCACCGCCGCGTGCAGCGGGTCCGCGATCGCCGGGTCGCGCGAGGTGTGCAGCGCCACGACCTTGTCGACGACGACGGTCGTGCCCGGCGACAGCACCAGGCGCGCCCGCTGCGCGACCCGCCGGTCGCCGTGCACGACCTCCAGGCCGGCCGGCGCCGTCGTCCGCGCGGCGAGCCCGATCCGGATGCCGGAGGAGGCGGTGCGGCACCGCAGCCACACCCGGCCGTCGGCGGCCTCGCCGGTGCCGACGTCCTCCAGGTGGCGGGAGGAGAGCTGCCGGTAGCGGGCGACCCCGGTGTTGGCGACCGACCCGTCCAGCTCGACCTCCACCTCCAGCGCCCCCGCCCAGTTCTCGGCGGTGAACTCGGTGCGCAGCGCCGCGAGGTGCGGGTCGCCCATGTGGACGAGCCGCAGCTGGCGCACGGCGAGGCGCCGCCCGCCGTCGTCCTCGTAGCGGCTGCGGCGCTCCAGGGTGCCGCCGTGCAGGTCGAGGGTGAAGGCGTGGTCGGTGAGGTACTCGTGCGCGGGCGTCAGCCAGGGGCCGGGCTCGTCGCCGTCGGCGACCCGGTAGCGCACGGGCAGCCAGTTGGGGAGGTTGACCATGTCCTCGTTCTCGACCCGCCGGCCCGCCACCTCCGAGGCCAGCCGGTCGTAGCACCCCGCCGCGTAGGTGCCGGGGTAGTGCGTGCCGTCGGCCGCGCACTCGGGGATCGCGCCGCGCGTCGCGAAGTAGCCGTTGCCCAGGGTGCACAGGGCCTCCCGCAGCGCCTCGCGGTCGGGGGCGTACCCCTCGAACTCCCACGTCCAGTCCGTCACGAGCGCTGTCCCTCCCGTGGCGCGAGCAGCTCCGACAGGTCGCGCACGACGAGGTCGGCGCCGTGCCGGCGCAGCGCGTCGGCGCCACCCGGGCGGCCCGCGCGGTCGACGCCGACGACCAGCCCGAACCCGCCGCGCCGCCCCGCCTCGACCCCGGCGAGGGCGTCCTCCACCACCGCGCACCGCCCGGGCGGTGCGCCGAGCCGGCGAGCCGCCTCCAGGAACAGCGCCGGGTCGGGTTTGCCGGGCAGACCCAGCCGGGCCGCCTCGACGCCGTCCACCAGCGCGTCGAACAGGTCGAGCAGCCGGGCCCCCGCCAACACCTCCCGGGCGTGCCGGGACGCCGAGGCGGCCGCCATCGGTACGCCGTCGTCGCGCAGGGCGCGCAGCAGCCGCACCGTACCGGGGTAGGCGTCGACGGGGCGCCCGCGCAGGCGCGCGGTGAACCGGCGCTCCTTGTCGGCGGCGACGCGCTCCACGAGGGTCGGCCCGGCGGGCAGGCCGCGCGAGGCGAGGAAGGCGGCGGCGCCGTCGCGTCGCGAGCGGCCGTCCACGTACCGCGGGTAGTCGTCCGCGGTGCCGAACGGCCGCCGCGCCGCCGGGTCGGCGGCGTCCGGCGGCAGGGCGGCCAGGAACGCGTCGAAGGTCTCCTTCCACGCCGCGGCGTGGACGCGCGCCGAGTCGGTGAGGACCCCGTCCGTGTCGAACACGACGGCCCGCACGGCCCGCAGCGCGGGGACCACCGTGCCGCGGGCCGTGGGCGGGCTCATGGGCGGGTCTCCTTGCGTCGTCGGCCGCCCGGGCCCCCGCGGTGAGCCCCGGGGACCCGGCGCGGCGCGAGGAACGGGCTCCCGACCATCATGGCCCGCGCGGGGCGACCGGGCCGGGCCGGCGGAGCCGGGCGGGGTACCCGCCCGGGGAGCGGCGCCGCGCGGGGCCCGGCCGCGGTGACGCGACCGGGCAGGCGCGGGGATTGCGCCGGACGGGTGAGAGAAGACATCCCGCACCGGAAGACACCCGCACCGGAAGGCGGCCCGCACCGGAAGGCGGCCCGCACCGGAAGACACCCGCACCGGAAGACACCCGCACCGGAAGACACCCGCACCGGAAGACACCCGCACCGGAAGGCGGCCCGCACCGGAAGACACCCGCACCTGAAGGCGGCCCGCAGCGACGGCGCCGGTACCGGACCGCACCCCGCGCCGCATGCCGCCGGAACCGAACCTCACCCCGAGCGGGACCCCACCCCGTACCGGGCCTCGTCCCGAGGGCGAGTCCTCTCAGCCGAGGGCTTCGGCCAGCAGTCGTGCCGCCTCCGCGACGAGAGCGTCGTCGGCCTGGGCGTCGGGCTCGAAGCGGGTCGTGAGCACGGACAGGAGGACCGGGGGCCGCCCGGGCGGCCAGGCCACGCCCACGTTGTTGTTCCCGCCGTACATCCCGCCGCCCGTCTTGTCGGCCAGGACCCAGTCCGCCGGGAGGCCCTTGCGGAAGCGCTCCCCGCTCGTGGCGTTGGCGAGCATCCACGCCGTCAGCTGCTCGCGGTCGCGGGGCGCGAGCGCCGAGCCGAGGACGAGCCGCCCGTAGGTCCGCCCGATGGCGCGGGGGGTGGTGGTGTCGGTGACGCGCCACGGCTCGGCCGAGTTCAGCTCGGGCTCCCAGCGGTCCAGCCGGGTCGTGTGGTCGCCGACGGACTCGCAGAAGCGGGTGATCGCGGTCGGACCGCCGAGCTCGCGCAGCAGCAGGTTGCCGGCGGTGTTGTCGCTCTGGCAGATCGTCGCGGCCGACAGCTCGGCGATGGTCATCCCGGTCGCGACCTTCTGGCTGGTGACGGGGGAGTAGCCGGACTGCTCCACGTACGCGGCGGTGAAGTGGACCCGTCGGGCGAGGACCTCCCCGTCCTGGTCCAGGTCGCGCAGGACGGCCGCGACGGCGAGGGTCTTGAAGAGCGACGCCATGGGGAAGCGCTCGTCCGCCCGGTACAGCACGGTCCTGCCGGTCCCCGTGTCGTGGGCGAACGCGCCGAGTCGTGCGCCGTGGCGGCGCTCCAGGGCCCGCAGCCGCCCGCGGACGCCGTCGGCCGGACTGCCCTCGGCGGCGTGGGCGGGCGCCGTCCCGGCCACGGCGGCGGCCAGGAACGCCCCCGCGCCGGTGGCGAGTACGGTACGGCGGCTGGGACGGTCTTCGATGGGCTGCACCGAGTGCCCCCTTCTCTCATCGGTCACAAAAACGAATACTTGTCACGACGACCCCACAGGTCCCAGTGGTTTCGCGAGGACCCCGCACTGTCCGAAAACCACCGGTCGCCCACCGCCCGAGACGCCCGACCCGGGACGCACCCGCCCGCGACAGCCCCGCCCCGGATGTGCCCCGGACGCGGAAGTGCCCGCGTACCGGACGGGTACGCGGGCACTCCGGGGGAAGGGTCACGCGGCGGTCAGCCGAGCGGGCCGCTCCAGCGGGCCGCCGGGGCGCCGAAGGCGGTACCGGTGCTCAGCCACGAGTACAGGCCGTCGACCTTGCGGCCGTCGGGGGTGTTGCCGAGGTCGTAGTGGACCGCGACGTCGCCCTTGCGGTCGCCGTTGTAGTCGCCCGCGGTGAACTGGCTGCCGCTCCAGCGGAACCCGCCGGTGCTCGCCCACTTCAGCGTCGGCGCGTTGAACGCCGTGCCGGTGCTGATGAAGGTGTACAGGTTCGAACCCCACTTGCCGTCCGACAGGCCGCGGTCGTAGAAGACCGACACGTCGGCCTTGCCGTCGCCGTCGAAGTCACCGGACGCGACCTTGGAGGCCGACCAGGTGAAGCCGCTGCCCGCGAGCCAGGTGCGCTGCACGGGGGCGAAGTTCGCCCCGGTGCTGTACCAGGTGTAGAGCGCCGAGAGGTTCTTGCCTTCGGCCGAGGTGCCGGCGTCGTAGAAGACCGACACGTCGGCCTTGCCGTCGCCGTTGTAGTCGCCGGCCGTCAGCTGGGACTGGGACCAGCGGAAGTTGCCGGTGCTCTCCCACTCCTTCGTCGGGTTGGCGAAGGCGGCCCCGGTGCTGGCGAAGGTGAACAGTGCGGAGCGGGTGACGCCGTCCGTGCCCCTGCCGCGGTCGTAGAAGACGCCGATGTCGTCCTTGCGGTCGCCGTTGAAGTCGCCCGAGGTGACCTTGGACGCGCTCCAGGTGAAGCCGCCGGGCGTCGTCCAGGTGCGCTTGGGGGCCTGGAAGCCGGTGCCGGTGCTGTACCAGGTGTAGATCGAGGAGACGTTGCCCTCGGCGGACGTGCCGGCGTCGTAGAAGACCGAGACGTCGTCCTTGCCGTCACCGTTGTAGTCACCGGTGGTCAGCTTCGACGCGGCCCAGGTGAAGCCGCCCGGCGTGCTCCACACCTGCTGCGGGGCGGCGAAGCCGGTGCCGTTGCTCAGCCAGGTGTGCAGCGAGGAGCGGTTCCTGTTCGCGGTGGAGGTGCCGTTGTCGTAGAAGCCGGCGATGTCGGCCTTGCCGTCGCCGTTGAAGTCGCCGGAGGCGACCAGCGACTCCTGCGGCAGCGCGCGGACCTGCCGGATCCAGTCGCGCAGGTCGTCGACCCGCGTCTCGACGGCGTCGGTACGGGTCTCGGCCGGGTCGGTGCCGTGGCAACCGCCCTGCCAGGAGGCGCTGTTGAGGGCGACCAGCTCGACCTTGCCGTCCGTGGTCCGCAGGGCCGGGCCGCCCGCGTCGCCGCGGCAGATGGTGCCGCCCGCGCTGGCGACCTTCACCGTGGGGCCGGTGGCGGTCTCCTGGACGGTGAAGGCGCCGCTGTGCAGCCGGTCCGGCACCCACGTCGTCTTGGTGCGGCCGTAGCCGAGCACGCGCAGCGTCTCGCCCTGGGTGGGCGCGGTGGCGGCCGGCACCACGGGGTCCACGCCGGTCACGGGCTTGGCCAGGCGCGCCATGACCACGTCGCGGTCCGCGCGCGGGACGACCTCGGTGACCTCGGTCTGGGTGCCGGCCGTGCCGGTGAGGTCCGCGCGGCCCACGACCACGGTGGTCTTCAGCGCGGGGGCGCCGGCCGGGGCGGGGAAGGGCTGCGCGGGGTTGTCCGAGAAGCAGCTGGCGGCCGTCAGGATCCACTGGGGGTCGACCAGGACGCCGGTGCAGGCGCGCTCGCCCCCGACGTTCACGTAGGCGGCGAAGGTGTCGGCGCCGTCGGCGACGGTGTCGCCGACGAGGGCCTGCGCCGGACTCGTCGCGGTGAGCGCGCCGGCTGCCGCCACTGCGGCCACGAGCGCGATGCCCCGCACGGTGCGAGGCTTTCGATCGGTCACGAAGGATCTCCCCTGGTTCTGCCGCTGACCTGCGTCGGCGTCGCGTCGGGGGTCGCGGCCGCGCCGCGCGGACGCCGCGCGGCGCGGTGGTACACCGATTCCCCCCGGAAGCGTGCAGGTCAGCACGTCTTGATGTGGATCAAAACTAGCCGATCATGGGGTGGTGTCAATGTGAAGGAATGTGGTCGGCTTCGGGTAGGGCACGGAACGTGACCGATCACCGTGGAGGTGTGCCTTCCGGGGCGGACCCGTCAGGACTCGCCGGGTCGGCGCATCAGTTCCTGGAACATCGTCATGCACGACAGGCAGTGCCGGTCCGTCTCGGCGCCCTGGTCGCCGAGGGGCTGTCCGCAGAGCGCGGCGGACTGGTGCTGGGCGACGACGTGCCACACCAGGTCGGAGTCGGTGGCGGCCGTGCCGATGTGCATTTCGTACATGGCGGCTCTCCGTGCGGTGGACGACAGGTGCCCCCAGCCCATCACGGCCGGGTGGCGGGCGCCGTCGGCGCCGGTCCGTCCGGGTGAACCGCCGCCCGGCGGCGGGGAGACGGGGCGAGCCGCCGGGACCGCCGCCCGGCCGCCGGGACCGCCGGTCGCCGGCTCGGTCGGCTGCCGGGACCGCCGGCCGCCGGGACCGCCGGTCGCCGGACGCCGGGGGCGGTCACGTCGCCGGCACGGCCGTTCACCAGGGCAGGAAGACGTGTATGTCCTTGCCCTGGGTCCCGGTCACCACGCTGACCTGCGTGGCGAGCGCGTGCACGAGGTGCCAGCCGACGCCCCCGCTGTTCTCCCGGGGCGACCACCGGCGGGGGACCGGCGGCTCCGGGTTGGTGTCGTGCACCTCGATGTGGACGCCGTCGAACGTACGCCGCAGCCGCACGGTGAAGGGGCCGGGCGCGTACTGGACGGCGTTGCTCGCCAGCTCCGTCACGACCAGCAGGACGTCGTCGCGCCGGTCGGGCTCGTCGGGCACGTCGGAGCGCTCCAGGGTGTCCAGGTAGCGGGCGGCCGCGAGCCGGGCCGTCGTCACGTCCCCGAGCGCCCCCTCGAAGCGGGCCTCCAGGTCGCGGACGGCCCGCTGGTCGGCGCCGTCGTTCGTGGGCGGGCCGGTCGCCACGGTGTCCTCCCGATGCTCGGCTCCGGTTGCGGATCCCTGACGGGTGCCCCGGCCTCCGTGGGCGATGCCTCGAGACGGCCCCGTCGATGAGTCCGTGTCCGCCCTGCCGGCGCGCCGCCCCGCCGGTACCGCGAGCGGGCGACCCGATGTGCGGCACCACCGGGCGGCCCCTACGGTGACGGGGACGGCGCCGGGACGGCGCGCGTAGGGACCGGTGGGGCGGCGCCGCCACCCGCCGGGCCGCGCGCCGAGCGGCGGGGCACCGCCCCGCGGGCGGCCGGCGGACCGTGCGGCAAGAGGAGACAGCGATGCGGCAGGACGAGTTCCTCGCCCGGGTGTGCGAGCGGGGCGAGTACCGCGGCCCGGAGGAGGCGGCGCAGATCACCGCGGCGGTCCTGGAGGTGCTCGGCCACCGCGTCGCCCCCGAGGATGCGGCGGCCCTCGCGGCGCTGCTGCCCGGGGACCTCGGCGAGCCGCTCACCACCGGCCCCGCCCGCACCGGTGGCTCGGGCGGTCCGGCCGAGGGCTTCGACGTCGCGGAGTTCCACCGGCGCGTCGACGAGCGGACCGGCGTCCGGCCGCGCACCGCCGAGTGGGACGCCGCCGCCGTCCTCGGGACCCTCGCCGAGGTCGTGCCGGGCGACCGGCTGGACCGGATCGCCGGCCGGCTCCCCCGCGAGTTCGGGGCACTCCTCCGCGGAGCCACCCCGCCCGACTGACCGCCGCCACCATCCGACCGGCCGCCCCCGTCGGTCTCCGTCGCGTGACCCCGTCCGCTCGGGCCCCGGCCGCCGCCCCGCCCCCCTGACCGCCCCACCGCGCCCGGCGACCCGCCACCCCCGCCCGGCCCGCCGCCTGGGCAGGCCCGTACCGGCGGCGCCCCGCGGCTCTTGACTGCTGTGCGACCCGGGCCGATCCTCGTCACAACACTGCACGGGACATGACAATCCGGCCGACCCGAAGGCATGAGTGACGCCCATGACCCGACACCCCCACGGCAGGCGCGGCATCCTCGCGGTCCTGGCGCTCCTCCTCACCGCGACGGCCCTGGCGCTCGGCCCCAGCGCGACCGGAGCCGTACCGGAACCCGCCTGGTGGGAGCCGTCCGCCCGACCCGCCCCCGACAGCGCGATCGGCGTCACCGGCGAGCCCTTCCGCGGCACGGACGCCCAGGGCCGGGTGCGGGGCTTCGTCGACGCCCACAACCACATCATGTCCAACGAGGCCTTCGGCGGCCGGCTGATCTGCGGCAAGCCCTTCTCCGAGCAGGGCGTCGCCGACGCGCTGAAGGACTGCCCCGAGCACTACCCCGACGGCTCCCTCGCCGTCTTCGACTTCATCACCAAGGGCGGCGACGGCCGGCACGACCCGCACGGCTGGCCCACCTTCGCCGACTGGCCCGCGCACGACTCCCTCACCCACCAGCAGAACTACTACGCCTGGATCGAGCGGGCCTGGCGCGGCGGGCAGCGGATCCTCGTCAACGACCTGGTCACCAACGGCGTCATCTGCTCCGTCTACTTCTTCAAGGACCGCGGCTGCGACGAGATGACCTCCATCCGCCTCCAGGCGCGCAAGACGTACGAGATGCAGGCGTACGTCGACCGCGTGTACGGCGGCCCCGGCCGCGGCTGGTTCCGGATCGTCACCGACAGCGCGCAGGCCCGCGAGGTGATCCGGCAGGGCAAGCTCGCCGTCGTCCTCGGGGTGGAGACCTCCGAACCGTTCGGCTGCAAGCAGATCCTGGACGTCGCCCAGTGCGACCGCGGGGACATCGACCGCGGCCTCGACGAACTCCACGCGCTCGGCGTGCGCAGCATGTTCCTCTGCCACAAGTTCGACAACGCGCTGTGCGGGGTCCGCTTCGACTCGGGCGCCCTCGGCACGGCCATCAACGTCGGCCAGTTCCTGTCGACCGGCACCTTCTGGCAGACCGGCAGGTGCACCGGGCCGCAGCAGGACAACCCCATCGGCCTCGCCGCCGCCCCCGGCGCCGAGGCGAAGCTGCCGCCCGGCGTCAGCGTCCCCGCCTACGCCGCCGACGCCCGCTGCAACACGCGGGGCCTGACCGAGCTGGGCGAGTACGCCCTGCGCGGCATGATGCGTCGCGGCATGATGCTGGAGATCGACCACATGAGCGTCAAGGCCGCGGGCCGCGCCCTCGACGTCCTCGACGCGGCGTCGTACCCGGGGGTCCTCTCGTCGCACAGCTGGATGGACCTCGACTGGACCGAGCGCGTCTACCGCCTCGGCGGCTTCATCGCCCAGTACATGCACGGCGCCGAGGCCTTCGGCGCGGAGGCGCGGCGCACGGACGCGCTGCGCGAGCGGTACGGCGTCGGTTACGGGTACGGCACCGACATGAACGGCGTCGGCGGCTGGCCCGGCCCCCGCGGCGCCGACACCCCGAACCCGGTGCGCTACCCGTTCCGCAGCGCCGACGGCGCTTCCGTCCTCGACCGCCAGACGACGGGGCAGCGCACCTGGGACGTCAACACCGACGGCGCCGCCCACCACGGCCTGGTCCCCGACTGGCTGGAGGACGTGCGGATCGTGGCCGGGCAGGACGTGGTGGACGACCTGTTCCGGGGCGCCGAGTCGTACCTGCGGACCTGGGGCGCCTCCGAACGCCACACGGCGGCGGAGAACCTCGCCACCGGCGCCGCCGCCACCGCGAGCTCCTCCGAGTGGTGGAACCCCTTCACCCGGTACGCGCCCGGCAACGCCGTCGACGGCGACCCCGGCACGCGCTGGGCGAGCGAGTGGAGCGACGACCAGTGGCTGCGGATCGACCTCGGCCGGGTCCGGTCCGTCGCCCGGGTCACGCTCGACTGGCAGGCCGCGCACGCGGCGGCGTACCGGGTCGAGCTGTCGACCGACGGCGCCGGGTGGCGGACCGCGTGGTCCACCACGGCCGGGGACGGCGGCCTCGACACGGCGCGCTTCGCCGCCACGGAGGCCCGGTACGTCCGCGTCGTCGGGGTACGGCGCGCCACCTCGTGGGGGTACTCCCTCCGGGAGGTCGGCGTCCACGAGCGGTGACGTTCACCGGGGGCGCGCGGTGGGCAGGCAGGGGAGGGAGACGACGGAGCGCGGCGACGGCCGGACGGCGGAGGAGGGCGTGTGAGAGCGGGCGAGGTCGGAGGAGCGGGGCGCGCGGACGGCACCGGAGGCACGGGCGTACCGGGGGAACCGGCCGCACCGGGCGTGTCCGGTGACCCGGGCGGGACGGGCGGCGGGCGGTCGGGCGTCCGGCGGGGCGGTCGGCGGCTGCCGGGTGTGCTGCCGTGCGCGGCGACCGCGATGACGGCCACCGTCGCCGTCCACATGGCGCTGGTGGCGTTCGGCAACATCACCGACTTCGGCACCAACCAGCAGTTCGTGCGGCACGTCCTGGCCATGGACACCACCTTCCGCGACCCGGACCTGATGTGGCGGGCGATCGAGTCGCCGGCCCTGCAGAACGCCGCCTACGTCGCCGTCATCGCCTGGGAGACGCTGACGGCCGCCGTCCTGCTGTACGCCACGGGCGTGTGGCTGCGGGCCCTGCGCCGCGGCGCGGCCGACCGCGCCCGCGCGGCGAGCACCGCCGGGCTGGTGATGGTGCTGCTGCTCTTCGGGCTCGGCTTCCTCGCCATCGGCGGCGAGTGGTTCGCGATGTGGCAGTCGTCGGACTGGAACGGCCTCGACGCGGCGGCCCGCAACGTGCTCCTCGCCGTCGCCGCGCTCGTGGTCGTCCACCTGCCGGCCGGCCCCCGCGCCCCCGACGGCAGCCGCACCGGCGGCTGACGCCCTGCCGGACCCCGGATCCCGGGTGCCCCCGGCTCCCCGGATGCCCCGGCGCCGCCGGGAGCCCGGTGCCCGGGGCCCGGGGCACCGGGTCAGCCGGAGGCTTCCGTACGCGCGGTGAGGAGGCCGTTGTCGGTGACCGCGGCGAGCGACAGCGTCCGGTAGCCCATCGCGTCGAAGAGGACCGTGATCCGATCGCCCTCCTCGCTCATCACCGTGCCGTCGCCCCACTCGCCGTGCCGCACCGGCGTCCCCGCCGGGTACGCGGCGGCGGCCGGGTGGGCGGGAGGGTCGTCCGGCGCGTCCCCGGGCCCCACCCCGTCCGCCCCGGCGGTGACGCCCGCCGCCGGGCCGTCCGACGGGGCCGGCTCGCAGATGTCGCAGGCGCCGCACGGCGGCTCGTAGGGTTCGCCGAAGTAGCCCAGCAGGAAGCGGCGCCGGCAGCCCGTCGTCTCCGCGTAGGCGAGCGTCATCTCCAGCCGCGACCGCTCCAGCCTGCGGCGCGCCTCGGCCGCCTCCGCCGCGTCCGCGGCGGCGTCGCCGGGCGCCACGCCGGGCACGGCCCGTACCTCACCCGCCCCGTCCGTCCGGACGGCGCCTGCCTCCTCCAGCAGGTTGGCGGCGGCCGTCACCCGGCGGCGGGTGAGCCCGGCCCGCTCGCCGACCTCGTCCAGCCCTACGGGGCCGTCCGCGTCCCGGATGTGCGCGGCGACCTCCCCGATGGTCTCCTCGTCGGGCGCCCGGGCGGCGAAGAGGTGTTGGAGGCCGCTGTCCTCAGGCCGGTAGTGGAGGACCGCGACCGCGGGCCGCCCGTCGCGGCCCGCCCGGCCGATCTCCTGGTAGTACGCGTCGAGGGAGCCCGGCACGGAGGCGTGCAGGACGAACCGCACGTCCTCCTTGTCGATGCCCATGCCGAACGCGGACGTCGCGACGACCACGTCCGCCTCCCCGGCGAGGAACGCGTCGTGCACCCGGGACCGCTCGCCGACGCGCAGCCCGGCGTGGTAGGCGGCGGCCGACAGGCCGAGACCGGCCAGCTCCGCCGCGTACTCCTCGGCGTCCCGGCGCGTCGCCGTGTACACGATGCCGGGCTTGGGCTCGGCGGCGGCGCGCTCCACGACCGCACGGCGTTTGGCCGCGTCGTCCGGGAAGCGCCGCACCTCCAGCGTGATGTTCGGCCGGTCGAAGCCGGCGACGACGAGCGCGGGGTCCTCCATGCCGAGCCGCCGGACGATCTCCTCGCGGACCGGGGGAGCGGCAGTGGCCGTCAGGGCCAGGACCGGGGGCCTGCCGACCCGCTCGATCGCCCCGCCGAGGCGAAGGTAGTCGGGGCGGAAGTCATGGCCCCAGGCGGCGACGCACTGGGCCTCGTCGACGACGAACAGCGAGGGCGCCGCGCGGGCGACCCGCTCCACGACGTCGTCCTTCGTCAGCTGCTCGGGGGAGAGGAACAGGTACTCGGCGTCCCCGTGCCGCACCGCGTCCCAGGCGGCCGCGGTCTCCCCGGCGGGCTGGGCGGAGTTCACGGCGACGGCGTCCGGCCCGCCGCGCTCCAGGAGCCCGGCGATCTGGTCCCGCTGGAGGGCGATCAGCGGCGAGACGACGACCGTGGGGCCGGGCAGGCAGACCGCGGCCACCTGGTACACCGCGGACTTGCCCGCGCCCGTGGGCATGACCGCCAGGGTGTCGCGGCCCGCGACGACCGCCTCCATGGCGGTCAGCTGCCCCGGCCGCAGCTCCCGCCAACCGAACACCTCGGCGGCGGCCCGCTCCAGGCGGCCCGCCACGGAGCCGGACCCGCGCCCTCGCCCCTCCGGCGCCTTCGCCTCCTTCGAGCCCTCCCCGTCCTGTGAGCCCCGCACCCCCTTCGGGTCCTTCAGGCCCTCCGAGTCCTTCACGTCCTTCACGTCCTGCGGCTCCTCCGGCATGGCGCCTCCCGCCTCTCCTCGGTGGGGCGGCCGGGACCACCGAACCGCGCACGCGACCCGACTACCCCCTTTCGGGCAGTCCTCCCCGCGCACGCCCCGCACGGCGGCGCCCCGGCCGGGGCGCCGGCTCACAGGAACCGGCGGATCGGGGTGACGGCCAGCTCCCGCAGCCGCTGGACCACGGCGCGACGCCGCCAGCGGGTGAGGTCGACGGCCTCGCTGCGCGCGACGTCCTCGTCGTAGTGCCGGTCCAGGGTGGCGGTGAACTCCTCGTCGAGGACGGCGAGCATGACCTCCTCGTCGTGGTCCATGGACCGCCGGTTGAAGTTGGTGGAGCCGATGAGCGACGCCACCCGGTCCACCGTGATGATCTTCGCGTGCATCATGGTCGGCTGGAACTGGCGGATCACGACGCCCGCCGCCAGCAGCTCCGTGTAGTGGGACTGCCCCGCGATCCGGCAGGCCCGCTGGTCGGTGTGGGGACCGGGCAGCAGGATCTCCACCGTCACGCCGCGCCGGGCGGTGCGGCACAGCAGATCGACGAAGTAGGGGTCCGGGGCGAAGTAGGCCGTGGCGAGGCGGAAGCGCTCCTCAGCCGAGGTCAGCATCACCCGCACCAGGGTCTGCATGTCCTGCCAGCCGATGCTCGCCGAGCCCCGTACGACCTGCACGACCGACGTGCCGGGCTGCGGCTGCTCGGCGAAGCGGTCGCGGTGGTCGAACAGCTCGTCGTGGCACTCCGCCCAGTTCTGCGCGAACGCCGCGGCGATGCCGTCCACGGCCGGGCCCTCGATCCGCACGTGGGTGTCGCGCCACTCCCCGGGGCCGCGCGCGTCGCCGCACCACTCCTCGGCGATCCCGACGCCCCCGGTGAACGCGGTGCGCTCGTCCACCACCAGCGCCTTGCGGTGGCAGCGGTGGTTCTGCTTGAACGGCGACAGCCAGACCGGTTTGCGGAACCAGGCGATCTGCACGCCGGCGTCCTCCATGTCGTCCAGGAGGCTCCGCTCGATGAGCCGGGCGCCGAACCCGTCGAGGAGCAACCGCACGCGCACCCCGGCGCGGGCCCGGTCGGCCAGCGCGGCCGCGAAGTCGCGGGCTATCGCCCCCCGCCAGTAGACGAAGGTCATCATGTCGATGGTGTGCTCGGCCGACCGGATCGCGCCGAGCATCGCGGGGAAGATCTCGTCGCCGTTGCGCAGCGGCAGCAGCGAGTTCCCCTCGGTCGCGGCGATGCCGATCAGCCGTTCCAGTCGTCTTCGCAGCCGCTGCTCGCGCTCCTCCGTGACACTCTCCGTGGTGGGACCGTCACAGGTCTCGGAGCGGGTCACGTCGGCCTCCTGAAGCGGTACGGGGTACTGGCATCCCACCGTTTTCCCAGAGCCGCCGCCCCGAACCACCGCCGCCGCACCCCGGTGCGGGAGGTCCCGGCGGCGATTCGGCGACGGGCGGAAAAAAGATGAGCATGCTTCGTGTGGAACCGGGTATGCGCGGCCCACAGGCCCTCACAGACCGACGAGGGCGACCACCCAGGGAGGGATGCAGGCATGACCGCGGTTCTGGCCGGTACCAAGACGGAGCACATTGCCGAGCTGCGGAAGCCGGCTGACCCCAAGAACGTGGCGCCGAAGGACGCCCGGGCGATGACCCGGCTCTTCCTGGACCGGCTGGCCTCCCTGGAGGAGGGCACCCACGAGTACCAGGACGTCCGCAACACCCTCATCGAGATGAACATGTCCCTCGTCCGGTACGCGGCGGGCCGCTTCCGCAGCCGTGGCGCGGACGAGATGGAGGACATCGTCCAGGTCGGCATGATCGGCCTGATCAAGGCCATCGACCGGTTCGAGATCTCCCGCGAGGTGGAGTTCACCACCTTCGCCGTCCCGTACATCATGGGTGAGATCAAGCGGTTCTTCCGTGACACGTCGTGGGCCGTCCACGTACCGCGCCGCCTCCAGGAGGCGCGCGTCGAGCTGGCCCGCGCGACCGAGGAGCTGCGCAGCCGGCTCGGCCGCACCCCGACGGTCAAGGAGCTCGCGGAGCTCATGAGCCTCACGGAGGACGAGGTCGTCGAGGCGCGGCTCGCCTCCAACGCCTACAACTCCAGCTCCCTGGACGCGGCCGTCACCGGTGACGGCGAGGACGGCGAGGCGGCCCTGGCCGACTTCATCGGCGTCGAGGACCACGCGATGGAGCTGGTCGAGGACTTCCACAGCCTCGCCCCCCTGGTCGCCGACCTCGACGACCGCGAGCGGCGCATCCTGCACCTGCGCTTCGTCGAGGAGCTCACCCAGTCGCAGATCGGCGAGCAGCTGGGCTGCTCCCAGATGCACGTCTCGCGGCTGCTGTCGCGGACCCTGAAGAAGCTGCGCAAGGGCATGCTGACGACTGACTGAGCCGCCGGCCGGCACCGCCGACGCGTCCGACACGCGCGGCGCGCCGCGACGCCGACCGCTTGTGACCGCACGCACCGACGTGACCGCCCGATCCGCCCCCGCCCCCGGGCGGGGCGGTCGCCGGACGTCCGCCCGGCGCCCACCAGGGTGCCGGGCCCGGTCCGGGTCCGGTCACCAGGGTCGCGAAGGGCACCGGGCTCACCAGGGGAGGAAGACGTGCACCGTCTTCCCCTCCCGGCCGGGCACGGTGACGGTCTGCTCGGCGAGCGCACCGATCAGGTGCCAGCCGATGCCGCCGCGCCCCTCCAGGTCGAACGGCCGGGGCCGCGGCGCGGCCGGGTTGGTGTCGGTGACCGCCACGTGCACGCTGTCGGCGACGGCGCGCAGCTGGAGCGTGAACGGCCCGGGTGCGAAGGTGAAGGCGTTCAGGGCGAGTTCGGTGACCACCAGCAGTACGTCGTCCAGAGCGTCCGGGGCCCGCGGTGCCTGGATGCGTTCCAGGCCGTGGAGGAAGGCGGCCGCCCCTTGACGGGCCTCCGCCACGTCGCCGAGCGCCCCGTCGAAGTGCCAGGTCTGCTCGACGCTCAGGGTGTTCAGCATGCCGGCTTCCTCATCCGCGCCGTCGCGTTCGGCGGGCATTCCCCTCTCCCCTCTCTCCTGCGTGCGGAACTGAAGGTCCGTATCGACTTCCCCTTCCGTGCGCACGCATGTCCGCTGTGCGGGCGCGGATGGCGGAAGGCGGCCCCCGGAGCGCCGCGCACGGCGGTGGCCCCCGCCCTCCGGCCGTCGTTCGGCCCGCCGTGCCGCCCCCTCGGCGCGGCGGACGCCTCGAACGGTCCGGCGCCCGGACATCCCGCACACGTCGCCGTCTGAGCATCCCCCTCCGGTACCCGCCCGACTCCACGTCGGGACGTGCCCGACTCCGGTGGCCGTCCGCACGCCGGTGTGTCACCGGCGCGAGCCGGGGCATGCGGAGCAGGTCATCGCCGACTCGCTGCCCGGAAAGGACGTCGTGTGCGGGGCCGTGCCGTGCGTCGGATCACACCGCGTCAGGCCGACTACGCACGCGCCTTCCGCGCCGACCGGTCGCCCCTGGTGCTCCTCGACCCCGGGTTGACCGTCCTGGACGCCAACCCGGCGTACCTGCGGGCGGCCGGCCGCGAACGCGGCGAGGTGGTGGGCCGAGGCCTCCTCGACACCCTGCCCGGCGCCCCGACCGGCCCCGAGGCGGACCGCGCCCGTCACGGCGGCGAGGACTCCGACAGCGACCGGGAGCGACACCGCGACGGAGACCGCGACCGAGACCCAGACCGCGACGGAGACCCCGGCCCCGGCCCCGGCCCCGGCCGTTCCGGTGGCCGGTGGGGGAGCGGCGTACCGGCCGTGCTCGGCGCCTCCTTGCGACGCGTCCTGCGCCTGCGCCGCCCGGACGTGACGCCGCCCCAGCGGGTCCGCGTACCGTCCCCCGGCGATCCCGCCGGCGGCACCGAGCGGAGCTGGGCGTTCCACAGCACCCCCCTGCTCGACGCCGACGGGGCCGTGACCGGTCTGCTCGTCCGGGTCGAGGACGCCACCGGCTCCCCGGCCCACCGCGCGCAGGATGGCCCGGCCGCGAACGACGGGACGATCGCGGCGCTGGAGACGGAGAACGCGCAGCTGAGGACGGCACTGCGGTCCCGCGCCACGATCGACCGGGCGGTCGGCATCGTGATGGCCGAGCGGCGCGTCGGCCCGGACGCGGCCTTCCGGGTCCTGGTGTCCCTGTCGCAGAACACGAACGTCAAGCTCCGCGACGTGGCCGCCGCCCTGGTCCACCGCACGGCGGGCCGGGACGGCCCTCACATGGCGGACGGCGGGCCCGACGGGACGCCCGGGCCGGGTGCCAGGACGAGGAGGCGGCCACCCGCCGTATGACGCCGGACCGGACACCGACCCGCCTCGCCCACCATCACCGCGCCCCCGCCTCCCGACCGTCATCCCCCGCCCGGTCGCCCGCCTCCGCGCGACGGCACGCCCCCGTCCAGCAGTTCGCCGTCGTGCATCAGGTGCCGGCCGGGGAGCTCGTGCTCTCCCCGCCACGCCTGCACCGCGTGCGGCAGCACCCGGAGGTAGGCGAAGGCGCGCGGCTCCCGCCTCGGGTCCCACCCGTGCCGTGCGGCGTACGCGTCCGCCGCCGCGGCCGGCACCTCCCCGGCGGCGAAGACCTCCACCGTGCCGTCGAGGAGGACGACGTCGTACGTGTCGCCGAACGCCAACCGCGCACGGCCACCGTCGCGCAGGTTGCGGGTGGTCGGATTGGTGGCGCGCGTGGCCAGCCACACCGCCTCCCCGTCCCACAGGAACCACAGAGGTACCAGGTACGGGGCGCCGGGCCCGCCGGCGGACGCGACCCACACGTCCCTCTCCGTCCGCAGCCTCGCCAGTACGTCGCGCCGGCGCGCATCGAGGCCGCGCGGCGGTCGGGTCGTCTCCATGGCCGGGACGCTACCGATCATGCCGGGAGCCCGCATCGGACGTGCGGCGTAAGCCCCGGGACGCGGTCCCCCGCCACCGGGACCGGCCGGCGGCTCCGGCGGGTCAGGCGGGCCGCCTGGGACCGGCTCGCCGACGACCGCCCCGACCCCTTCCCCACCGGCTGCCGCACGCGCCGTTGAAGTGCCCGATCTCCGGTGTCGTGCCGCTCGATCGTCCGGCGTCTTTGCGAGGGTGGGAGGGGGCACCCGGAAGACGCCCGCTCCCGCTCACCGTCGACTGCCCGGACGGGACCCGTATGGCCATGACGACCGAACCCACCAGCACCCAGCCCACGCCCTCCCGGCGGCCGAACGGAAGTGGCCGGTGGAAGGCCGCCGCACCCGGCAAGGGGATGTCCACCACGCGCCGCGAGGGGGAGCGGCGGTGGCACGGATGACGACCCGGACGCCCCGGACGACCGGCGGCGAGGTGGCGGCGGGCCTCAACGCCGTCGAGGGCTACCTGCTCGCCCAGGCGGAGCTGCGCGAGGCCCGCGAGGCGGGCGAGGCGTTCGCGCGCCGCATGCCGTGGCTGACCACCGCGCAGCACGCGGAGGTCGCCCGCCTCCACGCCGAGGACCACATCGAGCGGTCCATGGACGCCCTGCGGTCGGTCGCCGCCCACAGCGTCGCCCTGCGGGCGGAGTACACGGCCCGCCACGCCCGGCTCCGCCAACGCCTCCTGTGCCTCGCCGTCGCCTCACTCGCCACGTCGGCGGCCCTGTGCACGAGCGCCTGGCTCCTCACCCGGTGACCCGGCACCCCGCGCCCGCTCGGGACGTCCGGTGGCAACGCGCCCGCGCGGCCACCGCCCCGGCCCGGTGCCCGACAGCGCCTCTCCGGACGCCTCCGGCCGGAGCCGGACGCCTCCGGCCGGAGGGGGGCCTTCCCGGACGGCGTACCTAGAGCCAGCCGTTGCGGCGGAAGGCCCGGTACAGGGCTCCGGACGCCAGGGCCATGAGGGCGAGGGCGAGAGGGTAGCCGTAGCTCCAGCCGAGTTCGGGCATGTGCTCGAAGTTCATGCCGTAGACGCCGGCGACCATCGTGGGGACGGCGAAGATCGCCGCCCAGGCCGAGATGCGGCGCATGTCGTCGTTCTGCCAGGTCCCCACCCGCGCCTGCTGGGCGTCGAGGACCGAGTTGAGCAGTTCGTCGAGGGAGCGGACCTCCGTGTCGGTGCGGTTGAGGTGGTCCGCGACGTCACGGAAGTACGGCAGCGCCTTCGACAGGTGGACCCGCCGGTCCGGCCCGCCCCGGCCCTCCTCCCTCGTGCCCTGCCCGACCGGACCCCCGTCCGGGCCCCGCCCGTCCGCGTCAGGGTCGTTCAGGAGCCCCTGGAGGACCGGGACGAGGGGCTGGACCGCGTCGCGGAACTCGCGCACCTCGCGCTTGAGGGAGTAGATGGACTCCGTGTGGTCCACGCGGGTCGTGGAGAAGACGCTGTCCTCCAGCGCGGTCAGCGCGGTGCGCACCTTTTCGGCGGAGTCGCCGTAGGCGTCCACGACCACGTCGAGGACGGCGTGCAGGACGGAGAGCGGGCCGAAGCGGAGCATGCCCGGGTTGGCCTCGAGCCGCCGGGCGGCCTCGGTGGCCGGGTCGACCGGGCCGTGCCGCACGGTCAGGACGTAGCGGGGGCCGACGAAGAGCATCATCTCCCCGGTCTCGACCGCCCTCTCGTCCTCCAGGTACCAGAGCGTCTTGAGCGCGACGGCCAGCACGTCGCCGAACCGCTCCCGCTTCGGGCGCTGCTGCGCCTGTACGGCGTCCTCGACCGCGAGGGGGTGCAGGCCCAGCTCCTCCGCGAGCCGGACCAGCTCCGCCTCCGCCGGGTCGACGAGGCGCACCCAGCCGAACTCGCCCTCGCCCAGGTCGCGCAGCCGCTTCAGGACCCGGTGGCAGGCGTCCTCGCCGAGCCCGCACTCCACCGTCTCCGAACGGCCCGACCGCTCCTCGTACATCACGCATTCCATTCCACGCGCATGCTTCGCCGCACCGATTTCATGCGCGGTGGGCCCATGCGGGGGCGCGGACGTCACTATCCGGTCAGCTTTGGTGGACGTTCGGTGAACCGGGAGCGGCCGACAGCAGGTCAGCGCCTTGACCTGCCACTGTCACACACGGGTGCAGCCCCGTCCCGCTGTGTGAGCGCGGCACCCGTACACCCGTCTGAGCTGCCAGAACGACCGTTCGGTCACCGGTAATCGAACGAGATGTCTGTAAATCGGTGATGGATGTGCATCCGACCTTCACTTCAGACAGAGTCGGCGGCACGCGGTCGACACAACGTAGACGACTGCTGCCCCTGACCTTCACATCGAAAGAGAGTTTCGTCGTGCGTCTTCGCCTCGCCGCCGTCTCCGCCGCCTCCCTCCTGGCCCTCACGGCCGCCACCGGAGTCGCGGCGGCCCAGCCCGCCACCGGGTCGGCCGCCCCCTCCGCGGTGGTCCTCTCCGTCACGCAGGGCGAGTACGGCGCCACCGTCACGAAGGCCGCCACCCTCAGCTGCGCGCCGGTCGTCCGGGGGACGCACCCCGACCCGAAGGCCGCCTGCGCCGCGCTCGCCGCCACCACCGGCGACTTCGACGCGCTCGTGGCCACGCCGGACCCGAACCGGTTCTGCCCGATGCACTACGACCCCGTCACCGCCGCCGTCGACGGCGTCTGGCAGGGCGAGCGCGTCGCCTGGAAGCGCACCTTCTCCAACGCGTGCGTCATGGCGGCGACCCTGAACGGGAGCCCCGTGTTCGCGTTCTGAGCACCCCGCAGAAGCGTCCCACTCCGCGGCGCTGTCGACGCACCGCGCTCGCCCGTACCAGGGGAACGGGGGCAGGGGCCGGTGCTCAGCCGTGCAGGGCCTGTCGGAGGGTGGGGTGGCAGGGGATGACGGTGTCCAGGCCCACCAGCCGCATCAGGCGCAGCACCGACTCCTGGGGCTCGGCCAGGCGCAGCCAGCCGTCGGCGCCGACGGCGCTGTGGTGGGCGACGATGAGGACGTTGACGCCGCTGGAGTCCATGAAGGACACGCCGCCCAGGTCGATCACCGTCCGCGGCGGTCCGTCGCCCGGGTCCGGGGCCAAGGCCCGGAGGAGGGCTTCGCGGCAGGTGTGGTCGATCTCGCCGCGGACGGTGACGATCCGGACGCCGTCGACGCAGTCCGTGCGGATCGACAGCGGGCCGGGCCGCACTGCCTCTTCGGTGTCCTTCACGGGTACCTCTGCTGCTCTCGCCGGACCGGGTCGGATGATCATGCGCACGGGTAGCCTCTCACAGGGGGCCACCCTGCACCATGTGGTCGACGCCTCGGCGAAGCGCAGGTGCATGAGAGCTGTCATCGCGGGTATGCGCGCAGGCGTGAACGGGGGAATGGCAGTGGAGCCAGTGGAATCCGCACCGGGCGGCGAGGGCGTCAGGCCCGCCGCCCTCCAGGACATCGTCGCGCTCGACGGCGACGGCTCGTGCATCGCCGAGGCCCGCCACCGCGCGGCGGACTTCCTCGCGCGGGTCCAGGGCGAGTACGGGCTGCCGGTGTCGGCCCGCGCGATGGACCTGACCCAGCTGGTCGTCAGCGAGCTCGTCACCAACGCCCGCAAGTACGCGCCCGGGCCGGTACTGATGGAGCTGCGCCTCGTCGGCGACTCGGTGGAGGTCGTCGTGTGGGACAGCGATCCGGTCCTGCCGGTCGCGCGGGCGGCCGACCCGGGCCGGGTCGGCCAGCACGGCCTGGAGATCGTGATGGCCGTGGCCCAGGGGTTCGAGGTGCAGCGGGAGCCGGTCGGCAAGCGCGTCACGGCCCGCATCGCGCTGCCCGACGACCCCGGCGACGCCCACACCGGCCGCCGCCCGCAGTGACCCCCTCGCACGCCCCGCTCCCGGAACGTCACGGGAGCGGGAGGCGGGGTGCGCGGCAGCGGGGACGGGGCGGGGGCGCGGCGGGCGGCGGCGCGCCGTCAGCGGCTCTCAGTGACCCGCCGTGAGCTCGCCGGTCAGCTTCCCGTGCAGACGGGCGCTGGGGTCGTTCAGGCCGGTGATCTCGACGCTCTTGCCGCGCTGCGCGTACTTCGTCTCGATGGCGTCCAGCGCGGCGACGGATGAGGCGTCCCAGACGTGGGCCGCGCTCAGGTCGATGACGACCCTCTCCGGGTCGCCCGCGTAGTCGAACCGGCCGACGAGGTCGTTGGACGAGGCGAAGAACAGCTCGCCCGTGACCCGGTAGACGACCGTGGTCCCGTCGGGGTCGACGACGGCGGTGACGTCGGCGAAGTGGGCGACGCGCTTGGCGAAGACGACCATGGCGGTGACGGAGCCGACGACGACGCCGACGGCGAGGTTGTGGGTCGCCACCACACAGGCGACGGTGATCACCATCACGGCGATCTCGCCGGCGGGCATCCGCTTCAGCGTCCTCGGCGCGACGGAGTGCCAGTCGAAGGTGGCGAACGACACCATGACCATGACGGCGACCAGGGCGGCCATCGGGATGTCGGAGACGACCGGGCCGAACACGACGCACAGCACCATCAGGAACGCGCCCGCCAGGAAGGTCGAGAGGCGGGTACGGGCCCCGGACACCTTCACGTTGATCATCGTCTGCCCGATCACGGCGCAGCCGCCCATGCCGCCGAAGAAGCCGGTGACGATGTTGGCGACGCCCTGGCCGACCGACTCGCGGGTCTTGTCGGAGCGGGTGTCGGTGATGTCGTCGACGAGCTTGGCGGTCATCAGCGACTCCATGAGGCCGACCAGCGCCATGGCGAACGCGTAGGGGGCGATCGTCGTCAGGGTGTCGAGGGTGAACGGCACGTCGGGCAGGCCCGGTACGGGCAGCGACGACGGCAGGGCGCCCCTGTCGCCGACGGTGGGCACCGCGATGGCCGCCCCGACGGTGATCGCGGTCAGGATGACGATGGACACCAGCGGTGCCGGGACCACGGTGGTCACCCGCGGGAAGAACACCATCAGCGCGAGCCCGCCGACGACGAGCGGGTACACGGCCCACGGGACGTCGCGCAGCTCGGGGATCTGCGCCATGAAGACGAGGATCGCCAGGGAGTTGACGAAACCGACCATCACGGAGCGGGGGATGAAGCGCATGAGTCTCGCCACCCCGAGGGCGCCCAGGACGACCTGGAAGACGCCGGCCAGGATGACGGCGGCGATCAGGTGACCGAGGCCGTGCTCGCGGTTGAGCGGTGCGATGACGAGGGCGACGGCTCCGGTCGCGGCGGAGATCATGGCGCGGCGCCCGCCGACGACCGAGATGACGACGGCCATGGTGAAGGAGGCGAACAGCCCGATCGTCGGGTCGACGCCCGCGATGATCGAGAAGGAGATCGCCTCGGGGATCAGCGCGAGCGCCACGACGAGACCGGCGAGGACCTCGGTGCGCCAGACCTTCGGGTCGGAGAGCCAGTCGGGCTTCAGGCCGCGCAGGCGCGCGGCCGGGGACACGGCGGTGGTGAAGGACAAGGGATCGGGAACCTGTCGTGCTCGGGCACTCCTCCCGTGGCGGGCCGGGGGAGTGGGGGAGGGCGCGGAGGAGCCGGGCGGCACCCCGCGGACGGCGCGTCGGTACGGCGCCGGAAGACCGGGGGACGGAGCGGGCGGGCGCGAGGGCGCCGCGGCTCACGTCGGGGAGTGAGGTGTCAGGGGGAGGCGTCAGGGGGCGAGGCGTCACGGCGGGCAGGCGGCGGCGCCGGGCGCCTTGGGCTCGCGCACGCGTCTCTCCTGCAAGAATCGGAACTTCGCCGGGGGCGGCATCGACCCCGACACGGCGACGGCGAAGCAGCCGTACAGCGCTTCACCACCAGCAACTCTACCCTGACGTTAGAGTAGACATCGGCGGGTCCGCACGGGGCGGTACCGCCACGACGGGAAGGCCAGGGCCGGGGACGTGGACGGCAAGCACATGCAGATCGGTGAGGTCGCCGCGCGCACCGAGCTGTCCCTGCGGACCATCCGCCACTACGAGGAGACCGGCCTCGTCGTCCCCTCCGCCCGCTCCCAGGGCGGCTTCCGCCTCTACACCGAGGGCGACGTCGCCCGTCTCATGGTCATCCGCCGGATGAAGCCGCTCGGCTTCACCCTGGACCAGATGCGCGACCTGCTGGACGCCACCGACCGCCTGGACGCCGGGCAGGCCCTGGACGCGGACGAGCGGGAGGCGCTCACGGAGCGCGTACGCGCGTACGAGCAGACCGCGGCGGACCAGGTGGAGAAGCTGCGCGTGCAGCTGGCCCGCGCCGAGGAGTTCGCCGCGACCCTCCGCGCCCGCCTCCCCGAGACCGCGCCCGCCCGCCCCTGACCCGGGGCCGCGCCCGATGAGGGGCGCGTCCGTGCGGGGCGCGCTCAGGGCCGCAGGAGGAACGGGGCGGCGTGGACCAGCGCGCCCAGCGGGAGCGCCCACCGGGCGAAGCCCGCGCGTGCCGCGCGGCGCGGCACCCGGCCGGTGGGGCGCAGGTGCGGGTGGAGGGACATCGCGGTCAGCAGGTCGGCGGCCCGCTGCCCCGGGCAGTCCCGCCGGGCGAGGCGCGCCAGCCAGGGCGGCGCGAAGGTCCCGAACAGGGTGGAACCCCTCGGGCCGAAGCACTCCAGCACTCCGTCGTGCCGCAGGTCGACCCGGCCGACCACGGGCCAGGCCAGGAGACGGGTGGACCACATCCGCCGTACGTGGATCCCGTCCCGGTCCGCGGTGACGCGCCACAGGGCGAGCCGGCAGACGGCCCACGCCAGTACCAGTGACGTCCACAGCGCGAAGAGGAACGCGCCGGGTTCGGGGCGGGCCAGACCCGCCCCCTCCGGTCGGTGCACCGACGCGACGTACACCGCGAACACGACCGCACCGCACACCCTGCCGCCCCACCCCGCGCCCCACCGCACCGGCTCGGGCGGGGCGGTCGCCGACGCGGCGAGCAGCGCGACCCGGGCCCGCTTCGCCCGCCGTGCCTCCGCCCGGGAGTCCTCGCCGCCCGGCTCGCCCACCGGGGCGTCCGCGGCGCCGGTGGCGGCGGCCGGGCCCGAGCCGTCCCAAGCGGGCCGGCGGGGTGCCGGTACCGGCTCCGCGGGCGACCGGTCGGTCGACGCAACCGGCGACGGATCGGGCGACGGGCCGGGTGTGGGGGACGTGTGCACGTGGCGGCTCCGGGGGACGGCGGTGCGAACGCCGACCAGACTTCCCGGCTCACCGGCGTCGATCATAGAGGCCGCGCTTGCCCGCCCCGCCGGCGGTGTGCCGGGCGACTGCGAGGGCCCCGCCTGCGTCTGCCGGTCCCCGCCGAGGTTTGCGCGCCTCCGCCGGTGTCACCCGTCCGCCTGCCGTCCGCGGCTCCCCGAGCGGTGGAGAGCCGTCGCCGCGGTGCGGCCGGAGAAGGAAGAGGGCACGAGGATGACGACGGTCAAGGACATGCTGAACACGTACCCGGCGGACCTCGGCGGAGTGGACGAGGAGGCCATGGCCCGGTGCATCGAGGCGTGCGTCGACTGCGCGCAGGCCTGTACGGCCTGCGCCGACGCCTGCCTGTCGGAGGGGATGGTGGGCGAGCTGACCAAGTGCATCCGCACGGACATGGACTGCGCGGACATCTGCAACGCCACCGCCTCGGTGCTCTCCCGCCACACCGGCTACGACGCCGACATCACGAGGGCGATCCTCCAGGCGTGCGCCACGGTGTGCAAGGCGTGCGCGGACGAGTGCGAGGGGCACGCGGACATGCACGAGCACTGCCGCGTCTGCGCCGAGGCGTGCCGACGCTGCGAGCAGGCGTGCAACGACCTGCTCGCGACCCTCGGCTGAGCACCGGACACCAGCCCGCCCAGCCACCCGCCCGCGCCCCACGGGTACTTCCCACCCCGGGCCCGCCCACTCCCGGCTCCCGGCTCCCGGCTCGGCCGGTACCGCCCACCGCCGGCCGACCCGCCGCCGCCCGGCTGGCCCGCCGCCCGCCCGACCGGCCGCCCAGTGCGCCCACCCGTACGAGAGGCCGGGGCGGGGCCCGCATCTTCGTGCCTTCCGCCAGTACGGTGCCGCGTCCGACCGCCGGGAGACTGCTCGCGAGAGGCCGCGGCGGGCCCCGGGACGACGGGGGCGGCGCCGAGGCCGTGACCCACCACAGGGGAGGCGGCACGGTGAGCGTGCAGCAGTACGACAAGATCGGTGAGGCGTTCGAGGGCTTCAAGGCCCTGCCGCTGGCGCGGTACGCGGAGGTACCCGGCTTCCTGGCCATGGTCGGTGACGTGCGGGGCAAGTCGGTGCTCGACCTCGCCTCCGGTACCGGCTTCTACAGCCGGGAGTTCAAGCGGCGCGGCGCGGGCGAGGTGCTCGGCGTCGACATCTCCACGGAGATGGTCGCCGTGGCGCGCGCCGCGGAGGAGCGCGACCCGCTGGGCGTGCGCTACGAGGTGGGCGACGTTGCCGAACTCCCCCCACTGGACCGGCGCTTCGACGTCGCCACGGCGGTCCAGCTGTTCGGCTACGCGCAGGACGTCGCCGCCATGGAGCGGATGTGCCGCGCCGTGCACCGGAACCTGGTGCCCGGTGCGGAGTTCCACGCCTTCGTCATGGCGCCCGACTACCGCTTCGACGGCCCGCCGCTGGACAAGTACGGCTTCCGCTGCGAGCCGACCGGCGTGGAGACCGAAGTCGGGCCGCAGGTGCGGGTCACGGCGCTGCTCGACCCGCCGATCCGACTCGTCGCCGCCTGCCCGCGCCGCGAGGTGTTCGAGGAGTGCCTGCGGGCGGCCGGCTTCGGCGAGCCCACCTGGGTCCCGTTGGAGGTGTCGGACGCGGGTCTGCGCGCGTTCGGCGCCGACTTCTGGGAGGACTTCGCGGCCAACCCGCCCCTCACGATGTTCCGCTGCCGCGCCTGACGGCCGGCGGCCCGACGGCCTCCACCGGCAGGGGTGAGGGAGCGCGGCGGGGCTGCCCATAGGGTGCTGGCATGCCTGCTTCGTTGAGTTCCACGAAAACCGCCGCCGCGTTGCGCACCTCGGCACGCGTCTCCGGCCAACTGCTGCTGGTGGTCGTGGCGGCCACGGCGGCTCTGTGGCTCCTGGGGCGGATGTGGTCGGTGGTCTGGCCGCTGATCGTGGGCCTGTTCCTCACCACCCTCACCTGGCCGCTCGCCCGCTTCCTGCGCCGGCACGGCTGGGCCCCGGCCCTGGCCGCGTCGGTGGTCACGGTGGTGTTCCTGCTCGTCGCCACCGGCATCGTCGCGCTGATCGTGGTGCCGGTGGGGGCGCAGTCCGCGGAGCTGACCGACGGCGTGGTGGAAGGCATCCAACGGGTGCGCGAGTGGGCCGCCGGGCCGCCGCTGAACGTCGGGGACGACCAGATCACCGGAGCCTTCGACGCGGCCGTCGCCCGGATCCAGGACAGCATCGGCAGCATGGTCACCGCCGTGGTCACCGGCGTGAGCACCGTCGTGAACGGGGTGGTGACCGCGGTACTGGCCCTCTTCCTCATGTTCTTCTTCCTGAAGGACGGCCCCCGGTTCCTGCCCTGGCTGACCCGCCAGCTCCCCGGTCGGCTGGCCACGGACGTCCCGACCGTGGCCGCGCGCAGCTGGGAGACCCTCGGCGCGTTCGTGCGCTCCCAGGCGTTCGTCGGGTTGATCGACGCCGTCCTCATCGGCATCGGCCTGTGGATCCTCGACGTCCCGCTGGTGCTTCCGCTGGCGGTACTGACCTTCGTGTCCGCGTTCGTACCGATCGTCGGCGCCCTCTTCGCCGGACTGGTCGCGGTGCTCATCGCCCTGGTCTCGAACGGTCTGACGGACGCGCTGCTCGTGCTGGCGATCATCGTGGTGGTGCAGCAGCTGGAGGGCAACGTCTTCCAGCCCATGATCCAGAGCCGCGGCCTCGGCCTCCACGCGGCGGTCATCCTCCTCGCCGTCACGCTGGGCGGCAGCCTGGCCGGCATCGTGGGCAGCCTCCTCGCGGTACCGGCGGCGGCACTGATCGCGGTGATCTGGAACTACCTGCGCGAACAGCTCGGAGACCCCCGACAGGAACCCCAGACCGACACCCCCGACCCCGCCCCGACCACCCCGTCGTGACACCCACCCGCCCCGACCACCCCGTCGTGACACCCACCCGGCGCGGGCGCCCCGGCGCCCCCGCCCGGCGGCCCGGACCCCGACGCCGTCCCGCGCACGAGCGGCCGTAGGGAGGAGCGTGGGCGCCACGGCGGGTCACGTGACCCTGCCGCTCGGCTACGAGCTTGACGACCACCTGCTCGCTGCCAACGAAGTCGGCTGCCTCGCCGACGCGCGTCCAGGCGTTCTTCGCGATGCGGCGAGGGACTTCTCCTCGTCGTCCACGGTCGTGGTCACCGCGGTCGTGCAGTCGTTTCCGTCGACGCCCCGGGCCGCATGCCACGACACCGAAGAAACGAAAGAAAAGATGCTGGACACAACCTCGCCGCTCTGGTGGCTCCTCGCGGCCTTCAGCGTCGTCCCGTACCTCGCGGCCATGCTCCCGGGCATGATCACCACGCGTCAGAAGATATTCGTCTCCTGCGGCCCCGCGGTGGTTTTCGCCGGGGCCCTCGCCTACGCCACCGTGAACCAGAGGCCGCTCACCGAGATGCTTCCGGTCTACTGCGGAATCAACCTCGCCATCGCCACGGGAATGATCGGCCACCGGAAGGCGATGCGCGCCTACATGGCGGAGCGCGCAGACAACCCGGACCTGCCCGAGGACGGGACGGCCACCCCCTGGATCCTGCAGATGGCCTTCACCCTTCCGGTCTTCCTCGGCGCCGCGTTCTGGTACATGGGCGCCTACTGAATCGTCGGCCTCAAGCCCCTCCGCGCCGGCTCGACCCGGGCGTCCGCCTCCCGCCTCCCCGGCTTCCGGCACCCTTCGCCGCTGCCCGCACCTCGGGTCGCCCCACCGTCACCGCCGACGGCCTCGCCCACCTCGAGTAGCACCCACTCCAGGGCACGAGCCGCAGGGCCGCTGGAGGCGGGAGCCGTACCCACACACCGGGTGCGCGTGGAGGCGCGGGCCTGCCGTGCGGCAGGCGCAGCCCCGGCGGGGCGAGCGGTGGCCCCCGGAGCGGCCGGGTCCACCCGGGGAATGTCGCGGGACGACCGCTCGCACGGGCCCGGCAGCGTCGGTATGAGGAGTGCCGCGGCCCATGTCGTAGGCTGGCCGTTTGTTGTTGCCCGGCAATGATTCCGGTGCGGATTCTGCGGCGGCGGTCGTGCGACGGAGCGGAGTGAAGTCAGTGGCACGTAACGAACTGGGTGCCGCGCTTTCCGCGGCCCAGGAGATCGCCGCGGAGGTCCTCGCGCCCCGGGCGGCCGCTGTCGACGAGGAGCAGCGGTGGCCGGAGCAGGGTGTGGGGGCGCTGCGGAGACGTCTGGGCGGGCTCGTGGTGCCCGAGGACTCGGGCGGCATGGGGCACGGACTTCTGGCGGTCGCGCAGGTCGGTGAGGTGACCGGGAGGGCGTGCGCGTCCACCTCGATCTGCTTCGGCATGCACCTGGTGGGCTCCGCGGTGCTCGCCGCGAAAGCCAGTGATCGTCAGCGCAAGGAGTACCTGGAGCCGATCGCGGCCGGGGAGCACCTGACCACGCTGGCGCTGTCCGAACCGGGCACGGGCGGCGAGTTCTGGCTGCCGCAGACGCGGATGGAGCGGGCGGGGGCGGGTCGGCTGCGTCTGACCGGTGCGAAGAGCTTCGTCACCAACGCCGCTCACGCCGATTCCTACGTGCTGTCCGCGGTGGCGAGCGGACCGGACACGCCACCGGGACAGTTCTCCTGCACCGTGGTGGACGCCGGCACGCCGGGACTGGTGTGGGGCGAGCCCTGGCAGGGCTTCGGCATGCGCGGAAACGCCTCACGCGGGCTGGGACTGCCCGGTGTGGAGATCCCGGACCGGTGTCTGCTGGGGGAGCCCGGCGACGAGATCTGGTACGTCTTCAACGTCGTCGCCCCCTACTTCCTCATGGCCATGGCCGGCACCTATCTCGGTGTCGCCGCGGCCGCCCTGGAAGAGGCCCGCACCCACCTGCTCCAGCGCAAGCGGACGCGTTCGAACCGGCACCCCTCCGGCCACCAGGTCGTCCAGCACCGGCTGGGCACGATGTGGGCCCGGGTGGAGCGCACCCGGCGGCTGATCCACCACGCGGCCGTCGAAGCGGACATCGGCGGGCCGGAGGCGCTGCTGGGCCTGGCCTCGGCCAAGGCGGAGGTGGCGGAGGCGGCCGAGGCCACCGTCAACGACGCCCTCACCCTCGTCGGCGGGGTCGGCTACGGCGAACGCTCCCCCCTGCACCGCATGCTGCGCGACGCCCGCGCGGCCCATGTGATGTCCCCCGGCACCGACCTGCTGCGGGTGTGGGCGGGCCGGGCCCTGCTGGACGAACCACTGCTGGAGGGCTGAGATGGACCCGGCCGCCCTGCCCCTGGTCCTGCTGGTCGACGTCGACGAACCGACGGTACGGGTCCTGCGCGGCGAGCTGACGGACAGCGCCGAGTTCGCCGAGACCACGGCCGGTGACGCGCCGGCCTTCACCGCCGGGGCGCCCGGCGAGCGCCGGCCCACCGTGGTGGTGCTCGCCGAGGACGTGCCCGCCCCGGCGGGCCTGGTCCATTCGCTGCGCCCGCACCCGGCCGACCTGGCCGTGGCGGTGGTGGCGACTCCCGCCACCGAGGCCGAACTCGCCGTCCTCCCCCTGCTGTTCCCGGGCGACGTCGTCACCCGGGTGCGCGAGCGGACACGACCGCTGCCCACCGCCGTCTCCCGCCTCCTGCGCGCCCTGCTGGACCGCCGGGCCCACGCCGCGGCCCAGGCGTCGGCCCAGCAGCAGCTTGCCGCGGGCGGCACGACGCTCGGCCGGCAGCTGGGAGAGCGGCTGCTGGGCCAGTTCCTCACCCAGGCTCCCATCGGAGCCCTCATGCTCGACGGCAAGGAGGTCATCGCCTGGAACCGGCGCGCCGCCGAGACCCTGGAGCTCACCGAAGCCGGGATCCTGCACCGGCCGCTCACCGACCTGTTCCCCGCCGAGGACCGCGAACCACTGGAGCGGCACCTGTCCGCGGCCGCGCCCCCGCACACCTCCGAAGCCGACGCCGTCTTCGAACGCTCCCGCGCCGACGGCACCTCCCAAGCCCTGCGCGTCTCCGCCCAGCAGGTCCTCGACGCCGAGGGCCGCACCCGCACGCTGGTCCTGGCCGACGACGTCACCGACCGCCTGCACGCCCAGCGAAGACTCGCCGAACGAACCGGTCAGGCCCTGCTCACCGCCGAGGTGGCCGCCGCCATGACCGATGCGGGACCGCTGCCGCGGCGTCTGTACCGATGCGTACGCGCCACGGCCGAGCGCCTGGGCGCCGACCGGGTGTGCATCTGGATCGTGGACGAGCAGGGCCAGCCCACCCACACCTCCTGCGCCGAGGACCTCGACGGTGACGGCGCGGCGGGCCCGGCCTCCTGCGGGGAGACCGAGCGCCACCTGGTCGAGCAGGTCCTCTCCGCCCGCGGACGCCACCCGGACACCGCCCGCCTCCCCACCTCCCCGTACGCCACCGGTCACGACTCCGACAGCGGCTCGTCCGTGGGCCTGCCCCTGATCACCGGCGGCCAGCTGATCGGCGTCCTGACCCTCGCCACCCGCCTGGCCCTGCCCGGCTCCACCCTGACCACCCTGGAGAACCTCGCCGACCAGATAGCTGTCGGCATCCAGCAGGACCG
This sequence comes from Streptomyces sp. DH12, assembly GCF_020873895.1. Lineage (GTDB taxonomy): Bacteria > Actinomycetota > Actinomycetes > Streptomycetales > Streptomycetaceae > Streptomyces. The sequence continues at coordinate 28,278 of NZ_JAHWGT010000023.1, read as the reverse complement.
GCTCCTGCACCGCCTGCGCGCCACCACCCAGGCCCTGGAGCGCCCCCTGCTCCCTCCGCGCCTGATCAACGTGCCCGGCTTCGACCTCGCCGCCCGCTACGTGCCCTTCGGGGAGGGCCTGCACATCGGTGGCGACTTCTACGACGCGTTCACCGCCCCCGACGGCCACCACGTCCTGGTCCTCGGCGACGTCTGCGGCAAGGGGCCCGCCGCCGCGGCTATCACCGGCCTGGTGCGCCACACACTGTGGACGGCCACCCAGCACACCAGCGACCCCTCCTACGTCCTCCCGCTGGTCAACAAGGCCCTGAAGCGCCAGGACACCCCCTTCTGCACGCTCGTCTACGCCGTCCTGGACCCCACCCGCACCCCGGCGCGTCTGCGCATCACCTCCGCCGGACACCCCGCGCCGCTGCTGCGCCGCGCGGACGGCCGCACCGCCCCCCTCGCCCTGCGAGGGCCCTTGCTCGGCGTCCTGGACACCCCGCAGTACCCGGTGCACGAGCTGGACCTCGGCCCGGGCGAGTCGCTGGTGCTCTACACCGACGGCTTCACGGAGGGCGCCGGCGCCCGCGACCAACGGGAACCCGAGGACCTCGCCGCCCTCGTCGCCGCCACCGCGGTGCACGGCGGCACGGTCTCCAACGACCTCGTCGCGGCGATGCTGGCCGACGCCCGTGACTGGTGGGGCACCCGGCTGCGCGACGACCTCGCCGTCCTGGCCCTCACCGCCGTACCCTCCCCGCCCGGGGGCGGCCAGGAGCGGTGACAGCGGGGCGTGCGGACGTACGTCGTCGACGCCGGCCCGTCCGACCCGTCGTCCCTGAGGGGGCGGCGCCCGGGGAGGGGAGGCGGCCCGGGTCCGGGGGAGGCGGGCGGGTCGACCGGCAGGAGGGGCGGGGCGGCCGGGAGGTGGCCGGTGCCTGGCCGCGGACGCGCTGCCGACCGACCCCGGGCTGCGGGACACGGCCTGGGCCGGGTCGAGGAGGCGGCGCAGGCGGAAGCCGTCCCCGGCGGGCCCCGGCGAGGGATCTTCACGGGAGAATCGGGGGGGGGTTCCGAGGGGCTGGGGAGCGCGTGCGGACCGGTTCCTCGGAGGCGCTGCCCGGGACACGCTCAGTGGCCGCCGTGCGCGGGCGGAGCGAAGCCCGGCGTCGAGAGGATGAGCACGGGGGCCACTGACCAGCGAGAGCGCCGGCGGCCGAAGGGCGAGGCCCGTCGCGGCAGGCCGGTCTCGCGGGCGGGGCGGGCGCGGCGGGCGCGTGCGGGCGGACGCGCAGACGGCGTCCGCCCGCCGCGGGCGGTCACTGACTCGCGGGCACCGTGTCCTCGAAGGTGGTGCCCGCCGCCCGGTAGGCGGCGACCTTCGCGGCGACCTGGGCCGGGGTCAGAACCCGGTCCTTGACGTGGAGCACGTAGTCGACCTTCTGGTCGTAGGCGCGCGGAGTGGTGCCGGTCTGGCCCGCCAGGTCGATGAGCCACTGGTTGAAGTTGATGGACATCGGCCGTTCGGGCAGGTAGCGGGCGTCATGGCGGCCGAACTCCCGGCCGTCGACGTAGTAGGTGATGTCGCTGTCGTCGATGGTGACGACGAGGTCGTGCCAGCCGGCGTGGCTGGTGCGGGACTCCGAGTGCTGGTTGACGGCCTCCCAGGGGTCGGGCCGGTAGGTCTCCCACGAGGTGACGTAGAGGATGTTGGCGGGCTCGCCCCAGCCGCCGTTGGGCAGGTACTCGAAGTCGTACTCGGCGTAGTCGTCCGCCATCGGCGCCTTGAGGTCGTTGATGGTGAAGAACGTCTGCACGACGCGGTCGCCGTCAGGCCCCGACCTCGGCGCGTCGGAGAACCGCACCCGCGCCGCGTAGGTGCCGTTCTTGAACTTCATGGCCTTGGTGAGGACTTCGGTGTGCTTCGTCGACTGGGGCGTGCCGGCTGTCGAGGTCTCCAGGTTCATGACCGAGTTGGTCCCCTCCTTGGCGAACGTGACGTTCTGCGCCGCCCAGGTCGCGCCGGGCACCCCCGGCCCGCCCGCGTCGGACCGCACGCTCCAGCCGTGGGCGCCGATCGCCGGGTCGGTGTGGGAGGTGTAGTCGAAGTCGTCGAAGAGCGTGGCGCCCCCGGCCGGCGGATCGGTCGGGTCCGGGCCGGGCCCCGGGCCGTCGCCCTCGGGGGCCGTCCCCCACACCGGCGTACCGCCGACACTGGCGGTGACCTTGGACCAGTTGCCGTACGACGTCTGGGCGGGGCCGAAGGAGTAGTCGTCGTGCTGGTTCAGCGGCTGCCAGTTGGAGCGGTGGAAGCGCAGCTGCATGTCGCCGGTGTCCGCGCCGGGCGCGAGGGTGCCGGCGCCGGCCGTGAAACCGATCTCCAGGTAGCGGTCGGCGGTGGCGGTCGGCCGGGCGAGGGAGCCGAAGGTGCCCGTGATGTTCCCGCAGCCCTTGACCGCCCAGGAGCAGGCGAAGGTGTACGAGGCGCCGGCGTCGGCCTTGAAGTAGTACCGGATCCTGACCTGGCTGAGGGAGACCGGGGCGGTGCCGGTGTTGACGGCCTTGAGCCAGGGTTCGGCCTGGTCGCTGCCGGTGGCGCTCTGCCGGTACTGCACGGTCAGCGATTCGCCGGCGGCGGCGGCGGGTGCCGCCGGCAGGGTGGCGCAGCCGAGGCCGGCCAGCAGGGCGGCCGCCAGGGCCGCGCGGATCCGCGTGGTGCGCGTTTTCTTGCTCGTGCTGATGGTGGTCACTTGATGGTCCTCTCAGGTCGAAGGATCGCGGAGGGACGGCCCGGCACTCCGAGAGCGTCGAGCCGGGTTCTGTGGTGGTGCAGCCGTGCCTGGAATCCGGGCCAGTCGCGGCCGCCGGACCAGGCGGTGTCGGCCAGGGCGCACAGCCGGGGGAAGGCGAGGTACTCGGCGTGCGCCGCGGTGGCGACGTACTCGGTCCACAGCTGCGCCTGGGTGCCGAGCACCCGTGCGGCGGTCGCCGCCTCCCAGTGGGCGGGTGCGGGTTCGGTGGCGTACACGGCTCGCAGGTCGACCGCGTCGCCGGACTGGCCGGGCGGTTCGTCGGGGTGGGCGGACTGCGGGTAGTCGAGGTACGTGGAGCGGTGCGGCGCCATGATCACGGGCTGGCCGCGGCAGGCCGCCGCCAGTCCGTGCTCCTCGTCGCGCCAGGCCAGGACGGTGAAGGAATCGGGCAGGTCGCGACCGGTCTCCGTCCAGCCCAGAGGCCGCCTCCCGTGCCCGGTCAGGAAGTCCCCGACGCGCTCCATGAACCACCCGTGGAGCGCGTCGGGGCCGTCCAGCCCCTCCTCGGTCACGCGCCGCAGGGCGGTGGGGGAGCGGTGCCACTCGGTGGTGGGGCACTCGTCGCCACCGACGTGGACGTAGGGCGAGGGGAAGGTGTCCATGACCTCGCCCAGTACGGTGCGGCAGAAGTCGAGGACCTCGTCGCTGACACCGAGGACGGTGTCGCACACCCCCCAGCTCTTCCACACGTCCAGTCGGCGCTCGGGGAAGTTGCCGAGGTGCGGGTAGGCCGCCAGCGCGGCCCGCGCGTGGCCCGGCATCTCGATCTCCGGTACGACGGTGACACCCCGCTCGGCGGCGTACGCCACCAGACCGCGCAACTCCTCGCGGCTGTACGCGCCGCCGTGCGGCACGCCCGCGACCTCGGTGAGCCCGGGGTAGGCCGCGACGGGCATCCGCCACCCCTGGTCGTCCGTCAGGTGCAGGTGCAGCACGTCGAGCTTGTGCATGGCCAGCAGGTCGGTGAAGCGCCGCAGGAAGGAGACGGGCTGGAAGTGGCGCGCCACGTCCAGCATCGCGCCGCGCCAGGCGTACCGGGGCACGTCCGTGATCTCGACGCCGGGGATCGTCCACCGCACCCCGCGGACCGGCTTCGCCCCGAGGGCGGCGGCGGGCAGGAGCTGCCGGATGGTCTGGACACCGTGGCGCAGCCCGGCGGCGCCCGCGGCGCGCAGCAGCACCGCTTCGTCGCTGACGGTCAGCCCGTAGCCTTCCGCGCCGAGGCCGGCCAGGCCGGGGTCGAGGACGATGACGATCCGGCCGTCCGGGGCGAGCGGCAGCGGCAGACCGGTCGCGGGGGCCAGCAGCGTACGCAGCAGGGCGGCGGCGGGCGCGGCCCCCGGGGCGGTGCGGATCGCCGTCGTCTCGTCGAGGGCGAAGGCCCCGGCGGACCTGCTGAGTTTCGAAGGCGTCGGGACGAGCCCGAGGTCCGCGGTCGGTCGGGTCACGGTGCCCCTAACCCTTGACCGCGCCGCCGGCCAAGCCGGTGGCGACCCGGCGCTGAAGCACCAGGAAGAGGATGAGGACGGGCAGCGCGAAGAGTGTGGAGGCGGCCATGGTCGCGCCCCAGTCGGTGCCGAAGACGTTCGAGAACGAGGAGAGCCAGACCGGGAGGGTGCGATCGTCCTGGTTCTTGATGATCAGCATGTTGGCGAAGGCGAACTCGTTCCAGGCGGTGATGAACCCGAAGAGCGAAGTGGCGAGCAGACCGGGCGCGAGGAGCGGGAAGGTGACCCGGCGGAACGCGGCCGCGGGGGTGCAGCCGTCGACCTGGGCGGCTTCCTCCAGTTCCTTGGGTATCGCGGTGAGGAAGCTTCGCAGGGTGACGATGGTGAACGGCAGGGTGATCATGAAGTAGACGAGGGTGAGGGTGGCGAGCCGGTCGAGCATGTCGGTGTCGCGCGCGATGACGTACATCGGGATGAGGAGCGCCTCCCAGGGCGCGACCTGCGCGATGAACACCATCAGGACGAAGCCGCGACGGCCCTTCCAGCGCAGCCGCGCCACCGCGAAGGCCGAGCCGAGGGCGACCGCGAGGGCCAGCAGCACACAGCCGGCCGTGACGATGAGGCTGTTGCGCCAGAAGGACCAGAATCCGTCGGCGTCCACCGCTGCGGAGAAGTGCTCCAGCGTCAGCGAGGTGGGCAGGAAGACGGGTGTCTCGGCCTGTATGTCGGGGGTGGGCTTGAAGGCGGTGAGGACCATCCAGTACACGGGAAAGACGCAGAGCACGAAGACGACCAGCGCGCCCGCGTTCAGGGGCAGCCGCCGCAGCGTGCCGGACGTGGACGCGGGGACGGGGCTCACAGCTCGGCCTCCTGCCGGAACATCTGACGGAAGTGGAGGATCAACACGGCGATCAGGATCAGTACGGTGAGGGTCGCCGCGGCGGCTCCGAGGTCGTAGCGGTGCAGCGACCGGGCCACCTGGTAGGCGTAGACGGGCAGGGTCGTGGTCGCTCCGCCGGGCCCGCCGCCGGTGACGGCCCAGATCTGGGCGAAGCACCGGAAGACCCAGATGACTTCGAGGCTCAGCAGGAGTCCGAAGATCGGCCTGAGGAGCGGCAGGGTGATCGAGCGGAAGACGCGCCAGCCGCCGGCGCCGTCGATCCGGGCCGATTCGAAGAGCTCGGTGGGGACCGTGGTCAGGGCGGAGTGCAGGGTGATGGCGACGAACGGCACGGACTGCCAGACGACGAGCAGCACCAGGACGGTGAAGGCGGCCGGCCCGTGCGCCAGCCAGGAGTAGTCCTGGAAGGAGTCGAATCCCAGCCGCACCAGCAGCCAGTTGACCACTCCCAGGCGGGAGGAGAAGAGCCACTGGAAGACGGTGGTCGTGGCGATGACGGGGCTGGCCCAGGCGAGCACCAGTCCGCTGAGGACCAGCGTCCGCATCCGCTTGCCGAGCCGCTGGAGCATCAGCGCGACGACCGTGCCGATCACCATGATGAGGACGACGTTGATCCCGGTCCACCACAGGGTGCGCCGGGTGACCTGCCAGAACTCGCCGTCGCGCAGGATCTCCCGGTAGTTCTCCAGGCCGGCGAAGTCCGCGCCTCCCCGGATCAGTTCGGCCATCCCGTAGTGCTGGAGGGAGATCAGCAGATTGCGGGCGAGGGGATAGGCGAGGAGGAAGACCATGCCGGCGACCGTGGGCGCGATGAGCAGATAGGGCCACAGGGAGCCGGGAACGGCGCGTCGCCGCCCGGTCGACGCGGGTGCGGGTGCGGGTGCGGATGCGCTTGCCGGTGCCGCGGCGGGTACGGAGGCGGGAGGCGTCGCTGCCGCGACCGGGTCGGCCGCCGTACCGGGGCGGGGGGCCAGGGGCGTCATGCTCTCTTCCCCGACCGGACGCCGCTCATGATCGGAGCGTCTTGCTGATGGCGTCGGAGGCGTCCTTCGCTGCCCTCCGCGGGTCGCTTCCGGTCAGTACCGCGGTCATGTACTCCTTGATCGGGTTGGTGGCCTCCACGGCGGCCCACTGCGGGGAGTTGGGGGTCGCGCGCCCGCGTGCGGCCGCCGCGGCCATGGCGGCGGTGCCCTCGTCGTCCTGCAAGGCGTCGGCCAGCGCTGTCCGGTTGGGCACGTAGCTCATGGTTTCGGCCAGATCCCGCTGCCACTTCTCCCCGGTGAGCGACTTGACCACTTGGTAGGCCGCGTCGGGGTGGGCGGAGGCGGCGGGAATGATCAGATCCGAACCGCCGGTGAAGGTGGCGCCCGGTCTGCCCGCCGTGCGGCCGGGGATCGGGAAGAAGCCGAGCTTGCCCGCGAGGGCCGGGTTGGCCTGTTCCACGATCTCGGCGCCGCCGGGAACGGCGATGATCTGGGCGACGTCCCCCTTGGCGAACACGTCCGCCTGCGGCGGCTTGGCCTCGTCGGAGTCCTTGGGGCCCTTGCCCAGGGCCTGGAGCCGCTGGTAGAAGTCCATGCCCCGGAGCGCTTCCGGGCTGTCGAGAGAGCCCTTCCAGCGGTCACCGTGCTTCTCGGCGAGTTCTCCGCCCTCCTCCCAGACGAAGCCGGCGAGGGTGTACCAGTTCTGACCGGGCAGATAGATGCCCTGCGTCTTGCCCCGGTTCAGCTTCCCGGTGATCCGCAGCCACTCGTCACGGGTCCTGGGCGGGGCGGTGATCCCGGCCTTGGCGAAGAGGTCCTTGTTGTAGATCACGACGCGGTTGGCCGCGTACCAGGGGACGCCGTACTGCCTGCCGTCGATCCTTCCCGGCTCGGCGAGGCCGGGGAGCCAGTCACCGCCCCGCAGTTCCCCGACCTTGTCACTCAGGTCGAGGACGCCGCCGCTCTGCGCGTACTGCGCGACCTGGGTGTTTCCCACCTCGATCACGTCGGGGGCGTCCTTGCTCGCGAGCGCGGCGGTGATCTTCTCGCCGATGCCGTCCCACTCCTGTATCTGGACGTCCAGGACGGTGCCCTCGTGCTGCCGCTCGAAGTCCTTCCGGAACCGCTGGAGGTACGCGTCGGTGACGCTGTCCTTCATGATCCATACGGTCAGTCTCTCGGGGCCGGCCGCCCGGTCGGAGCCGGATGGGGAGGTGGTGCAGGCGGTGAGCGCACAAGCGGCCGCGAGTGCCGCGGCAGTGGGGATGAAGCGGATCTTCACTGGATTCACCTCAAGGGACAGTTGACCAGTTGGTCAACTGGACAACGATGTGGCTCGAAGGTGGCATGGACCAATGGGGGCGTCAACCCCCGGGGAAACAAGGGTTTTTCGGTAGGCTGGGTGGCGGTGAACGCCCTAAACTGCCGTTTACCACCGGACCAGTTGCGGGCGGCGAGGCAGAGAGGTCGGAGTCATGGAGAGCAACTCCTCAGGTGCCGTACTCAAGCGGGAGCGGGTCCGGGAGTTCCTCCTCGGCCTGATCGAGGCGCGCAGGCCCGGCGACGCCATCCCCTCGGAACGCACGCTCAGCGCCGAACTGGGCGTCTCCCGACCCACCCTTCGCGCCGCGGTCGACGAACTCGTCGCCACCGGGCAGCTCGTACGCGAGCACGGCCGCGGCATGTTCGTCGCCCCCGCCAAGATCACCCAGGAACTGGTCTCCGACGACGCCGCCTTCGCCGTGCCCAGGGCCGGGGGCACCTGGTCCAGCAGGCTGCTGCGACTGGACACCATCCGTGCGGGCGCCCGCATCGGCCGCAAGCTGCGTGTCTCACCGGCCGCCGAAGTCGTCTACATCGCCCGGCTACGGCTGGTCGACGGGACACCGATCGCCATAGAGCACCTCCACATCCCCGCCGGCCTGGTTCCCTCCCTCACTCCGCAGGAGCTGGAGGCGGGAGATTTGTACGACCACCTGCGCGAGCACCACCGGGTCCACGTCGACCAGGCGGTGCAGTCCATCGAACCGACCGTCGTCAACGAGGCCGAAGCGGGCGTGCTCGACGTCCCGGTCCTCTCACCCGCCCTGCTGATCGAGCGCCTGACCACCGACACCGCCGGCCAGCCGGTGGAGTACGTCCACTCGGTCTACCGCGGCGACCGCTACCGCATCGTCTCCCGGCTCGCCCTGGGCGTCACCGCCCCGCACTCGCGCTCCGAGAGCCACCACCCGGGCATTCCACCGGGCGACTTCGCGCACGGGGACATCATCACGTCCTCGACGACAGGAGACGCGCGCTGACGGGCGGAGTCACCGGCCGAGCCCACCGCGGGACGCCGGCCACCGGAGCTCCCGCGCGCGGTGGCCGGTTCGCCGATCCCGGCCACGTGGTCCGCGGAGCCGGGGCCGTACCGGCTCGTGGTAGGGAGGCCGGCCGGGGACCCGCGGTGGGAGGGGGCGGTGACGGTCGAGCGCCGGGCGGTCACCGGCCGGGGCTCCTCACCGCGCCGCCCGTTCCCGCATGGTCGTCTGCCAGGCGGGGCTCTGCTCCCGCGGATCCGCCTCGGCCCGGCGGCCGCCGCGGGCGAAGAAGTCGGCGAGCGGCAGGATCGCGGCTCCGACCGTGACGGCGTCCGGCCCCAGGGCGCCGAGATCGATCTCCACGCGCGCGGCCGGGTACTTCAGCGCGGACGACATGGCGTACGTCCGTACGGAGTCGAGGAAGCGCCGGCCGAGCTGGAGGCCCGCCCAGCCGCCGACGAGGATGCGTTCCGGCTGGAAGAGGTTGATCAGGTCGGAGAAACCGGCACCGAGGTACTCGGCCGTCTCCTCCAGCACGGCGAGGGCGGCCTCGTCGGGCGGCGGTGCCGTTCCGTCGGCGGCCGGGGCGGGGTGGGCGGCGTCGAGCATCGCGGTCAGCGCGGTCTCCTCGTCCGCGCCGACGGGCGGCCGGCCGCCCGCCTCGCACCAGCGTTCCAGGAGGGCCTCCGCTCCCGCGTACGCCTCCAGGCAGCCCCGGGCGCCGCAGCGGCAGCGGCGGCCGCTTACCCGTACGGTCAGGTGCCCCCACTCCACGGCCCGGCCGGAGCGCATGTCGTCGGTGACGAGGCAGGCGCCCACTCCGGAGCCGAAGAGGGTCACCACGGCGCTCTGCGCGCCACGCCCGGCGCCGAACCACATCTCCGCCTGGCCGAGCGTCTTGGCGCCGTTGTCGATGTGGTACGGCACGCTCTCGGGCAGGAGTCGCGACTCGCGCAGGAGCCGTTCCAACGGGACCGCGTCCCAGCCGATGGTCTGGCCGTGCACCACCGCGCCGTCCTCGGGCGTCCTGGCGACGATGCCCGGCACTCCGATGCCGGCGCCCAGCAGCCGCTCCGCCGGGATGCCCGCCCGGCGCAGCACCTCGGGGATGCCCTCGCGCAGATGGCCGACGACGAGGCCGACATCGTACCGGTCGACCCGGCGCGGCCCCTCGGTCTCCAGCGGCCTCTCCACCCGGGCCAGTTCGGTGAGGGCCAGGTCGAAGAGCTCGATCCGCACGCGCGTCTCACCGACGTCCACGCCGATCAGGTGGCCGCTGTCCGCGCGGATGCGCAGGAGCGTACGGGGGCGGCCCCCGGCCGAGTCGACGCTGCCGGCCTCCTCCACCAAGCCGTCGGCGACGAGCTCGGACACGACGTTGCTGACCGAGCCGGAACTCAGGCCGGTGACCGGGCCGAGCGAGAAGCGGCTCAGAGGCCCGTCGAAATACAACCGCTGGAGTACCGCGGTGCGGTTCTCCCGCCGCAGGTCACGCACAGTACGGCCGCTGCGCACCTTCACCCTGCCCCCTCGTGTCCGTCTCCCTCCGGGCAACCTACAGGTGACCGAGCCCGATGCGACCTTCCCCTGAGGTTCGCCTCACGGTCCGAATCAAGCGGCTGGAGGCTTCAGGATCCGAACGCGGGACGTTGCTCGCGTCGTACCCCTCCCGCGGGCGGAGTCCCTCCGCTGCCGCGCGGCTCCGGTGACACCGCCCTACTCCCACCTGATCGAAGGCGGCCCGAGGAGTGTCGTGTCCGAGGCGGCCACCGTAGTCCGAGTCCCCCTGACGTCCGACCGAGGCGGTTGACAGCGAACGCAGCCGTTCAGGTTTCCCACGGCGGCGAACCGAGCCGCCCACTTGGCGTGGGCTTGCCAATTGATGCCCGGCATGAGTGTCCGTACGCTGAGCACGGATCGCCCAACTGTAAGTCAGGAGCGGCGGGTTGGCGGGGGCAGCGGGAGCAGGGCGAGTCGTCGGTGGGCGCTATCGGCTTGTCGAGGGGCTGGCGTCCGGTGGGTTCGGGCGTGTGTGGGCCGCGTACGACGAGACGTTGGGCGTGGACGTGGCCGTCAAGGAGATCTGGCTGCCGCCGGCCGGCTCGGACGAGGAACACCGCGAGCGGGTGGCCCGTGCCACGCGCGAGGCGCGCAACGCGGCGAAGTTGCGGGACCATCCGCACATCGTCGCCGTCCACGATGTGGTGGTCGAGAACGGCGTGCCGTGGACGGTGATGCGGCTGGTCGACGGGTGTTCCCTGGAGGAGCGCCTGCGCGCCGGGGGACCATTGCCCGCACCCCGCGTGGCCGAGGTGGCCGGCGCCTTGCTCAAGGCGTTGGGCGCGGCCCACATGATGGGGATCGTGCATCGGGATGTGAAGCCGGCCAATGTGATGCTCGCCCGCGACGGACAGGTGTTGCTGACCGACTTCGGTATCTCCGTGCATCGGACGGACACCGCGCTCACCTCCACCGGTGGGGTCATCGGCTCCGCCGAATACATGGCACCGGAGCGGTTGAACGGCGTCGATGAGACGGCCGGTGATCTGTTCTCGCTGGGAGCGACGCTGTACCAGGCAGTGGAAGGCGTCTCACCGTTTCGACGGGAGACCCCGACGGCGACCCTGGCGGCGGTGGCATTGGCCCAGGCCCCGCCCCCGGAGCGGGCCGGTGCCCTCACCCCTCTGATCACCCGCCTGCTGGCCAAGGAACCCGGGGACCGCCCGACCGTCACGGCGGCCCTGGACATGCTGCGCGGCGGTGGGTCCACGGCGACGATCACGGAAAAGGTGGCGCGCGCCCCATTCGAGGCGCCGCCCCCGCGAGCGGAGGAGCGGGGAGCGCCGGCGGTCACCCATCGGAGTGCGGTGCGGCGCAAGGTCGCCAAGGCGGCCCGGGCCGCACTGCGCGGCGGCGGGCCTACCACTCCGGCGCCCTCCCCGATGGAGGAGCGGGGAGCGCTGATGGTCACCAATCGGAGCCGGGTACCGCTCAAGGTCGTCGTCGACGGCGACTGGTGCGTCAACGTCCGGAGCGGCGCCAGCAGTACCGTTTGGGTCGAGCCCGGAGTGCACGTTGTGCGCTGCGAGCGGGCCCGAGCCACGCTGCCCGGTCGCGGCGAGCCGATCACGGCCCGGGTCGACCGCGGCTCCACCGTGCGACTGTTCGCCCTCACGCAGGGCAGGCACGTGCTCCTGAGCGCGGACCTGTCGCGCACCAAGCCGAGGATGGCCGGGGGGACGGGGCTCGCGGTGGGGCTCATCGGGCTCGGGATCAGCCTCGTGGTCCTGATCGGGGCCGTTCTCACCCACCGCGACTCCCTCGCCGGAGACGGCCGGTTCGTCGCGAACGACGGGGAGGCTCTTTGGATCGCGGTGACGAGCATGGGCTTGGGCTGTGCGGTGGGTGGCTTTCTGCTGCAGATCGGCTTCCGCGCAGCACGCGACAGACCGGAGTCCTTCCGTTCTGCCGCCAGAGCCTCACTGCTCCTCACCGGCGTCTGTGTGGCCGTGATGCTGGGGCTCTGGATACCTCTCGCTTGAGAAGACGCCTCATGTGGCTCGGTGGGGTGCGGGCCGTGGCAAGGGTCGTTGAGCGGCTGGTGCCGAAAGAGCCGCGGGAGCTGTCCCATCGGGCGGTGCCTGAGGCCCCCTTCGCGTGGCGGCGTCGGCACGGTGACCGTGCGGTACCGGCTGCGATCGTGTTCGTGGCGACCTCCGGCCGCACGTGGCAGCAACTGCCGGCTGCGTCGCTCGGACCATCCGGGGCCACGGCACGCCGCCGGTTCACCGAGTGGCCGAGGGCCGGGGCCTGGGCCAAGCTGCACCGCCTGGTCCTCGACGAGCTCGGCTCCCGGGGCGAGCCGGACCGGTCGCGCGGCGCTGCGCGATCGACTCGGTGAACACGCGGGCGACGAAAAGGGGGAGCCGACGGGTCCGAACCCTGCCGACCGGGGTGAGTACGGGGCGAACGCAACCCGAGGTCCGCTCGCTACAGCCAGTCGCGTCGCTTGAAGATGACGTACAGGCTCGTACACACCACCGCCATCAGCAGAACCGCGAAGGGGTAGCCGTACACCCAGTGCAGCTCCGGCATGTGGTCGAAGTTCATGCCGTAGATGGTCCCCACCAGCGTGGGGGCGAAGAGGATGGCGGCCCACGAGGAGATCTTCTTGATCTCCTCGTTCTGTTCGAAGCCCGCCTCCGCCAGGGCGCGCATCTCGGCGTTCTGCTGTTGGGTGACCAGGGTGGCGTTGACCGTGAGGATCTCCGTCAGGGCCTGGCGGAAGCCGTCCACGCGTTCGCTGGTGTGGGTGACGTGGTCGGCGACGTCGCGCAGGTAGCGCTGGAGTTCCTCGTGCGTGCCGTACTTGGCGAAGCCCGCCATCAGGCCGTGCAGCATGCCGACCAGGGGGCGGGTGGCGCGCTGGAACTCGACCGTCTCGCGGGAGAGTTCGTAGATGCGGCGGGACACCGCGGGGTCCCCGCGGAAGACCTCCGTCTCGATCTCGTCGATGTCGTTCTGCACGCCCGCCACCACCGGCGCGTACCCGTCGACGACCGTGTCCAGGATGGCGTACAGGACCGCCTCGGGGCCGAGGGCCAGGAGTTGCGGGGTGTCCTCCACGCGGCGGCGCACCGCCGACAGGTCGGGGGCGGCGCCGTGCCGGACGGTGATCAGGAAGTCGGGGCCGACGAAGACGTGCAGTTCCGCGAAGTCGACCTCCTCCTGGGCGTCGAGGTAGCGGGCGGCGCGCAGCACCACGAAGAGCGTGTCGCCGTACCGTTCCAGCTTCGGCCGCTGGTGGGCCTCCATCGCGTCCTCGACCGCCAGTTCGTGCAGGTCGAACTCGGCCGCCAGGGACAGCAGCTCCTCCTCCGACGGGCGTTGCAGGCCGATCCACGCCATGCCGTCCGGCTCCTCGCGCAGCTGCCGGAACGTCTCGGAGAGGGAGGCCGGGGACGACACCTTGCGGCCGTCCCGGTACAGCGACGCCTCGACGACGCTGCCGCCGCGCGCCCCGCCCGCGGGGGCGGCGGCCGGGTCCGTCGGGGCCGGGGGCGCCGCCGGTCCCGGTTCGTCGGGGCGCCGGCGGCGGTGCCTCCTTGAGGGCAGGGTCATCGCGGTCCTCACCTCCTGGGGGACGTCCGGGGCAGGATAGGCGGAATAGGCAGGATATACGTCCCTGTTTGCCCCGGCATGGCCGTCCGCTGTCCGTCGTGCGGACGGTGGGTGTCCGCGATGCTCGGTAGCGTGCCGCCATGCCATCGACGACCCCGCCCGTGCTCTGTCTCCGGGCGCTCAACCGCGCCACGCTGGCACGCCAGCTCCTCCTGCGGCGTACCCCCATGGCGGCGAAGGACGCCGTGCACCACCTCGTCGGGCTCCAGGCGCAGAACACCAAGCCGCCCTACCACGCCCTCGCCGCCCGGCTCGACGGCTTCCGCCCCGAGGAGCTGTCCGGGCTGATGGAGCGGCGCGAGGTCGCCCGGGCCGTCACCATGCGGTCCACCCTGCACACCCACACCGCCGACGACGTCCTCGCCCTCGGCCCGTTCACGAAGCCGGTCGGCGACCGCGGGGTGCGGCAGTTCCGCAAGCGGCTCGCGGGGGTGGACGTCGAGGTCCTGGCGGAGCTCGTCCGGGAGCTCGTCGAGGAGCGGCCCCGCACCCCGAAGGAGATCCGTACGGTCCTGCTGGAGCGCTGGCCCGACGCCGACCCCCTCGCCCTGACGGTCACCGCCCGCTGCGCGCTGCCGCTTGTGCAGGTCACCCCGCGCGGCCTGTGGGGGAGGAGCGGCCAGGTCGAGCTGACCACGACGGAGGTCTGGTTCGGGCCCGAGCGCGTACGGCAGGCGTCGCCGGCGTGCGCGGAGGACGTCGTGGTGCGGTACCTCGGCGCCTTCGGGCCCGCCTCCGTCAAGGACATGCAGACGTGGTCCGGCCTGACCCGGCTGCGGTACGCGTTCGAGCGGCTGCGGCCCCGGCTGGTCACCTTCCGCGACCCGCGGGGCACCGAGCTGTTCGACCTGCCCGACGCGCCCCGGCCCGACCCGGACACGCCGGCACCGCCCCGCTTCCTGCCGGAGTTCGACAACCTCCTGCTGTCCCACGCGGACCGCTCGCGGGTCGTGCCGCCGGAGTACCGGGACCGGACGTGGCAGGGCAACCAGGCGCACCGGACGTTCCTCGTCGACGGTCTCGTCGCCGGGACCTGGACGCCGGACGAGGACCGCGCCGGCGCCGTCACGGTGACCGTCCGGCCCTTCGCCCCGCTCACCCGCGCCGAGCGGGAGGCGCTGACGGACGAGGCCGCGCACATCCTCACCACCGAGGGCGGCGACGGGCCCGCGGACGTACGGATCGTGTCCGCCGCCGGCGGCGCCTAGCCGGTACGCGGCCCAGCCGGTACGCGGCCGGTGGGGGCGGTCGACGGGCGCCGGCCGGGGGCGCTCGGGGCGCATCCCGGCCCTCCGGGGGGTAGTGACACCGGGGGCGGCGCGTACACCATGGCGCCGACACCCCCCGCGACGAGGAGGACGACCATGGCGGAGAGCGGCGCGACCGAGCAGTTCCGGGCGGCCCGGGACTTCCTGCTGCGGCACCGGGAGGACTACGAGGCGGCCCGCGCCGGCTTCTCCTGGCCCCGGCCCGCCCGGTTCAACTGGGCCCTGGACTGGTTCGACGTCATCGCGGCCGGCAACGACGCGACGGCGCTGCACATCGTCGAGGAGGACGGCACCGAGACGCGGCGCACCTTCGCCGAGATGTCCGCCCGGTCCGCCCGCGTCGCCAACTGGCTGCGCGACGCGCACGGAGTACGGGCCGGCGACCGGATCGTCGTCATGCTCGGCAACCAGGTCGAGCTGTGGGAGACGGCGCTCGCCGCGATGAAGCTGCGCGCCGTGGTCATCCCCGCCACCCCGCTGCTCGGCCCGGCCGACCTGCGGGACCGCATCGAGCGCGGCGGTGCCCGGCACGTGGTCGTGCGGGCGGTGGACACCGCCAAGTTCGACGACGTGCCCGGCGAGTACACCCGCGTCGCCGTCGGCCGCGACGGGGGCGCCGGCGGGGCGTGGGCCGCGTTCGAGGACGCCTGTGCCGCGGACGACACCTTCGTCCCCGACGGCCCCACCGACGCCTCCGACACGCTGATGCTGTACTTCACCTCCGGTACCACCGCCCGCCCCAAGCTCGTCGAGCACACCCACACGTCCTACCCCATCGGCCACCTGGCCACGATGTACTGGATCGGACTGCGACCCGGCGACGTGCACCTCAACATCTCCTCGCCCGGCTGGGCCAAGCACGCCTGGTCCAACCTCTTCGCCCCCTGGAACGCCGAGGCGACCGTCTTCGTCCACCACTACACGCGCTTCGACCCGGCCCGCCTCATGGCGGAGATGGACCGCCACGGCGTCACCACCTTCTGCGCCCCGCCCACGGTCTGGCGGATGCTCATCCAGGCCGACCTGTCCGCCCTGCGCACCCCGCCCCGCGAGGTCGTCGCGGCCGGCGAGCCGCTGAACCCGGAGGTCATCGCCGCCGTACGGCGCGCCTGGGGGGTCAGCGTCCGCGACGGGTTCGGGCAGACCGAGACGGCCGTCCAGATCTCCAACAGCCCCGGCCAGCCGCTGAAGCCCGGCTCCATGGGCCGGCCCGCCCCCGGGTTCCACGTCGAACTCCTCGACCCGGTGACGGGCGAACCGGGCGCCGGCGAGGGCGAGATCGCCCTGGACCTGTCCACCCGTCCCGCCGGGCTCATGACGGGCTACCACGGCGACCCCGAACGCACCGCGGAGGCCATGAGCGGCGGCTTCTACCGAACGGGCGACATCGCCGCCCGCGACGCCGACGGCTACCTGACCTACGTGGGGCGGGCCGACGACGTGTTCAAGGCCAGCGACTACAAGATCAGCCCGTTCGAGCTGGAGAGCGCCCTGCTGGAGCACGAGGCGGTCGCGGAGGCGGCCGTGGTGCCCGCTCCGGACCCGGTACGGCTCGCCGTGCCCAAGGCGTACGTGGTGCTCGCCGACGGCTGGGAGCCCGGCCCGGAGACGGCCAAGGCGCTGTTCGCGCACGCGCGGGCCGTCCTCGCCCCGTACCAGCGCATCCGCCGGATCGAGTTCGCCGACCTGCCGAAGACCGTGTCCGGGAAGATCCGCCGCATCGAGCTGCGCGAGCGCACCGCGGCGGGTTCGACCGCCGAGTACCGCGAGGAGGACCACCGGTAGGCGGGTAGGCGGGTAGGCGGGAGGGACCAGGCGGGCGCGCGGTGGGAGGGGCGCGGCCACGCGGGCAGGGGCGGGCCGGCGGGGTGGCTTCGACAGCTTGGCCAGGGGTTGGGTGCCGTGCTTCTGCTCCGGGCGCCCGGTCCGGCGCAATGGAGGGGTACGACGACACGACACAGGAGACCCCATGCGCGACCCCCTCGCCCCCCTCTTCCCCGACATCGGCCTCTGGCAGGGCCGCCACGTCGTCCTGTGCAACTGGCGGGACGGCCGCCACCCCGCCGCCGGCGGCGCGGAGCTGTACTGCGAACAGGTCGCTCGCCGGCTCAGCCTGGCGGGCGTCCGCGTCACCTACCTCACCGCCCGCCCCAGGGGCGCCCCCCGCAGCGAGACCACCGGCCACGGGCGGGTGGTGCGCGGCGGCGGCCGGTACACCGTGTACCTCTTCGTGCTGCTGTGGCTGGCCCTGCACCGCCGCGGCATCGACGCGGTCGTCGACTCGCAGAACGGCCTGCCGTTCTTCGCCCCGCTCGCCGTGTCGCGGCGCACGCCCGTGGTACTGCTCGTCCACCACGTCCACCAGCAGCAGTTCGGGCTGCTCCTCCCACCGCCGCTGGCCGCGCTGGGGCGGTGGCTGGAGGCGGCCGGCAGCCGGCTCGTCTACGGCGGGCGGACGGTCTGCACGGTCTCCCCGTCCTCCCGTGCCCAGATCCGCGGTGACCTCGGGCTGCGCGGCCCCGTCCACCTGGCGCCGCCTGGGCTCACGCCCGTCGCCCCCGCCCCCCGGGCCGACCGGCCGCGCATCGTCTGCGTCAGCCGGATGAGCCGGCAGAAGCGCCTCGACCACCTGCTGGAGGCCCTCGCCGAGCTGCGGGACGAGGTCCCGGACGCCGAGCTGCACCTGGTCGGCGACGGCGAGGAACGCCACCGGCTCGTACGGGTCGCCGACCGGCTGGGCCTGGGCGACGCCGTCGTCTTCCACGGCAGGCTCCCGGCGGCGCGCCGTGACGCGCTGGTCGCCTCCGCCTGGATCACCGCGCTGCCGTCGGCCCGCGAAGGGTGGGGGCTGTCGGTGATGGAGGCCGCGTCCGCCGGCGTGCCGGCCGTGGCCTACGACGTACCCGGTCTGCGCGACGCCATCCGGCACGGCGAGACGGGGTGGCTGGTGCCCGAGGACCGCGGGCACCTGGCACCGGTGCTCGCCCACGCCCTGCGGGTCGTGGCCGACCCGGTCCGGGCGGCGCTGCTCGCCGCCCGCTGCCGGGCCTGGGTCGGCCGCTTCACATGGAACGCGACGGCCGGGCACCTGCTCGCCGCGCTCACCGCCGAGCGGGCCCGACCGCGTTCCCCCCGCGCGGGCACCGCCGTCACCGACACGTGCGCAGTCGTCGGCCTGCCGCGCGCGGCCCTGCGCCGCGCCCGGACGGAGGCCCTGCGCGTGACCGACCTCGTCGACGCGCCACCCGACGCCGACCGGGCCGGACTGCTGTTGGCCGGCGTGGACGAGTCCGCTGCTCGCGACGTGCTGGAGCGCGCCGGCGTCGACACGAGCGACCCGCGGGTCACGGTCCGCCTCGCCCGCCACGGCGACCTGCTCGGCTGGCAGTGCCACCCGCGCGTCCACACCGCCTCCCCCTGGGCCGCGCGCTGACGGACCACCGGAAACCGGCGGCCCCGCCGCGCGGGCGTGGCGCTCCGCTTCCCGCGCCGGTCGGCCGGCACCGCGGCACGGATGCCGGCGCGAGGCGCCGCCCCCTCCCCGGGGCGGCGCCTCCGTGGTGCGGGGCGAGGCGTACCGCGCCGTTCCGGTGGACGGAGCGGCGAGCCGTTCGACGGGGTGGCCAGTGAACCCCGCGGAACGTGGTCCGCGCCTCACCGGCCTCCGCATCCTGCTTGCGGCGCCGTGCGAGTGGACGCGGCGCCGTCGACCCGAACGAAGGGGACTGGCATGGCATTCCGATGGGCGAGGAGCGCGGCGGTACTGGCGACCGTGGTCTCGGTGGGCACGCTGGCGGGGACGGTCGCCACCGACACGGCGGCCCACGCCGCCGACTCCGGCTACAACTGCCCGGCGCGGGCCTGCTTCGAGGTGGCCAAGGGCTTCGGCAAGCCGTGGGGCGTGGCCGCCGACCGCACGACCGGCAAGGTGTACGTCGCGGACGCCAACGACGACATGCTCTACGAGGTCGACCCGGCGACCGGGCAGAAGAGGAACGTCCTCGCGGAGAAGCTGGACGTGCGGTACGTGGCCCTGGCCGGCCCCGGAACCGCCTACGTCACCTCGATCAGCGACGACAAGGTCTACGAGGTGAACCTGGCGAACGGCCGGACCACCGTCGTCACCTCCAGCATCGACGACCCGTACGGGCTGGACGTCACCGGTGACGGCAGCACCGCCTACGTGGCCTCCCGGTCCAGCGACAAGCTGTACGAGGTGGACCTGCGGACCGGCGCGGTGACCACCGTCGCCAGCAACCTCGACGCGATGGGCGTCGCGCTGGACGACGCGGGCAACGCCTACGTCACCACGCTCGACGACGACAAGCTGTACCGGGTCGACGTCAGGACGGGGAGGACGGAGGTCGTCGCCGGCGACCTGTCCGACCCCTACGAGGCCGTCGTCGACGGGGCGGGCACGGTCTTCGTCACCTCGGACGGCCACGACAAGGTCTTCGCCGTCGACCCGAAGACCGGGGCGAAGAAGGAGGTCGCCTCGCGTCTGGCCGACGCCGGGGGCATCACCCTGGACGGCAACGGCCGCCTCTACGTGACCACGGACTACGACGACAGGCTGTGGGGCGTGGACTACGTCGCCGTGCCGCCGGTGAAGCACTCGGCGACCGTCGACTCGGAGGGCGCCGGCGAGGCGAAGCCCGGCGGCTTCGCACACCCCGGGGTGAAGGTCACCAACACCGGCAAGCGGCGGATCGGCAGCGAGCGGGTCGTGGTGACGGCCGGGCCGGGCTCGCTGATCGCCGGGACCAAGCTGTCGTGGTGGGTCAACGGCGGCCAGACGAGCCACGAGTGCGTCCGCTCCGCCGACAAGACGAAGCTGACCTGCGACGAGGTGCCGCTGAACATCGACCCGCGGGTCAAGGCGAAGCTGTGGGTCACCACCAAGGTCGACGACGGGGCCACCCACGGCACCGACCTCACGGCGACCTACGAGCTGGGGTCGCCGGTCTTCGCCCGCGGCGACAGCGAGTACCGGGTCGTCAACCGCTGACGCCCCCTCCTCCCCTCGGCCCCTCCACCGCCCCGGCGACGGAGGGGCCGAGGCGCGTCCCGGGGCCTCGGGGAAGGAGGCCCGGGAAGTGGGGCGGAACGCGGAACGCGGAAGGCGGGGGCCGAGAGGTCACGGGCGCGGCTGCCGCACGTGCCGTGCGGGGCACCCCCGGGCCGCTGTGGTGGGAGAGAGGCGAGTGCCGGTGTCCGTACTGTCGCTCGCCGCAGGTACGGGGCCGGGCGGGTACGTACGGGCCGGGCAGGCGTCGGGCAGGTGCGGGCCGGGCAGGTGCGGCGGCGGGCCGGCGTCGGGATCACGCCCGGTGGCCGGCGCGCGCCTGACGGGCCGACACCCCCGGCCGCCCGGCGGGTCGCCGCCCCGTCCCCGCCCCGCACACGGCCACACGGCGAAGGCCCCGCGCCGGGGGACCGGTGCGGGGCCTTCGAGGGGCCGGTCAGCGCGCGTGGCGCGCCAGGAGCGGCTCGGCGTCGTACACGAGGAGCGTGCCGGTGGTCCGGCCCGGGGTGGCACGCAGCAGCCGGGCGTGCCGGTCCAGCGCGGCGTGCAGGGCGGGGGTGAGGCGGGCGTAGCCGTCGCGGGCCAGGTTCTCCGCGACCACCACGTAGCGGACGCCGTGCCGTTCGAGGGAGTCGACGCCCTTCCACGACTTCAGCCGGGCGCCGGGCAGGACGAGCGCGGTCGTCTCGTCGGTCGCCGCCACGGTGCTGCCGGCGGGCAGGTGGGCCCGCGCCCAGACGGCGGTACGGCGGTACGCGTCGTCCGCTCCGGTGTGCACCCGCGCCCAGCTGCCGAGGTCCACGAGGACCGCCGCCGCCAGGGACACGGCGAGCGCCGCGCCGACCCGCGCCCGGCGGCCGGGCAGGTGGACCCCGGGGCCCGGCGGGCGGGCCCGCCGGCGAGCGGCCGCGAGGTCGGCGGCCAGGTCGACGGCGAGGGCCAGCGCCGCCGTACCGGACACCAGGAGCGGGTAGAACATCTGCTCCTCGAGGGTGCCCCAGCCCGCCGCGTACAGCAGGGCGGCCGTGGCGCAGCACGACCAGACCGTGACGAGGGACCGCCCCGGGACGCCGCCGAACAGCCCCGGGCAGCGCAGCCTGCGCCACACCAGCCACGCCGTGGCCCACGCGCCGAGGGCGATGAGCGCGTAACTGGTGGCGTAGGTCTCCAGGTTGGCGCCCAGGCGGTAGGGGAGCCCGGGGCTGCCGGGGCTGTTGAACCCGGAGATCTGGGTCAGGCCGAGCGCCCGCGACAGGCCCTCCTGCTTCGCCCGGTACCAGCCGGGGAGGCCGCCGGTGGCGGTCAGGACGAGCAGGTACAGGGCGTACCCGCCCGCCGCCACCGCCGCGGTGGTGAGCCTGGTCCGCCGTGCGGGCGGGGCCGCCCGGAGGGCGAGCAGGAGCACGGGGAGGACCGTGACCAGCGCGTAGCTCTCCTTGGTGGTCACCGACAGGGCGAACAGGGCGCCGGCGGTCCACGCCACGGCCGCGCGCCCGCGGGGCGTGGCGGCCGGGCGGGCCAGCACGAGCAGGCCGGCGACGGCGGCCGCGGTGGCCTGGGTCTCCATCATGACCCGGCTGTCGAACCGGTTGAGGAACGGGTCGAACGCCAGCAGCGCCCCCGCGGCGAGCGCGATCGAGGGACGTACCGTCCGGCGCAGCAGCGCGGTGACGGCGACGACGAGCAGCGCGCCCGTCGCGCACACCACCCAGCGCAGGCCGAGGGTCGCCTCCAGCAGGCCGGGGTACGGGCCCGCGCCCAGCTTGAGCGCGCCGGCCAGCGCGGCGAACAGGGCCGGCGGGTGCAGCGCGAACTGCCGGCCCTGGAAGGTCACGCCCTCGCCCTCCGCCAGGTTGACCGCGATGCCGGTGTAGTACAGCTCGTCCTGGAAGACGTCGTACGACCGCTCGACGGCGTACAGGCGCAGGGCGAGCGCCAGGCAGAACAGGCCGGTGAGGAGCGCCGGCCACGCCCGGAGCGCCGTGGGGGCCGCCGGACGGCGGGGTGGCGGGGCGGCGGGCGGGTGCCGCTGCCAGCCGAGTGCGTCCTCGTGGCGGGCCGGGCGCAGGGTGACCCGGTCGTCGTCGGGGTCGACGCCCGCGCGGCGCAGCACGGCGGCGGCCTCCCGCTCGTCGGTTCCGGTCAGCAGCAGGGCGGCCCGGGGGCCGGCGGTGTCGAGGAGGTCGGTCGGGCGCAGGGCGCCCAGGTCGGCGGCGTCCAGCGCCGGGTGGGGGAGGGCGACGACGGTGGCGGAGTCGGCGGCGGGCGCCGGCCGGCGGGGCGGCGGCCCGTCGAGGCGGTGGCTCTCGGCGGTCAGCGCGGCGAGGACGTGCGCGGCGGTGGCGGTCCAGGTGAACCGGCGTGCCCAGGCGCGGCAGGCCGCGTCGTGGCGCGCGGCGTCCTCGTCGGCGAGCACCGCGCGCAGGGCGCTGCCGAGCGCGTCGGCCAGGTCGCCGCCGGGGGTGTACAGCCATCCCGTCCGGCCGTGGCGGACGACGTCACGGGCCCCCGGCACGTCGGGGGCGACGGCGGGGACGCCCGCCCCGGCGGCTTCCACGACCGCTTCCACGACCGTCGGCGCGGCGGCCTCCGCGTCCGTTCCCCCGCCCGCTGCCGCGGCGGTCGCGGACCAGCCGCCGTCCGGGCGCGCGGTGGCGGTCAGCCAGGCCGTGGCGAGCAGGGCGGCCCGCCGGTGGCGGGGCAGCCGCCCGTGGAAGACGACGGCGCCGGCCAGGCCCGACCGGGCGGTGAGGCGCTCCAGTTCGGCACGGGCGGGGCCGTCGCCGACGAGGTGCAGCTCGACGGGCAGGTCGCGGCGGAGCGTGTGCAGGGCGAGCAGGAGGAGGTCGGCGCGGGCCCCGTGGTCCAGGGCCCCGGCGTACACGATGCGCGGCGTCCGCGACCGCGGCCGGGGCAGGGGCCGTTCGCCGGGGACGGGCGGCCCGCCGGTCGCCGTGCCGCCGCGCGGGCGGGGCAGCGGCGGAGGGAGGGGGTCCGCCCCTGGTGGTGCCAGGTGCACGGGGCCCGCGGGCCGGAGCAGCGCGCGCAGCGCGGCCCGCGCCGCGGGGGAGGGCGCGCAGATCGCGCGGCGCCCGTGGACGAGGCGGCACGCCGCCGCCGTCACCGCGCCGGCCGTGTGGGGGAAGCGGGCGGGAAGGCGCGCGAGCCGCGCGGTCCACGGCCGGTCGGGCGCCGTCCGGTGCGGGGAGGGCGGGGCGAGGAGCAGGACCGGTGTCCGCCGGGGGAGCGCCGGCCTGGTGGGGAGCGGTACGCCGTCCCACGGCTCGATCACGGCGTCCACGTCGCGCCGGTGCCGCCACAGCCACAGGAGGGCGGAGAGACGGGCGGTGAACGGCCCGCGACCGCCGCGCCGCACCGTCCCGTGCGCGGTGGCGCGGTGGCGCGGAGCGCCCGGGGGCCGGGCGGTGAGCCAGGTGACCCGCACACCGGCGGCCCGGAGCCGCCGGGCGGTCTGCGCGCAGTACCGGTCGGCGGGCGTGTGCGGCGGGGCGGCCCGGTCCGCGGGGGCGGTGGCGTCACCGGGGGCCAGGACGACGACGTGCCGCCCCCGCCAGGCGGCGGCACCGGGGAACACGGCGGACAGCTCGTCCGAGCGGGCCCCGGGCACGTGCGGCGCCGTGCCGTTCCGGTCGAGGCGGTCCCCGGTCACGTGGGCTCCCCCTCGGCCAGGTCCCGCAGTCGGTGCAGTCGCCACAGGTCCACCGCGACCCGGCGGCCGTCGGTCACCGGCCGGAAGCTGGAGCCGCGTCGGTTCTCCCACTCGACCGGAAGCTCGATCATGCGCAGTCCGCGGGCCCGGCAGCGGGCCACGACCTCCACGTCGAAGGCGAACCCGGTGGTCGTCAGCCGGGCGAAGACGGGCCGGACGGCCGCCGTCTCGAAGAACTTGAAGCCGCACTGTGTGTCGGTGACCGGGCCGCGCAGCCGCCGGGTGAGCAGGCGGAAGCCCGCGCCGCCGAGCCTGCGGGCGGGAGGTTGCGGGGCGTACAGCGTGGCGCCCGCGCAGAGGCGCGAACCGAGCACCACCTGCCAGCCGTTGCGCAGCAGGCACAGGGCGTCGTCGAGGGCGGTGACGGAGGTGGCCAGGTCGGCGTCGCAGAAGCCGGTCCAGCGCGCTCGTGACGTCAGCACCCCGCGCGCCACGGCCGCGCCCTTGCCCCTCAGGGAGCAGCCGGTCAGCGTGACGGGCGTCCCCGACGCGGCGACGCGGTCTACGCAGTCGGCCGTGCGGTCGCTGCTGCCGTTGTCGACCACGCGCAGCGCGGTGCTGACGGGCAGGCCGCGCAGATGGCCGGCGAGGGTCCGCAGGGTCGCCTCCAGTCGGTGCTCCTCGTTGAACGCCGGTACCAGGACCTCCAGTTCGGCGGTCTGGGGCAGGGCGGAGAAGGCCGCCGCGCGGGGGGTGAGCCAGTCGGGCGAGGGTGGTGGGGGCGACTGTAGTGACAAGTTCATGACATGCTCTTCCTGTTGCCGGGCTACGGGGCGCGCGCCCGCCCGGCGTGCGCGAAGACCGGGGGGGCGCGCCACGGGATGGGGCTACTGCTCCGTCCCGCCCTCCGTCCCGCCCCCGTCGCCCGTGCCGGGCGCGTCCTGCGGCGGGGTGTCCGCGAGGATCCGCACCCGCAGCGGGGCCGTCTCCAGCGCGATCTTCAGCGAGCCCTGGTGGTCACCGGTCGGCGCGTCCGACGGCGCCTGGATGTCGACCGAGTAGAAGCCGTTCTGCTGCGGCGTGCCGTCGTTGAGGTGCACCCGGTGCTTGAAGAGCAGCAGCCCCTTCTGCGCGTTCCACCCGACGAGTTCCGGCCGCGACTCCGGTTCGTCACCGGTGGAGGTGAAGTACCGTACGCGCCCGCCCTTCGGGAATCTCGTGCCCTTCGGGAAGGTCACCGCGAACGTCTCCTCGCGGCCCTCCACGGGAGGACTGAGCGGCGTGAGGCCGGCCCGCATGTTGAACGTCGAGGTCTGGCCCCGGTGGAGCACCAGCGGATCGGGCTTTCCCTGCTTGATGGTGTACGTCATGGCGGAATTCCCCTTGGGTCCGGTGACGGGTCTGTCGGTCTGTCGGCGCGAATCGCGCCTCTGCCGCCCGTGTCCACGGGCGAACTGCGGTGGTTCATCGCAGTTGCCCCAGCTTGGCCCGGGCGGGAATTCCGCCACAACCGACAACGTGTACAAAGCCGTTCGCGCGGTCGCCTTCCCGCGTCATCCCGGCGATTGACGCCGACATCGCGCGGCGCTCGGAAAAACACCGCACGGAAGGAATTCGTGCATTAGGCGTCAGACGCCGGCCGAGGTGGCCACCGATTCCGCCGTGCCGCCCGCCGGCCGGGGGCGCCGGACGAGGATGCACACCGGGTCGCGCACCACGGAACACGCCACCGGCCGACCGCGTGCCCGCCCCTCCGCATCCGCTTCGGCCCCATCGGGCCCCCGGCCCCGGAGACCCCATGCCCCACCCCGCAGCCCCCGCCCACCACACCGCCCCGGCCGACCCGCCGAACCCGCCGAACCCGCCGGGCACACCGGACCCGCCGGATGCACGGAACCCGCCGAGCCCACCAGACGCAGCGAACCTGTTGGGCCCGCCGGACGCACCGGACGCACCGCACCCGACGGAGCGCGGGGACGTCCTGTCCGGCGTCGGCCGGGGCGCGGTGCTCCTCACCGCCGCGACGCTGGTCGTCGGCGCCGCCAACTACGCCCTCTCCCTCGCCCTCGTCCACCTCCTCGACGCCCCGGCCTTCGCCGCGTACGGGGTCGTCTCCTCCGTGCTGCTCACCGTCGGCACCCTCGCCGGCTCCACCGTGTCGTGGGTGGTGGCCCGCGAGGTCGCCGCCGGCCCGCCACCCCCGTCACCGGCCCGCCGGCGCCGTTCGGTGCGCAGGGCCCTGCTGCTGGGGCTCGCCCTGGCGGTGCCCTGCGCGGTCGGCGGGACCGCCGTGGCGGGCCGGGCCACGGGGCCGTACGGACCGGTCCTCCTCACCGCTGCCTGCGTCCTCGTCATGACGGCGGCCGCGGGCGCGGGTTACCTCCAGGGGAGGCAGCGCTTCCTCCGGCTGGCGCTGACGCGCGCCGTCGAGGCGGTCGTCCGCATCGCGGCGGCCGTCGCCGCCGCGTACGCGGGCTGGGGGGTGCGGGGGGTCCTCGGCGCGTTCGTGTGCGGCACGGCCGCGGCGGTGTGCGTGGCGGCCCCGGCCGTCCACCGCGGCGTACGCGGACCCCGCCGGACCGGACCGCGGACCCCCGCCGCCCAGCCGGCGCCCGGCGCTGACGGCGCGTCGGGCGGCGGCCGCACACCCGACGCCGCAGGCGAGCGCGACCGCGCACCCGAGGCCGGTACCGGGACCGGTACAGCCGTCGTCACCGAGGCCGGTACCGGGACCGGTACAGACGTCGTCACCGAGGCCGGTACGGACGCCCCGCTCCGCTGGTGCCTGCGGGCCGCCACCACCGGTGGCCTCCAGACGCTGGTCTGCCTCCTGTTCACCCTCGACGTCCTCGTCGCCTCCCTGCTGGCGGCGCCGCCCGGCGCGCTCGCCGCCTACCAGGCCGTCCTGGTACCGGCCCGGGTGCCGTTCTTCCTCGCCACCGCGCTGGCCACGGCGGCCCTGCCCCGGCTCGCCGGCGACCGCCCGCCGCAGGGGGGACGGGTGCCCCCGGGCGAGCCCGCGCGGCTGTGGGCTGCCGTGCTGCGGCGGCACTGGACGCTCGTGCTGCCGGTGGCGGCCGTCATTGCCTCCTGCCCGCCGGCCGTCCTCGCCCTCGTCCTGCCCGCCCGCTACCTCCCCGCCGCCTCCCTCCTGGCGCCGCTGACGCTCGCCGCGACCGCCGCCGGCACGGTGCTGCTGCTCACCGCCCTCTTCCAGGCCTGGGGCCCCCGTCGGCCCGCGCTGCTCACGCTCGCCGCCCTGGGCCCGCTCGGCGTACTCGCCCTCGCGCCGTCAGGAGCCGCCCCCGGCGCACGCCTCGCGTGGACGGCCGCCGGGGTCCTCGGCGCCGCGGCCACCGCGCTGGCCGTCCTCGCCCGGCGGCGGGTCGGCGGCCCGGGACCGGCCGCCGGCGTCGCGGGGCCCGCCGCCGCGGCCGTCCTGGTGTGGGCCGTCCTCGACGCGGCCGCCCGGATCCCGGCCCTGTGGCTCGCCGCGGCCCTCCCGGTCTGCCTGGCCGCGGTACGCCCACCACGGCGCCGCCCGCGCCCCCCGGGGCCATACCGGGTGCTGCACCTGGGCTTCGAGGACCCCAGGCGGCCCGGCGCGGGAGGCGGCTCGGTCCGCACCCACGAGGTGAACCGCCGCCTCGCCGCCCGGGGCGTCGAGGTGACCGTGGTCTGCGCGCGCCGCCCCGGCGCCCTCCCGGAGGTCGTCGACGGCGTGCGCTACCTGCCCGTCGGACCGCCCCTCGGGCCGCTCGCGCGCCTCCGCTTCGCCCCGGAACTGGGCTACTTCGCCGTCCTGCTCTGCGGGCTGCGGCTGCTGGAGCGCCGCACCCGGCCGGATGTCGTCGTCGAGGACTTCGCGGCGCCGTTCTCCTCCGTCTGCGTCCCGTGGCTGACGCGGCGGCCGGTCGTCGGGGTCGTCCAGTGGCTCTTCGCCCGGGACAAGGCGTGCCAGTACCGGCTGCCGTTCCACTGGGTGGAGCGGGCCGGGGTCGCCGCCCACCGCACGCTGGTGGCGGTCAGCGACGACCTCGCGGACGAACTGCGCCGCCGCAACCCCGCCGCCGCCGTCACCTCCGTCCCCAACGGCGTGGACCGGGCCGCCTTCCGCGCCCGCCCGCCCGGCGCCCGCACGCCGTCCGGCTCCGGCGGCGGCCGCGACCACCTGCTGTACCTCGGCCGTCTCGACGCCGCGCAGAAGGGCCTGGACCTGCTCCTGCGCGCCTACGCCGAGGCCGCGCCCCACGTCACCACGGACCTGCGGATCGCCGGCGACGGGCCGGACGAGCCTGCCCTGCGCGCGCTCGCGGACCGCCTCGGCATCGCCCACCGGGTCCACTGGCTCGGCCGCGTCGAGGGCGCCGCCCGCTTCGACCTGCTGGCGGGCGCGCGGCTGGTGTGCATGCCGAGCCGCTACGAGACGTTCGGCATGGTCGCCGCGGAGGCGCTCGCCACCGGCACGCCCGTGCTCGCCTTCGACATCCCCTGCCTGCGCGCGCTCCTCGCCGACGACACGGCGGTGCGCGTGCCGGACGGCGACGTGGCGGCGTACGCGCGGGCCCTCACCGCGCTCGCCCGCGACCCGGCACGGTGCGCCGCCCTCGGCGCGGCCGGCCCCGCGAGCGTCCGCCACCTGGACTGGGACCACGTCGCACGTCGCCAACTCGCCGCCTACCACGAGGCCGCCCCGCCCC
>NZ_JAHWGT010000239.1 GCF_020873895.1 Streptomyces sp. DH12 | reverse complement strand
CTCGGCGGAGCGCACCAGATTGCGGGGCCGGAAGGGGCCCGTCTGGGCGAAGGTGTGGGCGGTGGCGAACGGCGTACCGGCCGCATGCCCCTGAGCGGCCCAGTCGGCGGGCGTGACCACGCACTCCGTCTCGACCGCGGAGGCCAGCCCGGTCAGGCCGCGCTCCTCCAGAGTCCGCAGCACCGAGTCCCGGTAGCGCGGCGCCAGGTCCGCCCACTCGGCCGCTCCCGGCCCGATGTCGGTGTTCGGGCAGGGCGCGAGCACGTAGTGCAGATGGCGTCCCGGGGGCGCGAGCGACGGGTCGGTGGCGGTGGGCCGGGTGATCAGCAGCGACGGGTCGCTCATCAGCCGCCCGGCACGGGTGAGCTCGTCGAACGTGCCGCGCCACGCCGCGCCGAAGGAGAGAGTGTGGTGCGCCAGTTCGGGCCAGGTCCGGTCGGTGCCCAGGTGCAGCACCACCGCGGACGGCGAGTGCTTCAGCCGCACCGGGCGCCGGGGCGCCCCGCCGAGCATCCGGTAGGCGACCGGCAGGTCGGGGGTGAGGACGACCGCGTCGCAGGGGATCCGCTCGTCGCCCGCCACCACCGCCGTGACCCGGCCGCCGGAACGCTCCAGCCGGGTCACCTCCCGCCCGAACCGCAGGTCGGCGCCCGCGTCGGCGGCGGCGTCCGCCATCGCCCGCGGCAGCGCGTGCATGCCGCCGCGCGGGAAGTACACCCCGGCGACCGTGTCCATGTACGCGATCACCGCGTA
>NZ_JAHWGT010000238.1 GCF_020873895.1 Streptomyces sp. DH12 | reverse complement strand
CATGCTGCCCGGCTACGGCGACCTCGACGCCGACTGCGACTGCGACGCCCTCGACCACCCCTGCCCGCACGCCACCGCCCTCGCCTACCAGCTGTCCTGGCTGCTGGACACCGACCCCTGGCTGCTGCTCCTGATCCGCGGCCGTGACGCCGAGGAGGCGGTGGAGGAACTCAAGTCGGCGCTGCTGCTGCGGGCGTTGGCCGGCGACGACGAGGAGGACGACGAGCCGTACGACGAGGAGGCCGGGGACGGGACCGTCGGCGGGACGGTCCGGACGCCCGACGACAGCCTTCAGCGCGCGGCCTACGCCCGCCCCGCCGCCGCGCCGCCCGCCCTGCCGCCGCTGCCCGAACCGCCCGCCGCCCCCGAGGAGCCGCTGACCGGCATCGAGGCCGACCCGCTGGACCGGCTGGCCGCGGACGCCGCCCTGCGCGCCCGCGAACTCCTCGCCTACGCCCACGGGTTCGGCGCAGAGCCACCGGAACCGCTCGACGTCTGGCAGGACACGGTCCGGCTGGCGGCCACCCACCCCGACCCGCGTGCGGCGGAGCGGCTCCGCACCGGCTCCGGCCGCCCCGCCGAGGACCTGGACCGGGCCGCCACCGCGTGGCGCACCGGCGGCCGGGCCGCCCTGGACGTCCTGGAACACCCCTGGACCCCGCCCGAGCAGCAGACCGCGCGCGCCCGCACCGCGCTCGCCACGGCCTGGGAGGCGGAGGAACTCCCCCCGGTCGACGTCGACGGCCACCAGTGGACG
>NZ_JAHWGT010000237.1 GCF_020873895.1 Streptomyces sp. DH12 | reverse complement strand
TTCCACGCGTGGGTCGAAGCGCGCTTCGAGGAGCTCACCCTGCCCATGCTCGACCCCGACGAGCTGCCGGGCGCCGACGCCGAGATCGCCGACGAGCGCGACCTGGAGGAGCTGAAGGAGGCCTTCGAACGCACCGAGTACGCCCACCGCACGCCCTACCGCGTGGAGGCCCCCTTCCAGCTGTCGATCGCCGGCCGGGTCGTCCGCGGCCGCATCGACGCCGTGTACCGGCACGAGGGCGACACGGACGCCGACGCGGTCACGTACGAGATCGTCGACTGGAAGACCGGCCGGGGCCGCACCGCCGACCCACTGCAACTGGCGGTCTACCGGCTCGCCTGGGCCGAGCAACAGGGCGTCCCGCCGGAGTCCGTCACCGCCGCGTTCCTGTACGTCCGCACCGGCGAGGTGGTCCGCCCGGAGCGGCTGCCCGGCCGTGCCGAGCTGGAGCGGCTGCTGCTCGACGATCCGCACGGTGAGATACCGCACTCCGAGGACACCCCCGCGGGCCGATAGGCTCGTAGGCATGAGCCAGCACGTTGACAATGCCGTCGACGCCGTCCGTACGTACATCGCAGACCACCGCACGGCGTTCCTCGACGACCTCTCCGCGTGGCTCCGCATCCCGTCCGTCTCGGCCCTGCCCGATCACGCCCCCGACGTGCGCCGCAGCGCCGACTGGCTCGTCGCCGCCCTGAAGGACACCGGTTTCCCGGCCGCCGAGATCTGGGACACCCCCGGCGCCCCGGCGGTCTACG
>NZ_JAHWGT010000236.1 GCF_020873895.1 Streptomyces sp. DH12 | reverse complement strand
TCCCGGTCCAGCGTGAACGGGTCGAAGCCGGTCACCAGCACCCGCTTCAGGCCCGTGCGGCGGGGGAGGACGGAGGTCTGCCCGCGCGAGGTCCGCTCCAGCGTGTCGAGCAGCTTCGCCCGCCGCGCCTCGTCCAGCCCGAACCGGGGCTCCCAGCCGCGCAGCTCACGCGCCATGCCGAGCCGTGCCCAGTACAGCGGCCGGTCGTCGTCCCGGCTCAGGTCGCCGCCCGCCGGGCCCCGGCCCTGCGCCCGGTCGACCGCTCCGCGCCACAGCGCGGAACCCTGCCGCTCCACGACCCGCCGCGCCTGAGCGTAGGAGCGGGTCCGGTCCAGGGCGCGGGCGAAGGCGGGCGCCACCGTGTCGAAGCCGGAGCGGCGGAGTATCTCCCGCGGCGCCGCCTGGTCGAGGCGCAGCTCCTCGACGGTGGGCGGCGCGGCGGATCCGGGGGCCACCCGGCCGGCGGCCGTGGCGGTGGCGGGGGCGGACAGGGCGGTCAGCAGGTCCAGACCGTGCTCACCGATGCGCACACGGGGTGAGATCACAGGTGGAGGGCCTTCCGTCGTCGTGGGGTACGGGTGGATGCCGGAAGCCCGCAGTATCGCGTGACCGGCATGGAGCGCACCACGGTGCGAAGGACACCGTCCGACCGGCGCGGGAAGGCCCCGTGGCCGAATGTGAAGGGTTGGTACGGGATTCCTCCCGCGGACCGGATCCCCGGCCGCCGGAGCGGGTCAGCGGTTAACGTCGGGTCCCGGCG
>NZ_JAHWGT010000235.1 GCF_020873895.1 Streptomyces sp. DH12 | reverse complement strand
GGACGAGGGCATCGAGTACGCGGCCGTCGTCTCCACCGACCCGCTCGTGGTGGCCGCCGACGTCGGCGACAGCGCCGGTGACGGCAGCGGTATCTCCGACTTCTTCTCCATCGACAGCAAGACCGGCAAGCTGCGCGCCCGCCTCTCCGCGCCGGGTGACGAGTTCGCCGCCCGCTGCGACGGCATCTACAAGGTGGAGAACTGCTCGGGCGTCACGGTCGGCAACGACCGGCTGTACATCGCCACCGAGGAACACGACAGCGGCGGCGAGTCGTACAGCCAGACCAACGAGGTCGTGGCGTTCGACCTGGTCACCGGCAAGCAGACCGGCCAGCGCGCCGACGCCGGCGAGAACTACGAGATCTACCCGCTGCGCATGGACGGCCCCAACGTCATCGCGTACAAGCGGCCGCCGTACGACAAGGGCGGGCAGATCGTCAGCATCGACGGCGAGTCCTTCAAGGAGACGCTCCTGATGGAGAACCCGTCGACGGAGGCGGTGCGTGACGTGGAGTCGCGGATGTCGCCGGAGTACTCGGAGATCCAGTACGGGCAGGGCGGTCTGTACATGTCCTCCGTGTACGCGAGTGACTTCACGACGCGTGAGAAGGAGTACTCGGTGATCGCGTTCGGCGCGGAGTGATCATGGAGTGAGCATGGAGTGATCGTGCGCGGTCGCTTCGCCGACGGCCCCGTCCCTGCTCAGGGACGGGGCCGTTCGCGTACCGCTCATCACGCGCTCTTCGCCATCGAACACGAGAATTTC
>NZ_JAHWGT010000234.1 GCF_020873895.1 Streptomyces sp. DH12 | reverse complement strand
TCCCTCCCCCGCCCGTCGCCCCGTTCACCCAAGGAAGAGGTCAGCACGATGAGAAGAAGGACGGCAGCTCTCGCGCTCGGCACCGCCGCCGCGATGGTCCTGACCGGCTGCTCCACCATGAGCCCCGGTGAGAGCGGAACGGTCACCCTCAACATGGTGGAGAGCCTGACCAACCCCGCCCGCACCGACCTGCTCGAGGAGCTGATGGCCGACTTCGAGCGGCAGAACCCGAAGATCAAGGTCAACCTGGTCTCGCCGCCCACCGAGCAGGCCGACCAGAAGCTCCAGCAGATGCTCCAGTCGGGCAGCGGCGTCGACGTCCTGGAGGTCCGCGACATCACCGTCGGCCCCTGGTCGAACAACGGCTGGCTGTACGACATGAAGAAGGACCTGGCCGGCTGGAAGGGCTGGGACGCGCTCACCGACAACGCTGTCGCCGCCTCCGAGGACGACAAGGGCCGCACCTACTTCGTGCCGTACGGCTTCTACGGGCTGAGCCTCTTCCACCGCACCGACCTGATCGAGGAGGCCGGCTTCGACAAGCCCCCGGCCACCTGGGAGGAGCTGCTGGAGCAGGCGTCGAAGATCCACGACCCCTCCTCGCGCCGGTACGGCTACGCCTTCCGCGGCGGCGCCAACGCGCACAGCAACGCCACGGCCGCCATCGAGGCGTACGTCGCCGACCGGATCGACCCGGCCAACGGCTACCTCCTGAAGGACGGCACGACCATCTTCTCGGCGCCCGAGGCGCTGGACGCGATGGAGA
>NZ_JAHWGT010000233.1 GCF_020873895.1 Streptomyces sp. DH12 | reverse complement strand
GCCCTTGACGGGGTGGCCGCCGAACCCGGCGAACGTCACGTCGAAGACCTCCACGGTCGTCAGTCCTGTGTCGACCGGCTCGAACCGCGCGTCCAGGTCGTGCCGGCGCGCCTCGTCGAGCGTGCCGGACCAGAACGCGTCGAAGTCCTCGGGCTCCGTGGACGCGCTGCGGTACGCGCGCAGCTTGTCGAGGGAAAGGTCGAACAGGGCCATCTGGGACCGCCTTCGTGAAGGGACCGTGCGAAGCGAGGACACGGTACGTGGATCATGCGGCGCCCCGCCAGGGTTCGGCGGAGAAGGCGCTGGTGGACGGTCTGGAAAGCGGTTGCTCCGCGCAGGGGCGCGAGGGGGCTCAGACGCCGCGGTGCGTCCACAGCGGTCCGGTGCGGGCCCAGTCCCGCTCCCACTCCCCGAGCCGGCGGCGCAGCGCCACCCGCCGCACCGCGCGGTGCGCGAGCAGGAGCACGGCCGCCGTGCTGCCTCCGGCCAGGGTGCCCATGCCGACCCCGTACTGCCACACCGACGCGTCGTCGACCGGCGGCAGCACCTCGCGGCCCCGCGAGTCCAGCCAGACATGCACCGGGTCGCCCGGGCGGGCATGGGCCGGGACCCGCACCAGGGCCGTCCGCGTGCCCTCGTCCGGGTCCGACCAGCGGACGGCCGCACGGGAGGCGCGCCGCCGCTCCGAACCGGACTCCGCCTCCGACGGGGGGCGTGCCCTCGAAGGGCGCTCCAGGACCTCGGCGCGCACCCGGTGGGCGTACGAG
>NZ_JAHWGT010000232.1 GCF_020873895.1 Streptomyces sp. DH12 | reverse complement strand
GACCCGGCGTCGGTCGCGGCCCGCGCCGAGAACATTCGGCTAGCCTTTCCCCGCGACGGGGTACGGGAAACCACTCTTAGGGTGATTATCACTCGGCGTGCCGAGTGTGGCGATCGTTGACGCACCCTTGGTGACTGCCTACCGTCGAGGAGGCAGGTCAAGGACGGAGGTCGGCGTGAGAAGCAGCGGCGACGGTACGGCGGGGGGTGCCCCCGGACGCGTTTTCGGGGCGGGCGGGCCGTATCCTCCCCAGAGCTCTCCGCTCCGCTCGGGCGGGGGTCATCCCGCGCGCGGCGGTGCGATCGAGCCCGCTCCGCAGCGACCGACGGCCGTTCCGAGCGGTGGAGGGGCGGCGGCCATGGCGACCGAGGAGATCGGCTATCGGGGGCCCACGGCCTGCGCCGCGGCCGGCATCACCTACCGCCAGCTCGACTACTGGGCGCGCACGGGGCTGGTCGAGCCGAGCGTGCGCCCCGCCCACGGGTCCGGCACACAGCGGCTGTACAGCTTCCGCGACGTCGTCGTGCTGAAGATCGTGAAGCGGTTCCTGGACACCGGCGTGTCCCTGCAGAACATTCGCACCGCCGTCCAGCACCTGCGCGAGCGCGGCTTCAGCGACCTGGAGCGCATGACGCTGATGAGCGACGGCGCGACGGTCTACGAGTGCACGTCGCCCGACGAGGTCCACGCCCTGCTGCAGGGCGGCCAGGGCGTCTTCGGCATCGCCGTGGGCGTGGTGTGGCGGGACGTCGAGAGCGCGCTGTCGC
>NZ_JAHWGT010000231.1 GCF_020873895.1 Streptomyces sp. DH12 | reverse complement strand
AGCACGAACAGCTCGCTCACCCGCTTCGGCGTCGCCACGGGGGAGTTGGAGACGTAGCCGGCGAGGCTCACGTGCGCCGAGACGCCGATGCCGATGCCCGACACCCGGGCCCGCACCATGGGCAGCGGGGAGGCGATCCCCGACTCGGCCAGCTTGTGGCGCAGTTGCGCGGGACAGGCGTTGGAGCCGATCGAGATCACCGGCACCCGGTCCTCGAACGCCCACCGGTCCAGCGGCATCAGCCGGTCCCCGTCGAGCAGCCCCGACTCGCGCGGCCAGGCGCCCGGATACTCCAGCGGATGCTCGCGCGGCACCACGTCCAGCCCCAGCGCCCGCAGCGTACGGTCCTCCATCGGCCTCGCCCCGCTCAGTCCGCCGGGGGCAGCTCGCCCGAGCCGCGGGTGATCAGCCGGGTCGGCAGCTCGATGCGCTCCGGGGCGATCAGCGTCCCGTCCAGCTGGCGGAACAGCCGCTCGGCGGCGGTCCGGCCGAGGGCGGCGGCGTCCTGCGCGACGACCGTGACACCGGGCTGCAGCAGATCGGCCAGCTCGATGTCGTCGAAGCCGACCAGGGCGACCGGACGGGCGTGTCCGGCCAGCACCCGGATCACCGTGACCGTCACCCGGTTGTTGCCGGTGAAGATCGCGGTGACCGGCTCGGGTCCGGTGAGCATCTCCTGCGCGGCCCGGCGCACCCGCTCGGGGTCCGTGACGCCCAGCGACCTCCATGCGTCCGCCACCGGGCTTCCCGCGTCCTCCATGGCGGTGC
>NZ_JAHWGT010000230.1 GCF_020873895.1 Streptomyces sp. DH12 | reverse complement strand
GCCGCCCGCGGCCTCCGAACCGGGCGCGATCAAGAGGTAGAACAGGACCGGCACGACCATGCCGCCGATCCCGGCGAGGCCCGGGATCATGACGCGGCGGCGGTCGTTCAGCGAGCCGACGGACAGCTCGTAGCGGACCTCCAGGCCGATGACGAAGAAGAACAGCGCCATCAGACCGTCGTTGACCCAGTGCCCCAGGTCCATCGCCAGCTCCGCGTCGCCCACCGCGACGGACGCCTCGGTGTGCCACAGCGAGAAGTACGACTCCGACCAGGCGGAGTTCGCCCAGATCAGGGCGACCGCCACCGCGAGCAGCAGCAGCCCGGAGCTGCCCGCCTCGGTCGCCAGGAACCTGCGCACGGGCGCGGCCAGCTGAGCCGCGAGCTCACCCCTGCTCGACCGGGACTGGGAGTCCGCGGACTTCTTCCGGGACAGCAGCTTCATGAGGTCGTCCGTCTCCGATCACCTGCGGCGGCAGACTCCCATGGTCACCCACATACCGGGCATAACGCCCGCGCGACCCGATCAGACGGGGAATCTGCGGTCCACCCAGCGCCAGAGGAACTCCAGGACCGCCGCCGTGACCGCCGCGATGC
This sequence comes from Streptomyces sp. DH12, assembly GCF_020873895.1. GTDB lineage: Bacteria > Actinomycetota > Actinomycetes > Streptomycetales > Streptomycetaceae > Streptomyces. The sequence continues at coordinate 173 of NZ_JAHWGT010000230.1, read as the reverse complement.
CGACCGCGAGCCAGGGCATCGTCATGCCGACCAGGCGCAGGGCGAAGAAGTCCTGGAGCCAGGGGACCGCCAGGACCAGCAGGAACGCGCCGGCCATCGCCGCCACCAGGGCGATCCGCCACCAGGTGTAGGGCCGGGCGATGATCGCCAGGACCCAGAGGGAGATCAGGAAC
>NZ_JAHWGT010000022.1 GCF_020873895.1 Streptomyces sp. DH12 | reverse complement strand
GGAAACGTCCTCGCGGCCCTCCCCGACACCCCTGCCGCGCCCCTCCCGGCCCCCGGCACAGGAGCGCCGCACGCCCCCGCCGTGGAGGTGACAGAGGCCGCCCGTCCGGCGCCCGAGCAGCACCCCCTCCACACCCCCGCCCCGGCCCCTGCCGGCGCCCCCGCCCTGGTGCCCTTCCTTCGCGTCATCAGCGGCGCCGCCGACCCCTCCCCTGACCGTGCCGCATGACCCATCAACCACCCCCGTCAACCAGTCCCTGACCTGCGCGTCTACCACCTCATCAACCGCTCGCAACCGCCCTCAACCGACCCGGCAACCACCCCCGTCAGCCCCTACCGGCCCGCCCCGCGTGTCGCGAAACGAACCAGTCGCGAGGCCCGGTCCACTACCGTGATGGCGCACCCGCGACCACGTCGCGCCGGTGCGCCGTTCGCGTCCTCGACCCGAGGGAGGAGCCGCCCCGTGCCGCGCTACCGATGCGCCCTGTGCGCCACCACCTCCCGGCCGTACCTCACCCGCTGGGGCGCCGAGCAGCACGGCCGCGGCCACCGGACCGACCGGCACGGCGGCGACCACCCCGACGGCGAGCACATCCTGTACGGCAGTGCCACGGGGCCGCAGCAGGCCGGCGACTGGTCGCCCCTCCTCGTCGTCCTCGTGCTCCTCGGCCTGGCCCTGCTCGTGAAGCTCGCCTGACCGCCCCGGCAACCCGGTACGCACACTAAGCGCGGCCCCGCTCCCGCTCCCTCCTGCAAGAGGGCGTGTGAGCGGGGCCGCGCCTTGTTGGAGTCAGCACCAGGACGGTCCTTCCGTGTGCCTCCGTCTGCGGCTCACCGCCTCCTTGACCGGCACTCTCGACCTCGACGGCGACCCGGCGGGAGCCGCTCTTGCAGCAGCGGCCGACAACCCCCGAATTCTGTCCAAACTCTTTTGGATATGGAGCGTATTCCTTGAGTGTTTGGGCCATGATGAAGGTGTGACCACTCACCCACTGGAAGGGCCCAGGCAGTGACCGACAACCCCAGCTCCTACGCGGAGACCTCCCCGCTGGCCGCCGCGGCGCTCGCCTTCGGCGACCTGGTCGCAGACACCGACAGCCGGCGGGCCGCGATCCCCGTGCACCACTTCGAGACCACCCAGGCCGCCCGCGAGGCCGCCGACCGCGACGAGATTGCCGACGGCGACGTGATCGTGATCGACGCCGAGCAGGTCGTCGGCTTCCTGGTCATCGCCTTCCCGACCGCCCTCACCGAGGAGCGCGGCACCTTCCCCCACCTGACCAAGCCCGGCCGCGACTACATGAGCGGCGAGTACATGGACAGCGTGGTCGTCGCCGAACGCGAGGCCCGCGCCCGCGGCTTCCTCCTCCGCGACGAGGACGCCCAGGACCGCATCCGGTCCATGCGCCACCTGGCGACCGCGTCCGCCGAGCGGGTCCGCACCGACCCCGACCCGGAGAACCCGGAGTGGAAGACGGCCCTGGACCGGCTCACGACCGCCCTGACGTACCTCCGCGAGCACGACCCGGTCACCGCCGGCGCCATCGAGGCCGGCGACGCCGAGGCCGCCGAGATAGTGAAGCGCATCACCGGCACCGCCCGCCCCTGACCACCCCTGGGGCGGGCCGCCCGGCCCGCCCCTCACCCAGCACGCACGAGGAGCGCCATGTACGAGGTCACCATCCAGCACCCCGCCTTCAAGGAGAAGCTGTTCACCGCGAAGGACGGCGGCGAGCTGCGCACCCTGGTCTTCGGCCTGGCCCGAGCCCAGGGCCAGCAGCCGGCCAGCGACCGCGACTTGATCGCCGAGGTCGGCAACGTCCGCTCGCGCGCCGATATCGAAGGGGTCGGCCTGATCAAGGTCTACGACCTGACGGTGGAGGTGAAGCCCGCCGAGAACGAGGTCGACTACGCCTGTGAGGGCCACGAGAGCCTGTACGTCGGCCTGGGCGAGACCGTGACCTGCGACGGCTCGTGCATCCCCCGCCTGCGGTTCAGCCGCGACAGCCTCATGCGCCTGTCCCTCGCGCTGGACGACGAGGACCTGGACGAGACCGGCGGCTGCGGCGCCTGCGGACTTGAGGTCGGCCAGATGTGCGCGGACTGCGGGCGCTGCAACTGCTCGCGCCACGACTCCTGCAAGCGGCCGACGGCCGCCAACTAGCCACCTCCGCCCACCATCACCCCAACAAGGACCAGGCATGAACAAGAACCCCACGTCCGACGCCATGGCCACCGCCTTCCGGGCGGCGCGCGACAGTGCCCGGTCGGCCGCGAAGGCCGCCGCGCACGTCGCGTGCCTCTACCTGATCGAGGCCAACGGCGGCCGGGGCAGCATCCACGAGACGTGGCGGGGCGACGGCCCCCAGTTCTGGTGCAAGATGGCGGCCCCCGGCATCGACGCCCACATCCTCACCCAGTCGTTCGGCGACCGGGCCCACGTCGTCTTCCGCTGCCTGACCGACATCGAGTACGAGCGGATCCGGGCCGAGGCCGAGGACCGGAACGCCTGCTACCACGACGAGGAATGCGACTGCGACGACACCCCGTGGCCGACCCTCGCTGAACTGGCCGAGCCCGGCACGAGCGAGGTCGGATTCCGCAACTGCGACCTGCGCGGCCACGTGACCCGGGCGGCCGGCTCCTCCAAGCTCGACCTCACGCTGGACGACGAGCCGGTGAGCGAGGTCGCCGCCTTGATCCGGCTGGCCCGCGCCGATCGCTGAGGCCCACGCACTGACACCCCGCTCTCCCTCGGAGAGCGGGGCGTCGTGCTGTCACCGTCGGGTGATGCTCGGGTCCGCGCCCGGCTGCTGCACGTACCAGTCATACGGCACCGTGACGGCCTTCGGCTTGCCGTTCTCCTCGATGAGCTTGTGGTCCGAACCGCGCTTCCGGCGGCGCGGCACGCCGTGGGCGCGGGCGATGACCCGCACCTGCTCCTGGCTCCACGGCAGGTGCTCGGCGATCTCCGCGTTGGTCAAGGTGGGATGGGCCCTGAGCTCGTCCGCGATGCACGCCTCCAGCGAGGCACGGGTCTTCTTCACGTCGTCGCCCGCCATGTTCCAGGCGGCGAGGAGATCGCGGAGCCGTTCGCTGGGCTTGTAGACCTGCGGCTCGCCCTCCGCCTGGCGGTGGCGCTCGCGCGGCGGGACGTCCCGGTCGGCCATGAGCAGCCGCAGCATCTCCGCCGTCCACGGCAGGTGCTGGGCGAGCACGTTCAGGGTCAGCTGACGGTCGTCCCTCAACTCCTGGGCGATGCCCTCCTCCAGGGCCTCGCGGGCCTGCGGCTCGGTCTCGTCCACAGCCTTTTCCCAGGCGGCGAGGGAGTCGCGGAGCTGGTCACTGGGCTGGTAGCCGCTGGGCGGCGGGCTGGTGGTGGCCATGCCGAAAGTCTGGCACAAGGCCGCCGGGATAAACGTGAGCGCCAGACCCAAGGAATGGAAAAACCCGGCCTGACCTGGCTTTTTATCGGCCAAACGAGTCTGGATGAATGTGGGGTCGGAAAGACTGAGGACGACACACCAACCACCACGAACCCCGAGTGGCCCACCGCCCCACTCGCTGACGGAGAACGGAGCGCCCCGTGCGCAACTACGCCACCGCCCAGGCCCTCGGCTCGCGCGCCGCCCAGTGCGACGCCACGGCCATCCACACCGCGCCCGACGGCGCCCGCGCCTACGTCCTGCTCGACGGCATCGGCGACTACCTCAGCGTCCGCGACTGGAGCCGGAAGGCCGCGCGACGCCTGGCCCGTGCCGCATCCCGCCGGGGCGACGCTGAGGCCGGACTGCGCCACATCTACCAGGACTACGCGGCGGACCCCGACCGCCGGGACCCGTACATCCGGCGCTACATGCCCTCGGCCGCGGCGGTCGTGGTCGTCGTCGCCCCTGGCCGGCCGATGACGGTCGCCTGGTGCGGCGACTCCCGGGCATACCTGCTGGACCGGGGCATCGCCCGCCGGCTCACCGCCGACCACAACGACCGCCGGGTCCACCCGCCGACCGCCATGCACCCGGGCGGGGACCGGAACGTCATCACCTCCTACCTCGGCAGCGCGTACGCCGACGAGGAGCTGATGGCCCGGTTCGGCCACCCGGCGATCGAGGCGGCCACCGTCGGCCTGGACGGGCCCTGTCGGCTGCTGCTGGCCTCGGACGGGGCGTACGGGCCGCACCTTGACGCCGGGCACGACCTCTTCGTGGAGCTGGCCTACGAGCCGCTGGACGAGGTCGCCCGGGACTTCGTCGCCCTCGCGGTCGAGACGTCGCTGCGGACCACGGGTGCGAAGGAGTCGGCCCACTCCTACGCGGACAACGCCACCGTCCTCCTCGCCGACCTGGCCTGAGCGCTCCCTCGGTGCCGCGACAGGGCCGCCGGACGCGAAAGATCGCTTGACCAATCCTTGACCAAATCAACTTGGATAACTTAGACATCCCAGAGATATTTGTTCAATGATGAAGGTGTAACCCCACTCCACCACCCCAGGGAGTCGCCGTGGCCGCCACCGCCGAGACCGAGAACACCACCCGGTGCACCCGGTGCGGCCGGCGACTGCGCAACGTCAGCCCCGACGGCTACGGCCCGAAGTGCAGGCGGAAGGTCCGCAAGGCCACCCGCTCCACCGAGCTGGACCAGCACAAGCCCCACCTGGTCGAGAAGGCGGTCGAGCTGCTGGAGCAGGGCGGCGTGATCCCCCTGCGCGACACCACGAAGAACAAGGTCTTCCTGGTCGTAAGCAGCGACGGCAGCGAGACCTACCGCACCGCCCGCGCCGCCTGCACCTGCCCGGCCGGGCTGCGCGCCCTCCATGTGTGCGCCCACCGGATCGCCGTCCACGTCCTGGACCTGGCGGGCTGACCCCCTTCACCGCCGAGAGAGGAACTACGTCATGTCCGACCACGCCGTCACCTGCCAAGACCCGGTACCCGCCTACGTCGCGATGCCCTGTGTGCGCTGCCTCCTGAGTGGCAGGCGCGCCCAGGCGACCGTCATGATCAGCGCGGCCAGCGGCCACGGGCTCGCGGCCTGCACGGAGCACCGCGAGGAGACGGCCACGGTCGTCCCCCGGATCCAGGTCGACGACGACAACGCGCTCCGGGTGCTGTTCGGGGTGCCGGAGCTGCCCGAGCCGGTCGAGCCCGGCCGGACCCGACCGGTCATCGCGTGACACTCCATCTGCCTGGCCCTCCATGAGGAAGCCCGGTCCCTCACCCGGCGCCATCGCGAGACGGTCGCTGCCGACTTCGTGAACGGCCTCTCGGTCGCCTTCGCCATGGCGCTCGCCGCGCCCTGACCCCTCGCCAGACGTCCGGACGTGTCCGCCTCGACCTCGGACATGTCCGGACCTCCGGCACCGTACAGCAGGAGAACCCGTTGAAGATCACCCCGAGCGTCGTGCGGGGCGTCTACGCCACGGCTGCCGCTCTCATCCCCGCCGACGGTATCCAGGCCGAGCCCCGCCACCTCCGGGAGGCGGTCAGCAAGGCGATCGACTGCCGGCACGGCGACGAGGCGTTCTCGGACCAGACGAAGATCCGCCGCAAGGCCCTGGGCGAGGCGCCCGAGTGGTCGTGTCGGTGGACCCGCAAGGATCTCGTCGGCGAGCTGCACCGCTCCGCCCGCCACGGCCTGGACCTCGCCGAGCTGGTCGGCGAGCGGTACGGGTCGGCGGCGGCCCGGATCTGGTTCCACGGCTCCTACAGCTCGGCGCGCGTCAGGGCCGGCTTCCCCCCGCGTCAGGGGCTGTCGATCGGTGGACGCCCCTGGCTCTGGCTCTGGCCGGACGACGACAGCCAGATCAACCCGACCATCGTCCGGGCCGCGTACGCCAGCTGACGCCGGACACATCCGGACAGTGTCCGTCGAGGTAGAACCCCATCCTCCGTCCGGCCGGACGGCCGGAACGGACAGTGTCCGGACGTCGATCCGGCGGTCTCGCAGGTCCGCTTTGACGGCTGGACGATGGTGCGCGCGCTGTCTGACCTCGACGGCCGGGGCTGACCCGGCGGCCGCGTCCCCGGCGCGGGACGGGGCCCCGAAACTCCTCCAAACTTTCCTGGATACCAGGGTTACTCAAGACCTATTTTGTCAATGAAGAAGGTGTAACAACCACCACAGACCTGGAGGAAACGACATGGCCTTCACCGATCAGCGCTGGCAGATCCGCTACAGCTACCCCGCACCGGCCGAAGCCTGGTGGTGCCGGGACGGCCTGGAGAAGAACACGACCTACCTCAACAACGGCGAGGAGAAGCTGACGCCGGAAGAGGCCGCCGCAATCGTCGCCCGCCAGTACCGGCACGAGGGCCCGCTGACCGACATCACGGTCTGGCAGGAGACCCCCGAGGAGCGCGACGCCCGCCTCGCCGCCCGCCGGAAGGCCGAGGCCGACGAGAAGAACGGCATCTGGTGGGGGATGGGCGGCGCCAACTGACCGCCCCACCCCCCGCGGCCCGGCACGCAGGTGCCGGGCCGCTCCCATCCCCGAAGGAGGAACCCCATGGCAGTCGTCCAGACCGCCCGCACCCCCAGCGTGGCCATCGCCCGCGCCCTTCGCCGGCTCGGCCTCACCCAGGGCCGCGGCAAGGACTTCCGGGTGGAAGGCGAGTACCGCGACGGCGAGCGCGTCGCCACGTACGTCCTCACCCTCACCCAGCACGCGGACGAGACGGTCGCCGCCCACGCGGACGACATCGAGCGCTGGGCGAGCGAAGACGGCGGCTGGTCGTTCAAGGTGTCCGTCCGCTACATCGACGGCAAGCCGCGCCCGATGACCACGATCAGCAACGGGGCGGGCGGGCGGGTCCGCGAGGAGCCGCCCACCACCACCCACGAGCCCGAGCCCGAGCCAGAGCCGGAAGCCGCGCCCACGCCGGACCCGGAGCCCGAGCCGGAGCCGGAGCCGACGGCCGGCAAGGCGGTCCTTGAGGACCCGGCGGAGCCGGAAGAGGAGGAGCCCCCGGCACCCCCCAAGGCGTCGGTGACCATCACCCACACGAGGGCGGACGGCACGCTCCTGGACGGCTCCAGGAAGGGCGACGGCGTCTTCGAGGTGGTCCGGCCGTTCGGCTTCCGGCCCTTCCGCTCCCTCGGCGTCCTCGGCATCCAGCACTCCCGCGACCGGGAGGCGGACTACTGGCGGATCAACCGCGCGATCGCCGCGCTGCGGGGGGCCGGATACGAGGTGACCGTCGAGATTGACGAGACGAAGCGGCGCAGCTTCGCGGAGGCCGAAGCCGAGCGGCTGGAGCGAGCCGGGGACCGCGCCGAGCGGTACAGCGACCGCGCCGACCGCGCCGCGAGCAACAGCACCACCCGGTACAAGGCGGCGATGGGCGCGCTGGACGGCATCGAGCCCGGCCAGCCGATCCTCGTCGGCCACCACAGCGAGCGCCGCCACCGCCGCGCTATCGAGCGCAGCGACAACAACATGCGGAAGTCGATCGAGGAGCAGAACAAAGCCACCCACTACGGCTACCGGGCGGAGGCCGCCGAGCAGTACGAGGACCGCCGCTACGACCCCAACCGCACCCGGCGGCGGCTGGAGAAGCTGCGGGCGGACCTCCGACGGGTTGAGCGCCAACGCGAGCGCGCATCGAACACCAGCCGGTACGACCGCCAGATCGAGGACTTGAAAGAGCAGATCGCCTACTGGGAGGGCGTGGTCGAGAAGGCCCGCCAGGACGGCGTGAAGCTGTGGGAGGCCGACGACTTCGCCCCCGGCGACTTCGCCCGCTACGGCGGCACCTGGTACCAGGTGAAGCGGGTCAACCCGAAGACGCTGAGCATCGCGTGGAACCTCCGGCTGGCCTCCAAGGCGGTCATGACGCTGGAGGACGCCACCGAGTGGGGATCCCTCGGCACGTTCACCATCGACTACAGCAAGATCGCCGCCCGCTGTCCCGAAGAGGCGATGCGGGCCTTCCTCGCGGACGGCAAGGTCCCCGGCATCAAGACGGCGTGGGCGGCCTCCGAGGCGCAGCCGGCGAGCGCGGTCCGCGAAGCCCAGGCCGTCAAGCCGAAGGAGAAGCGGCGCAGCGACCCGAAGGTCCCCAAGCGGGTCAAGGTCGTGTCCGAGTGGGACGCCACCGAGGCCACGCTGACCTATCTCGACGGCAGGGGGAAGCCGCACAAGCTGTACGAGCCGGTCACGATCAGCGCGCCGGACGGCGAGAAGTTCACCGAGGCCGCCTCGTCCCGGTCGCTCCTGGCAGCGGTGAAACGGCACCTGGAGGAACGCGGCTTCCAGTACCGGGGTGACCGGTGGTCAGGTGGCTCCAGGAGCGGCCTGGTCCGCACCATCGAGCCGACCCCGGCCGCGCCCACCGAGACACCCCCGGCGCCCGAGCCCGAGACCGAGAACCCGGCGGTGGAGGAACCACCGGCCGGTGAGCCGGAGCCCGCCCCGCCGGTGGACGAGCCGGAGCCGGAGGAGCCGCCGGCACTCAGGCCCGCCGACGACCCGGAGCCGGAGGAGCCCCCGGGCGACGAGCCCGCCCCGCCCGTCGAGGCCCCGGAGGAACTGCGGCTCCAGCGCGAACAGGCCGCGGCCCTCGGCTGGTCCGCCGGTCAGGCCGAACTTGTCCTTGCCGCAGCGGCCGGACGGCTCTACCGCCACGCGTTCGGAACGCTGCACTGCCAGGACCAGCCAGGCACCGCGGGCCGCACCATCTCCAACCACCGACTCGGCGCCCTCGTGAAGGCGGGGTTCCTCACGGTCGGTACGCCGGACGCGACCAGGCGGCGCCCCATCCTGGTCACCGTCGACGGCCGCCGGGCCGCGATGGTCTGGAAGCGCTGGAAGCCTCGGCCGGTCGAGATGAACCGAGAGCAGGAGTGCGAGCGGCTGCGCCCCCTCCTTCACGGCGAGCAGGCCCGCAGGCTGGCCCGGCAGGCCCAGGAGGAGGACGCGAAGCGCAAGGCTGCGAGGGCGGCATTCCGGGAGGCCCACCAGCGGCTGATGGCGTGGCAGGACCGGCAAGACCGGCTCTGGGACGCCTGGGCGAAGGTCAACGACATCGCGTACCGGATCCACCGGCGGCCGGCCGGATGGGTGCCGACCGAGGAGGAGATCGCCGAGCATCGCCTGGACCCGGCCGTGGTCGCCGAGCTGCGGGCCGACGCGGAGAACCCGGAGCCCAAGCCGGTCCTGCCGGACCTCAACCAGGGGTCGATGGAGGAGCTGCCCCAGATGGCGGCCGACGGTCAGACGCCCGAGCAGCTTGACCTGTTCGCCATCACCTGACCTGGACCGATTGACGAATCTTTGACCAAATTAATCGGCATAAAGACACTACTCCAGATGCTATTGGTCAATGATGAAGGTGCAACACAACCCACCACAACCCCCAGGAGCCGGACATGGCCATCATCCCCACCACCCTCACCGCCACCGAACTGGCCAACCACCTCGCCGAGCAGGTCATCCCCCTGCGGGCCATGTTCCGCTCGACCAACGCCCAGACCGGGATCGGCGCGGTGTACGTCCACGACGGCGTGTTCGCCCTCGTCCGGGCCCTGCGCGCCGGCGAGATGGCCCCGGCCGTCGCCCGGGTCCGACTCCTCGGCATCAACCGGCAGGGCGCCTGCTACGGCATCCGGCACATCACCGCTCACCCCGCGCCCTGAACCCCACCAGCCTCGCCGGCCCGGCGCCCGCCGGGCCGCCCTCCACCCAAGGAAAGGGTCCCCATGGCCACCCAGCCCACCATCACCGCCGACGCCCTCGGTGAGGCCGTCGGCAAGGTCGCCGCCCTGGCCGCCCGCTCGCTCCACCAGTCGTTCCCGCACCTGGACCTGGACCGGCTCGTCGAGACCTTCACCCGCCCCTGCGCGCTCGACATGCTCGCCGTCCGCTTCCTCGCCGGCCTCGACAGCGGCCTGACCCCCGGCGAGGCCGCGGCCAACGCCGGAACCGCCCTCATCCGCGTCTGGGCCGACGCCCGCCTCACCGCCGAGGAGGCGACCGCGGGCCGCCTCCCTTCCTGACCCACCTCCACCGGCCCGGCGGCGACCGCCGGGCCAGCTTCCTCCATGTCCACACCGACGCAGTCACGCCACACAACCCCAGGAGGTACCGGCATGGCACACATCGCGATCAGGCACACCAGAGCCGCAGGCACGACGATCGACGGCTCGGAGCGCGGTGACGGCGTCTTGCCGCTGCTGCGCCCCCTCGGCTTCCGCAACGCCTATTCCACCGGAGTCATCTACCTGCGCGGCTCGCGGGACCGGGCGGCGGACACGAGTCGCATCCGAGGCGCCCAAGCCGCACTCGAAGCCGCTGGGCACACGGTCACCCTGGACATCCAGGAGACCGTACGGCGCCCCTTCGAGGAGGCCGAGGTCGAGCGGTACGAGCAGGCCGGCCGCCGCGCCGTACGGCTCGACGCCAAGGCTGACCGCCTGCAAGAGTCGTCCGACGAGAAGTGGCTGCGTGCCCGGCAGATCGGAGCCAGCTACCAGGGTGAGCCGGTGAAGGTCGACCACTACTCGTCCGGCCGGCACCTCCGCGACCTGGAGCGCGCTCACACCCTCTCGGGGCAGTCCGTGGCCGAGCAGGAAGAGGCCGACCGGTGCCGGGCGCGCGCGGCCGCGGCGGCGCGCTTCGAGCAGGGGCGGAAGGACCCCGGAGCGACCCTCCGCCGCCTCGACCGGTTGCGGGCCGACCGGCGGCGCGTGGAGCGGCAGATGGACCGGGTCGTCCGGACCGCCACCGACTGCGCCGAGGCGGGCAATCCGATCGACCCGCACGTGATCGTCGATCACCTGGTCATCCTCGACGCCGACCACCTCGACCTCTGCGACGAGATCAGCCGGTGGGAGCGTCACATCGAGTCCGTCCAGGCGAAGGGCGTCAAGATCTGGAGCCAGGACGACTTCACCGCGGGGGACTACGCCCGCACCGGGGACCGCTGGTACCTGGTCCTCCGGGTGAACAAGAGGAGCCTGACCGTCCCGAGGTCGGCCGACTGGCGGGCGCGCGTCTACAACCGCGACAACCAGCTGGCCAACCGCACGAGCACCCTGCCGTATGACAAGGTCACCGGCCGGATGAGCGCCGAGGAGATGGCCGACCGGCTCCAGGCGGACGCCGTCACGGAGTAGCCGGGCCAAAGGGCCCGGCGACACGGACCCCTTGACCCTTTCTTGACCAAACTACTTGGGATAACGAGGTTATCCCGTTCTCCTTGTCCAAAGATGAAGGTGTAACCACCCACCACCACCGAAAGGCCCCACATGGCCACCATCAAGGTCATCCCCCCGGAGCTCGCCCAGCGGATCGCCGACCTCGCCACCTCCACCAGTGCCACCCCCCTCCACGAGGCCCGCATCTTCGTCACCCTCGCTGCGGCCGGATACACCACGGACGAGATCGCCGGCATGGCCGGCCGCCGCCCCCGCTACATCAGCTGGTGCCTCGACCTCCTCGGCCTCCTCCCCAGCGGCCAGGCCGACCTGGAGGCGGGCCGACTGCCCGTCACCCTCGCCTGGCACGTCGCCCGACTCAGCTCCGCGAACCAGAACCTGCTGCTCGTCCGCTGGGCGCGCGGCGGATTCTCCAGCGCCCGCCACGCCGAGCGCTACGCCCGCGCCATCGCCGCCGACGAGACCGGCACCCCCGCCTGACCACCCTCCACCCGCGGCGCGCCCCGCCCACCCAACGGACGGGGCGCCACCACCCACGCCCGCACGCACCCAGGAGCAGCCCATGCGCATCCCCGACGACATCCACGCCGTCCTGAGCGACCCCCGCACCGTCATCAACGGCAGCCGCGTCCAGGTCCCCTTCGAACTCGACAGCGCCCTGTACGAGCGGATGAACACGGTCCTCAAGGACATCGGCGGCCGCTGGGACGGCCGCAAGGCGGTCCGCGCCCACGTCTTCCCCTTCCCGGTGCAGGAGTTCATGCGGGCCTGCCTCGCCGCCAAGGAATGGCCCTCGCGGTTCGAGCAGGGGTGGTACCCGACCCCGCCCCGAGTCGTCTTCGACATCCTGGAGCACGCCAGCATCCGGGTCGGCCACACGGTGCTGGACCCGTCCGCCGGCGCCGGCTCGCTCGCCAAACCCGCCGCCGAGCAGATGGGCCTCGTGGACTGCGTCGAGATCGACCCCCGCCGCGCCCACGTCCTGCGCGAGCTGGGCGTCGCCCGCCGCGTCATCGAGGGCGACTTCCTCAGCCTCGACCCGATGGCCATCGAGGACCCGTACGACCGCGTCTTGATGAACCCCCCGTTCGCCGACGCCATTGCGCACGTCATGCACGCCCTCGGCTTCATGGCGGACGGCGGAACCCTCGTCGCGGTCATGCCTGAGTCGATCACCTGGCACACCGACCGGGCCACGGTCGCCTTCCGCAAGCTGATCGCCGACGCCGAGGGCGAGCTGATCCCGCTCCCCGCCGACGCGTTCGCTCCGGCCGGAACGAACGTCCGCACCGTCCTGCTCAGGCTCGACGGCGGCCCCGGCAGCGCCCTCCCCACCCACGGCTGGCACCAGCGCCAGCCGCTCCAGCTCGACCTGTTCGCCCAGGCGTGAACCACCCCGGGCCGCACGCCACACACCACCCGACGCTTCACACGGAGGCACCCGTCATGACCAGCACCACCCCGGACATCACCAGGCTCGAACTGGCCGCCGCCCTCAACTCCGTGGCCAAGGTTTTGCAGGCCCGCATCAACTACTCCGACGGCCGCGCGCTCCTCGACCGTCGGGTCCTCCTCCAGGTGGCCGCCGGGCTGCCCAACACGGCCCGCTTCGACCGGCACGTCTGGGAGAAGGCGTGGCGGGCCAGCCGCCACGACGGCACCGGCCCCCACCGCAGGGCCCTCTACAAGCAGATGTGCCAGACGCTGGCGGACGAACTGGAGGACGAGGCCGGCCGGTGGGAAGGACGGCACGAGCCCGCCGTCATCCGGCGGCTGGCGTCCCGCCTCCGCAGCGTCGACACCCGGGTCTGCATCGACGACACGCTGGGCCCGCTCGACGCCAAGGTCGACCCCCAGGACCGCTGGAACGGCTGGCTCTCGCCCCGCTTCACGCTGGACGCCGTCCGCGAGCTCGCCGCCCAGACGCAGCGCCTCGCCGAGGAATGCGGCGCGGAAAGCGTCGACACGGTGCACGTCATCCACTGCGGCGGCAAGGACGCCGACGGCAACCCGTTGGCCGTCGTCCTGCGGGTCACCTGGATGTACCTGGCAGAGGAGGGCGCCCGCCAGTCCACCCTCATCATCGAGCCCGACGACGAGGGCCGGTACAACGTCGGCGCCTGCGAGTGGACGTGGCACTTTGCGTCCTGGTGGTGCCTGTGCATCGACCCCGGCCAGGACTGGCACGTCCTCCACTGCGAGGACTGCGGGATGACCCGCGAGCAGGCGTTGGCCCTCAAGGACACCACGCGCCGCGTCGGCCAGACCCTGCGCAGGCTCGCCCCCGGGGCCACCGCGGCCCTCTTCGAGGCCGACGGAGCCCCCCGGATCGTCGGTGTCTTCGCCGGCGACACCGAGCTGACCCTCGGCGACGGCGGCCCCTTCGACACCGAAACGCTCGGCGAGGTGGACGCGGTCCTGCTCGCCGGACTGGGCCGCGACCTGACCGACATCGGCCCCCACTGGCTCCGGTTCCCCAACCCGCCCGCCAACTGACCCCCACCCCCACGAGACAAGGACGGCGCATGAAGAACCAGACCCCTCCCCACTCCACCTACCAGCTCCCTGACAGCAACACGCTCGGCGCGGCCGTCAAGGAGGCTCTGGACGGGGCCACGGCGGCACGCGAGCGGCTCGGCCGGGTCATGGCCGTGGCCACCGCCGCGGCGGTCCGCGACATCCTCACCAGCCACCGGCCCGGCGCCCCGTTCGACGCCAGCGCGGTCGAGCTCGTCGAAGGCGATGACGGCTCGCTGTTTCCCACCGGCCAGTACTGGACGACAGCCGGCAGTCTGCGCACCTTCGCCGACATGGTCGGCTGGGTCGAGGCGGTGAGCGCTCTGCACGGCATGAGCGAGTGGACCATGCACCTGGACGGCGGCACCCGCGATGTCTGGCACCCGCTGTGCACTGAACTGCCCGACCGCGGCCGACGGCCGGCTTACGCCCTCGACCTCGTCCGCGCGGCGTCCCTCACCCTCGGCCCACCACCCCTCGCCCACCAGGCCCGCGCGGGGAGCGCGATGGTTGAGGTCCTGGTGTGCGCGAACAACCGCGACCGCTACCCGGCGATGGTGGACCCCGCCGACCAGCGCGACGGGTACGTGCGGCCGTGGTTCGACCTTGACACGGTCAGGCGGATCGCGGAGAACACACAGGAGGAGTCCGACTGCTACGGGCATGGCTCGGTCGACACGGTGCACGTCCTGGACGGCACGGTCGACGGCCGGGCGCACGCCGTGGTGCTGGTCGTCTGCTGGATGTGGCTCGACGGCGAGCGCCGAGAGGAAGCGGTAGAAGTCCTCCAGCCGAACGAGGACGGCCGGTACGCGGTCGGCGGTCACGACTGGTGTTGGTACGTGCTCTCGGACGACCTGACGCCGCTGATCCCGTTCACGCCCGACGGCGCCTGACCTGCGCTTTCCTGACGACCTCTTGACCAAACCCCCCGGGATAACGAGGTTATCCCGGGGGGTTCGGTGAATGACTGAAGACGACACCACCACCCACTCAGAACGGACAGGCCCGCATGCCCTACATCTCCACCACCACCCGCGCCATGGCCGCCGCGCCGACCCAGGCCGCCCACGCGCGGGCCAAGGCGTACAAGCACGACGGCACCGAGTTGTCGGTCATGGACTGGTTCTGCGGAGCCGGCGGCTCCACCCAGGGCGCCGACGCCGTCCCCAACGTCAGCGTCACCCGGGCCGCCAACCACTGGCGGAAGGCCATCGAGTCCCACGAGCGGAACTTCCCCGGCGTCGCCCACTACATCGGCGACATCCGCAAGGCCCCGGTCTGGGCCTGGCCGATCGCGGACATCCACTGGGGCTCGCCCGAATGCACGAAGTGGTCGATCGCCCAGGGCAAGAAGCGCTCGTTCGCCAAGGCGGTCCAGGGCGATCTGCTGGACCTGTACGCCGAGCTGGAGTCGGAGAAGTTCCAAACCGGCGAGGAGCGCGACAACGGCCCCACCGAAGAGGAGGAGGCCAGTCGGGCACTGATGGAGGAGATCCCGCTGTACCTGCGGGGTGTCATCGAACGCGGCCACCTGGTCAAGGCGGGGGTCGTGGAGAACGTGGTCGACGTCCGACAGTGGGCGGAGTGGGACCGCTGGGTGGCCGAGTTCCACAAAATGGGCTACCGCACCCGGCTGATCGCCCTCAACTCCATGCACGCCGACCCCCGCAGCGTCCACCGCGCCCCGCAGTCCCGCGACCGCCTCTACTTCGCCTACTGGCACCAGAGCCTCGGCCGTACGCCGAACTGGGCGAAGTGGCTCAACCCCCGCGCCTACTGCACCGGCTGCCGCGAGTGGATCCGGGCCGAACAGTCGTGGCGGCGGCCCGGCATCGACATGGGCCGGTACAAGAGCCAGTACGACTACCGGTGCCCGAACACCCAGTGCGGCCGCCAAGTCGTGGAGCCCGAGGCGCTGCCCGCCGCGGCGGCCATCGACTGGTCGATCGCCGGTACCCGGATCGGCGACCGCGACAAGCCGCTCGCCGACAAGACGATGCGCCGGATCCAGGCCGGCTTGGACCGGTTCGCTCGCCCGCTGATGGTGCCCACCGGCGGCACCTGGCGGGACGCGGCCACCGACCTGTTCGAGCCGATGCCGACCCGCACCACCCGCGAGAACGACGCCCTCGCGGTTCCCCCGCTCCTCGTGCCCTGCGACGGCCGCGAGGGGAAGAATGCCCGCCCGATCTACGGGCCGATGCAGACCCAGACCGCACGAGCCGAAGCCGGCCTGGCCTGGCTGCCGTGGATCACGGAAATCCGAGGCGGCAGCAGCGACGTCCGCTCGATCGCCGACCCGCTCGCCACGGTCTGCGCCTCCGGCAACCACCACGGCCTGGCCGCCGCGCCCGTGCCGGGGATGATGATGCGGAACAACGGCAGCCGGGGCGACGGCGGCGAGCACTGCACCAGCCTGGCCGACCCGATGCGGACCCTCACCACCACCGGCCACCAGTCCCTCGTCACCTGGGAGCCGTTCTTGGCCCCCTACTACGGCAACGGGACCCCGCGCCCGGTCAGCGAGCCCGTCGGCACCCTCTCGACCCGTGACCGCTACGCCCTGGTCACCGGCGAGGTCAACATCGAAGACGTCCTGTTCAGGATGCTCCAGCCGCACGAGATCGGCCGCGCGATGGCCTTTGCCGACGACTACGTGGTCCTCGGCAGCAAGAGGGACCGCGTCCGCCAGTACGGCAACGCGGTCACGCCCCCGGCCGCCGAGATCCTGATCAGCGCGCTCGCCGAGTGCATCACCGGCGAGGAGATCAGCCGGTACGCCCCCGAGCGCGGTGACTTCACGACGACCGCATGACCAGCGAATACTTGCCGATTACTTGACCAAATAAGATTGGATAAGGAAGGTAACCCCGGTCGCATTGGTCAATGATGAAGGTGTACCCACTCCCCACCACCAACCACGGAGCCCGCCATGACCGCCACCACCACCGCGCGCAACTGGACCACGACGAACGCCCAGACGGCCCTGATGCAGGCCCTGCTCCAGGGCACCGCCCGCCTGACGGAGATGGTGCAGGAGTACCTGCCCGAGGCGACCACCCTCACGATCAACGCCCGCACCGGCGCCCCGGTCGCCATCAGCGAGACCGGCTACCTCGCCTGGCGGGCCGGCGAGGACAGCATCCTCGCCCCCACCCTCCTCCACCGCATCGAGCAGACCGCGGGGAACCTGCTCGGCCTCAGCTCGAAGCGCACCACCTACATCGACGCCGGCTGGAGGCCCACCATCGACCGCCGCTTCGTCATCGAACTCGGCTGACCCCACCAGGCAGGGCGGCCGGCCCCCGGCCGCCCCCTGAGCCGACAGCACGGTCCCCCCAGGAGCGTGCTGCCCGCCCAGGACCCCCCTGGACACCATCCCGGAAGGACACACCCCATGGGCAACACCACCGCCGGCCCCGCGAAGGCCACCCCCCTCCACCCCCTCTACACCGACCCCACGACCGCCGCCCTCTCCCAGGCCGCCGAGGACGCCCTGCAAAACGCCGGCCGCGCCCGCCTCCTCCTCCTGCGCAACACCATCGAGTACGTCGCCGCCTTGATCCGACAGGACCTCCCGGAGGCGGCCGCCGTCACCATCGACACCGCCGAGGCCGAACTCGTGGACGTGATCGACGGCGACGGCCGCACCATCTGGTACGCCCCGGCGAGCGCGGGCAGCCTGCTCCGCGACGGCATCGCGGACGACATCGGCGCCCTCCTGGCCGACGCCATGCCCTACGGCGGGCTGGACGAGGCCGGCTGGGAGGTCGCCGATCGCGGCGAACCGTTCCGCAGGGTCCTGCTCCCCACCGGGCAGGTGTTGCGGCGCGGCATAGCGGCCATCGCGATCCCCACCCGCAGGGGCATGGTCACGGTGCACGCCGAGTACACCCCGGGCGGCACCCCCGCGTTCCAGGTCACCGGCCCCAACTCCATGTGGAGTCGCGAGACCCGCGACCGAATCCGGGCGGCCATCGTGAACAGCGGCCAGGAGTGGAAGCCCGGCCTCATGCAGGTGACCTCCAACTGGCCGATTTCCCTCGGCGGCGCCGGTGCCGACCTGGCAATCGCCTGCACCGCGCTCGCGGCGGCCGGCGCCTTCAGCCCGGTCGCCCTCCACGAGGCCGTGCTTCTCGGCGAGCTGGGCCTCGACGGGTACCTCCGGCAGGTCACCGACCTTCGCCACACCGCCACCGCGGCGGCCGCCACCGCGTGCCGCACCGTCATCGTCCCGGCCCAGCAGGCCCCGTACGTCCACGGCCTGGGGCTCGACCTGGACGTCATCGGCGTCCGGCACCTGCCCGAGGCGGTCGCCGAGCTCAAGCGGCTCGCGCCGGAGGCGTAGCGCCAGCGGGGCGGGCCCAGAGCGCGCAGGACTCCCGGCCCGCCCCCGTACCACGACCCACCAGCCTCCACCCCCTGCCAGAGAAGGGACGTCCGCATGGCCGCCTGGGCGCCGCGACCGATCTACCTCCCGCACAGCCACCTTCCCCACGGCATCGACAGCGGTAGCCCGACCTGCCGGGCCTGCGGCACGGCTTGGCCGTGCGCCATCGCCGGGGAGTACCTGACCACCTGCCGGTGCGTCTGCGGAGCGACCACCTGGGCGGACACGACAACGCCCCGCCAGTGGCACGGCGGCCCCCGCTGCTACACCGACGCCGAGGCCGTCACCGCCCAGGCCGCCAAGCTCCGGCCCGCACACCCGCACTACCCGCCGAGCCACTACTACCCGCCGAAGCCCGCCCGGCCGGTGCGGCAGCGCCCGCCCTACCGGCACACCACGACCGGGCCCGGCGACGTGAACCTCGGCACCTGGGTCTACGTCCGCCCTGGAGCACTGCACCCCGGGTGGGGCGACATTCACCAGCTGGCCATGGTCACCGCTCTCGGCGCGCCGAAGTGCGAGGTGTGGTTGATCCTTGACGGCACCGTGCACCGAGCCCGCGCAGACCTCCTCATCCTCTCCGCGAGCGCCGGACAGTACACCTCGGGTGGCGCCTGGACGCGCTGGACGGTCGCCCAGCACCTGGCCCACCGGGCGGCCGGCCAAGGCGGCGGACCCGTCGTGGAAGCCGCCCAGCTCGACCTGTTCGGCGAGCCGGCCTGAACGCCCCTGCAAGGCGCTGACCTGCGGCTTTGCTTGACGACTTATTGACCAAATCATCTGGGATAAACCGGTAATACCAAGTGTGTTGGTCAATGATGAAGGTGTACCAACCCACCACCCACCACCCACTACGGAGGGCACCATGACGGCCACCACCACCGAGACCACCACCACGGAGGCGGTCCAGGCGGCCACCTCGAAGGCGGCCCCCGAGGAGGCCGCCCCGCGGAAGGCGGCTGCCCAGCGGAAGGCGGCTGCCCCGCGGAAGGCGGCCGCCCGGCCGGCTAAGGCGGTGGCGGCCAGGAAGGCTCCGGCCAAGAAGGTGGTCGAGCCCGCCAGGGTGGCCCGGCCCGAGCTCAAGACCGCACTCAGGACCATCCCCACCGATCGCATCGACCGTGACGAGAACCAGCCGCGCGAGGTCTTCGACGAGGAGGCGCTGCGCGAGCTGGCTGCCAGCCTGAAGGAGATCGGCCAGCAGCAGGCCATCAGCGTCCGCTACGTGCCCTCCGCCAAGCGCTACGTCCTCATCTCCGGCGAGCGCCGCTGGCGGGCGGCCCGGATGGCGGGCCTGACCGAGATGCACGCGATGGTCTTCCACGGCCTGGACGGCGGCTCGGAGACCCTGGAGACCTTCGAGCGGTCGGTCGCGGAGAACCTGAGCCGCGAGAACATGACGCCGCTGGAGGAGGCGCAAGCGTTCCAGAAGCTGGTCGACTTCGGCCTCGCCCCGGAGGAGGTCGCCAAGAGGGTCGGCAAGAGCTGGAACTACGTCGACTGCCGCCTCCAGCTCCTCAAGCTCGTGCCCGCCGTGCGGGAAGCGCTCCTCAAGGGCCACATCCCGGTCGGCCTCGCCTGGTACGCGGCCCAGATCAGCCCGGCCAACCAGAACGCGTTCATCGCCCGCTGGAGCCGGGGGCAGTTCAACACCATCAGGGACGCGGAGATGTTCTGCCAGAAGGTCCGCAGCGAAGAGGAGCAGGCGGCCACCCAGTCCGTCATGTTCGTCCTGGCCGAGGAGGCGCCGACCCCGGGCAAGGCCGGGGACAGCATGTTCCCCGAGCTGGAGGCGGACGTGGACCGACGCGAGAAGATCATCAGCGACCGCGCCAAGCTGGTCGGCAAGATCGGCAAGCTCGGCGCCGCCGGCGAAATCCTCCAGGAGATCGCCAGCATGGACCCCGACGAGCTGGCCATCCTCCTCTCCGGCGCGCACGGCGGCATCCCCGGTAACCGGATGCGCATCGACCACCTGCGCCAGGTCGCCACGAAGGCCGCCCAGAACCTGGCCAAGGCGGCCACCGCGGCCACCGTCCGCGCGGGCGCCCTCCGGGTCGCCCCGGACGCCGAGGCCACCCAGACCCTCGACACCACCACCCCCTGACCCAGGACGCTCAGGGGCCCCGCACGCGCCGGGCCCCTGAGCCAAAACCACCGGGATAACGAACGTAACCCCAGTGGACCGCTGAAGGGTGAGCGAGTACAACCACCACCCGCACACAGGAGAAAGGCCCACCATGATCAACCTTCACCACCTCGGCCTGCACGGCCCCGAACCCGCCGTGGAACGCATCGACGTCGCCCAGCCGCTGGACCTGGCGACCGGCCGCTACCAGGACTGGCGGGAAGAGGCCGGCGTCCCCATCGGCATCACCGTCGGCCGGCCCCGCTTCGTCCGCTACCGCTACATCCAGATCCAGGCCCTGGCCCCTTGGGAGCTGATGCGGCCCCCGCTCAAGGGCATCGACGACATCCCGATCGAGCGCCGGGTCTACCGGCAGCGGCTTACCCGGCACGAGGCGGAGATCCTGGCCGCCCTGCGGGAGGTGGCACGGTCGTACCCCACCCTGCCGGGCGTCCTGCTGTGCTACGAGAAGGTCAACCAGGGCGAGGCGTGCCACCGGCGGTGGGCGGCCGAATGGTTCCTGGAGCGCTACGGCTGGGAGGTCCCGGAACTCCCTGACCCCCAGTCCGCGACGGCGCCCCGCGCCCGCAAGCCGAAGATGCCCGAGCCGCCCACCCTGTTCTGATCGAGGAAGGCCGGTGGCCGGGGAACCACACGCCCGGCCACCGGCCTTCACCGCCGTCCATAAGGCCGCCGAGGGGTGCCGGAAACGCCTGCTACCATTCCGCCGGCGTCACGGCCAACCGCGAGCAGCTCGACTGGATGGAGCACCGCTTCTCGTAGGCGGAGGTTGGAGGTTCGAGTCCTCCCTCGCGGTCCATCCCGGCCCCGTTCCGCTGACCAGCCCAGCAGCTACCCTGTGCCCCCGAACGCTGCTGGTTGTGGGCCGAGCGAACCGCTGAGACCCCCCTGGGATCGCGATGCCCGCTGGATTCGCCCAACCCGGTGTCCTGTTCGCCGGCAACTCCTCAGCCCCAGACCGCGCCTTCTACCGCAAGGTGTTCAACAAGCTGCCGCGCGACCAGTACACGCGGTACGTGGAGGTCGGCGTCGGCTCGTTCGCCGCGGCCCTCGTCGCCGCCAACGCCGGCATCCCCCCGTCGTCCATGGAGACCTCCGACGTCACCCTCTACACCGGCATCGTCGGCACCTGCGTCTCCGGCGGCGACCTGGAGTCGCTGGGCATGACCCTCGACGGCGAGCCGGTCGAGCTGCCCGACGGGCCGCTCGTCGACCAGGCCGCCCACCTGCTGTACGTCCACTGGCTGGCCCGCATGCAGGCCAAGCCGGAGGTCGACTACTGGACGAACCTGGTCACCGACATGATCGAGCGGGAGGACGAGCACAAGAAGCGCCTCTCCGGCTCCCTCGCTTCGATCGCCGAACGGCTCCCCGGCGTGAAGTTCGCCCCGAAGTGCATGTGGGACCACATCGCGGAGGCCGAGGACGACCCGCACGCGATCATCATCGCCGCCCCGCCGACGTACAAAGCCGGGTTCGAGAAGTTCTTCGACACCGGCGGCCGAGTCGAGTGGGCGGAGCCGCCCTACTCGGTGTTCGACCCCGAGGTCGACATGCAGCGGCTCGCCGACCACATGCGAGACAAGGCCGCGCTGCTGATGTTCCTCCAGGAGGAACGCTCCGGCGTCGCTGCACACGAGACCCCCGTGTTCGCGCACCCGCTCGGCGACGTCGCCCGCGCCTTCGTCATCAGCAACCGACCCGAGGAGATCTTCAAGCTCACGGGAGGCCCCAAGGTCGCTCTGGGCATGTCCCGGACCTACGCGCCTACCTCCCTACCGATCATCCCGCCAGACCACCAGGTGACCGACCAGTCCCGCATCGAGGTCGTCCCGGCCAAGGGCACGGAGGTCGACTACTACCGCGACCTGTGGATGCACCGTCTCGCCGCCGCCCCCGGCTCGTACAACATGCTCGTCGTCGTGGACGGCTTCGTAGCCGGCGTCATCGGCTACGGCGCCGAGACGATGACCCGCCCGTACCCCGGCGCGACGAAGTACACGACGCACCTGCTGATGCGGTTCGCGTTCGGCGCCCCCCACTACGAGCTGCGGCTGACCCGCCTCGCCACCATGCTCGCCCTGCGCCGCGACACCGCGAAGCTCGTCTTCACCGGCGCCTCGGAGATCCTGCTGGCCGCCTCGAACGGCCTCGTCACCGTCGAGTACACCCGACACCCCGAGGCGAAGGGCCTGCGCGGCCTCATGCAACTGGAGTCCCGAGCCAAGCACCCCGACGGCTACAAGCTGTCGTACCGCGCCGACTGGGTCACCGACGACATCCCCACCACCCTCAGCACGTTCCTCGCGAAGGAGAAGGCATGGCGCGCAAGCCGCAGCAAGGCGAAGAAGAAGTGACCACCCCGGCCCCCCAGGACCAGGACCCGGCGCCCGCCCCGGAGCCCAGCCCGACAGGCACGTCCTGGGACACGGCGAACCCGCCGCAGGACGTCATGCAGATCGGCGACGACCTGTACATCCGCTGGGTCGATGTCTCCTCCCTCCGCGAGCAGGACATCAACGCGCAGGTCATGCAGCCGCGGCACTTCGAGAGGCTGACCGGCAACATCCGCAAGCGCGGCATGGTCGAGTCCCTGCCCTACTGCCACCAGCCCGGCGGGGAAGGCCCGATCGAGGTCATCTCCGGACACCACCGCTCCCGCGCCGCACGCTCCGCCGGCCTCCAGCGGATCCCCGCCATCATCGACACCCGCAAGATGCGGCGCTCCGAGGTCATCGCCAAGCAGATCGCCCACAACGAGCTGCACGGGGACCCCGACAAGGACGTCCTCGCACAGCTCGTCTCGATGATCGACAACGTGGACGACCTGATCGCCACCGGCCTGGACGAGGACCAGCTCCCCACCGTCGAGCCCGACGACACCAAGCTGGCCATCCCGCACGGCGAGTTCGACTGGCGCGCCGCGACGCTGATGTTCCTCCCCCACCAGATGGAGGACTTCAAGGACGCCGTGACCGCCATCGCCAACGGAACCGACCTGGTCGGCGTCGCCCCCGCCGCCCAGTTCGAGGAGTTCGCCGCCGCGGTGTACGCCTTCGGCCGCTGCAAGGACGTACGGAACTTCACCACGATGATCGCCCTCCTCACCGACATCGCCCGCCGAGAAGTCGAGCAAGCCGCCGAGCAGGACGAGCCGGCCACCACCTGACCCCGCCCAACCACGCCCGCGAAGCACCCGCGTGCGCGCTTCGCGGGCCCCGCACCCCCCAGGGACCGTGATCAGCCATGAGCGACCGCATCACCCTTGACCCGACGCTCGACCCCTGGGAGCGCCAGCCCCGCGAGACCCCGAAACGCCACGCCCGCTTCCTCGCCTTCCGGGACCTCGGCCTCACCCGGACCCTTGCAAAAGCGGCGGACGAGCTAGCACTTTCGTACAGCCATGTACGAGCCATGGCCGCCGAGTACCGCTGGCACGACCGCGCCTCGGCCTGGGACGCGCACCAGCAGCGCCAGTACGCCGCCGAGATGGAAGAGGAGCGCCGCCGCGCCGCCCGCGAGGACGTCCGCGTGCTCCGCATCATGACCGGCATGATCGGCCAGGCCCTGCCGAACGTGCAGCAGCAGGCGGCGGACATGACGCTCGCCGAGTTCACCCGCTTCGTGGACATCACGCTGAAGTGGCGCAGGACCCTGTTCGGGGATCCGACAGAGACGATCGCGGTCACCGGCCCCGGCGGCGACCCGCTCACCGTCGCGGTGGAGGAGTACGCGGCCATGCCGCTGGAGCAGAAGCGCGTACGCCTCGCCGAGCTGGCCGCCACGGTGGCCCGCCGCGCCCGCGCCCTGGGCGACGCGGACGACGAGGACGACGGCGAAGAGACGTACGAGCCGGCCGACGAGGACGACGCCGAGGAGCACGAGCCCACCCCGGCCCTGGACGAGCACACGGAAGACGAGTGACGGCCGAGCACGACTACCGAGAGCTGGACCACCTTGACGACGTCCAGGTGTTCCGGCGGCTCCAGGCTGCCAAGCGGGCCGCCGCGCGGGACCTGCTGCGCGACCCGGCCACCCTCGCCCGCGGCCTGGACCCCGGCTACCGGATGCGCCCGCACCTGAAGATCATCAGCAACGCGCTCGTGGGCCTGGAGCGAGGCGAGTACAACCGGCTCCTCGTCGTCACGCCGGCGCAGGTCGGCAAGTCCACCACGGTCGCGGAGTGGTTCCCGTTCTGGTGGCTGTGCCTGCACGGCGAGGACCGGGTCGGCGTGACGTCGTACTCGGATGACCTGGCGCTGCGGCGCGGCAAGGCGATCCGCCGGTACGTCGCCGAGTTCGGTGGCGAGTACGACCTGGCGCTGCTGCCCGGCTCGGAGGCCGCGCAGGACTACGACACCAACAAGGGTGGCGGCGTCCGCTCCGTCAGCATCGGCGCGGGCCTGACCGGCTTCGACGTCAACCTCCTCGTCGTGGACGACCCGCACAAGGACCGTGCTGAGGCCGAGTCGAAGAAGATGCGCGAGCGCGTCCACGACTGGTGGTCGTCGGCCGCCGTGAAGCGGCTGCAACCGGACCGCCATGCCGTGGTGGCGATCCAGACCCGGTGGCACCCGGACGACTTCGCGGGCCGCCGACTGGCGGAGGACGGCCGACTCGAGGAGGGCGGGAAGTGGAAGGTGGTCCACCTCCCGGCCCTCGCCAACCCCAGCAAGTTCGGGCCCGACCCGCTAGGCCGGCGCGACGGCGACCCGCTGACGCACCCGAAGATCCCCACCCGGAACCGGCAGGCCCTGAAGGCGTGGTGGCAGGCCGACAAGGAGGGCTCCAGCGTCCGCGACTGGCACGCCCTGTCGCAGGGTGACCCGCAGCCGTCCGAAGGCGCGCTCGTCTCCCGCGACCTGCTTCGCTCCATCCGCGACGGGATCACGGTCGTGGAGCCGCAGAAGATCGCCGTGGCGATCGACCCATCCGGCGGCGGCCGGGACACTGCGGGCGTCATCGGCGGGTTCCTTGGCGCCGACAAGCGAGTGTGGATCACCCACGACAAGACGCGGTCCATGTCGTCGGCAGAGTGGTCCCGCACCGCGTGCCTGCTGGCCCACGAGACGCACGCCGGCGTGATCTACGTGGAGTGGAACTACGGCCGGGACATGTGCCTGCTGGCGCTCGACACCGCGTGGAAGGCGCTCCAGGCGGAAGGCCGGATCCCGAAGGGCACGCTGATGCCGGGCCTCCAGCCGATCAACGCCAAGCAGGGCAAGCTACTCAGGGCGGAGCCGATCGCCCAGCAGATGGTGGAAGACCGCATCCGGCTGCGTGGCACGTTCGTCGACCTGGAGAACGAGTGGGCCACGTGGATGCCGACCGACAGCGACAGCCCCGGCCGGATCGATGCCTCCTGCATCCTCGTGTACGGCTTGATCCCCGCGGTCAACCAAGGCGCGATCGTCCACGCCCCGCTACCCACTTCCCCCACGTCGGGGGGCCGGCAGGCCCCATCCGCCGCCGGACCGTACGGGAGGCGCATCGGGAAGTAGGCCGATCTGGCCAGCACCCCCGCCCGGGTTCAGGGCGCCTGCGTTAGAGAGGCGGGCCGTCGTGCCATCGGTTCCATTCAGATGGAGGCCGCAGCTTAGCGATCAAATTCGCAGACGCTCTCGTGCTCTCAAGGAGATTGGAGAGGACCAACTTGTCATGGCGGCGCCTCTCGCCCTCCAGCTGGTAGGCCACCGTCTTTTCCAGCGGTGTGCGGCTGCGCAGAGCCAGAAGCGCGGCGCGCAGCTTGTCGGCGTCCACGACGCGCTTCGGGCGGTTCACTGGTGCGTAATCCAACGCACGCGGCTCGGAATCGCCCAAGACAGCGGCGGTCCCCGACTCTGCCGAAACCAGCAGTCGCGTGTCGTAGCGCGTGCTGACCCACCCGAATTCATCGTCCTCGCCGTGCAGCACCCAGCCCCCGAGTTCCCAGGAGACCTCACAGATCGCCCACTCGTGCCCGCCGATGCGGTAGCCCCTGATGTCGTTGAGGGACAAGGGCATCGCTTCCACGCCGGCCGGGTCGAGCCAACCCGTTGCCCGTGTGTCGTAGCCGCCCTTGTCGTCGAATGCGGTCGCAGCGAAACCGAACGACAGGACGTCGTACTTCATCGCCCAGTTATCGACAGCGGTGCGGATGACGACATCGTGCACAGCCCCGAGGCTGCACGTCTCCTCGACCTTGGAGCGATCGATGTTCGTTTCCTGAGCGAACTCGGCAATGACGTCATCGAGGCTAGTCAGGTGCTTGAACCTGTCTCTGATCTTTTCGAGATCCGCGTCCATAGGCGGCCTGTAATCTGTGCCGTCGCCGAAGTCCGTGGTGTTCCCGCTGACGAAGTAGACCGTCTCATCCTTGTGGGTATTGGCGTATTCCACAGCGGTGAGCCAGATCACGGCGTCTCGACCACCGACCTTGATCGGTCGCTTCTCCGGCCCCGTCCGCTTGCACGGGGCGATAGCGTTCGCTTCCCGTGCCAGCGCCTCCTCCAGGACCTGCTGGCTGGGACGAAGCGGCTCACCGAGGTTTGCGTAGAAGTTGCGCCAGTGAGCTCTGACCCTGTCGGTCTCGTCGGCCAGGGACGCGGTGGTCTTCCATGGAGTCGCTTTCCACAGCGACTCCATGGCCTTCGTAGCCGCCGCGTAGGCGTCGGAGTAGGTCAGAGCCTGCTGAGCGGCTAGTTCCTCCACCACCATCTGTGGGATGCCTACGTCGATTCCAGAACGCCTGATCGCGCGCAGCAGGTCGAGGCCAGTTCCACGGCCGGCGCTCACGAGCGTGCTGCTGTCCAGAATGATCACGTGCACTCCGTGCGTTGGGACGGCTTCCGATCAAGAGTCCCAGATCGCCTTCGTACCCGCATTGGAGTTCACTCACTTGCGCCACACTGGGCAGGTGATGAAGCTGCCCCGCGTGAAGTGCCCCAGGTGCGGTCGCGATGTCGCCGCCGGCCCCGTCGCCGGGCGCCTCAGCAAGGGCCGCGTGTGGCGGCACGACCCACCGAACATGCGCTCCCGCTATGACGCCTTGGTCTCGTGTGACGGGTCGCTGGAGATCGTTGACCTGCCGTACGGCCAGATGGAGCTGGCGGTTGACGAACCAGCCGAGCCGGAGCCCGGCGAACAGGGCGAGCCCGTGTTGTTCTGATCAGCTCCACGACGCCTGGGAACTGGGGCCCGCTGCGGAGTAACGCCGGACCCACCCTCGCGAGATGGCCTATCATCCCCGCCCTCACTCGGCCGGATGATCAGCCTGGGGTACGGAATGATCAGTTTCGCAGAACTCGCCTTCCTGGCGCTAGCGGGGTACCGCGGCACGCAGCTCGTCGTGCACGACTCCATCCTCGACCCGGTCCGCGATCGGATCTTCGCTTGGCACGGCCGAAAGCCCGACAGCTCCGTGCGCAGCGCAGTCATCACGCTGATCTCCTGCGTCTACTGCTCCGGTTGGTGGGTCGCCGGCGCCCTCCTGCTGACTTGGCTCCTCGTCACCGGCCAGTGGCACGAAGCCCCGGTCCTGGTCCACGGCTTCGAGTGGCTGGCCGTCGCGGGCGCGGCGGTCCTCCTCAACCGGTGGGACGACTCCCGGAAGGGCAACTGACGCCATGGCCCGCGAGCTCGTCGGCGCGGCTGTCCGCTACACCCGGACCACCGCGAAGACCACCACGCAGGGAACCGGGAAGGGCCGCCAAGAGCGGGCGTGGAGCTACTACCGCACCCCGGAAGTCCGGTCCTTCGCGAACTGGATCGGGAACGCCATGTCCAAGGCCGTCCTCTTCGCCGGGCGGCGGGGCCCCGGGGACAGCATCGAGAGGGCAGCGGACGACCACCCCGCCGCGCGGATCGTCGCCGAGATAGCTGGCGGCCGCGATGGTCAGGCGCAGCTGCTCC
This sequence comes from Streptomyces sp. DH12, assembly GCF_020873895.1. Classification (GTDB taxonomy): domain Bacteria; phylum Actinomycetota; class Actinomycetes; order Streptomycetales; family Streptomycetaceae; genus Streptomyces. Next base: position 90,353 of record NZ_JAHWGT010000022.1, on the reverse strand, counting down.
GCGAGTACGGCCGGCACCTGGCCGTCGCCGGGGAGGCGTGGACCGTCATCCGGCCGCGTGAGGCCCGTCCCCCCGACTGGCACGTCGTTTCCGTGCTGGAGATGAGCAGCAAGGGCCGCACCCTCGAAGCCACGATCGACGGGAAGCAGGTGGCCATCCCGCCGGGAGACGACGATGGGCCCGTCTCCGACCTGGACCCGGTCGCGATCCGGGTGTGGGATCCCTCCCCGGAGAAGCACATCGAAGCGGACTCGCCCGTCCTCGCTAGCCTCGACGAGCTGGAAGAGCTGCGCATCCTCGGCGCCGCCGTCCGCGCCATCGCTCTCTCCCGCCTCACCGGCCGGGGCCTGCTCATCGTCCCCAAGGGCACGCGATTCCCGACGGGCGTCGGGCAGGACAGCGAAGACGATCTCATCGACGTATTCATCGAGACCGCCGCCACCGCCATTCAGGACCCAGACAGCGCGGCCGCGACCGTCCCGATCATCCTCGAAGTCCCCGAAGGGCTCGTGGGACAGATCCAGCGCCTGACGTTCGAGTCGAACTTCGACGAGTTGGCGATCCGGCTTCGTGAGGGGAACATCCGCCGCTTCGCGACCGCGGCCGACATCCCGGGCGAGTTCCTCCTCGGCATGGGCGGAATCAACCACTGGGGCGCCTGGGAGTTGACGAGCGAGGCGATCAGCCTGGGCATCGAGCCCCGCCTGTCGGTCGTCACACACGCCTACACCGACCACTGGCTGCGGCCCCTCCTGGAAGCGGAAGGCGTCCCGGACGCCGAGGAGTGGGGGATCTTCGGCGACACCTCACCGCTCCGCGTCCGTACGAACCGCAGCCAAACCGCGCTGGAGCTGTACGACCGGGGCGCCATCAGCGCCCGCGCCCTGCGCCGCGAGACCGGCTTCGACGAGGCCGACGCCCCCGACGCCACCGACACCCCCCAGCTGCAGACCGAGGAGGAACCAGACGTGCCCACCACCGAACCCCGCCTGCCCGTCGACGAGACCACATCGATACCGGACACCCTGCCCGCCGCGGCCCTCCCCGCCGGCGCCCTGGACGCCATCGACGGCGTGATCTGGGCCGCTCTGTACACGGCCGGAGAGAAGCTGAAGACGAAGCCGGCTTGCCCCCGCTCGGAACGCGCCCGCGCCCGCACCATCATCCCCGCCGAGCTGCACACCGCGTTCCCCGTCGAGCCGGAGCAGGTCGACCAGTGGCACCTCCTGGACGGGGCGTGGGTCCGCGTCCCCGAGATCGCCGAGCGCTTCGGCTTCGACCCCGACTGCCTCACCAACCTCCTCGACGAGTACGCCCGCGCGCTGATCGCCGCCCGCCACCCGCACACCTACGAGGAGACCGCCCGCGTCCTGCGCACCTCCTGCCTGGCGGCTGCCGTATGAACCATGACCACGACCAGCCGCCCACCATCGTCGACCTCCACATGACGACACCCCGCCTCGGCCAGTGGTGCCCCACGTGCAAGGCGGCCACCGGTTATACGGCTGACGCGATCACCCTCACCCCCAGCGGCGTGACCGTGGTCGGCCACCTCACGGGCTGTGAGGTCTGCGACGTCCCCGACACCCCGGAGACCCGCCGCGCCCAGGAGTCCCGCGATGGCTGAACTTGACGCGCTGCTGGCGGCCGCTGAAGACGAGATTGCCGCCGACGTGGCCGCTGTCCTCGACGATGTCGCCGCAGAGTTCACCCGAGCTCTCGACGACGCGACGGAGATCGTCGCCGCGCGGTTCTCCGTCTCCCGCATCGCCGGCATGTGGGCGCGCCGGGTCCCGCCCCTGGTACGGCGCCTCCTCGGCGTCGCGGAGACCGCAGCCGCCATGGCCGCCGACGACGTCGACGCCGAACTGCCCGACGGCTGGGACGACCTGCCCGGCCGGTACGAGGACGGCAACCTCCCTCCGTCCCTGGGTGACTACGTCGACGGCACCGAGCATCTGCTGCGCGTCGTTGGGGACCACCTCGCCGATGCGGCCGTCACCGCGCTCGGCGCCGGCCTCGACGCTGGCGAGGACATCGACCAGCTCCGCGCCCGCCTGCGCAATGTCTTCGCCCGCGAGGGGGTGCAGCTGGGTGAGCCACGGGAGGAGCGCATCGCCCGCACCGAGGCCACCCGTGCGTGGAACATGGCCACCCTCGCCGCGGCCCGGGACATGACCGGCCCCGGCCGGCCGCTGGTGAAGCAGTGGCAGACCCGCCGCGATATGAGGGTGCGGGACGCCCACGACAAGGTCGACGGGCAGCTGCGCCTCATCGATGAGCCGTTCAACGTCGCAGGCATCGAGATGGCTGCCCCCGGCGACCCGTCCGCCCCGGCGGCGCTCACTGTGAACTGCCGCTGCATCCTGCGCCTCCAGACCGCCGAACGCGCCGCAGCCTTCGGAACGAAGACGCCGCGGCGGGGCGGCGTCTACGAAACGAAGGACCACCCCATGCCGGTGACCGCCGCCGCGGACGGCTCCCACTACGAGGGCGCGATGATCGCACTCGTCCCCGCCGACGACGACGCCCAGCGCCTGGCCCTCGACGGTGGGGAGGAGGTGGAGCAGCTCCACCTCACCCTGTACTACCTCGGGGAGGGCGCCGACTGGTCCCCTGAGCACCGCACGGAGCTGATCCGGCTCGTCCAGGAGGCGACCGCCGACCTGCCGGGCCCGGTCCACGCCCGAGCGTTCGGCGTCAACCTGTGGAACCCCGGCAGCGACTCCTCGGCATGGGTGTACGCGGTCGGAGACGACCGCGACCGGCCCGACGACGCGCCCACCCTCGCCGACCTCCACGAGGCCGCCACCGACGCCCTGGAAGACCGGCACGGCCCCGAGATGCCCGCCCAGTACACCCCGTGGGCACCGCACGTCTGCGCCGTCTACACCACCGACACCACACCCCTGGACGCCATGGCGCAGCGCCTCGGCCCGATCCGCTTCGACCGCATCCGGCTGGCGTTCGCAGGCGAGCACACCGACATCCCCCTCGGCCCCGAACGGGAGGCCCCCATGCCCGATACCGACGTGACCGCGGACGCAGCAGCCACCCGCCCCTGGTCCACCCCCGACGACACCGCCCTGGCTTTCGAGGACGAGGAGACCGGCGACGGCAGAATCTTCGCCCCCGGAGCCCTGTACTGGGAGGGGCCCGGCCCCTGGCCGCTCCAGTACGCCGACGAGATGCTGTCCGGCCACCAGGGCGCCGAACTCGCCGGCGCGATCGAGTCCCTGGGCAGGGACGGTGGCCGCATCCCTGGCACGGGCGTCCTGTACACCACCCGCACCGCGGGAGCCGACGCCGTCGACCTCCTGGAGCAGAACGCTCCCCTCGGCGTGAGCGTGGACCTCGACGACGTCGACCTGGAGTTCATCGACCGCACCCTGGACCAGGACGACGTCGTGCTCGTCGCGTCCCTTGCTTCCGCGCGCGTCCTTCACATGGAAGACGGCGCCTACATGATCAACGGCGAGACGAGCGGCGCGTGGACCGCGTCCGGCCACGCCATGGTGCGCGCCGGGCAGCACGTCCAGCTCGTCACTGCGCCCGGCGCCCGCGTCCCGGCCGACACCGTCGGCGAGCTCACCGCCGCCGGCGTGCTGACCGCCGCGGCCGGTGACGCCGACGACCCGGACGCCGGCGTGGTCGTCCACGCCGAACGCTCCGGGGACTTCCTCATGCGCATCACCCGTGGCCGGGTGCGAGGTGCCACCCTCGTCACGATGCCCGCCTACAGCCGTGCCCGCATCGTCCTCGACCCCGTCGAAGACGACCAGCAGGAGCCGGAAGGCACCGCCGCGGCCGTCACCGCCGCCGCGCCGAGCAGCGACCACCAGCAGGTCGTCGGCTACGTCCGCTCTGCGCCCATCCCCGTCGGCGCCGCCGAGATCAGCAAGGCCCTGGGGATACCCACCGAGTCCGTGCGAGGGCACCTCCACCGGGCGGCGCAGGCCGGTCGGATCGTCCGTCTCGCCCCGGGCCTGTACGTCGGGGCCTCCACCCTCCCCGAAGGCCCGGAAGTGACCGCGGCCGCCGACGGCGACGACCCGGCCCTGCGCGAGCTGGTCGCCTCCGCGTGGACGGCGATGCAGGACCTGCCGCCCATGCCCGCCGCCTGGTTCAAGGAGCCCACCGCCGAGGAGCTGCCGCCCGGATCCGGCGGCGTCCACTACCAGAGCGGCCGCGTCTACGGCTGGGTGGCGCAGCGTGGCGAGCCCCACGCCGGTTACACCACCCAGCGCCTGACGATCGAATCGCTCGGCGACATCGACCTGAGCCACTTCCTGCGGGCGCGGTTCCACCTCGACGACGGCACGACGATCCGGGCCGGCGCCATGACGATGAACGTCGGCCACCACCGCGACGGCGCAGAATGCGAGACCCCCAGCTGTCAGTTCGACGACACCCGCACGGTCGGGGCGATCGTCACCGTCGGCATGAACGACCGTGGGCTGTGGTTCTCGGGCGCCGCCGCGCCGTGGCTCAGTGAGTGGGACCGCCGGGTGTTCGCTGGGTGCCAGCCGAGCTACCACATGAAGCAGGGCCCCGGCGGGCGATGGCAGCTGCGCGCGGTGCTCACCGTTCCGGTGCCGGGGCACTCCTCACCGCTCCTCGCCTCCGTCGCGGAACGGTCGAACCTGGCGCTCGCCGCGTCCGCCGCCATCGCGGACACCCACCCGGACGGCCGTCCGGACGGGGCGGGCCCCGACGCACCGGCCCCGCTCGTCACCCCGCCCGGCCAGCCCGGACCGCGTCCGGACACCGCATCCGGACACCCCACCAGCCCCGCGCCCGCCGCCCCCGAAACGGTCGCCTCCCTCACCACCAACCCGGAACTCCTCGACGGCCTGCTGGACGCCATGGAACGCCGCCGAGAGCAGCGCGCCGCCGCTATGCGCGCCGAGGTCGAGCAGCTCACGCAGCAGCTCGCCAACGTCCGTGACGAGATCGCCGCCAGCGCGGCCCCCAAGGAAGGAAACTGACCATGCCGTGCGCCTGCCAGAAGAACCGCGAGCAGTACGAAGTGGTCCTCGACAGCGGCAACGGCCGCGTCGTGTACGCCTCCACCTCGAAGATGACCGCTGACTCGGTCGCCGCCCGCTACCCGGGCAGCATCGTCCGCACCAAGAGCAAGTAGACCCCGCACGGGGGCGGCCGAGCACACCTCGGTGACGGCCGCCCCCTCGGGCTAAGATTCGTTTCGTACGTCGATCGCTGGTTTAGGGCCGGGTCTCCCTGATCATCAGGAGATCGCGTCATGGCCGAGCCGTTCGAGCTGCCTGCCGACATCACCATCCTCAGCGACGACGAGCTGGCCGACGCCCTCGGTGGCGCCGTCGCCGCATTCGACGCCAAGTCGAAGAGCTCCGTCGTCACCCCGACCGATCTGGAGCAGCTGCGCTCCCTCGCCACGGCCGTCAACAGCATCCGCGCCGAGCAGGCCGCCCGCGAGGAAGCCGCCCAGCAGGCGGCCGCCGAGATCGACGCCCTCGCCGCGCAGATCCGCGGCAACGACCCGGACACCGACGCCGGCGACGGGACGAGCCCGGACGCCGGTGACGAGCCGGAGCCCGAGCCGACCCCGGAGCCGGAGCCGGAGGCCAGGACCGCCGCGGCGGTCATCGCCCGGCCGGCCCTCGACCTCTCCCGCGTCCGCCAGCGCGCGCCCCGCGTGCTCCCCGAGCCGCCGGCGCCGGGCACCGTCATCACCGCGGCGGTCGACGTTCCCGGCTACACCCCCGGCGCCGCGCTCAACTTCGACGACGTCGTCCGCGGTATCAACTCCCGCGCCACCGCGCTCAAAACGGCAGGCGGTGGTGTCGGGCAGGTGATCAGCTACCGGCACCCCTACCCGCAGGAGACCATCGTCACGGACTCCTCGTCCGCGCCGGAGGGGACCACGGTGGCGATGACCGCCTCCAACCAGCGGCGCCTGCCCCAGGGTGACCTGGTCGCGTCGGGCGGCTGGTGCGCCCCGTCGGAGACGCTGTACGAGCTGACCGACACCTCCTGCCCGGACATGCTGTGGGACGCCCCGGAGATCCAGCTCTCTCGCGGCGGCCTGCGCTACTACCGGCCCCTGTCGCTCGACGTGTCGTCGATGACGTGGGTCCACACCGAGGCCGACGACATCGCCGGGAACACCAAGCCCTGCTTCAAGATCCCGTGCCCCACCCCCACCGAAGTCCGCAGCGCGGCTGTCGGGGTGTGCCTGGAGGCCGGCATCCTGACCCAGAGGCACTTCCCGGAGCTGATCAGCTGGTACCTGCGCAACGCCATGACGGCACACGAGATCCGCATCAGGCAGGTTCTTTTCGCTCAGGCCCTCGCGGCCGCCACCCCGGTCGTCTTCCCGACCACGATGGGCGCCCTGTCCGCTGTGTACTCGGCCGTCGCCCTCCAGGCCGCGGACATGATCGAGCGACACAGCCTGTGCGAGTCCACCGCCCTGGAAGTCACCTTCCCCTGGTGGAGCCGGAACCTGTTCCTCGCGGATCTCGCGCGCCGCAACGGCGTCAGCGTCGACGAGGTCACCACCGCGCAGGTGCAGGAGCTGTTCACCCCGCTCGGCGTCCGCATCCAGTGGGCGCGCGGCCTCTCCCCGGCCGTCCCCACCGACATCGGCGGCACGACCCCGGCCACGGCCTGGCCGGACGCAGTCAACTTCCTGATCTACCCAGCGGGCGCGTTGGTCATCGGGCGTGGCGAGGAGGTCAATCTCGGTGTCATCCACGACAGCACGAAGTTCAGCACGAACGATTACACGGCCCTTTTCGCGGAGGAGGCCGTCGCCCTCGTCGACCGCTCCGTGGACACCCGCCGCGTGACCGTCCCGGTCTGCCCGAGCGGCGAGACCGGCGCCCAGACGCTCATCTCCTGCGCCCCCGAGCCCGCCACCCCCTGATCCACCTCCGGACACGCGTACCGGGTCCGCAGCCACTCCGGCCGGGCCCGGCTCCGCTCCGTAACCCACTGACTGGAGGTGCGCATGCCGGCCGGGCTGCGCTCATCTGTGGAGGCCATCCCTGGAACGCCGCTGCCACACGGCATCCTGGGCGCCCCCTGCACGACCGTCACCGACATCACCGAGGCCACGCTGCACGAGCTGAACGGCGTGCAGTGGATGGGTCTGGGCTGCTGCCCCGTACGGGACTGGGAAGATCCGTGCGCCACCCTCCCTCCCACCCCGCCGGTGGAGAAGGGCTACTGCCGGCCCGAGACCGAGCACGCCGACCCCATCACCGTCTACGCCGGCGCGGAATGCTCGGCTCTCGGCTGGTCGTACGAGGAAGCTCGCGCCCACGCTGAAGCGTCCCTCCTGCTGGGGGAGCAGCAGGCGTTGGAAGCGGCCTGGTGGCGCACGAAGCTCGCAGTCGAGGCCGTCGACCTCACCCCGGCTGCCGGGCCCGTCCACGTCGCCCAAGGCGTCGCTGCGCTGGAGGCGTGCATGGGGCAGCGCTACGGAGGTCTTGGAACCCTCCACGTCCCCACCGATGTGGCGGCGATCCTCGGCTGCTGCAACGTCCTTCGCGAGGACCCAGCGAGCGGTGCGCTGCGCACCCTCGTCGGGAACTGCGCTGTCCTCGGCGCCGGATACTCCGCCGTAGGCACCGGCCCCGGCAACGTACCGGCCGAACCCGGCACGGCGTGGGTGTACATGACCGGGCCCGTGGAGATCCGCCGAGGTCCAGCCATGGTCATCCCGGACAAGCCCGGCCCCTCCGTTGACTACCGGACCAACGACCGCCGAGTGCTGGCAGAACGAACATTCGTCGTCTCGACAACGTGCACTGTGTGCGCAATCCAGGTGGTGACCACGCCATGACCGACATGATCCGTGTCGAGCCCAGCCAGGGCCGCCGCCAGCCCTTCGCCCAGTGGGCTGTCTCCCAGAACCCCAAGGTGGACACCGTCGGCCCCAACGCGTTCGCCGTGCCGGCCAGCCTCTTCGCGGACGCCCCGGAAGACATCCTGATCGGCGCCCTCGTCGACGGACACCGCTACGTGTCCCCAGACGAGGACGCAGTGCTCGGCAGGCCGGCCCCCGGCGAGCTGCTGGGCGTGGCAACCCCCGAGGGCCTGGCCGGCGAGACCGACCCGGACGAGCGGGACGACTACCCGCCCGGCGTCACCACCCTCGTCGGAGAGTCGGGCCCGGAGACCGTCGTACCACTCGCCTCCGACAGCGACGACCGATCCGACAACGACCGAAGCTACCCGCCTTCCCGAAAGGCCGGGCGGTACCCGTGTGGCCTGTGCGACCGCTCGTTCAGCAGCGAGCGAGGCCGCGCCGCCCACCGCCGCCAGGTCCACAAGGGCTGACGTCGCGCCAGCCACTCCGCCGCGCGCCGCGCGGCTAGACTTCAGGTGATAGCCGCTGGTTGTGGGCCGGGCCTCCGCACGTAGGAGGTCCCGAGGATGCCCCTGATCGCCAACGCGGACGTGATCCGCGTCACCCGTGTCGACTCCTGCGGTCGCCCTGTCTGCGGTGACGATAACGCGTACGTTTTCGATTGCTTCGCCACGCTGAGCATGAACCCCAACGTGGAGGACGGCGAGGACATCGAGTACAAGGCCGCCAACGGGAGGATCTGCGGATTCCGTCGCGGCTGCCCGTCGTTCCGTGGCTTCGACGTCGAGCTGAACTTTTTCGAAGTCGCCCCCGAGTTCATTGAGCTGACGACTGGCTCACCGGTTGTGTTCGACTACGCCGGCAAGCCCATCGGCTACGACGACTGCTCGGTGCAGTGCAACTCTGGCTTCGGTATCGAGCTGTGGGCAGAGGTCCTGGGTGAGGACGTCTGCGACGCCGACGGCACCGGGGACGGCGCCTGGATCTACTTCCTCATGCCGTGGGTCGCCGGCGCCCGCCTCGGAGACATGGAGATCGGCAGCGAAGCGGCTTCGCTGACTCTGTCCGGCGCGACCCGGGCGGGCGGCGGCTGGGGGACTGGCCCGTACGACGTGATGCCCATCGACGCCGCCGGCACGCCGGGCCCGCTGCTCACACCGCTCGGCCCGCAGTGCCACCGCCGGACCTTCGTCACCACCACGCCGCCGCCGGAGGTCACCGCCGGGTACGAGCCGGTGCTCTGCCCCGCCCCGGACCCGGTCCCGTGAAGCAGCCGAACGCCGGCCGGCGGCCGGGGCACAGCCAGGGAGTGCCCCGGCCGCCGGCCTGTTCGCACGGAACGATGGAAGGTTGAGCATGCCGCCCGGACCCTGCGAGCCGTGGCCCTTCCTGCCCGACTGCTGCTCGGCTGCCGCCGGCGCAGACCAGGAAACGATCGACCGGTCGCGGCGGGCCGCGACGAGCGTCCTGTGGGCGCTGTCGGGCCGCCGGTGGGGGCCGTCGTGCCCGTACACCGTCCGCCCGTGCAAGCGGTCCTGCCTCGACACGTACGCGGCCCCGGTGAGCTGGCAGGCCGCGGGGCCGTGGGTGCCGTACATCGGCACCGACGGGCAGTGGCGCAACGCGAGTGTGTGCGGCTGCTCCTCCGGCTGCTCCTGCGGCGAGCTGTGCGAAGTGCGGCTCGAAGGGCCGGTGCACGACGTCGTCGCAGTCGAGGTCGACGGCTTGGTGCTCCCCGACGGCGCGTACCGCGTCGACGACGGGAATCTACTGGTCCGTACGGACGGCGGGTGCTGGCCCGACTGCCAGGACATGGCCGCGCCGTGCGGGGAGCCGGGCACGTGGTGCGTGACCTACCGCGTCGGCGTGCCGCTCGACGACGCCGCCATCGCCGCGCACTCGGCTCTCGTCTGCCACCTGCTGAAGGGGTGTACTGGTGCTGGGTCGTGCGGCTGCAAGGTCCCCCGGAACGCGACGCGGGTGTCCCGGCAGGGCGTAGAGCTGGAGATGGCCGACCCGACCCTGATCTACGAGGGGATGCGCACCGGTATCTCGGAGGTCGACCTGTGGCTGACCGCCGTGAACCCCTACAGGCTCACCTCGCCGTCCCGGGTCTACTCACCCGACATGTGGCGCCCCCGCGCCACAACCTGGCCGTAGGAGGCCCCCTGTGGCGCTACACCCACTCGCCGTACACGAGCTGACGGAAACGGTCCTCGGCTGCGTGTGCGCCGCGCTGGAAGTCACCGCAGCGGAGGTCGAGGGACAGCCCGGCTGTCCCTGCCGCGTGTGCGTCGTCCCGGGCCAGCCCGCGTGGGATTCCTGCGACGACCCCTGCACCGGCGAGACCGGCGGACAGCTGACCGTCCACGTCGCCCGCATCTACCCGTCCACCACGTTCCCTACCGAGGACCGGGAGGTCCGCGGGGTCCGCTCGTGCACCCCGCCCCCGGTGACCGCCGTCGAGCTGGTCGTCACGCTGCTGCGGTGCGCGCCGCTCCCCACTGAAGACGGCTGCCCACCGTCGTGCGACGAGCTCGGTGCAGCGGCCCGCACCCTGCACCTCGACGCGACGACCATCTACAACGCGCTGCTGTGCTGCCTGCCTGGGACCAGCACCCGGCGCCGCGGCCGGCGCTTCGTGCTCGGCGCGCAGCGGACGCTCGGACCCGAAGGCGGGTGCGTCGGCATCGAGCAACGAGCAACGGTTGCCCTCCCAGGATGCGCCCGCTGCCCTGGCGACGAACCGGAGCCGCGGCCATGAGCGTGGAGGTGCGCATCGACCCCGGCCGGATATCCCGCCTGCTGCGGCTGCGCGGGTCCCGTACGGAACGCAAGCTCGCGGAGCGCACCGCGCGCACCGCAGGGTTCGTCGAGGAGGAAGCGCCGGGCTCGATGGGCCGGCATGTGACGTGGAAAGTGGAGCAAGGGCCCGGCGGCCTGCAAGGCGTCATCACCGTGGACCACCCGGCGGTGCGGTACGTCCTGGACGGGACGCGGCCGCACCTGATCCGGCCCCGCCGGGCGAAGGCGCTGCGCTTCGAGGTCGGCGGCCGCGTCACCTACGCGAAGATCGTGCGGCATCCCGGCACCCGCGCGAACCCGTTCCTCCAGCGGGCCCTGCGCCGCGGCCGGTAGGCACCCGTCCCGCAGAGCCCCAGTGCGTGCGGGCGCCGGGATAAGTCAGTCGTCGTCCTCGCCGTACCCGTAGACCGTGTTATGCGTGCCGCAGTTGCGGCACGTCACGTAGGCGTCCGGGTTGTTGCCGTCCTCCCACGGGAGAGTCAGCTCCCCGCCCGACAGGTCCTTCTGGCACGCGATGCACTGGCTCACGATCTGTCCCTTTCGTCTCCGCCTCACGGTAGTGGACCGGTACCTCCGGGCACCGGTTCACGACGCGGCAGGCGGCGGAGTGTCGGGGGCGTCGATGTCGGGGTACAGCTCGCGGTAGGCGTCGAGGTGGTCGACGTAGTGCGCGCGGCCCTCCTCGGAGAGGCGGTAGTGCCGCACAGTGCGGGTGGTGTACGCCGGCGGATCGTACGGCCGCAGATTCCAGTCCCGCACCTCCTGCCGCGCGTGCGTCGTCACCACCGTCAGGTACGGGCGGTTGCCGCGGACGGGCTGGCCGGTGACGAGGTACAGGTGAGCGCTGTTCCGCAGCTCGGCGATCGGTAGCCCCTCCACGCCGGCGGCGGCGACGCGGGCCATTGCCCTCCACATGCCCTCCGACAGCGCCCAGCGCGGCCTACTGGGTCGGAGCGGCGCGATGCCGAGCCCCGCCCGTACAGCAGCCCGACCGGCTCGGGTCATCCAGGCACACAGCGCGCCGCCGACCCACCCGGACTCGATCAGACCCCGGTCCGCGAGCGCAGCCAGCGTCGCCCCGGCCCCGGAGTCGTAGACTCCCCGCGCCCGCAGACTCGCCGCGACGGGCGAGTACACCCCGTTGACGTTGATCCGCCGCCAGACCCTGGCCGGTGTGCTGCTCCACTGGCCCTGTGCGCCGAGCGTGCGCCGCTCCTCCTCCAGGGCCTGGTCGGCGTCGTACAGCACCGTCAGGTAGATCTGCTGGCGATCGTTCAAGTCGTCCCAGGCGTGCCGAGCGTTCACCGCTGCCATACCCGGCACTGTAGGGACGTCCGCCGACCTGGCGCCGCTGATCCCGCCATCTAGGCGGAGTGCGACGGAGCAGCGGCCGGGGACCCGCCGGCCTCCCGCTGCGCCCGCTCGGCCTGGGCCCGCCGGAACCGGCGCTCCGCCCACCGGCGGCGCACGTGCCACCTGCGGGTCGTGTAGGACAGATCGTCCCGGCACGCGTCCAGATACGTCCGGTGCCGGGCCACGAGCTGGGCGTTCCTGTCGTCGAACGGCACCTGGTGGCCGGTGTCTGCCAGGTCGGTAAGCATGGTCACCAGCTCTTCGGCGGCGGCGATCACCGCGACGGTGCCGCACAGTCGCACCTGGTACAGGGCTGCGATCAGCTCGCCGCTGGCGTCCATGGCGTGCCGGAAGTCCACCAGCACGGGGGGAGCGTTGAGGGTCGGCACCCACCAGGGCCGGGCCTGGGCGGCGGCCTGGTGCAGGAGATACCCGGTCTGCCAGACACGCGCGGAGGCGTCGAGCAGCCGCCGGTACGCGGCCGCCCGGTCCTCAGCGCTCCCGGTGCGCGGGACACCGACGGGACGGTACTGGCCGATCCACGCGGCCGTGACGCCGCCCGCGGCCCGGATCCCGGCTGCGGCCACCTGCGGAGAGACAAAGTCCATGGCGCCTTGTACCACGGCAGCGGCAGCCGCGCGGCACCTGAGCGGGCAGCTACGCTCTCTGGTACGCCGCTGGTTGTGGGCCGGGCGTCGCGCTGCACACCAGGGGCTGACACCGTGGCCAAGCTCACCATCGCGCTCAACACCTCGCCTCACGTCGCCGACATCGGAGGCGTGGAACTGCTGTTCCAACCCGAGGTGATCGGCACCGACTTCATCGACGCCTACGCCGACGTCCGCGCGCTGCTCGCCCAGCTCGGCGGGAACGGCCAGACCACCGACCCCGACGAGCTGCGGGCGGCGGACGTCGAGATGCGCCGCTTCCTGGCGCGGCTGATGCTCCCGGAGTCCGCCGAGGTCTTCTTCCGGTGGGAGGTCGTCGCCGCCGGCAAGGTCGTCAGCGTGCACACGTCCCCCGAGGCCGCGAAGGACGCCGCCGCACAGAAGAAGAACGCGACGGTGCGGGACGCCGGGATGAGGCTCCCCATGCGGGCCCTGATCGAGTTGATCGAGTGGGTCCCGGGGCTCTACGGGGGCGGCCGCCCTCCTACGTCGTCCAGCGACTCTGCGACAGCATCGTCGCCGGGTGGGACGCGTGGGACGGGCACCTCGCGCTCCGCGGCGTCGACCCGTACGCGTGGCCGCTGAGGCGACTCCTCAACGCCGCTGAGGCGGCCATGGACCAGGCGGCGGAGGACGACGCCGAGCGGCAGCGCACCCGTGCGAAGCTCTACGCCCCGCCGAAGGGGCAAGGCGCGCGCCACGCTGCGGCGCGCGCGATGCCCGCCCGGCACGACCGGTCATCGGCGCAGGCCCTGATGGCGCAGGTCGCGGCAGAGGACGCCCGGCTCGCAGGGGGTCCCACCAGCTAGTCTGGACGGCGCCGCTGGTTCAGGTCCGGGCAACCCGTTTTCGAGGGGTTGCCCGGTGGCCGACGACGAGGACTACGGCACTGGCCGGATCCGCATCGTCCTGGACGACACGGACGCCGTCGCCGACGCCCGGGACGTCGGGCTGCGCATCCAGCGCGCGCTCGATCGCGCGACCCGCAACCTCGGCACGCAGATCCACCGCAACATCACCCGGGGCCTGCGCGCCGGCATTCAGGTCCGTGTCGTCCCGGACCTGTCCCGGTTCGACCGCGCACTGGTACGGGGACTGCGGCACCTGGACGGGATCAACATCCCGGTCCTGCCGGACCTGTCCCGGTTCGACCGCGCACTGGTACGGGGGCTGCGGGACCTCGACGGGCTGAACGTCCCGATCCTGCCGGACCTGACCCGGTTTGAAGCGGAACTCGCCCGGCAGCTCGCGGACCTGGACGAGGTCCGCATCCCGGTCCTGCCGGACCTCGACCGGTTCGACGCCGCGATCCGCGGCCACCGGCCGCCTGACGTCACCGTCCAGGCGGACGTCGACAGCGACCGCTTCGCGCGGGCCCTGGCCGGGCTGGGGTCGGTCGCCTCCCGGGCGGTCGGCGCGCTGCGGGGTCTGCTGACCCTGGGGGCGGTCGGCATCGTCGCGGCGAGCGCGGCGACCTCGATCGGCGGGCTCGTCGCCGCCCTCGCGCCGGCCGCCGGCATCCTCGCCGCCTACCCGGCGCTGTTCCTCGGCGTCCAGGTGGCGGTCAAGACGCTCACATTGGCGCTCCAGGGCGTCGGCGACGCGTTCACCGCGGCGCTCACCGGCGACGCCGAGGAGTTCGCCGACAGCCTGGAGAGCCTGTCTCCGAAGGCGCAGGCAGCCGCCCGCGAGGTCCGCGCACTGAAGCCCGCGTTCGACGAGCTGCGCGCCAGCGTGCAGGACGCGTTCTTCGCCAAGATCGAAGGGCAGATCACCGCCGTCGCTGCGGCGCTGCGCGGGCCGCTGATGTCGGGCCTGACGGCGATCTCCTCGGCGTGGGGCGGCGCCGCCCGTAACGTCTTGGGGTACCTCCAGGGCGCGCAGGGCGTCAGCAACGTCCGGTCGATCCTCGACGCCACCCGGCTGGGCGTCGTCGGGCTGGCCGACACGACGAACGCCCTCACCGCGGGCGTGCTCCAGATGGCGGCCGCCATCAGCGACGCGTACGGCGCCGAGCTGGGCGAGGGCATCCGGAAGACCGGCCAGGACCTCGGGAAGTTCTTCCAGGACGCTGCGACGTCCGGCGACGCGGTGCGGTGGGTCGATCAGGCCCTGAACACGCTCGCGCAGCTGGGGGACGTCCTCGGCAACATCGGCTCCACAATCCGGGGTGTCTTCGCCGCCGCTGACTCCTCCGGGGCCGGGTTCCTCGGGAACCTCCAGCGGATCACCCAGGCGTTCAACAACTTCGTCAACAGCGCGCAGGGGCAGGAGGCGCTCGGCGGGATCTTCGCCACCGTCGGGGAGATCGCCCAGCAGCTCGGCCCGATCCTGGCCGCCTTGGTCGCGCAGGTCGGCGCCATCGCGCCGGCCATCGCCCCGATCTTCACCGCGCTGGGCCCGGCGCTGGTCTCGCTGATCAACGCGCTCGGTCCGGCCGTGGCGGCGCTGGCCCCGAGCCTCCAAGTCATCGGCCAGGCCCTGGCGCAGGCCCTGTCGATCCTCGGCCCGGCCCTGGCCCCGGTCGGCGCCGCGATCGGCTCCGTCCTCCAGGCGCTCGCGCCCGTGCTGCCGCTCGCCGCGCAGTTCGCGGCGCTGATCGCGTCCGTGTTGGCGCCGGCGCTCCAGTCGCTCGCCGCGCTGCTCGGGCCGATCGTCTCCGCCCTGTCGGCCGCGCTCCTGCCCGTTCTGCCGCAGATCACCGCGGCGTTCACGCAGCTGCTGTCCGCGCTCACTCCGCTCGCGGCCGGCGTCGGCCAGGCGGTGGGGCAGATGTTCGCCGCCATGGCGCCCCTGGTCGCCGCCCTCGCTGGCGTCCTGGCGCAGCTCGTCGCCGCACTGGCCCCGGTGATCAGCGCGTTCGTCGCGGCGCTGCTGCCCGCGCTGCCCCCGCTCGTTGACGCGTTCTCCGCGGTCGTGCAGGCGGTCCTGCCGCTCCTGCCCGCGATCGCCCAGCTCGCGCAGGCCGTGGCGCCGCTGCTTGTCCAGGTGGCGCAACTGGCCGCCCCGGTGCTGAAGATGGCGGCCGCGTTCGCGAGCTGGGCCGTAATCAACACGGTGGTGCCCGTCCTGTCCGCGGTCGTCTCCGCGATGACGGGGCTGATCAGCGGCCTCGCCGGGGCCATCACGTTCGTCACCGACCTGCCCGCAACCGTCACGTCCGCTCTGTCGTCGCTCGGGTCGACGATCAGCGGGTTCTTCTCCGGGTTGGTCGGCTCCATCGGGTCGGCCCTGTCCTCCGGGGCGGGCGCCGTCGGCCAGTTCTTCTCGGGCCTGCTCGACTCCGCCGGGTCGGCGCTGTCGTCCGGGGTGGACTCCGTCGTCGGGTTCTTCACTGCGCTGCCCGGCCGCATCCTCTCCGCTCTGTCGGCCGGGCTGAGCGCGGTCGTCGGGTTCTTCACCGCGCTGCCCGGTCGGATCATGGCCGCCTTGGCGGCTCTCCCGGGACTCCTCCTCGATCTGTTCGTGGCGGCCGCGGCCGGCGTCGGTATCGCGCTGCTTACCGCGCTGGCCGCGATCATCTACGCGTTCACCGAGCTGCCCGGCCGGATCGGCGCCGCGCTGACCAGCCTCGGCGTGACCATCCTCACCGCGCTCCAGAGCGCGTTCGTCTCGGCCCGTACAGCCGTGTTCACCTTCATCGCGGAGGCGGTCGCGTACTTCACCGCGCTGCCCGGCCGGATCGGCTCCGCGCTGACCGGCTTCGCCGTCACCATCCTCACCGCGTTTCAGAGCGCGTTCGTCTCGGCCCGTACAGCCGTGTTCACCTTCATCGCGGAGGCGGTCGCGTACTTCACCGCGCTGCCCGGCCGGATCGGCGCCGCCCTGGCGGGACTCGGAAGCAGCATGCTGGCCGCGTTCCAGCGGGCCTACACCTCCGCCCGCGCCGCGACGTTCTCGTTCATCGCCCAGGCCGTGGCCTGGTTCACGGCGCTGCCGGGCCGGATCGGCGCCGCGCTGGCCGCGCTCCCCGGCCGGATCACCGGCCTGTTCCGGTCCGCCGGGTCGCAGGCGCTCGGCGCGGCCCGCTCGTTCGGGTCGTCCGTGATCGGGTTCTTCGCCAGCCTGCCGGGCAGGGCCGGCTCCGCCCTGTCGTCGATCGGGTCGCGGATCGCCGGCGCTTTCCGCAGCGCCTACGGATCAGCCCGCAGCGCGGTGAGCGGACTCATCAACTCCATCGTCGGCATGTTCTCGGGACTCCCCGGCCGCATCGTGTCGTCCCTCGGCGACATCGGAAGCCGGATCGTGAGCCGGATCAAGTCCGGGCTGCCGGCGTCCGTGCGGGAGCTGCTGCCGTTCGCGGACGGCGGCATCGTCACCCGGGCGACGCCGGCGCTGATCGGTGAGGCCGGCCCGGAGGTCGTCATCCCGCTCACCCGGCCACAGCGGGCCCGCGAGCTGGCCGAGCAGTCCGGGCTCCTCGACATCCTCGCCGGCGCCGCGAAGAAGACCTCGGGTCCGGGTGGGCAGTCGAAGGCCGGCGCGACGCAGCAGACGTTCAACTTCACGATCAACGAGGCTGGGGACGGGCACATGACGGCGACGCGGATCATGAACCGGGTAGCACTCGCGGCGGTGGTCTGACGTGTTCACCGATTTCATGGCGCTCGGCGAGGTCGAGCTGTACAACTCGGCGCGGCTCGCCGCCTACCTGGAGTCGGTGGGCTCGCCGCTCGACACGACGGGCGGCGTGTGCGGCTGCGACACGCTCACTGCCGACATGGTCGGTGACCTGCCCTACACGACGCCGGCCGAGGACGGCGCGCCGTGGTACGACCCGAATGTGGCGTCTTCCGCCGAGTTCGCCGGGCTGCTCGTGCTGTCCGTCGACGGGATGGACGACCACCCGGTCGAGCGGACGGTGACCCGGTCCGTCACCGGTGGCGCAGCGACCGGCACCGGCCGGGTGCTGCCGCGCACCATCACCGTCACAGCCGTCCTGCTCGGCGCGTCCTGCTGCGGGGTCTCCTACGGCCTGCGCTGGCTCGCCCAGGCTCTCCGAGGCCGCACGGGCTCCGGGTGCGGCGGGGACAGCCTGACCGTCTACGACTGCTGCCCCGGGAACGCCGTGACGCCGGAGGAGTTCGCGGCGCGGCACCGGCGCACGCTGCGCCGGGTGTCGCTCACCAGCGGGCCACAGGTCATCGCCCGGACCGGCACCGGCTGTGCCAGCGGCGGTTGCCGGTCCGGGGCGGACATCCTCACCGTCGAGTGGGTGATGACCGCAGCGACGCCGTGGCTCTGGACGGACCCGCAACCGGTGCTCGACGTCCTGGTGCCCAACGACAACGGCGTGGGCTGCATCACGTGGTGCCTGCATGGTGAAGGCGCCCGGCAGCGGTCCTTTTGCATCCCGCTCCACACGACGCCGTGTGTAGTGGGCGACGGGTCGGTGCAGGTCGCGTTCACCGACCAACCATGCGCGGTGGCGTGGCCGGACACGAACGTACCGCTCGCGCCGTGCGACCGGGCATGCCGCCTCGCCCCGTGCCCGGATCCGGCCACCCTGTGTGGCGATCCGTCCTGCCGCACCCCGACGTCGCCTGTCGCACCGGCCGCCGCATCGACGTGCTTCTGCCGAGCCGTGGCGGTGAACGAGGCGTTCTACGACCTGGACCTGACAGGCAGACCGGCGGCGTTCGGCGCCGCCCCCCTGATCACAGTGGAAGCGGGGAGCGCGCCGCTGCGCCGCGTGACCGTCACCCTCTACGAGCGGCGCCCGGAGCACGAGGGGATGTCGTGCGAGGAGATAGCCGAACTGGAGCGCTGCGACCCGCACAGCGTGTTCGAGATCGGCTATGTGCCCGCCGGCGGCGTGCTCACCCTCGATGGGCAAACCGGCCGGGCGACGGTGGAGTGCGTCGGCGTGCGGGAGGGCTCCGCGAACGCCTACGGGCGCGATGGGGGGCCGCTGAGCTTCCCCCTGCTGGACAGCGACCGGTACTGCGTGCAGATCGCCGCCGACGCCATCGCCACACCGGCCCCGGACGCAAGCGTCGCCATCGCCCTGTCCGGCCACGACTACTGACAGGAGATCTGGACATGGCAGTCGGGTGCGGGCGCCACAGCGCCGCCATATACGACCGGGACGGCGCGCTCGTCGCGACCGCCGACGAACTCGTGGAAGTGGAGTGGACGCGGGTCCTGGACGACGTGTCCTCGGCGCGGATCGTCGTGCGGCCGGACGGTGACTGCTGCGCCGCGTTCGCCCGCGTCCGATCCTGGCGGCATCGGCTGGTCATCTGGCGGGACGGGCGCCTGGTCTGGGAGGGGCCGGTGCTGCTGCCGATGTGGTCGACGGACGGTGTGGAGGTACACGCCGTGGACATCCTCGCGTGGCTCGACCGCCGCGTCCCCCACCGCGACCAGACCTTCATCCAGAAGGACCTTACGGACATCGCGGCGTGGCTGATCCAGGACGGCTTCGAGCCGGACGACCCAGGCCACAGCGTCGACATCCTCGCGCCGTCACGAGTGTGGGGCGACCGCGAGTATCTGCGGGACGTCGGGCAGACCGGGGAGCACCTGCGGGACCTGGCCGACACCGGCCTGGACTTCACGGCCGTCGGGTCGCGCATCGTCCTCATGCCGGAGGACCACTGCGCCCGGGTCGGCGCGCTCACGGACGCCGACTTCCCCGACGGGCTGACCGTCGCGGAGGACGGCGGAGCTCTCGCCACGAGGTGGGTGGTACACGGCCACGACGACGTGAAGGGAGAGGCCGGCGGCCCGGACCCTTACTACGGGCTCCTGGAACGGTCGATCGAGGAGACGTCGATCCTCGACCACGCATCGGCGGCGGCCGCCGCTCGCTCCCGGCACGGCGGCACCGTCCCGGCGCCCGTGTTCATCGACAGTCAGAACGCGACGCTCGCGTCGGACGCCGCGGTCGACGTGCCGTCGCTCGTGCCCGGCTGGTGCGTCGACGTGACGACGACCGCGACCTGTCGGACGATCACGCAGGCGCTGAAGATCATCGGCGTCAAGGTCGTGGAGAACGGCGAGCGGGAGTCGGTCGGCGTGCAGCTCGCTCCGGGTGGTGTGTCCTGATGGCCGTGCGCGGGACTCCGATGCGCCGCTCCCCGGACGGCCCGCTTCCCGGGGTCCTGCGGGACCTCAAGCGCCAGAGCAGCAAGGCCGCGGCCGCACGGCGGGTGCCGGGCCCGCCGGGCCCCGAGGGCCCGCCCGGCCCGCCCGGCCCGACTCCGGCTGCCGGCATCGTCACGACGGGCGCCGACGGGCGGGCGGAGTGGCGCTTCCCCAGCGACGGGGGAGCCCCAGTCATCGCCGCCACGCCGGTCCAGCCGTCGGGCCTGGACGCCCCGGTGTATGTGCTGCTGGAGACGGTAAAGCCGGGCGTGGTCACGGTGCGGGCCTGGGAGGACCGGCCGGGAGCTACGCCCGGCGCCCGCGCCGCCCGACCTGTCCCGGGCGTGACGGTGCACCTGACGGCCATCCCGGCCAGCCCCGTACCCTAGGGCTGCTGCCGCTGGTTGTGGGCCGGGCCGACATCCCCCTCAGCGAGGTGTGCCTCATGGCCAACGCGTGCGTCTGCGGCGAGTACTTCCAGGTCAGTGACACCGGGGAGCTGTGCCTCCGCCCAGGCCGGCAGGGCCTGCGTGACGTCATCGTCTACGACACTGTGGGAAGCCACCAGTTCCAAAAAAGCAACTACCCGTGGCTCGCGCGCGTCCGCGTCCAGGTGCAGGGCGGCGGGGGCGGTTCGGCCGGAGCGTTGGCGGCCGCGGGTGAACTGGTCGCACGCCCCGGCGGGGGTGGGGGCGGCTGGTCCATGTCGGTGATCTCCGCCTTGCTCCTCGGCACGGTCGAGACCGTCGTAGTCGGCGCCGGGGGCGTCGCCGGCACGACGAACGGCACAGGTGGCGCCGGCGGCAACTCGTCTTTCGGCGGCCTGGTCGTCGCCCAGGGCGGTCCCGGGTCGCCCGCAGCCATGGCCAGTGGCACGGGCCCCGAGGCCACCGGCGGCATCGCGGGGGCGAACCCGGGCACCGGACTGGTCGCGCTGGGGGGTGGCGCGAGCAACGGCGCGATCCGCTTGTCCCAGTTCCAGGCGCTGGCTGGCGCGGGCGGCGAATCGCGACTGGGTCACGGCGGCCTCGCCAGGCACACCCCCGGCCCCGGCACCGCACCGCAGGGCTACGGCAGCGGCGCCGGGGGCTCCCTCTCCGCAGCCAACACGGCCCAGCCCGGCGGCGCCGGCGCACGCGGCGTCGTCATCGTCGAGCTGTACGGCTGATCAAGAGTGGTGCCGCCGCCCCACCGGCTCCTCACACCGCGAGTGGACCCGCGCCGCCGTCTAGACTCCCTGTAGCTGCTGGTTGTGGGCCGAGCGTTCTCGTCGAAGCGGAGATGAGACGACGTGGCCCGAGCCCACACTGGCGGGGATGCCCGCCAGATGCCGACCCGGCGGGGCGCCCAGTGAACAGCGTCGCGCCTGCGTCTGCGGCCCTGATCGACCGGCCCCTGATCTACTACAGCCCCCACCAGGACGACGAGACGCTGTGGGCCGGCCAGATACTGGCCCATCACAGGCTGGTCGGACGACCCGTCATTGCGGTCCTCGCCACCGACGGGTCGACGTCAACGATCCGCAGCGCCCTCAACGGCGAGGAGAACAACGGTTGGTGGCGCGGCTGGCACACGCCGGCCCGTGACCGCACGCCGTACATGTCGCCTGAGGACTTCGCCGCAGCGCGGGACAGGGAGATGCTGCGCGCGTGTGCCCAGCTCGACATCGCCCCGGAGTTCGTTCACCTGCGCCACGGCGAGCGCCGCCCGTACATCAGCCTTGACGAGGCCGAGGCGTTGGTCCTGGCCTATGAGGCGGCCTACCCGGGTGCCGGGCACTGGACGACGTGGTGGGGGGACACCGACCCAACCCACGCCACCCTCGGCACCGCCGTGCGCAACCTGCGCCGCGCCGGGAAGATCACCGACGCCCGATGGGTGGTGCGCCGGGCTCAGGCCAGCAGCGCCCCTGGGGCCGTGCACTACGACGCCGGCACGCACGCCGAGCAGTGCCGCCGGATGGCGTGGCGGGCGTGTCTCGCCTACGGCGCGTGGGCGCCTCCGGAGGCGTACGCCATCGGAATGCACTCCGTTCCGAGCGAGTTCGAGTGGGCCATGTCCGGCGCCCCGAACGTCGTTGTCCGTACCTACTGAAGGGACAGCCGATGCCTGCACCCCAGCACCCGAGTGTCACCAGCCTGTTGCGCTACTTCACCTACGAACACCTCCCGCCGCGGCTGCGCGACGTGTCCCGACGCTTCCACTCCCTGGCGCACGCCCTGGCCGACGACGAGCAGCTGCACGGCCCCGAGCTGGCGGTGGCCCTCCGCAAGCTCTTGGAGGCGAAGGACGCGGCCGTGCGGGCGGCGCTCGACCCGGCCGGCGAGGAGTAGGCCGTGGCCTGGTACCCCGCTGCCACAAAACTGGAGCTCCAGCCGGAATCGGACGGACAGCCCGCCATCCGGCCGACCCAGTTCATCCTGCACAGCGTCGCGGCCCCGTGGACGGCACGCCGCATGTACGAGTACTGGCGGGACGCTGTCGCACTCGAAAGCCATTTCGGGCTCGGCTTCGAGGGCGACTTGGCCCAGTACATCGGCACCGAGACGCGCGCCGACGCGAACTACCGGGCGAACCGGCGGCCGGACGGCACGGGTGCGGTGTCGATCGAGACGGCGTCGAACAAGCAGCACACCGACCCGTGGACGGACCAGCAGATCGAGCAGCTGATCCGGGTCGGGGTGTGGCTGCACCAGCGGCACGGCATCCCGCTGCGGAAATGCCGCACCGCCGACGACCCCGGATACGGCTACCACCGGCTCCACGCCGCCTGGTCGTCGGGCGGCACCGCTTGCCCGGGTGACGCCCGCGTGAAGCAGTTCGAAAAGGTCGTGTTCCCGCAGATCGTCGCGCGGGCCAAGGGCCAGACCACACCACCACCGAAGGAGGAAGACATGCCGCTCAGCGACGCCGACATCGAGCGCGTGGCCAAGCAGACCGCCCTGGCGACCCTCGGCTACCGCAACGAGGTCATGAACGCTCGGAGCTTGGAAGAGACCGGCCGGCCCATCCCCGACGTCTACGCCATGCAGTCGCGCACCTACGAGGGCATGCAGGCGATGCGCACGCAGCTCGCCGCGCAGTCCGCAGCGATCCAGTCCCTGGCCGCGCAGCTCGGCGACAACGCCGACACGGACACCGTCGTCGCCGCTGTCGAGCGCGCCATCCGCGACGCCGTCGTCCACGTCAGCGTCGACGTCACCGGCCCCACCAAGGAAGCGTGATCACGTGAGGATCTTCGGACGAGAGCCGGTCGTCATCCTGGCCCTGGTCTCCATCCTGCTGAAGCTCGGCGCCGCCTACGGCCTCGACGTGTCCGCCGACCAGCAGGGCAGCATCATGGCCGTCCTGTCGTGCCTCGTGGCGGCCGCCACCGCGGTCGTGCTGAAGACGGGCGCGGTGTACGCAGCCCTCGTGAATGTCGGGCAGGCGGTGCTCTGGCTCGTCATGGCCTTCGGCATGAGGATGCCCGCCGAGACGCAGGCGCTGTGGATGCTCGCGATCGAAGGTGCGCTCGCGCTCCTGGTCCGCCGTGACGTCGAGGCGCCCGTGCCCCTGACCCGTATCGAGATGAAGAGCCCGGTGGCGCCCCAGCGGCCTCACGGGATCTGACCGGAGTGCTCACGTGCCCGACGACCCCAGCGTCGGTGAACTCGGGCGCATGGTAGACGCCATGCGCGCGGAGTTCCGCGACGGCATGGCCGCCATCAACAGCCGCCTCGACCGGCTCGTGTCGGTCGAGGTGTACTCCCTGCAATCCGCGCACACGGACCAGCGGATCACGGCTCAGTCCCAGGACATCCAGAAGCTCCGCGACGCGTACGACGCCCTGGAGGAGAGCTTCCACGCGTACCAACGTGACGAGCGGGACCGGCGCGAGCGCGACCGCCAGGCGCGCCTGTACCAGCTCATCGTTCCCGGCCTCCTGGCTCTGCTGGCCACGGCGGTCTCGATCTGGTCGGTGGTGTCATGAGCAGCACCCGAGCACGGCACACACTGCGGTGGCTGCCCCGGGCCGAGTGGCTCGGTGTCCTGACCGCTCTCCTGCTGCTGGCCTTCCTGGCCTGGCTGGCCGTCCAGGTCGTCACGCTCACCCACGACCTGCGGGCATCGACCGCGGCGCGGGACGCCTTGGCCCGACAGGTGGAAGACCTCGGCGGCACACCAGTCGCCGGGGAGCCTGGCGCACCGGGTGACGCCGGTCCGTCGGGGGCGCCCGGCCGGCCGGGGGAACCGGGCCCGACCGGTCCGGTGGGGCCTCCCGGCCCCAGCGGGCCGCCCGGCCCGCCGGGAGCGCCGGGGAAGTCGGGTACGCCGGGTGCGCCGGGGGCTGCCGGTGTGAACGCTACGGGGATGCCCGGTGCTCCCGGGGTCCCCGGCGCCGCAGGGAAGGAGGGGCCCGCCGGCCCGGCGGGGCCGCAGGGCGAACCGGGCCCGGCGGGGCCGCAGGGTGAACCCGGCCCTCAGGGGCCCGCCGGACGGGACGGACGGGACGGGCAGACGTGCCCGGCCGGATACAGCCTCCAGCCGCCGCCCGGTGATCCGGACGCGTTGGTCTGCCGGCGGGACGCTCCACCGAGCCCCGACCCCGAGCCGCAGCCGTCAGGGGCCTCGCCGCCGGTCGTCCTCAGCGAGCGACGCCGCCTGTAAGGGACCGCGCGGTGCGGACCCAGGAAAGCGCTCGTCCCGCCCCAGCGCTACGGTCGGTGCTGTCCGTGCTGCTGCTCTCGGACCTGCGCCCCGCCCGTGCTCCTCGGACGGGGCGCGGCGCTGTCCGGCCGCATGCCCGGCACCGTCCGGACATGCGGGGCAGATGTCCGGACGGAGCGTGCGGCCGTCCCGGGCGTCGTGATGTTCGAGGCGGCCGAGCTGGGCGGATACGTGTCCGGACGTGACATCCGGACATGCCGGACGCCGCGTCCGCCCGTAACCGGAGCGGGCCGCGGCGTCGCTTCGCGCGGTGAGTCAGAGCACCTGGCTGGCAGCCTTCTCCAGGGCTACGGTGCTCGCGCTGGTGTCGTGGCTGAGTGTCAGCCCCTGGTGCGGGAGCTGCGCGAGCCGGTCCGCGAGGTCTCGGGTGTCGCGGGGCGGCGGGAGGAGGCCGAACACGTCGGGGTAGCGGTCTTCGGTGGCTCCGGTGAAGAAGTCGCCGGGTTCGATGCCGCGGGACGTGGTGGCCAGGGCCGGATCGGCGTCGGGGGCGATCGTGGGGAACAGGACGGCGGCCGCGGTGCCCTCGGTGGCGAGGGTGAGCGACAGCCAGTCTCGGAGCTGGTCGGGGAAGAACTGCGGCTTCAGCTCCCGGCCGGGCGACTTCCACAGGGGTGTGCGGTTCCCGGCGAGGAGGGCGTCCGTCACGCGCCGGCTCTGCGTCGGGTGCATCGCCTCGCCCGACAGCAGGCGCTCCCGGACAGTCTCGAACCAGCCGAGCGCGTCGAGCAGTCCGAACCCGATCGCGGCGGCGGAGGGCCATGGCAGCACCCGGACGCGGTCGCCCTCGGCGCGGACGAACACCCGGTCGTTGGCCAGCAGGTGGAACCCGCAGCGGGCGAGGAGGAACCCGCTGGTCGTCTTCCCCGCGCCCTTGTTCCCGAGGGCCAGGAGGGTCGCGCCGTCCGTCGGGCGGGTGACGGCGGAGGCGTGCAGGATGTGCCAGCCGTCGGCCAGCAGTCGGCCGCGCACGATCTCCCGTGCGAGCCGGGCGGCCCCCGTCGCGACGGCCGTTGCGTCCTTACCGACGATCCGCAGGCGTCGGGAAGCGGGCAGCCACTCGTAGGCAAGGAAGTCGCCCGGCTGCGCGGCGATCGTGCTCCCGGCCGAGGTGGTGCGGTGCACCATGCGGGAGTTGGCGTAGGTGACCTCCTCGGCGTCGCCGGCCAGGACACGGCCCGTGAGCGCGTCGGTTTCCGCCTGGTCGATGTCGGCCACCACCATGGGGCCGGTGACCGCGCTGGGGTCCGTGGGGTGGGCGTTCCACCAGGTGCCCATGTAGCGGGCGGCCCAGGCGGTCACGGCCGGGGTGGCGCTGAGGACGGTGACGGACTGGCCGTCCGGCGTCTCGATACACGTGGCGGTGGTGCTCATGCGGGGGTTGTCTCCTTCTCGGTGGACCGGAGGGTGTCGTACGCGGCGCGGAGCTTGGCCTCGGCGGCCGCGAGTTGTCGGGCCTCGTCCGCGTCGAGCGGCGGGAGGCATACGGTGGGGCGGCCGCCGCTGTAGCGCAACGGGATTCCCAGGTAGGTCCCGCGCCAGGGGGCGGACAGCTCGACCACGCCGTCCGTCACGCCGAGCGCGTGGGCGAGGGCGGTGACGGTGGCGCCGGCGGGGCCGAAACGGGTGCGGCCGATCCCGGCCGCAATGCGGACAGGGCGGGCCGCCAGCTCGTCACGGACCTGCGGGACGGGCACCGGGGCGGGATGGCCGTGGACGGTGGTGGAGCTGGCGCAGACCACGGCGTGGTCGCCGTGCTCTCCAATCACGTGCCCGTCGACGGCGGACGAAGGCACGTCGAGGAGCCGGGCGAGGATGGCCCGGTAGCGGGCACTGTCGGTGTTCGAGCCGACGCCGAGGACCCGGGCGCAGCCGGACACCTCCGCGAACAGGCGGGTCATGATGTCGACCGGGTTGGTGACGACCAGGACCACACCGTCGTACCCCTCGAACCTGCCGGCCAGGCGGCGCACCAAAGAGCCGTTGGCGCGCAGGCCGGCCATGCGGACGTCGCGGGACGCCCGGTTGGTGAACGCGGCGCGGGGGCAGACCACCACGGCGTCGCACTCCCGCATGTGGGCGGTCGTCGAGGCGGTCACCCGGACGGGGGACGCGGTGGCGTGGCTCATGTCCTCCAGGTCGGTGACTAGCCCGGCCGCGCTGCGCCCGGCGTGTGAGGAGACCCGCAGCGTCCGGCACCAGCCGGAGGCGACGAGGACCGCGCCGACGGCCTGGCCCACGGCCCCGGCGCCGATGATGCCGACGGCGGTCACAGGGCGGCCGCCTGGGCTGCCTCGACCAGGCAGGCGCTCCACGCGTCCCGCGAGGAGCGGCGTGCGGTGAGAGCGGGACTGGCCAGATCGAGCATCCGGCACACGGCCCCGGCCCGCGCAACGACGGCCGTGGCGTATGGGGAAAGCGGCAGGCCGGGCGGCTGGGACAGGTAGGTCGTCACGATGTTCGTGGTGTCCATCAGCCACAGCGTCGCCATGTGGTGCAGCCATGCGGCCCGCTCGCCGGCGGACAGGTGGGCGGTCGCGGCGGTGAGGTGGGCGGTGATGCCGTCGAGGACGGCCCGGGTGTGCTGCGGGGGCGGCGGGCATGCGATCAGCCCGAGGACGAGACGACTGACGAGCTTGGCGGTGTCGGCGCATGGATGGGCGCGCATCAGGCCCGGGTCGATGAACACCGGCCGCCCGTCGTGGGGGAGCAGGACGTGCTCAGGCTTGAGGTCCCCGAAGACCACGCGCCGGGCGGGTTCAGGGGCGGGCGTCCGGTAGGCCCGGCGGAGCCGGGTCACGACGCCGTGCAGGACCCCGCCGTGCGGAGTCATCGCCAGGTAGGTGGGGCCGCTGATCCCGTTGAACTTCCGCAGGAACGTCCCGCTGATGGAGCGCTCCGGGATCGGGGAGCGGTCGACGACGACTGCCAGGCGCCGGTGCCGCAGGGCGGTGTCGAGCTCGCCGGCGGCGAGGTGGAGCACATCGGCGGTGCAGTCGGGGTCGGCGGCGACCAGCTCACCCATGGTGCGGCCGGGCACCGGCTCGGTGAAGAGCACGCCATGGCGGTACCCGGCGACGGCCGGGACGCGCAGACCGGCCTCGTCCAGCGCCGAGAGGTGCCCGGCCTCACGGGCGAGGAGCGCCGACGGGGAGGCGACGTAGGCATCCTGGTTCGCCTTGACGGTCGGCCAGTCCCCGCACGAGCCGCGCAGGATGGTACCCAGCGACACCCCGAGCAGGGACACCTTGGCGTACAGCTCGCGGCCCTCGACGGTGACCTGCTGGACGTGGCTGGTGACGCTCGGGATGATGTGGCCCAGTCGTACGGACGCGGTCGGCCACAGGCTGTCGGTGGCGTCCTCGATCTGCTGTGCCGCGTAGGCGGCGACCAGGTCCGGGCTCGGCGGCCGTACGGCGTCGAGGTCCCTCGTGCTGGCGGATCCGGGCATCAGCGGCTCCTTCGGCCATGCGGGACACGGGCCCGCGACCTTCTGAGAGATGGGGCCGCAGCCCAGGGCCGGGGGCGGATCGCTCGTCCCGGCCCTGGGGCGGCGTCTCTCATTCAACGGCCGGCGCCCGCTCGCGCAGGGGTGCCGGAAAGGGGTGCGTTTCCCCGCGGGGGGCCAGGTTGGGGGGCCACAGTGGGTATCAGCCTTGCGACGACACAGGAGGCGCGGCGCATGATGACGTCGGACGGGATCGGCGCCCTCTTACGGGGGATCCGCGAGCGCGCGGGCCGGTCGCGTGAGCAGCAGGCGCAGCGGTTGGAGGACGCCCAGGGCGGGCGGTTCTTCGACCCGGAGAACCTCAAGCGGTGGGAGACGGAGCGGCGGTTGCCGACACCGATCTTCCATGAACCGATCGCCCGTGCCTACGGGGTGACAGTCGCGGAGGTGCGCCGGGCCATCGCCGTCTCCCGCCAGTTCCGCCGCCAGAGCAAAGGGGAGTTGAGTGACGTGGACCGACGACGTCTCTTGGGGGCAGCGGCCGTCGCAGTCGGCGCCGCCGGACTGCCGGGGATCGCCCAGGCCAGGGAGGCCATCGACAGCGCACTCATCGCCGCGCCGGACGGGGACCTCGCCTATCTGGAGTCGGCGTACGAAAGGCATCGCGGCGGGTACCGCGGGCGGGCCCCGGAGGCGGTGCTGACGGAGATGCGGGCCGACCTCGACCTGCTCCGCCACTCCCTGGCCCGGCCGCACTCGACTCGGGCGCGCACCGACCTCGTCCGTACGGCCGCCGGCCTGGCCGGGCTGGTGGCGATCATCCAGCACGACCGGGGCGACCAGCCGGACGCCGCCCGCTGGTTCTCCACAGCGGAACGGGCCGCGCGGGAGTCAGGCGACCGGCGGGTGACCGCGTGGGTCCTGGCCCGGCACGCCATGGTGGGTGCCAACTACGGGGCACCGCGTCAGGCGGCCCTACTCGCGGCGAAGGCGCGGCGTGCGGCCGGATCGGCGCCGACGGCGGCTGCCGCGCTGTCGGCCGCCGTGTCCGCTCGCGCGCTTGCCGCCGCCGGGGACCGAGCCGGGGCCATGACCGCCATCGAGGACGTCCGTACCCTCGTGGACCGGCTCGACGGCGAGGACACAGCCGACACCTGGACCGGCTACCCGGCGCAGAAGCACTACGTCCACCTGTCCCAGGCGTACACGCTGCTGGGGGACACCCGCTCGGCGTACGCAGCGCAGGACCAGGCGCTCGCGCTGACCCGTGGGGCGTCGGTGATGACCCGGGCGCTGCTGACTCTGGACCGGGCGGCGTGCCTCCACGCGGACGGCGACCCGTCGTCAGCGGCCGCAACGGCAGCCGGCGTGCTGGAGCAGCTCCCCACGGCCTACCGCACCGGCCTGGTCGGATCCCGCGCCACAGCCCTGCACCGCCGACTCACCGGCCGGCCGCAGGACCAACTCGGGCAACTCCTGGCTGACGGCTGAGCGCGGCCGCCTCGGCAAGCGGGTGGC
Organism: Streptomyces sp. DH12; assembly: GCF_020873895.1. Taxonomy (GTDB): domain Bacteria; phylum Actinomycetota; class Actinomycetes; order Streptomycetales; family Streptomycetaceae; genus Streptomyces. The sequence continues at coordinate 60,904 of NZ_JAHWGT010000022.1, read as the reverse complement.
CTGTCACCACCCGTACGCCTACCGTGGTCGTCCCAACCCTTCTGGAGGACACATGCGCGGCGACAGCATCTGGGGCTGAGGACAACGGCGCCCCCACTGCCTGCTGGCGGTGGGGGCGTTCCTGCGGACCGGGCGTTACGCCGCCGTGGTCACCTCGGGCTGGGTGAGGGTCGCCCATTGGGCGAGCAGCCGCGTGTACTCCTCCGCCCGCTCGTCCGTGGCGGGCTGCGTCATCAGGCGTCGGATCCGCAAGTTCAGGTCGATCAGGGCAGGGCACAGGCCCCCGGGTGGGGAGACGGTGGACATGCGTCCTACTCTACGGCGCCGCTCCGACAGGGGTGGTGCGGTATCTCCGCTTTCCCCCTCCCCGGGGCGGGGGGGGGACATGGGTCGTGGCGACATCGCTCCGTGACGGGCAGACAGGGGCTGGCCTCGGCAGGGTGCCCGCCCAGCGGGACACCACCCACCCGCCCGGCACCGCCCCCGCGGGGAGGACGGCCGGGGCCGACGCTTGTCCCTTTCGTGCACTGGCCGCCCCCACCTGGAAGGCCCCGCATGCGCCCCGCACCCTGCAATGTGCCCGGAGATCGCAGCGATCGAACGCTGGTCGACCCGGCCGGGCGCAGGCGCGAAGGTCGCGAGGGGGATCACCGTCATGTTCCACAACCGGGCCCGGATCTTCGCCCGGCTCCTCTGAAGACGGCGCCGGATGCCCCGTTCGGAGGGCCCGCAGCAGTGTGTTCTCAGCCGTGTTCCCGTGGGAACACGGGGGCGGCCGGAAGCGGGAAAATAAGGCCGCATGCGTGAAGATGCGGAAGGAAGTTCGAACCGTTTCCGCAGGTGAGGAAGAAACCCCAGTTCAGGGGCGGTGTCAGGATTCCTCTGTGCGGGGGCTCCGGCCGCCTCTTTTGTCCCGGCCGGCGGGCGGCCGGGCGGCCCGGACCGGGCGCGGACCCTCGCGACACGGCGACCCCCGGACGGTCACGGACCGCGGTCGCGGTCCCTGTCCGCCCGGCGCTCCGCGGAGTAGCTTGGTGGAAAGGCCCCGTGAAGGAGGGCGATCCGATGCCGTGGTTCGTATGGCTGCTCGCCGCCGGGGTGCTGGGTGCCGCGGAGTTCTTCACCCTGACGCTGGTCTTCGGGTTGCTGGCGGGCGCCGCGCTGGTCGCCGCCGTGGTCGCCGGTGTGGGCGTCGGCGCCCTCGGCCAGCTGATCGCCTTCGGAGTGGTGGCGGCGGCGGGCCTCGCCGTCGTCCGCCCCCTCGCGCTGCGGCTCACGGCACAGCAGCCCGTCGTGCGCGAGGGCAGCGACGCGCTGATCGGCAAGCGGGCGGAGGTCGTCCGGGAGGTCACCGCCACCCGGGGCCTGGTCAGGCTCTCCGGCGAGGAGTGGTCCGCCCGCGCCCTCGACGAGAGCCACGTGATCCCGGTCGGGGCGCTGGTGGACGTCATGGAGATCGAAGGCGCCACGGCCGTCGTCTATCCCCGAGAGCTCCTTCCATGAACGGCTGAACCCGGCAGTGGAGGCACCGTGGACCCAGTGGTCATCCCCATCCTCGTGGCGGCGATCGTCGTCGTCTTCCTCGTGGCCTCCAGCGTGCGGATCGTCCCGCAGGCGCGCCGCTACAACATCGAGCGGTTCGGCCGCTACCGCCGCACCCTGCAGCCCGGCCTGAACCTGGTCCTGCCGGTGGCGGACCGCATCAACACCAAACTCGACGTGCGCGAGCAGGTCTACTCGTCCGACCCCAGGCCGGTGATCACCGAGGACAACCTCGTGGTGAACATCGACACCGTGCTCTACTACCAGATCACCGACCCGCGGGCGGCGGCCTACGAGGTCGCCGACTACCTCCAGGCGATCGACCAGCTCACCGTCACCACGCTGCGGAACGTCATCGGCAGCATGGACCTGGAGGAGACGCTCACCTCCCGAGAGGAGATCAACTCGCGGCTCCGCGCCGTCCTCGACGACGCCACCGGCAAGTGGGGCATCCGGGTCAACCGCGTCGAGATCAAGGCCATCGACCCGCCGCACACCATCAAGGAGGCGATGGAGAAGCAGATGCGGGCGGAGCGTGACAAGCGCGCGGCCATCCTCCACGCCGAAGGCGAGCGACAGGCCAAGATCCTCACCGCGGAGGGCACGAAGCAGAAGGACATCCTGGAGGCGCAGGGCACGCAGCAGGCCATGATCCTTCGGGCGGACGGCGAGGCGAAGGCGGTGGAGCTCGTCTTCCAGGCCGTCCATCGCAACAACGCCGACGCGAAGGTCCTGGCCTACAAGTACCTCGAGACGCTCCCGCACCTGGCGAGCAGCGACAACAACACGTTCTGGGTGATCCCGGGGGAGCTGACCGAGGCGATCCGGACCGTCACGAGCGCGTTCGGCGACCAGTCGGCGGCGGGCCCTTCCCAGCCCGCGCACACCGGGGCGGCGGCGGCCGCGGACGCCGGGGACACGTCGGACGGAGGGCTGCCTCCGGCGCTGGAGGCGGCGGGCTCGACGGTCGCGTTCGACGCCGCCACGGCCGCCGACGAGGCCGTGAAGCAGGCCGACGCCGCGGTGAGCGACGCCAAGGCGGAAGCGGCGGCCGCGAAGGCGCCCCAGGCGCCGGGCCGAGGGCGGACGTCCGTCGACTGAGCCCGGCCGCCCGTCGGGATTCGCACGGACGGGTGAAGATGCGGGCGGATGTGCCCGGCGTTCGCGCAGGTGAGCGGAGCCCCGCAGGTCGGAGACGGCGTGGCGAGGCCGCTGTGCGGGCGCGCCGGCCGGCTTTTCGTACTCGCTGCCATCGGGTAATACGGACGGGTAGCACCGTCCGGCACGCCCACCGGACGGCCGCCCCCGATCCGCGGTGAGGTGAGCCCTCCATGTCCGGCCCACACCACAAGCCCAAAGTCTCCGAACGCGAGGCCCGCCAGGTCGCCGAGGCCGCCCGCCAGCAGGACTGGCACAAGCCCAGCTTCGCCAAGGAGCTGTTCCTCGGCCGCTTCCGGCTCGACCTGGTCCACCCGCACCCCCTGCCGCCCGCCGAGGACGCCCAGCGCGGCGAGGAGTTCCTCGCCAAGCTGCGCGACTTCTGCGAGACGACGATCGACGGCGCACTGATCGAGCGCGAGGCCCGCATCCCCGACGCGGTGGTCGACGGCCTCAAGGAACTCGGCGCGCTCGGCATGAAGATCGACACCAGGTACGGCGGCCTCGGCCTCACCCAGGTGTACTACAACAAGGCCCTCGCCCTCGTCGGCTCCGTCAGCCCCGCCGTCGGCGCGCTGCTCTCCGCCCACCAGTCGATCGGCCTGCCGCAGCCGCTCAAGCAGTTCGGCACCCAGGAGCAGAAGGAGACCTACCTCCCGCGCCTGGCCCGCACCGACATCTCCGCCTTCCTCCTCACCGAGCCCGACGTCGGCTCCGACCCCGCCCGGCTGGCCACCACGGCCGTGCCCGACGGCGACGCGTACGTCATCGACGGCGTCAAGCTGTGGACCACCAACGGCGTCGTCGCCGACCTGATGGTCGTCATGGCCCGCGTGCCGAAGTCCGAGGGCCACAAGGGCGGCATCACCGCGTTCATCGTCGAGGCCGGCTCCGAGGGCGTCACCGTCGAGCACCGCAACGCCTTCATGGGCCTGCGCGGCCTGGAGAACGGCGTCACCCGCTTCCACCGGGTGCGCGTCCCGGCCGCGAACCGCATCGGTCCCGAGGGCGCCGGCCTGAAGATCGCCCTGACCACCCTCAACACCGGGCGCCTCTCCCTGCCCGCGATGTGCGTGGGCGCCGGCAAGTGGTGCCTGAAGATCGCCCGCGAGTGGTCCTCCGTACGCGAACAGTGGGGCAAGCCGGTCGCCCGGCACGAGGCCGTCGGCGCGAAGATCTCCTTCATCGCCGCCACCACCTTCGCCCTGGAGGCCGTCGTCGACCTCGCCAGCCAGATGGCCGACGAGGACCGCAACGACATCCGCATCGAGGCCGCCCTCGCCAAGCTGTACGGCTCCGAGATGGCCTGGCTCATCGCCGACGAGCTGGTCCAGATCCGCGGCGGCCGCGGCTACGAGACCGCCGAGTCCCTGGCCGCCCGCGGCGAACGGGCCGTCCCCGCCGAGCAGCTCCTGCGCGACCTGCGCATCAACCGGATCTTCGAGGGCTCGACGGAGATCATGCACCTGCTGATCGCCCGCGAGGCCGTCGACGCCCACCTCGCCGTCGCCGGCGACATCATCGACCCCGACAAGACCCTCGGCGACAAGGCGAAGGCGGGCGCCCAGGCCGGGGTCTTCTACGCCCGCTGGCTGCCCAAGCTCGTCGCGGGACCGGGCCGGCTGCCCGGCGCGTACGGCGAGTTCCGCCACCCCGGGCACGCCGACCTCTCCGCCCACCTGCGCTACGTCGAGCGCACCTCCCGCAAGCTGGCCCGCTCCACCTTCTACGCCATGTCCCGCTGGCAGGGCCGCATGGAGACGAAGCAGGGCTTCCTCGGCCGCGTCGTCGACATCGGCGCGGAGCTGTTCGCGATGAGCGCCGCCTGCGTGCGCGCCGAACTGCTGCGCACCACCGGTGACGACGGGCGCGCGGCGTACGAGCTGGCCGACGCCTTCTGCCGCCAGTCGCGGCTGCGGACGGAGGAGCTGTTCGGCCGGCTGTGGGCCAACACCGACGACCTGGACGGCCGGATCGTCAAGGGCGTCCTCGCCGGCCGGTACACATGGCTGGAGGAGGGCGTCCTCGACCCCAGCGGCGACGGCCCCTGGATCGCCGACGCCACCCCCGGCCCCTCGACCCGGGAGAACGTCCACCGCCCCATCCGCTGACGGCGCCGGAGCGGCGTGCGGTGCGCCGCCGGGCGGGTGCGCGGCACCCGCCCGGCGGACCGGCGCGCGGGGGCGCCGGGGCCGTCAGATGTCGATGACCCGGTAGGCGATGGTGTAGACGCCGCCGGACCCCTCCAGCGAGCGGTACTGGACCTCGGCGCCCGCCTCGCTGCCGGTGACGAGCGTCGAGCCGAGCTTGTCGTCGCCGCTCGTCGTGTCGTCGTCCCACAGCGTCATGGTGCGGGCCTGCTGCTTGCCGAGGACGAGGGCCGCGTTGCCGTTGCCGTCCGCCATCGACCGCACGTAACCCGCGCCCATCGTCTGGTACTTGAGGCTTCCGGGCCACACCTTGACGGCGTTGCCGTTGGCGTCGGTGACCTTCAGGTAGGCCTCGTCGTGATCGCCCTCGCTCTGCTGGTGGCAGGTCAGCTGCAGCAGCTCGATGCGGACGTAGTCGATCGGCTCGGCCTGCGCCGTCCCGGCGAAGCCGGCGACGCCGGCGAGCGGGACGAGGGCGGCTGCGGCCACTCGAACGATTCCACGCATGGTTGGTTCCCCCTCCGGTGTGGTGGCCCCGCGTCGTCCCGCGGGGCCCGTGCCTTCCCCCGGCACGGCTCCACCCTGCCCGCCGCCACCGACTCGCCTCCACGCGCGTCCCACTCAGCGGAACGCGGCCGGACGCGCCTCACGGCCGCACCTCGACACGCGACCGGGCCAGCGCGCGGGTGACGGCGGCGGCCGCCTCCGCGACCCGGCCCGCCACCACCTCCAGCCGCTGGCCCGCCTCCACCATCGCGGCCACCGCACCCACCACGGCCCCCGCCGGGGACCGCACCGGCAGCGCGGCGCAGCAGACTCCCGCCACCACCTCCTCCCGGTCCAGTACGGCGCCGCCGCGCACCGGGCCGCGCAGCGCCTTGCCCAGCGCCGTGTCCAGCGGGAACGCCCCGCCGTCCCGGACCGGCACCAGCGACTCCACCCGGCCGGGCACCGAACAGACCGTGAGGGCCCGCTCCTCGCGCATCACCGCCAGCAGCACGCTGCCTCCGGTGGCGGCCCGCAGCCGGTGCAGCGGCAGGCGCCCCGCCCCCCGCAGCCCCGGGTGCGGCTGCCAGCCCTGGCCGAGCCGGTAGAGCTGCGCGCCCAGCCGGTAGCGCAGGCCGTGCCGCTCCACGGCCCGGAGCGCCACCAACTGCTCCAGCAGCCGGTGCGCCGTGCTCTTGGGCAGTCCGCAGGCGACCGCCAGTTCGGTCACCCCCGCCTCGTCGCCGTGCCGGCGCAGGGCCTCCAGCAGGGCGAACGCCCCCTCCAGCACCCCGCGTCCCCCGCCCGCCGCCCCGGCGCGTACGGCTGTGTCCATGGCATCCCCCCGGATGGCGTGACCCGGCCGCGTCCCCCGAACAGCCGCGCGGCCCCGGCCCTGGTCTCCGCGGACATGTTCCCGGGACCGGCCCGCCGAGTGAAGGAGTTCCGACGTGTCGCCGCGCCCCCGCGGCCGCGACGCGGCGCAGTCCGCGCCGGAGGAGGGAGCGGAGTGGGACCCTCCGGGGGATCCCGCCGGGGGACCCGGTCAAAGGCCGGGGCGGATGCGGCAAGAATGGGGGGCATGAGCGACAGCCCATCACCCCTCGCCGACCCGCACATCGCCTTCGATCCCACCGAAGGCCGCCGGGACGTCGTCGTCCTCGGCTCCACCGGGTCCATCGGCACCCAGGCCATCGACCTGGCCCTGCGCAACCCCGACCGGTTCCGCGTCACCGCGCTGTCCGCCGCCGGCGGCAGGGTCGGCCTCCTCGCCGAGCAGGCGCACCGGCTGCGGGTGCGCACGGTGGCCGTGGCCCGCGAGGACGCGGTCCCCGCGCTGCGGGAGGCGCTGCGGGCGCTCTACGGCTCCGAGCCGCTGCCGGAGGTCCTGGCGGGGCCGGACGCCGCCACCCACGTCGCGGCCTCCGACTGCCACACCGTGCTCAACGGCATCACCGGCTCCATCGGGCTGGCGCCGACGCTCGCCGCGCTCCGGGCGGGGCGCACGCTGGCCCTCGCCAACAAGGAGTCGCTCATCGTCGGCGGCCCGCTGGTGAAGGCCCTCGCGGAGCCGGGCCAGATCATCCCGGTCGACTCCGAGCACGCCGCTCTCTTCCAGGCGCTGGCCGCCGGCACCCGCGCGGACGTCCGCAAGCTCGTCGTCACCGCCTCCGGGGGCCCCTTCCGCGGCCGCACCCGCGCCGAGCTGGCCGATGTCACCCGCGAGGACGCGCTGGCCCACCCCACCTGGGCGATGGGCCCCGTCATCACGGTCAACAGCGCCACGCTCGTCAACAAGGGCCTGGAGGTGATCGAGGCCCACCTGCTCTACGACATCCCCTTCGACCGCATCGAGGTCGTCGTCCACCCGCAGTCGTACGTGCACTCGATGGTGGAGTTCACGGACGGCTCGACCCTCGCCCAGGCCACCCCGCCCGACATGCGCGGCCCCATCGCGATCGGTCTCGGCTGGCCCCAGCGCGTCCCCGACGCGGCCCCGGCGTTCGACTGGTCCACGGCGTCGACCTGGGAGTTCTTCCCGCTCGACACCGAGGCCTTCCCGTCCGTCGGCCTCGCCCGGCACGTCGGCGAGCTGGGCGGCACCGCCCCGGCCGTCTTCAACGCCGCCAACGAGGAGTGCGTCGACGCCTTCCTCGCCGGCCGGCTCCCCTTCACCGGCATCATGGACACGGTCACCGAGGTCGTCGCCGAGCACGGCGCACCCGCCCCGGGAACCCCGCTGACGGTCCAGGACGTCATGGAAGCGGAGACGTGGGCCCGCGCGCGGGCCCGGGAGCTGGCGGCGAAGGCCGCCGGGACGACGGTGGAGGTCGGCGCATGACGGTTCTGCTCACGCTCCTCGGCATCGTGCTGTTCGCCGTGGGGCTGCTGTTCTCCATCGCCTGGCACGAGCTCGGCCACCTCTCCACGGCGAAGCTCTTCGGCATCCGCGTCCCCCAGTACATGGTCGGCTTCGGCCCCACCCTGTGGTCGCGGCACAAGGGCGAGACGGAGTACGGCATCAAGGCCATCCCGATGGGCGGCTACATCCGCATGATCGGGATGTTCCCGCCCGGCACGGACGGCCGCATCGAGGCCCGCTCGACCTCCCCCTGGCGCGGCATGATCGAGGACGCCCGCTCGGCGGCGTACGAGGAGCTGCAGCCCGGCGACGAGAAGCGGCTCTTCTACACGCGCAAGCCGTGGAAGCGCGTGATCGTCATGTTCGCCGGGCCGTTCATGAACCTCGTACTGGCCGTCGCGATCTTCCTCGGCGTCGCCATGTCCTTCGGCTTCGCCACCCAGACCACCGAGGTCGCCGGCGTGCAGAAGTGCGTCATCGCCCAGAGCGAGGAGCGCGACACCTGCGCCCCGAGCGACCGGCCCTCCCCGGCGCACGCGGCCGGGCTGCGCGAGGGCGACCGCATCGTCGCCTTCGACGGCGAGCCCGTCGCCGACTGGGCCGAGCTCTCCGCCCGCATCCGCGACACCATCGGCCCCGCCACCGTCACCGTGGAGCGCGACGGGCAGCGGCTGGACCTGCACCCCACGCTGGAGAAGAACCTGGTGGTGCGCAAGGACGCCGACGGCGAGGCCGTGCCCGGCCAGTACGTCGCCGCCGGCTACCTGGGCTTCGCCGCCAAGACGGAGATCGTCCCGCTCGGCTTCGGCGAGTCCGTGGACCGCATGGGCGACATGATCGAGGACGGCGTGCACGCCGTGATCGCGCTCCCCGGCAAGATCCCCGACCTGTGGAACGCCACGTTCGGCGACGGCGAGCGCAAGGCCGACTCCCCGGTCGGCATCGTGGGCGCCGCCCGCATCAGCGGCGAGGTGATGAACCTCGACGTGCCGACGCAGAACATCGTCGCGTCCTTCCTGCTGGTGCTGGCGACGTTCAACCTCTCGCTGTTCCTCTTCAACATGCTGCCGCTGCTCCCCCTGGACGGCGGGCACATCGCCGGCGCCCTGTGGGAGTCCGTGCGGCGGAACGTGGCGCGGGTCTTCCGGCGCCCCGACCCCGGCCCCTTCGACGTCGCCAAGCTCATGCCGGTCGCGTACGTCGTCGCGGGCGTCTTCATCTGCTTCACGGTGCTCGTGCTGCTCGCCGACATCGTGAACCCGGTGAAGATCTCGTAGCACCCGGGTGTACGGCCGGGCGCGCGGGCGCGCCCGGCCGCTCCCTACACGGCGGCGCGCCCCGCCGCGATGTGCTGGCGGCAGTACGCCACCTGTAATCTCGAAGCCCTGGAGCCCGCCGATACGGGACCTCGATCCACACCTTGGGGTTGCACAGCAGATGACCGCGATTTCTCTCGGCATGCCGTCCGTTCCGACCAAGCTGGCCGAACGCCGGGTCAGCCGCAAGATCCAGGTCGGCTCGGTGGCCGTCGGCGGCGACGCACCCGTGTCGGTGCAGTCCATGACCACGACCCGGACCTCCGACATCGGCGCCACGCTCCAGCAGATCGCCGAGCTGACCGCCTCCGGCTGCCAGATCGTCCGCGTGGCCTGCCCCACGCAGGACGACGCCGACGCGCTGGCCACCATCGCTCGGAAGTCCCAGATCCCGGTCATCGCGGACATCCACTTCCAGCCCAAGTACGTCTTCGCCGCCATCGACGCCGGCTGCGCGGCGGTCCGGGTCAACCCCGGCAACATCAAGCAGTTCGACGACAAGGTCAAGGAGATCGCCAAGGCGGCCCGCGAGACCGGCACCCCGATCCGCATCGGCGTCAACGCCGGCTCCCTCGACCGCCGCCTCCTGCAGAAGTACGGCAAGGCCACCCCCGAGGCGCTCGTCGAGTCCGCCCTGTGGGAGGCGTCCCTCTTCGAGGAGCACGACTTCCGCGACATCAAGATCTCGGTCAAGCACAACGACCCGGTCGTGATGGTCAACGCCTACCGGCAGCTCGCCGCCCAGTGCGACTACCCGCTGCACCTCGGTGTCACCGAGGCGGGCCCCGCCTTCCAGGGCACCATCAAGTCCGCCGTCGCCTTCGGCGCGCTGCTCGCCGAGGGCATCGGCGACACCATCCGCGTCTCCCTCTCCGCCCCCCCGGCGGAGGAGGTCAAGGTCGGCATCCAGATCCTGGAGTCCCTCAACCTCCGCCAGCGCCGCCTGGAGATCGTCTCCTGCCCGTCCTGCGGCCGGGCCCAGGTCGACGTGTACAAGCTCGCCGACGAGGTCACCGCCGGCCTGGAGGGCATGGAGGTGCCGCTGCGCGTCGCCGTCATGGGCTGCGTCGTCAACGGCCCCGGCGAGGCCCGCGAGGCGGACCTCGGCGTCGCCTCCGGCAACGGCAAGGGCCAGATCTTCGTCAAGGGCGAGGTCATCAAGACCGTCCCCGAGTCGAAGATCGTGGAGACGCTCATCGAGGAGGCGATGAAGATCGCCGAGCAGATGGAGAAGGACGGCGTGGCGTCCGGCGAGCCCGAGGTCTCCGTCAGCTGACCCCCGCCGCCTGCGCCCGGCCGCCCGCGGCGGCCGGGACGCGGGTCCGCGCGGCCCGCCGACGCCCACCGGGGCCCGCCCGCGTCCCCCGTCCGCGGGCCCCGTCAGGTCGCCGGAGCGCCGGGTACAGTGCGGTGACCGACAGACCCACTGGTGAGGCCCCCTCGTGTTGACGCACACCACAACCCGGGTCCTCGAACCCGGGGACCTCGGCGCCGCGCTCGCCGTCCTGGAGAGCGACCCCGTCGCCAACGCGTTCGTCACCGCCCGCGTCCAGGCGGCCGGCCTCGACCCGTGGCGCCTCGGCGGCGAGATGTGGGGCTGGTACTCCGAGGGGCGGCTGCGCTCCCTGTGCTACGCCGGCGCCAACCTCGTCCCCATCTGCGCCACCCCCGAGGCCGTCCGCGCCTTCGCCGACCGCGCCCGCCGCTCCGGGCGCCGCTGCTCCTCGATCGTGGGCCCCGCGCAGGCCACCGCCGAACTGTGGCGGCTCCTCGAACCCAGCTGGGGCCCCGCGCGTGACGTACGGCCCCACCAGCCGCTCATGGTCACCGAGCGGCCCGCCCCGGACGTCGCGCCCGACCCGCTGGTCCGCCGCGTCCGCAGGGACGAGATGGACCTGATCATGCCGGCGTGCGTGGCGATGTTCACCGAGGAGGTCGGCGTCTCGCCCACCGCCGGCGACGGCGGGCTGCTGTACCAGGCGCGCGTCGCCGAGCTGGTCGCCGCCGGGCGCTCCTTCGCCCGGGTCGAGGACGACCGCGTCGTCTTCAAGGCCGAGATCGGCGCGGCCACGCCCCGGGCCTGCCAGATCCAGGGCGTCTGGGTCGACCCGGAGTACCGCGGCCGCGGCCTGTCCGAGACCGGCATGGCGGCCGTGCTGCGCTACGCCCTCGCCGACGTCGCCCCCGTCGTCAGCCTGTACGTCAACGACTACAACGCCCCCGCCCGCGCCGCCTACCGCAGGGTCGGCTTCCGCGAGGTGGGCGCGTTCATGAGTGTCCTGTTCTGACCACCGCGCCGCCCCGCGCGAGCTGTTCGGACGGCGGTGCGGCGACGTAGGGTTCGACCATGGATGACGCCGTGGTGGTCGGACCGCTCGACCTCGTCGCGCGGGCGGACGACGCGCTGGCCGTACAGGCCGTCGCCTTCGGCCTCAGCGAGGGCGAGGTCGCCGTGCGCCGCCACATCGTGGTCCGCCACATGGCCTGCCGCGGCGCCCGCGCGTACGGGGCGACCACCTCCTCGGGCCGGCTCGTCGGCTTCGTGTACGGGATGCCCAACGAGCGCGTCCACTGGTGGTCGACGGTCGTCCAGCCCTACCTGGTCCGCGAGGGCGGCGAGTCCTGGCTGGACGACGCCTTCGTCATCACCGAACTGCACGTCCACCCCGACTACCAGGGCCGGGGCATCGGCACCGAGCTGATCACCACCATCACGGGCACGGCCGACGAGCCCCGCTCCCTCCTCTCCGCCATCGACGTCGAGAGCCCCGCCCGCCGGCTCTACCGCTCCCTCGGCTACCGGGACCTGGCCCGCCAGGTCCACTTCCCCAGCGCGGCGCGGCCGTACGCCGTGATGGGCGCCCATCTGCCGCTGCGCCGGCAGTGAGCCCGTCAGGCGGGCGCGGCGGTGCGGCGGGGGAGCGGCGAGACCGCGCCGGGGCCCGCGGCGGCGGGGCGCGCGGGGCCCGTTGATTTCCGCCCGCCGGGGCCGCCCGGCTAACCTCCTGCCCATCACACATTTGACCGCAGGAGAGAGTTCCCCATGGCCCAGGTCCAGCGCATGTCCCGGTTGATGGTCAAGACACTGCGCGACGACCCGGCGGACGCCGAGACGCTCAGCCACAAGCTGCTCGTCCGCGCCGGCTACGTCCGCCGCAACGCCGCCGGCATCTGGTCCTGGCTGCCGCTGGGCAAGAAGGTCCTGGAGAACGTCGCCCGCGTGGTGCGCGAGGAAATGGACGCCATCGGCGGCCAGGAGGTCCTGCTGCCCGCCCTGCTGCCGAAGGAGCCGTACGAGGCGACCGGCCGCTGGGACGAGTACGGCGCGGAGCTGTTCCGCCTCCAGGACCGCAAGGGCGCCGACTACCTGCTCGGCCCCACGCACGAGGAGATCTTCACCCAGCTGGTCAAGGACCAGTGCACGTCCTACAAGGACCTGCCCGTGATCCTCTACCAGATCCAGACGAAGTACCGCGACGAGGCCCGCCCGCGCTCGGGCATCCTGCGCGGCCGCGAGTTCCAGATGAAGGACTCGTACTCCTTCGACACCACCGACGAGGGCCTGGCCGAGTCCTACCGCCTGCACCGCGAGGCGTACGTGCGGATCTTCGAGCGGCTCGGCCTGCGGCACAAGATCGTGTCCGCGGTCTCCGGCGCCATGGGCGGCTCGGCCTCCGAGGAGTTCCTGGCCCCCGCCGCGGCGGGCGAGGACACCTTCGTCCACTGCCCGTCCTGCGACTACGCGGCCAACACCGAGGCCGTGACCTTCGCGGGCGGCGCGCCGGCCGACGGCTCGGCGCACGGTCCGGTCGAGGAGCTCGACACCCCGGACACGCCGACCATCGAGACCCTCGCCGAGCACCTCGGCGTGCCGGCGTCGGCCACGCTGAAGAACCTTCTGGTGAAGGTGGACGGCGAGATCGTGGCCGTGGGCGTGCCCGGAGACCGCGAGGTCGACCTCGGCAAGCTGGAGGACCACCTCGCCCCGGCCGTCGTCGAGATGGTCACCGCCGACGACTTCGAGGGCCGCCCCGACCTGGTCCGCGGCTACGTCGGCCCGCAGGGCCTGGACAAGGTCCGCTACATCGCCGACCCCCGCGTCGCCCCCGGCACCGCCTGGATCACCGGCGCGAACAAGCCCGACACCCACGCCCGCAACGTCGTGTCCGGCCGCGACTTCCAGGTCGACGAGTACCTCGACGTCGTGGTGGTCGAGGAGGGCGACCCCTGCCCGCGGTGCGGCGCCGGCCTGAAGCTGGACCGCGCCATCGAGATCGGCCACATCTTCCAGCTCGGCCGCAAGTACACCGACGCCTTCCAGCTGGACGTCCTCGGCCAGAACGGCAAGCCCGTCCGGGTCACGATGGGCTCGTACGGCATCGGCGTCTCCCGCGCGGTGGCGGCCCTCGCCGAGCAGACCGCCGACGACAAGGGCCTGTGCTGGCCCCGGGAGATCGCCCCGGCCGACGTGCACGTCGTCGCCGCCGGGAAGGCCCTCCAGACGGAGCTGGCCCTGGAGGTCTCGGAGAAGCTCGGCGAGGCCGGGCTGCGCGTCCTCGTCGACGACCGCGCCGGGGTGTCGCCGGGCGTGAAGTTCACCGACGCCGAGCTGCTGGGCGTACCGCGGATCCTCGTGGCGGGCCGCCGCTCCGGCGAGGGCGTCGTCGAGCTGAAGGACCGCCGCACCGGTGAGCGCGAGGAGCTGACGGTCGAGGAGGCCGTGGCCCGCCTGACGGCCTGACCGCTCCCCCCGGGCGCCCCGCCGCAGGCGTCACGGGCGCGTGACCACCCGCACGCCGGTGCGCCGCCCCACCCGGGGCGGCGCACCGGCGTGCGCGCGTACCCGCCCCCGCCGGACGGGCGGGGCGTGCGTCACAGGCACCCGGCGGTACCGGCGTCCTCGTCCCGGATCCGCAGGGGCGGCGCGGGATGTGCCGGGTGCGCCGGGGACGGCTCGTGGCGCCCCTGGCCCTGGTCCTGGTCCTGGCCCTGGCCTTGTGTCGGCCGCCGCCCCAGGGGGTGGGCGGCGGGCTCCCAGGGGGCCGGGTCCAGCGCGGACGGCCCCCGCACCGCCGGTCCGAGCGCCGACGGGCCGTGCGCCCCGCCGCCCGATCCCGTGCCCCCGTGCGCCCCCGCGCCCTCGTCACCGGCGTCACCGGCCTGCCCCCGGCCGTACCGGTCGCCCCCGTCGCGGTGGTCGTGGTCCCCGGCGCCCCGGTCCCGTCCGTGCCCGGCGGTCTCGTGCTCGGCCCGCTCGGCGGAGCGCTCCAGGAACCGCAGCAGCTCGACGGGGATCGGCAGGACGAGGGTCGAGTTCTTCTCGGCCGCGACCGCCATGACCGTCTGCAACAGCCTCAGCTGGAGCGCGGACGGCGTGTCGGCCATCTCGCGGGCCGCCTCCGAGAGCTTCTTCGACGCCTGCAGCTCCGCGTCCGCGTTGATCAGCCGGGCCCGCCGCTCGCGGTCGGCCTCCGCCTGCCGCGCCATGGAGCGCTTCATGGTCTCGGGCAGGGACACGTCCTTGATCTCCACCCGGTCGATGGTCACGCCCCATTCGACGGCCGGGCTGTCGATCATCAGCTCCAGCCCCTCGTTGAGCTTCTCGCGGTTGGAGAGCAGGTCGTCCAGCTCGCTCTTGCCGATGATCGAACGCAGCGACGTCTGCGCGATCTGCGAGACCGCGAACCGGTAGTCCTCGACGCGGATGACGGCGTCGACCGGGTCGACGACCTTGAAGTAGATCACCGCGTCGACCCGCACCGTGACGTTGTCCCGGGTGATGCCGTCCTGGGCGGGGACCGGCATCGTCACGATCTGCATGCTCACCTTCCGCATGCGGTCGACGAAGGGGACGATCACCGTCAGCCCCGGCCCCCGCACCCGGCTGCGCAACCGCCCCAGCCGCAGGACGACGCCCTGCTCGTACTGTTTGACGACCCTGACGGCGGCCGCGGCGTACGCTCCGGCGGCCGTGCCCGCCAGGATGACCGCGGTGACTGCTTCCTCGACCATGACGACCCCCTGCCGTCGGATGGGCCCGGACGTGCACGAGCAGATACGCCCATATTGCACCCAAACGGTCGAAAGAGGTCGGGGTCGGGTCAGAGCCAGCCCGCGAACTCCAACAGGGTCTCCGCCTCGCGCCCCCGCCCCGCGGCCATCGCCCGGGTCGCGGACTCCACGGCGCGGAACAGGGTCCAGCCGCGCAGCCGGTCGCGGTCGACCTCCAGGGCGTCGGCCAGCTTGTGCACCCGCCGCCGCCCCGTCGCCGCGCCGGTCGCCTCCGCCACCAGGTCCTCGACCCGGTCCCGCACGAGCCGCGCCAGGTCGTACGCCCGCTCCCCGACGACCGGCTCGGGACCCACCGCAAGCCAGGGCGCCCGCTCGCCCGCCAGCACCTTGCCCTGCCGGAAGCAGCCGTGCAGCAGCAGCGCCTCCGCGTCCGCCGCCACCAGCTCCCCGCGCGCCCGGAGCGCGGCGGCCACCAGGGGGCCCGCCGTCGGGTCCGCGCGGTACGCGGCCATGGCCGCCGCCTGGCGCTCCGTCCGGTCGGCCACGGTCTCGAAGGCGTGGCCCTCGGGCGGCTCGACCCACAGCCGCCGGACCGTGCCGGCCGCCTCCAGCAGCGCCTTGGCGTCCGGTAGGGAGCGCAGCGACACGTCCGGCCGCAGCCGCTCCAGCAGCAGCCCCGCCGTGCCCGGCGTACCGCCGCCGGCGGCCGCACCCGTCCCGCTGGCCCCGTCGGCGTCGTCGGCGTCGTCATCAAGGTTCGCGTCGTCGGCGGGCGGCAGCAGCCGTACGGCGCCCCAGCCGTCCCAGTGCGCGAGGGCCGCGCGCTCCGGCTCCGGCCCCGCCACCGGCGGCGCCAGCTTCAGAGCGGCCGGCTCGCCCCCGGCCAGGCGCACGAGCACCACGAGGCTGCTGCGGCCGCCCGGCTCCACCACCCGCTCCGCCGCGGCGCCGTGCCGCGCCAGCTCACCGCGCGCGGCGGCGGGCAGCCCCGCGAGCCACTCGGCCGTCCCGCCGCCCCCGCCGTACGTCTCGCCGAGCGCCCGCACGAGGCGGCGCGGCGGAGCGAAAGCGGGGGCGTCACCGGCGTGGGCCATGCGTGCGGGGTTCCCTTCCCTGCGCTGCTGAGTCGTGTGAGCGGCTCACGGTCGCTCGGCGAGCCCAGGAAAGGCTACGCCGCCCCCGCCCCGCCAGCGCACGGCCCGTACCGCCGCCTCGCGCAGCGCCGCGGCGGCCTCCCGGCGCAGCGGCCCCCCGGCGGCCCGAACGAGGTCGGCGTAGACGCCCGCCACCCGGTCCTCCAGCTCGGCGGCGAGCCGCGCCGCCGCCGGGCCGTCCGCCACCGCGAACGGCAGCGCGTACGCCGGCTCCGCGGCGACGGGCGCACCGCCCAGCCCCCGCACCGTCCGGACCAGCGCGTCGCGCCGTGCCCGGTGGGCGGCGTGGGCCTGCGCGGCCTCCGCGCGGCGCGCGTCACCGACCCGGGCGCCGACCACGCCGTACCCGTACACCGCGGCGTGCTCCGCCGCGAGCGCCGCCCGCGCGGCCTCCAGCGCGCTCACGGCCGCGCCCCGGGGCCCAGCAGGTACGCGTGCGCGGCGCCCGCCGCGGCGACCGAGGCCAGCAGCCGCGCCAGCTCCGGCGGCGCGCCGTCGAGCGCGGCGGTGTGCGCCGCGGCGGTACGGGTGGCCAGCGCGGCCAATCCGGCGAGCGCGGCCCCGGGGTCGGCGGCTGCGGCGCCCGCGGAGGGCGCCCCGGGGCCGGGCGAGGAGGCGCGCGCACCAGGGGCGGGCGCGCGCCCTTCCGACCGCGCGCCCCGGGCGCCGCCGGCACCGGCGGCCGCCCCGTCGGCCGGGGCCAGCGCCGTCACGTGCCGCGCCGTCGCCTCCCGCAGCGGCGCGAGGCGGGCGCGGAGCGAGGGGTGCGCGGCCAAGGCCGCGTCGTATCCGGCCAGGAGTTCGGCGCTCACCGCGGCGGAGCGGCGGCGCAGCGCCGCCTCCGCGCGCCGGGCGCGGTCGGCGGCGGTCGTGCGCGCCGCGCCGCCGGGCCCGCCGCCGTCCGGCTCCGCACCCGTGCAGCCCGCGGGCACCGCGCCGACCGCGGCCACCGCGAGGGCACGCCTGCGCGTCAGCCCCGTGCGCTCCACGTCACTCCTTCGGGTACATACCGCAAGATCACCGCTGGCGAGCGTACCCGCGGCCCGTCACGGGGTGGACGGCAACACCCTCCGCGACCGGATACCCTTTGTCTGACACGCGACGAACCCACAACAGCACACGCGGCCGAGGAGTCACCCGGATGAGCACCACCCAGAGCGAGAGGCTGCGCGAGCTGCTGGAACCGCTGGTCGCCGCCAGGCAGCTGGACCTCGAGGAGATCGAGGTGTCCCGGGCGGGCCGCCGCAGGGTGCTGCGGGTCATCGTCGACTCGGACGACGGCGTGGAGCTGGACGCCTGCGCCGAAGTGAGCCGCGCCCTCTCCGAGAAGCTCGACGAGACGGACGCGATGGGCGAGGACGAGTACGTCCTCGAAGTGAGTTCCCCCGGCGCCGACCGCCCCCTCACCGAGCACCGCCACTACGTGCGCGCCACCGGGCGCCTGGTGAAGCTGCGGCTCACCGAGGGCTCCGAGCTGGTCGCCCGCGTCCTCGGCGTGGACGACGAGGGTCTGGACCTGGAGGTGCCGGGCGTGAAGGGCCGCAAGCCCACCGCCCGGCGCGTGGAGTTCGCCGAGGTCGCCAAGGCGCGCGTGGAGATCGAGTTCAACCGCAAGGACAAGAAGGAAGAGGAGGAGGCGTAGCCGTGGACATCGATGTGAAGCTTCTCAAGGGCTTGGCACATGAGAAGGAGATCCCCTTCGAGCTGCTGGTCGAGGCGATCGAGTCGGCCCTCCTCATCGCCTACCACCGCACCGAGGGAGCCCGCCGCCACGCCCGTGTCGTGCTGGACCGGCAGACCGGTCACGTGACGGTGTGGGCGAAGGAGGACCCGGCGGACCTGGAGGAGGGGCAGGAGCCCAAGGAGTTCGACGACACCCCGTCGGATTTCGGCCGCATCGCGGCGACCACCGCCCGCCAGGTCATCCAGCAGCGGCTGCGCGACGCCGAGAACGACGTGACCTTCGGCGAGTACGCGCGCCGCGAGGGCGACATCGTCGCCGGCATGGTGCAGCAGGGCAAGGACCCGAAGAACGTCCTGGTCAGGCTGGACGACAAGCTGGAGGCCATCCTCCCGGTGCAGGAGCAGGTGCCGGGCGAGGAGTACACGCACGGCCTGCGGCTGCGCACGTACGTGGTCCGCGTCGCCAAGGGCGTGCGCGGCCCCTCCGTCACCCTCTCGCGCACCCACCCGAACCTGGTGAAGAAGCTCTTCGCGCTGGAGGTCCCGGAGATCGCCGACGGTTCCGTCGAGATCGCCGCGATCGCCCGTGAGGCCGGCCACCGCACCAAGATCGCCGTCCGGGCCACCCGGTCCGGTCTCAACGCCAAGGGCGCCTGCATCGGCCCCATGGGCGGCCGTGTGCGCAATGTCATGGCCGAACTGCTCGGCGAGAAGATCGACATCGTCGACTGGTCGGACGACCCGGCCGACATGGTGGCGAACGCCCTCTCCCCGGCCCGGGTCTCCAAGGTCGAGATCGTCGACCTCGCCGCCCGGTCCGCCCGGGTGACCGTGCCGGACTACCAGCTGTCGCTGGCGATCGGCAAGGAGGGCCAGAACGCCCGCCTGGCCGCCCGCCTCACCGGCTGGCGCATCGACATCCGCCCGGACACCGAGCAGCCGGCGCCGGACGCCTCCTGAACCCGCTCCGGGGCGCGCCTCGGACCGCCGTCCCCCTGCCCCGCCGCCGGCCGCCGCGGAAATCCGCGCGACCGGGGCGGGACGGGTGGGGCAGACTGGGCGGTCCGTGTCGCCCGCGGGCGCCGCTCCCGAGCGGTCCGGGCGGGCCGTCCGACCGGGAGCGACCCCGGCCGGACGGGAATAGGATCGGCCGCGGTCACGTTGGGCAACCACGAGACCACGACGGGATCACGACAACATCCGTTCGATTCTTGCCCCAAAGGGGTGAGGTCGGTGCGGGGAGGTAGACTTAAGCGTGTCTGGCCGGACGCATGCCCGCGCATGCCCTGAGCGAACCTGTGTGGGATGCCGGGAGCGGGCGGCCAAGACCGATCTGCTGCGCATCGTGGCGGTCGGAGGTGAGTGTGCCCCCGATCCTCGCGGTACGCTGCCCGGTCGGGGTGTCTACGTGCATCCCGTCCGGTCCTGTCTCGATCTGGCGGTCCGCCGCCGGGCGTTCCCCCGGTCCCTCCGGGTCCAGGGTCCGCTCGACACCGCGGACGTCCGCCGATACGTCGAGCAGGCGACACCGTAAGAAAGAAGTACGGCACGGGGTGAACCCGTGCGGTCAGGTACCTCGCGAGTTGGAAGTAGGTCGAGATTGCGATGAGCACTCGATGAGTACGCGATGAGTACGCCCATGAAGTAGCGACGGTCCGGCGGTAACCCGGACCTCAAAGGAGCGAAGTGGCTAAGGTCCGGGTATACGAACTCGCCAAGGAGTTCGGTGTGGAGAGCAAGGTCGTCATGGCCAAGCTCCAGGAACTCGGTGAATTCGTGCGTTCGGCGTCTTCGACGATCGAGGCGCCGGTTGTCCGCAAGTTGACCGACGCTTTGCAGGGACCCGGCTCCGCCGGCAAGTCCGCTGCGAAGCCCGGGGCGCCCCGCAAGGCCGCCCCCCCCGCCCCCGCCAAGCGCGAGGGTGCCCCCACGTCTGCCAAGCCCGCCGCGCCCTCCCCGGCGCAGGCGGCACGTCCGGCCGCCCCGAAGCCCGGCGCCCCCGCGCCGAAGCCCGCGGCCGCCGAGAAGCCCGCGACGCCGGCCGCCGGCCCGCGTCCGACCCCGGGTCCCAAGCCCGCCCCGGCCCCCAAGGCGGCCCCGGCGGCTCCGGCCCCGTCCAAGCCCGAGTTCACCGCGCCGCCGTCGGCTCCCGCCGCCGGTTCCCGGCCCGGTGCCACCCCGGGTCCCCGTCCCGCCGCTCGCCCCCAGGCGTCCGGCCAGGGCCAGGCCCAGGGCCAGGGCCAGGGCGGCGCACGCCCCGGCGCCCCGCGCCCCGGCCAGCAGGCCGCCCGTCCGGGTGGCCGTCCGGCCGGCCCGCGTCCGGGCAACAACCCCTTCACCTCCGGCGGCTCCACCGGCATGGCGCGCCCGCAGGCGCCCCGTCCCGGCGGCGCCCCGCGTCCCGGTGGCGCCGGCGCCCCCGGCGGCCCGCGTCCGCAGGCCCCCGGCCAGGGCGGCCCGCGTCCCCAGGCCGGCCCCGGCGGCCCGCGTCCCACCCCCGGCTCCATGCCGCGTCCCCAGGCCCCGCGCCCGGGTGGCGGCCCCGCCGGCAACCGCCCGAACCCGGGCATGATGCCGCAGCGTCCCGCTGCCGGCCCGCGCCCCGGCCCCGCCGGCCGCGGTCCCGCGACCGGCGGTCGTCCCGGCGGTCCCGGTCGTCCCGGCGGTGGCGGCGGCGGCTTCGCCGGCCGTCCCGGTGGCGGCGGTGGCGGCGGCGGCTTCGCCGGTCGCCCCGGTGGTGGCGGTGGCGGCGGCGGTCGTCCCGGTGCCCCGGGTGGCGGCGGCGGCTTCGGCGGCCGTCCCGGCTTCGGTGGTCGCCCCGGCGGCCCCGGCGGCCGCGGTGGCACGCAGGGTGCGTTCGGCCGTCCGGGCGGTCCCGCCCGTCGCGGTCGCAAGTCGAAGCGTCAGAGGCGCCAGGAGTACGAGGCCATGCAGGCCCCGTCCGTGGGCGGCGTGATGCTGCCCCGCGGCAACGGCGAGCCCGTCCGCCTGTCGCGCGGTGCGTCCCTCACCGACTTCGCGGAGAAGATCAACGCCAACCCGGCGTCGCTCGTCGCGGTCATGATGAACCTCGGCGAGATGGTCACGGCCACGCAGTCCGTCTCCGACGAGACGCTGCAGCTCCTCGGCGACGAGATGAACTACACCGTTCAGATCGTCTCCCCGGAGGAGGAGGACCGCGAGCTGCTCGAGTCCTTCGACCTCGAGTGGGGCGAGGACGAGGGCGGCGAGGAGTACCTCGCGCCGCGTCCGCCGGTCGTCACCGTCATGGGTCACGTCGACCACGGAAAGACCCGACTGCTCGACGCGATCCGCAAGACGAACGTCATCGCGGGCGAGGCCGGCGGCATCACCCAGCACATCGGTGCCTACCAGGTCGCGACCCAGGTCAACGACGAAGAGCGCAAGATCACCTTCATCGACACCCCGGGTCACGAGGCGTTCACCGCCATGCGTGCCCGCGGTGCCAAGTCCACCGACATCGCGATCCTCGTGGTGGCGGCGAACGACGGTGTGATGCCCCAGACGATCGAGGCGCTGAACCACGCCAAGGCGGCCGACGTGCCGATCGTGGTCGCGGTCAACAAGATCGACGTCGAGGGCGCCGACCCGGTCAAGGTGCGCGGTCAGCTGACCGAGTACGGCCTGGTCGCCGAGGAGTACGGCGGCGACACGATGTTCGTCGACATCTCCGCCAAGCAGGGTCTGAACATCGACTCCCTGCTGGAGGCCGTGATCCTCACGGCGGACGCCTCGCTCGACCTGCGGGCCAACCCGGAGCAGGACGCGCAGGGCATCGCGATCGAGTCCCACCTCGACCGCGGCCGCGGCGCCGTGGCGACCGTCCTCGTCCAGCGAGGCACGCTGCGGGTCGGCGACACGATGGTCGTCGGCGACGCGTACGGCCGCGTCCGGGCGATGCTCGACGACAAGGGCAACAACGTCGAGGAGGCGACCCCGTCGACTCCCGTCCTGGTCCTGGGCCTCACCAACGTCCCGGGTGCCGGCGACAACTTCCTCGTCGTCGACGAGGACCGCACGGCCCGCCAGATCGCCGAGAAGCGCGCCGCGCGGGAGCGCAACGCCGCCTTCGCCAAGCGCGTCCGCCGGGTGTCCCTCGAGGACCTCGACAAGGTGCTCAAGGCCGGTCAGATCCAGGAACTCAACCTCATCATCAAGGGCGACGCGTCCGGTTCGGTGGAGGCCCTCGAGTCCTCGCTGCTCCAGCTCGACGTCGGCGAAGAGGTCGACATCCGGGTCCTGCACCGCGGTGTGGGTGCGGTCACCGAGTCCGACATCGACCTGGCGATGGGCTCCGACGCCATCGTCATCGGCTTCAACGTCCGCGCGGCCGGCCGTGCCGCGCAGATGGCGGAGCGCGAGGGCGTCGACGTCCGCTACTACTCGGTGATCTACCAGGCCATCGAGGAGATCGAGGCGGCCCTCAAGGGTCTGCTCAAGCCGGAGTACGAAGAGGTCGAGCTCGGTACGGCGGAGATCCGCGAGGTCTTCCGCTCGTCCAAGCTGGGCAACATCGCGGGTGTCCTCATCCGCTCCGGCCTGGTCAAGCGCAACACCAAGGCGCGCCTCCTGCGCGACGGCAAGGTCGTCGCGGAGAGCCTCAACATCGAGGGTCTGCGTCGCTTCAAGGACGACGTCACCGAGATCCGCGAAGGGTTCGAGGGCGGTATCAACCTCGGCAACTTCAACGACATCAAGGTCGACGACGTCATCGCGACGTACGAGATGCGCGAGAAGCCGCGCGGCTGACACGGCCGACGCGACTGACGAGCGGTACCCGGGGCCGGTCGGCGGAAGTATTTCCGTCGATCGGCCCCGGCCGCTGCGTGTACGGTTCAGCTGTCCCCGCCGGTTCGCGGCGGGGACCGTCGAACCCGAACCGGCGGGACATCCGGGCACGCATGTATGTGGGGACGCTGTCCTTCGACCTGCTTCTCGGCGACGTACGGTCGCTGAAGGAGAAGCGCTCCGTCGTCCGGCCGATCGTCGCCGAGCTCCAGCGGAAGTTCGCGGTGAGCGTGGCGGAGACCGGCAACCAGAACCTCCATCGCAGGGCCGAGATCGGCATCGCGTTGGTCTCCGGGGACGTCGGGCACCTCACGGGGGTACTGGACCGGTGTGAGCGCCTCGTCGCCGCCCGGCCCGAGGTGGAGCTGCTGTCCGTACGGCGGCGGCTGCACACCGACGAAGAGTGAACGCAAGACGGAAGAGGAGACGGACCGGTGGCCGACAACGCGCGGGCCCGCAAGCTGGCCGATCGCATCCAGGTCGTGGTCGCGGAGACCCTGGACCGGCGAATCAAGGATCCGCGGCTGGGATTCGTGACCATCACGGACGCCCGGGTCACCGGCGACCTGCGGGAGGCCACGGTCTTCTACACGGTCTACGGCGACGAGGAGGAGCGTGCCGCGTCCGCGGCGGCGCTGGAGTCCGCCAAGGGCGTCCTGCGCTCCGAGGTGGGCCGCCAGACCGGCGTCCGCTTCACCCCGACGCTGACGTTCGTCCCGGACGCCCTCCCGGACAACGCCCGCACCATCGAGGACCTCCTCGACAAGGCGCGCGCGAAGGACGCCGAGGTGCGCGAGGTCTCCACGGGCAAGACGTACGCCGGCGAGGCCGACCCGTACCGCAAGCCCGAGGACGACGACGCCGACGACGCCGAGGACGGGCCCGAGGACGACGAGGACGGCACCGGCGCCCGATGAGCAGCACCACACCTGTGCCCGACGGCCTCGTCATCGTCGACAAGCCGTCGGGCTTCACCTCGCACGACGTCGTCGCCAAGATGCGCGGCATCGCCCGCACCCGCCGCGTCGGCCACGCCGGCACGCTGGACCCCATGGCGACCGGCGTCCTCGTCCTCGGCGTCGAGCGGGCCACCAAACTCCTGGGCCACCTCGCGCTGACGGAGAAGGAGTACCTCGGCACGATCCGGCTCGGCCAGAACACGGTCACCGACGACGCCGAGGGCGAGACGACCTCGTCGACCGACGCCTCCCGGGTCACCCGTGACGCCGTCGACGCCGCCGTGGCCAAGCTGACCGGCGACATCATGCAGGTGCCGTCGAAGGTCAGCGCCATCAAGATCGACGGCAAGCGGTCGTACGCCCGCGTCCGCGGCGGCGAGGAGTTCGACATCCCCGCCCGCCCGGTGACCGTCTCGCAGTTCACCGTCCACGACATGCGCGACGCCGTCGCCGACGACGGCACGCCCGTCGTCGACCTCGTCGTCTCCGTCGTCTGCTCGTCCGGCACCTACATCCGGGCGCTCGCCCGTGACGTCGGCGCCGACCTCGGCGTCGGCGGGCACCTCACCGCGCTGCGCCGCACCCGGGTCGGCCCGTACGGGCTGGACGCCGCGCGCACCCTCGACCAGCACCAGCAGGACCTCGCGGTCATGCCGATCGCCGACGCGGCGGGCGCCGCGTTCCCGCGCTGGGAAGTCGACGAGCGGCGCGCGAAGCTGCTGCTCAACGGCGTGCGCATCGACATGCCCGCCCACGGGACGAGGGGACCCGTCGCCGTCTTCGGACCGGACGGGCGTTTCCTGGCCCTGGTGGAGGAGCGCGGCGGCAAGGCGAAGAGCGTGGCCGTCTTCGGCTGAGCCGTCTGGCCCGCCCGTCGGGCTCGCCCCGGGGCGCCGGCGGCCCCCGGGGGGTACGGGAGCGCCGTGGGGGGCTCGGCGGCCGGTCCGTACCGGGCCGTCCGCGCGGGAGGCCCGGCACCGCGGGGCGGGCGTCCGCCCTCGGCGGCCGGCCGCCCCGCGCCCCCCCACAGGGACTCTTTCCGCGCCAGTACGCGTATTCACCCAGTCGGGCGGGCGCTCGGAGTGAACGGCGGGGGTACTCGGGGGCGCGTTCGAGCGACGACCTTCACCGGTTGATCACCCCGGTCCTACGGTCGACCCATGGGACGCGCTGACGGGGCGACGCTGGTACTCATCTGTGATCAAGCCGGCCGGACGCGGGGCACCGGCTTCGTCGCCGACGCCCGCGGCACGGTGGTCACCGCCCACGAGGCCGTCGACGGCCTCGAACGGATCGTGGTGCGCGGGCCCGACGGGCGGGAGTGCGCCGCCGCGGCCGGTGCCGTGACGGCCCTCCCCGCGCAGGCCCTCGCCCTCGTCCGCACCGACGGCCTCGGCGTCCGCCCCCTCGCCGTCGCCGACCGCCCGCCGCCCGACGCCGGCGCGTACGTACGGGTCCACGCCCACGGCTGGCGCGAGGCGCGCGTCCTCGGCACCACACGGGCCCTCTACACGGCGACCGAGGGGTTCCCCACCGTCGAGGGGGTCCTCGAACTGGCCATCGGCACCGACGGCAGCGAGGCGATGCGGCGCGGTGGCGCGGCGGCGGGCGGACCCGTCCTGGACGCCGCGACCGGCACGGTGGTCGGTGTGCTGGCCACGGCCCTGCACACCGACCACCGCGCGGCGGCGCTCGCCGTGCCCCTCGCCGAGGCCGCCGCCCGGACACCGGGCGGGCCCCTCGCCGACCTCCTCCGCCGCAACGCCGCGACGGTCCCGGCGTACGGGCCCGCGCTCAATCTCGCGGGCGCCCTGGAACTGGCCGCGGGCACCCTGCCCGCCGGTGGCGGCGGGACGGGCGGGACGGTGGCGGTCGAGCCCGTCGCACGGGCCGCCGTCGTACGCCGGCTCGACCGGTTCGCCGGCCCGGGCCACGCCGCCGCCGACCCCGTAGCCGGAGCCGACCCCGGAGCCGGGGTCGGGGGAGGGGCGGGGGACGGGGTGGCCGGTCCCAGGCCCCCGGTGCCGGATGCCGCAGGCCCCGACTGTGCCGCAGGTCCCGACTGTGGCGCGGGTCCGGGGAGCGGCGCAGGTCCGGATGGCGGTGCCGGTCCCGGCGCCCGCCCGGACCACGGCGCTCGCCCGGACCACGGCGCCCGCCCGGACCACGGCGCCGGTCCGGGCCGCGATGCCGTCCCCGGCCGCGACACCGGTCCGGGCCGGGCGGTCGTCTGCGGGCTCGTCGGGGAGCCCGGCACCGGGCGCACCACCGAGCTGGCCGCGCTGGCCCGGCGGCGCGGTGCGGGCGACCCGCCCGAGCCGACGGTGTGGCTGCGCGGTGCCGACCTCCGCCCCGGCGACGCCTCCCTCGGGGACGCGGTGGGGCGGGCCCTCGGCGGCGCCGGGCGCGCCGTCGCCGCGGCCCACGGCGACTGGAGCGCCTACCCCGGGGCGGGCGGCGACGCCCTGGACGAGGTGGCGCGGCGGGTCGCAGCGCTCGCCCGGGACGCGGGCCGACCGCTGGTCGTGCTGCTCGACGCCCCCGAGGAGATGCCGCCGCCCCTCGCCCACCGGCTGCCCGCCTGGACCGCCGCCACGGTCCGCTGGCTGCGCGCGCACGGGGCGCGGCTCGTCGTCGCCTGCCGCCCCGAGCACTGGGAGGCGGCGGCACCCCTGTACCCGCCCGGCAGCCTCCACCGGCCCGACAGACCCGACGGGCCCGACGCCCCGGACCGGCCCGGCGGGACCGCCGGGCGCCTGTCCGGCGCGGTGCTCCTGGGCGACCTGACCGACCGCGAGGCCGAGGAGGCCCACCAGCGGTACGGGCTGCCCGCGGGCTGCCTCGCGGAGGCCGACGCCCGCCACCCCCTGACCCTGCGCCTCCTCGCGGAGGTGCGGGCGCTGCTGCCCGGAGCCGTACCGGAACGGCCCACCAGGGCCGACGTCCTCGCCGCCCACCACGACCTGCTGTGCCTGCGTGTCGCCGGGCGCATCGCCGCCGGTTGCCGGCCGCCGCTGTCCGCGCCGGACGTGCGGGGGCTCGCCGCCAGGGTCGCCGACCGCGTCCACCAGGCCGCTCGCCGCTGCCTGGTGTCCGGCCACGGCGAGCTGGACCGGGCCTCCTTCGAGGAGCTGTTCCCCTGGGGGACCAGCTGGGCGTCGGCCGCGCTCGCCGAGGGGTTGCTCGTCCCGGCGGGAGGCGGGTACCGCTTCCTCCACGGGGAGTTCGCGGACTGGATCCAGGGCGCCCACGTCGACGTCGACGCCGCGCTGGACGTACTCGTACCGAAGGGCGCCGCCCACCCGACGCCCCCCGGCCGGCTGCCGTGTCGCCCGGACACCCACGCCGCGCCGCCGGACCGGGCCGTGCCGACGGGGCAGGGCGTGGCGCCGGGGCCCGTCACGACGTCCGGGTGCGTCGCCGTCGTCCCCGGCACCCGTACGCCCGCCGGCGGGCCGGTGCCGCACCACCGACTCGGTACCGTGCTCCACGCCCTGCTGCACCTGGAGCGGGACCGGGGCCCGTCCGCCCTGGCGGTGCGGTTGCGGCGGCTCGTGGACGGCGACGCGGCCACCCCGGAGGCCGCCTGGTGGCGGACACGGCTGCTGCGGGGCACGCTCCTCGGCGTGCCGGACGCCCGCCCGTACACCGGCGTGCTGCGGCTGCTCGCCGCCCGCCTCGCGGCGCGGCCCGCCGCGGCCGGCCCCGACGACGGCTTCGGCCCCTGGTTCTGGGAGCGGCTGCGTCTCTCCGAGGACGAGCTCCTCGACCTGCTGCGGCGCCTCCTCCCCGCCGACGGCCCGCCCGGAGGCCCGCGCAGGCCCCGTCACCTGGAGGCCGTCGCGCGGCGGCTCTCCGCCGATCCGCGCGGCGTCCAGCCGCTGCTGTGCCGCTGGTTCACCGACGAGCGGCCCCTGCCCGCCGAACCCGGCTCCCGCCTCCGGCCGACCGTCGCCGGTGTCGCCCAGGCGCTCCTGCACACCCACCGCGACCTGGCCGTCGACGACCTGTGCGAGGCGCTCGTCACCACCGCCCACCCGCGCGCCGACGAACTCCTCGCCGGCCTCGCCGACGACGAGCCGTCCGCCCTGTGCCGCGCCGTCGACCGCTGGGCCCACGACGACGTCCGCCCGGCCCGACGCGCCGCGGCGGCCTCGTACGGACGGCTCCTCGCCGAGCGCGTCACCCGCGGTACCGACCGGGAACTCCTGCGGTACGCGGCCCTCGCCCTGCTCGCCCGCCCCGACGACGGGCACCTCCACGGCGCCGCCCTCACGGTCCTGCTGCGCGACCCGCACAGCCGCGCCGCCCATCTGCCGCAGGCGCTGGCCGCGTTCCGCGCCGGCGGGGCGGGGGTGAGCGCCCACGCCCTCGCCGGGGCGCTCACCACCCACCCCGAACCGGTCCTCGCGGCCTTCCGCGCCCGGCTGCGCGACGCCGACCCGACCGCGGCCGCCGACGTGCTGGCCGCGCTCGCCGACGTCCGCGCCCCCGCCCTCGCCCGCCGCGCCGCCGCCCTGGTGCGCGAGTACGCCGACCGCCACCCCGCGGGGGCCGCGCACGCCGCCGCCTACGTCGACCGGCGCCTCGAACGGGGGCCCGCCGCCCGCGCCGTGCTCTTCCCGCTCGTCGCCGACCTGCTGCGCGGACGCCCCGCCGAGGCGCGCGCGGCCCTCACCCGCGTCCTGGCCGCGCCCGGCACGCCCGGATCGCGCCCGCTGCGCGACGACCTGCTCGACGTGCTCCTGGACCTCTCGCACGACGACCGCCACGACCCCGCCGTCCCCGACACGGTCCTGCGGGCCGCGGCCTTCGGCGCCGCCGGGCGCCCGGAGGCCCGCACCCGCGAGCTGGTCCTGCGCGCCGCCCGGCTGCTGGTCCGGACGGCCGACGGCGCCGCCCACCTGGACCGGGTCCTGACGGAGCTGGCCCGGGACGTGCCGGGCTTCGCCGTCCTCATGAGCGGCTGGACCGCCCGCGACCCGCGCGGCTGGGCCTCCGTCGTCGGCCCCGCCGCCCGGCGCGCGGTCGAGCGGCTCGCCGCACCCGGCCCCGCCGCGCGGCCCGCCGCCGTGGCCGCGCGCGTACCGGCGGCGATGCCGATGCCGGACGGACCGCGCGGGCATGGCACCCTTAGACCTGCGTATCGGTCATGACGTAATGACGTACACGGGTTCGGGTTCGGGCGAGGAGCGGTCACAGTGCAGCGCTGGCGAGGCTTGGAGGAGATTCCCCAGGACTGGGGGCGCAGCGTCGTCACCATCGGTTCCTACGACGGCGTCCACCGCGGACACCAGCTGATCATCGGGCGGGCCGTGGAGCGCGCCCGCGAACTGGGCGTGTCGGCGGTGGTCGTCACCTTCGACCCGCACCCCTCGGAGGTCGTCCGTCCCGGCAGCCACCCGCCGCTGCTCGCCCCCCACCACCGGCGGGCCGAGCTGATGGCGGAGCTCGGCGTCGACGCGGTGTTGGTCCTCCCGTTCACCGCCGAGTTCTCGAAGCTGTCCCCGGCGGACTTCATCGTGAAGGTCCTCGTCGACAAGCTGCACGCGCGCGTCGTCGTCGAGGGGCCCAACTTCCGCTTCGGCCACCGCGCCGCCGGCACCGTCGACTACCTCACCGAGCTGGGCGGGACGTACGACTACGAGGTCGAGGTCGTCGACCTGTACGTCACGGGCGAGGCGGGCGGCGGACAGCCGTTCTCCTCCACGCTGACCCGCCGTCTGGTCGCCGAGGGCGACGTGGCGGGCGCCGCCGAGATCCTGGGCCGCCCGCACCGCGTCGAGGGCGTGGTCGTCCGCGGCGCGCAGCGCGGCCGCGAACTCGGCTACCCGACGGCCAACGTCGAGACCCTGCCGCACACCGCGATCCCCGCCGACGGCGTCTACGCGGGCTGGCTGACCGCCGACGGCGAGCGGATGCCGGCGGCGATTTCCGTCGGCACCAACCCGCAGTTCGACGGGACGGAGCGGACCGTCGAGGCGTACGCCATCGACCGCGTCGGGCTCGACCTGTACGGGCTGCACGTGGCGGTCGACTTCCTCGCGTACGTGCGCGGCCAGCGCAAGTTCGCGTCGATCGAGGCGCTGCTGGAGGCGATCGGCGACGACGTGAAGCGCTGCCGCGACCTCACCGGCGGGTACGACGCGGCGCCTTGACGCCACACACGCACGACCGAGGGCCCGCACCGTGCTGACGGTGCGGGCCCTCGGTCGTGCACCGGACGCACCGGACGCACGGGACGCGCCCCGCCGCTCGGGCGGGGCGCGTCCCCTGGCGCGCCGGGGCCGCTACTGCTGCGGCGGGGCCTGGTGGGGCTGCTGCGGCTGCTGTTGCGGGTGTTGAGGCCACGCGGGCGGGGAGGCCGGGGCGTGGGGCTCCGCCTGCGGCCGGTCGGGGTGCTGCTGGGCCGGGTGCGGCTGCTGATCCTCGTGGGGCTGCTGGTCGGCC
Source organism: Streptomyces sp. DH12 (assembly GCF_020873895.1). Classification (GTDB taxonomy): domain Bacteria; phylum Actinomycetota; class Actinomycetes; order Streptomycetales; family Streptomycetaceae; genus Streptomyces. The sequence continues at coordinate 30,823 of NZ_JAHWGT010000022.1, read as the reverse complement.
GGGGGCTGCTGCCACCCCTGCGGCGGTACGCCCGGTTGCCCGTACGGAGCGAACTGGCCGGGGACCGGCGGCTGTTGTGCGTACGGGCCGCCGGGCAGGGGCTGCCCGGCCGGGGCGGGCCCCGGGTGGCCGGGCGCGTGGGGGCCGGGCGGCGCCGACTGGACCGGTGCCGCGGACTGGCCCTGGACCGGCGCGGACGGCGGGCCGCCGTAGGGCTGTGCGGCGTACGGCCCGCCGGGGGCGGGTGCCGGCGGGCCCGGATACTGCTGCCCCGCGCCGGGCCGGCCGGGCAGCGGCTGGCCGGGCTGGGGCTGGCCCTGGTGGCCCGGCAGCGGAGGGGCCATCTGCGGCGGCAGGGCGCCGTGGCCGTCACCCGTCCACAGCCCCTGGGCCTGCTGCGCGCGCGTGAAGTCCTCGGCGACCAGCGCGGCGAGGTGGAAGTACGCCTCCCGCGTCTTCGGCCGCATCATGTCGAGGTCGACCTCGGCTCCGGCGGCGAGGTGCTCGTCGAAGGGCACGACGACGACCCCGCGGCAGCGCGTCTCGAAGTGCTGGACGATGTCCTCCACCTTGATCATCTTCCCGGTCTCCCGGACCCCCGAGATGACCGTGAGGGAGCGCTGCACCAGATCGGCATACCCGTGCGCCGAGAGCCAGTCGAGCGTGGTGGAGGCGCTGGAGGCACCGTCGACGGACGGCGTCGAGATGATGATCAGCTGGTCGGCGAGGTCCAGGACGCCCCGCATGGCGCTGTAGAGCAGGCCCGTGCCTGAGTCCGTGAGGATGACCGGGTACTGCCGGCCGAGGACGTCGATCGCGCGCCGGTAGTCGGCGTCGTTGAACGTCGTGGAGACGGCCGGGTCCACGTCGTTGGCGATGATCTCCAGCCCGGACGGCGCCTGCGACGTGAACCGGCGGATGTCCATGTAGGAGTTGAGGTAGGGGATCGCCTGCACGAGGTCGCGGATGGTGGCGCCGGTCTCGCGCCGCACGCGGCGGCCGAGCGTGCCGGCGTCCGGGTTCGCGTCGATCGCCAGGATCTTGTCCTGCCGCTCGGTGGCGAGGGTGGCGCCGAGCGCCGTCGTCGTCGTGGTCTTGCCGACGCCGCCCTTGAGGGAGATGACGGCGATCCGGTAGCAGGACAGGACGGGCGTGCGGATCAGCTGGAGCTTGCGCTGCCGCTCCGCCTCCTCCTTCTTGCCGCCGAGCTTGAAACGGGACGCGGCGGCCGGGTTGCGGCTGCTCTTCGGCTTCTGCTTGGTGTTGCGCAGCAGGCGGTCCGAGGAGAGCTCGACGGCCGCGGTGTACCCGAGCGGGGCGCCGGGCACGGAGGGCTGACGCTGGTCGTGCGCCACGGGCGAGGGCCAGGCCGCGCCGGTGCGGGGGTCGGTACCGGGCGCCGGCGCCTGCGGCGGCTGGTGCGGGGCCTGGCCCTGGGGCGGGAGCGGCTGCGGGTGCGGCTGGGGCCGGCCCGGGGCCTGCTGGGGCTGGGCGTGGGCCTGCGTGTCGGGGTGCGGGAAGCCGTAGCCGGCGGGCGGTTGCCCCGGGGCGGGAGCGTGGGCCTGGGGGAATCCGTATCCGCCGTGGGGCTGCCCCGACTGCCCCGGCCGGCTCGCCTGGTCCTGGCCGGGGTGCGGGGCCGGGAAGCCGTGACCACCCTGCGGGGCGGCGGTGTTCGCGGCGTACGGCTGCTGCTGCGGCGGCACGCCGGGCGCGGGCGGCGACGCGGGCCACGCGGCGGGCGCCTGCGCGGACGGAGCCGAGGGGCCGGCGCCGGGCGGCTGCGGGGCCTGCGGTGTCTGGGCGGGCCACTGCGGGGCGGCCGCCGGGGCCGCGGGCTGGAACGCGGGCGGCAGCGGCGGCAGTCCGGGCATCCGAGCGCCGGGCGCATCGGGCTGCGGCGCCCACGGCTGGGCGGGCGGTACGGCGGCGGCGGGCCCGGCCACCTCATCGGGCTGCGGCTGCGGCTGCGGCTGCGGCTGTGCCTGGGACTGCGGCTGTGCCTGCGGTTCGGGCTCCGGCTGCGGTTCGTGTTCCGGCTGCGGGGTGGGGGCGGCGTCGGCGCCGGTCGCGGGGGCGCCGTCCTGCCGGGGGCCGTGGACGGGGGCGGGTTCGTCGGCGGAGCCGCCGTCCGTGGAGCCACCGCCCTCCGGGGCGTGGCTCCCGGCGGCACCGTGCTCCGGGGTGCCGTCCGTGGTCGGGGTGTCGCCCGGTGCCGCGTCGGACGCGCCGCCGTCGGCTGGTACGCCATCGCTGTGGACCGCGTCGCCGCCGGCAGCGTCCGGGGTCCCGGGCGGCACGTCGGTGGTGGCAGCGGCGGGCGTCTCGTCAGGCGTCCCGTCGGCGTCCGTCACGGCGCCGGCCGGGTACGCCGGGGCCGTTCCGTCCTCTCCGGTCGTCGCGTCCGTACCGGCCACGCCGGCCGGGGTGTCCTCCGCCGTCGGCGCGGCGGGGTCGTCGGCGGCCGGAGCGGTCGCCTCGGGCCGCTCCTCGGCGGAAGGGGAGGCGTCGGGGGCGTCGGGAGCCGGGTGCCCCGCCTCCGCGTCGGGCCGGAGGGCGGCGGGGGAGAAGCGCATGGTCGCCCCGGCCGCCGCGTCACCGCCGCCGTAGGGCTCGTACCGTACGGGCTCGGCCGGGGGCGCGGTGGGCTCCGGCACCGGCACCAGCGCCGAGGGCGGCGCGGGCGCGGGGGCCGGCGGGGCGGGGTAGGCGGAGGGGTCCGGCGGCACCGGCGGGGCGGCGGGCGCCGGGTACGGCTGGAAGCCGCCGGTCTGCGGCAGCCCGGGAACGGCAATCGGCTGCCCGGTCGGCGGCGGGGGAGGGGGCGGCGGCGTGGCACCCTGCGACGCCGTGTCCGCGCCGCCGGCGTTCTGCGTGTACCAGGCGGGCGGCGTGTAGTCGATGGTGAACTCACCCGTCATCTCGGCGGCGTCCACATCCGACTGATCGTCGACGGGAGGAGCGTTCCATCCCCGGTGGATCTCGTCGCGATCGCCGTTCACGTTGCCTCCTGGTGGGGTCGAGCACCCTTGTGCCGTCATGGGTGTGGGCGACCGTTCCTGTCGTCCGTCAGCCCGGCTCTCCCCCTCTGGGCGCCGCACGCCCGAGCGGGGTCATGGCCGGCCCTTCCCACCCTAATCGCCGACGGCGCCCACGTGTCAGGGCCGTCGGCCCGCCGGGGCGGCCCCCGACCGCCCGACCGCACCGCCATGTGACGCCCTCGCACCACTGCGTGAACACCACCCCTGCCAAAAGGGGTCGAAAAGCCATGAAGTGAGGGGTGCTCAGGCCACCGGGCACCGGTGCGACCTATCCAACAATCAGGTCTCGAACGGACCACTCCCGCGCCCCGCGCGCCCCTCGCGCTCCCCACACCTCCGGCGCCCCGGCGCCGCCCACCGCGCGCAAGGAAGGGGCCCGCCGGCCCCGGGAGCCCGGGGCCGGCGGGCCCGTCCGTTCCGCCGCGCCGCGGCGGGTCACTTCAGGTCGAACTCCCCGTCCCGCGCGCCCAGCACGAAGGCCCGCCACTCCGCCTCCGTGTAGCGCAGCACCGTGTCCGGGTCCAGCGACGAGCGCATCGCGACCGCGCCGCCCGGCAGGTGGGCGATCTCGACGCGCTCCTCGTCGGGCGACGTGCCCGGGGCGCCGTGCCACTCGACCCCGGAGATGTCGAGGGCGTACAGCTCGTCCTTCTCCTGTGCGCTGCCCATCGCTCCAGTTCCTTTCGGTAACGGTCGGGGCGGACACGGTCCCGTCGGGACCCCCGCCCGGACGTGTGCGCGTGCGGTCCGCGCCGCGTCCTTCGGCATCCTAGGGCCGCGGCCGACCCCCGGTCCGGCGCCTTGACAGGCCCGTATCCCGTCCCCTAAAGCGGGGGCACCCGCCAGGGGCGGTCGCTCACCACGGGCCGACGCTCAACACGGGCCGTCGTTCACCACGGGCCGTCGTTCACCACGGGCCGTCGCTCACCACGGGCCGTCGCTCACCACGGGCCGTCGCGAACCCCGCGCGGGCCGCCACCCGCCCCGCCCCGACGGTCAGTCCATGCGGCGGGCCACGCCCAGCAATCCCGTCTCGGCGTCGGTCGCGCCCGTCATCACCCAGTGCCGCTCCCGGCCCGCGCACCACAGGGTCACCCCGTCGGCGAGCGTCGGCAGGGCCTCGTACTCGGCCCGCGCCAGGCCGAGTATGCGGCCGATCTGCTCCGCCTCCTGCGGGGAGACCCGCTGGACGCCCACGAGCGTCGCGGCCCGCATGAGCCGGGGCGCGACGGGGCTCAGGTACGGCAGCAGTGTCAGCACCGACTGCCAGGGCGAGGACACCACCCGGCCGCGCGGCGGACGCATGCCGCAGTCGCGGACCACCACGACCGGGCTGCCGACCGTGGCGCCCATCGGCGGCACGCGGCCCACGTCGTGCAGCGTCACGCACTCCAGGCCCGCGCCCGCCGCGTGCGCCAGCGCCGTCCACGCCTGCGCCCGGCCCGTCTCGACCGCGACCCGCGCGCCCGTGCCGGCCGCGCGGAGCGCCAGCACCTGCGCCGTCCACAGGCCGCCGATGAGCAGCACGTCGTACGGCGTGGAGCGGTGGAAGCCGACGATGCGCGGGTTGCCCTCGGCGTCGTCCCCTATCACCACGCCGTCGTCGCCGACGGGCAGGGACAGCGCCTCCAGGCCCTCCACGGCCACGCGGTGACCGGCGTGGCGGGGGCCGATCAGCCCGCGCGGGGCGTGTCGCCCACGTGCTGTGAACATCACTGCGTCCCTCCCAGCGGCAGCGTCGCCACCACTCCGGGCAGCTGCTCGCGGTCGAGCCGCACCAGCCCCACCTTCGCCGACCGCGCGGCCTGCTCCAACGCCCGGCGCACCCCGATCAGCTCGGTGTCCGAACCGCCGGTGATCCGGACGTACCCGGCCACGTCCACGGCGCCCTGCCGCGCGCCGCGGTGCAGGGCGAGGCTGAACGTCGTCGCGTGGGCGGGCGTCGCGGTGAGCAGCGACACCAGACCGGCCAGCGGGGTGCCCGCACCGCCCGGGCCCAGGTCGGGCCAGCGGCCGACCGCGTACGTGGTGTGCCAGCGGTCGTCGCACCGCCAGACGCGGGCCGTCTCGACCGTGCGGCGCTGCGGAGTGGCGTCCGGGCGGTGGGCGCGGGCCGCGAGGCGGGGGCTCGCGCAGGCCGCCGTCGCCATCGTGGAGTTCAACTCCTCCTGGTCCAGCACGACCGCCTCGAAACCGGCGCCCGTGATCCTGCTCGCCACGTGGTCGGCCGCGCGCACCAGGCACCGCTGCGCTCCCTCGACCCCGCCGCCGCGCGCCTCGATGGCCTCCCGGCAGCGCTCCGGGTCCAGCTTCAGCGCCACCCACGTCATCCGCAGGGCGGGCGCCCCGGTGCGCTCCTGGAGGGGGACGTACGAGAGGCGGGCCACGGCCTGCTGCGGCAGGTGCGGCGCCGGGGCGGACCGCACCTGCTGCACCAGCTGCACCGACTCCAGCACGATGTCGTCGACCTCCAGCGCCCCGCCCAGCAGGGACAGCGGCAGCGACCGCGCGCCGAACGCGGGCCGCGGCGCCGCGCCGCTCGCCTCGACGCGCACGACCGCCGTCAGGAACGAACCGTCCCCGAGCATGCCGACGGTGCGCCGCTTCCGGTCGACGTACGGGAAGGGGCGGAAGCCCGGCAGGCCCTCCGCGATCGGTGCGAGCGACGGGTCCGCGTCCGCGGCGGCCGGCTCCGCTGCCCGGCGGCGGGCGCGCAGCGCCAGCGCCGTCGCCGCCCAGTCCTGCAGCGCCTGGCCGCGCCGGCGCGCCACGGCGACCAGCAGCAGCACGACGGCGACGACACTCGTGAGGACCATCCACATGCCGCCCAGCGCGACCCCGACCGCGGCGAGCGCCAGGGCGAGCTCCACCAGTACCAGCTGACGCAGCTGGAACGGTCCGACGCGTCCCACCCGCGACAGCGGGCGCGGGGCCGGCACCGGGCCGCCGGGCGGGCCGTCACCACCGGGCGCGGCCGGGGCGGACGGGGCCGGGCGGGTGCCGCCGGCCTGGTGGGCGTTGCTGCGTTGCCGCCGGGAACGGGCCGGGCGTGCCTCGCCGGACCGCCTCGTGCGCGCACGCGTCCCCGTACCCATCGCCGCGTTGCCCCCTCGTGTCCGTAAAAGCCGAATTCCCTACGGCCGTTGACCGGGCGATCACCCTACCTGAGCAGAGGCGGCCCACCGCCAGCAGGCATAGTAGGGGGGCGGTAACGACGGAGGCCGCCCCTTGGCGGCCAAGGGGAACGCGGCAGCCCAGCGGGGAGAGGGACAGCGGACACATGGCATCGCGCCGGGACGAACTCAACGCCTACACCTTCGCGAAGCGGAGACTCGTCGCCCAATTCCTCCAGCCCAACGCCAGCGGTTCCGAGGAGGGCGCGCCCCGCCCCCTGCGCGCGGTGCTGCCCGGGACCATCGTCGGTGTCGTCGTCCTCGCCGTGTTCGGCGCGTGGGGCATGTTCCGTCCGGTCGCCCCCAAGAACTGGGACAAGCCCGGTGAGAACGTCATCATCGCCAGCAAGTCCACGACCCGCTACGTGGTCCTGAAGACCGGCAAGACGACCCAGCTCCACCCCGTCCTCAACATGGCGTCCGCGAAGCTCCTGCTCCTCCCCGACAAGGGCACGGTCATCAAGGTCGACGAGTCCGTGCTCGACAGCGGCAAGATCCCGCACGGCGCCACCCTCGGCATCCCGTACGCGCCCGACCGGCTCCCCGACCCGAAGGAGGCCGGCGCCGCGAAGCGGTGGGCCGTGTGCGAACGCCCCGTGGAGGGCGGACGCGCCATCCAGAAGGCCGCGTTCGTCTTCGCCGAGCGGGAGCGGGACCGCACCGAGGGCGACGAGCGCCTCGCCGGGGGCGACCTCCTGTACGTGGAGGGCCCCGCCCCGGACCGCACGCGCTACATCGTCGACGCCGGCGGCACCGCTTACCCGGTCGGCACGAACGAGCTGCTGCTGCGCCAGCTCGTCGGTCAGGGCCGCGTCCCGCAGCGCGTCTCCGCGGCGTGGCTGGACACCCTCCACAAGGGCGACGAGATCACCTTCCCCACCGTCGACGGACGCCCGGGCGCCCCCGCGGGCGCGCCCGGCGGACTGGACGACGACCTCGACAAGGTGGGCATGGTGCTCACCGCGGTCGACGGCACGAAGAAGCAGAGTTACGTCGTCCTGCCGGGCCGGGTGGCGCCCGTCTCGGACTTCACGGCGAAACTGCTGCTGGCCAGCCGCGACCTGGTCGAACTCGGCCAGGACGGGCAGGCGGCGTCGGTCAGCCCCGGCGCCTTCGTGCCGGGCGAGGCGTTCAACCAGGACAAGAAGTGGCCGCGGGCCGCCCCCCGCGCCGTCAACTCCGCCGGCACGGGCGAGGGCAGCCGCAACACCGTCTGCAACGTCCTGCATGAGGTGGACGAGGACGACGGCTCCACCACGCTCGCCACCTGGGCCGGCGAGGACTTCCCGGCGCCGCTGCCCACCGGCTCCAGCAGCGCGTACGTCACGCCCGGCGCGGGCCAGCTCTTCCGCCAGTTCACCGGCTCCCGCACCGACACCGGTTTCCTGTTCCTCGTCACCGACACCGGGCTGCGGTACGCGATGCAGTCCAACGGCGACAGCTCCGCCGGAGACTCCGGCATCGGCTCCTCCGGCTCCGACGAGGAGAAGAGGGCGCGGCTGCTGGAGGCGCAGCAGGCGCAGAACCGGCTCGGTTACAAGGACGTCGCCCCGGTGCCCGTACCGGCGGCCTGGTCCGCGTTCCTGCCCACCGGCCCCCGCCTGTCGACGTCCGCGGCGCGCCAGCCGCAGGGCTCGTGAGACCGGAGGCGGCCGCGATGAACCACACCCGCACCACTACCACCCGCACCCGCGTGCCCGTCCGCTCCCGCCGCGCGGTGACCTCGGTGACCGCGGCGGCCGCCGCGGCGCTCACCGTCCTCTGCCTGCCCGCCGCCCCCGCGGCGGCGGACACACCCGGCCAGTGCACCTTCCCGGCCGAGCCGTACGAGGGCCGCCCGTGGGCGCTTCAGCGCGTCCTGCTCGACGAGGTGTGGAAGCAGTCCACGGGCAAGGGCGTGCGCGTCGCGGTCATCGACACGGGCGTCGACGTCCGCCACCCGCAGCTGAAGGCGGCCGTCGACACCAAGAGCGGCGTCAACCTCATCCCCAAGGACGCGAAGGACGAGCACGGCAACAAGATCGACCGGGGCAAGGAGGACGGCACCACCGACACCGTCGGCCACGGCACCAAGGTCGCCGGCATCATCGCCGCCCGCCCCGCCCCGGGCACCGGCTTCGTCGGGTTGGCGCCCGACGCGACGATCATCCCCATCCAGCAGAACGACGCGGTGGGCAACGGCACGGCCAAGTCCCTGGCGGCGGCCATCCAACACGCGATCGACGAGAAGGCCGACGTCATCAACATCTCGCAGGACACGGCGAACGCCATCGAGCCGACGCCCCTCCTGAAGCAGGCCGTGCAGAAGGCCCTCGACGCGGAGATCGTCGTCGTCGCCTCGGCGGGCAACGACGGCATCGACGGCAGCGACAAGAAGACCTACCCGGCCTCCTACGAGGGCGTCCTCGCCGTCGCCGCCTCCGACCGCAACAACGAGCGGGCCGCGTTCTCCCAGTCCGGCGACTTCGTCGGGATCGCCGCGCCGGGTGTGGACATGATCACAACGGTGCCGGGCGGTGGCCACTGCGCCGACAACGGCACGAGCTTCTCCGCCCCGTACGTCGCGGCCGTCGCCGCCCTCGTCAAGGCCAAGCACGACGACTGGACGCAGGAGCAGATCGTCGCGCAGCTCCAGCAGACGGCGGAGCGGTCGGTAGCCGGCCACGACCGGCTTGTAGGGTGGGGCGTCGTGGATCCGGTCCGGGCCCTGACGGAGGACGACAAGCCCCTGGAGGCCCCGGTGGCCCACGAGGGCGTCACCAAGGCGGAGCCGCCGACACCGGCCGCGCTCCACCTGGGCGAGACGCCCGAACAGCGCGACGCCCGCCTCGCGACCTACGTCGTCGTGGGCGGCGGCGTCCTCGTCGCGGCCATCGCCGGCGTCGCGGTCGCCATCCGCGACGCCCGCCGCCGCAGCCCCGCCCGTACGGCCGGCGCATGACGGACGCGCCTGCCACACAAGGCACTTGGGGCTGTCAGAGGCACTGGATAGAGTGACACGCGTGCGATCGGCACCCAGGTACACGAGTGCGAACGCAATGCGTGACAGCGGTAACAACGGGGAGGAAGACGGGTCATGGGCGACCTTGAGCGCGGCGCAGGCGCGCTGCAGAAATTCCAGTCGAGCATCAACGGCCTTCTGAGCGACCTCGAGACCGGCCCGGGCAGCAGCTCCAAGGTGGCCCAGCACACCGTGGAGCGCGGCGCCTTCAGCGGCGGCAACCTCCCCTTCGGGGAGGCCGACGGCTTCTACCGGCAGTACACCCGCGTCCACAAGGAGCTGGTGTCCCTCTCCAAGCTGCTCGCCGACCAGATGGAACTGCTCCGCCTGGGCGTCCGCGCGACCGACGTCGGCCTGGACAACGTCGACGAGGACACCCGCCGCCGCTTCCACAGCATCGCCAGCCGCGTCGACGTGGCCGTCGACGCCCAGCAGGAACGCGACAAGAAGGCGGACCACGACATCGACACCGGCACGAAGGACCTGGGGTAAGGCCGATGACGAGCGACGACACGAAGAACCAGAACCTCACGCCCGAACAGCAGCAGGTCCAGGACGCCTCGACCATCAAGGCCCGCTTCACCGCCACCGACACCGCCGAGCGCCTCTCCGCCGCGTTCGAGCGCATGGGCATGGGCCCCGGCAGCGGCCCCGGCGGCCTCCTCGGCAAGACGAGCTTCGAGAACGCCCAGCTGAACGCCATCCTGGACGTCCTCGAAGCGGCCAACCCCAGCGACCTCGAAGCCGCCGGTGACGCCCTCCAGCAGGCGTGCAAGGAGCTCAACAAGGCCGCGAACGCCCTGAAGAAGGACGCGGCGATCGTCGACCTCAAGGGTGAGGCGGGCACCGAGTTCCAGCGGTACGCGGGCGAGCTCGCCACCTACACCTTCAACCTCGCGAGCTTCGCCAACGTCGTGGGCGCCCAGATGAAGGTCGCCAGCGAGGGCCTCACCTCCGTCCGCAACGCCAGGCCGCCCCGCGACGGCCGCCCGGACCCGAAGAAGCCCACGGACTTCCCCCCGGACAAGCGCACGGCGGACAACGAGGACTACCAGAAGGCCGTGAAGGCGGAGCGCGACCGCCAGGAGGCCATCAACCAGATCAACCGCCTGGCGTCGTTCTACGCGGTCTCGGAGATGACCCTGGCCGGCCAGGAGGCGCCGAAGCTGCCGGAGCGGCTGAAGGTGGACGTGCCAAGGCCGAGCGGTGGGGGCGGAATCAGTGACGGCCCGAGTTCTGCGTCATCGTCAGCGTCGGTAGGTATGCCGAGTCACCGGACGTCGCAGGCTGACGCACCGCCGATGGCCGGAGGCGTGGACCCCACACGCGGTGTGCGTCCCCAGTTGCCTGATGCACCGCCGACCCAACCGTTCCCTGACACCTCGATGAGGATCGACACGGTCGCCACCCCGCCCGCGCCGACTCTGCCCCCGACTTCGACGCTGCCCCCGTCCCCGGCAGGACCGCCTGGCCAGGGCACCGGCCCGTTCGTACCGCCCGTGGCACCCGGCCTGCCTGCGCCTGGGCGGGGCGGCGGTGGCGGCCGGTTCGTCAACCCGCCGTCCGCCACCAAGGCTGGCGGCCCTCCGCAGGCCGTCGGTCGAGCGGGCGGCGGCCAGGCCGGTCCCGTGGCGCGCTCTGGCGGACCGGGACAAGCGCAGGCCGTGGGCCGCCATACCAATGCCCCGACCGGACGACCGAACGTGGTCGGCGGCCCGGGACAGAGTCCCGTCACGGGCCGTGCCACCGGTACTTCCGGCGCCATGACCGGGCGTGCGGGAGGCCCCGCGCCCGCCGTCGGCCGACCGACCGGCATCGTCGGCGGTACGCCGCAACAGCGCACGGCCACCGGCCCTTCGGGTTCGGCGTCCCGCATCCCGCGCGGGACGGTCATCGGCGGCGAGGGGGCCGCCCAGGCGCGCGGCTCCGTGGGCCGTCCCGGTCAGACGGGCGTGGTCGGCGCACAGGGTGCGGCTGCTCCGCGTCCCGCTGGTCGCGGCACCCCCAGCGTCAACGGAGTGGTCGGCACGCCTCGCGGCGGTGCCGCACCGCGATCCCAGCGGCCGGTGGGCAACGACGAGGAGTCCGGCGGCTCCGAGCGGCCGGACTACCTGGTGGAAGACGAAGAGACCTGGGCGGTACGACGGCGTGGTGCCGTTCCGCCGGTGATCAACTGATCGTGGGAAAGGCGCAGGGAGCCGGAATGGCAGCAGGAAAGACGACACGATCGCGCGAGCGCCTGACGTGCGGCGTGGCACTCGTCGGTGCGTGGGTCATCGGGTTCGCCGGCCTGGCTCCCTCCGCCGCGGCCGCCGACATGCGCGCCGAGCAGTGGTACCTGGACGCGATGCACGTCGATGACATCTGGAAGAAGAGCACCGGCAAGGGCATCACCGTCGCCGTCATCGACTCCGGCGTGAACGCCTCGACCGACGCGCTTAAGGGGCAGGTGCTCAGGGGAATCGACGTCACCAAGGTCGACGGCAAGACCGACGACTATGACGGCCACGGCACCACCATGGCCGAACTCATTGCTGGTACCGGCCATAGCGGCAGCATCCAAGGGCTGGCGCCAGGCGCGAAGATCGTGCCCATTCGCATCGGCTTCAAAGACAGCGCGTACGACAAGAACGTCTGGGACATCGAGGACGCCATCCGGGCTGCGGCTGACAGCGATGCGCAGATCATCAACATGTCCATCAGCTCGGAGTTCAAGACCGACCGCATGGTTGAGGCCGCGAAGTACGCCAGAAGCAAGGGTAAGTTGCTGTTCGCTGGCACCGGAAACACCGGAGACGAAGACAACAAGGCGGCGTACCCTGCGGCTCTTGCGGAAGTGGTCGGGGTAGCGGCGACCGACCGTGAAGGGAAGGTCGGGGAGTTCTCCCAGCATGGCAGCACTGTGGACATCGCCGCCCCCGGCAAGGATGTCCCCAGCTGGTGTGATGCCAAATTCCAGGAGTACTGCTCCGGCCAGCAGGGCACGTCTCACGCCACCGCCATCGCCTCCGCCTCCGCGGCGCTCATCTGGTCCGCGCACCCGGACTGGACCGCGAACCAGGTGCTGCGCGTGATGTTCGAGAGCGCCGGCAGGAGCGAGGGGTGGAAGGCCGGTACGACCAGCAGCTACCTCGGCCACGGCATCGTCCGCCCCAACGCCCACCTCACCCGCGGTCTGGGCAAGCCCGGTGACCCGGGTGTCAGTCCGCTGGCGGACGAGAACGCCCCCGCTGCCAGCGGCGGTTCGTCCGCCTCGCCCGCCGCATCCGCCTCACCAGGCACATCTGCACCAGGTTCGTCACAGAGCCCGCAGGGCGCGCCCGCTCCCGGCTCGACCGTGGCAGGCTCCAGCGAGAACACCGCGAAGGCTGACGACGGCATGCCGCTCGGCCTCGTGCTCGGCGGTGCCGCGGCCGTGGTCGTCGTGGCGGGAGGCGCCTTCGCCCTCGTCCGCAGGCGCCGTACCGCCTAGCCGGACCCCCGAGCGGCGGGCCGCGGCCCCCGCCCGCATCCGACGGTGGCGAACCGGACCACCGAGACCCTCCAGAGAGGAAGACACCCGCATGGCAGTCCAGAAGGTCAATGGCGTTGCGCTGAAGGGGCTCCAGGACGAGCTCTCCAGCAACTTCGACGACGTCAAGAGCCAGCTGTCCGTCCTGCAGGCCACGATCGACAGCCTGGAAGGCGCCTGGGCCGGTATCGGTGCCGGTGCGTTCAACCAGAAGCAGGACGCGATCAACCGGAACATGGTCGACATCGGCAAGCTCCTCCTGAACTACCAGGAGGCCATCCAGGCCGCGCGCACCATCGCCGGCAACACCGACACCGAGGTCGAGGCCGCCCTCCGCGGTGTGGACGTCGTCGACGGCTACTCCGGTGACGCCAAGGCCGAGGCCCGCACCTCGAACCTCAACAACTACTGATCCACCCCCGGCCGTGCACGTCTCGGCCGGTACACCAAGCTTGACGCGGTTGGAGGACCGATGGCGAACAACAACGACGGCACGATGATCGTCACTTACGCGCGGCTCGAGGACGCCGCGCGTGACATCAAGAAGCAGGCGGACCGCCTGGACCAGAGCCTGAAGGCCATCAAGGCCAAGATCAACTCGATCTCGGAGCTCTGGCAGGGTGACGCCCGCGAGGCGTACAACACCGCGCAGGCCGAGTGGGACCGCAAGGCGATGGCCATCCACACCTCGCTGATCCAGATCTCGAACGCGGTCCGCGAGGCGGCCCCGGCGTACCAGCAGGGCGACAAGAAGGCCGCGTCGAACTTCATGTGAGCGGGCTGGGCCGCCAGGCGGCCGAAGTGACGGGGGCGGACACGCGCGGGAGGTGTCCGCCCCTTCGTCATGCCCCCGCCCTCCGGACCCGTCGCCCGCGCCCCGCGAACCCGTCGCCCGTGCCGCGCCCCGCGCCCACCAGCCGCCCGCCACCCGCCGCCACCCCCCGGCAGCCCGGACGGACGGCCCTGGCAGCCCCCGTACACGCCGAAGGGGCGCCCGCCACAGCGAGCGCCCCCGCGCCGTACAAACACCAGCACCGGCCCCGGACCCCAGGCCCGCCACCGGCACCAGCACCGGCCCCGGACCCCAGGCCCGTCACCGCCACCGGCTCCGACCCCGGTCCCCAGTCCCCAGGCCCGTCACCGCCGCCGGCCCCGGTCCCCCTACCGGACGTCCGACGGCATGAGGCCGGTCTGCACCAGGGGGTTGCCGCGCCCGCGCGAGACGAACAGGCCGCGGCCCGGGGGCATCGGGCGGGGCCGGACCCCGCCGAGCACCTCGCCCTCGTGCGGGTCGCCCGACAGGAGCACGCCCTGCGCGCCGAGCTCCATCATGCGCTGCATGAACGGCTCGTACGACGAGCGGCTGGCGCCGGCCGAGTTGCGGGCGATGATGAAGCGGACGCCCACGTCCCGCGCGAACGGCAGCATCTCGGTGAGCGCCGCCAGCGGGTTGCCGCTGGACGTCGACACCAGGTCGTAGTCGTCCACCACGACGTACACCGACGGCCCCTGCCACCAGCTGCGGTCCCGCAGCTGCTGCGCCGTGACGTCCTCCGACGGGGTGCGGCGCCGCATCAGCCCCGACAGGGCGTCCACGTGGTGCTCCATGTTGTTGGACATGGGCACGTACTCGGCGAGGTGCGTCGCCGGGGTCGCGTCCAGCAGCGCGCGGCGGTTGTCGATGACGAACAGCTTGCAGCTGTCGCCGTCGTACCGCTCGCTGAGCTGCTTGATCAGCAGCCGCAGCAGGTTCGTCTTGCCGGACTCGCTCTCGCCGAAGACCAGGAAGAACGGGTCCTTCTCGAAGTTGACGAAGACCGGCGCCAGGTTGTTCTCGTCGATCGCGAAGGCGACGCCGCGCTCCGGGTGGGCGAAGCCCGCGGGGAGGTTCCGCGCGGGCAGCTCGCGCGGCAGCAGCCGTACGGCCGGGGCGCCCGGCAGCGTCCAGTGGCGGGACACCTCCTGCGCCATCGCCGCGGTCGCCTCCGACAGGTCGCTGTCGGAGTTGATGCTGTCGATGCGCGGCACCGCCGCCATGAAGTGCAGCTTCTCCGGTGTGAGGCCGCGCCCGGGCACCCCGGCCGGGACGTTCTGCGCGACCCTGCGGTCCAGCTCGGAGTCCATCGGGTCACCGAGCCGCAGCTCCAGCCGGTTCATCAGGTGGTCCTTGAGGTTGGCGCGCACCTCCATGGAGCGGGACGCCGTGAGGACCAGGTGGATGCCGTAGCCGAGGCCGCGCGCCGCGATGTCCATGACGAGGTGCTCGAGCCCCTCGTAGTCGGTGCGGAAGCTGCCCCAGCCGTCGATGACGAGGAACACGTCGCCGAACGGCTGGTCCGTCACCGAGATGTCGCCGCGCGCCCGCAGCCGCCGGTAGGTGCCGATCGAGTCGATGCCGGAGGCCCGGAAGTACTCCTCGCGGCGCGACAGGATGCCGTACACCTCGGAGACCGTGCGCCGCACCCGCTCCGGGTCGAGGCGGGAGGCGACCCCGCCCACGTGGGGCAGGCCGGCGATCGACGACAGGCCGCCACCGCCGAAGTCGAGCCCGTAGAACTGCACCTCGTGCGGCGTGTGCGTGAGCGCGAACGCCGAGACGAGCGTCCGCAGCAGCGTCGACTTGCCGGACTGCGGGCCGCCGACGATCTGCATGTGGCCGGCCGCGCCGGAGAAGTCCCGGTACAGGGTGTCGCGCCGCTGCTCGAAGGGCTTGTCGACGACGCCCAGCGGCACGACCAGCCGGCCCGCGCCCTCGAAGCCCGGCTGGGTCAGCCCCCGGCCCGGCACCTCGGAGAGGCCCGGCAGCAGCTCGTCCAGCGGCGGCGGGTTGTCCAGCGGCGGCAGCCACACCTGGTGGGCCTCCACACCGCGCCCCTCCAGCCGGCGCACGATCACGTCGAGGACCGAGTCGGCCAGCGCCTCGTCCTCCGCCCGGCCGCCCTCGGGGCGGTCCGCCCGCGCCGACGGCTGCACGTACCGGATCGGCACCGGCGCCGCCGTGAACGGCACCGGCCGCCGGTCCACCGGCAGGGGGCCGCCGGAGTCGGCGAGCGCGTGCGTGTGGGAGCGGTACACGCCGGAGACGTACGCGGCCTTGAACCGCACCATCTCGTCCGTGCCGTACTTCAGGTAGCCGGAGCCCGGCACGTTCGGCAGGTGGTACGCGTCGGGCACGCCGATCGCCGCCCGCGACTCGGCGGTGGAGAAGGTCCGCAGGCCGACCCGGTACGACAGGTACGTCTCCAGGCCGCGCAGCCGGCCCTCCTCCAGGCGCTGCGACGCGAGCAGCAGGTGCACGCCGAGGGACCGGCCGATCCGGCCGATCTGCACGAACATCTCGATGAAGTCCGGCTTGGCGGTGAGCAGCTCGCTGAACTCGTCGATGACGAGGACCAGCGAGGGGATCGGCTGGAGCGCGGCGCCCGCCGCGCGCGCCTTCTCGTAGTCGTGGATGTTCGCGTAGTTGCCCGCGTCGCGCAGCATCTCCTGGCGCCGGTTGAGCTCGCCGCGGATGGAGTCGCCCATCCGGTCGACCAGCGTCAGGTCGTCCGCCAGGTTGGTGATGACGGCGGCGACGTGCGGCATCTGCGACATGCCGGCGAAGGTCGCGCCGCCCTTGAAGTCCGCGAGGACGAAGTTCAACGTCTCCGACGAGTGCGTGACCGCGAGGCCCAGCACCAGCGTGCGCAGCAGCTCCGACTTGCCGGAACCGGTCGCGCCGACGCACAGGCCGTGCGGGCCCATGCCCTCCTGCGCGGCCTCCTTCAGGTCGAGCATGACCGGGGAGCCGTCCTCGCCGACACCGATCGGCACGCGCAGCCGCTCCGACTGCGAACGCGGCCGCCAGGTGCGGCTGACGTCGACCGACGCGGCGTCGCCCAGGTTCAGCAGGTCGGTGAACTCCAGGTTCGCCAGCAGCGGCTCGTCGTCGTCGCCGCCCGACGCCACCCGCAGCGGCGCCAACTGCCGGGCGAGCGCCTCCGCCGCCTCCAGGCTCAGCCCGTCCGGCATGCCCTCGTACACGTGCCCGTGGCCCGACTCCAGGCGCAGCTCGCCGGGGTGCACGACCACCGACAGCTGACCGCGCGCCCCGGCGCCCTCGCCGCGGACGACCTCGATGATGGTCACGCCCTGGAGGCCCTCCGGCGCGGCGAGCGGCGACATCGGCGGGACGGTCTGCCCGTCGAGCACCACCACCAGGTGCGGCTGGTCCAGCAGCGGGTTGTCCCCGCCCTGGAACCGCGGCCGCCCCTCCAGCAGCCCGGCGAGGAGGTCCTGCAGGTCCGTCGGGTCCGTCGTGATGAGGCGGCGCGTGCCCGCCCCGTCGACGGCGCCGCGCGCCTGCACGTGCGGCAGCCATTTGGCCCACTCCCACCGGTCGGCCGCGTCCGGGCCCGTGGCGACGGCGACGACCAGGTCCTCCGGCGAGTGCAGCGACGCCAGCGAGCCGACCATCGCGCGCGCGGCGGCCCGTACCGACTCCTGCTCACCGCTCACCGTGACGTGGTAGAACGCCCGCAGCGACACCGCCATGGGCAGCCCGTCGAGCGTGGCGTGCGTCGCCAGGAACCGGCGCATCGCCCCGGCCGTCAGCGGCTCCAGGTCGTCCACCGGCGCCGTCTCCGGGGGGACGAGGGGCGTGGCGAGCTGCTGGCTGCCCAGGCCGACGCGGACCTGGCCGAAGTCGTCGTCGCCCACGCGCCGCTCCCACACCCGGCTGCCCTCGGCGACGAGCGCCCACAGCTGCTCGGGGGAGGGGTGCAGGTAGAACTGGGCGTCCCGCTGCTTGCGCGCCGTGCGCAGCACCGCCCGCCGCGTCTGGTTCAGGTACGTCAGGTAGTCGCGCCGCAGGTCCGCCAGCTGCCCCTGCGTACCGCGCCGGTAGCGCACCAGCATGGCGATGCCCATGCCGAGCGTCGACGCGATCATCACCATGCCCATGATCCGCATGATCGGGTTCGGCGTCATGAAGAAGAAGACGACGGACCCGCCCATGCCGAGCATCGGCAGGATCTGCATCAGAGCGCCCTCCTGCTGTCCTCGGGGCAGCTCGGGAGGCGGTTGCACCTGCACCTGCGTACCGGGCACTTCGGATGGCAGGACCCGTGGTGGGCGCTTGACGACGATCTGACTCACAGCTCACCAATTCCCTTGCCGGACGGAAACGTTCCTATTCGGCGCCCCCGTGGCGACGGGTTCCATCCGCGGATGGGGATCCTACTTGCGTGGGGGCCGGGGACCGGGCGGTAGGGTGACGCGACGGATTTGCGCAGCCGTGAACTACCGCAAAACAAGGGACATTCGGAGCGCACCCCGCACCCCGGGCCCCGCACCCCGCGGCCGCACCCCGCGCCCCGGTCACCCGGGTCCGCGCCGACGGGTCGCGGAACCGGCCGCGGAACCGGCCGCGGAGCCAGCCGGCCACAGAACCACCCGGCACACAACCACCGAGCCACCGAGCCACAGAACCACGAGGGGAAGCAGAAGGTGAGCATGACGGCCCCAGCGGCGGCCACCACGACCGGTCACCCGGGTCCCGCGACGCCGTCCGGCGGCGGAACCGGCTTCTGCCGCGTCACCGTCGTCGCGCCGGACGGCCGCGTCGACGTGGCGCTGCCCGAGGACATCCCGGTCGCCGACCTGTACCCGGAGATCCTCAGGCTCTCCGGCCAGAGCCCGGTCGAGGGCGGCCCGGTCGGCTACCACCTGGTGCGCCGCGACGGGACGGTGCTCGACTCCGCCCGCTCCCTGTCCGCGCAGCGCATCCTCGACGGGGAACTGCTCTCCCTGCGGCCCTTCGCCGAGTCGCTGCCCCCGGCGGTCTTCGACGACGTCTCGGACGCCGTCGCCTCCGCCGTCGCCCGCGACCGCAGGTTCTGGACCGACGGCCTGATGCGCGGCTCCGGCCTCTTCGGCGGCTCGGTGCTGCTCGTGCTGCTCGCCTTCGTCCTGTGGCAGGCCGACCCGCGCCACGACATGCACGGCCTGCCGGGCATCCTCGCCGGCGTCGCCGCGCTGCTCCTGCTCTCCCTCGCCTGCGTCCGCGCCCGCGTGTACGGGGACCGCGGCTCGGCCGTCGCCCTCGGCGTCGGCGCGATGGCGAACGCCGCGGTGGGCGGCTCCGGACTGCTGTCGCTCGCCGCCGGGCACGGACCGGGCCGGCTCCAGTTCCTCCTCGCCTGCGCCGCCGTGCTCGTCACGTCGCTGATCCTGATGCTGGTCGCCCCGTCCGGCGACAGCCCGTTCGTCGCGTTCGTCTTCGCCTCCACCGTGGGCCTGCTCGTCTCGTTCGTCGCGATCCTCACCGGCATGACGCCCGTCGAGACCGCCGCCGTCTGCCCGCCCGTCGCCGCCGGCGCCTTGGCGTTCCTTCCGAGCCTGTCGACCCGCTTCGCCCGCCTGCCCATCGGCTTCGACCCGCCCCGCACCAGCGTCGGCGGGTACGACGCCGGCGACACCCCGCCGCAGGGCCCCGTCGACGCCGTCCGCATCGCCGCCCAGGCCCGCCGCGGCCACGAGCTGCTCGTCGGCCTCGTCGGCGGCTGCGCCCTGGTCACCGCCACCGCGGCCGGGGTGCTCGGCTTCTCCGACAACGTCTGGGGACAGCTCCTCGCCCTCGCCACCGGCGCCGCGATGATGATGCGCGCGCACCTGTTCCGCTACTCCGCTCAGGTGGGCTGCGCCCTCGCGGCCGGGCTCGGCTCCCTCGTCCTCCTCGGTCTCGGCCTCGCCGTCAACCCGCCGGAGGGCCTCGTCCGCGCCGCGCTGCGCGGGGACGGCGGGGCGCTCGACCTGCGCACCATCTGGCTCGCCGCCGCCATCGCCGCCGTCGCCGCCCTGATCGTCGCCATCGGACTGATCGTGCCGAACAAGGGCGTCACCCCGTTCTGGGGCCGCTTCCTGGAGATCGCCGAGGGCTTCTTCCTGCTCACGCTCGTCCCGCTCTGCCTCGCGGTCTTCGACGTCTACCACGCGATCCGGGCCCTCACGTCCTAGCCCGCACCCGCCGGCTGGTACGCTGTGTGACGGCCGTTTGTGTACGCGCCCCCGGAGCATCTGGGAGCAGCGCTCATCGCGCCTTCGCCTCCGAGTCACGGAAGTCCCCCTGAGACCCAGACCAGGGGCACTCGCAGGCGCTTCGAACACCCTGAGGAGTACGCGTGTCTCTCGACGCCGCCACCAAGAAGCAGATCATGGCCGAGTTCGGCACCAAGGAGGGCGACACCGGCTCCCCCGAGGTCCAGGTCGCGATGCTCTCCCGCCGCATCTCGGACCTGACCGAGCACCTCAAGACGCACAAGCACGACCACCACTCCCGCCGTGGTCTGCTGATCCTCGTCGGCCAGCGCCGCCGCCTGCTGCAGTACCTGGCCAAGAAGGACATCCAGCGCTTCCGCGCCCTGGTCGACCGCCTCGGCATCCGCCGCGGTGCGGCCGGCGGCGCCAAGTAAGACGCCGTGAAGGGAGCGGTTCCCGACCGACCGGGAGCCGCTCCCTTTGCTGTACGCGTGTAATCCGCGCGGCGACCGGAAATGCGATCCTGGGTGGAAGCTCAGTAATCTGGTCGCACGAGACACACCGCGCGACGGTCCGCCGCACGGCGGATCACCGCACGGTGCACCGCACCAAGAAGTACCGCACCAAGAAGTACCGCACGAAGAAGCACAGCACGACGACAGACCGCACGACGACACAGCGCATGACGTGACACCCCCCGGTGTCACCCCATGACGCCACCGTGACGCGCATCCCGCGCGGACACGGTGGGACCGGAGAGACCGCCCCCGCCGTCGCCGGTCCTCGGTAGTGGCCCCCGGGCCCCACGGGACACCGTCCCCAAGGGCGCACCCGGGTGCTTCGATCGAAGACCGGCCCGCACACAAGGCGCACCTCTCCGCCCCGTCCCGCGCCACACGGGCGCCGGGCGAAAAGACGACGAGTAGACGGAGACACCGCTGGTGGAGAACGAGACCCACTACGCCGAAGCCGTGATCGACAACGGTTCCTTCGGTACCCGCACCATCCGCTTCGAGACGGGCCGCCTGGCCAAGCAGGCCGCCGGCTCCGCCGTCGCGTACCTGGACGACGACACCATGGTGCTGTCGGCCACGACCGCGTCGAAGAAGCCCAAGGACCAGCTCGACTTCTTCCCCCTCACGGTGGACGTCGAGGAGCGGATGTACGCCGCCGGCAAGATCCCCGGCAGCTTCTTCCGCCGTGAGGGCCGGCCCTCCGAGGACGCGATCCTCACCTGCCGCCTGATCGACCGCCCGCTGCGCCCCTCCTTCAAGAAGGGCCTGCGCAACGAGATCCAGATCGTCGAGACGATCATGGCGCTCAACCCCGACCACCTGTACGACGTGGTCGCCATCAACGCCGCCTCCTGCTCCACGCAGCTGGCCGGCCTGCCCTTCTCCGGCCCGATCGGCGGCACCCGCGTCGCCCTGATCAACGGCCAGTGGGTCGCGTTCCCGACGCACACCGAGCTCGAGGACGCCGTCTTCGACATGGTCGTCGCCGGTCGCGTCCTGGAGGACGGCGACGTCGCGATCATGATGGTCGAGGCCGAGGCCACCGAGAAGACGGTCGAGCTCGTCAAGGGCGGCGCCGAGGCGCCGACCGAGGAGGTCGTCGCCGCCGGTCTCGAGGCCGCGAAGCCCTTCATCAAGGTCCTGTGCAAGGCCCAGTCGGACCTCGCCGCCAAGGCCGCCAAGCCGGTCGGCGAGTTCCCGGTCTTCCTCGAGTACCAGGACGACGTCCTGGAGGCGCTGGCCGCCGCGGTGAAGAGCGAGCTGTCGCAGGCGCTCACCATCGCCGGCAAGCAGGAGCGCGAGGCCGAGCTCGACCGCGTCAAGGAGATCGCCGCCGAGAAGCTGCTCCCGCAGTTCGAGGGCCGCGAGAAGGAGATCTCCGCCGCGTACCGCGCGCTGACCAAGAAGCTGGTCCGCGAGCGCGTCATCAAGGACAAGGTCCGCATCGACGGCCGCGGCCTGACGGACATCCGCACGCTGGCCGCCGAGGTCGAGGCCATCCCGCGCGTGCACGGCTCGGCGCTGTTCGAGCGTGGCGAGACCCAGATCCTGGGCGTCACCACCCTCAACATGCTCCGCATGGAGCAGCAGCTGGACACCCTCTCCCCGGTGACCCGCAAGCGCTACATGCACAACTACAACTTCCCGCCGTACTCCGTCGGCGAGACCGGCCGCGTCGGTTCGCCGAAGCGCCGCGAGATCGGCCACGGCGCGCTCGCCGAGCGCGCGATCGTGCCGGTCCTCCCGACGCGCGAGGAGTTCCCGTACGCGATCCGCCAGGTGTCCGAGGCCCTCGGCTCCAACGGTTCGACGTCCATGGGCTCGGTCTGCGCCTCCACCATGTCGCTGCTGAACGCCGGTGTGCCGCTGAAGGCCCCCGTCGCCGGCATCGCCATGGGCCTCATCTCCGAGGAGGTCGAGGGCAAGACGCACTACGTCGCGCTCACCGACATCCTCGGCGCCGAGGACGCCTTCGGCGACATGGACTTCAAGGTCGCCGGCACCAAGGAGTTCGTCACCGCCCTCCAGCTCGACACCAAGCTGGACGGCATCCCGGCCTCCGTCCTGGCCGCGGCCCTCAAGCAGGCCCGCGACGCCCGCCTCCACATCCTCGACGTGATGATGGAAGCGATCGACACGCCGGACGAGATGTCCCCCAACGCCCCGCGGATCATCACCGTGAAGATCCCCGTGGACAAGATCGGTGAGGTCATCGGCCCCAAGGGCAAGATGATCAACCAGATCCAGGAGGACACCGGCGCCGAGATCACGATCGAGGACGACGGCACCATCTACATCGGTGCCCAGGTCGGCTCGCAGGCCGAGGCCGCCCGCGCCACGATCAACGGCATCGCCAACCCGACCATGCCGGAGGTCGGCGAGCGCTACCTGGGTACGGTCGTCAAGACCACCACCTTCGGCGCGTTCGTCTCCCTGATGCCCGGCAAGGACGGCCTGCTGCACATCTCGCAGATCCGCAAGCTCGCCGGTGGCAAGCGCGTGGAGAACGTCGAGGACGTGCTCGCGGTCGGCTCCAAGGTCCAGGTCGAGATCGCCGAGATCGACCAGCGCGGCAAGCTCTCCCTCGTCCCCGTCATGGCGGACGAGGACGGCGCCGAGGGCGACAAGGACGACACCGACCAGTGACGTCCCGTAGTTCGAAGGCGACGGCCCGCACCTCCTCGGTGGCGCGGGCCGTCGCCCGTACCCAAACGCTCCTCCCGGGCCGCGACGGCATCGGCACCGTCCGCCGCACCACCCTCCCCGGCGGCCTGCGCGTCGTCACCGAGACGCTGCCGTCGGTGCGCTCCGCGACCTTCGGCATCTGGGCGCACGTCGGCTCCCGCGACGAGACGCCCGCCCTCAACGGCGCCACGCACTACCTGGAGCACCTCCTCTTCAAGGGCACCCGCGAGCGCAGCGCCCTCGACATCTCCTCCGCCGTCGACGCGGTGGGCGGCGAGATGAACGCCTTCACGGCGAAGGAGTACACCTGCTACTACGCGCGGGTGCTCGACACGGACCTGCCGCTCGCCATCGACGTCGTGTGCGACATGCTCACCGGCTCGCTGATCCGCGAGGAGGACGTCGACGCCGAGCGCGGCGTCATCCTCGAGGAGATCGCGATGACCGAGGACGACCCGGGTGACGTCGTCCACGACCTCTTCGCGCAGACGATGTTCGGCGACACGCCCCTCGGGCGGCCCGTCCTCGGCACCGTCGACACGATCAACGCCCTCACCCGGGACCAGATCGCCCGCTTCTACAAGAAGCACTACGACCCCACGCACCTCGTCGTCGCCGCCGCCGGCAACGTCGACCACGCCACCGTCGTGCGCCTGGTCCGCCGAGCCTTCGAGAAGGCCGGCGCGCTCACCCGCACGGACGCCGTCCCGGTCGTCCCGCGCGACGGGCACCGCGCGATCCGCACGGCCGGCCGGGTCGAGCTGGTGGGCCGCAGGACCGAGCAGGCGCACGTCGTCCTCGGCATGCCCGGCCTCGCCCGCACCGACGACCGCCGCTGGGCCCTCGGCGTGCTGAACACCGCCCTCGGCGGCGGCATGTCCTCCCGGCTCTTCCAGGAGGTCCGCGAGAAGCGGGGCCTGGCGTACAGCGTGTACTCGTACACCTCGGGCTTCGCCGACTGCGGCCTGTTCGGCGTGTACGCGGGCTGCCGCCCGAGCCAGGTTCACGACGTCCTGCGGATCTGCCGCGACGAGCTGGACCTGGTCGCCCGCGAGGGCCTGACCGACGACGAGGTCCACCGCGCCGTCGGCCAGCTCTCCGGCTCGACCGTCCTCGGCCTGGAGGACACCGGCGCCCTGATGAACCGCATCGGCAAGAGCGAGCTGTGCTGGGGCGACCAGATGTCGGTCGACGACATGCTCGCCCGCATCGCGGCGGTCACCCCGGACGACGTCCGCGCGGTGGCGTCCGAGCTCCTCGGACAGCGGCCCTCGCTCGCGGTGATCGGACCGCTCAAGGACAAGCAGGCGGACCGCCTCCACACGGCCGTCTCCTGACCGACCCCCCGCCGCAACCCGTCCCGTCCCGTAAGGAAGCAAGCATGAGCAAGCTGCGCGTGGCCGTCCTCGGCGCCAAGGGCCGCATCGGCTCCGAGGCGGTACGAGCCGTGGAGGCCGCCGACGACATGGAGCTCGTCGCGGCCCTCGGCCGGGGCGACTCGCTGGACGCGCTCACCGAAGCCGGCGCCCAGGTCGCCGTCGAGCTGACCACGCCGGACTCGGTGATGGACAACCTCGACCACTGCCTCCGCCACGGCATCCACGCCGTCGTCGGCACGACGGGCTGGACCGACGAACGCCTCGCGCACCTGCGCGGGCAGCTCGACGCCAGCCCCGGCACGGGCGTCCTCATCGCCCCGAACTTCTCCATCGGCGCCGTGCTGACCATGAGGTTCGCGCAGCTCGCCGCCCCGTACTTCGAGTCCGTCGAGGTCGTTGAGCTGCACCACCCGCGCAAGGTCGACGCCCCCTCCGGCACCGCCACCCGCACCGCGCAGCTCATCGCCGCCGCCCGCGCCGAGGCGGGCTGCCCCCCGCAGCCCGACGCCACCACCACGGGCCTGGAGGGCGCGCGCGGCGCCGACGTCGACGGCGTCCCCGTCCACGCCGTACGCCTCCGCGGCCTCCTCGCCCACCAGGAGGTCCTCCTCGGCGGGGAGGGCGAGACGCTCACCGTCCGCCACGACTCGCTGCACCACAGCAGCTTCATGCCGGGCATCCTGCTGGGCTGCCGCCGCGTCGTCACCACTCCGGGCCTCACCTTCGGCCTGGAGCACTTCCTCGACCTCGGCTGACCCCCATGGGCGCGAAGATCACGTACTTCGTCATGGCCGCCTTCCTGGCGATCTGGTTCGTCCTGGTCGGCGGCCGGGGCCTGGCCCTGATCCGGCAGGGCAGCGCGGTCACCGTCGTGCTGGGGCTCGCGGCGCTGGTGCTGCCGGCCATCGGCGTGTGGTTCCTGTGGATGAACACCCGGTTCGTCACCCGGGCCAACCGCCTGGCGGCCGAGCTGGAGGCGGAGGGCGGCCTGCCCGTCGACGAGCTGCGCCGCACCCCCGACGGCCGGATCGACCGCGAGTCCGCCGACGAGGTGTTCGCCCGCCGCCGGGCGGAGACCGAGGACACCCCGGACGACTGGCGCTGCTGGTTCCGGCTCGCCGTCGCCTACCGCGACGCCCGCGACACCCCGCGGGCCCGCAAGGCGATGCAGCACGCGATCGCCCTCCACGACGGCCGCCCCGCCCCGCGCTGAGCCGACCCGGTCCCTGACGCGCCACCGGCGCCGCGCCCCGGACGGGGTACGGCGCCGGTGGCGCGGCCGCTCCCGGTGGAGCAGCCGCTCGGAACGGAGCGGACGCGCCGCCTACGAGACGGGCGTGTACTCCGCGGTCCACGCCTCGACGGTGTCGGCTGCCCGGTCGAAGGCCTCCACGCGCGACAGGAAGTCGGCGTTGTGGTCGGTGAGCAGCGTCAGCGGCTCCCCCTCACCCTGCCGGTGGAGCACCAGGGCCTGGCCCTGCACGGTGCGCGGCAGGCCGAGCCACCGTACGGGCTGCTGGACGGTGCGGACCGACGCGGCCCGCGTCCACGGCACCGTGGTGGTGCGGAAGAACCGCACGCGCCGCACGCCGTGGCGGCTCACCCACGTGCCGACGCGCAGCAGCCGCAGGGCGACCAGGACGACCAGCGTCGCGGCCGCCAGGCACACGCCCGCCGCGGGCAGCGCGCCGGCCACCGCGATGATCAGCGTCGCCAGCAGCATGAACGAGGCGATCAGCAGGGCCAGGGCGGAGGCCACGACCCGCCAGGGGCCCGGCCGGTACGGGCGACGCCACTGGTCGTGGTCGTCGAACGGCAGCGCCGTGTCGTCGCTCGCGGCGTCGAAGGCACGGTCGGCCGTCAGGAAGGGCAGGGGCACGGCTGTTCCTTAACTCTCTGCACGCTCGTTCGGGCTGTGCCCGGTGAGGCTACCCAGCGGCCCCGTGCCCGGCCACACCAGGGGCGCGTACGGGTCAACGACCCTCGGCTGCCTCGGACTGCTGGGTGTGCCCGGCCGACGGGCCGGCCTGCATCGCCGGCATCCCGAACAGCAGCGACCCCACGAGCCCGGCCACCACGGTCAGCCCGATCAGGGTACGACCGGCGACCTCGGAGACACTGGGACGCTGCCGGGCCGGAGGGGTGACGTTACTGCGGAAGCGGTCGGACTCGGCGACGAACGCGAACGGGACTGCCTCACGCCGGCGGAACATCAGGGTTCTCCTTCGGTGGCTTGTGGTGTTTCGGGGCTGCTACCCCTTCAGACGCGTGTACGCACGGTTTGGTGCCCGTGAATCGATCTCGGTCCGGCAACGTAGAGTGGGCGCGCCCCGTGCGACGCGACTTCGGAAGGACCCGCCGGTGACCGACACCCCCGCCGCGACCCCCCAGGAGCCCGAGGAGCCCCCGGTGCTCCGGCCGAGCTTCCGCAGCGACGTGACCGTGGAGCTGGTCAAGCACAGCGCGGCCGACTCCGACGTGCTGTGGGCGGCCCGGGTCTCGACCGCGGGTGAGCAGTCCCTGGACGAGCTGAGCAAGGACCCGGAGCGCTCCAAGGGCCTGATCAACTACCTGATGCGGGACCGGCACGGCAGCCCCTTCGAGCACAACTCGATGACCTTCTTCATCAGCGCCCCGATCTTCGTGTTCCGCGAGTTCATGCGGCACCGCGTGGGCTGGTCGTACAACGAGGAGTCGGGCCGCTACCGGGAGCTGGAGCCGGTCTTCTACGTCCCGGGCACCGACCGGAAGCTGGTCCAGGAGGGCCGGCCGGGCAAGTACGTCTTCGTCGAGGGCACGGAGCAGCAGCACAAGCTGGTCTCCCACACGATGGAGGAGTCGTACGTCCGGGCGTACACCGCGTACCAGGAGATGCTGGCCGCCGGCGTCGCCCGCGAGGTGGCCCGCGCCGTCCTGCCGGTCGGCTTGTTCTCGTCCATGTACGCCACGTGCAACGCCCGCTCGCTGATGCACTTCCTCGGCCTGCGCACCCAGCACGAGCTGGCGAAGGTGCCTTCGTTCCCGCAGCGCGAGATCGAGATGGTCGGGGAGCGGATGGAGGCCGAGTGGGCCGCGCTCATGCCGCTCACCCACGCCGCCTTCAACAAGAACGGCCGCGTGGCCCCGTAGGGCCGCCGCGGCCGCCGCCCCGAACCGCCGAAACTCCGTTCCGGCTTCTGTACGGATGTACGGATCAGCCGCCCGAAGTGTCCGTATTGCGGCATTCTGAGAAGTTCATCTAGGCTGATCAGACGGACCCGGCACTGCTTGAACCCCCGAGCAGGCAGTGCCGGGCTCCTCTTCCGCACGTCCCCGAGGGGACCCCACGTGCTGAGCAGCGAGTAGCGTGTTACCCATGGCTCCGATCTCCACTCCGCAGACCCCCTTCGGGAGGGTCCTCACCGCCATGGTCACGCCGTTCACGGCGGACGGCGGACTCGACATCGACGGCGCTCAGCGGCTCGCCGCCCACCTCGTGGACGCAGGCAACGACGGCCTGATCGTCAACGGCACCACCGGCGAGTCCCCGACCACCAGCGACGCGGAGAAAGACCAGCTCGTACGGGCGGTCCTGGAGGCCGTGGGCGACCGGGCCCACGTCGTCGCCGGCATCGGCACCAACGACACCCGGCACACCCTGGAGCTGGCCCGCGCCGCCGAACGCGCCGGCGCGCACGGCCTGCTCGCCGTCACGCCGTACTACAACAAGCCGCCGCAGGAGGGCCTCTACCGGCACTTCTCGGCCATCGCCGACGCCACCGAGCTGCCCGTGATGCTCTACGACATCCCCGGCCGCAGCGGCGTCCCGATCGACACGCAGACGATCGTCCGCCTCGCCGAGCACCCCCGTATCGTCGCCAACAAGGACGCCAAGGGCGACCTGGGCCGCGCCAGCTGGGCCATCGCCCGCTCCGGCCTCGCCTGGTACTCCGGCGACGACATGCTCAACCTGCCGCTGCTCTCCGTGGGCGCGGTCGGCTTCGTCTCCGTCGTCGGCCACGTCGTCACCCCCGAGCTGCGGGCCCTCCTGGACGCCCACCTCACGGGCGACGTCCAGAAGGCGACCGAGATCCACCAGCAGCTGCTCCCCGTCTACACCGGCATGTTCCGCACCCAGGGCGTGATCACCACCAAGGCCGCCCTGGCCCTCCAGGGGCTCCCGGCCGGCCCGCTGCGCCTGCCCCTGGTGGAGCTCTCGCCGGCCGAGACCGCCCAGCTCAGGAGCGACCTCGCCGCCGGCGGGGTAGAGGTGTGACAACGGACTTCACAACTCCACAGACAACAGAACAGTCCCCAGCACACGCATGAACGTCACACGCGCCACGTGTCTCAGCGGCACGTGGCGCGCGTGGTGAGGAGAGTCTTTTGAGTCATCCGCATCCTGAACTCGGTGCCCCGCCCAAGCTTCCCCAGGGCGGCCTGCGCGTCACCCCGCTCGGCGGTCTCGGCGAGATCGGCCGCAACATGACCGTCTTCGAGTACGGCGGTCGCCTGCTCATCGTCGACTGCGGCGTCCTCTTCCCCGAGGAGGAGCAGCCGGGCGTCGACCTGATCCTGCCGGACTTCACGACGCTGAAGGACCGCCTCGACGACATCGAGGCGGTGGTCCTCACCCACGGGCACGAGGACCACATCGGCGGCGTGCCCTACCTGCTCCGCCTGAAGCCCGACATCCCGCTGATCGGCTCCAAGCTGACCCTCGCCCTGATCGAGGCGAAGCTCCAGGAGCACCGCATCCGCCCGTACACATTGGAGGTGTCCGAGGGTCACCGGGAGATCCTGGGCGCGTTCGACTGCGAGTTCATCGCGGTCAACCACTCCATCCCGGACGCCCTGGCCGTCGCCATCCGCACCCCCGCGGGCATGGTGGTGCACACGGGCGACTTCAAGATGGACCAGCTGCCGCTGGACAACCGCCTCACCGACCTGCACGCGTTCGCCCGCCTCAGCGAGGAGGGCATCGACCTCCTGCTGTCGGACTCGACCAACGCCGAGGTGCCGGGCTTCGTCCCGCCGGAGCGCGACATCTCGAACGTGCTGCGGAACGTCTTCGCGAACGCCCAGAAGCGGATCATCGTGGCGAGCTTCGCCAGCCACGTCCACCGCATCCAGCAGATCCTGGACGCCGCCCACGAGTACGGGCGCCGGGTGGCCTTCGTCGGCCGCTCCATGGTCCGCAACATGGGCATCGCCCGTGACCTGGGCTACCTGCGGGTGCCGCCGGGCCTGGTGGTCGACGTGAAGACGCTGGACGACCTGCCCGACCACGAGGTCGTGCTCGTCTGCACGGGCTCGCAGGGCGAACCGATGGCGGCCCTGTCCCGGATGGCCAACCGGGACCACCAGATCCGCATCGTCCAGGGCGACACGGTCATCCTGGCGTCGTCCCTGATCCCGGGCAACGAGAACGCGGTCTACCGCGTGATCAACGGCCTGACCCGCTGGGGCGCCAACGTCGTCCACAAGGGCAACGCCAAGGTCCACGTCTCGGGCCACGCCTCGGCCGGCGAGCTGCTGTACTTCTACAACATCTGCCGGCCGAAGAACCTGATGCCGGTCCACGGCGAGTGGCGCCACCTGCGGGCCAACGCTGAGCTGGGCGCGCTGACCGGCGTGCCGAAGGACCGCATCGTCATCGCCGAGGACGGCGTGGTCGTCGACCTGGTCGGCGGCAAGGCGAGGATCGTCGGCAAGGTCCAGGCCGGCTACGTGTACGTGGACGGCCTCTCGGTCGGCGACGTCACGGAAGGCGCGCTGAAGGACCGCCGCATCCTCGGCGAGGAGGGCATCGTGTCGGTCTTCCTGGTCGTGGACTCCACGTCCGGCAAGATCGTCGGTGGTCCGTTCGTCCACGCCCGCGGCTCGGGCATCGACGACGCGGCGTTCGACGCGGTCCTCCCGAAGGTGGGCGAGGCGCTGAACAAGTCGGCGCAGGACGGCGTGGTGGAGCCGCACCAGCTCCAGCAGCTGATCCGCCGGGTCATCGGCAAGTGGGTGTCGGACACCTACCGCCGCCGGCCGATGATCCTGCCCGTGGTGGTCGAGGTCTGACCCTCTTACCAGGGCCGACCGGAGCGGGGCACCTCGATTTGCATCGGGGCGCCCCGCTCCAGTAGGTTTACGGCTCCGCCCGACGGGAACCCGACCGAGCTACGTGCCGGACAGGGTCCACCGGACCGGGGCGGGAATTCCGACTCAGAACCTCTGATAAAGTCGGGACTCGCCGAAAGGCAAAAGGCCCCCGACGGCCATCGGAAACAGAATCCGGACCGGAAACGGAACGGAAAGCGGATCTGATAGAGTCGGAATCGCCGGAAAGGGAAACGCGAAAGCGGAGAACGGCCCGGCAGCCCGCTCCAGCGGGTGGCAGAGAAGGAAATCGGATCTGCTAGGCTGGAGACACGAAAGACCGAAGGGAAGCGCCCGGAGGAAAGCCCCAGAGGGTGAGTACGAAGGAAGCGTCCGTTCCTTGAGAACTCAACAGCGTGCCAAAAATCAACG
>NZ_JAHWGT010000229.1 GCF_020873895.1 Streptomyces sp. DH12 | reverse complement strand
GTACTCGACCTTGATGTCGTGGGCGCGTCCCGCGGTGAGCTGGACCGGCTCGGAGGTCTGCTCGTTGTCCCAGTCGTCGATCCAGTGGTCGATGACGAGGGCGCCGTCGACCCACAGGCGGAAGCCGTTGTCCGAGCTGACCGAGAAGGTGTGGGAGCCGGTGGTCTCCGGCACGATCTTGCCGGTCCAGCGGACGCTGACGTCGTCCGCCCGGCCGGTGGTGAGGCTCAGGCGCGGCTCCAGGTTGTCGAAGTCGAGGTGCGGGTCGAAGGCGACGGCCTTGAGTTCGTGGAAGTCGAAGGCGCCGGGGGCGGAGTGGGTCCAGTACTCGCCCTTCAGCCCGTGGATCTCCACGGGGTCGTCCTCCGCGGCGGCCGAAGCGGGCCCGGTCGCGGTGAGGCCGGTGACGCCCAGCGCGGTGGCCAGGAGGAGGGCGAAGCGGTTCCTGAGTCGTCTGATGCGCACGGATCCTCCGTCGGAGAGGAAGTGACGGCTCTCGCTGTGCAGGTGCATGTTCTGTTGTGTGCGTTGCCAGTCCCGTACAACGTTGTCAAAGAACAGCACTTGGCATAACAACACGGATTCCGCCATCAGTCCAGGGACATGACAAAGACCCCGGTCGTCCCGTACGACCGGGGCCTCCTCGACGGGCGCTACGGCACCAGCTGCCCCTTCCCCAGGGCGATCACGCCGCCCTTGGAGACGGTGTACAGCTCCGCGTCGCGCTCCGGGTTGACGCCGATCGTCGCGCCAGGCGGCACCTCGACGTTCTTG
>NZ_JAHWGT010000228.1 GCF_020873895.1 Streptomyces sp. DH12 | reverse complement strand
ACGTGGTGTTCCGCTTCGCGATCACGAGGTTCGATCTGAAGACTCCGGGGCGGGAGCCGGAGGAGGAGGTGGAGGACGCGACGCGGCGCTGATCTCCTAGGCTGGAGGCGGCTGTGCAAGCCCTCGGAATCTTGTGTTCCGGGGGCTTTTCGGTGCGCCCGTGAAGGGGTCCGTCCGGCGCTCCCGCGGAGGCACCGTGCGTAGTCGCGCGGTCGCGGATCCGCGGGTTCCTTACGTGGCCTTCATCGTGCTACAACAGGTCTACACCAGTAGTGGTGTAGACCACCACCGATGGAGGAAGTATGAGCACCGCCACCGACTCGGCGGCCCCCGCAAAGAAGCGGGGATCCGGCCTCTTCCAGGGCCTGCAGAAGGTCGGCCGCAGCCTTCAGCTCCCGATCGCCGTGCTGCCGGCGGCGGGCATCCTGCTGCGCCTCGGCCAGCCGGACGTGTTCGGCGCGGACGGACTGGGCTGGGACAAGGTCGCGGCCGTCTTCGCCACCGCGGGTGGCGCCATCTTCGACAACCTGCCGATGCTGTTCTGCATCGGTGTGGCCATCGGCTTCGCCAAGAAGTCCGACGGTTCGACCGCCCTCGCCGCGCTCGTGGGCTTCCTGGTCTACAGCAACGTGCTGAAGGCCTTCCCCGTCACCGAGGCCAAGGTGCAGGACGGCGCGGACATAGCGGCGACCTACAACAACCCCGGTGTCCTCGGCGGCATCCTGATGGGTCTGCTGGCCGCGATGCTGTGGCAGCGGTACCACCGCAAAAGGC
>NZ_JAHWGT010000227.1 GCF_020873895.1 Streptomyces sp. DH12 | reverse complement strand
GCAGCGGGCCCTGGAACGGGTGTGGCCCTACACCGGCGAACTCTTCGAGGAGGACGACGTCGCGCGCCGCCTCGCCGCCTTCGGCGCCGTGCCCTCACCGGCGGCGTTGCACGACACCTGGCTCGCCCGCGTCACCGAGGTCGTCACCGAGGCGGGACTCGCCGTGCCCGCTCCCGGATGGTCGGCCACCGGCACCTTCGCCCTGCCGGAGGTGCCGGGCGCCCACCACGTCCTCCTCGCGGGCGGCACCGGCATCACCCCGCTGGCCCCGATGGCCGCCCACGCCCTACGCCGCGACCCGGCCTGCCGTGTCAGCCTCGTGCACTCGGTCCGCACCTCCGCCGACGCCGTGCTGGCCGACGAACTGGCCGAGGTCAAGGACGAGTTCCTGGACCGCTTCACCGTCCTGTACGTGCTGACCCGGGAGGACCGGGGAAGCGGGAGCGGGCCGCTCGCCCGGCGGCTGGACGCGTCCGGGGTGCGCCGGCTGCTGGCGGCCGTGGACGCCCGGCCGGGCCCGGACACCACGTTCGCCCTGTGCGGACCACCCGGCCTCGTCGCCACCGCACGGCGCGTCCTGGCCGACTCGGGAGCCGACCCGTCGCTCGTCCGCTGGGAGCTGTTCACGGCCGACGGCACGCAGCCGGCGCCGCCGGAGCATGCCGGGCGGGCACCCGGGGCGGGGGAGTACCGGGTCACCGCCCTGGTCGACGGGCGCCGCCGGGCCGCCACCGTGCTGCCGGACGACCCGGCCCTGCTCGACGCCCTGCTGCGC
>NZ_JAHWGT010000226.1 GCF_020873895.1 Streptomyces sp. DH12 | reverse complement strand
ACCGAGGACGGCGAGATCGTGATCGACCGGCCCGAGGGCCCCCTGGCCACGCTCACCCTTCCGGGCCAGCCACCGCGCCGGCTGGCCCTGAAGGTCCGCTCCACCGCCGAGCTCATCGCCGAGGAGCTCCGGCGCCTCGACGCGGACGAGATGTACGCCGTCGCCCTGCGCGGCGAGGCCCTCGAGGAGATTCCCGCCCATGTCTGACGTCCCCGAACCGGCCCGCCGCCCCGAGTGGGACGCCCTGGAGCAGCACCGCGCACAGGGGCTGCCGGGCCTGCGCGACCTGTTCGCCGACGACCCGTCCCGCGCCGAGCGGTATGTCGTGTACGTCGGCGACCTGCGGATCGACTACTCCAAGCATCTGGTCACCGACGAGACGCTGCGGCTGTTGCGTGAACTGGCCGCGGCGACGGATGTGTTCGGGTTGCGGGACGCGATGTTCCGCGGGGAGCGGATCAACACCACCGAGGACCGGGCGGTGCTGCACACCGCGCTGCGGGCGCCCAGGGACGCGGTGATCGAGGTCGACGGGGAGGACGTCGTCCCGGCCGTGCACGCGGTGCTGGACCGGATGGCCGACTTCGCCCGCCGGGTGCGCTCCGGTGAGTGGACGGGTCACACGGGCCGGCGGATCCGCAACGTCGTCAACATCGGCATCGGCGGTTCGGACCTGGGCCCGGCGATGGCGTATGAGGCGCTGCGCGCCTACACCGCGCGGGACATGACGTTCCGGTTCGTCTCCAACGTCGACGGCGCCGATCTGCACGAGGCG
>NZ_JAHWGT010000225.1 GCF_020873895.1 Streptomyces sp. DH12 | reverse complement strand
AGGCCGTGCAGTGCCAGGTTCTGTCCCGACTCCGAGAAACCGTCGGCGGTCAGCGGGTCGACGCGGGCGCCGAACTCGTCCGTGTTCCATGGGGCGAAGTGCTCGTACGGGGTGAACGGCGTGCCGTACTTCGCGGTGATGCCGTCGGAGAGCAGAACGACCGCGTTGTAGCGGAAGGCGGTCGGGAACTCCTGCACGTACCGCGCCACTTGGGCGTGGGCCGTCTGGAGCGTCGCGTCCTCGTCACCGGCGCGCTTCAGCTCGATGGCGGCGAGGGGGAGGCCGTTGACGTACAGGATGACGTCGAAGCGGCGGTTCCTGTCGCCGTCGATCACCGTGACCTGGTTGAGGGCGCGGTAGGTGTTCGCGTCTGGGTCGTCCAGGTTGAGGAGGCGGATGGTGGGGTTGTGCTCGGCGCCGTGGGAGTCGGTGTAGGTGACCGAGCGTATGCCGGTGGTGAGGTGGAGGTGGGCGGCCCGGTTCTCCTCGTAGGTGTCCTGGGAGCCGGGGGTGGCGGCGGTCGCCACGGCCTCGCGGACGGCGTCCGGGGGGAGGTCCGGGTTCAGGCGCTCGATCGCCTCCTGGAGGTCCGGGTAGAGGATCAGGTCGTCCCAGGACTTCCGGTGGTCGGAACCGGGCGCGAACGCGTTACCGGAGGCCGGCTGCCAGGCCAACTCAGCCAGCTCGTCGAGCGCGAGCAGCTCCCAGTCGGCTTCGGTGGGGCGGCGATGAGTTCTGTCGTGGGGTGTCGTCATGTGGCGTCCTCGACAATCTTC
>NZ_JAHWGT010000224.1 GCF_020873895.1 Streptomyces sp. DH12 | reverse complement strand
CTCACCGAGGCCGGTATCCCCTGCACCGTCGTCCCCGGCATCTCCAGTTCCATCTCCGTGCCCGGCGCGGCCGGCATCCCTGTCACCCACCGCGGTGTGGCGCACGAGTTCACCGTGGTCAGCGGCCATGTCGCCCCCGACGACGAGCGCTCCCTGGTCGACTGGCCGTCGCTGGCCAAGCTCACCGGCACCCTGGTGGTCCTCATGGGCGTCGACAAGATCGGCCGGATCGCCGAGACCCTGGTGGCGCACGGCAAGTCCCCGGACACCCCGGTCGCCCTGGTCCAGGAGGGCACCACCGCCGCTCAACGCCGCGTCGACGCCACCCTCGCCACGGTCGCCGAGACGGTCGTCGCCCGGGACGTGAAGCCGCCCGCGGTCATCGTCATCGGCGACGTCGTGGCCGTCGGCCCGGACGGGACGGCCGGCTGACATGGGCGAGATCATCACCGTCGACGACCCCGCCGACCCGCGCCTGCACGACTACACCGACCTCACGGACGTCGAGCTGCGCCGCCGCCGCGAACCCGCCGAGGGCCTGTTCATCGCCGAGGGCGAGAAGGTCATCAGGCGGGCCGGGGAGGCCGGTTACGCCATGCGCTCCATGCTGCTGTCGCGGAAGTGGGTGGACGTCATGCGGGACGTCATCGCCCGTTCCGACGCCCCGGTGTACGTCGTGGAGCCCGCGCTCGCCGAACAGGTCACCGGCTACCACGTGCACCGCGGCGCGCTCGCCTCCATGGGGCGCCGGCCGCTGCCCGACCCCGCCGACGTGCTG
>NZ_JAHWGT010000223.1 GCF_020873895.1 Streptomyces sp. DH12 | reverse complement strand
GTCCGTGCTGACCATCACCTCGAACGTGGTCTACGGCAAGCACACCGGCAACACCCCCGACGGCCGGCGCGCGGGCGCCCCGTTCGCCCCCGGCGCCAACCCGATGAACGGCCGTGACCGGCACGGGGTCGCCGCCTCGGCCCTCTCGGTGGCCAAGCTCCCGTACGAGGCGGCGCGGGACGGCATCTCCCTGACCACCACGATCACCCCGGAGGGCCTCGGGCACGTCCCCGCGGAACGCGCAGGTCACCTGGTCGGCATCCTCGACGCCTACATGTCCTCGGGCGGCTTCCACATGAACGTCAACGTGCTGGACCGGGCGACCCTGGAGGACGCCATGGAACACCCGGAGAGGTACCCCGAGCTGACGGTCCGGGTCTCCGGGTACGCCGTCAACTTCGTCCGCCTCACCCGCGAGCAGCAGCTCGACGTGATCAGCCGCACCTTCCACGGATCGCTGTGAACACCACGGTCGAACCGGTGACGGGCCGGATCCACTCCTGGGACCTGTCCACGGGGGTGGACGGTCCCGGGACCCGGTTCGTGCTGTTCCTCAGCGGCTGCCCCCTGCGCTGTCTCTACTGCGCCAACCCCGACACCTGGCACATGCGGGACGGCGAACCGGCCACCGTCGACGAGGTGATGGCCGAGATCGAGAAGTACCGGGGCTTCGTCACCACCGCCGGCGGGGGAGTGACCCTCACCGGCGGCGAGGCCCTCCTCCAGCCGGTCTTCACGGCCGCGCTCCTCCGCCGCTGCAAGGAACTCGGCCTGCACAC
>NZ_JAHWGT010000222.1 GCF_020873895.1 Streptomyces sp. DH12 | reverse complement strand
TGAGCAGCACGCGGCCCTCGTCGTCGAAGACGAGGGCCGTGACGCCGGGCAGCCACAGCAGCTGATGGCCGGCCGAGGCGCGCAGGGTGCGAATGAAGTCAGGAGTAGCCATGCCCCGACCCTAACCGGCGCCCAGGGGCGCATCCGGGCACGTCGGCGGGCGTTCCCTTACTGCTCGCCGGTGCGCCGGGCGCGTACCGCGGCGGCCACGCCCCAGCCGAGGCCGCCCGCGGCGAGGAGGACGACAAGGCCCTCCGGGAGGGTGCCGAGGCGGGTGGCGGGGGTCTGCGAGGTGCGCAGCGGCACCTCCTGCACCAGGGAGTCGGCGACGAACATGCCGGTCCTCCGCGTGATCTCCCCGTCCGGCATGATGACGGCGCTGACGCCGCTGGTGACCGGCACGGTGACCGCGCGGCTGTGCTCGACGGCACGGACCCGGGACATGGCGAGCTGCTGGTAGGTCATCTCGCTGCGGCCGAAGGTGGCGTTGTTGCTGGGCACGGAGATCATCTTCGCGCCGTCGGTGACGGTGTCGCGCACGGCCCAGTCGAAGGCGGCCTCGTAGCAGGTGACCAGACCGACGGCGGCGCCGTCCCGGTCGAACACGCCCGGCTCGGAGCCGCGGCTGAAGTCCTGGCGGACCATCGAGGTCCACTCCCCGTTGATCGCGCCGACCAGGGAGCGCAGCGGGAGGTACTCGCCGAACGGCTGGATCTGCCGCTTGTCGTAGACGTCGACGGGGCCCTTCACCGGGTCCCAGAGGATCTGCTCGTTGAGCA
>NZ_JAHWGT010000221.1 GCF_020873895.1 Streptomyces sp. DH12 | reverse complement strand
AGCTGGTGGAGCAGCAGCAGTCCGACGGCGGTGACGGCGGTGCCCGTGATCGGGAACACCTTCCAGCGGCCGGTGCGGCTGACGATCTGCCCGGAGCCGGTGGAGGACAGCAGCATGCCGGCCACCATCGGCAGCATGTGCACCCCGGACAGGGTCGGGCTGATCCCGTGCACCACCTGGAGGAAGGTCGGCAGATAGGTCAGCGCGCCGAACATCGCGAAGCCGACGATGAAGCTGATCACGGCGGACAGGGTGAAGGTCCGCACGCGGAACAGCTTCAGCGGCAGCACCGGTTCGGCGGCCCGGCGCTCGACCGCGACGAACGCGACGATCAGCACGGCGCCGAGCACCGCGAGCCCGATGGTCTGGGGCGACGCCCAGGGCCAGGTGGTGCCGCCGAGCGAGGCGACCAGGACCAGGCAGGTGGCGACGGAGGCGATGAGCAGGGTGCCCAGGTAGTCGATGACGTGCTTGGTCGACCGGCGGGGGATGTGCAGCACGGTCGCGATGACGACGAGCGCGACGATTCCGACGGGCACGTTGACGTAGAACACCCAGCGCCAGCTCAGGTGTTGTGTGAACAGCCCGCCGAGCAGCGGCCCGAGCACGCTCGTCGCGCCGAACACCGCCCCGAACAAGCCCTGGTAGCGCCCGCGTTCACGGGGCGGCACCAGGTCGCCGACGATCGCCATCGACAGCACGATCAGCCCGCCGCCGCCGAGTCCCTGCAGCGCGCGGAAGCCGATCAGCTGGGGCATGTCCTGCGCGGCCCCGCACAGGGC
>NZ_JAHWGT010000220.1 GCF_020873895.1 Streptomyces sp. DH12 | reverse complement strand
GGGTGGGGTGCTCGAAGGGCAGTGTGGCGGGCACGTCCGCGGCGGGGAACAGCGCGCGCAGCCGCTCGCAGAACTCCTCGTGCAGCAGGGAGTCCACGCCCAGTTCGGGGAAGGCGGTGTCGGCGTCGATCAGGGACGGGTCCCGCGCGGTGAGTTCGGCGACGAGTGCCGTGAGCCGCCGTACGAGGTCCTGGCCGTCGGCGTGCCCCGGGCCGGCGGCGTCCGGAGCGGGCGGGGCGGTCCGGGACGCGAGCGCGCGGGCGAGGTCGTCCACCGTGCGGTGCTCGAAGAGGGCGGTCGGCTTCACCGGGCCGTAGCGGCGGCCCAGTTCCTCGACGAACTCCATGTTCAGCAGCGAGTCGACGCCCAGTTCCTGCCACGGCACCCAGCCGGGCACCTCTGCGGCGGGATCGCCGAGCAGTTCCCGTACGAGGGAGCGCAGTTCCTCGGCCACGGCAAGGACGGACGACGGGTCGCCGCCGACCGGGGGGATCGCGGTCTCCACGGCGGGCGCGGCGGTGCGGGAGCCGGTGTCGTCCGCGGCTGGCGCACCGGACCCGTCCGGGCGGCAGGTCAGCAGCGCTACGCAGCCCGGCGCCTCGCGCAGCAGGTCGGTGCCGTGCAGGCGCCAGCCGCGGCTTTCCAGCAGCGCCCGCCAGCGGCCCACGTCGAGCAGCGGCCCGTGGTGGACGACCCGGTACATCCGCGAACGCCGCCCGGAACCGTAACTGGGCGCGAGCGGCACGTACTCGTGGAAGGCGCGCACGGAGCGCGCCGCGAGGA
>NZ_JAHWGT010000021.1 GCF_020873895.1 Streptomyces sp. DH12 | reverse complement strand
CCGCCCCCCACCGCCCGCGACCGTCCACGGACCCCGCCCGGCCGCCGCCCCCACCACCCGCGACCGTCCACGAACCCCGCCCCACCACCGCCCGCGGCCCGCCCGCCGTCCGACGCGGCTTCCGCCGGCCCGTCCCGCCCCGCCGGCGGGTGCGGATACGCGCTGATCAGGGCTTATCTGCCAGTGAACACTGGCGCGGTGTGCGGGCCCGGCGAAAAGACGTTACCGCCGGGTACCCAAAGCGGCCGCTCCCGCATACCCTCGCCCCCATGACGGACACGCAGGCCCGCGCCAACGCCACCGCACCCTCGTCCACGCCGGCCGCCGCGCCGACGGCGCCCGTGCCGCCCGGGGCGACCAACCCCGTGGCCCCCGCGCCCGCGGCCGCGCGGACGGCCGCCGACGTGGTCACGCCCGAGGTCGTCGCCCAGCTCACCCGCGGCGTCGTCGGCTCCGGCCGGACCGCCAACCACACCCCCTTCACCGGGGAGCGGCTGGCGGAGCTGCCCGAGTCCACCCCCGAGGACGTCGCCGAGGCGTTCGCCCGCGCCCGCGCCGCCCAGACCGCCTGGGCCGCCACGCCCGTCCGCCGCCGCGCGGCCGTCCTGCTCCGCTTCCACGACCTGCTGCTGGAGCGCCAGGCGGAGGTCCTCGACCTGATCCAGCTGGAGACCGGCAAGGCGCGGCTGCACGCCCACGAGGAGATCCAGGCCGTCACCATCGCCGCCCGCCACTACGGCGTGCGCGCCGCCGCCTACCTGGGGCCGAAGCGCCGCGGGGGCGCGGTACCCGCCCTCACCAAGGTCACGGAGCTGCGCCAGCCGCGCGGGGTGGTCGGGCAGATCTCGCCGTGGAACTACCCGCTGGAACTGTCCGTCGGCGACGCGCTGCCCGCCTTCGCCGCCGGCAACGCCGTCGTCATGAAGCCCGACACCGAGACGGCGCTGACCGCCCTGTGGGCCCGTGACCTGCTCGTCGAGGCGGGGCTGCCCGCCGAGGTGTTCCAGATCGTCCTCGGCGAGGGCCCGGTGGTCGGCCCGGAGGTGGTCCGGCACGCCGACTACGTCTCGTTCACCGGCTCCACGCGCACCGGCCGCGAGGTCGCCAAGGGCGCCGCGGCCCGGCTCGTCGGCGTCTCCCTCGAACTGGGCGGCAAGAACGCCATGCTCGTGCTGCGCGACGCCGACATCGAGAAGGCCGCCGCGGGCGCCGTCCGCGCCTGCTTCTCCTCGGCGGGCCAGCTGTGCATCTCCATCGAGCGGCTCTACGTCCACGAGTCCGTCGCCGACGCCTTCCTGGAGCGCTTCGTCGCCCGGACGAAGGCGATGCGGCTGGGCACGTCCCTCGCGTACGGCGCGGACATGGGCTCGCTCGTCGGCGAACGGCAGCTGGAGACCGTCGTGCGGCACGTCGAGGAGGCCGTCGCGCAGGGGGCGGAGGTACTCGCCGGCGGTGTCGCCCGCCCCGACGTCGGCCCGCTCTTCTACGAGCCGACCATCCTCGACGGCGTGCGGGAGCCGATGGCGGTGTGCGGCGAGGAGACCTTCGGCCCGGTCGTCTCGGTGTACCGCTTCACCGACGAGGACGAGGCCGTCGAGCGCGCCAACGCCACCCCGTACGGCCTCAACGCCAGCGTCTGGACGAAGGACGGCCGCCGCGGCCTCGCCGTCGCGGCCCGGCTGCGCGCCGGCACCGTCAACGTCAACGAGGGGTACGGCGCCGCGTACGGCAGCGTGCAGGCGCCGATGGGCGGCATGAAGGACTCGGGCCTGGGCCGCCGGCACGGCTCGGAGGGCATCCTCAAGTACACCGAGGCCCAGACCGTCGCCCACCAGCGCCTCATGCCGCTCGCCCCCGCGTTCGGCATGGACGACGAGAAGTACGCGGCCTTCATGAGCCGCAGCCTGCGACTGATGAAGGCCCTGCGCCTGCGCTGACGACGGACCGGCGCGCCGCCCGCTTCACCCCTTCCGGTACGAGGAGAGCCATGTCCGAGGTCCCCCCTGCCCAGAAACCGTCGGGAACCGCGCCGGAAGCCGCGGAGGACGACGCGTACGACTACGACGTGGTCGTCGTCGGCTCCGGCTTCGGCGGCTCCGTGTCGGCCCTGCGCCTCACCGAGAAGGGGTACCGCGTCGCCGTCCTGGAGGCGGGCCGCCGCTTCACCCCCGGCACGCTCCCCAGGACCTCCTGGGACCTGCGCAAGTACCTCTGGGCGCCCGCCCTCGGCCTGTACGGCCTCCAGCGGGTCCACCTCCTCGGCAACGTCATGGTCCTGGCCGGCGCGGGCGTGGGCGGCGGCTCCCTCAACTACGCCAACACCCTGTACGTGCCGCCGCCGGCGTTCTTCCGGGACAAGCAGTGGGCTGCCATCACCGACTGGCAGGACGAACTCGCCCCGTACTACGACCAGGCCAAGCGGATGCTGGGCGTCCGCCTGAACCCGACGATGACCCCCTCCGACGTGCACCTGAAGGCG
The DNA here is from genome assembly GCF_020873895.1 of Streptomyces sp. DH12. Taxonomy (GTDB): domain Bacteria; phylum Actinomycetota; class Actinomycetes; order Streptomycetales; family Streptomycetaceae; genus Streptomyces. The sequence goes on along the minus strand of NZ_JAHWGT010000021.1, from coordinate 124,403 downwards.
ACCGCCGAGGCCATGGGCGTCGGCGACACCTTCCACCTCGCGCCCGTCGGCGTCTTCTTCGGCGACGGGCGGGACGCGGACGGCGCCACCCGGGCCGCCCCCGGCGACGAGGTGCCCGACCCGTACTTCGGCGGCGCCGGCCCGTCCCGGCGGGCCTGCAACGAGTGCGGCGAGTGCATGACGGGCTGCCGGCACGGCTCGAAGAACATGCTCACGGAGAACTACCTGTACCTCGCCGAGAAGGCCGGCGCGGTGATCCACCCGATGACGACGGTCACGGAGGTGACCGAGGACGGCCGCGGCGGCCACCGCGTCACGACGGTGCCGACCAACCGGCGCAAGGCCGCGCCCCGCACGTACCGCGCCCGGTTCGTCGTCGTCGCGGCGGGGACGTACGGGACGCAGACGCTCCTGCACCGGATGCGCGACCAGGGGCTGCTGCCGCGCCTCTCCGACCGCCTGGGCGAGCTGACCCGCACCAACTCCGAGGCGCTCGTCGGCTCCCAGACCACCGACCGCCGCTACCGCAGGCGCCACGGCGTGCCGAAGGCCGACTTCACCCGGGGCGTGGCCATCACCTCGTCCATCCACCCCGACGCGGCCACCCACATCGAGCCGGTCCGCTACGGCAAGGGCTCCAACGCGATGGGCTCGCTGTCGATCCTCCAGGTGCCGCTGGCGAGGAACCGCGTCGCGGCCTGGCTGGGCAACGTGGTCCGCCACCCGGTCCTCGCGCTGCGCTCGCTCTCCAACCACCGCTGGTCCGAGCGGACGATCATCGGTCTCGTCATGCAGTCGCTGGACAACTCGCTGACGACGTACCGCAAGCCGGGCGGCATCGGCAAGGGCCTCCTCACCGCGCGGCAGGGCCACGGCTCACCCAACCCGAAGCAGATCCCGGCGGCGACCCGGGCGGCGTCCCTGCTCGCCGAGGAGATCAACGGTTTCGCGGGCTCGAACGTCGGCGAGCTGATGGGCACCCCGCTCACCGCGCACTTCCTCGGCGGCTGCGTCATCGGCGCGAGCGCGCGGGACGGCGTCATCGACCCGTACCACCGCCTGTACGGCCACCCCGGCATCCTCGTCGTGGACGGCGCCGCCGTCTCCGCGAACCTCGGGGTGAACCCCTCCCTCACCATCACGGCGCAGGCGGAGCGCGCGATGTCCCTCTGGCCCAACAAGGGCGAGCCGGACCCCCGCCCGGCGCAGGGGGAGGGCTACCGGCGTCTGACGCCCGTCGAACCGAAGTCCCCGGCCGTCCCGCCGCACGCCTTCGCCGCCCTGAAGCTGCCCTTCCTCGGCCTGCCGAAGGTCCCCCCGAAGGCCCCGCCCGCGTCGGCCGTCCCCCCGGAGGGCTGAGCCCACCGGGGCGGCGGGGTCCGGAGACGGCTGCGGAACACGCCTACGAGAGCGGCTGCGGAACACGCCTGCGGGAGCGGCTCCGCGGCACGCCTGCGGAAACGGCTCCGGACACGACGAGAGGCGCTGCACCCCCCTCCGAGTGCAGCGCCTCCCTGGTTCAGCGGGTGTGCCGTCAGGCGGTGGCACCGCTGTTGCGGCGCTTCAGCGCGAAGACGACGCCGGCACCGGCGACGATGGCGACGCCACCGGCGATGCCGATGGTCGGCAGCATCGAGCTGGAACCGGTCTCGGCGAGCGTGCCGGTCACGGGCATCTCGTTCAGGCCGCCCTGCGGGCCGGGCTTGTTGTCGGGCTTGCCGGGCTTGCCCTCGGCGTCGTCGACGGCACCGGGCTTGGTGCCGGCGGCGAGGATGTCGAAGTCGTAGATGTTGACGTCGCCGTACTCGCAGACGTTCTTCTCGGTGACGTTGACGCCGAGGGTGACCGCCACGCCGAAGCCGGCCGGGGCCTTGGCGTCGACCTTGAGGCGCATCGGCGCGTCGGCGTACTCGCCGGCCTTCAGCTGCGTCTGGCCGAAGTAGCCCTCGATGTCGTCGATGGACTCGAAGCCGTCGCCCAGGTCGACCTCGACGGTGACGAAGCGCGAGATGTCCTCGAACTCCTTGCCGTCGACCGCCTCGGTCATGACGTACGCCTCGACCTGCTTGAAGTCGCGGTCGGACTTGTTCGTGACGCGGTAGGTGAAGTTCTTCCAGCCGGAGCCGGCGACGACCTTCGAGGGCATGCCGCGCAGCTCGGTGTGGACGTCGGAGTTGTCCGTCTCGTCCTCGCAGGAGCCCGGCTCCTCGGAGGGCGACGGGGAGGCGCTCGTGCCGGTCGACGGCGAGACCGAGGTGCTCGGGGACGCGGAGGGCGCCGGGGCGCTGACGGACGGCGCCGGGGCGGTGGTCGCCTCGCCCTTCTCCTCGTCCTCGGCCGGGGTGGTCGCGGTCTCGTCGGCGGACGGGGTGGGCTCCGCGGACTCCGTCTCCTCCTCGACGGGGGACGGGGACGCGGAGGCCTCGGCCTCCACCGACGGCGTCGGGCCCGTCGCGAACGCGGCCGGAGCCATGAGGAAGGCGGCGGGGGAGATGACGGCGGTCGCGGCGGCGACGGCCATGGCGCGGCGAAGCTTCACGTGGGAGACCTCAGGGTCCTGGGTGCCGCCGGATGCGACACGTATGCGGGTCGGGCCCGTGCCCGCGTGCGTGACGGGTGTGGCCCTGGTTTCGCATACATGACCCGCGACCCCGCGCATTGGTTGCACGGGTCCTGACAACTTCTTTATGTGTCCTGTGTCACGCGCGGCGGAAGCGGACGCCCGAAGGCCCCGCCCGGCCGGTCGGCGGCGGGGCGGGGCCCGGGTCGGCGACCGGCGGTCAGGGCTGCGCCGGGGCCGAGCGCGGCGCCGGGGGTGGAAGGGCGCGCCGCGCGGGGAGGTGGGGCTCGGGGTGTCTGCGGGACCGCGGAGCCGCGGGACCGTGGTGCTGGGGGATGGTGCTGCCGGACCGACTCGGGACGGGACGGTCCGGTGCGGTCGGCTCCGGGCGTCCCCGGGGCCGACCGCTCTTCCGGTGACCGGGCTGCTGTCCCCTGCCGCCCGGTCACGCACACTGGAGCGAGGTCCCACGGCGCACCCAGCGGTGCGCCACACGCTCCAGCGGAGCCACGCGTGGTTTGCTGCGGCCCGCCCCTGGCTGGCACGGACACCGGGACCAACGAGGTGGTGTGGCCCGGGTCACGCGCCGTACGGGTGAGAGACGGGGCCGAACTCAGACGCGGCCCCGGCACAGCTCCAGCATCGTCATCGCCAGCGCCGTGCCCGGCCGGCCCAGGGCGTCCCGGTAGTGGGCCAGGACCTGCATCTCCCGCGCGAGGTCGATCCGGCGCCCACCGGAGCCGATGCGGGCCTCCTGGATGACGGCCGAGACGGCCACGCGCTCCTGGATGAGGCCGATGATCCGGTCGTCGAGGGCGTCGACGCGTTCACGGGCGCCGGTGATCAGTTCGGCGGCGTCCTCCGTCCGCGCGCCGGTGGTCCCGGCGGTGGTGCGGGCACGGGCGGTCTCGGCGGGGGTGGTCGTGGGGGTCATCGCTGGGGGCTCCTCGTTCGTCGGGCGGAGCCCCGGGGCGGCGTACGGCCCGGCGGAGACGACAGGCGCCCCGGGCCTTGTCGGCCCGGGGCGCCTGGTGAAGTCGTCAGTTGCTAAGCAGCACGACCACGGCAGCCGGACCAGCCGGTGCCATAGGTAAAGACGAAGGTCGTGTGCGTGCGCATGGCGGCAAGTATGGACCCCCGGGCCGCGCCGCGGCCAGCCGCGCCCCCGGGCGGTTCGGATGGTGAGACGAAAAGGACCGTCGGCCGCGCCGGTAGAATTGACTGATACCCGACCCCTCCCACCGCCGGAAGGCCGCCGTAGTGTCATCAGCGACCCCCGCTGCCGCCTCGACCGACACCGACCCGGACGCAGTCCTCGTTGTCGATTTCGGCGCGCAGTACGCCCAGCTCATCGCCCGCCGCGTCCGTGAGGCCCGGGTCTACAGCGAGATCGTCCCGTCCACCATGCCGGTGTCCGAGATGCTGGCCAGGAACCCCAGGGCGATCATCCTCTCCGGTGGCCCCTCCTCCGTGTACGAGGAGGGCGCGCCCCGCCTCGACCGCGCGCTCTTCGAGGCCGGCGTCCCCGTCTTCGGCATGTGCTACGGCTTCCAGCTGATGGCCGAGACCCTCGGCGGCACCGTCGACAACACCGGCGCCCGCGAGTACGGCCGCACGCGGCTGCAGGTGACGAGGAACGGGTCGACGCTCTTCGAGGGCACCCCCGGCGAGCAGTCCGTGTGGATGTCCCACGGCGACGCCTGCTCGGCCGCGCCCGAGGGCTTCGCCGTCACCGCGTCCACGGACGTCGTGCCGGTCGCCGCCTTCGAGAACGACGAGAAGAAGCTGTACGGCGTGCAGTACCACCCCGAGGTGATGCACTCCACGCACGGCCAGCAGATCCTGGAGCACTTCCTGTACCGGGGCGCGGGCATCGAGCCGTCCTGGACGACGGGCAACGTCATCGAGGAGCAGGTCGCCGCCATCCGCGAGCAGGTCGGCGACAAGCGCGCCATCTGCGGCCTGTCCGGCGGTGTCGACTCCGCCGTGGCCGCCGCGCTCGTCCAGCGGGCCATCGGCTCCCAGCTCACCTGCGTCTACGTCGACCACGGCCTGATGCGCAAGGGCGAGACCGAGCAGGTCGAGAAGGACTTCGTCGCCGCGACCGGCGTCCAGCTGAAGGTCGTCGACGCGCAGGAGCGCTTCCTCGCCGCGCTCACCGGGGTCTCCGACCCCGAGGAGAAGCGGAAGATCATCGGTCGGGAGTTCATCCGCGTCTTCGAGCAGGCGCAGGCCGAGATCATCGCGGACGAGGGCCCGGCGGTGGAGTTCCTCGTGCAGGGCACGCTCTACCCGGACGTCGTGGAGTCCGGCGGCGGCAGCGGCACGGCCAACATCAAGTCCCACCACAACGTCGGCGGCCTCCCCGAGGACCTGGAGTTCCAGCTCATCGAGCCGCTGCGCAAGCTGTTCAAGGACGAGGTCCGCATGGTCGGCCAGGAGCTCGGCCTGCCGGAGGAGATCGTCCAGCGGCAGCCGTTCCCCGGCCCCGGCCTCGGCATCCGCATCGTCGGCGAGGTCACCAAGGAGCGCCTGGACCTGCTCCGGGAGGCCGACGCCATCGCCCGCGAGGAGCTGACGGCGGCCGGTCTGGACCGCGACATCTGGCAGTGCCCGGTCGTCCTCCTCGCCGACGTCCGCTCGGTCGGCGTGCAGGGCGACGGCCGCACCTACGGCCACCCGATCGTGCTGCGCCCCGTCTCGTCCGAGGACGCCATGACGGCGGACTGGACGCGCATGCCGTACGACGTGCTCGCCCGCATCTCCACCCGCATCACCAACGAGGTCGCGGACGTCAACCGCGTCGTCCTCGACGTCACCAGCAAGCCCCCGGGCACCATCGAGTGGGAGTGACCCCACCCGCCCGTACGCGGCCGCCGTCCACCCCGTGGGCGGCGGCCGCGGCCGTTCCCGGGCCGTCCGCCGGCCCGGTGAACCGGCGCTCCCCGCCGCCCGTACTCCAGGGGCGGGCCGGAGGGCGGCCGCGCGGCGGACGAGCGAGGGCGGGGACATGGCACACACGGTGGGCGGCGGGCGGGGCCGGGGAGCGCGGCGGGAGGCCCTCGCGCGGTACGCGCTGCTGCCGCTGCGGGTCTTCCTCGGGGTGACCTTCGTCTACGCGGGCCTCGACAAGCTCACCGACGCGCGGTTCACCGCCGCGACCGGCCCCGGGTCGGTCGGCGAGCTGATGCGGTCCGTCCGGGACGCCTCGGCCGTGCCCTGGCTGGTGGACCAGGCGCTGCGCGACCCCGCCCCGTACGGGTACGCGATCGCCGCCGGTGAGGTCGCCGTCGGGCTCGGTACGCTCGCCGGGCTGCTGGCACGGGTGGCCGCGGCGGGCGGGGCGCTCGTCTCGCTGAGCCTGTGGCTGACGGTCAGCTGGCGGAGCGACCCGTACTACCACGGCAACGACCTGGCCTACCTGATGGCGTGGCTGCCGCTGGTGCTCGCCGGGGCGCCGGTGCTCTCCGTCGACGCGGCCCTCGCGGCGCGCCGGCGCCGCAGCCGGTAGCCGGCCCAGCCGGCCGCCGCGGCGAGCCCCAGGCCACCGCAGAGCAGCGGGACCACCGCGTACCAGGCGGCGTCCCAGGCGCCCGCCGCCCCGCCGCCGTACACGACGGCCACGGCCAGGCCCGTGAGGCCGACGACCAGCCGCCCCGGCCGGAACTCAACCCGCGGCACGGGTCACCTCCACCAGTCCGGCCGCGATCCGCAGGTCCAGGACCAGGGTCCCGCCCGGCGCGCCGCCCGCGGGGGGCAGGAGGGTCCGGGTGACGTCGCGGTCCAGCGCGGGGTCGATGTCGTCGTTCGCGTCGGCCCGGTCGGTCGGGGCGCCGGCGGTCGCGCCCCCGCCGGTCGTGGCGCCCCCGGTGGGGGGTCCGGCCGGCGGGAGTCGTACGTCGCCGAGGTCCGCGCGGGCGCGCACCCGTACGGTCGCGTCCGCCGGCACCGTGACGGCGAGGCGCCCCGCGCCGACCTCGGCGGCCACGCGGACCGTGCGGCCCGCGCGGACGTCCAGCGCGGACAGGTCGAGCGTCCCGACCCCGCTGCCGAGGGCGTACCGCGGCCGTACGTCCGCGACCGACGCCGGCCGCCACTCCACCCGCGTCCAGTCCGTGCCGATCTGCCGCGGCAGCGCCGAGGCGCCGGCGAGGAGCAGCGCCGTCACCACCGTCAGGAAGACCGTGCCGGCCCCGGTACGCCCCACGAACGCGCTGAGCACCAGGCCGAGCGCGAACACGGCCAGCGCGCACGCCAGACCGGTCTGCAGGGCCGTGGCGAGCGGCTGGCCGGCCCACGTGGACGCCGTACCGGCGGCGCCCGCCGCCAGCGCCAGCACGAACACCGGGCCGCCGAGGGAGACGCGCCCGCGCCGCGCCGCGCGCGTCGGCGGGCGGCGGGGGCCGCCGTCCGGCGCGCCGTCCACGGGGCCCCACAGGTAGCCGACCGGCACCGGGCCCGTCGAACCGTCCTTCACGATGGGGTCGCGCCACCAGGACGGCGCGTCCGGCGGCGGCGGGGCCTTCGTCTCGGGCGGCGCCTCGGGGCCCGCCGCCTGCGCCGCCGCCGCGGGCTCCCGGCCCCCCTCGGGGTGGCGCCGCCGCTGCGACCAGACCGCCGCGCCGCCCGCGGCGCAGGCCAGCAGGATGGCGAAGCCGATCGCGTTGCCGTTGCCGCCCACCATCGACAGGAACAGCCCGCAGCCGACCAGCGCCATCAGCACGGCGGTCAGGGACGCGCCGCCGACGCGCCCCGTCATCAGGCGCCGCGCCTCGTTCTCGTCCTCGCCGTCGGCGGTCAGGGCCAGCCAGGCGAAGCCGTAGAAGATCAACCCGATGCCGCCGGCCGCCGCGAGCACGCCCGTCACCACGCGGAACACCACCGGGTCCACGTCGACGTGCCGGCCGAGCCCCCCGCACACCCCGGCGACCACCTTCTGCCGCCGCGTACGGCGCAGCGGCGGGAGGTGCGGTGGGGCCCCGGGCACATCCGGAGGGGCGGGCGTCGCGCTCGTCATACGACCATGGTGACCGCCCGTCCCCCGCGAGAGCACCCGTACCGACCCTGGCCGACCCCTGATATTCCCCCGACCCCGCGCGCCCGGGGGGCGTCTCAGGGTCGGGGTCAGGGCCGTCCCTGATGTTTGGGGGGCGGGGGCGTGTGACGATCGGACCATGCCAGTCGCCGCCCGTCCGCCCGAGACGACCGAGGACCCGCCCGCGCGCAGGCTCTACCGGAGCGCCGACGGGCGGATGCTCGGCGGGGTCGCGCGCGGGCTCGCCGGGCACCTCGGGCTGCCGGTGGTCTGGGTGCGGCTGACGTTCCTCGGGCTCTTCCTCGCCGACGGGCCGCTGTGCGTCCTGCTCTACGCCGCGTTCTGGATCGCCGTGCCCCTCGGGGTCGGCGGCCGGTCCGCCGAGCCGCGCACGGTGTTCGCGACCGCCCCCGACGGGCGGCGCAGGCTCCGCAAGCCGGACCGGGGGCAGGTGGTGGCGCTGGTCGCCCTGCTGGCCGGGGCGGCCGTGTTCGTCGGCACGGTCGACCTGGGCGGCGAGGCCAACCGGTACGTGTGGCCGACCCTGCTCGTCGGCGTCGGCGTCGTCCTGGTGTGGCGGCAGGCGGACAACGCCCGCCGGGCCCGGTGGACGACCGACTCCGGCCGCCGCAGGCGGCTGTTCCCGCTGGTGCGCGGCCTCGCCGGGGTGGCGCTCGTCGGCATGGGGCTGGCGGTGTTCCTGGTGGTGCGCGGTTCGGCCGCCCAGCTCGGCACCGCGCTGACGGCGGCGATAGCCGTGCTGGCGGGGATGGCGCTGCTGGCCGGGCCCTGGCTGGTGCGGATGTCGCAGGACCTGTCGGAGGAGCGGACGATGCGCATCCGCGCGCAGGAGCGGGCCGAGGTGGCCGCCCACGTCCACGACTCGGTGCTGCACACGCTCACCCTGATCCAGCGGAACGCCGAGGACCCGGCCGAGGTCCGGCGCCTCGCCCGGGCCCAGGAGCGGGAGTTGCGGAACTGGCTGTACCGGCCCGAGGGCACCGGGAAGGACGAGGCCGAGGAGCCGGAGACGCTCGCCGAGGCGGTCAGGAGGGCCGCCGCCGAGGTGGAGGACAAGCACGGCGTGCCGCTGGAGGTGGTCGTCGTCGGCGACTGCCCGCTCGACGAGGGCCTGGCCGCGCAGATGCAGGCCGCGCGCGAGGCGATGGTCAACGCCGCCAAGTACGGTGGCGGGGGCGGCGCCGTGCAGGTGTACGCGGAGGTCGACGGCCGTACGGTGTTCGTCTCCGTACGGGACAGGGGGCCCGGCTTCGACCCGGACGCGGTCCCCGCGGACCGCATGGGCGTACGGGAGTCGATCATCGGGCGGATGCGTCGCCACGGCGGCACCGCGCGGGTGCGGTCGGCGCCGGGCGACGGCACCGAGGTGGAGCTGGAGATGGACAGGGCGCAGGAGGCGGACGGATGACGGAAGCGGGCGGACCGGTGGGCGGGCAGGCGGCCGGACGGACGGAGGGGCAGCCGGGCGGCGAACCGGGCGGGGCGCCGGTGGAGCGGCGGGTGCGGGTGGTGCTCGTCGACGACCACCGGATGTTCCGTACCGGCGTCCAGGCCGAGATCGGGCGGACGGAGGAGACGGGCGTGGAGGTCGTCGGCGAGGCCGCCGACGTCGACCAGGCGGTCGCCGTCATCACCGCGACCCGCCCCGAGGTGGTCCTGCTCGACGTGCACCTGCCGGGCGGCGGCGGGGTCGAGGTGCTGCGGCGCTGCGCGCCGCTGATGGCGGCCGCCGAGTCCCCGGTGCGGTTCCTGGCGCTGTCGGTGTCGGACGCCGCGGAGGACGTCATCGGGGTGATCCGCGGCGGCGCGCGCGGCTACGTCACCAAGACCATCACCGGTGCCGACCTGGTCGACTCCGTCTTCCGCGTGCAGGAGGGCGACGCGGTGTTCTCGCCGCGCCTGGCCGGCTTCGTGCTGGACGCCTTCGCGTCGACGGACGCGCCGCCGGTCGACGAGGACCTCGACCGGCTGACCCAGCGCGAGCGCGAGGTGCTGCGGCTCATCGCGCGCGGCTACGCGTACAAGGAGATCGCCAAGCAGCTGTTCATCTCGGTGAAGACGGTCGAGTCGCACGTGTCGGCGGTGCTGCGCAAGCTCCAGCTGTCCAACCGGCACGAACTCACCCGGTGGGCGACGGCGCGCAGGCTCGTCTGACCCGGTCGGCGCGGCGCGGGCCCCGCGGCCGCGCCGCTCCGCGGCCGCGCCGCTCCGCGGCCCCGCCGCTCCACCGCCCCGGCCCTCCGCCGCGGGGCCCCCGCGGCCGTCTGTGGCGCGTTCGACGGAGGCCCGCGGCAACCCGCGGGGCCCCGGCGCCCTCCTACGAACCGTGATGAGCCTGACGGGTACGCCCTTCTTCGTGACCGCGACCGCCGTCGCGGTGGTGGCGGTCGTGGTGCCGTTCGTGTGGTGGAGCCGGGTGCGCGGACCGCTCCTGGTCCGCGGCCTGGCCCGCCTCGCCATGATCGGCTTCGCGCAGGTCACCGCGATGCTCGTGGTGTTCGTCGCGGTCAACAACACCAACGCCCTGTTCAGCGACTGGGACGACCTCCTCGGCCGGCAGGACCACGTCCGGTCGGCCGCCGACCTCGGCCCGGACGGGCTCGGCGGCCGCAGGATCGCCGACCTGCCGAAGACCCGGCAGACGTTCCGGCCCGTCCCGGCGTCCGCCGACGGCCGGCTCAGGACCACGCTCCTGGAGGGGCCGGTGTCCGGCGTGAGCGCCGAGGTCTACGTCTGGCTGCCGCCGCAGTACGACGACCCGGCCTACCGGAACGCCCAGTTCCCCGTGGTGGAGCTGTTCTCCGGCTTCCCCGGCACCCCCTCGTCGTGGTTCGCCGGGCTGCGCGTGACCGAGCAGCTGGAGCCGCTCATGCGGGACGGCCGGGTCGCGCCGTTCATCCTCGTCTCCCCGCGCACCAAGCTCCTCGGCGACGCGGACGCGGGCTGCGCCAACGTGCCCGGCGTCGTCAACGCCGAGACGTGGGTCAGCGTCGACGTGCGGAAGATGGTCACCGACAACTTCCGCGCCGTGCAGACGCCCGACGGCTGGGCCGCGGCCGGCTTCTCGGCCGGCGGCCACTGCGCGGCGAAGGTCGCGCTGGCCCACCCCGACCGGTACCGGTACGCGATCAGCATGTCCGGCTACAACGACCCGGCCGCCGAACGCGCCTCGATCGTCGGCCGGGACGAGCGGCTGCGGAAGGCCAACGACCCGCTGAACCTCCTGCGCGCCGCGCCCACCCCGCCCCGCCTGACCCTGCTCTACACCGGGGACGGCGCCGACGGCTACCGGCAGGGCCTCGACCTGCGGGCAGCCGCGCAGCCCCCGACCCGCGTCGAGGTGCGCCGCGTCGTGGGCGGGCACCGGACGGCCACGTGGGCGGAGGAGGTCCCGGAGGTCTTCACCTGGCTGACGAGCCGCCTGGAGGGGGCCGGCGCGGCGCTCCGCCGGTAGGGCGCGCGGCGGGGCCGGGGCTCAGCCGACGCGGGTGGCGCCCGCCCAGGGCATCGAGTCGACGGGCGCGATCCGCACCGTCGAACCGGTGCGCGGCGCGTGGATCATCCGCCCGTCACCGATGTAGATGCCGACGTGGCTGAGGCCCGGGTGGAAGAAGACCAGGTCGCCGGGGGCCAGCCCGGCGCGCGGGACGCGCCGCCCCGCGTCGATCTGCGAGTACGTGGTGCGGGGCAGCGACACCCCGGCGGCCCGCCAGGCGGCTTGCGTCAGCCCGGAGCAGTCGTACGACGCCGGGCCGGTCGCGCCCCACCGGTAGGGCCGGCCGATGGCGCCGTACGCGTACGCCACGGCCCGCGCGGCCCGGGTCGTGGGCGCCCGCAGGGAGTCCGCGGCGGGGCGCCGGTCCGGGGCGGTGCGGGCCGCGCGCCCCGCGCTCCCGAACCCGCCGCCGGCGTGCGCGGCCGCCTCGTACGCGGCCCGCTGCTCGGCGGTGAGGCGGGACAGCAGCAGCCGGGCGGCGGCGAGCCGGTTCTGGACGGTGGCCTTGTGCCGCTGCGCCTGCGCCTCGCGGACGCGCAGCTCCCGCGCGTGGTCCGCGGCCTCGGCGCGCAGCCGGCCGATCGCGACGAGCCGACCGCGCAGCGCCGCGACGGCGACGCTCTGCCGGTCGCCGATCCGCTCGGCGAGGGCGGCGCCCCGCAGGTGCCTCTCGGGATCGGAGGAGAAGGCCAGCCGCATGGCGGGGCCGAGGCCGCCGCCGCGGTACTGGGCGGCGGCGGTCGCGCCGAGGGCGTCCCGCGCGGCGTTGAGCCGCTCGGTGTGCCGGGCCGCCTCGTCCTGGAGGGCGGCGAGCCGGTCCCGGGCGGCGTCGGCCCGCTCCCGCGCGCCGTTGTACCGCTCGGTGGCGGCCTCCGCCTCGCGGTACAGCCGGTCGGCCTCCGCCCCGGCCCGCGCGGGGGCGGGCCCGGGGGCGGGGGCGGCGTGTCCGGCGCCCTCGAACGCGGTGGCGGTCGCCGCCCCGGCGAGCGCGAGGGTGGCGGCCCTGCGGCCGGCCCGTCCGCCGAGCGGGCGCTGCCTGGGCTTGCGGTGGGCTGCCACGAGGGCGCTCACTTCCCTTCACTACGTCGGGTCGCGTCCCGTCCCGCCGTTCCGCCACCGGGTGCGTCACGTCGGGGCGCGTCACGCCGGGGTCGCGTCACGGCCGACCGCGGCCGTCGTCCGGCTCGCGGGGAGGCTCCGGCGCGTGGCGGCCGGTGCGGCCGGACGGAGGGCCGGTGCCTGGGGGAGGACGCTAGGCGCGGCCGGCGGGGCGGAGCGGGCGGCTGACCGCTATTGGCCGCGGGTGAGGGTTTCCGGTGCGGGGCGTGACCGGGGAGGCCCACGGAACATGTCGTTCCGCATCAGCCGTGACCGGTGTGCGGGAACGAGCCGACCTGGCCGACGGGCGATGGTATGGCCACGGTTAGGCTCCGCCCCATGAACGTGCTCATCAACGTCTTCGTCGCCCTGCACATCCTCGGCATCGCCGCGCTCTTCGGCGGATTCCTGACCCAGGTGAAGGCGATGCGGGCGGGTACGGCCCGCATGGTTCCGGCCATGCTGCACGGCGCCCTGACCATGCTGGTCACCGGCATGGCCCTGGTCGGACTGAACCAGGCCGAGGGCGCCGCCGTCGACAACGTCAAGATCGGCGTGAAGCTGGCGCTGCTCGTCGTGATCCTCGGCCTGGTCTACGTCAAGCGGGACGACGAGCGGGTCGGCGCCGGCGCCTTCGCCACCGTCGGCGGCCTGACGGCGGCCAACGTCTTCATCGCCACCCTCTGGACCTGACGGCCGCCCGCCCGCCGCGCCCCGCGCGCGGCGAGCGGCGGCCCCACGCCGGTCGACGTGCGGGGCGGGCGCTCCGCGACGGCGTCACGCGCAGGGCCCGCGCCGGTCGTCACGCGGGGCGGGCGGCGCCGGTCACCTCCGTGCGGGCGAGCGGTTCCGCGCGGACGCCCGCGCCGGGGCCCGGCGCGTGGATGACCGTGCCGTCACCCGCGTAGATCCCGACGTGGCCCGGCCGCCGGTCCAGGAGGACCAGGTCGCCCGGGAGCAGGTCCTCCGCCGCGACCGGCCGCCCCGCGGCCAGCTGTTCCGCCGCGGTGCGCGGCAGCTCGACGCCCGCCGCCTTCCAGGCCGCCCGGGTCAGCCCGGAGCAGTCGTACGAGGACGGACCGCTCGCGCCGCACACGTACGGCTTGCCGAGCTGCGCGCGGGCGAAGGCGAGGACCTTCTCCGCCTCGGCCGCGTACCCGGACCCGTCCGCGACGCTGGGTGCCCCCTCGGCGCCGGGCCCACGTCCCGTGACGCCCGCGTCCGTGCCGGCGCCTGTCGCCGCAGCCGGCGTACCGACGCTGCTCCCGGTGCCGGTGCCGGTGCCGGTGCCGGTGCCGGTGCCGACCGCCGCGCATGTGCCGGTGCCCGTCGTGCGGGCCCCGTCGGCCGGGTCCCCGCCGCCGGCCCCGGCCGCCGGGGCCGGCGGGGCTTCGGGCGTCCCCGGGGCGGGCGTCCGCCACGGCCGGCCCTCCCAGGCGGGGCCGCCGGGCCCCTCCCAGGCCCGCCCCGCCGGCGCCGCGCCGGGCGGTCGGTGCCCCGCCCGCGCGGCGTGGGCCACCAGGGCGCGCGCCCCGGCCAGCTTCGCCTGCACGGTCCGCTTCGCGGTCAGCACCGCCGCCCGGGTCATCTCCGGGGCCTCCGGCACCGGAGCCCCGACCGCCCCCACGGCCCCGACACCCGCCGGAGCCGACGCCGGTACCGGTATCGGGACCGGTACCGGAGCCGGCGCGGGGGCGGGGGCGGGCGCCGGCGCGTCGAGGAGGTCCAGGAGCCGGGCGCGCCCCGCAGCGCCCTCCCGCACCCCGCCCTCCCGTACCGCGCCGTCCCCGCCCCGCGGTGAGGCCGCGGCCGGCCCGGCGGGGTGCGCGGGATACCGCTGGGCCGTCCCGGCCAGCCGGTACAGGTCGTCGACCTTGCGCTGCACCTCGTCGACGGTGGGCCCGCCGCCGGGCCCCGGGGCGCCGACGGCGGGGGCGGCCGCGGCGGGCTGGCTGGACAGCAGCGTCACGGAGGCGAGGGCGGCCGTCGTGAACCCGACGGCGGGCGAGTGGGCACGTACGGGACGGGCGGTGGTGCGGTTGCGCGGCTTGCGATGCGACGCCAAGGGTCGGCATCTCCTTCCGTGGACCGCCTGCCGGGAGAGCCGTCGGGTGCGGGCGCGGATGCGGAAGGTGCCCTGCGGTCCCGCCGCGGGCGGCGGCGTGGACGGTCCACCCCGTCGTGCTGGGTGGTCCCCGGCTCCGGGCGGCCGCGCGCCGGCCGTGGGCGGGCAGGCGCGGGCGCGCCGGAAGAGGCGGCGGCGGCTCGATCGGCGGGGGTCGCCGAAAAGGGGGACGGGCCGCTTGGGCGAGCACGCTAGCCAACCTGTGGCGGCGCTGTGAAGGTCACCGAGCGATATGCCCGATACGTTTTCGTGACCTCGCGCACCGTGACCGGCCGTGGCGCTCGGTGAGGCGTCCGGTTCCGGCCCGGCTTGTCGGTGGGTCCGCCTAGACTCGGTAGGCGATGAGCAGCCTCTTTGACGACAGCTTCCTGGCGGACCTCCGCAGCCACCCCGCGGACGAGCCACCGCCGCCCGAGGACTCCGAGGCCACCCCGGCCGCGGAGGAGGTCCCGCACGACCTCTTCGGGGGGAAGTTCGACGTGCCGCCCGCCCGCGACCCGTACTACCGGGACGGCTCGCCGCGCCCGGTCGTCGACCCGGAGGCCCTGCTGGACGGGTTGAACGAGCAGCAGCGCGCCGCCGTCGTCCACACCGGTTCGCCGCTGCTCATCGTCGCCGGTGCCGGCTCGGGCAAGACCCGCGTCCTCACCCACCGCATCGCGCACCTCCTCGCCACGCGGAACGTCCACCCGGGGCAGATACTCGCCATCACCTTCACCAACAAGGCCGCCGGCGAGATGAAGGAGCGGGTGGAGCAGATCGTCGGCCCGCGCGCCAACGCCATGTGGGTGATGACCTTCCACAGCGCGTGCGTGCGCATCCTGCGCCGCGAGTCCAAGCGGCTCGGCTTCACGTCGTCGTTCTCGATCTACGACGCCGCCGACTCCAAGCGGCTGATGGCCCTCGTCTGCCGGGACCTGGACCTCGACCCGAAGCGGTACCCGCCGAAGTCGTTCAGCGCCAAGGTCTCCAACCTCAAGAACGAGCTGATCGACGAGGAGACCTTCGCCGACCAGGCGGCCGACGGCTTCGAGAAGACCCTCGCCGAGGCGTACCGGATGTACCAGGCGCGGCTGCGCGAGGCCAACGCCCTGGACTTCGACGACATCATCATGACGACGGTCCACCTGCTCCAGGCGTTCCCGGACGTCGCGGAGCACTACCGCCGCCGCTTCCGGCACGTCCTCGTCGACGAGTACCAGGACACCAACCACGCCCAGTACACCCTCGTGCGCGAGCTGGTGGGCGAGGGGTCCGAGGACCTGGTCCCCGCCGAGCTGTGCGTGGTGGGCGACGCCGACCAGTCGATCTACGCCTTCCGGGGCGCGACCATCCGCAACATCCTCCAGTTCGAGGAGGACTACCCGGAGGCGACGACGATCCTGCTGGAGCAGAACTACCGCTCCACGCAGACGATCCTGTCCGCCGCCAACGCCGTCATCGAGCGCAACGAGAGCCGCCGCCCCAAGAACCTGTGGACGAACGCCGGCGCCGGCGCCGGCATCACCGGGTACGTCGCGGACACCGAGCACGACGAGGCCCAGTTCGTCGCCGACGAGATCGACCGCCTCACCGACAGCGGCGAGGCGAAGGCGGGCGACGTCGCGGTCTTCTACCGGACCAACGCCCAGTCCCGCGTCTTCGAAGAGGTCTTCATCCGCGTCGGCCTGCCCTACAAGGTCGTCGGCGGTGTCCGCTTCTACGAGCGCAAGGAGGTCCGCGACGTCCTCGCCTACCTGCGCGTCCTGGCCAACCCGGAGGACGCCGTCCCGCTGCGCCGCGTCCTCAACGTCCCCAAGCGCGGCATCGGCGAGCGCGCCGAGGCGATGATCGAGGCGCTCGCCCTGCGCGAGCGGATCACCTTCCCGCAGGCCCTGAAGCGGGTCGACGAGGCGTACGGCATGGCGGCCCGCTCGGCGAACGCCGTGAAGCGCTTCAACCAGCTCATGGACGACCTGCGCACGGTCGTCGAGTCCGGCGCGGGCCCGGCGGTCGTCCTGGAGGCCGTCCTGGAGCGGACCGGCTACCTCGCGGAGCTCCAGGCGTCGACCGACCCGCAGGACGAGACGCGCATCGAGAACCTCCAGGAGCTGGCGGCCGTCGCCCTGGAGTTCGAGCAGGAGCGCGGCGAGGCCGACGGCGAGGACGCGCCCGCCGCGGGCACGCTCGCCGAGTTCCTGGAGCGCGTCGCCCTCGTCGCCGACTCCGACCAGATCCCGGACGACGACGAGGAGGGCTCCGGCGTCATCACGCTCATGACGCTCCACACGGCGAAGGGCCTGGAGTTCCCCGTCGTCTTCCTGACGGGCATGGAGGACGGCGTCTTCCCGCACATGCGCGCCCTCGGCCAGACCAAGGAGCTGGAGGAGGAGCGGCGACTGGCGTACGTGGGCATCACGCGCGCGCGGGAGCGGCTGTACCTGACCCGCTCCTCGATGCGCAGCGCGTGGGGGCAGCCCTCCTACAACCCGCCGTCGCGGTTCCTGGAGGAGATCCCGGAGCAGCACGTGCAGTGGAAGCGCACGGGCCGCACGTCCGCGGCGCCCGCGGGCGCGGTCGGCCCGGCGTCCGGCGTCGCCGCCTCGCTGTCGGCGTCCCGCTCCCGCGGCGGCCCGTCCGGTTTCGCGACGCGCCGCACGGCGGACAAGCCGGTGGTCGCGCTGACCGTGGGCGACCGGGTGACGCACGACCAGTTCGGCCTGGGCACGGTGACGGCGCTGACGGGCACGGGCGGGGACACGCAGGCGACCGTCGACTTCGGCGACGGCAAGCCGAAGCGGCTGCTCCTGCGGTAC
Organism: Streptomyces sp. DH12; assembly: GCF_020873895.1. GTDB lineage: Bacteria > Actinomycetota > Actinomycetes > Streptomycetales > Streptomycetaceae > Streptomyces. The sequence goes on along the minus strand of NZ_JAHWGT010000021.1, from coordinate 107,273 downwards.
GCGCCGGTCGAGAAGCTGTAGCGGCGAAGGCCCGAGCGGAACGCCCGGCCGGGACCGCCGGCCGGGCACGGCACCCGCGGCCGCCCCGGGCGGGCGCGGGTCGTACCGTCCGCCCGCAGCGGGATCGGCACGGGTGGGGGCGGGGCGGGCGGGGCGGTACGGGCGGGGGTCAGCCCCGCGGGTTGAGGCCGTGGCTGCGCAGCCAGGACTCCGGGTCGATCGCGGCGCCGCCGCCCGGCCGGACCTCGAAGTGCAGGTGCGGACCGGTGGAGTTGCCGGAGTTGCCCGAGTAGGCGATGACGTCGCCCGCCTTGACCGGGCCCGAGCGGATCTTGGCGCTGCTCAGGTGGCAGTACCAGGTCTCGGTGCCGTCCTTGGCGGTCACGATCACCATGTTGCCGTACGCGCCGTTCCACTGCGTGCGGACGGTCCCGTCGGTGGCCGCCATCACGGGCGTGCCGTACTGGACGGGGAAGTCGATCCCGGTGTGCAGCGACATCCAGTTGACGCCGGCCTGGCCGTAACCGGCGCTGAGCTGGCGGAGCGCCACGGGGAGCGCGAACTTGGGGCGCATCGCCTCCCGGCGCTTCGCCTCCTCCTCGCGCTTCTTGCGCTCCGCCTCCTGGCGGGCCTTGAGGTCGATGCGCTCCTGCGTGCGGCTGGCGCGGTCGCTGAAGTCGAGGGCCTCGGCGTCGAGGGCGGCGAGCTGCGTGTCGAGGGCGCTGTTGGCGACGACCGGCTTCACCGTGTCCCGGTCGGCGGCGGACACCGCCTTGCCGTCGTCCTTCGCCTCCGCCTCGGTCAGCCCGCTGACGGACGCGGCCGCGATCCCGGCGACGCCCATCACGCACGCCGACGGCACGGCGACCGTCAGCAGCGCGGAACGCCGCGCCGGGGTGCGTCGCCGTCCCCGGCTGCCGCCCGCGCGCCGGACCGGGCGGGGCGCGGCGGCCGCCACGGGCACGGGCTCGTCGAGGGTCTCCGTGGACGGGCCGCCGTCCTGCTCCGGCACCCAGGCGCCACCGGCCTCGGGCGCCCCGTCGAACTCGTCGTCGGCGGCGGCGTACTGCTCGCCGGTGTCGCCGAACTCGCCGTCGGCGGGGGAGTGGTCACCCGCCGCGGCGTACTCGCCGGCGGTGGCGGCGTAGCCGTCGTGCGCCGTGTACCGGCCGGCGGTGCCGTAGTCGTCGTCCGTCGCGTAGTCGTCGGCGGTCGAGTAGTCGTACTGCTCGGGGACGAACGTCTCGGCGGGGGCGGTGCCTTCGGGCCCGGTGGCGCCGGTGTCGGGGGAGACGTTCCAGGCGGTCGCGTCGTAGGCGCCCGTCTCGAAGGACTCGACACCCGACGTGTACCACTGGCCGGTCGTGTCGTAGGCGGCCGTCGCCGCGGCGTACTGCCCGGCCTCCTGCTGCTGCGTCCACGCGGAGGCGTCCCACTGGCCCGACTGGTCGGCGTACGTGGTGTATTCGGCGGTGCCCGCCCACTGCGAGGTGTCGTACTGGCCGCTGTGCCCGGCGTCGTAGCCGCCCGGGGCGGTGCCGTAGAGGGGGTCGGCCGCCTGGTAGGCGCCGGTGTCGTACCCGCCGGTGTCCAGGGGGTGGCCGGTGTCGTGGACGCCGGTCCCGTGACTGCCGTCCCGCGGACCGAACTCGCCGGTCGTGAAGCTGCCTGTGGCGTACGCGTCGTCTCCGACGTAGCCGGCGTGGGGGTGCTGGTCGTTCACCAACTTCTCTCTCGCCTCGGCAGCAGGACCAGTTCCGGGCCCGGCTCGATGGTAGGGGCCCAGAGGGGAAGCAGTGGGCGCGACTGTACCCGGCGGTATGCGCAACCGACAATCTTCCGAGGGTTTTGCATCCCGCGGAACCGGGCATTCGACCGCCTTTCGGCGGAGCGCACACCGAGCCTTGGCGCTACGTTCGAAATGCGTTCGAGAGCGGGCGGGTGACGTCACGCCGCCGACGCGGACCCCGCGGTTCCGTATCGCGCCCGACCGGCGTCGAGCTCCTCGACGACCCGCGCCGTGACGGCCGGGTGGACCGGCAGCGCGAGGTGGCCGACCCCGGCGACCCGCACGTTCGTGGCGTCCAGGTCCGGGTGGTCCAGGCGCGCCGTCTCGGCCGGGGCCATCCACAGGTCCAGGTCGCTCCAGAAGCTCACGAACCGGGTGCGGCACCCCGGGCTCGGCGCGGCCAGCTCCCGCAGGACGGCGGAGCCGGGGCGCATCTGGCGCACCAGGGGGTGCACCCCGGCGAGCGGCGCGGCGGCCGTGCCGGAGTGGGGCGTGCCGAGCGTGACCACCGTGCGGACGCGCCGGTCGCCGCCGAGCCGCTGGACGTAGTACCGGGCGACCAGGCCGCCGAGGCTGTGCCCGACGAGGTCCACTCGGGCGTGGCCGGTGCGCTCGCACACCTCTTCGACGTGGCGGGCCAGCCGGTGGGCGGCGGCACGCAGGTCGAGGGTGAGCGGGGAGTGGTTGACGGCCACGACGCGCCGCGTGCCGTCCCGGGCGAGGGCGCGGCGGAGCAGGACGAAGGCGGAGCGGTTGTCGGACAGGCCGTGGAGCAGGACCACGGGCGGCCGGGGCCCGCACGGCGTGGCGGCGCACCGGTCGGTGACGAGGCCGCTCGGGTAGAGCAGGAGGTGCCCGGCGAGGACGACCGCCTCCAACGCGGCCGCGCGCAGCACGTCACCGTGCCGGGTGCCGCCCTGCGGGCTGTCTCCTGGTGGTGCGGCGTCCCGCGGGGCGGCGTCGTGGGGGGCGGCGTCTCGCGGGGCGGCGTGGTGGGGGGCGGTGTGGTGCGGGGTGGCGGCGGGCGGGCGCTCGGGGGGCGGGGTGCCGGCGGGTGGCGGTGGCTGCATGGCGGACCTCCTGGACGAGTGGCATACGGAGGGGGGCTCCGTCCCCCCGTATGCCCTCGGGCGGCACCGCATCCGAGGGGTGGGGATCGCCGTGTCCCGTGCCGCGCGGCTGGTGGCACGGGGCTACGGCGACCTCGTCGCGGCTCCGGTCGCATTCGTCCCGGTGGTGACCCACGGACCCTCCCGGTGCGGGTGGGGCCGTGGCGAACATGTCCCACGTGTGATTTCCCCCTCCCTCTTGACCGTGAAACGGCCCCTTGCGGGATGCTGGCGATAACGTTCGTTCACCTCCCCGGCATACAGGTACGGGGGTCGCATGTGGAGGCAGTGATGGGTGTGACCGGTCCTATCCGCGTGGTGGTGGCCAAGCCGGGTCTCGACGGCCACGATCGCGGTGCCAAGGTGATCGCGCGGGCGTTGCGCGACGCCGGTATGGAGGTCATCTACACCGGGCTGCACCAGACGCCGGAGCAGATCGTCGACACCGCGATCCAGGAGGACGCCGACGCGATCGGCCTGTCGATCCTGTCCGGGGCGCACAACACGCTCTTCGCGCGGGTCCTGGAACTGCTGAGGGAGCGCGACGCCGAGGACATCAAGGTCTTCGGCGGCGGCATCATCCCCGAGGGGGACATCCCGCCGCTGAAGGAGAAGGGCGTCGCCGAGATCTTCACGCCCGGCGCGACGACGGCGTCGATCGTCGACTGGGTCAACGCCAACGTCCGCCAGGCCGCCGAGGCCTGATCCGGCCACGCGCGCGGGCCCGGCCCGGCCCCGCTCGCGGCGCCGGCCCTGCCGGGGCGCCGCCCGTCGTACGGGAGCGCCGCCGGTCGTACGGGAGCGCCGCCGGTCGTACGGGCTTGGGGGTATTGGGCGGCCGCCGCAGCGGCCCGCGCGCCGGCCCGGTGGCGGTCCGGGCCGTTCAGCTCGGCGGCGGGGCCAGTTCCGCGTGCATCGCCGCGCGCAGGCGCAGCGTGGCGACCAGGCGCCGGAACGCCTCCGACCAGTAGCCGCCCGCGCCGGGCGCGGCGTCCTCCGACTCGTCCGACGCCGCCGTCAGCACCTCCAGGCGGTCCGCCTCCGCCGGGTCCAGGCACCGCTCCGCCAGGCCCATCACCCCGCTGAAGCTCCACGGGTAGCTGCCCGCCTCCCGCGCGATGTCCAGCGCGTCGACGACCGCCCGCCCCAGCTCCTCGGACCACGGCACCGTGCAGACGCCGAGCAGCTGGAACGCCTCCGACAGCCCGTGCGCCGCGACGAACGCCGCCACCCACGCCGCCCGCTCCCCGTCCGGCAGCGTCGACAGCAGCGCGGCCGACGACGCCGCCCCCGGGCCCGTCGCCGGAGGGGCGGACGGGGCGGCGAGCAGGGCCCGCGCCCACGCCGCGTCCCGCTGCCGCACCGCCGCCCGGCACCACGCGGCGTGCAGCTCCTCCCGCCAGTCGTCGGCCACCGGCAGGGCGACGATCTCCTCGGGCGTACGCCCGCCGAGCCGGTCCGGCCACAGCGCGAGCGGGGCCGCCTCCACCAGCTGCCCCAGCCACCACGCGCGCTCGCCCCGGCCCGACGGCGGGTGCGGCACGACACCGTCGCGCTGCATGGCGGCGTCGCACTCGTGGGGCGCCTCCACGGTGAGCGTCGCGCGGTCCCCGGTGTGGTCCAGGCCCACGCACGTCGCCGCCCGCCCCGCCATCCGGCCCGCGAACGCCGACCCCGGCAGCGCGGACAGCAGCTCGGCCGCGGTGGAACGGACGTTGCGGCTGCGGTCGGTGAGCGCGCGTTCGAGGAACGCCTCGTCCGCGCCCGACAGCCCGGCCCGCAGCGAGTCCAGGAACATCAGCCGGTCCTCGGCCCGCTCGGTCGCCCAGGTCGAGGCCAGCAGGTCCACCGCCGCCGCCGGGTCGTGCGCGCGTACGGCGCCGAGGAGGGCGACGCGCTCCGCGAACAGCCCCTCCTCCCACAGGGCCCGCACCCCGGGCGCGTCGTCCGGCGCGGGGAGCACCGCGCCGCCCGGCGCGCCGCGCAGCGCGAACCTCCACTCCGGGTTGAGCGCGGCCAGCCACAGCGCGCGCGGCCCCGCGAAGGCCAGCACCGGGGGCCGCAGGTCGGTCCGCGCGCGGGCCGCGTCGAGCAGCGCGGGCAGGGCGGTCGCGGGCGGCCGGTAGCCGTGGGCGTCGGCCGCGGCGAGCCACTGCGGGAGCAGCTCGGTCAGGTCAGGGGCGGAGCCCCGGCGTCCGCCGCCCGCCGGGGGGCGGTCGGCGAGCAGCTGCGCCAGCCGCCGCGCGGCCGCCTCGGGGAGCGGGGCGCGGCCGTCGTGCGGGGCCGGGGGCGGCAGTGGCGCGGCGGCGGCCGGCAGGAGGCCCGCCCGCCGCCGCACGGTGTGCAGCGCGGCCGCGTCGAGCAGCGCGAGCGGCGGGTCGACGGGCCCGGCTGCCGCTCCGCCCGCGCCCGGACCGGCGACGGCCCCGCCTGCCGGGGCGGGCGGCGGCCGGCGGTCGGTGCCGAGCAGCGCCGAGGTGACGAGCTCTTCCCACGAGGCGCAGGAGGTGGTGGTCATGTCTCCTCTTCCCACAACGATCAGGCAGTCGGCAGGGTGGGCGGGTGCGTGCCGGGCGCTCCCCGTGGTCGCTTGCGCGTCCCGGTCGGGCGCCGGCCTCAGGTGAGGGCCACGAGGCCGGGGGCGTCGGGCGACCACGTGGCCAGCGGGGTGAAGCCGCGGTGCCCGCACTCGCCGAACACCGTGACCGGCCCGCCCCCGGACACCGCGGCCAGCCGCCACAGCCCCGGCCGCCCCGGGCCGGAGGCGGGGACGGGCACGGCCGCGCCGCCGTCCGCGTCGGCGAGCTGCCACCCGTCGGCCCCCGGCACGGGCACGACGTCCGCCAGCGTCACCGGCCACGAGTCGAGCCACGGGTCGTCGCGCAGGGCCCGCCCGTACGCCGCCAGCGCGTCGCCGACCGTGCCGCCCGGTGGCGGTCCACCGCCGGGGACGGGCGCGGTGAACCGCTCGCCTAGGTCCGCGCGGAGCTGCCCGGCCCCCGGATGCGGTACGAGCTCCGCGTCGAAGGCCGTGCCCGCCGCGAGGGCCGGCTCGGGCGCGCGGCCCGCCGCGCCGAAGGACAGCAGCAGCGCCGTACGCCCCGTGCCCCGCCCGTGCAGCCACGTGCGGCGTGTCGTCAGTCTGCCGTCCGAGGTGTCGTACCGGGCCAGGACCAGCCAGTGGTCCCGGACCGGCGGCCCCTCGGCCGGCGTGGGTATGCCGACCCGGGTGCGCACCGTCGTCGCCAGCGGCTCGGGCAGCCGGTCCACGCCCAGCCACGCCCGGTCCAGCAGGTGCGTCAGCGCGCACTCCTCCAGCAGCCGCACCGGCCAGCCCGGCCCGGAGCCCGGTATCGCGCCGAGCTCCCTGACCCGGCCCGCCAGGGCCGGCGCCTGGGCGTCCACCATGCGGCGCGCGGTCTCCTCCCACAGGCCGTAGCCGTCCTGTTCGGCGGTGGCCAGGCCGCCCCGCAGCAGGTCGGCCAGGCGCCGTTCCAGCTCCTCGGCGCCGGCGGTGACGCGGGCCGCGCGGGCCGCGGCGCGGCGCCGCGCCGCCTCCGCGTCGACCGGTCCGGCCACGTCCCCCTTCCCGCGCGGCCCGGTGCGCGCCCTGCGGCCCTCCAGCCACGCTTCGGCCCAGTCCGGCGCCGGCGCCCCGGCCGGGACGGCTCCGGCGTCCGCCGCCCACAGCAGCAGCAGGCCCAGGGCGTGCTTGCACGGCGACTTCCGGCTCGGACACCCGCACGAGAACGCGGGGCCGGTGGTGTCGACGACGGTCCGGTACGGCGCGCCGCCGCTGCCACGGCACAGGCCCCACACGGCGCCCGAGGCGCCGCAGCCCGCACCGGACCACGGCCCGGCCGTGCCCAGCCCGCCGGCCGCCCTGCGTGAAGCGGCGTCAGGAGCCAGAGCCAGCACCTGATCCGCCGTCCAGCGCACCCCCTGCTCAGTCATGCCTCCGACCGTAGGACGCCCCACTGACAACCGGCCGCGCCGCGAGGGGCGGGGCCCGCCGGGGGAGCGGCCGGGGGGCGCTCGTACTGTGGTGCCGACGCCACTCGATCTCCCGGGGGAAGCCATGAAGCCCACCACCCGTTCCGCCGTCGCGCTCCTCGCCGCGGCCGGTCTCGCGCTCGGCCTCGGCGCCTGCTCGCAGGCGGCCGACGAGGCGACCGAGCGCGTCGACAGCGCGCTCAACGAGACGTACCAGGTGACGTACGAGGTGACCGGCGCCAACATCGAGTCGATCAGCTACAACGGCGGCGGTGGCGACGCGATGAACCCCAAGCTGGAGACCGTCGAGAAGCCCAAGCTGCCGTGGCGCAAGACGGTCACGCTGCGCGGCATCGAGGCCCCGCTCGTCACGCCGGTCTCCGTCAGCTACGACGGCGCCCGATCCACCTGCAAGATCACTCACGACGGCAAGGTGCTGAAGGAGGCGTCCGGCAAGGGCGCCGCGGCGACGCTCAGCTGCGTCGCCGTCTCCCCGGTCGCCGGCTGAACCGGCCGCCTGACGCCCCGGCACGTCCCCTTCCCCTTTCGCGACATCGGCCGTCACCGCTCCCGACGCGCGGTGACGGCCGACTGTCAGTGGGGTGGTGCACGGTGGGAACCACACCCGGTCGATGTCGCGAACGATCTGGAGGGGGACCCCATGACCGTGCCCGGAACCACCGAAGAGGGGCACGCGCCCGGCGACGCGCAGGTACTGCGCCCGCACGCCGAGGACGCCTTCGCCGACGAGCTGGCGGCGCTCGCCGCGGCCGACGACCGGCCGCGCCCCGAGCGCTGGCGGCTGTCGCCCCGGGCCGTCGCCACGTACCTGCTGGGCGGCACGCTCCCGGACGGCACGGTGATCACGCCGAAGTACGTGGGGCCGCGCCGCATCGTCGAGGTGGCCGTCACCACCCTCGCCACCGACCGCGCCCTGCTCCTCCTCGGCGTGCCGGGCACCGCGAAGACCTGGGTGTCGGAGCACCTCGCGGCGGCCGTCAGCGGCGACTCGACGCTCCTCGTGCAGGGCACGGCCGGCACGCCCGAGGAAGCCATCCGCTACGGGTGGGACTACGCCCGCCTGCTCGCCCACGGCCCCAGCCGGGAGGCCCTCGTGCCGAGCCCGGTGATGCGGGCCATGGCCGACGGCATGACCGCCCGCGTCGAGGAGCTCACCCGGATCCCCGCCGACGTGCAGGACACGCTCATCACGATCCTGTCCGAGAAGACGCTGCCGGTCCCGGAGCTCGGCCAGGAGGTGCAGGCCGTGCGCGGCTTCAACCTCATCGCCACCGCCAACGACCGCGACCGCGGCGTCAACGACCTGTCGAGCGCCCTGCGCCGCCGCTTCAACACCGTCGTGCTGCCCCTGCCCGAGACGCCCGAAGCCGAGGTCGACATCGTCTCCCGGCGCGTCGAGCAGATCGGCCGCTCCCTGGACCTGCCCGCCGCCCCCGAGGGCGACGACGAGATCCGCCGCGTCGTCACCGTCTTCCGGGAGCTGCGCGACGGGCTCACCACCGACGGCCGCACCAGGCTCAAGTCCCCTTCGGGCACCCTCTCCACGGCCGAGGCAATCTCCGTCGTCACCGGCGGGCTCGCCCTCGCCGCCCACTTCGGCGACGGGGTGCTGCGCCCGTCCGACGTCGCCGCGGGCATCCTCGGCGCCGTCGTCCGCGACCCCGCCGCCGACCGGGTCGTCTGGCAGGAGTACCTGGAGACCGTCGTGCGCGAGCGGGACGGCTGGAAGGACTTCTACCGCGCCTGCCGCGAGGTGTCGGCGTGAGGGGGCCGCTGCTGCTCGGCGTCCGCCACCACGGGCCCGGCTCGGCCCGCGCCGTGCGCGCCGCCCTCGACGCGGCACGCCCCGCGGCGGTGCTGATCGAGGGGCCGCCGGAGGCCGACGCCCTGCTGCCGCTCGCCGCCGACCCCGCCACCCGCCCGCCGGTCGCCCTGCTGGCCCACGCCGTGGACGAGCCGGGCCGGGCCGCCTTCTGGCCGTTCGCCGCCTTCTCGCCCGAGTGGGTCGCCCTGCGCTGGGCGCTCGACCACGGCGCGGCCGTCCACTTCGCCGACCTGCCCGCCGCGCACTCCCTCGCCATGATGGGCGACCCGACGTGGAGCGACGACGACTCCGAGGAGTCCGACGACTCCGACGGCTCCGGGGACACCGGGGGCCCCGAGGGCGCGGCGGGCGGCGGCGCGCCCGCCACCGGCCGGCGGCGGGGGCCGCGTGTCGACCCGCTCGCCGCGCTCGCCGAGGCCGCCGGGTACGACGACGCCGAGCGCTGGTGGGAGGACGTCGTCGAGCACCGCGCGTCGTACGGCGGGGACCCGTTCGGCCCGTTCGCGGCCGTCGCGGAGGCCATGGCGGCGCTGCGCGGGGCGTACGGGCACGGCGGGCACGCCCGCGACCCCGTCCGCGAGGCGTACATGCGCCTGAGGCTGCGCGCCGCGCGCAAGGAACACGGGGACGACGCCGTCGCCTTCGTCTGCGGCGCCTGGCACGTCCCGGCCCTGGCCGCGAAGGCCACCGTCACCGCCGACCGCGCCCTCCTCAGGGGCCTGCCGAAGGTGAGGACCGAGACGACGTGGGTGCCGTGGACGCACCGCAGGCTCACCCGCCGCTCCGGGTACGGCGCGGGCATCGCCGCGCCCGGCTGGTACGCGCACCTCTTCGCCGCGCCGGACCGGCCCGTCGAGCGCTGGCTGACGAAGGTCGCGGGCCTGCTGCGGGAGGAGGACCAGCCGGTGTCCTCCGCCCACGTCATCGAGGCCGTCCGGCTCGCCGGGGCGCTCGCCGCGATGCGCGGCCGGCCGCTGGCCGGGCTCACCGAGACCACCGACGCCGTGCGGGCCGTGATGGGCGACGGCTCGGACGTGCCGCTCGCCCTCGTCCACGACCGGCTCGTCGTCGGCGACGTGCGGGGCGAGGTCCCCGACCGCGTGCCCGCCGTACCGCTCCAGCGGGACCTGACCCGCCTCCAGCGCACCCTGCGCCTCAGACCGGAGGCGTCCGAGCGGGACCTCGACCTCGACCTGCGCAAGGAGACCGACGCGGCCCGCAGCCGCCTGCTGCACCGGCTGCGCCTCCTCGGCGTCGACTGGGGCACCCCCGCGGTGCCCCGCACCGGCAGCACGGGCACGTTCCGGGAGAGCTGGCGGCTGTCGTGGGAGCCCGAGCTGCACGTGCGGGTGGCCGAGGCCGGCGTGTGGGGCGGCACGGTGCTCTCCGCCGCCACGGCGAAGGCGCGGGCCGAGGCGGCCGCCGCCACGGCGCTCGCCGAGGTCACCGCGCTCGCCGAGCGCTGCCTGCTGGCCGAGCTGCCCGAGGCGCTGCCGCCGGTGATGAGGGCCCTCGCCGACCGGGCCGCGCTCGACACGGACGTCGGCCGGCTCGCGCAGGCGCTGCCCGCCCTCGCCCGCTCCCTGCGCTACGGCGACGTCCGGGCCACGGACACCGCCGCCCTCGCCGAGGTCGCCACCGGCCTCGCCCGGCGGATCTTCGTCGGCCTGCCCCCGGCCTGCGCGGGCCTCGACGCCGACGCCGCCGACGAGATGCGCGGCCATGTGGACGCGGTCCACGCGGCGATACGGCTCCTCCCGCGGACCGCGGCCCCCGGCGCCGTCCCGGAAGCCTCTCCCGGCCCGGGGGCCTCCCACATCCCGGGAACCGTTCCCACCCCTGCTGCCTCGCCCGTCCTGATCGCCTCCCCCGCCTCAGGCGGCGCCCCCGCCGGTACGGGCGACGGGGACGACCGAGACGGCCCCTCCGGGGCCGAGGGCGTCGGCGGCGGTTGGGCCGCCGTACTGCGGAGGCTCGCCGGACGGGACGCCGTGCCCGGGGTGATCCGCGGGCGGGCAGCGCGGCTGCTCCTCGACGACGGGCGGCTCGCGCAGGACGAGGCCGGCCGGCTGATGGGCCTCGCCCTCTCGCCCGGTACGCCGCCCGCCGACGCGGCCGCCTGGCTGGAGGGTTTCCTCGGCGGCGCGCCCGGCCGCGGCGGACGGGGCCGCGACCGCTCCGGGGGCCTGCTCCTCGTCCACGACGAGCGGCTCCTCGCCCTCGTCGACGCCTGGCTGGCCGCCGTGCCCGCCGGGGCGTTCACCGACGTGCTGCCGCTGCTGCGCCGCACGTTCAGCGCGTACGAGCCGGGGGTGCGGCGCACCCTCGGCGAGCTCGTCCGCCGCGGCCCGGCGGCCGGCGGGGGCCCGCCGCCGGTCGCGACGGGCACGCCCGGGTTCGGCGCCGGCCACGACGAGGCGCGCGCCGACGGCGTGCTGCCCGTGCTGGAGCTGCTGCTGGGCCGGCGGCAGCCGACCGACGACGACCTGGTGGGGGTGGGCCGATGACCGGCGAGGACGAGCGCCTGCGGCGCTGGCGCATGGTGCTGGGCGGCGGCGCCGCCGACGGCACGGGCCGGGCGCTCACGGGCGGGGACGCCGCCGTGGACGGGGCGCTGGCCGCCCTGTACGACGGGTCCGGCGGTGACCCCGACGGCCGCGGGCGGCAGGACCGGTCGGCCGGGCTCGGCGGGTCCGCGCCGTCCGTGGCGCGGTGGCTCGGCGACATCCGCGCCTACTTCCCCAGCTCGGTGGTGCGGGTCCTGCAGCGCGACGCGATCGACCGGCTCGGCCTGTCGACGCTCCTGCTGGAACCGGAGACGCTGGAGGCCGTCGAGGCGGACGTCCACCTCGTCGGGACGCTGCTGTCCCTGCACAAGGCGATGCCGGAGACGACGAGGGAGACCGCGCGGGCCGTCGTCCGCAAGGTCGTCGACGACCTGGAGAAGCGGCTCGCCACCCGCACCCGCGCCACCCTCACCGGCGCCCTCGACCGCGGCGCCCGCACCAGCCGGCCCCGCCACCGCGACATCGACTGGGACCGCACCATCCGGGCGAACCTGGGGAACTACCTGCCCGAGTACCGCACGGTCGTACCGGAGCGGCTCATCGGCCACGGCCGCGCCGCGCGGGGGGTCGGGAAGGAGGTCGTGCTCTGCGTCGACCAGTCCGGGTCCATGGCGGCGTCCGTCGTGTACGCGTCGGTGTTCGGGGCGGTGCTGGCGTCGACGCGGTCGGTCGCGACGCGCCTGGTCGTCTTCGACACGGCCGTCGTCGACCTGACGGACCGGATCGACGACCCGGTCGACGTCCTCTTCGGCACGCGCCTCGGCGGCGGCACGGACATCAACCGCGCCCTGGCCTACTGCCAGTCGCGGATCACCCGTCCCGCCGACACGGTGGTGGTGCTGATCAGCGACCTCCACGAGGGCGGCATCCGCGACGAGATGCTGAGGCGGGTCGCGGCGATGAAGGCCGCCGGGGTGCAGTTCGTGGCCCTGCTCGCCCTGTCCGACGAGGGCGCCCCCGCCTACGACCGCGAGCACGCCGCCGCGCTGGCGGCCCTCGGCGCGCCCGCCTTCGCCTGCACACCGGACCTCTTCCCCGAGGTGATGGCGGCGGCGCTGGAGAAGCGGCCGATACCGGTCCCCGAGCCGGCCTGACCCCCGCGCGGCGCCTGCTCTGCCACGAAATCCGCAGCCGCGGGCGTTCTCACAGCGGGGGCGCCGCCCGTTCGGGGTAGCTGCCTGTGACAGGTATCACCGCTCCGGTGTGAGCTGTGATTTAGGGCGGCACCGCCTCCGGGGATAACCTGCCAGGCGGACATGCCGCGTCCACGGACACCGTGTACGCCTCCCGAAGTGACAGAGCAGTCACGTTGCCCTCCGCCCGCCTGTCGGGCGCGCGGCACGCCCACGCATGAAAACGAACCGCGATCACCAGAAAAGGGACGGACGCGCGTGGACCTGTTCGAGTACCAGGCGAGGGACCTCTTCGCCAAGCACGGTGTACCGGTGCTGGCCGGTGAAGTCATCGACACGCCTGAGGCGGCGCGCGAGGCCACTGAGCGTCTTGGCGGCAAGTCGGTCGTCAAGGCGCAGGTGAAGGTCGGCGGCCGCGGCAAGGCCGGCGGCGTCAAGCTGGCGGCCACCCCGGACGAGGCCGTCGCCCGCGCGACGGACATCCTGGGCATGGACATCAAGGGCCACACGGTCCACAAGGTGATGATCGCGGAGACCGCTCCGGAAATTCTCGAGGAGTACTACGTCTCGTACCTCCTCGACCGGACGAACCGCACCTTCCTGGCGATGGCCTCGGTCGCGGGCGGCATGGACATCGAGGAGGTCGCCGCGACGACCCCCGAGAAGCTCGCGAAGGTCCCGGTCGACTCCAACGCCGGCGTCGACATCGAGAAGGCCCGCGAGATCGTCGCCCAGGCGCAGTTCCCCGCGGAGGTCGCGGAGAAGGTCGCCGAGGTCCTCGTGACCCTGTGGAAGACCTTCGTCGAGGAGGACGCCCTCCTCGTCGAGGTCAACCCGCTGGCGAAGGTCGCCTCCGGTGACATCCTCGCCCTCGACGGCAAGGTCTCCCTGGACGCCAACGCCGACTTCCGCCAGCCGGAGCACGAGGCGCTCGAGGACAAGGCGGCGGCCAACCCGCTCGAGGCCGCGGCCAAGGCCAAGGGCCTCAACTACGTCAAGCTCGACGGCGAGGTCGGCATCATCGGCAACGGCGCGGGCCTGGTCATGTCGACCCTGGACGTCGTCGCGTACGCCGGTGAGGCGCACGGCGGCGTGAAGCCGGCGAACTTCCTCGACATCGGCGGCGGCGCGTCCGCCGAGGTGATGGCGAACGGCCTGGAGATCATCCTCGGCGACCCGGACGTCAAGTCCGTCTTCGTCAACGTCTTCGGCGGCATCACCGCCTGCGACGAGGTCGCGAACGGCATCGTGCAGGCGCTGGAGCTGCTCTCCTCGCGCGGCGAGGACGTCACCAAGCCGCTGGTCGTGCGCCTCGACGGCAACAACGCGGAGCTGGGTCGCAAGATCCTGTCGGACGCCAACCACCCGCTGGTGCAGCGCGTGGACACCATGGACGGCGCGGCCGACAAGGCCGCCGAGCTCGCGGCTGCGAAGTAAAGGGACGAGGTCGGAAACACCATGGCTATCTTCCTCACCAAGGACAGCAAGGTCATCGTCCAGGGCATGACCGGTGCCACGGGCATGAAGCACACCAAGCTCATGCTCGCTGACGGCACCAACATCGTCGGCGGCGTGAACCCGCGCAAGGCCGGCACGACCGTCGACTTCGACGGCACCGAGGTCCCCGTGTTCGGCTCGGTCGCCGAGGCGATGGAGAAGACCGGGGCCGACGTCTCCGTCCTCTTCGTGCCGCCGGCCTTCGCGAAGGCCGCCGTCGTCGAGGCGATCGACGCCGAGATCCCGCTCGCCGTCGTCATCACCGAGGGCATCGCCGTCCACGACTCCGCCGCGTTCTACGCGTACGCGAAGTCGAAGGGCGACAAGACCCGGATCATCGGCCCGAACTGCCCCGGCCTGATCACGCCCGGCCAGTCCAACGCCGGCATCATCCCGGGCGACATCACCAAGCCCGGCCGCATCGGCCTGGTGTCGAAGTCCGGCACGCTGACCTACCAGATGATGTACGAGCTGCGCGACATCGGCTTCTCGTCGTGCGTCGGCATCGGTGGCGACCCGGTCATCGGCACCACCCACATCGACGCGCTCGCGGCCTTCGAGGCCGACCCGGAGACCGAGTTGATCGTCATGATCGGCGAGATCGGCGGCGACGCGGAGGAGCGGGCGGCCGACTTCGTCAAGGCGAACGTCACCAAGCCGGTCGTCGGCTACGTGGCGGGCTTCACGGCGCCCGAGGGCAAGACCATGGGCCACGCCGGCGCGATCGTCTCCGGTTCGTCCGGTACGGCGCAGGCGAAGAAGGAGGCCCTGGAGGCGGCGGGCGTCAAGGTCGGCAAGACGCCGACCGAGACGGCGAAGCTGGCCCGCGAGATCCTCGAGGGCGCGTCCGCCTGACGCGGTCTGGCGCCCTTCCGCGCGGAGCGCGGCGCGCCGCGCTCCACCCGCGCACACGGCCCGTGGGCCCGCCCCCCGAGATGGGGGGGCGGGCCCACGGGCTTTCGCGTACCCGCCCGGCCGTGCCGCCCGGGTACGCGAGGCGCCCGGCCTCGTTCCGTGGGCGGCGTGGCTGCCTGGCGTGGCGCGGCGGGGCCGTCCGGGGCGGGTGCCGGGGCGAGCCCGGGGAGGACGCAGCGGGCCTGCCCGGCGGCGCGGGCGGTGCTCTCGGCGGCGGGGTCGACGAAGCGGCGATGTCCGCCAGCCGGGCGGCGTCCGAGCCGGGTGCGGCCGGGGTCCGGGCGGTGGTCCGGGTCGGGTGCGGCCGGGGGTTCGGGGGGTGGCCGGGGTCCGGGCGGTGGCCCGGGTCGGGTGCGGCCGGGGTTCGAGGGGCGGCCCGGGTCCGAGGGGCCGCCGGGGTCCGAGGGGCGGCCGAGTCGGGTGCGGCCGGGGTGCGGGCGGTGGCCGAGCCGGGCGGCGGCACGGGTCCGGGGGCGCCGCCTCCGCGCGGCGCCCCCGGGGTCAGTAGGGGGCCGGGACCAGGCGGGCCGGGCCGGTGACGGGTTCGGCGTGGAGGCGGGCGCGGAGCAGTTCGTCCTCCGGGGTCAGCTGCTGGGGGCCGCTCAGGACCGGTACGCCGCCGACCGCCTCGCCCGGCGCGAGCGGCGGCTCGTACCGGGTCGGCGCCGTGGCCAGGGTGAAGGCCGTCGCGGCGGCGATCAGCGCCGTCAGCGCGACCGTCCCGCGCGTCCACAGCCGGACCCGCCGCTCCCCGCCCGCCCGTACCGAGCGAGGCGCGGCCAGGGCCGTCTCCGTGCGGCCGACGAGGAGTTCCGCCATCCGCGCGCGCAGCGCCTCCGCGTCGGCGAGCTGCGGGATCCGCGCGGCGATCCCGGCGCGCGCGTGCAGCAGCCGGTGTCCGGCCGCGGGGGTGCTGGCCTCCGTCTCGGCGGCGACCTCGGGCAGGCCCATGCCGAGGCCGTCGAAGAGCAGCAGCGTCCGGCGGTACGAGGGCGGCAGTTCCAGCAGGGCCGCTCGCAGCTCCCGGACCGGGCCGCTCCCGGTCGGGGGGTCCGGGTGCCGGTGGGCGAGGCGGAAGCGGTGCCAGGGCGACAGCGCGTACTGGTGCGTCTCGGCGCGCACCCAGCCGACCGGGTCCCGGTCGACCGCGACCTCCGGCCAGCGGTCCCAGGCCCGGTGGAACGCGAACTCCACGGCCTCCCGCGCCATCCGCCGCCGTCCGCTCAGGACGTACGCCTGTTCCGCCAGGCGGGGGGCGGCGTACGCGTACAGCGCGTCGAACGCCTCGACCGGCGTGGTCGGGACGGCGGCGGCCCCCGGGGCGGCGGCGTCCGGAACGCCGGCGTCCGGGTCGGCCGCCGCCTCCGGGGCCGGGGCGGTCTCCGGTGCGGGTTCCGGCGGCTCGGTCGACCGTGCCTCGCTCATCGTGCCCTGCGTCATGCCAAGCCTCCGCGAACACACTGCGTAGCGGAAAAGTACATAAACGTATATTGAGCGACACAGCGGGCATCCGCCTGTTACGCGACTACAGCGCGTGTCGTTGGCAGCATGTTTCCGTGACCGCCGCCTCCCTGTCCGAAACATCCGAAACACCCGGAACCGAGCGCACCGTCGTGTACGGCGGCAGCGCCGCGGCCGTCGCGGCCGCGGCCTTCGCCCGGGGGGTCGTCGCGGCGGGGCTGGGGCTGGGCGCGCTGGCCGTGCTCGTGACCGTCGTGTGGATCAGCTCCCCGTACCCCGACAGCGGCCCCGGCGGCGCGTTGCACGTGGCGGCCGGGCTGTGGCTGCTGGCCCACGGCGTGGAGCCGGTGCGCCCGGGGACCCTCGGCGGGGGCGGCCCCGCGCCCGTCGGCGTGGTGCCGCTGCTGCTCGCCGCGCTGCCGCTGTGGCTGGCGTACCGGACGGCGCGCGACGCCCTGGAG
The DNA here is from genome assembly GCF_020873895.1 of Streptomyces sp. DH12. Lineage (GTDB taxonomy): Bacteria > Actinomycetota > Actinomycetes > Streptomycetales > Streptomycetaceae > Streptomyces. The sequence continues at coordinate 90,502 of NZ_JAHWGT010000021.1, read as the reverse complement.
CCGGGTGGTACGCGGCGCAGGCCGCCGGTGGGCGGCGCGGTGGGCGCCGTGACGACGGGGTACCTCGTGGTCGCCGCGGGCGCCACGCTCCACGCGGCGAGCGGGCCGCTGCGGGTCGACCCGCTGGACGCGCTGCTGCACGTACCGCCGGTCGTCCTGGCGGCCGCGGCCGCCGGGGCGTGGAGCGCGTGCGGGCGCCCGTTCGGCCCGCTGCCCGCCGGGCTGCCCGGCTGGCTGCGGCGGACTGTGGCGCGTTCCCGGACGGTCGTCGCGGTGCGCGCGGCGTCGGGCGCGCTGCTGGCACTGCTGCTGGGGGGCGGTCTGCTGGTGGCGGGTTCGCTGGTGTGGCACGGCGGGGCCGTCCGCGGGTCCCTGATGGGCCTGTCGGGTGACTGGGCGGGCCGGGCGGCGGTGATCCTGCTGGCGCTGGCGCTGCTCCCGAACGCGGCGGTGTGGGCGGCGTCGTACGGGCTGGGGCCGGGCTTCGCCGTCGGTACGGGCGCCGTCGTGGCGCCGCTCGGCGTGACCGGCGCCCCGGCGGTACCGGACTTCCCGCTGCTGGCCGCCGTGCCGTTCGACCCCCGGGGCGCCGGGTGGCCGGCGATGGCCGCGGCGGCGGTGGTGCCGGTGGTGGCGGGGCTGGTCGCGGGGTGGCGCACGGCGGCCGAGGCGGCGCCGCCGCTCGCCCTGCGCGACGAGGCGTGGAGCGCGGGCCGCACGGCCGGGACGGCCGGTCTGGCGGCGCTGGTGTGCGGGGCCGCGACGGCGCTCCTGGCGGCGGCCGCGGGCGGTCCGCTCGGGACCGGGCGGCTGGCGGAGTTCGGCCCGGTGTGGTGGGCGGCCGGGGCGGCGGCGCTGGCGTGGACGGCGCTCCTGGCCGTACCGGTGGCCCTGGGCCTGCGCGCGTGGCGGGTACGCGACCGGGCCGCCCCCGGGGACCCGCGGCAGACCCGGGAGCCGCACACCCGAGAGGCGCGGGCCGCGGAGGACCGGGCGGAGCCGGCGGAGCCGGGCGGGCGGTCGCGCCGGTCGTGGCTGCGCCGCGTCCGCGTCGTACGCCCCCGGGGCCGCCACCGCGCGTCCGTGCCGCCGCCGACCGCGCCGCCCGCCGCCCCCGCCGCCGCAGGTGCGGCGCCCGTGCGGGCGGCGGCTGCCGAGGCGGACGTGCTGTTCGACGCGGAGCTGGACGCCGCCGGCGAGTACCCGGACCAGTCCGCCGGTGGGACGGGGGTGGCGGCCGGTTGGGCCGCCGGGCAGTACTGGCTGGACGCCCACGAGGGGGTGCGCCCGCCGGGCGCCGCCGGCCCCCTCGGCGGGGCGCCCGCCCCCGACACGGCCGTCCCTGACCCGGCGGACCCCCATGGCGCGGGAGTCCGGGGCGGGGCGGCGGCCGACGGCGCGGGCCTCCACGGCGAAGTGGACGCCCGCGCCGACGCACCCGGCCGGGCGGGTGCGCCCGCCGCGGTGGAGTGGGACGACCCGGACGCCCGCGCGGCCCGGTGGGCGGCGTTCAGGGCGGTCTCGCAGGGCCCGGCGGCGGCGGTCCCGACTCCCGGGCCGTCCCTGGCCCCGGCCGTCGACGACGCGGCCGAAGAGGAGGGCGCCGACGCCACCGACCGGGACGGCCACGACTGGTACGGCCCCGAGGACGCCGAAGCCGAAGCCGAAGCCGTAGCCGAAGCCGAAGCCGTAGCCGAAGCCGACGCCGAGGCCCGCGACCGGGTCCCGACCCCCGCCCCGGCAGCGCCCCTGCCCCCGCCCCCGCACGCGACCGGCCCCGACGACAGCCCCGGCCCCGACGACAGCCCCGACCCCGGCGACGGCCGCGGGCCCGCCCCCGGCGGTGGATGGCCGGCTCAGCCCTGACGGATCCAGAACGACTCGATGCGGTCGTTCATGTACGAGCCCACCCACCCCTGGAGCAGGCACTTGCACGGCTTGTCCATGCGCCAGGTCTGGCGGTCGCCCGAGAGGTTGACCAGGTCGTAGCCGGTGGCGACGTTGCACTTGCTGTAGGCGTTGAACCCGGAGATCCGGTTCGCCCAGAAGCCCGTCGCCCGGAGGCGGTAGCCGTCGCCGTCGCAGTCGCCCGCCTCCCCGTGCACCCGCGTCAGGGAGCTGGGCTTGTTGTGGGCGTGCTCGAACCACTCCATGAGGAGCACGGTGCCGGCCGCCGCCCTCGCGAGCGTCCTCGACCGGGGGTCGTCGCTGCACGTCGTCGACCTGACGGGGGACATCCCGCCGTCGGGGGCCTTGCCGACGACGGTCACGCTGTACCGGTCCGCGGGCGGGGGCGCGGCGCTGCCGGCCGCGGCCGCGGCGCTGCCGCCCGGCAGGGCGACGGCGGCGGCCACCGCGACGGCCAGGGCGGCCGAGAAGACGGCGGGTCGGGTCATGTGGGGGCCTCTCCGAGAGGTGGACGCGTCCTGGCCGGAGTCTCGAGGAGGCCCCCGCCGGTGTCATCCGGACACGCCCGGGAGTCCCCCGGCCGTGCGGCCGGCCCGGCGTCCGGGGTCCTACTGCTTGACGCCGATCAGGTCGCGCAGCGGCTCCGGCAGGTGCCGGTTGCAGGAGAGCTGGCCGTCCTTCGTCAGCGCGTCGTCGACGCAGGTGTAGTACTCCCGGTACACGAGCTGCACCGTGAACATCGCCGCCACGATCACCAGCGCCAGCGCGCCCGTGATGAGGCCGCTGACGGCGGCGGTCGTCTGGGACCTGACCGCGCCGGCGGCGTTGGCCCGCGGCGCGGGGGACGGCGTCCCCGGGGACCCGGTGGCGGTCGGGGCGCCGGACGTCACCGCGTCGACGTCCGCGCCCGTGCGCCCGCCGGTCCGGCCGCGCTCGCGCAGGGAGCTGATGCCCCAGTACAGGGCGAGGGCGCCCAGCAGCAGGGCCAGCTCGGGGAAGTCGAAGACCGCGAAGAAGAAGCCCCACATGCCGGAGAGGAGCGCGTACCGCGCGCGCCGCTGGGAGGGGTCCGTGGGGTCCCAGCGCAGCTGCGGGCCGTCCTGCCGCTTCTGCCGCGAGGGGTCCTGCGGGGCGCCGCCTCCGCCGCCCGAGCCGCCGAAGCCGTCGGAGGAGCGGCCGGGCTGGCGGGGGCTCCAGCGGCCCCACGCGGGCCGGCCCTCGCGGCCGTCGTCGCCCCGGCCGTCGTGGCCCTCACCGCCGCCGTCGCCGTCCGGTCGGCGCGGCTGCCAGGGCTGCTCGGGCCGGCCCTCCGGCGGCGGCGCGAACGGGTTGTCGTCGTCGTTGGACTGGCGGTCCCGCGGCAGGAAGTTGATGGCCGTGCGGCGGCCTCGGTCCGGCATGTGGTGAACGTCTTCCCCTGGTGTCGTGTCCGTCCGGCTTCCGTCTCGTCGGGGACGGCTCTGCCCCAGACGCTACCGCCCGGCCCGGCCCCCGTCCCGTGGGGGCGGTGCGGTGTGCCGGTATCGTTGCTGACGGTCGGCCCGTTCGTAGAGTTCCCCGTATCGGGGGACATGGCGCGTTCGTACCAACCTACGAAGCCGACGCCGCACCATCCACACCCCGACATACCGCACGCACCCGTACGTACCGCCCCTCACGCCACGCACACCCACGCGCGAAAAGAGTCCCCCGTGGCTGCCGCCGCCCCCGCCCGCCTCGTCGTCCTGGTCTCCGGCTCCGGAACCAACCTCCAGGCGCTCCTCGACGCGATCGCCGCCGACCCCGACGGGTACGGCGCCGCGGTCCGGATCGTCGCCGTCGGCGCGGACCGCGCGGGCATCGCGGGCCTGGAGCGGGCCGAGCGCGCCGGGGTGCCGACCTTCGTGCGGAGCGTGAAGGAGTACGCGACGCGCGCCGAGTGGGACCGCGCGCTGGCCGAGGCGACCGCCGCGTACGTGCCGGACCTCGTCGTGTCGGCCGGCTTCATGAAGATCGTCGGCAAGGAGTTCCTGGCGCGGTTCGGCGGGCGGACGATCAACACGCACCCCGCCCTGCTGCCCAGCTTCCCCGGTGCGCACGGCGTGCGGGACGCGCTCGCGTACGGCGCGAAGGTCACCGGGTGCACCGTCCACTTCGTCGACGACGGCGTCGACACCGGCCCGATCATCGCCCAGGGCGTGGTCGAGGTGCGGGACTCGGACGACGAAGCCGCTCTCCACGAGCGCATCAAGGAAGTCGAGCGCACGCTGCTCGTCGAGGTCGTGGGGCGTCTCGCCCGGCACGGCTACCGCATTGAGGGACGAAAGGTTCATGTCGGTGAATAAGCCCATCCGCCGCGCGCTGATCAGTGTCTACGACAAGACGGGGCTGGAGGAGCTGGCCCGCGGACTGCACGAGGCGGGCGTCGAGCTGGTCTCCACGGGCTCCACGGCGTCGAGGATCGCCGCCGCGGGCGTCCCGGTCACGAAGGTCGAGGAGCTGACCGGCTTCCCCGAGTGCCTGGACGGCCGGGTCAAGACCCTGCACCCGCGCGTGCACGCCGGCATCCTCGCCGACCTGCGCCTGGACGCCCACCGCGCCCAGCTCGCCGAGCTGGGCGTGGAGCCGTTCGACCTGGTCGTCGTGAACCTGTACCCGTTCGAGGCGACGGTCGCGTCCGGCGCCTCGCCCGACGAGTGCGTCGAGCAGATCGACATCGGCGGCCCGTCGATGGTCCGCGCCGCCGCCAAGAACCACCCGTCCGTCGCCGTGGTCACGTCCCCGGCCCGGTACGGCGACGTCCTCGCCGCCGTCGCCGCGGGCGGCTTCGACCTGGCGGCCCGCAAGCGGCTGGCGGCCGAGGCGTTCCGGCACACCGCCGCGTACGACGTCGCGGTCGCCTCGTGGTTCGCCTCCTCCTACGCCCCGGCCGACGAGTCGCCGTTCCCGGACTTCATGGGCGGCACGTACGCCCGCAAGAACGTCCTGCGCTACGGCGAGAACCCGCACCAGGGCGCCGCGCTGTACGTCGACGGCACCGGCGGCCTGGCCGAGGCGGAGCAGCTGCACGGCAAGGAGATGTCCTTCAACAACTACACGGACACCGAGGCCGCGCGCCGCGCCGCGTACGACCACGCCGAGCCGTGCGTCGCGATCATCAAGCACGCCAACCCGTGCGGCATCGCGATCGGCGAGGACGTCGCCGAGGCGCACCGCAAGGCCCACGCCTGCGACCCGCTGTCGGCGTTCGGCGGCGTCATCGCCGTCAACCGCCCCGTCTCGGTCGCGCTGGCCGAGCAGGTCGCGGAAATCTTCACCGAGGTCATCGTCGCCCCCGGCTACGAGGACGGCGCGGTCGAGGTCCTGGCCCGCAAGAAGAACATCCGCGTGCTGCGCTGCCCGGAGGCCCCGTCGGCGCCCGTCGAGGTCAAGCCGATCGACGGCGGCGCGCTGCTCCAGGTCACCGACCGGATCCAGGCCGAGGGCGACGACCCGGCGACGTGGACCCTCGCCACCGGCGAGGCGCTGTCGGAGGCGGAGCTGGCGGAGCTGGCGTTCGCCTGGCGGGCCTGCCGCGCGGTGAAGTCGAACGCGATCCTCCTCGCCAAGGGCGGCGCCAGCGTCGGCGTCGGCATGGGCCAGGTCAACCGCGTCGACTCGGCGAAGCTCGCCGTCGAGCGGGCCGGCGAGGAGCGGGCGCGCGGCGCGTACGCCGCGTCCGACGCGTTCTTCCCCTTCCCCGACGGCCTGGAGATCCTCACCGCGGCCGGGGTGAAGGCCGTGGTCCAGCCGGGCGGTTCGGTCCGTGACGAGCTGGTCGTCGAGGCGGCGGCGAAGGCGGGCGTGACGATGTACTTCACCGGCACGCGCCACTTCTTCCACTGATCGCCCGGTCCCGGGGCGGGCCGCCGGCCGGCGTCGGCGGCGCGTGGCGGGGCCGTGGGTGTGGTGGTGCGCCTAGGCCGGTGGTGGGTGCGGCGGGGCCGGGCGGGCTCACCTCCTCGGGGTCGGCGGGCTCGGGTCCCGGTCAGGGCACCCGGCCTTCCCCGCCGACCCCTGCGGGGGCGAACCCGCCCGACCCCGCCTCCCGCCCCGGGGCAGGTGCACGTCGCGGGGCGCGGGGCGCCTCCGTCGGCTTGCGCGGAGGGGCACTTCCGGATCGGGGCTCAGCAGCGCGCCGCCCACGCGTGCGACCGGGCCCGTACCGGCGGGTGGAGGTCGCCGCGGGTGCGCAGCGGGAGGCAGCGCAGGGGCTCCGCGCGGCGCGGCCGCGCGTACAGCAGCACCTCGGTGAGGGCCGCGCCCTGCGTGCGGTCCAGGCCGTTGTTGTAGTACGAGCGCGGCGCCGTGTGGCGGGCCCACGGGCAGGGGAAGGGCCCGCCGAGCCAGTCGTGCGCGCTGTCCACCCACGCGCACATGTCGCCCCGCCCGTCCGGTTCGGTGAAGAAGCAGACGTTGCCGACGGGGCAGCGGGCGTAACCCGTCCGCGGCTCGCCCGGCAGGAGTGTCAGCCCCAGGCCGGCCACCGCCAGCGCCGCCACCGCGCCCACCGCGCTCATCGTGGCGAACCTCCGGCCGTACGCGCGCCGCCCCGGCACCGGCGGTCGCCCCCGCGGCGACCGCCGGACCGTCGACCCGGCCGCGTCCGTCGACCCGGCCGCCGTCAGCGTCCGGGGGAGCAGCGACGCCGCGTCGTGGACGGCCCGCGCCTCGTGCGTCGGCGCGAGGCAGTCGGCGACGATGCCCCGCCACGGCTCGGGCAGGGCGGGGGAGAGCCGCAACTCGCCCTCTCCGCGCGCGTACCTGGCCGCCGCCTCCCGCCGCGCGGCCGGACTCCCGCCGGGCAGCGGGTGGGTACCGGTCAGCACGAGGTGCGCCAGCACCCCGAACGCCCACACATCGGAGCTCGGTCTGGTCCGCACCCCCCGTTCGCCGACCTCCGGCCACAGCAGCTCCGGCGGGGCGTAGTCGGGCGTCGCGAAGGCCGGCCCGTACGCGTGGCTGCCCTCCAGTTCGGCGGCCGTGGTGAAGTCGGCGAGACGTACGGTGCCGTCTCCCATCAGCAGCACGTTCGCCGGTTTCAGGTCGCCGTGGACCCAGCCCGCCCGGTGCAGCTGGGCCAGCCCCTCGCAGACCTGCGCCAGCAGCGCGGGCCCCGCCGCCGGTACCGGCTCCGACGCGAGCAGCCCCGCCAGGGAGCCGCGGGCGGCCTCCAGGACGAGGACGGTCGCGCCGTCCAGGTCGGGCCGCGCCGGATCGTCGACCGTCAGCACGTCGTACAGCCGGATCAGCCGCGGCGAACGGAGCCGCCGCAGCAGCCCCACCTCCCTCTCGGCCAGTTCGCGCAGGTGCCGCAGCCCGCGCGGGGTGCAGGTGCCGGTCGGCAGGAACTTCAGCGCGGCCGCCGCCGGGCCGCCGTCCCGCTCACCGTGCCGCCGCGCCGCGTACACGCTGCCGAAGGCGCCCGCGCCGAGCGGCCGCCCCACCGTCCACGGGCCGACGCGGTACCCGCGCTCCACGGTCACCGGGTAGGCCCCCTCCCGGCCCGCGCGCCCGCCGGTCACCGCGCCGCCCCGCTCGGGGGGCACGCGTCGCCGAGGACCGGCACGTCGAGGGACGGCAGGTCCTCCTCGCGCACCAGGTCGAAGCGCAGGGCGAGCGAGACGAGCGCCTCCTTCTTGCCGTGCAGCCGCGCCCCCGGCACGGCGGCGGCCCCGGCGTCGGGCTTCAGCCGCAGTTTCACCGCCAGGTAGTCGACGTTCCACTGCACGGCCGTCCGGTTCGCCCCGGGCCACACCGGCCGCAGCCGGTCGACGACCTGCTCGACCGTCGGCGGCGGCGCGTGCGGCTCGCCCCGCAGACGTGGTTCGCACAGCGCGGTCAGCACCTGGAAGTACCGCTTGCCCCGGTCGAGGGGGAAGGCGAGCGCGGTGGGCTCCCCGCCGTGTCCGGCCGGGTCGGCGTAGTCGTGGCGGGGCGCCCACACGTCGAAGCGGATCAGGTCGTGCCCGGCGGGCAGGACCAGCCGGGAGAACTCGAACGGTACGGGCGCGTCCAGCCGCAGCGGCGCCACCTTGACGTGCTCGCCCGCGCCCTCCGGGTTCTCCACCACGTAGGTGGAGGTGCGGCTGAGGTTGCTCAGCGACCAGAAGGTGCCGGTCGCGGTGATCTCACCCGCCTCCCGGGACACCCCCGCGTGGGGGATGGCCAGGTGGCGGGCGTCCGCGGCGGACGCGCCGCGGCCGAATCGCAGGGTCTCACCCGGCGCGAGCCGGATCTGTCCACTGGGGTCCGTGGTCCGCGGGGGCACCACGATGATGCTGTACATGGCCTGTCCCTTCCCCCGGGAGGGGCGGGAAGGGAACGGACGGCGGGTTGACGCCGACTGGCCGTCGGCGGGAACTACTTGAGCGATCCCAGGAACGCGTCCCACGCGTCGCGGCCCACGACCAGCCCCGGACGGGCGGGCTCTTTGCTGTCGCGTACGGGCACGAGCCCGGGAACCCCGCTGCCGACCTCGACGCAGTCGCCGCCCTGGGTGTTGCTGTGACTGGACGTGCGCCACTCGATGAAGGCGCCCCATGCCCCGTCGGTGACGACCAGGGCGGGGCGGTGGGGGTTCTTGCTGTCGCGGACCGGTACGACGCCGGTGAAGCCGTCAGCGACCTCGACGCAGTCGCCGCCCTGCGCGTTGCTGTGACTGGACTTGCGCCACACGGCGGCGTTGAGGTCGGCTCGGGAGACGTGGGTCACGGTGGTCCTCCATCGCGGAACGGATCAGGCGGGCCGAAGCCTCGGGGCACAGCGCCTGAGCCAGCAGGTGATCGAATGCTAGGGCGTACTCCGAAACCCGCCCAGCCTGTTCGACCAGCTCTCCGGAGTGTGAATTCTCCAGGTACACCACGGGCTGGCGGTCGAGGAACGACAGAACGGTGAGCGCGCCGCTCATGACAGCTGGAGCACCGCGGTCGAAGGGCAGCACTTGCAGCGTAACGTTGGCCAACGATCGCGAGACAGATAGCAGATGGCCAAGCTGCTCACGCATTACCGCGGACCCGCCAACAGGCCGGCGCAGTACTGCTTCGTCGACGATGACCCATAGCACCGGGGGCTCTTCGCGCCGAAGAATCTGCTGTCGTGCGAGCCGCGCCGTGAGGAGGCCCTCAAGCCGCGTGCCGACGCTCGGGACGGCATCGCTGAGCAGGGCGCGTGCATAAGCCGGGGTCTGCAACAAGCCCGGCACGGTGTGAGCCACGTACTTCTGCACCTTCTGAGCCTGCGGCTCCAGATGCACGTACTTCCGCGCCCAGTCCGGGATCGGCGTCCGCACGACGTGCAGCCACAGGTCGACCAGGTCGCCGTCCGCGCCGAGGAGGCGGTCCAGTGCCTCGGCGACCTGCTGGGTCGGCGTCTCCGTGCCCAGTTCGTACCGGGCGATCATGCTGTGGGCGATCGGGACCTTGTCGCCGAGTTGCCGCTGCGTCAGCTCGGCGTGCGTGCGGAGCTTGCGCAGCTTCGCGCCGAAGAGTGCCGAGAGGGACTGCGTGGGATCGAGTTCCTTGGGTGCGGGCATGCGTCTTCCCCGGTTTCCGCTGGCTGCCACGTAAGTCGTAACCCCTGGTGAACGTATCGCTACGCGCCGATCCTTTGGTGTGGAACGTCGGACCGGGCCCGGAAAGGGGCAACGTGCATGGGGATCGCTGAACGGATGGCGGCGGCGGAGCGGATCAGGGAGGCGGAGGAGGCGCGGGACGTGCTGCGGGCCGCGTTGACCGGCGTGGGGGTCACCCTGCCGTCGCTGGGCCTGGACTGCGTGTCGCTGGCGGCGGATCCGCCGTACCCGCTGGTGGAGTTGGGGCGGTGCGCGCCGCGTACGGCCCGGCAGCTCGCGGCGGCGCTGTCGGCGGGCGTCGCTCCGGGCGACCGGTCCTGAGCGCGGCGGGTGGCCGGGGATGTCGAGGCTGACGGTGCGGACCCTGGAGGTCACGGGTGACGGGGTCCGGGTCGGTGACGTGATCGCGGTGGGCGGGGTGCCGCACACGGTGGGGGACGTGCGGCAGGTGCTGCCGGACCGCAGGCGGCTGGAGTTCGAGGACGGGAACGCCTACGTGCTGGGGCGGGCCCGCACGATCCGGGTGGTGCGCACGTCGGTGGACCGCCCCGGGTGAGCGGGTACGGCGAAGGCCGCGGCCCGGACGCGGGTGCGTCCGGGGCCGCGGCCTTCGTGGCGCGGGGTCCGGGCTCAGTGGCGCGGGCGCGAGAACCAGGCGGCGGCGTCGGACTTGCCGACGAAGACGGCCACCAGGATGGCCAGCACCGTGTGGGCGAGGCCGATGACGACGAACGGGTAGATGCCGAGGATCGCCGTGATGATGCCGAACACCATCGTGGTGATGCGTATGCCGTTGCCGCCGTTGCCGAGCTTGGCGCCGAGGACGATGGCGAACACGCCCCAGGCGAGGATCAGGACGGTGACGCCCCAGATCGCGCCCGTCGACATGTCGGCGAGCTGCTGGAACTGGATGTCGTTCTTCAGCGTCGGGTCCTCCTGCGCCGCGGCGATGGCGAGCGCGGTGAGGGCGGCGCCGATGGCGCCGATGACCTGGAGGCCGGCGATGACGAAGAGCATCACGCGGGCCGCCTTGACGCCGCCCGGCATCTCCATGGGGGCGCCGTAGCCGCCGCCCTGGCCGTACGGCTGGACCGGCGGGGCCTGGGGGTAGCCGTAACCGGGCTGGGCGGGCTGCTGCTGCTGGCCGTAGGGGTTGTTCGGGTCGCCGTAACTCATGGCGGGGATCCTCCGAGGGTCGTGCGGGGACGCGCGGTTCCGCGCGGAGGAACTGTCTGCACACACTCGTACGCGCCGCCCGTCCCCCCGGCACTGCCCGCGGCATTGCGCCGTCATCGTGGTATTACCGTCGTCTTTTTGTCCAGTCGGTTTGGGTGACTGTTGTGCAGATGCAACCTCTGCCACCTGGGCCGGGACGCCGGGATTGGAAGAGGGCGGGGGTCATCCGCGAGGATGGGGACATGAGCGCCCAGATTCTCGACGGCAAGGCCACCGCCGCAGCGATCAAGTCCGATCTGACCGCCCGCGTGGCGGAGCTGAAGGCCCGGGGCGTCACCCCGGGCCTCGGCACGCTGCTGGTCGGCGAGGACGTCGGCAGCCAGAAGTACGTGGCCGGAAAGCACCGCGACTGCGCCCAGGTGGGCATCGCGTCGATCCAGCGGACGCTGCCCGCGACGGCGACGCAGGAGGACATCGAGGCGGTCGTCCGCGAGTTGAACGAGGACCCGGCCTGCACCGGGTACATCGTCCAGCTGCCGCTGCCGAAGGGCATCGACACCAACCGCGTGCTGACGCTGATGGACCCGGCGAAGGACGCGGACGGCCTGCACCCGACGAACCTGGGCCGGCTGGTCCTCGGCGAGCCCGCGCCGCTGCCGTGCACGCCCGCCGGCATCGTCACGCTGCTGCGCCGCCACGGCGTGGAGATCGCCGGGGCGCACGTGGTGGTCGTGGGCCGGGGCGTCACCATCGGGCGGCCGATGCCGCTGCTGCTGACGCGCCGCTCGGAGAACGCCACGGTGACGCAGGTCCACACGGGCACCCGGGACGTGTCGGAGCACCTGCGGCGGGCCGACATCATCGTCGCCGCGGCGGGCGTGCCGCACCTGGTCAAGCCGGAGGACGTCAAGCCGGGCGCCGCCATCCTGGACGTGGGCGTCAGCCGCGACGAGAGCGGCAAGATCATGGGCGATGTGCACCCGGGGGTGCGCGAGGTGGCCGGCTGGGTCGCCCCCAACCCCGGCGGGGTGGGCCCGATGACGCGGGCTCAGCTGCTGGTCAACGTCGTCGAGGCGGCCGAGCGCGCCGCGGCCGACACCGCGAAGTGAGCCGGAAGGGCCACCCCATGGGCGTACGGGCGAACGGCGCATCCCGCGCGGCGGGCTCCGCGGCCGGACCGGGCACGGCGGCGAGCTCCGGTGCGGGTGCGCCGGAAGCGGCCGACCTGCCGGACTCGGCGGACCCACCGGCGGGGGCTGACGCGTCGCCGTCGGCGGAGGCGTCGGGTCCGGCGGAGGCGTCCGGACCGGCGGGCGCGTCCGGACCGGCAGCGGCGTCGGAGCCGGCCGAGGGCCAGGCGTCGGGACCGGCCGAGGGTGAGGCGTCGGGCACGGCGCCGGGCCGGGCGCGTGCCGCGAGCGCCTCCCGCACCCCGGACGCGGCGGGGGAGCCGTCGGCGGACGGTGACGCGGCGGAGGACCCGGCGGGCGCCGCCCGGCGGGACCCGGCCGTCACCGAGGGCACCGTGCGGCCCGAGGGCGGCGGTCGCGCGGCCTCCGGGGACGCCCCGGCGCCCGCCCGGCAGTGGCCGCTGCTCACCGTGCTCGGGATGACCGCGCTCGGACTGCTCGTCATCGGCTTCGACCCGTTCCGGCACGCGCCGCGCATCGGCGCGCTGCTGATCGGCGCCGCCCTGCTGACCGGAGCGGGCCTGCGGCGGGCCCTGCCGTCGGTGGGCATGCTCGCCGTGCGGTCCCGGTTCACGGACCTGATCACGTACGGGGTGCTCGGCGGGGGGATCGTGCTGTTCGCCCTCATGACGCAGCCCGACCCGTGGCTGGAGATCCCGTTCCTGAAGGAAGCCGTGCGCTTCACCGTGCGGTAGGCGCCGCCCCGGCCCCGTGACGCGGAAGGCGGGCCGCCCCCTCGTCAGGAGGAGGGCGGCCCGCCTTCGTCGTACCCCCGTCGGTGACGGCGCCCATCCCCTCCCCCGAGACAGGACGGGCGCCGTCCCCGCGGACACCAGAGTCATGGACGCGCCAAAGCTGATCAAGGGACGTCCGGGTCCTGTGGCACGGAAGTGACCATTCCGGAACTCTGTGCGCACCAGGCCACGACTGGGAAACCGGGGCCCGGAACTGCCATCCTGGCCCGCGCGGCACGGACCGTGCCGGACGCACCGGACGCGTGGGGCCGGTCCGGGGACAAGGGGGAAGCGGTATGCCTCGCTGGAGGGCGCTGTCGGAGGAGCTCGACCCGCAGGTGCGGGAGTTCGCCGGGCAGTTGCGCCGGCTCGTGGACCGCAGCGGCCTGAGCATCGCGGCCGTCGCGGACCGTACGGGCTACAGCAGGACGTCCTGGGAGCGGTACCTGAACGGGCGTCTGCTGGCGCCGCACGGCGCCGTCCTGGCGCTCGCGGACGTCACCGGCACCGACCCGGACCACCTGACCACCCTGTGGGAGCTGGCCGAACGGGCCTGGAGCCGGGCCGAGATGCGCCACGACCTGACGATGGAGTCGATCCGCATCGCGCAGGCCCGCGCCGCCCTGGACGACCCCGGCGCCGGGGACGCCGCGCCACCCGCCGACGCCCCGGCCCCCGCTCCCGTGTCCGGGACGGTGCTGCCGCCGACGGCGGTCCTGCCGGCGACCGTCCTGCCGGTGACCCTGCTGCCGGCGGACGGCCCGCCGGGCCGCGCGCGGCCGACCGCCCCGGCGGACGACGCGGCGCCGGACTACGTGCCGCCGGGCCGCCTGCCGGTGGGCCCGGGCACGGGCGCGTACGCCCCCGTGGGCCGCAAGCCCGGCGCCGCCCGGCCCGCCCCGGCGCCCTCGGGGGCGCGCGGCCGGGCGGGGCGTACGGCGGTGTCGTTCCTCGCGGGCGCCCTCGGCGCCCTGCTCGTCGTCGTCGCGGCGGTCCTCCTCACCGACCTCGGCGGCCCGCGAGGCGACCGCGCCGCCGACGCCGACGGGGCCGGGGTGCGCCGCCCCGCGGCCCCGCCCGCGCCGCCCGCGTCCAGCGTCCCCGCCCCGCTCCCCGAGGGCGTCCGCTGCTCCGGCGCCGCCTGCGGCGGTCAGGATCCGCAGGTCATGGGGTGCGGCGGCCGGTACGCCACGACGGTCGCCTCCACGGTCGTCGCCACCACGATGGTCGAGGTCCGCTACAGCCAGGTGTGCGGCGCCGCCTGGGCCCGCGTCAGCCAGGCCGCCCCGGGGGACGTCGTCAGCGTCACCGCGCCCGGCGGCCCCACCCGGGCGGCCACCGTCGACGGCGCCGAGGACGACGCGTACACGCCGATGGTCGTCGTCGGCGACGGGACCGACGCCGGGGCGTGCGCGGCCCTGCGCGCCACCGGCGTCAAGGGCTGCACGGCCACACCGTGACCCCGGCGCGTCGCCCGTTCGGGTGAGCTGCGACACAAGGGGGCGGGGGTTGAAGGGTGGTCGGGTCGGATAGCCTGACCGCTGGATATCTCCACGTCGAGACATCGCGCGGCGACACCGGGCGTCCTCGGCACGGGAGACGTCCCGCATCCGGGGAAGGGACCCCCCACCGCCAGCTGTCTTACGGAGATCGCACATGACCCGCACTCCCGTGAATGTCACCGTCACCGGCGCGGCCGGCCAGATCGGTTACGCGCTGCTCTTCCGCATCGCCTCCGGCCACCTGCTCGGCGCGGACGTGCCGGTCAAGCTGCGCCTCCTGGAGATCCCGCAGGGCCTCAAGGCCGCCGAGGGCACGGCCATGGAGCTCGACGACTGCGCCTTCCCGCTGCTGCGCGGCATCGAGATCACCGACGACCCGAACGTGGCCTTCGACGGTGCGAACGTCGCCCTCCTCGTCGGCGCCCGCCCCCGCACCAAGGGCATGGAGCGCGGCGACCTGCTGGAGGCCAACGGCGGCATCTTCAAGCCGCAGGGCAAGGCCATCAACGACAACGCCGCGGACGACATCAAGGTCCTCGTCGTCGGCAACCCGGCCAACACCAACGCCCTCATCGCCCAGGCCGCCGCCCCGGACGTGCCGGCCGAGCGCTTCACCGCGATGACCCGCCTCGACCACAACCGCGCGATCTCGCAGCTCGCCGCCAAGACCGGCGCGGCCGTCTCCGACATCAAGCGCCTCACCATCTGGGGCAACCACTCGGCGACCCAGTACCCGGACATCTTCCACGCGGAGATCGCCGGCAAGAACGCCGCCGAGGTCGTCGACGACGAGCAGTGGCTGGCCGAGACGTTCATCCCGACCGTCGCCAAGCGCGGCGCCGCGATCATCGAGGCCCGTGGCGCCTCGTCCGCCGCCTCCGCCGCGAACGCCGCCATCGACCACGTCCACACCTGGGTCAACGGCACCGCCGAGGGCGACTGGACCTCCATGGGCATCCCGTCCGACGGCTCCTACGGCGTCCCGGAGGGCCTGATCTCCTCCTTCCCCGTCACCTGCAAGGACGGCAAGTACGAGATCGTCCAGGGCCTGGACGTCAACGAGTTCTCCCGCGCCCGCATCGACGCGTCGGTGCAGGAGCTCGCGGAGGAGCGCGACGCCGTACGCGGCCTCGGCCTCATCTGAGTCCCACGCCGTACGCGGGCCCGGCCTCGGCCGAGCCTCACCCGTGCCGTTCCGGCACACCCCCGCGCCCCCGGTCGGCCCCGCGCCGCCGGGGGCGCGGCGCGCCCGCCGCCCCGTCGGGCGCGGCGCCCAGGTAGGGGCGGCGCAGCTTCAGGAACGGCAGCTCCACCGCGTGGTACGTCAGGAACGACAACCCCACCGTCAGCGGCAGCGCCACCGCCGCCGTCAGTGCGAACGCCGCCCACACCGGCGGCAGCGGGAGCGCGGCCAGGGCCCGGCCGCCGTACTCGCCCAGCACGGTCAGCACCATGAAGTGCGTCAGGTAGACCGAGTAGCTCACCTCGCCGAGCCGCGCCGCTCCCCGCGACAACCGCCCCCGCCACCCCCGCGCCGCCGGGTCCGCCGGCTCCGGCGGGCCCACCGGGTCGGCCGTGATCGCGGGCTCCGCCGGGGCGGGCCGTCCCGCCGGGCCCGCGCCGGTGACGTAGGCGGCGACGAAGAGCGCCCACACGGCGCCCTCCACCGTTCCCCACACCAGCTTCAGCGGGCTGTCGGAGACGAAGCCGTGCAGCTGGTTGTACGCCCACAGCGCGAGCACCGCCGGCCCCAGCGCCGCCCACGCCGGCCACCGGACGCCCGCCCGCTCCCGCCGGCGCAGGTACCACCAGGCGGCCAGCATGCCCAGCAGGAACTGGTCGATCCGCCCCGCGAGACCCAGGTACAGGGCGGTCGTCGGCGGTTCCGGCACCGGGCTGCTCAGCCACACCAGCACCCGCAGCAGCGCGACGGCCCCGAGCAGCCGCAGCAGGGCGCCCGGCCCCCGCTCCGTCAGCAGCCGGTTCAGCAGCGGGAAGAGCAGGTAGAACTGGACCTCCACGCTGAGCGTCCAGAACACGCCCCCGTACGGCTGGCCCGGCGTCGCGAACGTCAGCAGCCGCAGCACGTCCTCGTACGACACCAGCGCCACCTGCGTCGCCAGCCCGAGCACCGCGACGACCAGGTACAGGGGATAGACCCGCAGCAGCCGGTTGGTGACGAACCGTCCGTAGCGGATGGGGCGGCCGTGCGCGCCGACGGTGAAGATGAAGCCGGACAGCACCATGAACAGGGCGACGGCCGTGTGCCCCTCGAAGACGAGCGTGGCGGCCGGGTTCGCGGAGTACAGCCAGCCCGTCTCGGCGGTGAACGCCCCGCCGCCCTCGAGCCGGGCGGTGAACAACTGGCACCCGTGGTACAGGACGACGAGGACGGCGGCGGCGGCGCGCAGGTGGTCGACGGGGGCGAGGTAGACGCGGTCGCTGTCGCTGCTGCGCATGATCGAACCCTAGAGCGGACGGCGCCGCGCCCCGGGGCGACCGCGCGTGTGCGGGCAGCACATCATCCATACGGATCATTGCGTTCGTACGATCGAATGTAGTATTTCTTATACATGAGCGAGCAGGTGCACAACAGGCTGGCCGTCGTCCGGGCCGAACGCAAGGTGTCGCGGCAGGCACTGGCGCAGGCGGTCGGCGTCCACTACCAGACCATCGGCTACATCGAGCGCGGACAGTACAACCCCAGCCTCGACCTGGCCCTGAAGCTGGCGGCCTATTTCCGGCTCCCCGTGGAGGCGCTGTTCTCCCTGGAGCCGTTCCAGCCGCTCACGACCGAGATCTACGGGGTTGACGGGGACAACGGGAGGACCACCTGATGACGACCGCCACGCGCTACGACCGGCGGATGTACGCGCTCATGAACCGGCGCGAGGCCGCGCCGCTCTACCGGACGGCAGCCCGCCGGCGGGTCCTGGTCGCCGCGCACGTGCTGCTCACCGCGGCGGCCGCCACCACGTGGCTCGCCATGGTCGTCGCCGACGCCGGCTGGGCGGCGTTCGCGATGCTCGGCCTGCTGCTGCCCTGGGTGGTCGCCACCGGCGGCATCAACGCCGCCACCCGCGGCCTGCTCGAACTGCGCGGCCGGATGCTCGACGAGCGCCAGACCGCCGAACGCGACCGGGTCCGGGCCATCGCCCACCGGGCCACCACCGGTCTGCTCCTCCTCGGCACCGCCGCGTTCGGGCTGCTGCTGTGGACGACGGACGTCCGGGCCGACGGCGAGGTCGTCTTCGCGGCGCTGTTCACCGCCCTCGTCGTGCACTGGCTGATGCCGCTGTGGGTGGCCGGACTGCGGGCCGAGGACGACATCCGGACGGACGGCGACGACCTGCCGTAGCCGGGCCGCCGCGGCCGGGCCCCGGGGCCCGGCCGCGGGTGACCCCCGCCACTTTCGCGCATGCTTCCGCCCGCCCGGGGCAGGTGCCGGGCTCGCCGGTCAGGAAGGTTCTGACCGCACCAGGTACGGAAGGCGAACGCGCAGTGTCGGAACACCACACACACAGCATCCACGTGGCCGGGGAGTGGCGAACCGCCGCTTCCGGGGCCACCCGAGACGTCCTCGACCCGGCCGACGCCACCACCCTCGCGGTCGTGGCGGAGGGCGGCGCCGAGGACGCCGACGCCGCGATCGCCGCCGCACGCGAGGCATTCGACAACGGCCAGGGGGAGTGGCCCGGCACCCCCGTCGCCGAGCGGGCGGCGCTGCTGCGGCGGGTCGCCGACCTGCTCCAGCGCGACCGTGAAGCGCTCGGGCTCCTGGAGAGCCGCGACGCCGGCAAGACCGTCGAGGAGGGCCGCGTCGACGTCGACTGCGTCACCGACGCCTTCCGCTACTTCGCCGACCTCGTCGTCCACGAGAGCGGCGGACGCGTCGTCGACGCCGGGACGCCCGACGTCCACAGCGTCGTCGTGCACGAGCCGGTCGGCGTGTGCGCGCTGATCACCCCGTGGAACTACCCGCTCCTCCAGGCCAGCTGGAAGATCGCCCCCGCGCTCGCCGCGGGCAACACCTTCGTCGTCAAGCCGAGCGAGATCACGCCGCTGACGACGGTGGCCCTGATGCGGCTCCTCGCCGAGGCCGGACTGCCGGCCGGCGTCGCCAACCTCGTCACCGGCCCCGGCACCACCGTCGGCGCGCGGATGGCCGAGCACCCCGACGTCGACCTGGTCTCCTTCACCGGCGGCCTCGTCAGCGGCACCAAGGTGATGCGCGCCGCCGCCGACGGCGTGAAGAAGGTCGCCCTCGAACTCGGCGGGAAGAACCCCAACGTCGTCTTCGCCGACGCCTGCACCACCCCCGAAGCCTTCGACACCGCCGTCGACCAGGCCCTCAACGCCGCCTTCATCCACAGCGGCCAGGTCTGCTCGGCCGGCTCCCGGCTGATCGTCGAGGAGTCCCTGCGGGAGCGGTTCGTCGCCGAACTCGCCCGCCGCGCCGACCTCGTCCGGCTGGGGCGCGGCACCGAGCCCGGCGTCGAGTGCGGCCCCCTCGTCTCCGCGCAGCAACTCGCCCGCACCGAGGAGTACGTCGCCTCCGCCCTCGCCGAGGGCGCCGTCCTGCGCGCCGGCGGGCAGCGCCCCACCGGCCCCGGCCTCGACGACGGCTGGTTCTACCGCCCCACCGTCCTCGACCACTGCGACCGCACCATGCGGATCGTCCGCGAGGAGGTCTTCGGACCCGTCCTCACCGTCGAGACCTTCCGCACCGAGGACGAGGCGGTCGCCCTCGCCAACGACACCGAGTACGGCCTCGCCGGCGGCGTCTGGTCCGCCGACGCCGGCCGCGCCCGCCGCGTCGCCCGCCGGATGCGCCACGGCACCGTCTGGATCAACGACTTCCACCCCTACCTCCCCCAGGCGGAGTGGGGCGGCTTCGGCAAGAGCGGCATCGGCCGCGAACTCGGCCCCGCCGGCCTCGCCGAGTACCGCGAGAGCAAGCACGTCTACCAGAACCTCGCCCCGCGCCCGGTGCGCTGGTTCAAGGGCTGAGCAGCGAGCGAACAGGGACGCAGGACAGGACGTAGGACACCACATGAAGACGGACACCCTCCATACCGAGCAGCCCCGGACCCCCGGCGCGGCCGAGACCGAGTACGACTACGTGATCGTCGGAGGCGGCACCGCCGGCTCCGTCATCGCGCGCCGCCTCACCGACGACCCCGACGTCACCGTCGCCGTCATCGAGGGCGGCCCCGACGACCGCGACCGGCCCGACGTCCTCACGCTGCGCCGCTGGCTCGGCCTCCTCGGCGGCGACCTCGACTACGACTACCCGACCGTCGAACAGCCCCGCGGCAACAGCCACATCCGGCACAGCCGCGCCCGGGTCCTCGGCGGCTGCTCCTCCCACAACACGCTGATCTCCTTCAAGCCCCTCCCCTCCGACTGGGAGGAGTGGGCCGAGGCCGGCGCCACCGGCTGGCACGCCGCCGCCATGGACCCGTACTACGACCGGCTCCTCAACAACATCGTCACCGTCGACGAGAAGGACCGGAACGCCATCGCCCGCGACTTCGTCGACGCCGCGCGGGCCGCCCTCGGCGTCCCGCACGTCGACGGGTTCAACAAGAAGCCGTTCCACGAGGGCGCCGGCTTCTTCGACCTCGCCTACCACCCCGAGGACAACAAGCGCTCCTCCGCGTCCGTCGCCTACCTCCACCCCGTCATGGACGAGCGGCCCAACCTCCACATCCGGCTGGAGACCTGGGCGTACCGGCTGGAACTCGACGGCGACCGCGCCCGCGGCGTCCACGTCCGCGGCGCCGACGGCACCGAGACGCTCCTCACCGCCCGCCGCGAGGTCGTCCTGTGCGCCGGCGCCGTCGACACGCCCCGGCTGCTGATGCACTCCGGCGTCGGGCCCCGGCACGACCTGGAGGCGCTCGGCATACCCGTCGTCCACGACCTGCCGGGCGTCGGCGAGAACCTGCTCGACCACCCCGAGTCGGTCATCGTCTGGGAGACCGACGGCCCGATCCCCGAGAACTCCGCGATGGACAGCGACGCCGGGCTCTTCGTCCGCCGCGACCCCGCCGAACCCGGGCCGGACCTGATGTTCCACTTCTACCAGATCCCCTTCACCGACAACCCCGAGCGCCTCGGCTACGAGAAGCCCGCGCACGGCGTGTCGATGACGCCCAACATCCCCAAGCCGCGCAGCCGCGGCCGCCTCTACCTGACCAGCGCCGACCCCGAGGTGAAGCCCGCCCTCGACTTCCGGTACTTCACCGACGAGGACGACTACGACGCCCGCACCCTCGTCGACGGCATCCGCATCGCCCGCCGGGTCGCCGCCACCGAGCCGCTCGCCTCCTGGCTCAAGCGCGAGGTCTGCCCGGGGCCGGACGTCACCGGTGACGAGGAACTGAGCGAGTACGCCCGCAAGGCCGCCCACACCGTCTACCACCCCGCCGGCACCTGCAAGATGGGCGCCGCCGACGACCCCACGGCGGTCGTCGACCCGGAGCTGAGGGTCAGGGGGCTGCGGGGGGTCCGCGTCGCCGACGCGTCGGTCTTCCCGACCATGACGGCCGTCAACCCGATGGTGGCGGTGCTGATGGTCGGCGAGAAGGCCGCCGACCTGCTGGGCGGTGACGCCCGATGAGCACGACCCCCACCACCTCCGCGACGCCCGTCGCTCCCGGTACGCCCGGCGCCCCCGGTACCGCTGACGCGGACGCGGTCGGCGCGCCCGTCTTCGGCGTCCGCAACCTGTGGAAGGTCTTCGGCCCCAAGGCCGACCGCGTCCCCGCCGACCCCGACCTCGCCGACCTCCCCCCGGCCGAACTGCGCGCCCGCACCGGGTGCACCGCCGCCGTCCGCGACGTCTCCTTCGACGTCCGCAAGGGCGAGGTCTTCGTCGTCATGGGCCTCTCCGGCTCCGGCAAGTCCACCCTGGTGCGCTGCCTCACCCGGCTCGTCGAACCGACCTCCGGCACCCTGGAGTTCGACGGCGGCGACGTCCTCGGCATGGACCGCGCCCGGCTGCGCGAACTGCGCCGCCACCGCGCCGCGATGGTCTTCCAGCACTTCGGCCTGCTGCCGCACCGCACCGTCCTCGACAACGTGGCGTACGGCCTGGAGATCCAGGGCGTCGGCCGCGCCGAACGGCGGACCAGGGCGTCGGAGTTCGTCGCCAAGGTCGGCCTCGCCGGCCTGGAGCACCGCAGGCCCGGCCAGCTCTCCGGCGGCCAGCAGCAGCGCGTCGGCCTGGCCCGCGCGCTCGCCGTCGACCCCGCCGTCCTGCTCTTCGACGAGCCGTTCAGCGCCCTCGACCCGCTGATCCGCCGCGACATGCAGGAGGAGGTCGTCCGGCTCCACCGCGAGGAGGGCCGCACCATGGTCTTCATCACCCACGACCTCAGCGAGGCGCTGCGCATCGGCGACCGCATCGCCCTCATGCGCGACGGGCGCGTCGTGCAGCTCGGCACGCCCGAGGAGATCGTCGGCGCGCCCGCCGACGACTACGTACGCGACTTCGTCCGGGACGTGCCGCGCGAACACGTCGTCACCCTCCGCACCGCCATGCGCCCGGTCCACGCGGACGACGCCGCGCACGGGCCTGCGCTGCCGCCCGGCGCGACGGTCTCCGAGGCCATCACCGCCGCCGCCCACGGCGGCGGCGCCCCGGTCCGCGTCGTCCAGGACGGCCGCTGCCTGGGCGTCGTCGACCACCAGGCCCTCCTGGGGGTCGTCGCGGGGGTCACGCCCCCGGCCGGGAAGGCGGCGGCATGACCCCGACCAGAACGCCGAACCAGAACCCCCCGAACAAGCCCCCGGTCGCCGTGGACCCCTCCGCCGACGCGCCGGACACCCGGGCGCCGGGCACCCGCGGGCCCGCGCCGGATCCGACCGCCCGCGCCCCGCGCACGGCCCCCGGCACCCCCCGGCACACCCAGGCGCCCGCCGCCCCGGGCACGGCCGCGTCCTCCCCGGACGCGCCGACCGCCCGGGGGCGGGACGCCGGTGCGTCCGGGGCGGGGGTGGGTGGCTCCGGCGCCGCGTACGGTGCGGGCACGGCCCCCGGTGCCACCGTTCCGGGGACCCCGACCGCCCACGGCCGGGGCGGCAGGACGTCCCGGGCAGGGCGGTGGGGGGCCGCCGCGGGCCTCCTCGCCGTGCTCGGCGTGCTCGGCGCGTGGCTGCTCGGCGGCGGCGCCTGGCCCGCCGCGCTGACCGTCGACCTGTCCACGCCGCTCGACGCCGCCAACACCTGGGTGCTCGACAACCGCGACACCCACCCCGCCTTCCTGTACTTCCTGCTCCACCTCTCCAACACCGCCACCGACGCCGTCGACGCGGTGTACCGGCTCCTCGCCGCGATGGGCTGGCCCGGCGTCCTGGCCGCCGCGGTGCTGTTCGCCTGGCGCGCCGCCGGCTTCGACCGGCGGGGCGCGCGCGTCGCCGCCACGGCCCTCGGCGCGTTCGCCGTGTGCGGGCTGCTCGGCATGTGGAACGCCACGCTGCTCACCATCGCGCTGATGGTCGTGGCCGTGGCCGTCGCCGCGCTGCTCGGCGTGGTGATCGGGCTCGCCGCCGGGCTCTCCGACCGCGTCGACCGCGCGCTGCGCCCGGTGCTCGACACCATGCAGGTGCTGCCGGCGTTCGCGTACCTCCTGCCGTTCGTGCTGGTCTTCGGCACCGGCACCCCCGCCGCGCTGTTCTGCACGGTCATCTACGCCGCCCCGCCGATGGCCCGCCTCACCGCGCTGGGCCTGCGCTCCGCCGACCCCGGCGTGCTGGAGGCGTCCGTGTCGCTGGGCGCCGGCCGCCGCCAGCGCCTGTGGACCGCGCGCCTGCCCCTGGCGCGCCGGCAGATGCTCCTCGGGCTCAACCAGACGATCATGATGGCGCTGTCCATGGTGGTCATCGCCGCCCTCGTCGGCGCGGGCGGCCTCGGCGAGGAGGTGTACTCGGCGCTGTCCACCGTCGACGTCGGCAAGGCGCTCGCCGCGGGCGTCCCGATCGTGCTGATCGCCGTCTGGCTGGACCGTACGACCGCCGCGGCGGGCGACCGCATGGGCGCCGCCGCGGACCCCGGCGCGGGCCCGCTGCACGGCCGCTCCGCGTGGGCGCTCGCCGCGGCCGGCACCCTCGCCGCGACCGTCGCCGGCCTCGCGCTCGGCCCGCGCTGGCCGCAGGGGTGGACGTACGACATCTCCGCGCCCGTCAACCGGGCGCAGGACTGGGTCGTCGACCACTTCTCCTCCGGCGTGCCCGTCCTCGGCGGTACGGAGGTCTGGTCGGAGACGTTCACCGTCTGGCTCCTCAACCCGCTCCGCGACGGCCTGCAGTGGCTGCCCTGGTGGGCGCTGCTGCTGGCGGTCGCCGTGCTGGCCCGGCTGGTCGGCACCTGGCGCACGGCGCTGACCGCGACGCTCGCGCTCGCCGCGACCGGCGTGCTCGGCGTGTGGACGCAGTCGCTGGACACGCTGTCGCAGGTCGTCGCCGCGCTCGCCGTCACCCTGGTCGTGGGCGTCCTCGTGGGCGTGGCCTGCGCCCGGCTGCCGTGGGTGGAGCGCTGGCTGCGGCCGGTGCTGGACACGCTCCAGACGCTGCCGCAGTTCGTCTACCTCATCCCGGTCGTGGCCCTGTTCGGCGTCAGCCGCGCCGCGGCGATCATCGCGGCGGTGGTGTACGCGCTGCCCGCCGTCGTCCGCATCACCGCGCAGGGGGTCCGCGAGGTGGACCCGGCGGCCCTGGAGGCGGCCCGTTCGATGGGCGCGTCGACGCGGCAGCAGCTCTTCCAGGTGCAGCTGCCCCTCGCCCGCCCGGCGCTCCAGCTCGCCGTCAACCAGGGCGTCGTCCTGGTCCTGGCCGTGGTCGTCGTCGGCGGTCTCGTCGGCGGTGGCGCACTCGGCTACGACGTCGTGAAGGGGCTGTCGCGGGGCGAGATGGGCCTCGGCGTGACGGCCGGTCTCGCGATCGTCTGCCTGGGCCTGGTCCTGGACCGGCTCACGCAACCGACGGCGCGCACGCCGAAGCACTGACCGCACGCGCCCCACAGGAGCACCCCATGCGCACCACCGACAGCAGCAGCACCACCCGCACGACAGATACCGCCACGGGCGCCACCGGTCGCACCGCCCGCGCGCCCCGCACCGCCCGCGCGGCCACGGCCGTCGCCGTCGCCCTCGGCGTGCTGGCCCTCGGCGGCTGCGGGGCGGCCGAGACCGGCAGGTCCCAGTACGCGGGCGGCGACGCGAAGACCGTCCGGCTCTCCGTCCCCTCCTGGGTCGGCGCCCAGGCCAACGCGGCCGTCGCCGAGTACCTCCTGGAGAAGGAGCTGGGCTACACCGTCAAGACCCAGCAGATGGGCGAGGTCCTCGCCTGGGACGCGCTGTCCCGGGGCGACGTCCACGCGGTCCTGGAGGACTGGGGCCACCCCGAGCAGGAGAAGCGGTACGTCGAGGAGAAGAAGACCGTCGTCAACGGCGGCGACCTCGGGGTGACCGGCCACATCGGCTGGTTCGTGCCGAAGTACTTCGCGGACGCGCACCCCGACGTCACGGACTGGCGCAACCTCGACAAGTACGCGGACCGGTTCGCGACCGCCGAGTCGGGCGGCAAGGGCGAACTCCTGGAGGGCTCGCCCGACTACGTCACGCACGACGAGGCGCTCATCCGCAACCTCGACCTCGACCTGAAGACCAACTACGCGGGCTCCGAGGCCGCGCAGATCACCGCCATCCGGAAGAAGGCGGAGGACCGCAAGCCGTTCCTCACCTACTGGTGGACGCCGCAGTGGCTGAACTCGCAGGTCGAGATGGTCGAGGTGAAGCTGCCCCGGTACGAGGAGGGGTGTGACGCCGACCCGGCGAAGATCGCCTGCGCGTACCCGGACACGCCCCTGCAGAAGTTCCTCAACGCCGACTTCGCGAAGGAGGGCGGGGAAGCCGCCACCTTCCTGAAGAACTTCCGGTGGACGACCGAGCAGCAGAACGAGGTCGCCCTCATGATCGCCCACGAGAAGCTGTCCCCGCAGGAGGCGGCGGAGAGGTGGGCCAAGGACAACGAGGCCACCTGGAAGACCTGGCTCCCGCGCTGACCGGGCCCCCGCCCGGCTCGGCCCGGCCCCGGCCCGACGCGGCGCCCGCCCGGCCTCCGGCCCGACGCCCCGCCTGGCCCGGGCCCGCACCCGCCCGGCCGTGTGACGGCGCCCCGTCACACGGCCGGGCGGACCTCGTCCGCCACCGCCCGCAGCGCCGCCATGGTGCGGCCGTGCATGCCCGCGCCGAACGTGACGCGGCCCGCGCCCAGCCGACCCAGCTCCGCGACCCCGGGCCCACCGGGCACGGCGAGCGCGTTGACCGGCACCGGGACCCGCGCGGCGAGCAGGGGCAGGTGCTCCGGCGGGGCGAGGATCGGGTACACCCCGTCCGCGCCCGCCTCGACGTACAGCAGGCAGCGGCGGACGGTCTCCTCCGGGTCCGCCACCCCGTGGCGGTAGGTGTCCACCCGGGCGTTCAGGAACAGCTCGCCGCCCGCCGCCTCCCGGAACTCCGCCAGCCACGCGGCGTGCGCCCCGGCGTCCCGCAACCCGCCGCCGGCGCCGCGGGCCCCGCCCGACCCACCGGGCCGGCCGTCCCCGGGCTCCCCGCTGCTCCCGAAGTCCCCGCTGTCCTCCAGGTTCACCCCCGCCAGCCCGGCGTCGAGGACCCGGGCGGCCAGTTCGCGCGGCGGCAGCCCGTAGCCGGCCTCCAGGTCCGCCGAGACCGGTACGTCCACGGCGCGGACGACGCGGGCCACCGCCGCGAACATCTCGTCGGCGGGCGTCCCCCCGTCCTCGTACCCCAGCGACGCCGCCACCCCCGCGGACGGCGTCGCCAGCGCCGGGTGTCCCGCGGCGGCGAGGACCCGGGCGCTCCCGGCGTCCCACGGGCCCGGCAGGACCAGCGGGTCCCGCCGGGGCCGGTCGCGGTGCAGGGCCCGGAACTCCGCCGCGAGCCGGGCCGCCCGTTCCCGGGCCGCCCGCCGCGTCACTTGTACTGGCCCGGCGTGTAGTGGCCCGGCACCGAGCGGCACGTCACGGCGATCCGGTTCCAGGAGTTGATCACGATGATCGACGCGATCAGGTGGGCGAGCTCGACCTCGTCGAAGTGCTCCGCCGCCCGCGCGTACACCTCGTCCGGGACGAAGCCGTCCGTGAGGACCGTGACCGCCTCCGTCAGCGCGAGCGCCGCCAGTTCCTTCTCCGTGTAGAAGTGGCGCGACTCCTCCCAGGCGCTCAGCTGCACGATCCGCTCGACGGACTCGCCCGCCGCGAGGGCGTCCTTGGTGTGCATGTCCAGGCAGAAGGCGCAGTGGTTGAGCTGTGAGGCGCGGATCTTGACCAGCTCGACCAGCACCGGGTCGAGGGCCTTGTTGGCGGCGCCGTCCAGCCGGAGCATCGCCCGGTACACCTCCGGGGCGTGCGCGGACATGTCCAGGCGGGCGGGGTGCTCGGCGGCGAGGCCGCCAGGTGCGGCGGCGGTGGCGGCGGAGGTGGACGGGGTCTGCTGCTGTGCGTGCGTCTGCGTCGTCATGTCCTTGACGGTACGCGGGTGTTGGCGCAGCGGTATGGTCCATTTCCATGACGGATCACCGGGCCACTTCGGACGCCGCCGCCCTCGGCACCGATCTCCACCTGGACATCGGCAGGGGCGGCGGCCTGCGTGCCGGGCTGATGGACGCCCTGCGCGAGGCCGTCCGCAGCGGCCGCCTCGCCCCCGGCACCCGCCTGCCGTCCTCCCGGACGCTCGCCGCGGACCTCGGCGTGGCCCGCAACACCGTCGCCGACGCCTACGCCGAGCTGGTCGCCGAGGGCTGGCTCACCGCCCGCCAGGGCTCCGGCACCCGCGTCGCCCGCCGCGCCGCCCCCCTCCCGGCCCGCCGGGCGCAGGCCGGCGGCACCTCGCCGCTGCCGTGGCAGCGCGCCCACGCCCGCACCGGCAAACCGCTGCACACGCTCCACCCCGGCACCCCCGACCTGGGCTCCTTCCCGCGCGCGGAGTGGCTCAAGGCGTCCCGCCGGGCCCTCACCGACGCACCGCACGACGCGTTCGGCTACGGCGACCCGCGCGGACGGCCCGAGCTGCGGGCCGTGCTCGCCGAGTACCTCGCCCGCTCGCGCGGAGTGCACGCCGACGCCGACCGGATCGTGGTGTGCTCCGGCTTCGCCCACGGCCTGATGCTGCTGGGCGGTGTCCTGCACGCCCGCCGCGTGAAGGACGTCGCCGTCGAGTCGTACGGCCTCGACGTGCACTGGCGGCGCCTGGCCGCCGCCGGGTTGCGCACGCCGCCGCTCCCGCTCGACGAGTACGGCACCCGCACCGAGGCGCTCGCCGAGGGCGCCGCCGGCCGGCCCGGCGCCGTGCTCATCACGCCCGCCCACCAGTTCCCGCTGGGCGGCGCCCTCCCGCCGGACCGCCGCGCCGCCCTCGTCGACTGGGCGCGCGCCTCGGGCGGGCTCGTCCTGGAGGACGACTACGACGGCGAGTTCCGCTACGACCGGCAGCCGGTGGAGGCGACCCCCGTGCAGCCGGGGGAGCGGGCGGAAGCGCGTCAGAGGCTGCCCGTCGGCGCCCTCCAGGCACTGGACCCGGACCGGGTGGTCTACCTGGGCACCGCGAGCAAGTCCCTCGCGCCGGGACTGCGCCTGGGTTGGATGGTGCTGCCCCCGCAGCTGGTGGGGGAGGTGGTCGCGGCGAAGGGTGACGTGGAGTGGACGCCGGGCGCGCTGGACCAGCTGACCCTGGCCGAGTTCATCGCCTCGGGCGCGTACGACCGGCACGTGCGGAAGATGCGGTTGCACTACCGGCGCCGCCGCAACGAACTGGTCCGTGCTCTCGCCGCACACGCGCCGCACCTGCGGGTCTCAGGCGTCGCTGCGGGGCTGCACGTCGTCGTGGAGCTGCCACCCGGCACGGAACAGGCGGCGGTCCGGGCCGCCGCGCGGCAGGGCCTCGCCCTCCAGGGGCTGAGTCGGTTCCGCCACCCCGACTCCTCCGGGCCCGGCCGGGACGCTCTGGTGATCGGCTACGGCACTCCCACGGACAGCCAGTGGTCGGGGGCGCTGGCGGCACTGCTGCGGGCGCTCCCCGAAGCGCCGTGAGACGCGAGAGCCCCGCGCGGCGGCCGACCGCACGGGGCGGCCGGCTGTCCGTACACCCGCCCGCGGGGCGCGCGGCTCGCCCTCCGGGAGCCCCGGCGGGGGCCGTACCGTGTCCCCCGATCCCCACACCACCTCTCGACCCCGCACCCCCCACAGGAAAACGACCCGTGAAGGAAAGGAAACCGGCCGGCCAACCGGATCGCCGTCGCGGCGAGCGGGTGGAGCCTCTACGGCTTCCTGGTCGGCCACGACACGGCCGCCGGCCGCGAACAGGGTTCCACCGACGGCTACTTCGAGCTGCCGGCCACCACGGCGCCCCTGCCGCTGGTCCTCTTCACCCTGTACTGCGCCTTCTCACCGGTCGTGTGGCCGGTGATGGTCGGCGACACGGAGGACACCCGGCCGCGCGGCACCGGCGGACGCCTGCGGGCCCTGGCCTTCCACTGGACCGTGGTGCTCCTGTCCGTCGTGCTGATCGGCCTGCTCGCGGGCACGTCGGTGACGGACCTGCTGGCCGACGTGCTCGGTGCCCCCGCGGCCTGGGCGCTGCTCGGCGCGTCCGCCGCCTACTGCCTGCTGTCGCCCTTCGTCCTGCCCGTCCTGGGCGCCCGCGAGGAGGCGGAGCGCACCACTCCGTGACCCGGTGACGAGCGACCGCATGACCGGCGTTCTGGTTGCCGAAGTCCACGCGGTGGTCCGGGCGGGCTCACCGCGGTCCGCGCCCGGGGCTTCGGGCCCCGGGCGGCCGGTGACGTCGCGGACGCGGCGAGCGCTCTTGCGCGGCGCTTGACCGAGCGTGAGGTACGGCGCCCAGGGCGCCGCCGCCCGGGAGGTCGCGGCCGACCTGTTCCTCAGCGTCGGCACCGTGCGCCACCGGCTGTCGTCGGCCATCGGCAGACTGCACGCCCGGACCCTGGTCGACGCGATCGGCATCGCCGATCGGCACGGCTGGATCCGACCCGCGCCGACCGCGCCCCGGAGCGAGGCTGTTCGCACACGCTGTGGGTTTCCCGCGCTCTGTCTCACGCTTCCTGTCCGGCGTGTACGACCGCCACGACCGATCCTTGCATTACGTCTACCGGAGCCGCCGCGACCAGCTCGCCGCCCTCCAGGGCCTGAACGCCTTCCGCCACTCGCGACGGTCTCGTCGTCGGCTACGCCGCCCCCACTGGCAGCGCTTGGCCCGGAGCCTTCTACGCCCTCTGCCGGCTAGTGCCGTGAATTGCCTCCACTGACCCTCAGATTTTCCTCAACTGCGATGATGGTCGGGAATGCGGACGATATAATGGGAGGCGTGAGGGAGGGGGGCCCGACCAGCCCCCTGTCTATTGTCTGAAATTATACGTGGGGGAAGCAGTCGTGAAATATATGAGCAAGGTCATCGCCGGTGCCGTGACGTCCGCGCTCGCGCTCGGAGTCGTTCTCGCCGGACCTGCGACGACCGCGCAGGCCGAGCCTGGCGGGCGCTTCTACATCGTCAACAAGGCGACCGGCACGTGTCTGAAGGGCAACGGTGTCAACAAGGACCTGTCCCTGGGCAGGTGCAGCAACACGGAAGCCTTCCACTGGAACAACTACGGCCAGGCGAAGTACGTCAACTACAGCACCGGAACCGTTCCCTTCGGTGTTGCCTGCCTCGCGGCAAACGGCAAGAACGGCCCTGTCTCGCTCCGGGAGTGCAGCACGGGCAAGGGGGTCGGGGGCTGGCAGCTCGCCTCTCTGAACAACGGTGCGCAGACACCGATCGCCAACAGCAAATGCGGATACCTGCAGGCGTTCAACGACAAGGTGGCGAAGTGTGGGGCGCGCCCCGCGAACCAGAACGCCAGCACCTGGATCATCAAGTATTCCCTCTGATTCGACAGGGGCGTTTCTCGATTCCCGTCCCTAGCGCGGAGTGAGTATCCGCTCGAAATGCGCGGCGCCGTCGATCACGGCATCGCGCGTGCGCACCGCCGTCGCACGCCTCGCATGCGGCGGCGGTGCGTCGTCTACCCCTAGGTTCCCGCGTGTCCAGTGGCGCGGCTAAAGTGTCCGGGCGTTCGACGCGCTCGTATGGTCCATCAGGGCACGGGGGAAAGAAATGCGCAGATTTCGGTCAAGTCACGTCGTACTGGGGGGTATGGGCGCGCTCGCGCTGACGCTCACCTCCTGCGGGAGTTCCGAGCCGGACAGGCGGTGCGTCGACCCGGTCACGCGCGAGGTCCTGCCCGACTACAAGTGCCGCGGCGGCAGCGGTAGCGGCAGCAGTGGCAGCGGCAGCGGGGGAGGCTCCGGGTCGTACTACTACGGCGGGTCCTCCAGCAGCGGCAGGGTCGAGGGCGGCAGCTTCGACAAGGCGTCCGTCCAGCGCGGTGGCTTCGGCTGCTCGGGCAGCGGCGGCGGCTGACCGGCGGCGTACGCACACCATGGAGCGCCACACCACCGAACCCCGCCCCGACTGGCAGCGCACCGTCGAGGAGCAGGGCTGCGTCTACCCGCTGACCCGCCACCCGGACGGCTCGCTGCGCCCGTACTGGGACGAGTCCGCGTACTACTCCTTCACCCTGCCCGAGGTCGAGGCGCTGGAGGAGGTCGTCGAGGAGCTGCACGCCATGTGCCTCGCGGCGGCCGCGCACATCGTCGAGCGCGACCGGTTCGCCGACCTCGGCATCACCGACCCGCGCCTCGCCGCCCTGGTCGCCGAGTCGTGGCACCGGCGCGCGGAACTGCCGTCGCTGTACGGCCGGTTCGACCTGCGGTACGACGGCCGGGGCCCGGCGAAGATGCTGGAGTACAACGCCGACACCCCCACCTCGCTGGTCGAGGCGGCCAGCCCGCAGTGGTTCTGGATGGAGGAGCGCTTCCCCGGAGCCGACCAGTGGAACTCGCTCCACGAGCGGCTCGTCGACGCGTGGCGCCGGCAGGCCCGCCTGCTGCCGCCCGGCCCGCTGCACTTCGTCCACTCCGACGGCGACGAGATCGGCGAGGACCTGATGACCGTCGCCTACCTGCGGGAGACCGCCGAGCAGGCCGGGATCGCCACGGAGGCGCTGTCGGTGGAGCGGATCGGCTGGGACCGGCTGTCGGGCCGCTTCGTCGACGACCGGCTGCGCTTCATCCGCAGCTGCTTCAAGCTCTACCCGTGGGAGTGGCTGGTCACCGACGCGTTCGGCCCGCACGTCCTGGACACGCTCGACAACGGCGGCGGCACCGGCAGCACCTGCTGGATCGAACCGGCCTGGAAGATGCTCCTGTCCAACAAGGCGCTGCTGGCGGTCTTGTGGGAGCTGTACCCGGGCCACCCCAACCTGCTGCCCGCCTACCTCGACGGCCCGCGCGAGCTGGCCGTCGAGGGCGGGTACGCCGCCAAGCCGCTGCTGGGCCGCGAGGGCGCCGGCGTCACCCTGCACGAGCCGGGCGCCGAGCCGGCCCTCCGCGCCGAGCCGTGCTGCTACCAGGGCCTCGCCCCGCTGCCCGACTTCGACGGCAACCGGGTGGTGCTGGGCGCCTGGGTGGTCGAGGACGAGGCCGCCGGGCTCGGCATCCGCGAGTCCTCCGGCCCCGTCACCGACACCTACGCCCGCTTCCTGCCCCACGTCATCCTGTAGACGGCGATCCTGTGGACGGCACGGCGGCCGGCCCCCCGGGACCGGCCGCCGTGCCGTCCGGCGGGCGGGCGGGGGCCTCAGACGGCGAGGACCTCCCGCAGCTGCTCCAGCCCCCAGTCCAGGTCCTCCTTGGAGATCACCAGCGGCGGCGCGATGCGGATGGTCGAGCCGTGCGTGTCCTTCACGAGCACGCCGCGCGCCATCAGCCGCTCGGAGACCTCGCGGCCCGTGCCCCGGGCCGGGTCCAGGTCCACCCCGGCCCACAGGCCGCGCCCGCGGACCTCGCGGACCGCGCCCGTGCCGACCAGCAGGTTCAGCTCCCGGTGCAGGTGGTCGCCGAGCTCGGCCGCCCGCTGCTGGTACTCGCCGGTGCGCAGCATCGCCAGCACCTCCAGCGCCACCGCGCAGGCCAGCGGGTTCCCGCCGAACGTCGAACCGTGCTCGCCCGGCCGGTGCACGCCCAGCACGCGCGCGCTCGACACGACGGCCGACACCGGCACGACCCCGCCGCCCAGCGCCTTGCCCAGCAGGTACATGTCGGGGACGACGCCCTCGTGCTCGCAGGCGAAGGACCGGCCGGTGCGGCCCAGGCCCGACTGGATCTCGTCCGCGACGAGCAGCACGTCCCGCTCGCGCGTCAGCTCCCGCACGCCCGCCAGGTAGCCCGGCGGCGGCACGAGGACGCCCGCCTCGCCCTGGATCGGCTCCAGCAGCACGGCCACCGTCTCGTCGGTCACCGCCGCCGCCAGCGCCTCCAGGTCGCCGTACGGGACGACGTCGAAGCCCGGCGTGTACGGTCCGTGGTCCTCGCGCGCCTCGGGGTCGGTGGAGAAGCTGACGACCGTCGTCGTGCGGCCGTGGAAGTTGCCCGCCGCCACGACGATCCGCGCGGCGCCGTCCGGGACGCCCTTGACCCGGTAGCCCCACTTGCGGGCGGTCTTCACGGCGGTCTCGACCGCCTCCGCCCCGGTGTTCATCGGCAGCACCGCCTCCATGCCGCAGAACTCCGCGAGCTGCGTGCAGAAGTCGGCGAACCGGTCGTGGTGGAAGGCGCGCGACGTCAGCGTCACGCGGTCCAGCTGCGCCTTGGCGGCCTCGATCAGACGGCGGTTGCCGTGGCCGAAGTTGAGCGCCGAGTAGCCGGCGAGGAGGTCGAGGTAGCGACGCCCCTCGACGTCCGTCATCCACGCGCCCTCCGCCGTCGCCACGACCACGGGCAGCGGGTGGTAGTTGTGCGCGCTGTGCGCCTCGGCGGCAGCGATCGCGTCCTGCGTTCTCGACACGGGGTCTCCGTTCGTCATCGTACGGCCGGTCGTCTCTATCGTCGCTCGCCGCGGGCCCGGGGAAACCCGGTCCCGCGCGGCGCCGACAGGGTGGACGGTACGCGCGGCGACCGGCGCCCGGGGGAGGAACCGGGGGGAGCCGCGCGCGGGCGGGCCGTTTCCGCCACCGCCCCCGGCCGCACGACGCGGAGTACGGCCGGCCCCGGCCGTGCGGGTCGCTGCCGTGCGGGCCCCGAGGGGGTGCGGGCCCCGGCGGCGCGGCCGGTCCGGGCGGGCCCCGGGGGGTGCGGGTCGGTCCGGGCGGGCGCCGACGGGCGGGCCCCGGTGGTGCGGGTCGGTCCGGGCGGCCCCGGCCGTGCGGCCCCGGCTGTGCGGGTCGCTGCCGTGCGGGCCCCGGTGGTGCGGGCCCGGCTGCGCGGGGCCGGTCCGGTCCGGGTCCGGCCGGACCCGGACCGTCGTGAACTACGACACGGTCCCCCGCCCCCGGGCAGCGCCCCGGCCGCCTGCCCCTCCGTACCGGCACCGCCTCGCCCGCCCCGCGTGGCCCCCGCCCGGAACGCGGGGCCGCCGCCGCCGGGCGGCGCGGCCGGGGGCGTCGCCGCAGCACAGGCGGGCGGCGCGGCGCCCGCACGGCGGCCGGCCCCCGCGCCGGACGCCCGCGCCGGCCGCCATCCGGCGCCCGGCGACCGGCACCCCGGGCCCCTTCCGCGGGGGTCCCGCGGGCCCCGCCGAGCGGAGTCCCGCAGTCCGGCGGGCAGTGCCGAGCTGTCGTCCGGACCTGAGAGAATGTGGGGCATGGCCTCCACGCAGCGACCTCGTGTGCTCTCCGGGATCCAGCCCACCGCGGGCTCCTTCCACCTCGGCAACTACCTCGGCGCGGTCCGCCAGTGGGTCGCCCTCCAGGAGACCCACGACGCCTTCTACATGGTCGTCGACCTGCACGCGATCACCGTCCCGCAGGACCCTGCGGAGCTGCGCGCCAACACCCGGCTCGCCGTGGCCCAGCTGCTCGCCGCCGGGCTCGACCCGGAGCGGTGCACCCTCTTCGTCCAGAGCCACGTCCCCGAGCACGCCCAGCTCGGCTGGGTCATGAACTGCCTGGCCGGGTTCGGCGAGGCGTCCCGCATGACGCAGTTCAAGGACAAGGCCGCCAAGCAGGGCGCGGACCGCGCCACGGTCGGCCTCTTCACGTACCCGATCCTCCAGGTCGCCGACATCCTGCTGTACCAGGCGCACCAGGTCCCGGTCGGCGAGGACCAGCGCCAGCACATCGAGCTGACCCGCGACCTCGCGGAGCGGTTCAACGGCCGCTTCGGCGAGACGTTCACCGTCCCCGCGCCGTACATCCTCAAGGAGACGGCGAAGATCTACGACCTCCAGGAGCCGACGGCGAAGATGTCGAAGTCGTCGGCGACGCCCAAGGGCCTGATCAACCTCCTCGACGAGCCGAAGGCCACCGCCAAGAAGGTCAAGAGCGCGGTCACCGACACCGACACCGTGATCCGCTTCGACCCCGAGGGCAAGCCCGGCGTGAGCAACCTCCTCACGATCATGTCGACGCTCACCGGCACCCCCGTCGACCGGCTGGTCGAGGGGTACGAGGGCAAGATGTACGGCGCCCTCAAGACGGACCTCGCCGAGGTGGTCGTGGACTTCGTCACGCCCTTCCGCACCCGCACCCGGGAATACCTGGACGACCCGGAGACGCTGGACTCGATCCTGGCCAAGGGCGCGGAGAAGGCCCGCGCCGTGGCGGCCGAGACCCTCGCGCAGACGTACGACCGGGTGGGCTTCCTGCCCGCCAAGCACTGAAGCCGGACGGCTCTGGCCACGGGACGGGTCCAGGCGCCACACTGGCGACCGCGTCGCGGCGCGACCGCGGCGACCGCAGCGACCGCATCGTATGGATGACCGAAGGATGAGGAGAACGACGTGGGGACCGTAACGCTCGGCGTTTCGATCGCGGTCCCGGAGCCCTACGGCAGCCTGCTCCAGGAGCGGCGCGCGGGCTTCGGTGATGCCGCGGCCCACGGCATCCCCACGCACGTCACCCTGCTCCCGCCGACCGAGGTGGACGCCGGGCGGCTGCCGGAGATCCGTGCCCACCTGGCCGCGGTGGCGGCCGCCGGCCGGCCCTTCCCGATGCGGCTGAGCGGCACGGGCACGTTCCGGCCGCTCTCCCCGGTCGTCTACGTCCAGGTCGTCGAGGGCGGCTCGGCCTGCGCCCGGCTCCAGCAGCGGATCCGCGACGCGTCGGGGCCGCTGGTGCGGGAGCTCCAGTTCCCGTACCACCCGCACGTCACCATCGCCCACGGCATCGCGGAGGAGGCGATGGACCGCGCCTACGCCGACCTCGCCGGCTTCGAGGCGCAGTGGACGGTGCGCTCCTTCGCCCTCTACGAGCAGGGCGCCGACGCCGTGTGGCGCAAGCTGCGCACATACGACTTCGGCTCCGGCCGCCCCGGTGGCACGGTGCCCGCCCAGGGCTCACCGGTCGACCAGCCGACCGCCACCCCGTACGGCGTCTGAGGGCCGGACCTCCGAAGCCCGCCGGATCCGGTCGCGCCGCCCGCGGTGGCGCGGCCGTCCGGTGGTAGGCGTACGCCATGGACTGGCTCACCAACCTCCCCGTCATCGGCCCGTGGGCCGTCCGTCTCATGCGCACCCACGCCTGGCGCGCCTACGAGGCCCTCGACCGGTCCCACTGGTCGCGGCTGGCCGCCGCGATCACCTTCATCAGCTTCCTCTCCCTCTTCCCGCTGATCACCCTGGGTGCCGCGGTCGGTGCCGCCCTGCTCAGCGACGACGGGCTGCGTACGGTCGAGGCGAAGATCGGCGAGCAGGTGCCGGGCATCTCCGACCAGCTGGACATCGGCTCCCTCGTCGACAACGCCGGCACGATCGGCCTGGTCGCCGGCGGGGTCCTGCTGTTCACCGGCGTCGGCTGGGTCGGCTCGATGCGCGAGTGCCTGCGCGTGGTGTGGGGGTGCGACGACGCCGACGACGGCAACCCGTTCGCCCGCAAGGGCAAGGACGCCCTGCTCCTGCTGGGACTCGGCGGCACCGCCCTGGCCTCCCTCGCCGCCTCCACCCTCGGCTCCACCGCCGTCGGCTGGAGCGCCGAGCGGCTCGGCATCGCCGACGGCGGCGCCGGCGGGGTGCTGCTCCAGACGGCGGCGCTCGCCATCGCCGTCCTCGCCGACTTCCTGCTCCTGCTGTACCTGCTGACCCTGCTGCCCGGCGTGGAGCCGCCCCGCCGCGACCTGGTGGTCGCGGCGCTGATCGGCGCGGTCGGCTTCGAGCTGCTGAAGCTGCTGCTGGGCGGCTACATGGCGGGCGTGGCGGGCAAGTCGATGTACGGGGCGTTCGGCGTGCCCGTCGCCCTGCTGCTGTGGATGAGCTTCACCGCCAGGCTCCTGCTGTTCTGCGCCGCCTGGTCGGCCACCGGCCGTCGGGAGGAGGGGGCCGCCGCTAGCGCTCCCTGCGGACCGGCCACCGCCGGTTGATCACGAAGACCGCGCCGGAGAGCACGATCAGCACCCCGCCGACGACCGCCAGGGCGATCCCCGCGCCGCTCGATCCGGCCTCCGCCCGGCCGGCGGGCGCGGCCTCGACGGCGCCGCCCCCGTCCGTGACGGGCGTCGGCGCGGCCGTCCCGGTACCGGTGCGCGCGGACTTCGGCGGCACCAGCTCACCGACCGGCTTCACCTTCCCGGCCGCCGCGAAGCCCCAGTCCAGCAGGCGCGCGGCCTCCTTGTAGACGGCGAACCGCTCCGTCGACGACGGGTTCATCACCGTCACCAGCAGCACCCTGCCGTTCCGCTCGGCGACACCGGTGAAGGTGGACCCCGCGTGCGTGGTCGTGCCGTTCTTCACCCCGGCGATGCCCTTGTACGGCTCTATGCCGTAGTCCCCGGTCAGCAGCCGGTTGGTGTTCTGGATCTCGAAGGTGCCCCGCTTCGAGCCGGGCTTCTTCTCGCCGGGGAACTGCGTCCGCACGGTCGAGCAGTACTCGCGGAAGTCCTCGTTCTGCATGCCGCTGCGCGCGATCAGCGTCAGGTCGTACGCGGACGACACCTGCCCCTGGGCGTCGTACCCGTCGGGCGAGACGACGTCCGTGTCGAGCGCCTGGAGCTCGTCGGCGCGCTCGTTCATCTCCCGCACCGTCTTGGCGACGCCGCCGTTCATCTCGGCGAGGGCGTGGACGGCGTCGTTGCCGGACTTCAGGAAGACCCCGAGCCACAGGTCGTGGACGGTGTAGCTCTGCTTCTCCTTGATGCCGACGAGGCTGGAGCCCTCGCCGACCCGCGCCAGCTCGCCGGTGGAGACCAGGTGCGTGCGCGTCTTCGGGAGCTTCGGCAGCAGGGTGTCGGCGAAGAGCATCTTCAGCGTGGAGGCGGGGGCGAGCCGCCAGTGCGCGTTGTGCGCGGCCAGCACGTCGCCGCTCTCGGCGTCCGCGACGATCCAGGACCGGCCGGTCAGCTCCTTCGGCAGGACCGGCGCCCCGCCCGCGAGCCGCACCTGCGTGCCCGGCTTGCCCAGCAGCGCCCCGCCCACCGTCGACATGGACGCGGGCGGCTTCGGGTGCGGCTTCGGCTGCGGGCTCGGCGCGGCGATGGCGGGACCGGCGGCGGCGAGGGGGAGCAGCACGGCGGCGGCCACGGAGGCGGCGGCCTTCTTGAGGGCATGCACGTTCGAGAACGTACAACCACCCGGCTCGGCTCCCGACACCGGTGCACCGGATACTGGATCCATGAGACTCAGCCGCTCCGCCTCCTGGTTCCTGCTCGCGTTCGGGGTGTGGAGCTGGTTCATCTGGATCACTTTCGTCAAGAACCTGTGGAACGACGCGAGTGGCCTCGCCTTCGACGACGCGGGTGACCCCACCGGATACTTCTGGGTCCATCTTCTGCTGGCCGTCACGTCCTTTCTCCTGGGGACGGCCATTGGCGTGATCGGGTTGCGCGGAGTGCGCGCCCAGCGGCGCGAACGCGACGAGAAGTAGGAGGGGGCCATGCTGGTGGCCTTGCTGGTCCTCCCCCTGATCCTGGCGCTCTTCGGCGGGGTCCACTGGTACGTGTGGCGGCGGCTCGTCCGCGACACCACCCGCCCGGGCAGCGCGGCGCGGCGGGCCGGCACGGTCGCCGCGGCGGCCCTGCCGCTGCTGTCGCTCGGCGCGCTGACCGCGGGCCGTGCGGGCGCCCCGTTCGCCCTCCAGCAGGGCCTGGCCTGGCCGGGCTTCCTGTGGCTGGCGGTCCTCCTGTACCTGGTGCTGGCGCTGCTCGTCGGGGAGCTCCTGCGGCCGGTGCTGCTGCGCCTGCCGGCCCGCCGCGCCGCCGCCCCGGCCGCCGATCCGGCCGCCGCGCCCCGCGAGACGGCGACCGTACGGGCGGTCGTGGCGCCGCCCGTACCCTGCCCGGCCGGACCGGCAGGACCGGCTGCCGAGCCCGCCGGTGCCGCCGAGCCCGCCCCCGCTCCGGCCGCCGAGCCCGCCGCGGGTACCGCCGAGCCCCCGGAGGCGCCCGCGCCCGCTGCCCCCGAGGCGCCCGCGCCCGGGGTGTCCCGGCGGCTGTTCGTCTCCCGTGCCGTGGGCGCCGCCGCCGTGGCCGCCGCCGCCGGGACCGTCGGGTACGGCACCCACGGCGTCCTGCGCGGCCCGCGCGTCAAGCGGGTCACCGTGCCGCTCGCGAAGCTGCCCCGCGGCGCCCACGGGTACCGGATCGCCGTGGTGAGCGACGTCCACCTCGGTCCGATCCTGGGCCGCGCCCACACCCAGCGGATCGTCGACGCCGTCAACTCCGCCCAGCCGGACCTCGTCGCCGTGGTGGGTGACCTGGTCGACGGCAGCGTCGCCGACCTGGGCCCGGCGGCCGAGCCGCTCGCGGGGCTGCGGGCCCGGCACGGCAGCTTCTTCGTCACCGGCAACCACGAGTACTTCTCCGGCGCGGAGGAGTGGATCGACGAGGTCCGCGAACTCGGCCTGCGCCCCCTGCGCAACGAGCGCGTCGAGATGGCCGGATTCGATCTGGCAGGCGTCAACGACGTCGCCGGCGCCACCTACGGCGACGGCCCCGACTTCGCCCGCGCCCTGGGCGACCGCGACCGGGCCCGCACCGCGGTGCTCCTCGCGCACCAGCCGGTACTGATCCACGACGCCGTCCGCCACGGCGTCGACCTCCAGCTGTCCGGCCACACCCACGGCGGCCAGATGTGGCCCGGCAACTTCCTCGCCGACCTGGCCAACCCGACCCTCGCCGGTCTGGAGCGCTACGGCGACACGCAGCTGTACGTCTCGCGGGGCGCCGGCGCCTGGGGGCCGCCGGTCCGGGTGGGGGCGCCGTCCGACATCACGGTCGTGGAACTCGCGTCCCGGCAGGCCTGATTCGGAGTCTCCCGAGCATCCCGCGTTCCGCAGGCGGCATCGCGCTTGTGGCTGTGAAGTGAAGGTTTTCCCTTCCGCCGGTGAACACCCTGTGGTTGAGTTTGCGCCATCGCACAGGGGAGGGCGTGAAAGGAATCACGGCTATGCGATCGATCCGTCTACGGATCATTGTCGTCTGCATCGCTCTGGTGGTGGCCGGGACAGGGGCCTGGCACCTGCTTCCGACAGAAGAGGAGAACGATCGTCCCATCACCGTCGGCACGACCGACGAAGTGTCGTCACTGGACCCGGCCGGAGCGTACGACGCCGGTTCCTGGGCCCTCTACAGCAACGTCTACCAGTCGCTGCTGACCTTCAAGCCGGGTTCGACGACCCCGGTGCCCGACGCCGCCCAGACCTGCGGGTTCACCGGCGGCGGCCTCACCGCGTACCGCTGCACGCTCCGTGAGGGGCTCGCGTTCTCCAACGGGCGCGCGGTGACCGCCGAGGACGTCGTGTACTCCTTCGACCGGATGCGCGGCATCGGCGCCGACGTGGGGCCGGCGGCCCTGTTCCCCACGCTGAGGAGCGTCACCGCCGACGGCCGGGACGTCGTCTTCCGGCTCGGCGCCCGGGACGCCACGTTCCCGCTGAAGCTCGCCACCGGCGCGGGCGCGATCGTCGACAGCAGCCGCTACCCGAAGGACCGGCTGCGGGAGGGCGACGCCGTCGACGGCTCGGGGCCGTACGTGCTCAAGGAGTACCGCCCCGGCGTCCGCGCCCTGCTGGAGCCCAACCCGCACTACCGCGGCGCCGTCCACCGGTCGGGGACCCCGGTGGAGGTGCGGTACTTCGCCGAGGACGAGCAGCTGGCCTCGGCCTGGCGGAGCCGCCAGGTCGACGTGACGCACCGCCAGCTGCCGCCGCAGGTGCTCTCCGCGCTCGAC
This sequence comes from Streptomyces sp. DH12, assembly GCF_020873895.1. Lineage (GTDB taxonomy): Bacteria > Actinomycetota > Actinomycetes > Streptomycetales > Streptomycetaceae > Streptomyces. The sequence goes on along the minus strand of NZ_JAHWGT010000021.1, from coordinate 50,107 downwards.
CCGGGCGCGGAGGACGTCCGGATGACGGAGGCCACCACCGCCGAGATCCGCAGCCTCGTCTTCGACGTCCGCGAGGACTCGCCGATGGCCGAGCGGGCCGTACGGCAGGCGGTGGCCGGGCTCGTCGACCGGGCGAGGATCGCGACCGGGCCGTACCACTCCACCGTGGAGCCGCTGTACTCGCTGATCCCGCGGGGCTTCGTCGGCCACAGCACGCCGTTCTTCGACTCGTACCCCGAGGGCGCCGAAGCCGTCGAACGGGCCGAGGAGCTGCTGCGCGAGGCGGACGTCGAGACGCCGGTGACCTTCACCTACGGCCACCGCGCGGGGGAGACCTGGGCGGCGGAGGCGGCCGAGCTGCGCCGCCAGCTGGAGTCGACCGGGCTGTTCCGGGTGCGGATCGTCGCCGCCGAGTGGAAGGAGTTCCAGAAGGGCTACACGAGCGGTGCCTACGACGCGTACGGGCTGGGCTGGCTGCCGGACTTCCCCGACTCCGACAGCTTCACGCAGCCGCTGGTCGGCCGGGACAACGCCCTGCACAACGGCTACGCCAGCACACGCGTCGACCGGCTCATCGCCGCCACCCAGCAGTACGGCGACCGGGCCAGGGCGGTCGGCGACTTCAAGCAGATCCAGGCGCAGGTGGCGCGTGACGTGCCGCTCGTGCCGCTGTGGCAGAAGAAGGACTACGTGCTCAGCACCCTCGACGTGACCGGTTCGCAGTACCTGTCCGACGGCACCGGCATCTGGCGCCTGTGGCAGCTGGGCTGGATCTAGGGGGCCCGTCACGGCCCGGCCCGAGGGCGGCCCGTGCCCTCCGCCGGGGCTCCTGAGGAGGCCCCGGGCAGCGCCCCGGGGACGCCCTAGGCGTCCCCCGCCTTCGGGCCCTTCGCGGGCCGGCCCCGTGCCGGCCCCTCACCGCCGGGCGTCCGGTGCGCGTCTTCCGCGACCGCGTCCTTCTCCAGCGCGTCCCTGGCGCCCGGCATGAACTCCACGATGACGTCGTGCGCCTGGCGCGCGAGCGGCCGCAGCACCCGGAACCGGGAGAGCGCGATGGCGCGCGCGGCGAGCGGCGCCGTCCGCTCCACCAGTCGGCGGCTGCGCTCGGCGCCCTCGCTGCGGTCGTACACCCAGAACAGCACCAGCCCCATGTGCATCAGCCACATCATGTGCGGCAGCAGGTCGGTCAGTTCGGGCGCCGTCTTGGTGTCGGAGCCGTGCAGGACCTCCTCCTGGATGGAGATCGCGGCACGGCGGGCGTCGACCGAGTCGGGGGAGAAGGGGCTGAGGGGGCTCTCCGGGTCGGCGGCGTTCTTGAAGAACTGGGCCGCGAACCGGTGGTAGGGCTCGGCGACGTCCAGCCAGGTCAGCAGCGAGTCCCGGATCCGCGCCGCGAGGTCGCGGTCGCCGTCGAGGACGGGCCGGACCGCCGCGGCGTGCTCGGCGGCGATCCGGTCGTAGAACCCCTGGACCAGGTGCTCCTTGGAGGCGAAGTAGTAGTAGGCGTTGCCGACGGAGACACCCGCCTCCTGGGCGATGGCCCGCATCGTGGTCTTGTCGTACCCCCGCTCCTGGAAGAGCCGCAGGGCGGTCTCCAGGATCAGGGTGCGGGTCTGCTCGCTCTTCGCCACCTTGCCGGCCTTCTGGTCCTTCACAGCACCCGAGCCTAGTCGGAGCGCCCGGATGTGCCGCACCTGCCGCCCGCGCAGGTGGGGCCCGCCGTCGCCGCCCGCCACCGGGCGGCGGCGAGGACGGTCGTCCGGGCGAGGGGCCGCCCGGCCGGGCTCGCCAGCCAGTGGGCCTTCGCACGGTGTTCGGCGAGCGCCCAGAGGCAGACGATCCAGGCGTCGGTGGAGCGGTAGACCTGCCCGCCGTCGCCCACGACCGTGATCTCCTCCAGCGTCGCCGCGTGGTCGAGCGCGGGGAACCGGCGCCGGGCCTCGACCGACCCGGCCGGTACGAGGTCCAGCGGGACGAGCGCGCGCTGCCGCAGCAGCCAGTGGCGCACGTGCACGCAGAGCGGGCACTGGGCGTCGTACAGGACGGTCAGCCGCCACAGGGGCTTCACCGGGGCCACCGCGGGCTCACACGCGCACGGCCGGCGGCGTCCAGCCCTGCGGCGGGACCGGCGGCTGCTGCTCGCGGTCCATCGCGCCGCGGCGGCGGATGCGGTTGAGGACGTAGACGTTGCCGAGGTGCATGACGCCGAGGACGAGGAGGACGACGCCGAGCTTCACCGACAGCCCCTCGAACAGGTGCCGGACGGTGTCGATGCCGGTGTCCTGACGCAGGTAGAGCGCGACGAAGCCGAAGTTGACGAGGTAGAAGCCGACGACGAGGAGGCTGTTCACCGCGTCGGCGAGCCCCTCGTCCCCGCGCAGGACGTTGGCGAGGAAGATCCGCCCGTTGCGGCTCAGCGTCCGCGCCACCCACACGGTGAGGACCACGCTGATGAGCAGGTACGCGATGTAGGCGACAACCGTGAGGTCCATGCCCCACCCTCCTTGAACACGTTCAAAAGTAGTGTCGACGTCGACTGTAGACCTCCTTTTGAACATGTTCAAGCGGGGGTGTCGGCACGCGCCCGGACGCACGGAAGGGCCCCGGGGCCGACCGCCTGGCGCGGCGGCCCCGGGGCGGGGGCGGGGGAGGGGGCGGAGGGTGCGGTCGCCGGTCAGGTCCCGGTGACGGTGATGGCGCGGACCGGGCAGGCGCGGGCAGCCTCGCGCACCATCGGGTCGTCCTCGTCGTGGCCCGGCACCAGGGCGCTGAAGCCGTCGTCGTCCTGGGTGAAGACGCCGGGGGCCGTCAGGGCGCACTGGCCCGCCCCCATGCAGCGGTCGTGGTCGATGGAGATGCTCATGGGCCCACCTTCCTCACCAGGCGACCGGCAACTCCACCATCCCCTGCAGCGTGTCGCCGGGTTTGAACGGGACCTCCTCCGCCGGCACCGCCAGCCGCAGCCCCGGCAGCCGGGCGAGCAGCGCGCCGAAGGCGATCTCCAGCTCGGCCCGCGCCAGATTCTGGCCCAGGCACTGGTGGACGCCGAAGCCGAACGCCACGTGGTGCCGCGCGGAGCGCCCCCAGTCCAGTACGTCGGGGTCCTCGTACACCGCGCCGTCCCGGTTGATCAGCGAAGCGGGGAAGACCACCCCGTCCCCGGCCCGGATCACCGTCCCCGCGGCCTCGACGTCCTCCCGCGCGAACCGCAGCAGCCCGTCCGCGATCGACAGGAACCGCAGCAGCTCCTCCACCGCCGCCGGCACCAGCGACGGGTCGGCGCGCAGCTCCGCCAGCCGCTCGGGGTGCCGCAGCAGCGTGTACGTGCCGAGGGAGATCATGTTCGCGGTCGTCTCGTGCCCCGCCACCAGCAGCAGGACCGCCAGGTCCACCAGCTCCTGGCGCGTCGCCAGGCCGGTCGCGTACCGCTCCACCGCCAGCCGGTCCAGCAGCCCCTCGCCGGGCGCGTCCCGCTTGGCGTCGACCAGGTCACCCAGGTACCCCTCCAGGGCGGCCAGCGCGTCGCGGACGTCCTGCGGCTCCGGCCCGCGCAGGGCGCGCCGCGACTGCTCCTCGAAGAACTCGTGGTCGGCGTAGGGCACCCCGAGCAGGTCGCAGATGACCATCGACGGCACCGGCAGCGCGAACGCCCCGACGAACTCGGCCGGCGGACCCTGCTCGACCATGGCGTCCAGCAGCCCGTGCACGATCCGCTCGATCCGCGGCCGGGTCTGCGCCGCCCGTTTCAGGGTGAAGCTCGGGATGAGCGGCCGGCGCCGGGCGCCGTGGGCCGCGCCGTCCTCGCCGAGCAGCACCCGCCGCCGGGTGCGGGCGGCCGTCGCGCGGGCCGTGGGCATGGGGAAGGCGGGGTCGCCGGAATCGGTGGACAGCCGCGGGTCGGCGAGGAGCTCACGGGCCAGGGCGTGGCCGGTGACGGCCCACACCCGCCGCCCGTCGTAGAGGGTGACGCGGCCGAGCGGGCGCTCCGCGCGGAGCGGCGCGTAGCCGGCGGGCGGGTGGTAGGGGCAGGTGCGGTCCTGGGGGAACGCGACGGGTTCCCTGCTCTCCGCGGCTTCCGTGACGTGCCTGGCTTCGGGCATGGGGCCTCGCAGACGAAGACGGAGCGGTCGGTCGTTGCGCTCCCTCTTACCTGCCCCGTACACGCACCCGCGCCACGCGCCTTCCGGCCAAAGTGCCGGCAGCACCCCGCGCCCACGGCGCCGCCGCCTACGCCGACGGCCCGCGCCCCGTGCGCGGTACGCAGGGGGCGCGGGCCGTCGGCGGACCCGTGGCCGGAAGGTCAGAAGCGACGCGTGATCAGCGCGCGCTTGACCTCGGCGATGGCCTTGGTGACCTCGATGCCGCGGGGGCAGGCGTCGGTGCAGTTGAACGTGGTGCGGCAGCGCCACACGCCGTCCTTGTCGTTCAGGATCTCCAGCCGCTGCTCGCCGGCCTCGTCACGCGAGTCGAAGATGAAGCGGTGGGCGTTCACGATCGCGGCCGGACCGAAGTACTGGCCGTCGTTCCAGAACACCGGGCAGGAGGACGTGCAGGCCGCGCAGAGGATGCACTTCGTCGTGTCGTCGAAGCGCTCCCGGTCCTCGGCCGACTGCAGGCGCTCACGCGTCGGCTCGTTGCCGGACGTGACGAGGAACGGCATGACGTCCCGGTACGCCTGGAAGAACGGCTCCATGTCGACCACGAGGTCCTTGAGGACCGTCATGCCCTTGATGGGCTCGACCGTGATCGGCTTCTCCGGGTTGATGTCCTTGATCAGCGTCTTGCAGGCGAGCCTGTTCTTGCCGTTGATCCGCATCGCGTCGGAGCCGCAGATGCCGTGCGCGCAGGAGCGCCGGAAGGTGAGCGAGCCGTCGACGTCCCACTTGATCTTGTGGAGACCGTCGAGCACGCGCTCCTTCGGGTCGATCTCGATCGTGAAGTCCTGCCACTGCGCCTCGTCGGTGACCTCCGGGTTGAACCGGCGGATCCGGAACGTGACCGTGATGTACGGCGAGGCGGCGGAGTCCTTCTCCACCTTGTCCAGTACGGGGGTAGCCATCAGTACTTACGCTCCATCGGCTGGTAGCGGGTCTGGACGACCGGCTTGTAGTCGAGGCGGACGGTCTCGGTGCCGTCGTCGCCGACCTCGCGGTACGCCATGGTGTGGCGCATGAAGTTGACGTCGTCGCGGTTCGGGTAGTCCTCGCGGTAGTGACCGCCGCGGGACTCCTTGCGCGCGAGCGCGGAGACGGCCATGACCTCGGCCAGGTCGAGCAGGTTGCCCAGCTCGATGGCCTCCAGCAGGTCCGTGTTGTACCGCTTGCCCTTGTCCTGGATGGAGACGTTGCGGTAGCGCTCGCGCAGCTCGCCGATCTTCTCGACCGCGGTCTTGATCGTCTGCTCGGTGCGGAACACCATGACGTTGGCGTCCATGGTCTCCTGCAGCTCGCGCCGCAGCTCCGCCACCCGCTCGGTGCCGGTGGAGTTCCGCAGCCGCTCGACCTGCTCCGCCACGAAGGACGCCGGGTCCTCCGGCAGCTCGACGTAGTCGGCCGTCGCGGAGTACTCGGCGGCGGCGATGCCCGCGCGCTTGCCGAAGACGTTGATGTCGAGCAGCGAGTTGGTGCCCAGGCGGTTGGCGCCGTGCACCGACACGCAGGCGACCTCGCCCGCGGCGTACAGGCCCGGCACGACGGTGGTGTTGTCGCTGAGGACCTCACCCATCACGTTGGTCGGGATGCCGCCCATGGCGTAGTGCGCGGTCGGCTGGATCGGGATCGGGTCCGTGTACGGCTCGATGCCCAGGTACGTCCGCGCGAACTCGGTGATGTCGGGCAGCTTGGCGTCCAGCTGCTCCGGCGGCAGGTGCGTCAGGTCCAGGAAGACGTGGTCGCCCTCGGGACCGCAGCCGCGGCCCTCGCGGATCTCCGTGTAGATGGAGCGCGAGACGACGTCGCGCGAGGCGAGGTCCTTCATGACGGGCGCGTACTTCTCCATGAAGCGCTCGCCGTCCTTGTTGCGGAGGATGCCGCCCTCACCGCGGGCGCCCTCCGTCAGCAGGATGCCCATGCGCCAGATGCCCGTCGGGTGGAACTGGAAGAACTCCATGTCCTCCAGGGGCAGGCCGCGCCGGTAGCAGGCGGCCTGGCCGTCACCGGTCAGGGTGTGCGCGTTCGACGTCACCTTGAAGAACTTGCCGGTGCCGCCGGACGCGTAGATCACGGCCTTCGCCTGGAAGACGTGGATCTCGCCGGTGGCCAGCTCGAAGGCGACCACGCCGGCGGACTTCTTGACGCCGTCGACCTCGGTGATCAGCTGGTCCAGGACGTAGAACTCGTTGAAGAACTCCACGCCCTCCTTGACGCAGTTCTGGTACAGCGTCTGGAGGATCATGTGGCCGGTGCGGTCCGCGGCGTAGCAGGACCGGCGGACCGGGGCCTCGCCGTGGTTGCGGCTGTGGCCGCCGAAGCGGCGCTGGTCGATGGTGCCGTCCGGGGTCCGGTTGAACGGCAGGCCCATCTTCTCCAGGTCGAGGACGGCGTCGATGGCCTCCTTCGCCAGGATCTCCGCGGCGTCCTGGTCGACCAGGTAGTCACCGCCCTTGACCGTGTCGAAGGTGTGCCACTCCCAGTTGTCCTCCTCCACGTTGGCCAGCGCGGCGGCCATGCCGCCCTGCGCGGCGCCCGTGTGGGAGCGGGTGGGGTACAGCTTCGTCAGCACGGCGGTGCGGCTGCGCTTCGTCGCCTCGATGGCGGCGCGCATGCCCGCGCCACCGGCGCCGACGATGACGGTGTCGTACTTGTGGATCTTCATGGTGTGGAATACCCCAGCCCGTGCCTAGCGGATGTTCGGGTCGAAGGTGAAGATCACCAGCGTGCCCAGGAGGATCGTGAACACCGTGGCGGTGTAGAGCAGGCCCTTGAGCCACAGACGCGTGTTCGGGCGCTCGGCGTAGTCGTTGATGACGGTACGCAGGCCGTTCGCGCCGTGCAGCATCGCGAGCCACAGCATCAGCAGGTCCCAGACCTGCCAGAACGGGGACGCCCAGCGGCCCGCCACGAAGGCGAAGCCGATCTTGGAGACGCCGCCGTCCAGCACGAGCTGGATCAGCAGGTGGCCGATGACGAGCACGACGAGCACGACGCCGGAGAGGCGCATGAAGAGCCACGCGGCCAGCTCGAAGTTGCCGCGCGTCGACTTCGGCGTCTTCTTCGTCCGCTTGCGGGGCGGCTCGATGAGCGGGGCCGGGTTGTCGACGTCGTAGAGGCTCACGCCCTCGACCGGCTCGACGGCGGACTTGGTGAGGTCAGCAGACATGAGTGGCGTCAGCTCCCGAACAGTTCACGTGCGGCGTGGCCGAGGACCGGGTAGACGGACCCCGCCATCAGCACGATCCAGATGCCCATGACGGTCCAGAGCAGGTGCTTCTGGTAGCGCGCGCCCTTGGACCAGAAGTCCACGGCGATCACACGCAGGCCGTTGAGCGCGTGGAAGAGGATGGCGGCCACGAGGCCGTACTCCAGCAGCGCGACGATCGGGGTCTTGTACGTCGCCACGACGTCGTCGTACGCCTCGGGCGAGACGCGGACGAGAGCGGTGTCCAGTACGTGTACGAACAGGAAGAAGAAGATGAGGACGCCGGTGACTCGATGAGCCACCCACGACCACATGCCTTCCCGGCCGCGGTACAGCGTTCCAGCCGGCACGGAAAAACCCTCCGGGAGCGGGGATCAGGGTCGGCCGGCTTCTCTGTCGGTCAGACCCGGCCGGGTACGGTCCACCGGCCCCGGTCATGGTAGCGACGACTTGTCGGTTCCCTCGCGCGGGGTCCGTATGTGTGATCAAACAGGCAATCAAACAGGCACGGACGGCCTACCGAAACCACCCGAACCGGCACAATCCGCGATGAGCCGGGCGAGTCGTGTCCTCGCCAGCCGCCGCAGCTCGTCGGCGGCGACGGCCCGCTCCTCCTCCGGCTCGTTCCCGAGCCGGGCCCGGATCCCGCCCAGCACCCGGTCGAGGTGCTCCTCGGGCCGGTCGGCGTCGAGGCAGACGACGAACGCGTGGCCGAAGCGCGCCTCGTACGCGTCGTGCGCGGCGCGCAGCGCGGTGTGCGCGGCGGTGGGCGTGCCGGGGGGCAGGACGGGCGCGGTCTCGTCGCCCAGCGCCTCGTCGAGGTCGGCGCCCGACAGGTCGTACCCGGCCTCGTCGGCCGCGGCGAGCAGCGCGTCGAGCGTCGGGTACGGGCGGTGCGCGGCCACCCGGTGCGCCCAGCGGACGCTGCCGCAGCAGGCCAGCAGGGAGGTTTCCGCGGCGGCGGAGGGGGCGGCGTTGAACACCGCCAGGGCGCTCACCGGCAGGCCCCGGGCCTGCACCGGTACGGCGGCGGCCACGCCGAGGGTCTGCGGAGTTCCGGAGGCGGGTTCGCGGGACAGCGTGGGCTCCTCGGACGAAGCGGCGGAGGCGGTGGGCGGAAGTCGTGCGAAACGCGTGAGGGAAGGGACACAACGTTACCCAGGGTGAGCAAGTGTGGTCCGAAGGCTTTCCGTATTTCACTCGGAAGGCAGAGTTTCAGCACAGTGGATGGACGCACTCGGCGCGTCGGGGCCGGGGCCCGCGGACCCCCAGGAGGAGGCGGCAGCGTGAACGCACGACACGAACGCACAGGTGGGGCGCCGATGGCGCCGCACCCCCGGCACCCCGCCCCCACGCCCGGCGTGCCGGGACCGGCCGCGGCGGTCCCCGCCGGGGGCGCGGCTCCCGGCGGGGCCGGGGCCCCCGGCCCGGTGCGGGACGCCGCGGGACGGGCGTCCGGGCGCGGGCCCGGGGTCGGGGGCGGAAGCGGTGGTGCCGGGGCGCACCAGGAGCGCCCGCGCCCCGCCGTACCGCCGCGGCGCCGGCGGGGCGCGCGGGCGGTGGCGCTCGGCGTGGTGTGCGCGCTCGGTCTCGGGCTCGCCGGGTGCGGCGGCGGTGACGGGGCCGTCGTGGGGGCCGGGCCCGCCTCCACGACGGCCGCGACGACGGCGCCGCCCTCCGCCGCCAGCCCCACGCCCACCCCGCGCCCCACCCGGACGTACCCGATGTCCACCGCGCCGCAGACCATCCCGGCCGTGCGGGAGCACGTCCCGGCGCGGGGGCCCGGCTGGCGGCCCGGCCCCGGGAGCGCCGTCGTGGTCGCGCCGGGCAGCGACGGGCTGGCCGACGAGGCGAGGCTCCTCGCCCGGGAGCTGGGCATCGCCGCCCGGGGCGAGGGGCGGGCCCGCGCGGGCGACGTCGAGCTGGCGCTCGCCCCCGGCGGGTCCGGCACGGCGCCCGAGTCGTACACCATGACCGTCCGCGACGGCCGGGTGCGGATCTCCGGCCCGGACCAGGCGGGCGTCTTCTACGGGACGCGGACGGTGAAGCAGGCCGTCCGCTCCGGCGGGGCCGTACCCGAGGGCGTCGTCCGGGACCGGCCCGACCGCCCGCAGCGCGGGCTGATGGTCGACATCGCCCGCAAGCACTTCACCGCGGCCTGGCTGGAGGCCCGCGTCCGCGAGGCGGCCGACCTCAAGCTGAACCAGTTCGGCCTGCACTTCTCCGACGACCAGGCGTTCCGCATCGCCTCCGACAGCCACCCCGAGGTGGTGTCCCCGCAGCACCTCACCAAGGCGCAGGTGCGGCGGATCGTCGCCCTCGCGGCGAGCCTGCACGTCACGGTCGTCCCCGAGATCGACTCGCCCGGGCACCTCGGCGCCGTCCTCGCCGCCCACCCCTCGCTGCGGCTGCGCGACGCCCGCGGCACCGTCGCGCGCGGCGCGATCGACATCGCCCGGCCGCAGTCGGCGCGCATCGTCGACGACCTGCTGCGCGAGTACGCGGCCCTCTTCCCGGGGCGGTACTTCCACGTCGGCGCCGACGAGTACCGCGCGCTGATGGCGGACGACCCCGAGGCGTCCTACCCGGCGCTGGCGGCCGAGGCCCGGCGCAGGCACGGCTCCGCCGGCCGGGTGCAGGACCTGGCGACGGCGTGGCTGAACGAGCGGGCCGCCACGGTGCGGGCGGCCGGGAAGCAGCCGAAGGCGTGGAACGACGGGATCTTCCGCGGCGGCGTGGTGAAGGCCGACGAGGACCTGGAGGTCGAGTACTGGACCGGCCGCGAACTGGGCGCCCGCCCGCCGGCCGAGTACCTGGCCGAGGGCCGCCCGGTCGTCAATGTCAACGACCGGTACCTCTACTACGTCCTCGGCGAGCCCAACCAGTTCACCTACCCGACCGGCCGCGCGATCTACGAGAAGTGGACCCCGCTGGTCCTGCGCGGCACGCAGCCGGTGCCCGAGCGGTACTCCCGGCAGATCCTGGGCGCCCGGTTCGCGGTGTGGTGCGACCTCGCCAACGCCCAGACCCAGGCGCAGGTGGCCGCAGGCATCCGCACACCGCTGCGCGCCCTGGCGCAGAAGGTGTGGGACCCCCGCCCGCCGGCCGCGCCCTGGCAGGAGTTCGCGGCCCTGGCCCGGCGGCTGTGAGCGCCCCGCGGCGGAGGTGTGGGCGGTTCCGCCGGGAAGCGGAGGAGACGTGACGTTCCGGCGACCGTGAGTGACGCTTTCCCCTCGGGCGGCGCAGTAAGGGGAGTACCGCGTCAGCGACGGGAGACGTCCATGAGTCCGAGCACGACCCCGAGCCTGGTGGAGCTGATCGCGCGGGCCGACGAGCGCGGCCACGCGGCCGCCGCGCTGGCCTGCCTCGACCGCTGCATGCCGCTGCTCGTCCCCGAGGCGACGGACCAGCTGCGCCCCCTGTGGCTGGGCGTGGCCCGCGGCGGCGCCGGCTGGCACCGGCGGCTCGCCGAGACGACGGCCGTACTGGAGGACGCCCGCCCGGCCCCGGCCGGCGACGAGGAGGCCGCGCTGGTCCGCTCCATGCTGGACGCGGCTCCCTCCGGGTGGGCGCCGACGTCCCTGCGGGCGTGGGCCGACAACTGCTCGCTGGCCGCGCTGGAGCTGCACCAGCGGCTCGGCGCCGCCCCCGGCCCGGAACTCGCGCGGACGCTGGACCGCTGCCGCGCGGGGGACGTCGACGCGGTGGGCCCCCTGGCCGGCGGCGAACTGCGCCGCCAGGTGCGGGCCCTGGAGATCCTGGCCGAGGGCGGGGCGTACGGGCTGCGCCGGGTGGTGGAGCTCTCCGCCGAGGGCCGCCGCATCCTCCAGGCCGTCGTCTCCCGCCGCGCCCGCATCGCGTAGGGCCGGGCCCCGTAGGGGGCGGGGCTCGTTCGTAGGGCCGGGCCCCGTACGGGGCGGGGCTCGTAGGGGGCGGGGCGCGTACGGGAAGGGGCGCGTACGGGGAGGGCACGTAGGCGGGCGGGGCTCGCCCCTACGAGCCGCCCGCCGCGCCCTTCACCAGCCGGTGCGCGGCGAGGAGGCTCAGTTCCGGTACGGCGGTGCGCACGGCGGCCACCGCCTTCACGTGGTCGCGGTCGGGGTCGACCCCGGCGGCTTCGAGGACGCCGCGCGTCCACTGGGCGAGCACGTCGTCGTCGCCGCGCGCGCACTGCGCCTCGACGACGGTGAGGGCCCGTTCCAGTCCGGGCCGCTCGGCGTCCGTCGCCGCCGCGAGCGCCAGGCGCAGGTCCCGGCGGATGTCGTCCCCGTCGCGGAACAGGACCAGGGGCGGCTTGCTGATGGCCATGTGACGGCTCCCTCGTGGACGGGCCCGCGGACGCAACGGGTCGGCGGACCGGCGGATGTCACCGGGGGAGACGCGCGGGGCGGGCCGCGGGTCACGTCCTTGAGCGAATCCTGAGCCGCCCACCCGCACCCCCGCCCGCTCGTCCTGCCCGGCTCCGCCCGGCCCCGCTCGTCCTGCCCGGCCCCGCTCGTCCTGCCCGGCTCCGCCCCGCCCGCTCGCCCGGCTCCGCCCGCCCCGCGCCGGCGCCCGCGCCCCCGCCGCCCGCCGTCACAGCAGGAGCAGGACGGCCGCCCCCCACAGGACCGACGCCGTCGCGAGGAGCGGCCCGACCGGCATGCCCTGCTCGCGGGGGCCGGCCGGCTCGCGCGGGCGCAGCTCGGGCCGGTGCAGCAGCGCGTACGCCTCCTCCGCGGCACGCGGCCCGACCGGGTCGCGGCCCAGCCGCCGTTCCAGCCACGCCCAGCCGACGGGGGAGAGCGTCAGCTCGGTGTCCTCCTCACGGGCGACGACGATGTCGCCGCCGCTGCGGTGGCGGACGGTCATGACCCGGTCCCACGGCACGTGCCGCACCCGCCAAGCCCCGGCGACCCACAGGCCGTCCCGGTCCGCGGTGAGGCGCCAGCCGAGCGCGGTCGACGCGGAGGAGACGACGAAGAACAGGCCGACCAGCGGGACCACCGACGTCCAGGTGAAGTCTTCGTCGAGCAGCGCCCACACGCCTCCGCCCTGCACGAGGAGCAGGAAGAGCCCGACCGCCCGGGACACGCGGTCGGCTCCCCAGGCGCGGGGCGCCGAGGACGGCACCAGCGTCGCGGCGACCTCGTCGACGGACCGCCCGCGCGCCCGCCCCCGGCCGTCCGTCCCGCCGGCGCGCCCGCCCGGCGCGGGACCGCGGCCGAACGGGCCGGGCACGGCCGGCTTCACGGCGGTGACGCCGCACTCCACGAAGACCTCGGGGTCGTCCTCGTCGTCACGGGCGACGAAGAGCAGTTCGGCGCCCGTGTACGGCAGCCCGTAAAGGACAGCCTCGCGCAGCGGGGGCGGCGGGTCCTCGCCCTTGAGGATGGCGCCGGCCTTGCGCAGCTCCTCGACCAGGTCCTCCTCCCGCGCCCACGCCTCTTCGCCGTCGCCGTCCGGACCGCCCGCGCCGCCGCCGGCTCCGGGCGGCGTGCCGTCCCCGTCCTCGACGGCGTACAGGGAGTGGAAGTGGAGCAGGGGCCGCTCGGCCGCGGGGTCGTCGGCCGCGTACACCCACGTCCTGCCGTCGTCCCTGCCTTCGAGCACCAGCACGCGCAGGACGGGCAGCGGGCCGCGGTGCGCCCAGCGCGAGCGGGTGCGCCCGTCGACGGCGTTGGCGAGGAAGGCGCAGCCGCCGACCAGCCCGGCGAGCACGAGCATCTCCCACCCGGCGATGTCGTACGGCTCGGCCACGAGCCGCACCCAGTCGCCGTCCACGAGCAGGTCGACCTCGCTGTCGACGGGGAAGTCCTCCGGGAACACGGCCTCGACGTCGTACGCGCGCTCCAGGGACGGCACCGACACGCGCAGCCCGTCCTCGTCCGACCGGACGACGGTCCCGGTGACGGGTGTGAGGCGCGCTGCCCGCTCCTCGTACGCGTCCGCGACCGCCTGGCCCTGCCAGAGGCCGAACGCCGCGACGCCCAGCAGCAGCGCCGCGACACCGGTGGACAGGCGCCCGCGGCGGAAGGCGAGCGCGGCGGCGGGCACCGGGTGCGCGGCGGGCCCGGCCGCCTCGGCCGCCAGCGCCCGCTGCCGGGCGGCGACGGACAGCCGGTGCAGGAGCCCGGTGGCGGCGAACCCCGCCGCCACGACGAACACGAGCCACGGCGGCGTGGTCAGGGACTGCGTGCCGCCGTCCACGACGTGCCCGGTGAGCAGCACCGCCAGGCCCGCCAGCGCGAGGCGGGGCTGGCGCGCCACCCAGTACAGGGTGAGCAGCAGCAGCGCGGCGAAGCCGAGGCCCGGCCAGTCCGTCCCGCAGGGGGAGGCGGTGGTACAGGGCTCCGCGGGGATCGCCGCCACCTGCCACACCGTCCCGGCGGCCAGGGCGAGCACGGCCCACAGCGGGTGCGCCCACGCGGCGGGCGAGGCGGCCAGCCAGCGGCGCGCGTCGGCCGAGCGCCAGTCGGCGGCGCCGGGCGGTATGTGGTCGGCGGGGAGCGGTACGGGTGCGGTGGTCACCCGCGCATTATCGCGACGGTCACGGCGGCGGGGCGCGGGTATTCCGGCACGGGCGGCGGCCCCGGACGCGGAGGCGGTGCGCGGGGCGCCTCCGGGGCCGGGGCCGGGCCGGTGGTCACGCGTCCGGGGCCGGGCCGGTGATCAGAGGTTGTCGCCCCAGCCGCCCTGGATCATGGTCTGGAACGCCCACTGCCCCCGGCGGCGGACGAGGATGTCCGCGTAGCGCAGCTGCCGGGTGGTGTCGCCGGTGGTCATGGTGGAGTCGGTGAAGACGACGGCCATGGCGGGTGACAGGAAGACCGGGGTGCGCGTCGACTCGAACGTGATGTCGTCGGCGCCGTCCCCCATCACGTGCGTCATCGTGGCGACGAAACGGTCCCGGTCCCACTGGGCGGACCGGCCGTCGCCGGCGCTGTCGTCGCTGACCAGGTTCAGCGGGAAGACCGCCAGGTCGGCCATGCCGTCGACGTCACGGCGGGCGCTGCGCGCGTCGTACTCCGCGAACCAGGCGTCCAGGCTCGCGCGGTCCTCGGGGGTCGGGGTGTATCCGGTGTCGGGCAGGAAGGTCACGCGGTCTCCTCGCTGAGGCGCTCTCGCCGAGCGGCTCATCAACTTTGACTACTCTGACGGCGTGAACGGTATGCCCGTCACCCCCCACTGGTCAAACTTGACGAGCAGTGATCCGGGTCACGTCCCGAGGGCGCTCGTCCCGTCGCCGCTGTGACACTTCGCCGCGGGCGCACGCAGCCTGAGGTATGGGGGGACACGATGCGGAACTCGGCGCCGCGGTACGGCAGGCGCAGCACGGCGACGAGGCGGCCTTCGCCCGGGTGTACCGGCTGCTCCAGCCGCAGCTCCTCACGTACGTGCGCGGGCTCGTCGGGGACGAGGCCGAGGACGTCACCGCGGAGGCGTGGCTGGAGATCGCCCGCGACCTCGGCCGGTTCCACGGGGACGGCGGCGGCTTCCGCGGCTGGGCCGCGACGATCGCCCGCCACCGGGCGCTGGACCACCTGCGCCGGCAGCGGCGCCGACCGCGTACCGCCGCCCTCGACGAGGACGCCCTCGACCTCCCCGACGGACGCGACACGGCCCTCGCCGCACTGGAGTCCCTCGCGACGGGGGAGGCCCTGGCCCTCCTCCACGAGCTGCCCCGCGACCAGGCGGAGGCGGTGCTGTTACGGGTGGTGGTCGGCCTGGACGCCGCGGCGGCCGCCCGATTACTGGGCAAGCGCCCCGGCGCGGTCCGCACCGCCGCCCACCGCGGCCTCAGACGCCTGGCGGGCCGCCTGCGGGCGGGGGCGGGGGAGGGGACGGAGCCCGGACCGGGTCGGGCGCCCGGCCCGCGGACCGGTCCGGAGCCCGACCGGGGCCGCGAGTGACCTCAGTCGCTCCGGGGCGGCATCAGCTTGTCCAGGTCGACGTCGATGTCGAAGGGCACCGGGCGCCGGAGGGAGCCGCGGAAGATGCCGGCGGGCGCGTAGCGGCCGGTCGGTCCGTCCAGTTCGTAGACGTGGACGGCGGGCGCCCCGTCCTCGTCCTCGACGCACCAGTAGTGGGGGATGCCGGCCTCGGCGTACTTGCGGAGCTTGACCGTGCGGTCGCGGTGGGCGGACTCCGGGGAGACGACCTCGATCACGAGTGACACGCTGTCGGGGGCGTACCAGGTGCGGTCGGGGTCGTAGGGGAGGTCCGTCAGCAGCAGGTCCGGCTCGGGGCGGTTGCGGGCGTCCAGGCGGATCGTCATCTCGCGTTCGACCTCCACGCCGGCCGGAACCTGCGCCATGAGGGTGGTGGTCAGAGCAGTGACGAGACGGCCGTGCCAGGACCGCTGCGGCGCCATCCTGAAAACGAGTGCTCCGTCGATCAGCTCGGTGTGGCGGGGCGCCTCGGGGAGGCGGTCGAGGTCCTCCGCGAACCAGCCTTCCGCGCGCGGCGGGCGCATCCAGTCGGGCAGTGCGGTCATGGCATCACGGTAACGGCTGCGGTCCTGGCGAGGCGGCGGTTCCCGGGCTCCGGGGCGCTGTCGCCGGGGTGGAGGTGGATGCGTTTCGGCCTGCCGGTCCGCGGTCCGCAGGCGCGCGGCACACGCCGCGCCGGCACCGCCCGGGGCCGGGTCTTCCGGCGCCACGAGGGGGCGTCGGTCCGACGGCGACGCCGCGCGGGCGTCCCGCGTCCCGGCGTACCACCTCTTCGGAGCGGTCGGGGCGGAGGACGACCGGGGCCGCCACCCCCCACAGGAGAGGCCCCGGTCGCCATCCACGGGTCCGTCGGACGGCCCCGTACTCCTATCAGCGCCCGGGGTGCGTTTTCTGTCACACCACCCCCCGACAGGTGCCGTTGCATGTTGTACAAACATGGACGAGATACGGCAGGAGCACGTAGCGTGCTCCTGCGCGGCGGGCGGAGCGGCCCGGTGCGCGGGCCGCGAGACGAACGGGTTGTGGAGTGCTGGGGGACGACGCGGAGCTGACCGCCGCAGTGCTCGCGGCACAGGACGGGGACGAGGACGCCTTCCGTACTGTGTACCGCGCCGTGCAGCCGCGGCTGCTCGGGTACATACGCACGCTCGTCGGCGAGGTCGACGCCGAGGACGTGGCCTCCGAGTCCTGGCTCCAGATAGCCCGCGACCTCGACCGTTTCAGCGGGGACGCCGACCGCTTCCGCGGTTGGGCGGCGCGCATCGCCCGCAACCGCGCCCTGGACCACCTGCGCATGCGCGGCCGCCGCCCCGCGCAGGGCGGCGACGAGACGGAGCTGACCGACAAGCCGGCCGACGCCGACACGGCCGTCGAGGCCATGGAGGCGCTCGCCACCGGCCACACCATGGACCTGATCGCCCAGCTCCCGCAGGACCAGGCCGAGGCCGTCATCCTCCGGGTCGTGGTCGGGCTCGACGCCAAGAGCGCCGCCGAGGCCCTGGGCAAGCGGCCCGGCGCGGTCCGCACCGCCGCCCACCGCGGGCTGAAGCGGCTGGCCGAGCTGCTCGGCGCCGCCGACCCGACGGGCGTCGCGCTCAGCGCCGTACCGCCCCAGCCGGGCCCCCGGACCAAGACCGGCGCGCGGGCCGCCGCCGTGCGCCGTGCTGTGACGCATTCGCGCTCGCGGACGCAGAAGGACATGTGATGGCCGACGAGCGGTATGAGTGGCTCGACCACGAGGCGGCGGAGCGACTGCTGCGGGGCGAGCCGGTCGACGCCGACGACGACTACACACGGTTGCAGGCCGAACGCCTCGCGGAAGCACTGGAGTCGGCCCGCGCCGACGCGGCGCGCACCGGTACCGGCCCCGCGGGTGTGCTGCCCGGCGAGGAGGCGGCGCTCACGGCGTTCCGCGCGGCCTGGTCGACGCGCGTCGACGGCCGGACGCCCGGCGCCGGCCGCGACCTCGGCGCCGTACGCATCGGCGGCGCCCCCCGCCGCGCCGGGCGGACGCGGGCGCGCGCCTGGACCCGCCCCGTCCGCTGGAGCCTCGCGGCCTCCGTCGCCGGACTGGCCGTCGGCGGCGTCGCCGTCGCCGCGGGCACGGGTGTCCTGCCCGACTTCGGCGGGGACGCCGTCCCCGTGCCGGCCGCCTCGGCGTCCGCGCCCCTCCAGCCGGACGCGCCGAACGGCGTGACCGTCACCCCGCGCGGCTCGGCCCGCCCGGTGACGCCCCCGCACCCGGGCGGCCCCACGCCCCTCGATCCCTCCGCCACCGGCCGCCCGGACGTGACGGCCGGCTCCGACGGGACCGCTGACAACGATGGCGCCGACCCCGGGCGCGCCGACGACGAGCACTGGGCCGGTGGCGACACGCGGGCCCCGGGCGGTGCCTGGCCCGCCCGCACCGCGCAGGCGTGCCGCGACTTCCGCGACGGCCGTCTCGACACGGAGCGGCGGCGGCAACTGGAGTCGTCGGCGAAGGTCAGCGGCGGGATCCAGCGCTTCTGCGACCAGGTCCTGTCCGACCGGGAGCCCGGCGGCACGGCCGACGGCGGCCCCGGCGGCACCGCCGGCGCGGGCTCCGGCGGCGACGACGGCTCCGGCACCACCGGCAGCGGCGGCACCGGCAGCGGCGGCACCGGCAGCGGTGGGGCGGGCGGCGGCGGGGCGGGCGGTACGACGACGGGCGGTACGGCGTCCGGAGGGGGCTCCGCGGGCGGCAGGACGGCGGGCGGGAAGGCGTCGGGCGGCACCGCTTCGGGCGGCAAAGCGGCCACGGGCCAGTCGTCCGTCGGCCGGTCGTCCGGGGGGAAGGCGTCGGGCGGGAAGGCGTCCGGCGGCGCGGGCGGTTCCGCGTCGGCGGTCTCGTGGACCGTTCCCCCGGCCTCCGCCGCGCGCGTCACCGTCTGACCCGCCCACCTCAGCAACCCCTCTGACCTGCGCTTTCACAGCGGTACGGCCAAGGTGTGACACTTTTCGAGCCGGTGACGCAGTAATGAGTGAGCCGACTGGTCATCGGCGGCGCGACGAGCCGGGGTTCCCCCCGTACCTACGGCTCAGCGCACACGGCGCGGGCGGGACACGTTCCCCCGGTCCCGCCCGCGCCCTCTCTCCTCCGCCCGGATCCCGGGCCCGGATCCCGGCCCTCGCCCCGGCCGCCCACCGCCGCCCGACGGCCCGACGGCCCCGCGGCTCACCAGTGGACGACGACCTTGTCCCCGACCCGCACCTGCGCGAAGACCTGCGCGAGTCGTGCCTCGTCCCGCACGTTGACGCAGCCGTGGGAGCCGCCGTTGTAGCCGCGCGCCGCGAAGTCGGCGGAGTAGTGCACGGCCTGGCCGCCGCTGAAGAACATCGAGTACGGCATGTCGGAGTGGTAGAGCGTCGACTTCCACGTCCGCTCCTTGCGGTCCACCTTGAAGGTGCCCTCCCGGGTCGGGGTGTTCACCGCGCCGAAGCGGACGTCCATCGCCGAGACGACCTTCCCGTCGACCATCCAGGCGAGGGTCCTGCTCTCCTTGCTGATGCAGAGCACGCGGCCCGTCGTGCAGCGCTGGTCGGGGGTGTCCACCTCGTTGGTGGTCGGCGGCCGCAGCTCGTCCCCGGTCGGCTGCCTCGTCGCCGCGACGAGCGCCGCCCAGGTGGCCGCGTCCACGTCACCGGTCGCCGGGAGGCCCCGCCTGCCCTGGAAGGCGGAGACGGCCTCGGCGGTCATCGCGCCGTAGAAGGCGGTCGGGCTGCGGTGGAAGTGGCCGAGCTGGCGCAGCCGCGCCTGCGCCTCGCGCACCTGCTCGTTCTCGGTGCCCTTGGCCAGCACGGCCGGAGAGGCGGAAGCGGACGGCCCACCACTCCCGGACACCGACGGCGCCGCGGAGGACTGCCCGGACGGCGCCGCCGACGACCCCGGCGCCCCCGACGACGGCGACGCCGACCCCGCGCCCGCCGCCGACGCGGCGGGGGCCGGCGACCCGCCCGCCGACCCGCCCGGTGCCGCCGCCTGGGCGGTGCAGCCTGCGGCCAGTGCCACCGCGGCGGCGGCGAGCAGTGCTCTGCGTATGGCGGTCGAACGTCCGTTCATGGTGGCCCCCCGGGTCCGGTTACTCGTGTACCTAGGGATCGCCGGCGCACCGCGGTGGTTGCCCGCCACCGGGGTGGTGTGACGAGGCTGTGACGAAGTCCCCGGGGAATGCTGTGAGCAAGGTCCCAGCGTGCGGCCCTCCACCGGCCGCACGCCCGCCGCTACAGTCCGTCGCGAGGGTCGATACCTGCGAGTAGGTCTATCGGAAGGCACAGCACATGGCGCGCGAGTCGGAGTCGGGACTGCCCATCGAGCCGGTGTACGGGCCGGACGCGCTGTCCGGCTGGGAACCCGGCGAGAAGCTGGGCGAGCCGGGCTCGTACCCCTTCACGCGGGGCGTCTACCCGACGATGTACACGGGCCGCCCGTGGACCATGCGCCAGTACGCCGGCTTCGGCACCGCCGTCGAGTCCAACGCCCGCTACAAGCAGCTCATCGCCAACGGCACCATGGGCCTGTCCGTCGCCTTCGACCTGCCCACGCAGATGGGCCACGACTCGGACGCCCCCATCGCGCACGGCGAGGTCGGCAAGGTCGGCGTGGCGATCGACTCCGTCGACGACATGCGCGTCCTGTTCGGCGGGATCCCGCTGGACAAGGTCTCCACGTCGATGACGATCAACGCGCCCGCCGCGCTGCTGCTCCTGCTGTACCAACTCGTCGCCGAGGAGCAGGGCGTCAGCGCCGACAAGCTGACCGGCACCATCCAGAACGACGTGCTGAAGGAGTACATCGCCCGCGGCACGTACATCTTCCCGCCGAAGCCGTCCCTCCGGCTGATCGCCGACATCTTCAAGTACTGCAAGGCCGAGATCCCGAAGTGGAACACCATTTCGATCTCCGGCTACCACATGGCGGAGGCCGGCGCCTCGCCCGCGCAGGAGATCGCCTTCACCCTCGCCGACGGCATCGAGTACGTCCGCACGGCCGTCGCCGCCGGCATGGACGTCGACGACTTCGCGCCCCGCCTGTCCTTCTTCTTCGTCGCCCGCACGACGATCCTGGAGGAGGTCGCGAAGTTCCGCGCCGCCCGCCGCATCTGGGCGCGGGTCATGCGGGACGAGTTCGGCGCGAAGAACCCCAAGTCGTGGATGCTGCGCTTCCACACCCAGACGGCGGGCGTCCAGCTCACCGCCCAGCAGCCCGAGGTCAACCTCGTGCGCGTCGCCGTGCAGGGCCTCGCCGCGGTCCTGGGCGGCACCCAGTCGCTGCACACCAACTCCTTCGACGAGGCCATCGCGCTCCCCACCGACAAGAGCGCCCGCCTGGCCCTGCGCACCCAGCAGGTCCTGGCGTACGAGACGGACGTCACCGCCACCGTCGACCCGTTCGCCGGGTCCTACGTCATCGAGAAGATGACGGACGACGTCGAGGCCGCCGCGCTGGAGCTCATGACGAAGGTCGAGGACCTCGGCGGCGCCGTCAGCGCCATCGAGCGCGGCTTCCAGAAGAACGAGATCGAGCGCTCCGCGTACCGCATCGCCCAGGAGACCGACAGCGGCGAGCGCGTCGTCGTCGGCGTCAACCGCTACACCCTCGACGCGGAGGAGCCCTACGAGCCCCTGCGCGTCGACCCGGCCATCGAGGCCCAGCAGGCCGAGCGCCTCGCCAAGCTGCGCGCCGAGCGCGACCAGGCGGCGGTCGACGCGGCGCTCGCGGAGCTGAAGAAGGCCGCGGAGGGCAGCGACAACGTCCTGTACCCGATGAAGGACGCCCTCAAGGCGCGGGCGACGGTCGGCGAGGTCTGCAACGCGCTGCGCGAGGTGTGGGGCACGTACGTCCCGACGGACGCGTTCTGAGCACTCCCGCCCGCCCCGGCCCGCACCCGGCCCGCAGCCCCGCGGGCGCCCCGCGCCCGCGCCGGTGGACGCGGCGCGCTTGACCCTCACACCGTGTGAGGCCGTGTCGTGGGAGGCGTCATGTTCACCATCGGAGACTTCGCCAGGCACGGCCGGGTGTCGGTCCGGATGCTGCGCCACTACGACGCCGTCGGACTGCTGCGCCCCGCCCGTGTCGACCCGCACAGCGGCTACCGCTTCTACGGGGCCGGGCAGCTCGCCCGGCTCAACCGCGTCATCGCGCTCAGGGACCTCGGGTTCACCCTCGACCAGGTGCGGTCGATCCTCGACGAGGAGGTCGGGCCCGAGGAGCTGCGCGGGATGCTGCGGCTGCGGCAGGCCGAGCTGGAGTCGGCCGTCAGCGAGGCGGCCGCGCGGCTGGCGCGGGTCGGGGCGAGGCTCCGAGCCATCGAGAGCGAGGGACGCATGTCCACGCAGGACGTCGTCGTCAAGAGTGTCCCGGCGGTCCGGATCGCCGAGCTGACCGGGATCGCCGCCGGGTTCGGGCCGGCGGAGATCGGCCCCGTCATCACCCCCCTGTACGGGGAGCTGTGCGCCCGGCTGGAGGCCGCCGGGGTCACCGCCTGCGGGCCGGGCGTCGCCCACTACGAGGACGCCCCGGCGGGCGACGGCTCGATCGTCGTCCACGCGGGGATGACCGTCCCCGCCGGGGTCGCCGACGTGCCGGGGGTCCGGATCGTCGACCTGCCCGGCCTGGAGCGGGCGGCGACGGTCGTCCACCGGGGGCCGATGGAGGAGCTGCTGCCCACCGTCCAGACCCTGGCGACCTGGATCGACGCCAACGGCTACCGCTCGACGGGGTACAGCCGCGAGCTGTACCTGGAGTGGTCGCAGGACCCGGCGGAGTGGGTGACGGAGCTGCAGGAGCCGGTGGAGCCGGTCGACCCCGCGGAGCCGGGCCGGCCTCTCTAGCCGCCTGCCCCGGGGGATCCTGCCGGGCTCGTGGCGGGTCCGCGCCATCGGTGCCGATGGCGCGGACCGCGCGCCGGGGCTCGATCGGGCGTACGGTGGGGGCCTCGCCCCCGGCGGCCGGGAGCGCTTCCCGCGGCCGTCACGGGCCGCGGTGCGCCGGTCACGGCGGGCGCCGCGGACGCTCATCGGAGCGTGAACGAGTGTTAACGGCAGAGGGTCAGGGTACCCGAAAAGCCGAAGACGGCCCCCAAAACGCGTGAGCTTACCCACTTCACACCCGACTCAAGCCCGGTCAGCGTGGTTTCTTTCCCCTATCGGGCTGAAGTTTTGTAGATCACACGTCAGTTGAGGGGTAAAGACGCCTACCCTTTGATGGGTGAACAAGTTGATGTCCCGCGAGCCCGAAGCCGACGTTCCCGGCGAAACGCCCCTCCTCGGTACGCTGCCGGAGTCACTCCGTACCGAGCTGATCGCCTTCCGCCGGGATTTGCACATGCACCCGGAGCTGGGCAACCAGGAGTTTCGCACCACCGCGGCGCTCAAGGCCCGGCTGGAGGCCGCCGGCCTGCGCCCCCGGGTCCTGCCGAGCGGCACCGGGCTCACCTGCGACATCGGCACGTGGGACGGGCACCGCCCCATGCTCGCGATCCGCGCGGACATCGACGCCCTGCCCATCCCGGACACCAAGGTGGACTGCGCCTACCGCTCCACCGTTCCCGACCGCGCACACGCCTGCGGCCACGACGTCCACACCACCACGGTCCTGGGCGCCGGACTGGTCCTCGCCGACCTGCACCGGCAGGGCCTGCTGCCGCGCCCGGTCCGCCTCCTCTTCCAACCCGCCGAGGAGGTCCTGCCCGGCGGCGCCGTGGAGGCCGTCGAGGCGGGCGTCCTGGACGGCGTGGGCCGCATCATCGCGGTCCACTGCGACCCGCGCGTCGACGCCGGCCGCATCGGCCTGCGCGTCGGCCCCATCACCTCGGCGTGCGACCGCCTGGAGGTCACCCTCGACGGCCCCGGCGGCCACACCGCCCGCCCGCACCTGACGACGGACCTGGTCACCGCCGTGGCCCGGGTGGCGACGGACGTCCCCGCCCTGCTCGCCCGCCGCGTGGACGCCCGCTCCGGCCTGGTCCTCACCTGGGGCCGCATCGAGGCCGGCCACGCCCCCAACGTCATCCCCCAGCACGCCGAGCTGGGCGGCACGGTCCGCTGCCTCGACCTGGAGGCGTGGCGCGGCGCCCCCGACCAGGTGTACGCGGCGATCGACGAGGTCGCGACCCTGCACGGCGCCAAGTCCCAGATCAACTACGTGCGCGGGGTGCCGCCCGTGGTGAACGACCCGGTCATCGCCGAGCTGCTGCGCGAGGCCATGGAGCGCCGCTGCGGCCCGTACTCCGTCGAGGACACCGAGCAGTCCCTCGGCGGCGAGGACTTCTCCTGGTACCTGGAGCACGTCCCCGGCGCCATGGCCCGCCTCGGCGTCCGCCGCCCCGGCGACCCGGCCCGCCACGACCTGCACCGCGGCGACTTCGACGTGGACGAGGCCGCCATCAAGGTCGGCGTGGAGCTGTTCACCGCCGCCGCCCTGATCGACGCGGGCGCCTGACCCACCCGCCGGGCCCGTGGCCGGAAAGCCACCCCCACCGCCGTGATACTGCCTCGCGCGGCCCGCCTCCCCTCCGCCATCCGGCCGCACCGCGTCCCCTCCCGGGTGCTCCGTGGGGACCGCGCGTGCACGCGCTGCCACGCTGAGGCAGCCTCTACACGGTGCGGGCGGCCGGGAGGCGGCCCGCGGGCGGTCGGTACGCGACGAATCGATAACGGCTTCCGTACAGGGCTTTATTAGACATCTACGCGCGTTACGATCGCCCGCGAAACCAGCGCCGGAAGAGGCGCTTCGGTCAGGTCGAAGGAGCCCCCCTTGCGCCGGATCACCAGGATCGCCACCGCGGGTATCGCGTCGGCGGCGCTCGCGCTCAGCGTCACCGCCTGCGGCGGAGACAAGAAGTCGGACGCCGGTGCCGACTCGAAGGGCGGCAAGGCCGCCATCGCGTACGACATCGGCGGTCGCGGCGACCAGTCGTTCAACGACGCCGCCTACGCCGGCCTCGCCAAGGCCGAGAAGGACTTCGGCGTCAAGGGCACGGAGGCCGAGCCCAGCGAGGGCGAGGGCGACCCCGACAAGGTCCAGCGCCTCACCTCCCTCGCGCGCGCCGGCAACAACCCGGTGATCGGCGTCGGCTTCGCGTACGCGCCCGCCATCGCCGAGGTCGCGCCGAAGTTCCCGAACACCACGTTCGGTCTGATCGACGACACGTCGAAGACCGGCAAGAACATCGCCAACCTGGTCTTCAACGAGGAGCAGGGCTCCTACCTGGCCGGCGTCGCCGCCGCCAAGGTGACCAAGTCCAACACCGTCGGCTTCATCGGCGGCGTCGAGACCCCGCTCATCAAGAAGTTCGAGGCGGGCTTCGTCCAGGGCGTCAAGGACACCAACAAGAACGTCAACGTCAAGGTCCAGTACCTGACGCAGCCGCCGGACTTCGGCGGCTTCTCCAAGCCCGACCTCGGCAAGGCCGCCGCGCAGGGCCAGATCGACGCGGGCGCCGACGTGGTCTACGCCGCCGCCGGCCTGGCCGGCTCGGGCTCCATCGAGGCCGCGGCGAAGGCGAAGAAGTGGGCCATCGGCGTCGACTCGGACCAGTACAACCAGTCCGGCCTCGCCGCGTACAAGGAGAGCATCCTCACCTCGGTGACCAAGGACGTCTCCGGTGCGGTCTACAACCTGATCAAGTCGGTCAAGGACGGCGACCCGCAGAGCGGTGAGATCCGCTACGGCCTGGACAAGGACGGCGTGGGCCTGGCCCGCTCCAACCCGGCCTTCACCAAGATGACCGACGTCATCACCGCGGTGGACAAGGCCAAGGCCGACATCACCGCCGGCAAGATCAAGGTCAACACCACTCCGTAACCCGCAGCCACGGGGCCGGGGCCCGACCCAGGGGTCCGGACGGCGGTGCGCCCCACCGTCGTCCGGACCCCAGGTCACGCCCTGGCCATGGGTTTCTGGCATCAGGGATCGCTACGCGCGTAGAACCCTCTCCGGCGCGATAACTTCGGCCACACCGAGCCCCCACCGTGCCCGCCCGTCCTCCGCTTCTTCGCTCCTTTCTCGCCAAGGAGAGTGCGTCATCAACGCGTCCAGCCCCCCCGCCGTCGAACTGCGCGGCATCACCAAGCGCTTCCCCGGTGTCGTCGCCAACCACGACATCCACCTCACCGTCCGCAAGGGCACGGTCCACGCCCTCTGCGGTGAGAACGGCGCCGGCAAGTCGACCCTCATGAAGATCCTCTACGGCATGCAGAAGCCGGACGAGGGCACGATCACCATCGACGGCCGCGACGTCGCCTTCGCCAGCCCCGCCGACGCCATCGCGACCGGCATCGGCATGGTCCACCAGCACTTCATGCTGGCGGACAACCTCACCGTCCTGGAGAACGTCGTCCTCGGCGCCGAGAAGCTGTACGGCATCGGCGCCAAGGCCCGCGACAAGATCAAGGAGATCTCCGGCGCGTACGGGCTGAACATCCGCCCGGACGTGCTCGTCGAGCACCTCGGTGTCGCCGACCGCCAGCGCGTGGAGATCCTCAAGGTCCTCTACCGCGGCGCCCGCACCCTCATCCTGGACGAGCCGACGGCCGTGCTCGTGCCGCAGGAGGTCGAGGCGCTCTTCGACAACCTGCGGGAGCTCAAGGCCGAGGGCCTCACCGTCATCTTCATCTCCCACAAGCTGGGCGAGGTGCTGTCCGTCGCCGACGACATCACCGTCATCCGGCGCGGTACCACCGTGGGCACCGCCGACCCGCGCACGACGACCACCAAGCAGCTCGCCGAGCTGATGGTGGGGGCCGAGCTGCCCTCCCCGGAGACCCGCGAGTCCACCGTCACCGACGTCCCGATGCTCACGGTCGAGGACCTGCGGCTGTCCCAGACCGACCCCGACGGCGTCGTCCGCGAGGTCCTCGGCGGGATCGGCTTCACCATCCACCAGGGCGAGGTCATGGGCATCGCCGGCGTGGAGGGCAACGGCCAGACCGAGCTGATCGAAGCCCTCATGGGCATGCGCGACCCCGACAGCGGCGTCATCACCCTCGACGGCACCGACATCTCCCACGCCCCGACGCGCAAGCGCCGCGAGGGCGGCATCGGCTACATCCCCGAGGACCGCCACCGCCACGGCCTCCTGCTGGAGTCCCCGCTGTGGGAGAACCGCATCCTCGGCCACGTCACCGAGGCGCCCAACAGCAAGCGCGGCGTCCTCGACCTGAAGGCCGCCCGCCAGGACACCGAGCGGATCGTGCGCGAGTACGACGTGCGCACCCCCGGCATCGAGGTCACCGCGGCCTCCCTGTCCGGCGGCAACCAGCAGAAGCTGATCGTCGGCCGCGAGATGAGCCACCGGCCCAAGCTCCTGATCGCCGCCCACCCCACCCGTGGCGTGGACGTCGGCGCGCAGGCGCAGATCTGGGACCAGATCCGGGAGGCGCGGCGGGAGGGCCTCGCGGTCCTGCTGATCTCCGCCGACCTGGACGAGCTGATCGGGCTCTCCGACACCCTGCGGGTCATGTACCGCGGCCGCCTGGTCGCGGACGCCGACCCCGCCACGATCACCCCCGAGGAGCTGGGCTCTGCCATGACGGGCGCCGCCACCGGTCACCTCGAGCACAACCACGACGCGGACGGTGAGGGCCGATGAAGAAGTTCGACAAGGACAAGGTGCTGCTGGGTCTGGCGGGCCCGGCGCTCGCCCTGGCCGTGGCCTTCGTCCTGACCTCGATCGTCCTGCTGGCCTCGGGGCGCGACCCGATCCAGCCGTACGTGCTGATGATGGAGACCGCGGAGTTCCCCGACGTCCAGGTCCTGATCATCAACCAGACCGGCACGTACTACCTGGCAGCCCTGGCCGTCGCCATCGGCTTCCGGATGAACCTGTTCAACATCGGCGTCGACGGCCAGTACCGCCTCGCGGCGATGCTCGCCGCCGTCGTCGGCGCCTCCGTCGAGCTGCCCGGGCCGCTGCACCTGCTGCTGATCGTGCTCGTCGCCGTGCTCGTCGGCGCCTTCTGGGCCGGCATCGCCGGCTTCCTGAAGACCACCCGCGGCGTCAGCGAGGTCGTCTCCACGATCATGCTGAACGCCATCGCCACCAGCCTGATCGCCTGGATGATCCTGCCGGCGAACCTGGGCGTGCAGCCCCCCGGCTCCAACGACCTCACCACCGGTGTCATCCCGGAGTCCGGCTGGATGAGCGGCCTCGCCGTCGAGGGCGGCAACATCTACGGCTTCACCTTCGTCGCCTTCGCCCTCGGCGTCGTCTACTGGTTCGTCCTCAACCGCACCCGCTTCGGCTTCGACCTGCGCGCCACGGGCGCCAGCTCGACCGCCGCGCAGGCGAGCGGCGTCGACGCCAAGAAGATGGTCCTCACCGCGATGCTGCTCTCCGGCGGCGTCGCCGGTCTGACGGGCCTGCCGCTGCTGCTCGGCCAGACCCACACCTACAGCCTCAGCTTCCCGGCCGGCGTCGGCTTCGTGGGCATCACCGTCGCCCTGCTCGGGCGCAACAGCCCCATCGGCATCTTCTTCGCCGCCCTGCTCATCTCCTTCCTGGAGAAGGCGTCCGGTTCGGTGATCGACGCGGACTTCGAAAAGGAGATCGCCACGATCATGCAGGGCCTCATCGTGATCTCGGTGGTCGTGTCGTACGAGGTCGTCCGGCAGTACGGGCTCCGCCGGCAGCAGCAGAAGGTCGGCGAGGAACTTGCCGCCCAGGCCCGCAAGAACAAGGAGGACGTGGCGGCATGAGCGAGATCGAATCCACGAGCACGGTGACCGCCGCGGGCGCCACCGCTCCGGCCAAGGGCAGGGGACGCCGCAAGCTGACCCTGCCGGTCATCCTGCTGTTCGTCGCGGGCGGTCTGCTCCTGTTCTCGCTGGTCCGCGCGGTCAGCGGCGCCGACGACCTGACCTCCGTGGGCCAGGTGTCGGGCGCCCTCCAGCTCGCCGTGCCGATCGGCCTCGCCGGACTGGGCGGCCTGTGGGCCGAGCGGGCCGGCGTGGTCAACATCGGCCTCGAGGGCATGATGATCCTCGGCACCTGGTTCGGCGCCTGGGCCGGCTACCAGTGGGGCCCGTGGACCGGTGTCGCCGTCGGCATCATCGGCGGCGCGCTGGGCGGCCTCATCCACGCGATCATGACGGTCACCTTCAACGTCAACCACATCGTCTCCGGTGTGGCGATCACCATCCTGGCCACCGGCGCCACCCGCTACCTGTCGAACTTCACCTTCGCCGAGGCGGCGGGCGGCTCCTCCAAGCAGTCCCCGCGCGTCGAGGCCATCGACCGCATCACCGTCCCCGGACTGTCGGACTGGCTCGCCGACCTCCAGGAGAAGCACTGGTTCTTCGTCTCGGACCTGGCCGGCCTGCTCGGCGGCCTGGTCACGAACCTGTCGGTGCTCACCGTCCTCGCGCTGCTCCTCGTCCCCGGCACCTGGTGGGTCCTGTGGCGCACGGGCTTCGGTCTGCGGCTGCGCTCCTGCGGTGAGAACCCGGTCGCGGCCGAGTCCCTCGGCGTGAACGTCTACAAGTACAAGTACATCGCCGTCCTCGTCTCCGGCGCCCTCGCCGGCCTCGGCGGCGCCTTCCTCGCGATCGTCTCCACCGGCATCTACCAGGAGGGCCAGACCGGCGGCCGCGGCTACATCGGCCTCGCCGCGATGATCTTCGGCAACTGGATGCCCGGCGGCCTCGCCCTCGGCGCCGGCCTCTTCGGCTTCACCGACAGCCTCAAGCTGCGCGGCGGCGCCGAGAACGTCCACGCCATGCTGCTCCTCCTGGCGATCCTGCTGGTGTTCGCGCTCGCCTGGACGCTGTACAAGAAGAAGTACACGGCCGCGGTGGTCTCCGCCTTCTTCTCCGCGGTCCTGTTCGTCTGGTACTTCAACACCGACGAGCTGCCCAGCCAGTTCGTCGACGCGGCGCCCTACGTCACCACCCTGCTGGTGCTCGCGTTGTCGGCGCAGCGGTTGAGGATGCCCAAGGCGAACGGCATGCCGTACAAGAAGGGCCAGGGCAAGTGACCACGGACGGCCGGCCGCCCTTCGACTGGGACGCCCTGCGCGCCACCGCCCGGGACGCCATGTCCCGCGCGTACGCGCCCTACTCGGGCTACCCGGTCGGGGCGGCGGCCGTGGTCGACGACGGCCGTACGGTCACCGGCTGCAACGTCGAGAACGCCTCGTACGGCATCGGCCTGTGCGCCGAGTGCGGGCTCGTCTCCCAGCTCCAGGTCACGGGCGGCGGCCGGCTCACGCACTTCGCGTGCGTGGACGGCCGCGGCGAGACGCTCGTGCCCTGCGGGCGCTGCCGGCAGCTCCTGTTCGAGTTCGGCGGCGGCGAGCTGCTCGTGGACACCCCGGACGGGATCCGCA
Organism: Streptomyces sp. DH12; assembly: GCF_020873895.1. Lineage (GTDB taxonomy): Bacteria > Actinomycetota > Actinomycetes > Streptomycetales > Streptomycetaceae > Streptomyces. The sequence goes on along the minus strand of NZ_JAHWGT010000021.1, from coordinate 20,474 downwards.
CGCTGGACGAGATGCTGCCGCAGGCGTTCGGCCCGCAGCACCTCACCTGACCGCGCGCGGCCCTTCCGACCCCTGGGGGCGGGAGGGCCGCGCCGCTTACCATCTCTATGCGCGTAGACACGCTTTTCGCCCCGCTGGAAGGAACACTGAGCCCATGGACGCGATTTCCGTCATCCGCACGAAGCGGGACCGCGGCGAGCTGACCCCCGAGCAGATCGACTGGGTCATCGACGCGTACACGCGCGGGGAGGTCGCCGACGAGCAGATGTCCGCCCTCGCGATGGCGATCCTGCTCAACGGCATGAACCGCTCGGAGATCGCCCGCTGGACCGCGGCGATGATCGCCTCGGGCGAGCGGATGGACTTCTCCTCCCTCTCCCGCCCCACCGCGGACAAGCACTCCACGGGCGGCGTCGGCGACAAGATCACCCTGCCCCTCGCCCCGCTCGTCGCCGCGTGCGGCGCCGCCGTGCCGCAGCTGTCGGGCCGCGGCCTCGGCCACACCGGCGGCACCCTCGACAAGCTGGAGTCCGTCCCCGGCTGGCGGGCGCTGCTCTCCAACGAGGAGATGCTGCACGTCCTCGACACCACCGGCGCCGTGATCTGCGCCGCCGGCGACGGCCTGGCCCCCGCCGACAAGAAGCTGTACGCGCTGCGCGACGTCACCGGCACCGTCGAGGCGATCCCGCTGATCGCCTCCTCGATCATGTCGAAGAAGATCGCCGAGGGCACCGGCTCGCTGGTCCTCGACGTGAAGGTCGGCTCCGGCGCCTTCATGAAGACCATCGAGGACGCCCGCGAGCTGGCCTCCACCATGGTGGGCCTGGGCACCGACCACGGCGTGAGGACCGTCGCCCTCCTCACCGACATGTCGACCCCGCTGGGCCTGACCGCGGGCAACGCCCTGGAGGTCCGCGAGTCCGTCGAGGTCCTCGCCGGCGGCGGCCCCGCCGACGTCGTGGAGCTCACCGTCGCGCTCGCCCGGGAGATGCTCGACGCGGCCGGCATCAAGGACGCCGACCCGGCCAAGGCCCTCGCCGACGGCTCCGCCATGGACGTGTGGCGCCGCATGATCGCCGCGCAGGGCGGCGACCCGGACGCCGCCCTCCCGGTCGCCCGCGAGCAGCACGTCGTCACGGCCCCCTCGTCCGGCGTCCTCACCCGCCTCGACGCGTACGGCGTCGGCGTCGCCGCCTGGCGCCTCGGCGCGGGCCGCGCCCGCAAGGAGGACCCGGTGCAGGCCGGCGCGGGCGTCGAACTGCACGCCAAGCCGGGCGACACGGTCACCGCCGGCCAGCCGCTGATGACCCTGCACACGGACACACCGGAGAAGTTCGACTACGCCCTGAAGTCCCTGGACGGCGCCTACGACGTCGCCCCGGCGGGCACGTCGTACGAGCCGGCCCCGGTCGTCCTGGAGCGCATCGCCTGACCGTCGCTCGTACGGCTGAACGGGACCGATGGACCTCCGTCGGTCCCGTTCGGCATGCTGGGATCGGTGACGTACCGAAATGAGGAGACCGCCATGAGCGCACTCGGCATCGAGCCGGAGCCCTCGCGTGGCGACGGCTGGGACGAGCTCGTCCGTATCTGGGAGGCGACGGACGCGCCCGAGGGTTGCAAGGTGGAGATCATCGAAGGGGTCGTCACCGTGACACCTGGGCCTGCCAACAGTCACAACGACACTGCCGACCTGGTCCAACGCCGCCTGTACGGGGTGATCCCAGAGGACTGGGGCATCTACCAGACGCAGACCGTGGCCGTCCCCTCCCGGCACGGGATGTTCATTCCCGACCTGCTCGTGGCGCCACGAGCGGCCCTGAAGGAGCACGGTCACTGCATCCCACTCGCCGTCGCCGAACTGATCGTCGAGATCACGTCGAGATCGAACGCGAACCACGACCGTGTCGAGAAGCTCCACGGCTACGCCACGGCGGGCGTGCCCCTCTACCTGCTGCTCGACACCTGGCACTCGGGCCGTCCCACCGCGACCCTGTACGGAGAGCCGAGGAACGGCATGTACCGCGTGCTCGACACCGTCAAGTACGGCGAGGAGCTGCGGCTCCCCGCCCCCTTCGACCTGGTCCTCGACACCGGCGAGTTCCCCGGCGCCTGACGGCCGCCGCGCCGCCTCGCGGCCGGTCCCCGGTGCGGGCGCCGCGTGACGCACCGATGAGTTCGTGGCGCCGCGCGGGTCTTCCCCCGTGTGGACGCCACCGATCCGACACTCTTCCGCGTTGCCGGCCCCGTCGAGCCGGCCGACGTCCCGCGCCTCTGCCAGGAGCTGAGCGCGCTGCTGCGCGAGGGCACGGCCGCCGGCGGCGACGTCATCTGCGACGTCGGCGGCGTCACCCGGCCGGACCTCGCCACCGTCGACGCGCTGGCCCGGCTGCATCTGACCGCCCGGCGCCTGGGCCGCCGGATGACCGTACGCAACGCACAGCCCGCCCTCCGGGCGCTGCTGGAGCTGGTCGGTCTGGCCGGCCTCCTCAGCCCTCCAGCCGGCCCGGCAGGTCGAACAGGGGGAACCAGCGCCGCACGTCCAGGAACGACGTGATCCCCGAGACCTTCCCGTCCACGATCTCGATGACCATGAGCGCCCACGGGCTGAACCCGCCCTCCGGGTCCGGGTGGTAGTGGGCGAACGCCGGCGTGCCGTTGGCCACCACCGGAACCAGGCGCGAGCCCCGGCACACCTCGCCCACGCCGAGCATCCAGCCCACGATGTCGTCGTGGCCGCGCAGCCACAGGTCGTAGGGCGGCATGGAGAGCGTCGCGTCCTCGTGGAGCAGCGCCGTCAACGCCGCCATGTCGTACGACTCGAACGCCGCCACGTACCGGTCGAGCAGGCCGCGCTGCTCCTCGTCGAGCGGGTCCGCCGCGTCCGTCCGCGCCGGGTCGGAGGCGGCGAGGGTGGCCCGCGCGCGCTGGAGCGCGCTGTTCACCGAGGCGACCGAGGTGTCCAGCAGCTCCGCGACCTCGCTCGCCTTCCAGGCCAGCACCTCGCGCAGGATGAGCACCGCCCGCTGCTTCGCCGGCAGGTGCTGGAGCGCCGCGACGAACGCCAGGCGCACGGACTCGCGGGCGAGCGCCGCCTCCGCCGGGTCGGCGGTCTGGGGGAGCACCCGCCCGTCGGGCACCGGCTCCAGCCAGGTGACCTCGGGGCGGGCGGTCAGCTGGGCCTGGGCGACGGGCGTGGCCGCCGTCAGGTCCATGGGGCGGGCCCGGCGGTTGCCCGCGTTGAGCGCGTCGAGGCAGACGTTCGTCGCGATGCGGTACAGCCAGGAGCGCAGCGACGAGCGGCCCTCGAACCGGTCGAGGCTCCGCCACGCGCGGACCATCGTGTCCTGCACGGCGTCCTCGGCCTCGAAGGCCGAACCGAGCATCCGGTAGCAGTAGCCGGTCAGCTCCGTCCGGTACTCCTCCAGCCGGGCCGTCTCCTCCGGAGCCGCCACATCCGCCATCGCGTCCACCCCTGTCGCGCCGCTGTCGTCGCCGTCCCTCCGGAAGCTACCGGAGGGCACTGACAACGGGGGTCGGGTCGCGCGTTCACGTGCCGGGCTTGCGCCCGTACACGAACACGTCGTCACCGTTCTTCAGCAGGTTCCAGTATGCCTTCGCGTCGTTCGGGCGCATGTTGACGCAGCCCCCGGAACCCGGCGGGTTCCACATCGACTTGGTGGTGGAGTGGAACGCCTGCCCGCCGTCGAAGAACTGCGAGTACGGCATCCACACCTTGTAGATCGTCGACCAGTGGTTGAGCGTGCGCTGGTAGATCCTCTTCGCCCCGGTGCGCGTCTCGGCGCCGTCGCGGCCGGTGCGGACCGGAACCGGCCCGTACACGAGCTTCGACCCGTCCTGGACCCAGCTGAGCTGCCTGGTCAGGTCGACGCAGGCGATACGGCCCTTGTTGACCGGGCACTTGCCCGCCTTGTTCGGCGTCTTCCCCGCGGCCCGCTGCTGGAGCATCGTGTCCATGGTCCGCCAGGTCAGCTGCCCCGCGTAGCCGGCGGACGGCGTGATGCCGTGCGTCTGCTGGAACGAGCGGATCGCCTGGCAGTCGCCCGTCGACTGCTTGCCGTCGACGGTCCTGCCGAGGAACTTCTCCACCTGCTTCTGGTACGGCCCCGTCCCCGCCGTGCACGCCGTCGCCGCATGCGCGGAACCCGCGCCCACGGTCAGCGCCAGCGGTACGACGAGCCCGGTCGCGCCGAGCACCACTCCGGTGCGCCGCCGCCATGCCCCGCCCTTGGCCCCCATGGCCCACTCCCCTTGCCTCTGGTGAGGTTGTCGTACCCGTAGGACGCGCGTGGCCGCCTCGCGGTTGTACCGAAAACACGCGCGATACGTTCCCGTGACCGAGCCGTCGGCCGGACCCGCCCGCGCGACGCGTCAGCGCGACCCGCCGGCCGCGACGAGCACGCTCCGCTCCGGCGCCGGCCGGGGGCCGACGCGCCGCGCCGCCACCCGCGCCCGGTGCGTGCCGTACAGGGTCAGGGAGACGACGCCGAGGACCGCGACCAGCCCCAGCAGCACCGTGCCGCCCCAGCCGCCCCGGTGGTAGGCGACCGCGCCGAGGGTGCCGCCGAGGCTGCTGCCCAGGTAGTACGCCGACTGGTACAGGGCCGACGCCTGGGCGCGCCCGGTGGTCGCCGCGCGGCTCACCGAGGACGAGGCGACGGCGTGCCCCGCGAAGAACCCGGCCGTGATCAGCACCAGCCCGCCGAGGACGGCCGCCAGCGACGCGGACAGCGACAGCAGCAGACCGGCCGCCGTCGTGGCGACGGCCAGGTACAGCGCCCCGCGCCGCCCCATGCGGCCGACGAGCCGTCCGGCCGCGGCCGAGGAGGCCGTGCCCACCAGGTACACCAGGAACACCGAGCCGACGACGCCCTGCGGCAGCGAGAAGGGCGCCTCCACCAGCCGGTAGCCGATGACCGTGTACACCGCGCCGAACACGGTCATGAACAGCCCGCCGATCGCGTACAGCCGCAGCAGCAGCGGGTCCGACAGGTGGGTGCGCACCGTGCGGGCCAGGGCGCGCGGGTCGAGCGTGCCGGGCCGGAAGTGGCGGGCCCGGGGCAGCAGCAGCCGGTACGCCACCGCGCACCCGACCGCCAGTACGCCGACGGCGGCGAGCCCGGCCCGCCAGCCCCACAGCTGCGCGGCCCAACCGGTCACGATCCGCCCGCTCATCCCGCCGACGCTGTTCCCCGCGACGAACAGCCCGATCGCACCCACCAGCGCCTTCGGCCGCACCTCCTCCGCCAGGTACGCCATCGCCGACGCCGGCACCCCGGCCAGGGCCGCGCCCTGCACGGCCCGCAGCGCGACCAGCCACTCCAGGCCGGGCGCGAACGGCACGAGCAGCCCCACGACCGAGGCCACCGCGAGGGAGCCCGTCATCAGCGCCCGCCGCCCGAAGCGCTCCGACAGCGCGCTGAGCGGCAGGACGCACAGGGCGAGCGCGCCCGTCGCGGCGGAGACGGTCCAGCTGGCGGCCGACGCGGAGACCCCGAAGTCGGCGGAGACGGCGGGCAGCAGGGCCTGCGTCGAGTAGAGGAGGGCGAACGTCGCGACGCCGGCGGCGAAGAGGGCGAGGCTCATGCGGCGGTGGCCGGGTCGTCCGGGGGAGAGGCGCGTGTCGGCGTCCACGGGGGCCGTGGACGCCTCGGTACTGGCGGGAGACATGCCACGACCGTACGGAGGGGGCCGTTCATGCGTCCAATGCACGGAACGGCTTTAATCGTTCCCATGGTGCATGAGTACAGGCCACAGGGTCGGCTGTCACTGAACAGTAACGAAGAAGAAATGGGCCTGCTGCTCGCCCCTCGCCTGGCGTACTTCGCGGCGGTCGCCCGCCACGAGCACGTGACGCGCGCGGCGCGGGAGACGGGGGTGCCCCAGTCGACGCTGTCGCGCGCCATGGCGCGGCTGGAGGAGGACCTCGGTGTGACCCTCTTCGCGCGCCGGGGCCGGGCGCTGTCCCTGACCCCGGCGGGCCGTACGTTCCTCATCTCCGTGGAACGGGCCCTCGGCGAGGTGGAGCGGGCGGCGGAGGCCGTGCGCGCGGACGTCGACCCGACCGCGGGGCGCGTCGCGTTCGGCTTCCTGCACACGATGGGCTCCGAGACCGTACCGGGCCTGCTGCGGGCGTTCCGCGTCGACCACCCGAAGGTCCGCTTCACCCTGGTGCAGAACTACGGCGAGGCGATGCTGGAACGGCTGCGCGCCGGCGAGCTCGACCTGTGCCTGACCTCCCCGGTGCCGGACGCCCCCGACCTGGTCGCCCGGCGCCTGGACGAGCAGCGGCTGCGGCTCGTCGTGCCGGACGACCACCGGCTGGCCGGCCGCAAGCGCGTCCGCCTCGCGGAGGCGGCCGACGAGGCGTTCGTGACGCTCGAACCGGGCTACGGGCTGCGCCGCATCACCGACGACCTGTGCGCCGAGGCCGGGTTCCGGCCGCGCGTGGCGTTCGAGGGCGAGGAGGCGGAGACCCTGCGGGGCCTCGTCGCCGCGGGGCTCGGCGTCGCGCTGCTCCCGCCACCGGCCGTACGGCGCCCGGGGGTCGTCGAGCTGACGGTGACGGCGCCGCGCGCGGCCCGCGAGATCGGCGTCGCCTGGCAGGCGGGCCGCCCGGACACCCCGCCGGTGGAGGCGTTCAAGCGCTTCCTGCTGTCCCGCCGCGGCAAGCTCCTCGGCGAGGCGGAGCACTGAGCGGAGCACGGAGCGGGGGGGCGCGTGCGGGGCTCCGGCGGGCGGGGCGCGGGCGGGGGCTCGGCCGACCACCGGTACGCGAGGGGCCCACGGGCATCGGGTGGCCGGGGACGGGTACCCGGTGGGCATGACGAACAAGGACGAGAACCGCCCCGAGCACGCCGCCGACCAGCGCGCCGACCGCCAGGCCGAGGCCGCGGAGGCGGCCCGCAGGGCCGAGGAGGAGCGGGCGGCGTCGCAGCCGTTCAGCTACCCGTACCCCGAGCGCCGTGCCGGGGTCCGCGCCACCCGCCACATCGACCGGGAGCGCGCGGACGCCGACAGCGTCCCCGGCGTGCCGGGCGGCTACGGCACCACCGGCGGCGGACAGCCCGGCGGCAGCCCCGGCATCTCACCCGACCGGGAGGGGACCCTCGACCCGGCCGAGTACGCCGACACCATCGCGGGCGGCGAGCCCGACCCGCGCCGCAGGACCGACCGGGACTGACCCACCGCCACGGAAGTCCACCCGGCCCCACGGACGCCCCCCCGGCCCGCGGACGCCCCCCCCTGCCCCCCACGGAGGCGCCGCCCGACCGGCCCACGGAGGCGCCGGCCACCGCCGGCCCGCGGAGGCGCCGCCCGCCGGGGCGTTCAGTGCCGCAGGGACCGGCCGAAGCCCGCCGCCAGCGGCATGCGCAGGCCCAGCGGGGGCGGGGCGGCGAAGGCGTCCACCACCGGGCGCGAGTAGGGCCGCCCGAAGAGCGAGCCCAGGACGAAGTCCTCGGCCAGGGCCAGGATCTCGCCGTGGTGCTGGCGCAGCGCGTGCCCGTCGGAGTGGACCTCGAACCGGCACGTCGCCCGGTTCGCCTTCTTCGCCCGCACCGCCAGCCGGTACGAGTGGTCCGGGTGCGCCACCGCGTCGTTCGTCCCGTGGACGACCATCACCTGACGGCCCACCAACTGCCTGACCGGCTCCGGCTCGGCGGCCACGTCCTCCTCCGGCAGCCACGGCGCGAGCGCCAGCACGGCGGCCACGGCCGCCGACCCCGCCGCCCGCAGCGCCGCGCGGCCGCCCATCCCGTGGCCGACGAGGCAGACGGGCACGTCGCCGTGGCGGCGCACCACCTCGGCGACCGCCCACCGCGCGTCGACGGCGAGCCGCTCGTCGGAGCCGTTCCAGCCGCGGCATCCGTACCGCACCACGTGCACGGCCAACCCGTCGTCGCGGCCCGCTCGCACGAGCCGGCGGGCCAGCGGCGCCAGCGCGGCGCGGTGCAGCGGCGAGGCCCGGCGGTCCGACTCGGGGCAGCCGTCGGGCAGCAGCAGCACCACCCCGCCGACCGCCACCGTCGCCGAACCCCCGACCGCCCGCCCGAGGCGCGCTTCCCGGGTGGTGCCCGGGCCTACGAGTGCGTGGTGTGCCATGGCAGAACAGTCTCAGAAGAGGAGGTGTACGCCACCCGTACACGCGGTCACCGTTCCGTATCGGCTGCCCCTCCGGGAAGCGTGCGCCCACCCGCTCCCGCCCCGCCCGCGACCCGCCTTCCGCCCCTCGGGCCCGCCGCCCCCGTCAGGCCCCGCGGCCGGTCCGCGCCGTCACGGTTCCTTCTACGCGCGTAGGGACTACAGTGCCGGGATGACGAGCCAGAGCCTCACCACCCCGACCGTGGACCAGCTCCGCCGCGCGCCGAAGGTCCTCCTCCACGACCACCTCGACGGGGGCCTGCGGCCCGGCACGGTCGTCGACCTGGCCCGCGACAGCGGCTACGCCGGGCTGCCGGAGACCGACCCCGGGCGGCTCGGCACCTGGTTCCGCGAGGCCGCCGACTCCGGTTCGCTGGAGCGGTACCTGGAGACGTTCGCGCACACCTGCGCCGTCATGCAGACCCGCGACGCCCTCGTCCGCGTCGCCGCCGAGTGCGCCGAGGACCTCGCCGAGGACGGCGTCGTCTACGCCGAGGTGCGCTACGCGCCCGAGCAGCACCTGGACGCCGGCCTCACCCTGGACGAGGTCGTCGCCGCCGTCAACGAGGGCTTCCGCGAGGGGGAGCGCCGCGCCCGCGCGAACGGCCACCGCATCCGCGTCGGCGCCCTCCTCACCGCGATGCGGCACGCGGCGCGCTCCCTGGAGATCGCCGAACTGGCCAACGCCCACCGGGACTCCGGCGTCGTCGGCTTCGACATCGCCGGCGCGGAGGCGGGCTTCCCGCCCACCCGGCACCTCGACGCCTTCGAGTACCTGAAGCGCGAGAACAACCACTTCACCATCCACGCCGGCGAGGCGTTCGGCCTGCCCTCCATCTGGCAGGCCCTCCAGTGGTGCGGCGCGGACCGCCTCGGCCACGGCGTGCGCATCATCGACGACATCGAGGTCGCCGACGACGGCACCGTCTCGCTGGGCCGCCTCGCCGCGTACGTGCGGGACAAGCGCGTCCCCCTGGAGATGTGCCCCACCTCCAACCTCCAGACCGGCGCGGCGGCGTCGTACGCGGAGCACCCCATCGGCCTGCTGCGCCGCCTGCACTTCCGGGCCACGGTCAACACCGACAACCGGCTGATGTCGGGCACCACGCTGAGCCGCGAGTTCGCGCACCTGACCGAGGCGTTCGGCTACACGCTCGACGACGTGCAGTGGTTCACGGTCAACGCCATGAAGTCGGCGTTCATCCCTTTCGATGAACGACTGGCAATGATCAACGATGTGATCAAGCCGGGCTACGCCGCGCTCAGATCCGCTTGGCTGTTCGGGGCGACCGGCGCCACCAGCGACTCTCCCGGCCGGGACGCCTGACGCCGCGCCGGTCCGCGCCGGAGCGGGCGGTACGGGCGCCGCCGAACGGCCCACCGCGCGGTGTTTGCGGGGCCCGGCGGCCGTGGCTACGTTGCAGAGCCGCTCCCACCCCCCCGAACCACCCCAAGGACGAAAACCGATGAAGCAGTCCGCTGCCAAGACCCTCGGTGTCGCCGCCCTCGGCGCCGCCTTCGCCGCTTCCGCCGCCGGCAGCGCCTCCGCGCTCACCTCCGTCCCCACCGCCCCGGTCCTGCGGACCGTCACCTCTGCGGTCCCCGTCGCCGAGACGGTCTCGCAGCTGCCCGGCGGCGCGGGGGAGACCGCCGCCGTCACGCAGGGCGCCCTGGACACCGTCATCAGCGCCGCGCCCCCCATCCCGGTCGACACCCCGGCCGACCCGGTGATCGGGCTGCTCGGCGGCCTCCCGGTCGGCGGCGCCCTCCCGGGGGCCGGCGGCCTCTGAGCCCGCGACGCACGACGAGGCGGTGGGCGCGCACCCGAGGGGGTGCGCGCCCACCGCCGTACGCGGGGGCGTCCCGGCCCGCCGGGGCTACCAGGCCGGCTTCGCGGCCCGCTCCACCGGCAGCAGCATCCACAGCGCCAGGTACAGCAGGAACTGCGGGCCCGGGAGCAGACAGGACACCAGGAAGATCACGCGCATCGTCGTCGCGGAGGTGCCGAAGCGCCGTGCCAGCGCCGCGCACACTCCGCCGATCACGCGTCCGTCACGGGGGCGGGTCAGTGCGGCCATGGTGGGCTCCTTCGTGAGCTGTGTCGCGGAAGCCTCTCGTCGGCTCCCGATGACTCCAGCCTGCCCCCGTCCGCGGGACAAAACGTCAGGCTACGGGGCGATCCCGACCCTGGGAATCCTCGGGGTCGCCCCCTGGGGGCCGTCCTCCCGGCGCAGGGGCCCGCCGTGCCGGCGGCTCCTCCCGGCGGAGGACCAGCCCCCCGCACCGGCCGCGACCGCCCGGCTCCCGGCGCCCGCACCGACCGCGACCCGACCCGCGTCCCCCGCGCGCCCGGTGCCGGCTCCGACCCGGGCCCCGGCCCGCGTCCCGACCCGCGGCGCCCCGGCCCGCGTCCCGCCCCCCGGACCGCCCGGGCCCCCGCCGCCGGGCGCGTACAGCCTGCGCCGCAGCCTCGCCCGCCAGGCGGGCACGACCGCCAGGTGCGCCAGCGCGACCCCGGCGGCGTTGAGGAGCACCGCGTCGACGTCCACCACCCGCCCCGGCACGGCCGTCTGCAGCAGCTCGATCCCCAGGGACAGCAGGGCGCCCGCCGACACCGTCCGCGCCAGGGACGCCCACGGCCCCACGTCGAGGCGCGCGTCCGCCAGCGGCAGCAGCACCCCCAGCGGTGCCAGGAGCAGCAGCGACTCGCCGAGCCGCCGCGCCGCCTCCACCGGGCCCAGCGCCAGATCGGCCCTGATCCCGGCCAGCGGCTCGAGATTGGCGGCCGTCACCCACGTGACGTCCAGCGGCCGCAGCGTCAGCCACCCCACGAACACCAGATGGACGAAGAGGAGGACGAGCCCCGCCACGCGGTAGCGGAGGGCGGCACTGCCGCCCGAACCTTGACGCTGCACGCCCCCCAAGACGCGGGGACCGGCGGGATCGGTTCCGTACCCGCCCCACCGGCGCGCGGGACCCCCCCGACACGACACCGCCCCCCCCCGACACGACACCGCCCCCCCCGGCGCGACACCGCCCCCACCGACCGCGCGTCCGCCACGCCCGCCCCCGCCGGAGCCGCACCGCCCCCGCCCCCACCGCGTCCGCGCCGGACGCCCTCCGCGGCAGGAGCGGGGCCCGGCTCAGGGGCTGTGCGTCGGCACGGCGGACTCCGGCCGCTCCTTCACGCCCTCGTTGCACACGTACCGCCGCACCGGGTACTTCCCCGGCCCGCCCAGCACCACGGTGCCGCCCACCGACGTCGCGTCGGTACCGGCGTACGTGCACACGATCTGCGCCAGCGCCGCGGGCGGCAGGTCCTCGGGCTGCCGGCTGAGCCGCAGCGCCCCCGGCGGGTCGCCCTCCCGGCCGGCCGACACGGTCAGCGGCTCCTCGACGTACGTGGTGAAGCCCGCCTGCCGCTCGCTCTGCGAGGGACGCTCGCGCATCGCCTCGAGGAGGGCCTGGGCGACGGCCACCGCTCCCGCCCCGCCGGTCGCCGAGCCCCCGGTCGGCAGGGTGCGGTCCACGGCCTCCAGGCCCGACGCGCAGACCAGGTACACCCGGGCGGTCGTCCCGCCGTCCGGCGGCCGCGACCCCGCCGCCGCCTCCGACAGGCTGCACGGCACCCGCGAGGGCGCCCCACCGGCGTCGACCGGCACCGACGTCGTCCGGATCCCGCACCCGGCGGTCACCGCCGCCAGCAGGACCGCGCCGGCGAGCGCGCGCCAGCCCCCGCCCGTACCGACCGGCCCGCGCCGACCGGCCCGCGCGCCCCGGGCGCCGCCCGGACGGCACCGCCCGCCACCGGCCTCAGGCACCCGCATCCCCCTCGCCACTCCGCTGACCCCCATCCCCTGGACCGCCATCCCGTGGACCGCCGTTCCCCCGGCCGCCGCCACGGCGGCCCCGACCGCCACCGCTGCCGCCGTCCGTCCCGCTCCGCGCCGGGGTGCCCGCTCCGGCGTCCCCGGCCTCGTCGTCCGCCGCGACCGTCGAACCGTCGAGCGGCAGCCGCAGGGTGAACACCGCGCCGTCCCCGTCCGGCGAGTTGGCCGCCGTGATGTCGCCGCCGTGGATCAGCGCGTTCTCCATGGCGATCGACAGCCCGAGACCGCTGCCCTCCGAGCGGGGACGGGACGCGCTCGCCTTGTAGAACCGATCGAAGACGTGCGGCAGGACCTCCTCAGGGATGCCCGGGCCGTGGTCCCGCACCTGTACGACCAGGTCGTCGTCGGTCGTCCGCACCGACACCCGCACCGGCGAACCGCCGTGCTTGAGCGCGTTGCCGATGAGGTTCGCGAGGATCACGTCCAGGCGGCGCGGGTCCAGCCGCGCCATGGTGCCCCGCTCGGCGTCCAGCTCCACCGCGTCCAGCCACGCCCGCGCGTCGATGCACGCCGTCACCTGGTCGGCCACGTCCACGTCGTCCACGACCAGCCGCGCGGTACCGGCGTCGAACCGCGTGACCTCCATCAGGTTCTCCACCAGGGTGTTCAGCCGCCGCGTCTCGCTGATCACCAGCGACACGGCCGGCGCCACCATCGGGTCGAGGCCGTCCTGCTCCTCCTCCAACACCTCCGTGACCGCCGTCAGCGCGGTCATCGGCGTGCGCAGCTCGTGCGACATGTCGGCCACGAACCGGCGGCTGGACTCCTCCCGCGCGCTCATGTCGGCGACCTTCTTCTGCAGGCTCTCCGCGGCGCTGTTGAACGTCCGGGCCAGCTCGGCCAGTTCGTCGGTGCCCGACACGCGCAGCCGCGTGTCGAGCTTCCCCTCGCCGAGCCGCCGCGCCGCCTCGCCCAGCCGGTGCACGGGCTTCAGCACCGTCGTCGCCGCCACCTGCGCCAGCAGCGCCGACCCGAGCAGGGCCAGCAGCGTGGCCACCCCCAGCGACCAGCCCAGCGAGTTCAGGTCCTGCCGCTCCGGCTCCAGCGACTTCAGCATGTACCCGGTCGGCCCGCCGCCGATGATCCGCGTCCCGCCCACCAGGTACGGCTTGCCGCGCAGCGTCGTCCGCAGCCAGAACACGTGGTACGAGTGCCGGTTGCCGGGCGTCAGCTCCTGCTCCTCGTCCACGGCGACCCGCAGCGCGTGCGGCACGTCGCTCAACGTGAACCGGTCGGCGTCGGACACGCCGACGATGGGCTTCCCCGCGTCCCGCTCACCGAGCAGCACCACGCTGTACCCGCCCCCGCCGACGGCCATCAGCTCGGCCGTCCGCCGCAGCTCCTCCTCCGTCGGTCGCAGCGGCAGCGCCGCCGCCCGGTTCTGCATCTCCTGCTTGAAGTCCCCGAGCGCCGCGTCCTGCGTACGCTTCAGCACCGCCTCGCGGTTCAGCCAGTACGCGATCCCCGACGCCGACACGGCGGCCGTCAGCGCCACCAGACCGAACACGATGATCAGGCGCACCCGCAGGCTCGTCCAGCGCTTGCCCGCGCTCAGCGCCCGCTGCGCGCCCTTCGCGGCACCGCTCAACGTGCTGTCCCGTCCCTCACGCGCGCTCACGCGGGGCTGTCGAGCCGGTAGCCGACACCGCGCACGGTGCGGATGAGCGTCGGCGAGGACGGCACGTCCTCCACCTTCGCCCGCAGCCGCTGCACGCACGCGTCGACCAGCCGCGAGTCGCCGAGGTAGTCGTGCTCCCACACCAGCCGCAGCAGCTGCTGCCGCGACAGCGCCTGCCCCGGGCGGCGGCTCAGCTCCAGCAGCAGCCGCAGCTCCGTCGGCGTGAGCTGGAGCTCCTCGCCGTTCTTCGTCACCGTCATCGCCGACCGGTCGATGACCAGCGAGCCGAACGTCGCCGAGTCCGTCGTCTCCCGCTCGCCGCGGCGCAGCACGGCACGGATCCGCGCGTCCAGCACCCGCCCCTGCACCGGCTTGACGACGTAGTCGTCCGCGCCCGACTCCAGACCGACGACCACGTCGATGTCGTCGCTGCGCGCGGTCAGCAGGATGATCGGCAGCTGGTCCGTGCGCCGGATCCGGCGGCAGACCTCGAAGCCGTCGATCCCGGGCAGCATCACGTCCAGGACGATCAGGTCGGGCCGCTGCTCGCGCAGCAGCTTCAGGCCGTCCTCACCCGTCGCCGCGGTGGCCACGCGGTGGCCCTGGCGGGACAGCGAGAGTTCGAGGGCCGTGCGGATGGCGTCGTCGTCCTCGATCAGCAACAGGAAAGGCACGGCGTCATTCTGTCCCATGGGGGGAGACGAGTTCGACACCCGGAGCGCTCCCACGGCCCGTCCGGTACCGGACCGGTATGCCCGACGGCCCCTGTGACACGCCTGTGACAGTCGGCGGACACCGTCATGAACTGGCCTGGGCAAGCTTTTTTTCACACGGATCAGCCGACTCCACGACGACAGGGGGGCGTGATGAACGCAGTGCAGCACAGCACCACCTCGAACGCAGTAGTCACGCGTCTCCACGATGTCGCCAGGAGCACGGAGAAGTCCGGCGCCGTGAACGGGCGGGGGTGCGTTCGCGGCGCCGGGCGTCAGCACAAGGCGCCCTACATGGTCGCCCTGTCTGACGGGGGAAACGCGTACGGGGAGGTCATGGGGGAGCGGCCCCAGACGAAGCGGGGCAGCGCGGAAGCCGCGTTCACCGCCTACGTCCAGGAGCGCCGCGCCTCCCTGTACGCGACCGCCTACCACCTCACCGGCGACCGGCACGAGGCGGAGGACCTGCTCCAGAGCGCGCTGTTCTCCACGTACCGCGCCTGGGACCGCATCAGCGACAAGGCGGCCGTCGGCGGCTACCTGCGCCGCACGATGACCAACCTGCACATCAGCGCCTGGCGGCGCCGCAAGCTCAACGAGTACCCGACGGAGGAGCTGCCGGAGACGGTCGGCGACTCGGACGCGATGCGCGGCACGGAGCTGCGCGCGGTGCTCTGGCAGGCGCTCGCCCGGCTGCCCGAACTGCAGCGCACCATGCTGGTGCTGCGCTACTACGAGGGCCGTACGGATCCGGAGATCGCACAGATCCTGGACATCAGCGTCGGCACGGTGAAGTCGAGCATCTGGCGGTCGCTCCGCCGGCTGCGCGAGGACGAGGTCCTCAGCTTCGGCCGTGACCAGGAGGAGTCCTTCGGGCAGCTCGTGGCCTGAAGGCTGGGGGACGGTCCGGGCCCGGGGGGGAGCACGGACCGTGAACGGGGGAAACGGGGGGAACACCTGCGCCGGACAAGCTGGGGGGCTTGTCCGGCGCACTCGTGTGCCCCGGGTGTCACGCCGGCTCGGGCGCCCGCGGGGCGCGGTGGCGGCCGGCCGCCGCGGCGGCCAGCCGCCCCAGGGCCTCCTCCTTGGCGCAGGGGTACGCGCCCAGCTCCGTCTGCCGAGCCACGATGGACCGCTCGGCGCGCATCAGCCGCCAGCCGCGGCGGAGCAGGAACGGCACCGACTTGCGGCCCTCGCGCAGGTCCCGCAGCAGCCGCCGGCGGAACGTCGTGGAGGGACGGCCGCGCAGGCACAGCGCGTCGGCCAGCACCCCGAGTTCCTCGCAGCGCCGCACCACGTCGGCGGCGAAGATGCCCTCCGCGACGAACAGCGGAGTGCGCCCGATGTCCAGGACCTCGCGGGAGACGCGGGAGCTGGTGGCGATGTCGTACACCGGGACCGCGGTGCGGCCCGTGGCGCACAGCTCGACGATGGCGGACACGGCCGCCTCCGCGTCCCAGGACCCGGGCGAGTCCCAGTCGATGTCCGTGCTGCCGGGGACGAGGGGCAACGTCGGGTCGTCGCCTTCCTTGTAGAAGTCGTCGAGCCGGAGCACGGGGAGACCGGCGCGGGCGGCGAGCGACGACTTGCCGGAGCCGGAGGGGCCCGCGAGCAGCACGACGCGGGTCGGAATCGATGGTGAACTCACGGGACACCAGTGTGAACCATTGCCCCGGTAGGGGGACCCCGCCCGGCACCCGTTGGTATCGAGCATCACACCTCCACTACGGTGAGTGCCCGACCGAACACCCTCCTCCAGGCAGGAACCCCCATGAACCCCTTGCTGAAGGCAGGACTGGCCGTCACGGCGCTGGGCGCGGCCCTCGGCGCCGCAGCGGGCACGGCCCAGGCGGCGGACCTGCACGACGTGGACGCCGAGGCGGCCCTTCAGTCAGTGATGGCCGCGACCCCGCACGCGACGGCCCCGGTGAAGAACCTGAAGGTCAACCCGCTGGCGGGGACGGGGGTGGACCCGCTGAACAACGGCGTCGGCACGCAGGTCTCGGACTTCCGGCCGGTCGAGACGACGTCGGCGACCGGCTCGGTCACCAACGCGACCAGCCTGCCCGTGGCCGGCCCGCTGCTCGGCGGCCTCATCCCGGGCTGAACCCCCACGCCCCCGCGCCCGCCGACGGCGGTCGGAGGGGCCGTGGCGGGTCGCCCCCGCAGGGGTCGGCGGCGTCACCGGGGTGACTTCTCCCGTAGCCGAGGCCGCCGACCCCGAGGAGGTGACCCGGCGCGGCCCCGACCCCACCCACCCGCGGCGCGCAGGTGCGTACGGGCACGGACGACGCCCGTACACGAACCGGCCCCGCCCCCACCCACCCGCGGCGCGCAGGTGCGTACGGGCACGGACAACGTCCCTACACGAACCGGCCCCGCCCCCACCCACCGGCGGCGGGAGGGTAGAGCACGGGCACAGGGACGACGCCCCCACACGCACCCGGCCCCGCCCCCCCCCGGACGGAGGGGGGACGGGGCCGTGGCCGTACGGAAGCGGCGCCGGGCTCAGTAAGCCGAGCCGGACGCGCCCAGGGACCCCGTCGGGTGCCAGACCGTCTTGGTCTCCAGGAACGCCGTCAGCCGACGCGTACCCGGGTCGGCCGTCCAGTCGGCGCGGCCGTCCACAGCCTGTGGACGCAGCACGCGCTTGAGGTTGTCGGCCGCCGCGACCTCCAGGTCACGGGCCAGCTCCGCGTCCGCGCCCGTCAGGTCGATGGCGTTGACGTCCTGGTGCGCGGCGAGCGGTGCGGCGATCTCCGCCGTACGGCCCGACAGGACGTTCACCACGCCGCCCGGCACGTCCGACGTGGCCAGCACCTCGGCGAGCGACAGCGCCGGCAGCGGGGACCGCTCGCTCGCGACGACCACCGCGGTGTTGCCCGTGGCGATCACCGGGGCCAGCACCGACACCAGACCCAGCAGCGAGGACTCCTGCGGCGCCAGGACGGCGACGACACCGGTCGGCTCGGGCGTCGACAGGTTGAAGTACGGCCCCGAGACCGGGTTGGCCCCGCCGACCACCTGGCTGATCTTGTCCGTCCACCCCGCGTACCAGACCCAGCGGTCCACCGCGGCCTCGACGACCTCCGCCGCCTTCGACTTCGACAGGCCCTCGGCGTCGGCGACCTCGCGGACGAACTGGCCGCGCCGGCCCTCCATCATCTCGGCGACCCGGTACAGGATCTGGCCGCGCAGGTACGCCGTCGAACCGGCCCAGCCGCCGAACGCCTTGCGCGCGGCGACCACCGCGTCACGGGCGTCCTTGCGGGAGGAGAGCGGCGCGTTCGCCAGCCACTTGCCCTTGTCGTCGGTCACTTCGTACACCCGGCCGCTCTCGCTGCGGGGGAACTTGCCCCCCACGTACAGCTTGTAGGTCTTGAAGACGCTCAGCCGCGTCGCCGTCTCAGACATCGAGGTACGCCTCCAGACCGTGGCGGCCGCCTTCGCGGCCGAAGCCCGACTCCTTGTACCCGCCGAACGGCGAGGCCGGGTCCAGCTTGTTGAACGTGTTGGCCCACACGACACCCGCGCGGAGCCGGTCGGCGACCGCGAGCATGCGGGAGCCCTTCTCCGTCCAGACGCCCGCCGACAGGCCGTACTGGCTGTTGTTGGCCTTGGCGACGGCCTCGTCCGGCGTGCGGAACGTCAGCACGGAAAGGACCGGGCCGAAGATCTCGTCGCGGGCGACGGTGTGCGCCTGCGTGACGCCCGTGAAGAGCGTCGGCGCGAACCAGTAGCCCGTCGACGGCAGCTCGCACGGCGCGGACCAGCGCTCGGCGCCCTCCGCCTCACCGGTGTCCGCGAGCGCCGTGATGCGGGCCAGCTGGTCGGCGGAGTTGATCGCGCCGATGTCGGTGTTCTTGTCCAGCGGGTCGCCCAGGCGCAGCGTCGACAGGCGGCGCTTCAGCGCGTCCAGCAGCTCGTCCTGGATCGACTCCTGCACCAGCAGGCGGGAACCGGCGCAGCAGACCTGCCCCTGGTTGAAGAAGATGCCCGTGACGATGCCCTCGACGGCCTGGTCGATCGGGGCGTCGTCGAAGACGATGTTCGCGCCCTTGCCGCCCAGCTCCAGCGTGAGCTTCTTGCGGGTGCCCGCGACCTGGCGCGCGATGGCCTTGCCGACGGCGGTCGACCCGGTGAAGGCGACCTTGTCGACGTCCGGGTGCTGCACCAGCGCGGCGCCGGCGTCCCCGTAGCCGGGGAGGATGTTGACCACGCCCTTCGGCAGGCCCGCCTGCCGGCAGACGTCCGCGAAGAACAGCGCGGACAGCGGCGTCGTCTCGGCGGGCTTCAGGACGACCGTGTTGCCCGCGGCGAGCGCCGGGGCGATCTTCCACGCCAGCATCAGCAGCGGGAAGTTCCACGGGATGACCTGGCCGGCCACGCCCAGCGGGCGCGGGTCGGCGCCGAAGCCGGCGTGGGAGAGCTTGTCCGCCCAGCCCGCGTAGTAGAAGAAGTGCCCGGCGACCAGCGGGAGGTCGTGGTCGCGGGTCTCCTTGATCGGCTTGCCGTTGTCCAACGTCTCCAGGACGGCCAGCTCGCGGGAGCGCTCCTGGATGATCCGCGCGATGCGGAACAGGTACTTGGCGCGCTCGGAGCCGGGCAGCGCCGACCACTTCTCGAACGCCTTCCTGGCGGCCCGGACGGCCCGGTCCACGTCCTCGGCGCCGGCCTGGGCGACCTCGGAGAGGACCTCCTCGCTGGAGGGGGAGACGGTCTTGAAGACCTTGCCGTCCGCGGCGTCGGTGAACTCGCCGTCGATGAACAGGCCGTACGACGGCGCGATGTCCACGACCGAGCGGGACTCGGGGGCGGGGGCGTACTCGAACTTGGTCATCGTGATCAGTCCACCGTCACGTAGTCGGGACCGGAGTAGCGTCCGGTGGCCAGCTTCTGACGCTGCATGAGGAGGTCGTTCAGCAGGCTCGACGCGCCGAAGCGGAACCAGTGGTTGTCCAGCCAGTCCTCGCCGACGGTCTCGTTGACCAGGACCAGGAACTTCAGCGCGTCCTTGGTGGTCCGGATGCCGCCCGCGGGCTTCACCCCGATCTGTACCCCGGTCTGGGCGCGGAAGTCGCGCACCGCCTCCAGCATGAGCAGGGTGTTCGCGGGGGTGGCGTTGACGCCGACCTTGCCGGTCGACGTCTTGATGAAGTCCGCCCCGGCGATCATGCCGAGCCAGGAGGCGCGGCGGATGTTGTCGTACGTCGAGAGCTCGCCGGTCTCGAAGATGACCTTCAGCCGGGCGGGGCCCGCGGCCTCCTTCACGGCGCGGATCTCGTCGTGGACCTTCAGGTAGTGGCCCGCGAGGAACGCGCCGCGGTCGATCACCATGTCGATCTCGTCCGCCCCGGCGGCGACGGCGTCACGCGTGTCCGCGAGCTTCACGTCGAGCGCGGCGCGGCCGGCCGGGAAGGCGGTCGCCACGGACGCGACCTTCACGTCCGTACCGGCGAGACCGGCCTTGGCGGTGGCCACCATGTCGGGGTAGACGCACACGGCGGCCGTGCGCGGCGTGGTGCGGTCGGTGGGATCGGGGTGGACGGCCTTGGCGGCGAGCGCCCGGACCTTGCCCGGGGTGTCCGCGCCTTCGAGGGTCGTCAGGTCGATCATCGAGATGGCCAGGTCGATGGCGTACGCCTTGGCCGTCGTCTTGATCGAACGGGTTCCGAGGGACGCGGCGCGCGCTTCGAGACCGACGGCGTCGACGCCGGGCAGCCCGTGGAGGAAGCGGCGCAGTGTGCTGTCGGACGCGGTCACGTCAGCGAGTGCATTGGTGGGCATGGTCACCAGGGGAGCATATCTACGCGCGTAGCGTCCTGTACAGCCCCGGGGGCGCGGGGCTCGCAGAAGTGACGGGGAACGCACAGGTGAGCGGCGCGGTGTGAGGCGGGTCACGTGGGGGTGCGGGTGCCGCCGACGTGGGTGGGGCGGCGGGGCGGGGGCCAAGCTGAGCCGGGCCCCGGGCCGGCGACGAACGTTTGGGCGTGCCGCCCGCGCGCCCGGGGCCGGCGGGTGGGGCGCCGGGGGTCGGTGGGTGGGGTCGGGGCCGCGGCCGGTCCCCAACACCGGGGCCGCGGCCAACGG
>NZ_JAHWGT010000219.1 GCF_020873895.1 Streptomyces sp. DH12 | reverse complement strand
GATGTAGGTGAGGACGTAGACGGCGAGGGCGGCGCCGACCAGCAGGCCGGCCCAGGTGCCCATGTCCCGGGTCTTGTCGCCGATGACGTCGTCGATGATCACCTTGGTGATCAGCGGCACCAGGGCCATGACGGCCATGCCGGCGAGGGACGAACCGAGGGCCAGGACGACGTTCCTGGGGTGCCGCCACGCGTAGGCGGCCAGTCGTCGTGCCCATCCCCGTTGCGCTGTCACGCGGTGTCCTCCGATCGTCCTGATCTTCCGGAAGGCTCCAACGCCGGCGGAAGCGGATTTCATCCCTCCGCAACATTTCAGGGGCGCGCGCCTTCTACACGGCGTCGGACTCTCGTCACGCAATCGACACGTCGTCTCCACGCAGTTGACTGCATGTCCATGCCAGTCTCTCGGGTATCTCCTCTGTGCAACCCGCGTAGATCGGACACCCCACATGCTCGCCATACGCATACCGCGCCGCAAGGCGGTGGCACTCGCCACGGCCGCCGTGCTCGCCGGCCTCACCGCCCCCGCCGCGACGGCCACCCCGGCCGCGGCGACGGCCACGACGACAGCCACGACGACGACGGCGTCCTACGATCCGGCGTACTACGACGCCGCGTCCGGCAAGACCGGCACAGCCCTCAAGTCCGCCCTGCACACGATCATCAGCGACCAGACGAAGCTGTCGTACTCGGCGGTCTGGAACGCCCTGAAGGTCACCGACCAGGATCCGAACAACAGCAACAACGTGATCCTGCTCTACTCGGGCATCTCCCGCAGCAAGTC
>NZ_JAHWGT010000218.1 GCF_020873895.1 Streptomyces sp. DH12 | reverse complement strand
CAGAACCACATGCCGTAGGTGAAGTAGACGTACACATGGCCGGGCGCACCGAACATCACCTCGTTGCGGGCCGTGCGGCCGCGATAGGCGTGCGAACCGGGGTCGTTCTGTCCGTCGTAGGCCTCGACCTCGGTCAGGCGGAGGGTGATCGGTCCGTCCGGGGTGTCGCGGACGAGGAGGCGGCCGAGGAGATCGGGGGCGACTTCGAGGACGGGCCGGTCGAAGAACTCTCTCGGCAGGGGCGTACGGTCGGGGCTCGCGATCATGCCGTCCGAGGGTACTGGAGGCGGGTGGACCACGGGCTGGTCACGCCGGCGCCGCGGTGGCCAGGGTGGGGGCACACGGAACCGGCCGCGGCCGGATCGCGTTGTTAGGGATCGGAGTCCGGCGCACGAGGTGCTGCGGGCCGGTGGATCAGGTGTGGCCCGCTGGGGTCGCCTGGAGAGGGAGAGACATGGCGTTCAAGAAGCTGCTGGCGAGTCTGGGGGCCGGCGGGGCCTCGGTCGAGACGGTGCTGCACGAGGTCAACGTCGTTCCTGGGGGCGTGGTCCAGGGCGAGGTGCGGATCCAGGGCGGGTCCGTGAACCAGCAGATCGAGGGGCTGTCGGTCGGTCTTCTGGCCAAGGTCGAGGTCGAGAGCGGCGATCAGGAGTACAAGCAGAACATCGAGTTCACCAAACAGCAGCTGGGTGGCGCCTTCGAACTGCAGGCGGGCGCGGTGCACGCCTTGCAGTTCGGGCTGGAGATCCCGTGGGAGACGCCGATCACGATGATCGACGGTCAGC
>NZ_JAHWGT010000217.1 GCF_020873895.1 Streptomyces sp. DH12 | reverse complement strand
AGGACTGGGAGCGGAAGCCGCTGGTGACCCCGATCGGCTGGTCGCCGAGCGCGCGCCGCAGCGCCTCCAGCTTCCACATGGTGCGCAGGGCGTTCGCCTTCGCCGTCGCGGCGCTCACCGCGCCGCCCGACCAGGTCGAGGTGCAGCGGTTCCGCTCGGAGTAGTCGAAGTGGACCGGAGTGCAGTCGTCGTCCTGGAGGGCGTACAGCTTGCTGAAGGTGTTGGGACCGGCCACGCCGTCGGCGGCGAGGCCGTAGGCGGACTGGAAGCGCTTGAGGGCGGCGGTGGTGGCCGGACCGAACTCGCCGTCGACGGCCAGCACGGCGCCGTAGCCGGGGTAGCCGCTCAGCCGGATCTGGAGCTGGGTGACATCGGCGCCGGACGCACCCTGGGACAGGGTGCGGTTCCACGTGTAGCAGCCGTCGGCGTGCGCGGTCCCGGCGGTGGCCAGGGAACCCGCCGCCAATCCAGCCATGAGCATGACAATGGACAGTACGAGTCTCAGTGCGCGTTTCAGCATGCGGTCTCCGCTTCCGGTACGAGAGATCGGGGTGGGCAACGAGCCGTGTGACGCGCGTCAACCATGGGGCACACACACGGCCGAGCGCAAGGTGTCCCGGATCGGAGCACGCCCCTCGCGCGTGAGCCCTGTACGCGCCCCCAGGTGGCTGCGGAGAATGCGGTGCCGGTCCACCCCTCCCCGTGAAGTGCCCTACGTTCCGCCCCTGTCGGACCCTCCGCCGAGGAAAGCAGGTCGATCGCCGTGTTGCTGCGTCTGCCCACGTC
>NZ_JAHWGT010000216.1 GCF_020873895.1 Streptomyces sp. DH12 | reverse complement strand
CTCATCCCCCACCCCCTCGGTCACGACACCGTCGATGCCTGCCCGACGCATGATTGCAGTCAGGGACTCCCTCATGTCATGCGCCAACTCCGGTTCTACATAGGGCGCGTCGGTGCCCCACCGACCGCTGATGACCGCTACATCGATGGCCAGGCACACGGCAGGGCTTTCCCGCGACGGACCCGCGGCCGGCTCGCCGCCCATGTCTTCGATCTCGTACGGCGTCGTCATGTGCGCCGCCAGCGCCCGGCGGAAGCCCGTGTCCTCGAGCAGCGCGGCAGCGGGCACCACCCCGATCCGGGGGCGCTGTACGTGCCGCCGGGCGACCGTTCCCACGAAGAAGCCGTCACAGGAGACGAGGGCGCCCGACATCCCCGCCAGCCCGCCTCCGTCGAAGGGCCCCGTGAGTTCAACGGTGATCGTCCGCGCTGTGGGCAGCGCCGTCCCCAATAGTTCCCTCCGTTCACCCGACCGTCCGAAGCCGCTGACACGCACGGGCATCGGACCGCTGTCGGACATGCGCCCCCACCTGAGCCGTGACGGAAGGAGACGCTCCCACTCCTCGCCGTCGAGAAGGTTCTCCTCCGCGAGCACCAGGGCGGCGTCCAGCGGCCCCTGACCCGTCCACACGGTTGTGCAGGCGATCTCCCTGCCGTCCCTGCTCACGGTCCACCTCGCTGTGCCCGCGTCCACCACGTGGGCGCAGGTCAGCACAAGACGAGGTGTCAGCAGAACACCGGCACCGGCATTCATGCCCGAGCCGTGCCCTCTTCTCAACACGACGACA
>NZ_JAHWGT010000215.1 GCF_020873895.1 Streptomyces sp. DH12 | reverse complement strand
GAGGTGTACGTGCCGCCGGTCGCCTCGGCGATACAGCTGAGCTGCCGGCTCAGCTTGGCGTTCGGCACCAGGCCCAGTGTGTCGATGGTCAGGCCGATGCCCTTGGCCGCGATCTCGCGGGCCACCTCGCACGGGTCGAGCGGGGCGCAGGTGTCCTCACCGTCGCTGATCAGCACGATCCGCTTGGAGCCGTCGCCGCCGTCGAGGTCGCCGGCCGCCTGGAGCAGCGCCGGTCCGATGGGGGTCCAGCCGGTCGGGGCGAGGGTCGCCACCGCCGTCTTCGCCTCGGTGCGGTCCAGCGGGCCGACCGGGTAGAGCTGCGCGGTGTCCTTGCAGCCCTCCTTGCGGTCGTCGCCGGCGTAGTCCGCGCCGAGGGTGCGGATGCCGAGCTGCACCTCCTCCGGCGTCGCGTCCAGCACCTCGTTGAACGCCTGCTTCGCCGCCGCCATCCGGGACTGGCCGTCGATGTCCCTGGCGCGCATCGAGCCGCTCACGTCGAGGACGAGGTCGACCTTGGGCGCGTCCTGGCCCGTGGGTTCACCGGCGGCCGCCCCGGCCGGGAAGGCGATCCCGGCCGTCAGGGCGGCGAGCAGGGCTATGGCGCCTGCCACCGGCCGTGTTCTTCTGATCATCGGCGGATCCTATTGATCAGAGGCACCCCACTCCAAAACGGTCCGTCACCCGGACCCGGAGCGCAGGGGATTGGGCAGGTCCGCCCACTGATCGCCCGCCGTGCCCGGCGACAGCCGCATCAGCGTCAGCGCCTTCGCCGGCAGCGGTCCGCCGAGCA
>NZ_JAHWGT010000214.1 GCF_020873895.1 Streptomyces sp. DH12 | reverse complement strand
GTGCTGGCCTGCGCGGGCGACGTCCCCACCCAGGAGGTCATGGCGGCCGCGCAGCTGCTGCGCTCGTATCTGCCCGAGCTGGCGGTGCGGGTCGTCAACGTCGTCGACATCGCCCGTCTGCTGCCGCGCGAGGAGCATCCGCACGGCATGTCCGACTTCGAGTACGACGGCCTGTTCACCGCGGACAAGCCGGTGATCTTCGCGTACCACGGCTACCCGTGGCTGATCCACAGGCTCGCCTACCGCCGCACCGGGCACCCGCACCTGCACGTGCGCGGCTACAAGGAGATCGGCACCACGACCACGCCGTTCGACATGGTGGTCCGCAACGACCTGGACCGCTACCGGCTGGTGATGGACGTCATCGACCGCGTCCCCGGCCTGGCGGTGAAGGCCGCCGCAGTACGGCAGCGGATGGAGGACGTGCGGCTGCGCCACCACGAGTGGATCCGCGAACACGGCACCGACCTGCCGGAGGTCACCGACTGGACCTGGGACGGCTGACCCGGCCGCACGCGGCCCCGCCCCTCGGGCACGCGTGAGCGGAATGTTTTGCGGGTCCTTTACAGTTGGTGTGGGAGCAGTCCATTCTGCTTCCACACATCTTCGTACTGTTCGAAAAGGAGCGACGGTCCCCCGATGGGTGATCCTCCCAGTAGTAACCGTGCCACCACCCGCAGTCCGCGTCATGCGGCCCGACAGGGAGCGGGGGTGGCACGGTGACCGAGATCCTGCTGCTCCTGCTCGCCCTGCTGCTGACGCTGGCCTGCGCGGTGTTCGTCGCGGCCGAGT
>NZ_JAHWGT010000213.1 GCF_020873895.1 Streptomyces sp. DH12 | reverse complement strand
CCTCCTCGGAACCGGCCGTCCCCTCCGTCGGGACCGGCGGACGCTCCTCACGCTCCGCACGCACGCTCGAAACCCCGTCGAGACCTGCTCGAGCCCGGCCGCACGGCATCTCGAGCCGGCCCTCCGCAGAACCGCGGCGGCGCGGAGGGCCCGGCTCCAGCGGCACGCGGGTGCGGCTCGATCGGAGGGCGTCAGCGTGGCCGCGGAAGGTAGAAACCGGGACGATGGGAGCTCCCCGACATGACGCAGACGACGATCGACCGGCCTGAGGTCTCGGCCCTTCAGCAGGCCGTGCAGCAAGCCGCTGACCGCCTCGTCGAAGCCGGCGCCGCGGGCGTGCAGTTCCGGGTGGCCCGGGACGGCGACTCCTTCGTGGTGACCTCCGGCGTCGCCGAGCTGGGCTCCGGCCGCCCGGTTCCCGCCGACGGCCGCTTCCGCATCTCCTGCATCACCAAGCCGTTCGTCGCGGTGGTCGTCCTCCAGCTCGTCGCGGAGGGGAAGATCGAGCTGGACCGCACGGTGGAGAGCTACCTGCCGGGCCTGCTCCCCTACGGCGACAGGATCACCGTCCGGAACCTGCTCCAGCACACCAGCGGCCTGTACAACTACGCGGACTCGTTCCAGAAGCCGGGCGACCGCTTCCTGCGCGACCGCTACAAGCACTACGAGCCGGAGGACCTGATCGCCATCGCGGCCGCCAAGCCGCTGGAGTTCGAGCCGGGCACGAAGTTCGCCTACTGCAACACGAACTACTTCGTCATCGGCCTGCTCATCAAGAAGGTCACCGGCCGCACCC
>NZ_JAHWGT010000212.1 GCF_020873895.1 Streptomyces sp. DH12 | reverse complement strand
AGACAGGGCATCGAGACGTCCGTCCGCACCCGGTGCGTCGACGCCCAGCGACAGCAGCCGCAGGTCGGCTTCGGGCCTCGCTGCGGACACATGGTGTCCGGGCCGTCCGGGCGCGATCCACTCCGTCAGCCTCTCGAGGTAGGCCCGCACCGTCACGCCCTCTGCCGCGGCTGCCGCCGCCAAGCGGTCGTACGTGGCGGTCGTGACGCGGAGGTCCCGTTCAGGCATCGGCCGGCTGCCTCCCCTCGGCCAGCAGGTCGAGCAGTTCCTCCGCCCACGACGGGTCGTAGCGGTCGAGGCGGGGCATGCCCCCCTCGCCGGGATCGCCCGTCCACTGGACGTGCGCGCCGGGGTTGTGGACCGCGTACCCGCCGGGCGCGAACAGGTGAGGGCTGCCCTGGATGCCGGGCCCCTGGGCGACGCGGAACTGCGCGTAGATCTCCGCGCGGCCGGCGCCGCGTTCGAGAGCGCGGGCCAGGGCCTCTTCGTCGACGTGCTCACACCCGGCGGCGACGTCGAGGATCTCGGAGGGAATGCTGACGCACCTGCTCTCGACGTAGAACGCGTGCCGCAGTCCGGCGTCCAGTTCGTCGCTGCCGCGCAGGCCGCCCACGGACGGGTCCTTCGCGGCCCGGACGGCTTCCATCGCGGGCAGCATCGTCGAGGGGTAGTCGTACTCCCGCCCGGCCCACGGACGCCAGCCGAGGTCGGGACGGTGCCCGGAGATCACCACGATCTCGGGCTCCACGATGAACTTGGGCGTGGGCTGGTGGTTGAACAACTCCACCGGGCCTTCCCGCTGGAG
>NZ_JAHWGT010000211.1 GCF_020873895.1 Streptomyces sp. DH12 | reverse complement strand
CATCAACAGCGCCTGCGCGTCGGTGTTGATGGCGATGAACTCGACGCCCTTGAGACCGACCTCGATCATCCGGTTGATGGCATTGACACCACCGCCGCCGACACCGATGACTTTGATGACTGCGAGGTAGTTCTGCGGTGCTGCCACGTCGAAGGCCTCTCGCCTCGAGTTACGTGTCGCCGGGGCGCCGGAGCAACTGCTGCCCCCGCGATCCGACGACTGATGCCGAATGGGACGGTCCGTAGCGCCGACCCGAACCCTAACGTTGAAGTTTAGGGTTACCAGTGTGTCTGTTCCCTGGAGTCTTCTGAACAGGACACTAAGTCGACACGTGGCGCACGTTCAACGAACACGCCGAACCTCCCGTTTTTCTTTTCACCCTATGTGATCAGCCGTGTCGCTGCCCAACCAGGGTCCTGGCCTGCGCAGATGTGCGTCAACTCCCTGATGACGCCGGGGCGCTGGGAACGCTGACGTCGAAGTGCCGTGCGTCCGGCTCCGCTTTCATCAACGCGGTGAGGGCACGCGCCTTCTGCGCCCCCTTCTCACTGCTGCCCCAGTCGACGGTACGGCCGTCCGTGAGTTCCAGCGAGACGGCGTCGTAGGAACGGACCTTGACGCTGCGCGTCTTCGAAGCGAGGGACTCGGGGACGGCGCCGGCCACGCGTACCGCCTCCCGCACCAGACGGTCCTCGCCGAAACGCCGGAGGCTGGCCGCCGCTGAACCGGAACGGGAGAGATCCATCTTCAGCTCGGGTACCCCCTCGGGGGCCTTCGACACGGTCGCGAAACGGACGCCGTCGTCG
>NZ_JAHWGT010000210.1 GCF_020873895.1 Streptomyces sp. DH12 | reverse complement strand
ATACCGGCGGATGAGAGAGGATCTGGGCATGGGCGTTGCGGTCTAGCCCAGTGCATTACTCAGGCGCTCAATGCTGGTCACGATCCGACAGGAGCGCAAGCGGCCGCCGTCAAGGTCCGAGGATCTGTGAGTGCTGAAGCGCATGGTCAGCCCGTTGGCCCGTGCGATAGCTGTGTAGCGCTGGAAGACGCCTTCGAAATCGATTTCGTGACCGCCAATTAATCGGCGGACATAACGAGGAGCTCCTATGGAAATCTATTCCGCGGAAGTTGATCAAGTCCTGCGTGCGGCCGGCTGGACACCCGGCCGCCAGGTTGACCCGGAGCCATGGCTTTCGGCTTTCGAGGCCGAAGGTCTGCAAAGGCACGCGGCGGCTAGTGCATTCTTGACTGAGTTCGGCGGTATCGCAGTTAATATCTCCGGATCTGGGATTAATCGAACTCGCGAACCGTTTGAGTTCGATCCCCTTCTTTGTGAAGGGGAAGGGGATCGATTCTTGGAGTGGGGAGAAGAAGTCAAGAAGTCCATTTTCCCCATCGGTGTTCTCGATGAGGGTCGATTCTTCCTGGGCATCGACGATGAGAGTGAAATCTATCTCGTTGAGTCATGGCTGGCATCTTTCGGGCGCATGCCCGAGGCTATAAATAACCTCATCACGGGTATCCAAGCCACAGTCATTAGTGAGGGCTGAGGGTTTCGGCGTAGCCAGCTGACGCCCCTTTGTCGCCGTCCGTCGTGTTGGGCGGCGCTGGCAGGCACGGACATCCATGATCAGGAGTATTTACGCTTCGCGACCATGGGCTGTCC
>NZ_JAHWGT010000020.1 GCF_020873895.1 Streptomyces sp. DH12 | reverse complement strand
GGGGCAGACGCTCCCCACCCCCCTGGGCAACCCGCTCCGCCGCCACACCCACGCCGGATGGCCCGTACCGCGGCCGGGCCCGGCCGGCGCGGTGCCGTCAGTCGCGCTGGTGGCGCAGCCGCGCGGAGACCCAGCGGGCCCGGCGGCGCAGGATGTGCGGGATGCCGAGACGGTCGTCCAGCTCCACGTCCCGGGGGCCGCCGGCCCTCTCGGGAGGCGGCGCGGTGGCCGAGCGGCGGTTGCGTGCGGCGTCAACATGGTCGTGCGTCCAGCCCATACCCCGACGTGTGCCCGGGCCCCATGGTCGGTAACCGCCTGGCGGACGGCCAATTGGCCTATGCGGCGGGCATTTGGCCGATCGTAGGACGACTGTTTCCGGGCACTCCCGTGGCTTCCGACGGGCGGACCGGCCCCCCGGCCCCCGGGCCTGCGGAGGTCAGCGGTCCGGTTCGGGGTCCTTCAGCCAGTTGACGAGTTCCGAGGAGAAGGCCAACGGGTCCTCCTCGTGCGGGAAATGGCCGAGACCGTCGAACAGCCGCCAGCGGTACGGGGCCTCGACGTACTCGCCCGACCCCGCCGCGCTGCGGGTGCGCATCACCGGGTCGGCGGAGCCGTGCAGGTGCAGCGTCGGCACCCGGACCGGGCGCTTCATGCGCCGGTTGAACTGCAGGCCGTCGGGGCGCGCCAGCGAGCGGACCATCCAGCGGTACGGCTCGATCGAGCAGTGCGCCGTCGACGGGATCGTCATCGCCCGCCGGTACACGTCGACCGCCTCGTCGTCCGGCAGCCGGGCGCCGGACCAGTCCCGGATCAGCTGCCCGACGAGCGCCGCGTCGTCCGCGACGAGCCGCCGCTCGGGCAGCCACGGCCGCTGGAAGCCCCACACGTACGAACCGGCGCGGGTCTGGGCGGGGTCGGCGAGCATCGCGGAGCGCCACCGCCGCGGGTGCGGCATCGACGAGACCACCAGGCGGCGTACCAGCTTGGGGCGCATCACCGCCGCTGTCCACGCCAGGTAGCCGCCCAGGTCGTGGCCGACCAGCGCCGCGTCGGGCTCGCCCAGGGACCGCACCACGCCCGTGATGTCGAGGGCGAGGTTCGCCGGATCGTAGCCGCGGGGCGTGCGGTCGCTGCCGCCGACGCCCCGCAGGTCCATGGCCACGGCCCGGAACCCGGCGTCGGCGAGCGCGGTCAGCTGGTGCCGCCACGTCCACCAGAACTGCGGGAAACCGTGCAGGAGCAGGACGAGCGGGCCGTCGCCCAGCTCCGCGATGTGGAAGCGAGCCCCGTTGGCGGCGACGTGACGGTGCGTCCAGGGGCCGTCGATCCGTACGGGACTGCCGGGGGTGCCGGGGGTGGCGCCGGCGGGGGTACCGCTGCTCTCGGGAACCGTCATGCGGACGAGCGTGCCACAGCCGCCGCCTTCTCCTGGACCGGCGGGAGGCCGGTCCGCGGGTGCGGCTTGACGTTCTGGAGCACGGCGGCGGTCCGCTTCACGGACGCGGCGGTCTTCTGCGGTCCCTTGCCGCGCTTGGCCTTCTTCGCGAACGTGGCGCCGACGAGCGCCAGCAGGCCGGCCACCACCACGTTCACGCCGAAGGACAGCAGGAAGCAGAGGGACAGGTGCCAGTCCGTCCAGGCGTGGAAGCCGTAGGCCAGCGCGAAGCTCAGCATCGGCAGCGAGAAGATCAGTACCAGCCCGGCCGCCGAGAAACCCAGGCCGCTGACGGCGCCCCGCTTGACGTCCTGCCGCAGCTGCGCCTTGGCCAGGGCGATCTCGTCGTGCACGAGCGCCGACATCTCGGCGGTCGCGGAGGCGACCAGCTGGCCGAGGCTGTGCTCTGCGCCGTTCCCGGCGATACCGGTCCTCCCGGCGGGGTCGCTCATCGTGTCGCTCCCTCTCTCCTGTACGGTCCGACCTCAGATCATGCCGGACGGTCGCCGTTCCCGCGCGCTGCCCCCGCTTCTTCGGCCCGGCGGCGGTGCTCGGCGGCCTTCCGCTCGTAGATGGCCGCGAGGCGCAGGTGGTGCTCCGGGTCGTCCACCTCGTACACGTCGGGAATGCCGTCGAGGTCCTCGTCGCGCTCCTCCTCCTCGACCAGGGCCCGGTAGCGGCGCACGCGGAGCTTCAGCAGGACGGTCGCGAGCACCGCGGCGATCAGGGAGCCGATGAGGACGGCGGCCTTCACCTCGTCGGTGAGCACGGCGTCGCCCTCGAACGCCAGCTCGCCGATGAGCAGCGACACGGTGAAGCCGATGCCGGCGAGGGCGGCGACGGCGAAGACATCGGCCCAGGCGAGGTCCTCGTTCAGCTCGGCGCGGGTGAAGCGGGCGGTCAGCCAGGTGCCGCCGAAGATACCGACCGTCTTGCCCACCACCAGGCCGAGGACGACGCCCAGCGTCTCGGGCCGGGTGAACACGTCGCCCAGGGCGCCGCCGGTGACCGCCACGCCGGCGGAGAACAGCGCGAACATCGGCACCGCGAAACCGGCCGACAGCGGACGCACCAGGTGCTCGATGTGCTCGCCGGGGGAGTGGTCCTCGCCCTCGCGGCGCGTGCAGCGCAGCATCAGGCCCATGGCGACGCCGGCGATGGTGGCGTGGACGCCGCTGTTGTACATGAGGGCCCAGATCACCAGGGCCAGCGGCACGTACACGTACCAGCCGCGGACGCCCGAGCGCAGCAGGAACCAGAAGAGGACGAGCCCGGCGACGGCGCCGCCCAGCGCCGCGAAGTCCAGGTCACTGGTGAAGAACACCGCGATGATCAGGATGGCGAAGAGGTCGTCGACGACGGCGAGGGTGAGGAGGAAGGCGCGCAGCGCGGACGGCAGCGAGGTGCCGATGACGGCCAGTACGGCGAGCGCGAAGGCGATGTCGGTGGCGGTGGGGACGGCCCAGCCGCCGAGCGAGCCGTCGCCCAGGACGTTGACCAGGACGTAGACGAGGGCCGGCGCGATCATGCCGCAGAGCGCGGCGACGACGGGGAGCGCCGCGGCCCGCGGGTCGCGCAGCTCGCCGGCGACGAGTTCGCGCTTGAGCTCGATGCCGGCGACGAAGAAGAAGATCGCCAGCAGTCCGTCGGCGGCCCAGTGCTGGAGGGAGAGGTCCAGCCCCAGCGAGCCGGGCCCTATGTGGAAGTCGCGGACGGCGTCGTAGCCGGCGCTGAGGGGGGAGTTCGCCCAGACGAGGGCGGCGATGGCGGCCACCAGGAGGAGGACGCCGCCGACGGTCTCGGCGCGCAGGGTGTCCGCGACGAACGTCCGCTCCGGGAGCGGCAGCCGGCCGAGGAACCGGCGGGTGGCGGCAGCGGTGGGGCTGCTGGTGTCGGTGGTGCCCTTGGGGTTGGGCTTCTCAGGCGCGGTCACGGTGCGGGGACCTCCGGGTGTAGGCGGACATGGCAAGCACGTGCCGACCAGACTTCCCGGCGCCCCATTCGATTCTTGTCGCATCTCTGATGCGACGGCCACCCTACAGGGAGGCTGCCAGGACTTATCCGATGATCCTCACTTTAAGCACAAAAAGGACACCCGGCGACGGTGTGCCGGGTGTCCTTCGGTGCCTTCGCTGCCCTCCGGTGTTCTCCCGGGGGACCCTCGCTCCCGTCCGGGTCAGTCCTCGCTCGGAGCGGCGGGCAGCTTCGCCTGGATCAGGTCCATGACGGACGAGTCGGTGAGCGTCGTGACGTCACCCAGTTGGCGGT
Source organism: Streptomyces sp. DH12 (assembly GCF_020873895.1). Classification (GTDB taxonomy): domain Bacteria; phylum Actinomycetota; class Actinomycetes; order Streptomycetales; family Streptomycetaceae; genus Streptomyces. The sequence goes on along the minus strand of NZ_JAHWGT010000020.1, from coordinate 150,463 downwards.
TCTCCGCGACGTCACGCAGCAGCCGGCGCATGATCTTGCCGGAGCGGGTCTTGGGCAGCTCCGCCACCGGCAGGACGCGCTGGGGCTTGGCGATCGGGCCGAGCGTGGCGCCCACGTGGTTCCGCAGCTCCGCGACGAGGGCGTCGCCGCCCGTCTCCGCCTCGGCGGCCGCCGAGCCCCGCAGGATGACGAACGCGACGATGGCCTGCCCCGTCGTCTCGTCGGCCGCCCCGACGACGGCCGCCTCGGCGACCTTCGGGTGCGAGACGAGCGCCGACTCCACTTCGGTGGTGGAGATGTTGTGGCCGGACACCAGCATCACGTCGTCGACGCGGCCGAGCAGCCAGATGTCGCCGTCGTCGTCCTTCTTGGCGCCGTCCCCCGCGAAGTACCGTCCCTCGAAACGCGACCAGTACGTGTCGACGAACCGCTGGTCGTCGCCCCAGATGGTGCGCAGCATGGACGGCCACGGCTCGGTGAGGACCAGGTAGCCGCCACCGCCGTCCGGGACCTCGTTCGCCTCGTCGTCGACGACGGTCGCCGCGATGCCGGGCAGCGCGCGCTGCGCGGAGCCGGGCTTCGTCTCCGTCACGCCGGGGAGCGGGGAGATCATCATCGCGCCGGTCTCGGTCTGCCACCAGGTGTCGACGATCGGGCAGCGCCCGCCGCCGATGTGCTCCCGGTACCACATCCACGCCTCGGGGTTGATCGGCTCGCCGACCGAGCCCAGGATGCGCAGGCTGGACAGGTCGAACTTGGCGGGGATGTCGTCGCCCCACTTCATGAACGTGCGGATCGCGGTCGGCGCCGTGTAGAGGATCGTGACGCCGTACTTCTGCACGATCTCCCAGAAGCGCCCCTGGTGCGGGGTGTCCGGGGTGCCCTCGTACATGACCTGCGTCGCCCCGTTGGCGAGCGGGCCGTAGATGATGTAGGAGTGCCCGGTGACCCAGCCGATGTCGGCCGTGCACCAGTAGACGTCCGTCTCCGGCTTCAGGTCGAAGACCGCGTGGTGCGTGTAGGCCGCCTGGGTGAGGTAGCCGCCCGAGGTGTGCAGGATGCCCTTCGGCTTCCCCGTCGTGCCGGAGGTGTAGAGGATGAACAGCGGGTGCTCGGCCTCGAACGCCTCGGGGGTGTGCTCCGCGCTCTGCCGCGGGACGATCTCGTCCCACCAGACGTCACGCCCCTCCGTCCAGGCCACGTCCTGCCCGGTGCGGCGCACCACGAGGACGCGCTCGACGCCCTCGACCCGGCTCAGCGCCTCGTCGACGGCCGGCTTGAGCGCGGACGGCTTGCCACGCCGGTACCCGCCGTCGGCGGTGATGACCAGCTTGGCGTCCGCGTCCTGGATGCGGGCGGCGATGGCGTCCGCCGAGAACCCGCCGAACACCACGGAGTGCGCCGCCCCGATCCGGGCGCACGCCAGCATCGCGACGGCCGCCTCGGGGATCATCGGCATGTAGACGGCGACGCGGTCGCCCTTGCGGACGCCCAGCTCCGTCAGCGCGTGGGCGGCGCGGCTGACCTCGTCCTTGAGCTCCGCGTACGTGATCGCCCGGCTGTCCCCCGGCTCACCCTCGAAGTGCAGGGCGACACGGTCGCCGAGGCCCGCCTCCACATGGCGGTCGACGCAGTTGTACGCGACGTTGAGCGTGCCGTCGGCGAACCACTTGGCGAAGGGCGGGTTCGACCAGTCGAGCGTCTCGGTGGGCTCGGTGGCCCAGCTGAGCCGGCGCGCCTGCTCGGCCCAGAAGCCGAGCCGGTCGTCCGCCGCCCGCTCGTACGCCGCCGCCGTCACGTTGGCCTGCGCGGCCAGCTCGGCGGGCGGGGCGAACCTCCGCTCCTCCTTCAACAGGTTGGCCAGGCTCTCGTTGCTCACGACATCTCCCATTCCCAGGGCGTCCGATGTGTCCCGGCCCATAGCTCACCAGTCGGATGCCCGGGTGACAAGGGTTTCCCGGCGATTGGTTTAGACCTCTGCGTCGACGGGTGGGCAGGGGGCGGACGGACGGACTGTGCGGTCTTGTGACCCCTTCCCCGGAGGTCCCCGGACGCACCGGGAACGGGCACCGGGCGACGGGGCCACCCACCACCACGGCGCCGCACGCCGACCGGTTCACCGGCACAGGCGCCCGGGCCGGCGCACGGCGCCGTGCCACCGGTCGGATGCCCGCCCCTTCACCAGAGCCCGCTCCACCGCCGGGGTGCCCGCTCCACCGCCGAGGGCCCGCCCCATCGCCGGGCGTGCGGCCCCTGCGCCGGGCGCCGGCCACTCCGCCGGGCGCCGGCCGGCTCCTTCGCCGGAGCCGGCCCTCTCGCCGGGCGCCCCACCCCCCTTCCCCGGGAGCCCCGCGCTACGGTCGCGCTCTGACCTGTGTGCGCGTGGACCGCACGCCGCCGGGCGCTTCGCCGACCGGCCCGCTCCCGACCGGCTCCCTCCCATCGGGCCCTCTGCCGTCCGGCTCCCGCCGGTCGGCCTCCCGCCCCTCCGGCTCCCGCCCCTCCGGCTCCCGCCCGTCGGGCTGGCTCCCATCGAGCTCTCCGCCGTCGGGTGTCCTGCCGTCCAGGGGCGACACGGGGTGGAAGACGTCCTCCGCCCCCTCCCGCCTGAGCAGGTACGCCTGTGCTTCCCCGACGTGGAAGTACATGCCCTGGAGCTGCAACGACCCGTCGGCGAGACGCCGGGCCACCGCGTCGTGCCGCTTCAGGTGCTCCAGCTGCTGCACCACGTTCGTCAGGCACAGCTGCTCCACCGCGTCGGCCGGCGACCGCCCCGACAAGCGAGGCCGCGCCCGCCCCCCGCGCCGCCCCCGCTCCAGGCTCGGCTGCCCGTGGCGGAGCCACCGCCCCAGCGGCGTCTGTGGTACCCGGGTACCCGACGGGGTACTGGCCGTGGCGTCCGGGACACCGCTCAGCAGGGCCTGCATGGCGCCGCAGCCCGAGTGCCCGCACACGGTGACCGACCGCACCCGCAGCACGTCCACGGCGTACTCGATCGCGGCGGCGACCGAGTCGTCGCCGCTGCCCTTGCCGGGCAGCGGGACGAGGTTGCCGACGTTGCGCACGGTGAAGAGGTCGCCCGGGCCGCTCGCGGTGATCATGCTGGTCACCAGGCGCGAGTCCGCGCAGGTGAGGAAGAGCTGGGAGGGGCTCTGCCCCTCGCGGGCCAGTCGCGCGAGTTCGTCCCGTACGTGGGGCGCGGTGTCGCGCTGGAACGAGCTGAGTCCGCGCGCCAACTGGTGCCGCGTCGTCCGGCCGCGCTCCGCCGGGTGCCGGCCGCAGTGGTGGTTGCGCCAGGCGGTCCACGGTCGGCAGCACGTGTGCGTCCCCGCCGCCGGCTCCGCGATGCGTGCGCCCGAGCGGCCCGTCACCTCCACCTCCCCGCCGTGCGAGAGGTGCGACATCTGCCAGTCGTGGAGCGTCTCGTAGGCGGCGTGGTCCATGAACGACCCGTCCAGCTCGATGACGACCCGGGCATCACCCGGGATCTGGTGCAGCGTGCGGCTCAGCCGGGGCACCGCCAGGAAGGTCAGCTGCCCGCGTACCCGGACGTGCTCGGTACCGTCCCGCTGCTCGCGGGTGATCCGCGTCCTCGCCAGCCGGTGGAGGGCCACCCCGGTCGCCACGAGGATGCCGAGGGCGACGCCCTGGAGGATCCCGATGAGGACCACTCCGGTCACGGTCACCGCGTACACCAGGACCTCACGGTGCCGGGTGACGCTGCGGATGTGGGTGATGCTGACCATCTGGATGCCGACCACCATGACCAGCGCGGCCAGCGCCGGAAGGGGGATCAGGTCGAGGACCGGTACGAGCAGGAACGCGGCGAGCAGCACCCACACGCCGTGCATCACCGTGGAGTTGCGGCTGACGGCGCCCGCCGTCACGTTCGCCACACTCCGTACCGCCACGCCCGCCACGGGCAGACCGCCCAGGGCGCCGGAGACGATGTTGGCCGCGCCCTGTCCCGCCAGTTCGCGGTCGAGGTCCGAGCGGGGGACCCGGGCCGTGGGGTTCTTGCGGGCCGCGACCAGCTTGTCGATCGCCACGGCCGACAGCAGCGACTGCACGCTCGTCACCAGGGTGATCGTCAGCACGCCTGCCAGGACACCGAGGACGGGGCCCTCCGGGAGGCCCGGAAGGGCGTGGCTGCTCCACGACGGCAGGTCCACCCGGGGCACGCCGAGCCCGGCGACCAGGGCCAGCACGGTGGCCGCGGCGACCGAGGCCAGCGCGGCGGGCACCTTGCGGGCGATCCGGCCGCCCCGCCCGGGCAGTCGTGGCCACAGCAGCAGGATGACGATCGTGAGGGCGCTCACCGACAGGGCGGCGAGGTGCGGGTCGGCGAGCTGCCCCGGCAACCCGAGGACGTTGTCCACGGCTGAACTCTGCGGTGTGCCCCCGAGGACGATGTGCAGTTGGGCCAGGGCGATCGTCACGCCGATGCCGGCGAGCATCCCGTGCACGATGGCGGGGGAGACGGCGAGCGCCGACCGCGCCACGCGCAGGGTGGACAGGGCGAGTTGGGTGAGGCCCGCGAGGGCGGTGATGGCGCAGGTGGTCCGCCACCCGTAACGCTGGATCAGCTCGGCCGTCACCACGGTCAGTCCGGCGGCGGGCCCGCTCACCTGCAAGGGAGCGCCGCCGAAGAGCCCGACGACGATGCCGCCGACGGCTGCCGCCACCAGGCCCGCCTGCAGGGGCGCGCCCGTGGCCAGGGCGATGCCGAGCGAGAGCGGCAGCGCGATCAGGAAGACGGCGATCGAGGCGGACAGGTCGCAGCCCGCGACCCGGAACCGCGGCCGGCCCGGTGGGGGGCTGTGCTCCCGGGGGAAGCGTCGGGTCCCGTCGGCGGGGCCGGGGTCGTCCGTGCGCTGGGGCGTGCAAGAGCTCAAGATCCCGCCTCCTCAGAAGTGTGCGGTCGCTGGGTCACAGTGGGTGACGGCGGCTTCGCCCGGGCACCGGGGACGGTGGCGGTCCGACCGTCGGGAGTGCCGACAAGCGAGGGCCGAATCGAGAGAGTGCCAACTCTCAGTAAACGGATCGTAATGCAGGGTAAAGATTGAGGCATTACTTTCCGGGCAAATGGGGCAGGTAATCACCCGTAGAGGTGATTAGTCGTTCTATCGCGGCTCGTCGTGCCGCCCGCTTACCGACGGTGATGCGACCTTGACGGCGCTCGCACACAACCCGGAAGCACAGAAGGGTGGGCCGATGACGGCTGTCAGGAAGAGGATCACCGTCGGTGCCGTCGCGGCGGCGCTGGTCGCCGGGCTGGCGGGATGCGGGGGCTCCGGAGAACCCGCCCCCGGCTCCGGAGCCGGGGGGCCCGAGAAGGCCGGCGGCCCCCCGAAGAGCACCGTCCGGCTGATCGGCGACGGTTCCACGGCGTACACCGGCGCCCAGCCCGGGCTCGCCAAGCCGCAGCGGCTCCAGCCCGGCAGCCGGCCCCCGCAGTTCGTCGTGTTCTCCTGGGACGGCGCCGGCGAGGACAGCCAGAAGCTGTTCTCCCACTTCCGCCGCGTCGGCAAGGAGCACGGCGCGACGATGACCTACTTCCTCAGCGGGGTCTACCTGCTGCCGGAGCAGAAGTCGGCGCTCTACAACCCGCCGGGCCACGCCCCCGGCCGCTCGGACATCGGCTTCAACGACACCGAGGGCATCCGCGACACCGTCCGCGAGCTGCGCGCCGCCTGGCTGGAGGGCAACGAGGTCGGCACCCACTTCAACGGCCACTTCTGCGGCCCCGAGAGCGGCGTCGGCACCTGGTCCGTGGCGGACTGGAAGAGCGAGATCCAGCAGGCCAAGTCCTTCGTGAAGAACTGGCGCACCAACGCCGGACTGGCCGGCGAGAAGCCGCTGCCCTTCGACTACGACAAGGAACTCATCGGCGCCCGCACCCCCTGCCTCGAAGGCCGGGAGAACTTCAGGAAGGCGGCGAGCGAACTCGGCTGGCGCTACGACACCAGCGGCGTCAACGACCAGGTGTGGCCCGGGAAGACCGGGAAGCTGTGGGACCTGTCGCTGCAGCTCGTGCCCGTCCCCGGGCGGGACTTCGAGACGCTCTCCATGGACTACAACTTCATGGTCAACCAGTCCGGGACCAGCAAGGGCGACCCCTCCATGCACCGCTACTGGGGCAACCAGATGCGGGACGGGCTGATCCAGGCCTTCAACCGCTCGTACCAGGGCAACCGGGCGCCGCTGATCATCGGCAACCACTTCGAGTCCTGGAACGGCGGCACCTACATGCGCGCCATTGAAGAAACGATTGCTCACGTCTGCACGAAGCCCGAGGTGCGCTGTGTGTCGTTCCGTCAGCTCGCCGACTGGCTGGACGTCCAGGACCCGGCCGTGCTCGCCAAGCTGCGGACGCTCAAGGTCGGGCAGGCCCCGGCCGGAGGCTGGGCCCGCTTCCTGACCGCCCGCCCCGCGAGCGCGTCCCCGACACCGGCGCCCGCCCGCGCCGGATCCGTGGCCGGCGCGGCGGCCGGTTCCTCGTCGGCGTCCGGAACGCGTCGCGACGGCTAGGCCCGCCTCTCGGATCCCTGCCGGGTCGGGCCCCGAACGTCCCCATCGGGTCGGGCTTCAGACGGACTGGGGCAGCGCCACACGGCGGAACGCCGCCTCCGACAGGACGAAGTCCGGGTCGACCTGCGCCGCGAGGTCGGCTCCGGTCCTGGCGTTGCCCCAGCTCTCCGCGTTCCTGAGGTGGAAGTGCACCATCTGGCGGGTGTACCGGTCCCAGTCGCGGCGGGCGTACGTGGCGTCGGCGGCCTCCCGCAGGGCGCGCAGGGCGGCCCGGTTCTCCGGCTCCAACTCCCGGAAGGGCCCGGTCCGCCCCTTCTCCATGGCGCGCACCCAGTCGGAGTGCCCCACCGTCACCAGCAGGTCGTCACCGACCTCGTCGCGCAGGAAGTCGACGTCGTCCCTGCCCTGCACCTTGTTGCCGACGACCCGCAATGTGACCCCGAAGTCCCGGGCGTACTCCTTGTACTGGCGGTAGACGGAGACACCCCGGCGGGTCGGCTCGGCCACCAGGAACGTCATGTCGAAGCGGGTGAACAGGCCCGAGGCGAACGAGTCGGACCCCGCCGTCATGTCGACCACCACGTACTCGTCCGGCCCGTCGACGAGGTGGTTGAGGTACAGCTCCACCGCCCCGACCTTCGAGTGGTAGCAGGCCACCCCGAGGTCGGTCTCGGTGAACGCCCCCGTCACCATGAGCCGCACCTCGCCGCCGTCCAGCCGCAGTGGACGCGCGCACGTCGTGTGGACGGGATCGTCGTCGCGGAGGCGTAGCAGCCGGGAGCCCTCCCCGGGCGGAGTCGTTTTGATCATCGCGTCGACGGAGGTGATCCGCGGGTTGGCGCCGCGCAGGTACTGCTTGATCAGCGGCAGGTGCGCCCCCATCGAGGGGAGGGCGGCGGCAGCGTCCTCGTCGAGGCCGAGCGCGGCGCCCAAGTGCTGGTTGATGTCGGCGTCCACGGCCACCACGGGGGCCGCGGCGTTCGCCAGGTAGCGGATGAACAGGGAGGACAGCGTCGTCTTGCCACTGCCGCCCTTGCCAACGAAAGCGATCTTCATGTTCACCTAGGGTAGTGGGTCGATCGCATCACGTGGGTGATCCGTATGAGTAACGCCACTTCGAGTGGGGCGGTGGCGCGGGTGCGCGTTAGCCTCGCTGCTTATGAGTACGCATGCCGCCGACCCCCTGGCCGCCCTCGCCGCCCTGCCGGGCGTCCCGGAGGCGGTGGACTCCGTGCGCCAGGCCGTCGACCGGGTCTACGGGCACCGTGTGATGCGGCGCCGCAGCAACGAGATCTCCTCCGAGGCGGCGCTGCGCGGCGCGCGCGGTTCGGCGGCGCTCGCGGGCGCCGACTGGGCACTGGAGGAGGTCCGCAGGCGCAGCGACTTCAGCGCGGACCCCGAGGCCCGGACGGTCGGGGCGGCCCTGCGGCTCGGTGTCGAAGTCGGGCAGCTGCTCTCCATCTGGCGGCAGTCACCCCTGCGCGTGCTGGCGCGGCTGCACCTGGTGGCGGCGGGCGAGTCCGCCGACTCCGTGGGGCGCCCCAGGCAGCGGGGCGAGGCGGTGGACGAGCCGCTGATCGAGGCGCCGCTGCCGGACGCGGACGAGGTCGCCGCCCGGCTGGAGGGCCTCTCCGACCTGGTCGTCGCCGGCAGTGCCGCGCCCGCCCTGGTCACGGCGTCGGTCGTGCACGGGGAGCTGTTGGCCCTGCGGCCCTTCACCACCCACAGCGGCCTGGTGGCCCGGGCGGCCGAGCGCCTCGTGCTCGTCGGCAGCGGCCTCGACCCGAAGGCGATCTGCCCGGCCGAGGTGGGCCACGCCGAGCAGGGGCGCGCCGCGTACGTCGCCGCCTTCGAGGGCTACCTGTCCGGGACGCCGGAGGGCATGGGGCGCTGGATCTCCCACTGCGGGCGGGCGGTCGAACTCGGCGTCCGCGAGTCGACGGCGGTCTGCGAGGCCCTCCAGCGCGGCGCCGCCTGATCCGCGTCTTCTGCCCGGTCGCGTACGGAAGCCGCGTCAGCTGACGAGCCGCCGGACATCGGGTCCTGGCCGAGGCTGCGGCCGGGCCCGGTGTCGGGCCGGGTGCGGTCCTGGCGCCAGGTGTGATCCGCAGCCCGGGCGAGTTCTTGATCCGGGTCCCCATGAGGCCGTTTGGGGCCCCCGTACAGGGTTGCGGCGGTACCGGATCCGGTACCGCCGCTGGCACTTCCGCCGAGTTACCAAGCGTCCTCGAAATGTGCCCATCAGGCGGGGAACTCTGCCCTGCGCCTGGTGCGGCTGGCCCGTAATCGACGGGTCGACGTCGCGTGGGTGCTCGACTTCGGTGCGTTCGGTCCGTGGGGCCTTCTTGCTCAACAGGTGATCCTCTCGGATGCCTTGGTCTCGCGGGCCGTAACTCCTTTGTACTCCCGGGGAGTGAGATGCGAAAGCCCCGGCCGGCATTCTTTACTTTTGCCCTCAAATACGGGCAAGCCCGGTCGGTGTGGCCGTGATGGCCGCCGCTCTCGCCGACGCCGCCGAGGCCGGCCGCGGGATCGCCACCTGACGGCGCCGGCTCGCGTACCAGACGAGCCCGGCCGTCGCCGCGGCCGCGCCGATCGCCGCGGCCGCCACGAGAGCGGGGCGCGGCGGCATCCGGAAGGTCGGCAGCCGCTGCTTCAGGCGCACCGGACGGTTGAAGACGAGAACCGGCCATTCCCGCGCCACGGCCTCCCGGCGCAGCGCCCGGTCCGGGTTGACCGCGTGGGGGTGCCCCACGGCCTCCAGCATCGGCAAATCCGTCGCCGAGTCGCTGTACGCGTAGCACCGGGACAGGTCGTACCCCTCCGAGGCGGCCAGGTCCCGGACGGCCTCGGCCTTGGTGGGCCCGTACGCGTAGTACTCCACCTCTCCGGTGAAGCAGCCGTCCTCGCCGACGACCATCCGCGTGGCGACGACGCGGTCCGCGCCGAGCATCTCGCCGATCGGCTCCACCACCTCGGCGCCGGAGGTCGAGACGATCACCACGTCCCGGCCGGCGGCATGGTGCTCCTCGATGAGGGAAGCGGCCTCGTCGTAGATGATCGGGTCGATCAGCTCGTGCAGCGTCTCCGCCACCAGCTCCTTGACCTGCTGGACGTTCCATCCCTTGCAGAGCCTGGAGAGGTAGGAGCGCATGCGCTCCATCTGGTCGTGGTCGGCGCCGCCCGCGAGGAAGACGAACTGCGTGTACGCGGTGCGCAGCGCGGCACGGCGGTTGATCAGTCCGCCTTGGTAGAAGGACCTGCTGAAGGTCAGCGTCGACGACTTGGCAATGACCGTCTTGTCCAGGTCGAAGAAGGCTGCGGTGCGGGGCAAGGAGTGGTTTTCCACGAGCCCGAGCATAGGTGCCCGCCATTCGGCGTACGCTCGGGCGTGTGGGTTTGCCTGAGAAGGCTCTCGGGTACACCATGGAAGTCACGGATCGTTCGCGACCGTGCTACCCCGGTCCGGCTCCTCCCCCCCCGAGTCGGCCGGAGAAGACGACCCCCGCTCTCCCCCCCGGCGGGGGTCGTCGCATGTCCGGAGGGGTTTTCGCGCGTCGTCCCCTCGCGCCTGCGTCCATCTTCGCTCCCTTCGCCGTGCGGCACCGCCGCACCGAGCCGAGCCCTGTCCGTCACTCAGAGTAGTCGAATCGCTGCTCAGGGGAAGTCGCTGGTATGGGCTACCGGGATATTCACAAGCGGGGGCTTGTCCACAGTTTTCGAGCAAGATCCACATTATTTCCCGAAGCGCGCCACGGTGAATCCGACCGCGAAGCCGTGCCGGGTAATCAGCGATCTCCCGGCACGTTGGGCGCGGCATGCGAGCCGGCGCCGACGCGCGCCGGCCGACACCGCGGGCGAACGCGTGCGGGGCACGCCGGGACGCGGCGAGGACACGGCGCCGGACCGGCGCGGGCGAGAAACAGGGGGCGAAGAACATGACGGGACCCACGACACCCGATCAGGCGGCGACCGCCGCGGGGCGCCGGGCAGAGCCGCTGATCGTGACCGAGGACGCCGAACTCCTCGACGACCTGCTGAGACTGTGCGCCGCGGCCGGCGCCCAGGCGGAGGTGCACCACGGGCCGCCGGAACACAGAGCGGCGTGGGACGCCGCGCCCCTGGTCCTCGTCGGCGACGACGCGGCGGCACGCTGCCGGGGCACCGCTCGCCGGCGGGGAGTGCTCCTCGTCGGCCGGGACCAGGACGACCCGGACGTGTGGCGGAGGGCCGTGGAGATCGGGGCCGACTGCGTCCTGCGGCTGCCGGACGCGGAGGGCTGGCTCGTCGACCGGATCGCCGACGTCGTCGAGGGTGTCGGACGGCAGGCCCTGACCGTCGGAGTCATCGGCGGCCGGGGCGGCGCGGGGGCCTCCACACTGGCGTGCGCGCTGGCCGTCGCGGCGGCCCGGGGCGGGCACCGGACGATGCTCGTCGACGGCGACCCACTCGGCGGTGGGCTCGACGTCCTCCTCGGCGGCGAGCGCGAGGGCGGACTGCGATGGCCTGATTTCGCCGCCTCTCAAGGACGGGTCGCCGGAGCCGCGCTGGAGGAGTCGCTGCCGTCGCTGCACGGTCTGAGACTCCTCAGCTGGGACCGCGGGGACACCGTCGCGGTCCCTCCCGAAGCCATGCGCTCCGTCCTCGCGGCGGCGCGCCGACGCGGCGGTGTCGTGGTGGTCGATCTGCCCCGCCGGGTCGACGACGCCACGGTCGAGGCGCTCGCGCAGCTCGACATGGGCCTGCTCGTCGTCCCCGGTGAGCTGCGGGCCGTCGCCGCGGCCAAGCGGGTGGCGTCCATGGCCGGCATGGTCCTGGACGACCTGAGGCTGGTCGTGCGGGGCCCGTACGCCGCCGGGGTCGACGAGGCGTGGATCGCCCGCGTCCTCGGCCTGCCGCTCGCCGGTGAGCTGCCCGTCGAACCGCGCCTCCACACCTCACTGGACGACGGCGCCCCACCCGGTGACAGCGCTTCCGGCCCGCTTGGCCGGTTCTGCGCCGCCTTCTGGGAGCGTGCGCTCGCCACGGAGGCCAGGTCGTGACGGCGGGACTGCTGGACGCGGTGCGGCAGCGGTTGGCCACGAGCGGCACCGAACCCACACCGGCCGGGGTGGCGGCGGCGCTGCGGGCACAGGGCAGGCTCCTCGGCGACGCCCAGGTGCTGGGAGCCGCCGAGGAACTGCGCTGCGAACTGGTGGGCACGGGACCGCTCGAACCCCTGCTCGCCGACCCCGCCGTGACCGACGTGCTCGTATCCGCCCCGGACCGGGTGTGGGTGGACCGAGGCGACGGACTGGAACTCTCCGAGGTCTCCTTCTCCGACGCGGCCGCCGTGCGCCGGCTCGCCCAGCGTCTCGCGGCCGTCGCCGGACGACGGCTCGACGACGCCCGGCCCTGGGTCGACGCCCGGTTGCCGGACGGCACCCGCATGCACGCCGTGCTGCCGCCGGTCGCCGTCGGCTCCACCTGTCTGTCACTGCGCGCCGTACGGCCGCGCGCCTTCTCCCTCGCCGAGCTCACCCGCGCCGGGACGGTCCCGCCGGGCGGTGACCACCTGCTGCGGGCGCTGGTGGAGAACCGCGTGTCCTACCTCGTGAGCGGCGGGACGGGCACCGGCAACCCAGAGTCCGTGTAAGGACGCCTCTGCCCGTCGATCACCCGCAGTAGCCCAGGATGGCGCTCGCGCCATCCCCCTGTATGGCCCTGACCTGCACCGTTACCCGACTCGGAGTCCTGCTGTGGCGCACGGGAACGCCCGCCTTGGATTCCAAGGCGGGCGCTGCAAGTCGGCCAAACCCGTCACCGGGGCAGGCCGGGACGGGCGGCGATCATCTCGCGGGCTCGCGCGTCGGCGCGGGCTCGATGATTCGCTCGGGGCGGCGCAGCCATACCCGCTGGCCGCGGGCCGTCACCGTCAGCCCGAAGTCGCGGGCCTCGGGCGAGCCGAGGGCGACGTACTCCTCGTGCACGCGCTGGACCTCCTGCCACAGGCTCCGCACGCCGTACTCGTAGGCGTCTTCGCCGGTGACAGCAGTCGCCGCGCAGCCGGCCTCGTCCTGCAGCCATACCTGGGCGGCGTCACCGTCTCGGTTGGCGTGGACCATGCGTACACGCGGGAGCCGGGTGCCGGCATACAGGGCGAACCCGAGCGTCAGCAGTTCACGCGGGTCGACGGCCGCCGTGGTGGTCCGGCACGTCGTCGTGTCCACTGGCCTCGGGGCGGGCGCCCGGTGGGAGCGCATCGGCATGTACGAGGCGCCGCCCTGGAACCGGCCCGCCGCCGTGCCGGTGCCGTCCGCGACAAGCTGGACGACGGCGCCGCTCCAGAAGTCGCGGGCCATGGGGGCGACCAGGATTCCGGACGGGTGGAGCTGCTGCACCAGGGCGTGCGGGATGGTTCGCAGCGCGCACGTGGCGAGGATGCGGTCGAACGGGGCCTGGTCCGGCCAGCCCCATTCGCCGTCCGAGCATGCCAGGTTGGGCTGATAGCCCCGCGAACGGAGGACGGCGGCCGCGTGGTGAGCGAGGCCGGGGTCAACCTCGACGCTGTACACCGCGGAGTCGCCCAGGCGGTGGGAGAGCAGCGCGGCGACGTACCCGGACGCGGTGCCGATCTCCAGCACGCGGTTCCCGTCCTGGACGGACAGCAGTCGCAGCATGCGGGCGACCATGCTCGGCTGCGAGTTGGACGAGGTGGCGATGCCCGGGCCGTTCGGCTCGCCGTCGTCGAGCTGGATCACGACCGGCTCATCGGCGTGGATCAGGGCGAGCCGGTCGGCTTCGGCGGTGAGCGGCGTGCACGCGGTCGGGGTCTGCCGCCAGGCCAGGCGGGGGATGAACGGTGCGCGGGGGACGGCGTCCCAGACGGTGCGCCATGTCTCGTCGAGCAGGCCGCGCTCGTAGAGGTTCTCTACGAGCGCGGCGTGCCCGCCCAGGTGGGCGGCGCTCACATCAGCTCCCGTCGGTCTCGGTGTACTTCTGCGGGCCGGAGCCGTCGGGGGACGGCGGGGCCGGCGGATTCCACGGCTTGTCGGACGGCTCGCCGCCGTGCTTGCCGCCGTCGGCGTTCGTGGTGTCGCTCATCTGCATGCCTCCTGGATAGGTGGTGCCGGATGGGTGGCGGGGTGGTGGTGCCCGCCTGCTGCCGTCCCCGCCATGGTCGTGGGCAGCGGGCGGAGTTCAGCGGGTACGCCAGCGCTGGTTCTGGTGGGTGGCGAGGTCGTCATCGACGCGCGCGGCTGGTCCGGCCCTTGTGGCAGTGGCAGGTGCACGTGATGGTGAGCACCGGCCCGTACCGCTTCCCTCCAGGGCGCTGCACGTACACGTCCTGCGGGTGGCAGAACTCGTGCCCGCCCTCGCAGCAGTACGCCGACCGGCCGGTGTCCCGCTCCGCCGCGGGCGCGGTCACCGAGCGGCCTCGGCCGGCGCGGAGCTGCAGCAGCGGGGGCAGGTGCACGGCGGGAAGCCGGCGGTTGCCGGGACGCTGTCGGCGGGTGGCACCGCCTGCTCATTGCGGAGCGTGCGGCGGGTGCCGTCCGATGCAACGCGGTACACCTTGATCGTCATCACGGGAGGCTCCCGGTTCGGTCAGGCGGTAGGTACACAGACCGTAGGAAGGGCTTGTGCACGCACTCCAGCGATGTGCAGATCTGTGCGCAAGCTATGGCTCGCCCGGGTGGCGCCCTCGTTACCCTCTTGACCGCCGCACCGTATGGGTCGACGGTGGTGCACACATCTGCACAGCCCGAGGATGGAGCTTGGCATGCCACTAGAGTTCATCGGGATCGACCCCACGACCGGTCAGAGCGAGTCGCCCACCGCCTGGGTGGACACCGAGACCGCCGACATCGTGCTCCAGAGCTACACGGCAGACGAGGAGACCCGCGCCCTGTGCATCGAGAACACGGCGCCGGGCCACGACAAGCACATCCCGGATCACGAGACGGTGGTCCGCGTCCCCGCCCACATGGTGCCGATCTTGAGGGAGGCGTGTGATGCAGCCGAGCGAGCTCAGCTTCGCTGACCAACTTCGGGCCGCGCGGTGGTCCGCGGTCCACCTGGAGATGCGTGACCACTACAGCGTGAGCAACGAGGTCGACGACTTCCGCGCCTGGCAGCAGACCGGACGCCGTGACACCAGCACCGACTCCGCCTACTGGGCCTCGTGGGTGCAGCTCGTTCGAGACGCTGCCGCCCGCGGCGTAAGCGTCCGCCGCGCGCGGATCATCTCCGAGCCGGTGACGGAGTACATCCGGTACGAACACGCTGGGACTGTCGTCAACTTGCTGGCCGGCGAGCAGGTCCGGTGGCTCCCTCGCCGTCTCGCGTCGGATATCGCGCTACCAGGCAACGACTTCTGGCTCTTCGACGACCGCGTCGTCCGCTGGAATCATTTCACCGGAGACGGAGCATCCGCCGGCCAGGAGGTGTCCGAGGATCCCGCCGCGGCGAAGCTGTGCGCCGCTGCGTTCGAGGCTGTGTGGGCTCGCGGGGTGCCGCACGGCCAGTACGAGATCCGCTGACAGGTACACCAGGTAGGCCAGCTCATGCCCATCTCCCCGTCGTCCTCCGCCCAGGCGGCCCGTGAAGTCGTTGCCCGGCGGCTACGCGACCTCCGTAGGGAAGCGGGGCTGACGGTCACTGAGCTGGCCGAACGGTGCCACTGGCATCACGCCAAGACGTCGCGCATCGAGAACGCGCGGACGGCCCCATCAGCCGGAGACATTCGGCGCTGGTGCGAAGCGTGCCAGGTCCCCAGCCAGGCCGAAGGACTCATCGTTCAGTCCCTCAACGCCGAGTCGATGTACACCGAGTGGCGGCATCAGGTCCGCAACGGGCTCAAGCAACTACAGGACAGCCTGGTTGGCTTCTTCCGTCAGACCGAGTTGTTCCGTGTGTACTCGTCCACCCTGGTGCCCGGGTTGCTCCAGACGGAGGGCTATGCGGCCGCGCTGCTGCGCACGGTGGCTGATCTGCGGGAAGTGCCCGAGGACGACAGTGCCGATGCTGCCCGCGCCAGGGTCGAGCGCTCACGCATCATCCACGAACCGGGGCATCGGTTCGTGCTCCTCATCGAGGAAACGGTGCTCTACCACCAGGTCGCCGACGGCGACGCGATGGCGGCTCAGCTGGGATTTCTCCTGGCTGCCGGCGCGCTTCCGGCGGTCTCGCTCGGGATCATCCCGATGGCCACCCGAGCCCGCAGGCAGTGGCCGCGCGAGACGTTCCACGTGTATGACGACGCGCTGGTGTCCGTCGAGCTGGTATCGGCGCAGGTGAAGATCACCCAACCCGGCGAGATCGCTCTATACCTCCAGGTGTTCGAGCAGCTACGGAGTATGGCGGTGTACGGCGCCGAGGCACGAGCGCTCATCGTCAAGGCCATCGACGCGCTGGGCTGAAGAACGAGGAAGGCGCCCCCTGCCCGGCCCGTAGGCCAGACAGGGGGCGCGCTCGTCACACTCCAGTTCGGTTGTACTCGTCCACGCGGTCAGGTGGCGCCGGCGGCTCCAGCCCGTGCGTCCGCATCTGCCCCGTCAGCTCCGACACGTACCCGGCGAACGAGCGGACGAGCAAGGTGAGGCTGTCCACCCGCCGCTCCGACCGCTCCACCCGCCGCTCCAGTCCTTCCCGGATCTCCTTGAACGCGGCGAGGTCTGCCTGCCGCTGCGCTGGCTCCGCCGCCACCTGGGCCTGATACCGCTGCGCCTCTGCCGTCGTCCGCGCCGCGGTACGCGTCGCCCGCGCCGCGAACAGCCCGCTCGCCACCAGGGCCACGGCGCCGAGCACCGACCCGGCGATGGCTGCCACCACCCCCCACGCACCGCTCATGTGCCACGCTCCTTGCGAGGGTGGGGCACCGAGTGCTCCGGCACCGTGCTCGCCCACAGGATCATCCCGACGTGGCTCGTGGCGAACCAGCCGAAGAGGGCCAGGCCGCGCGGGTAGTCGCCGACGAAGGCGCCCCACAGGAACGCGGATCCCCACACGAACGGCGGGACGAGCCCGGCGATGAATCCCCATCTGTCCTGCCCGATCCGCACCCACGCCGAGACGAACGTGATCGAGCCGCAGACGATCCACAGCACTGCCCAGCAGCGGATGTCCGCCCACTGGGTGAGCAGGCCGAGACCGCTGGGATCCGGCTCGGGGTGGGTGACGTACCCGAGCCCGAAGAAGACCTTGCCGGCGCCGAGGAGGGCGAGCGGCCTGCCGCGGCGGCCCAGCCGCTTGCCGAGCCACCGGGCCGCCCGGCACCGCATCAGACCCCAGACAGCGGTGTACGGCCGGTGGGGGTCTCCGTGACGCCGGGCCCGGACGGGCCGACACCGGCGGTCGCCACGGCGGTCAGCAGCGCGAGGACCGCGGCCAGCCCGCCGACGCCCGCCGCCTGGCCCCAGTCCACATCGAGGATGCCGAGCTGGTCCGCGCCGACGGCGCCGAGCACGGCCTGCGCGAAGGTGCGCACCATCCGCTCCGCGGTGGCCTTCCAGAAAGCTGAGGTGGTCATGTGGTTCTCCGATCAGGTGAGAGGGTCACTCGGCGAGACGCGCGGCGAGCTTCTCCGCGACCAGCTCGGCGATTCGATTGGCGAGGGACGGCGAGCTGGCCACCTTGTCGGCCAGCGCCGCGACGTGGGCGTCCGTCAGCTCCGGCGTGGAAACCTCGGCGATGCGGGCCTTCAGCTCCTGCACCCCGGCGACCGCTGCGGCGGCCCCGGTCGCGGCGTCCCGCAGCACCTGCCACGCGTCACCGCGCTCCAGCTGCCCGGCGTACTGCCACGGCGCGACGCGCCGGTCCCGGTGCAGCTCGGCGAGCATGCGGGCCTGCTCAGGGGTCATGTCGTCCTCCTCGGTGGACGTGGTGGCGCCGGCGCGGCGCACGATCTCGGGGAACAGCTCCGTACGGAACTGCTGAATGCGGGCCGCACCCGGGCAGGCGGTCCCGCCCACCGACCACGCCGCGTGCAGGGAGTGGTAGCCGAACCCGGGGTCGGACGCGCTCCGGCAGATCCGCAGCGGGATCGCGTGCCGCTGGTGCAGCCACACGCCCAGGCGGGCGAGCTGCTCGAGCTGGGCGTCCCTCCACGAGTCGGTGTGCTTGAGGTTCGACGCCGTCTCGATCGACACCGCCCCGGTGCCGTCCGGCCGCCGGTTTGCCTGGTAGTTCGCGTCGGCGCGGGTCTCAGTGCCGATGTACTGGGCCAGATCGCCCTCGTACCCGAGGCCGAAATGGCTGTCCAGGCTCGAATCGTCGCGCCAGTACTCGTACATCCGCCGCGCCGTCCACGGCGCGGCGATGCTGTGCAGGATGAACTGCGTCGGCCGGATCGCCGGCTGCGCGTCCGACTCCGGCTGCAACTCCATCCGGGTCGCGCCCGGGTACCAAGCCATCACGCCTCCATCAGGGGTTCTTGACGATCCACACGGGCCCCCCGGACTCCACCGCAGCGAACTCGCCGGGGACGGAGTGGTAGCCGATCGCGTACCGGCCGCGTTCCGGCGCCCAGGCGCGGTATGCCTGCGCCGCGCAGCGCGCCATCCGCAGCGCCTGGGCCCGGATGTCGGCCGCGACGACGTACTCGACGGCGCCGGGCGCGGTCGGGCCCTGCGCCCGGCGCACCGCCCACCGGGCATCAGTGAGGGTGCCGTCTAGGACCAGGCCGCGCAGCGCCCGCCCGAGCGCGGCGTGGTTCGGGTCGCTGTCGCCCCACCAGGTCGTATAGAAGCCGGCGTCCGGGTACAGCGCGTGGTACCAGAGGATCAGCTCCCGGGCCCGCTCCTCGCTGATCTCGGTCTGGCGCCACTCGGCGGTGAGGTGGATGTCGTCGGGGTGGACGCCGAGGGCGACGCAGCTGTCGACGAACTCCGCGTCCCGGCCGGCGACGAAGTCCTCCGTGGTGAGCGGTGCGTACCGCTCGTGGCCGGGGGCCGGGTAGTGCCAGGACGCCGGCCACCAGCCGTTGGCGCGGGTTCCGTTCAGGGCCGCGTGGACGGTGCTGCTGGCGCCGTCGCTGGCCAGCACGGCCACGACGTGGCGGCCGGCGAGAACGTGGTGGGCGATGATCAGCCACATCCACAGGAGTTCGTCGTCGGCGTGGGGGATGAGGAAGACGACCGGGCGGCCGGTCGGGGCCGCCGGTATCGGGGAGGTCGCCGGTACGGGGGTGCTCAACAGGGTGCTCCAGGGCATGGAGAAGCCCCGGGCCGGACGGCGCGGGGCAGGGGCGTGGGGCAGGTCTAGGGCTGCTCGGAGACGATGATCAGTAGCGAGGTGAACACCTGGAAGGTGCCGGACCCCGAGGCCGCGCTGAGGGCGCCTTGCAGCTTGATCGTGTGCGACCCGGCCGCGGCGAGCGTTCCCTTGGCCAGGGCCGCGACGGTGTCGCGGTCGAGCGCGTTCATCTGGTGGATGGCCAGGTCCTCTTCGGCGACGCCGTCGGTGACGATCCGGCCTAGCATCCTGTTGGATGCCGCTGTTGTGCCGACGGCGCAGTCGAACGTGGCGAACACGCCGTACTCGGCGCCCGCCGCGGTGGTGGTGAACGTGTAGCTGGCGCCGAGGATGTCCTCGTAGACGGTGTCGGTCTTGGTGCGGGCCGTGGTCGCCCTCGCGAAGTACATCTGCGGCCGCAGCCGGGCCAGCTCGTCCGCGGTGACCTTCCGGCCGGCCAGGATCGGCATGGGGGAGTCCTCTCTACGGGATGGGGCGCAGCGCCCGGTCGAGCACCACGGCGGTGCCGGCCGCGTGTGCCTTGGTCAGGCCGTTGACGCCGCGGACCACGGTGAACGTCTGGCTGGACGTGGTGCCGGTGCAGGCGGTGACCTGCATGACCTCTCCGCCCGCGCGGATCAGGAAAGGGAAGTCGCCCGGGTAGGTCGCGCTGTCGATCCAGCGGCGGTTGCCGGTCGTGGTCACCGGTACCGACGTGGCGGACGCGGTGATGGCGCCGGACAGCTGCGAGCCGCCGGTGTCGGCCCGCCCGGCGTCGGCGTCCCCGACCACGCCCACCTGCCACGGCCCGGCGGGGGCGCAGGTCATCTCCAGGTCCCAGGTGTACCGGCCGATCGTCTCGGTGTAGCCGTAGGCGAGCAGGTCGATCGTGTCCGGCGGCAGCCAGGGGGGCGGGTGGGAGATGGTCAGCCGCCCGCCGACGTCGAGGGCGGCGGCCTGGTCGATGAGGTGCGGCGCGCCGTGGAGGGCGACCCGCACGGTCGGATAGCGGGCCTCGTCCCACGTGCCCAGGTGCAGGCGCCATTCGGCGAGCCGCTGGGCCTGCGCGTCGTTGGCCAAGCTGAGCTCGATCTCCTCGTCGTACAGGCCCACTCCGCCTTGCTCGGGCGGCAGCGTGGACAGGGGGCCGGCCTCGAGGACCGCTTGCCCCCAGGACCCGCCGCGGCGCTTCACCACAATGTCGTTGCGGATCTTCTGGTCGTCCTCCGTCGGCTCCAGGGGCGGGGCGACTTCGCGGCCGGCGGCGTAGTCCAGGGCGAGGGCGACGCGTTGGTTGTAGAAGCTGCTGCGGTCGCGGTAGACCAGGCCCAGCCGTGAGCGGTCTTCGTAGAGCAGGCCGCCGTCGGTGGCCGCGGCGTCGTCGAGGAGGTCCAGCAGGGTGTCCGGCCGCTGGGGGCCCATCGCTTCGGCGGCGCGCGTGGAGTCCCCTTTGACCCAGCGCAAGGTGACCGTGCCGGACTCCTCGGTGGTCAGCCGGGCGAGCCGGCTGATCGCGGTCTCCCCGGTGAAACCGTGGTCGGCGCTGTTGAAGGCGGTCGTGTTGGCTGTCGGGAAGACCGCGATGTGGCCGATCCCCATGCCGTCGGCGCCGGCCGCGTAAGCGTCGGGCGGGCCCACCACGTCGGTGAGGCGGCCGACGCTGCCCGCGTAGCTACTGCTGATCGAACCGCCCGTCGAACCGACCCTGATCCACCGGCTCCGCCAGTCGACGTTGGCCCCGTTCTGCTCGGCGTAGAGCTGCCAGCGCACCCAGCCGCCGAACACGTCGCTGCCCAAGGCGACATTCAGGTTGATGAGGAGGGTCCCGTCGATCGCGTAGCCCTCGATCGTCGCCTGGCCGCTCTGGAGGTACAGGTACCAGCGGCGGACCGTGCCGGTGCCCCAGGCGCCCAGGATGCACGTCCGGGATGCCGGCGCGGAGGGCAGCCGGTAGACGAATTCGAGGTGCCACTGCGCACTGGTCGCGTCCGGCGCCCGCACGCTGCCGTTGAGGCGCGTGCCGGCGGACACCGTGGGCAGGGCCTCGGATCCGGGCAAGGAATCCTCGGACGCGAAGTCCATGCCCAGCGTGTACAGCGGGGCGCCGCCGGTGAGGGCGGAC
This sequence comes from Streptomyces sp. DH12, assembly GCF_020873895.1. GTDB lineage: Bacteria > Actinomycetota > Actinomycetes > Streptomycetales > Streptomycetaceae > Streptomyces. Next base: position 129,597 of record NZ_JAHWGT010000020.1, on the reverse strand, counting down.
GCCGCGGTGGTGGCGCCGTCGGCGTCCTCCAGCGGCCAGTACGCCAGCGGGTTGTAGGCGGGGATCCGGCGGCGGAGCGTGGAGGAGAGGGCTTTGCGGCCCTGCCCGAGGCGCCGCAGGACGCCGGCCGCTTCGATGGAGACGTACACGTCCTGTCCGGAGGTGTCCCAGCGGGTCGGCCAGGCCGCTATCTCGCCCACGAAGCGGACGTGCTGGTTGGTGATCGACCCGCCGCCGCCCACGGTCCACGTCCGTCCGGCCCCGTCGGCGAACGAGGTGGTGCCCGGGGCCTGGACGGTGAAATCCGGGCTGGCCACGGCCGCGCCGTCGATCCCTGAGCGGACCTCGGCGGCGTGGATCTTCCGGCCGATCAGGTCGAAGTTCACCCCGGCCATGTCGCCGACCTCCAGCGGCGCCGTCGAGGCGTACAGGCTGATCGTGCCGCTGCGGGTCTCGCTGTCCAGCAGCGTCCACGGGCCGGCGATGGTGTCGGCGGTGTACCAGGTGACGGTGTGCCCGCCGGCGCCGTTGTCGACGTCGAGGGTCACGCGGATTGCGCCCCGCTGGGTGCCGATGAACGGCACGGGGTCCGACTGCCAGAAGTGGAAGTCGGACCCGGTGGTGGAGTGGGTGAACTCGATCCGCCCGTCGTTGACCAGCAGCACGCGCCACGAGCGCTGGTTGCCGGCCGTGGCGTACTTGCCGATGAGCTCCATCGCGGCGTTGGCCCACGGGCCGCCCGCCCATGTCTCCGGGGTGAGCTCGATGCGCACGTCCAGGTCCCCGACGATGTCGAGGGAGGCGTGGTCGGGGGTGGAGGCTCGGCCGGTCGTGCCGGGCGGGACGTCGAGCCAGCTGCTCGGCCCGCCGACCGTGATCCGGATCGGCGTGTTGCGGCCGATCTTCCCGTAGTACGGGGAGCGGGGGTTGCGCGGGCTGTACCGGCCCAACCGGTTGTTCAGCGTGAGCGAGGCTTTGCCGGCGTCGACCCGGACCCCCTCGTCCCCGCGCCCGCGCGTGATGGTGATCGGATCCCGCTCGTAGGCGTCGCTGGTGATGTCCGTCCAGCCGTCGCCGACCACGTAGATCCAGGTACGACGGTCCAGGGGGAAAACCACGAGCCTGCCTCCTTACCGGCCTGCCTGGCCGAACGCGGTCTGCACGGACCCGCGGCCATCGACGCGGACGATGTTCTGGATCGCCTTCTTGAACGCCGCGTCGGCGCGGCCCCAGTCGAACCACACCCGCACCTCCCCGCGGACCTCTCCGGCGGGGATGGGGCGGGTGACGCCGGGGACGTCGACCAGGTGGCGCATCGTGGCGTCGACCTCGGCCCGCCCGCTCTCCACGCCCTGGGCGATGCCGGCGGGGATCCACCGGCCGACTTCGCGCGCCATCACCCGCGACGGGGACGCGATGCCCAGGGCCCGCTTGATGGCGGTCTGCATGCTCTTGGCGATGGCCAGCATCTGCTTTTCGATGGCTTTCTGCTGCGAGGCCAGGCCACTGACCAGGCCGCGCGCCGCCTCGATGCCGGCCCCGTACATCGCTTCCCCGGCCACCCCGCCGGCCCGCCCGGCCGCCGTGACGAGCTGCGACTGGGCGGAGTTGATGGCGGTGATCTGGCTCTTGGACGCGGCCGCCAGCGCGGCCGCCGCGGAGGAGCCCTGCTCGACACCGGCCTGGGCGATCTGCGCGATCAGGTCCGCCCGGACGCCGCGCTTGCGCAGCGCCGCCAAGTCGGAGGCGAATTTGCGGGCCTGCTCCAGCTTCTGCAGGAGCCCGGAGAGGATGCCGCTGGCGGTGACCGGCCCGCCGTCGGCCTGCGCGGTGATGTTCGCCGCGTCGAGGATGCCCTTGCGGATCGTCGCGGCCAGCTCATCGCGCGCCTTGATCTGGTCGGCCAGCGACTTGGTCGCGGCCTTCATCCGCGCGGCCAGGCCCTCCTCCCGCGCGGCCAGGCGCAGGAGTTCGCGGGTGCCAGCGCCGACGGTGGCCAGCGCCCGGGTGCGCTTCTTGCCCGGGGCGAGGGCGTCGCGGACGATGTCGGCGAGCCGGGTGGCCGCCGTCTTCACCTGCTTCGACGAACCGGTCAGGCCCTCCATCAGGCCGCGGGCGATCCACCGGCCCTGTGCCGCGGTAACGCGGGAGGGCGAGTGGATGCCCAGCGCGCTGGCGATCGGCCCGGGAACGACGCTCTTGGCCCAGCTGGAGATGTTGCTGCGCAGCCAGCCGCCCATGCCCTGGATGCCGCGCCACAGGCCCATGACGACGTCCCGGCCCGCGTTGTAGAGCAAGCTGCCGAGGTTGCCGATCGCCGAGCGGATCCGGCCCGGCAGGCCCCGCACGAACCCGACGAACTGGGCGGCCTTCTGCGCCACGCCCGTCTTCATCCGGTCCCAGTGCTGCAGCATCCAGCGGACGAGCGGGAGGCTCTTGATGTAGCCGAGGATCAGCGCGCCGATGGCGCGGATCTTCGCCCACATCGCCCCCCACGCCTCCGACGTGAACCTCTTGATCTTGTCCCAGTTGAGGACGATGAACGCGACGAGGCCGATGACCGCGGCGATGACCCAGCCGATCGGGCCCATCGCGATGAACCACTGGGCGGCCATGATGGCGGCCCAGGCGATGGCTCGCGCCGCCATGAGAGCAAACTGGGCGACGGAGACGGCGGCCGCGCGGACGACGTTGGCGATCCACGTCCCGATCGAGACGAGCGCGCTGCCCGTCCAGGCGAGCGCGGTGCGCGCGGCGGAGGCCATCGCGGCCGCGGCGATACGGGCGTAGGCCATCAGGCCCACGCCCATCATCCGCAGCCAGCCCCCGATGGCCTTCCCCACCGACGAGTCCATGAAGTCATGGGCGCCCTTCACGATCGCGGCGCCGGCGGCGTAGGCCATCATCGCGCCCTTCACCGCGGCGAGCGTGGTGATCAGCGCGGTGAGCACGGGGGTGGGAGTGCTGCTGATGACCCGCCCGAGTCCTTCGGCCAGCAGGATCGTGGCGCCGAGCAGAGGCGCGATGGCCTTGATGACGGCGAGCACCGCGCTCGCGAGGACTCCGAGGGTTTCGGCGCCGTCGCGTGCTGAGTTCAGGAACCGCGTGAACCCCTCCGAGCCCTTGAGGCTGGTCGCCCAGTCGGCGAACGCCCCGGTCATCTTCACCAGGCCGCCGGTCATGCCGGACGAGGCGGGGGTGAACGCGGCCAGTAGGCCGCCGAAGCCCACCGCGAGGTTCTTGATGACGGTCAGGAAGCGTTCCAGCGCGGGGCCGGACGCGGCCGCCATGTCCGCCGCCCACTGCTTGAACTTCGCTCCCTCCACGCCCTTGGCGACCTTGTCGAGGAACCCCCCGAACGCCTCGGCCGCGGCCTTCACGAAGGGCGTGAGCATCGGCAACAGCTTGCGGAGGATCCCGATGCCCTTGGTGAACACCGGCATCGTGCTGCTGGCCAGCGAGTCGGACCACGCGGAGTGGTCGTCCTTCAGGCCGGCCAGGGCCTTGGACATCTCCCGGGTCGCCGGGGGCATCCCGGACAGCTGCTCCTTGTAGAGGCTGTCGGCCTCGGTGGCGCGCTTGGTCGCCGCCTCCGCCTCGCGCAGCGCGGCCTTGTAGGCGTCGCCGCCCTGGGCGGCGAGCTTCTGTGCGGCCGCCTTCTTCCGGGTCGCCTCCGCGTGCGCGTCCTCGGCCTTCTCGGCGGCCGCGCTGGCCTCGGTGACGGCCTCCATCTGCGGTCCGGCGGCGAGCTGGAAGGCTTTCGCGGCGATACCGGCGGACGCGAAGGCGGCCGCCAGGCCCATCACACCGGCCGTGACACCGGCGACGACGGGCGCCCCGACACCGAGCCCGGCCACCGCCTTGCCCAGACTGGTCAGCGTCGCCTTGGCCTTCTCCGCCCCGGCCTGCAGCCGGTCGGTGTCGATGCCCAGACGGACCGACATGGACGCCAGGGTGCTCACGGCTCACCCCCGATCGTCGTGGTGTTAGGTGGACGGCGTGCGGACGGTGCCGCCCATCGCGACGTTGGCCGCCATGGCCGCCTGGAACAGCTGCTCAGGGGTCTTCGGCGCTCGGTCCCAGCGCGGTAGGAAGTCGCTGATGGGCAGCGGCCGCTTGCGCTGCATGTTGACGACGGCGGCCGCGATGATCGCGGCGTGGACGTCGCCGCGGCGCGGCCCGAGCGGGCCGGCCAGCTTCTCGTAGGCGGCCCACTCGGTGAGTTCGCGGGAGGTGGTGCGGGCGAGTAGCTCGCTCACGGGCATGCCGAGGTGCCCGGCCAGACGGAAGTAGAAGGCTCGTTCTGGCCGGGCCCTCAGTTTCCCGTGATCTCCTCGATGTCCTTGTCGGACAGCCCGGACAGGCGCATGGCCACGTCGCAGACCCGCTCCAGCGCGGCCGCCGACTTCTCGCCCAGCCGCCTGGTCTCGGCGTCGGAGCGGAACATGCGCTTGCCGTCGGGGCCGACGATGGACGCGGCGGCCATGCGGGCCCGGAAGCCCGCGAGCTTGTCGGCGGACACCGACGTGCCGTTCATCATCGACGCCTCGATGCGGTCCCGCTCGGTGCCCGACAGGGCGCGCACCCGCACGGTGCCGCCCCACTCGGGGACCGGTACGTCCTCGGCCGTCAGGTCGTCCGCGCCGAGGATCTGCTCGGCGGACAGGTAGGTCGTCGTCATCGTGGTCCTCTCAGGCGCCGGTGGTGATGGTGGGCTTGCCCGACACCTTGAAGGTCAGGGACGCGGCCAGCTTGTCGTCGTGCGGGGCCTCGGGCGCGAAGCCCGTCAGGATCGCGGCGAACGCCCAGCTGCCCAGGCTGCCGGGCCACACGACCTTGTAGTTGCGCGGCTCGGTGTCGTTGAAGTCGCCGACCAGGACGTCGTGTTCGCGGGGGTCGTAGTTGATGTCGATGGAGACCTCGCCGCCGTCCTTCAGCCCGCCGATGTACTCCATCCACCCGTCCGGCGAGTCGTGGGCGGTGACGTCGTGGGTGTTGCGCTCCAGCGCCGGCGGGGTGATGTCGGTGACGGAAGCGATGGCGGTGAACACCTCGCTCCCGCCGCCGTCTCCACGCTGCAGCTGCGTGCCGAATGCGTCCAGTCCAGCCATGGCCGGTCCTCCTGTGTCAGTGCTTGGTGAGCCAGACCCGGTACGACACGTTGATGTGGCGGATCTCGGGGTCGGGGTCGCGGATCAGTAGGTGCTCGCTGTGGGCGATCGACACGTCGCGGAAGCCGGCCACGGTCAGGGGCTGGCGGTCCAGGGCGTCATCGAGGGCGGCGAGGATCTGCGCGGCCTGCTTGAAGCCGCGGTACTTCGACCAGACGTGCAGCACCAGCCGGGCCTCCAGGCCGCGCTGGTTGTGCGCGTCGTCCGCCGTCTCGGTGATCGAGCCGATCGTGACGTAGGGGTGGGCGGCCGCTTCCGGCACGTGGTCGTACACGCCGGTGACCAGCGCCATCAGCGGGGCGTGCGCGGTGAGCTTGGCGTACACGGCCTGCTGCAGCGGCCACAGCGCGGCCGTCATCCGCCGCCGCCCAGGCGCCGGCGGACCGCGGCCCGGTAGGTGCGGGTCACCTGCGGCCGCGCCTCGTCGAAGGCGGGGATGAGGTAGGGCTGGTCGGACATGGAGGAGGTGCCCTTCTCCACGTGCAGGGAGTACTCCAGCTGGTCGTCCTGCCACACACCGACCTCCGCGCGCCCGTAGGTGTCGTTCACGCGCTGCTCGATCGCGTCGTGCAGCTGCCCGGTGTCGCGCGGCACGCGCGCCTTGGCGCCCTCCTCGACTGCGCCGGCCCACTCCTGCAGCGTCTCGGTGCGGGCTTCGCGCATCGCCTGGGGGATACGGCCGACCGCGCGCAGGGCCCGGTCCAGGCCCTCAAGCCGTGCTCGCTGTGCCACGGGTCCTCCTTCGGTCAGGGCAGCTGCAGGACCGCGACGGTGACGGAGGTGACGCCGTCGTAGGAGATCGCGGCGCGGCCGTCCGGCCCGCGGTAGACGGACCGCAGGGGGATGAACGCTTCGTCGCCGGCGTCGATGACCTGGGAGGCGTCGGCGACGGCCAGGCCGCCGACGGTGCCGGGCGTGGCGATGGTGACGGTGTGCGGCGACGCGTCGCCGTTCTTGACGTGGAGCACGATGTCGTTGCCGATGGGTGCGGTGTCGCCGCCGCCGGCGGCCGCGGCGTAGGTGGGCTGCAGCCCGCCCAGGGTCATGCGCTGTGCGGACAGATCCGCCATGGTCGTCTCCTAGGTGTGGGGTTGGCGGAGGGTGCAGTCCGCGCGCAGGTAGGTGCCGGGCTCCGACGGCTCGAACGTCGCGGTCACCTCCAGCACGCGGCCGGGCGGGCGCAGCTCGTCGCCGCGCCGCACGTCGGTGCCGGGCGCGAAGTACCAGGTCTCATCGAGCTGGGCGCCGGACTGGTCGGCGGCCTGCCGCTCGCGCGCGGACGGCTGGGAGCGGCGCCCGCGCGGGGTGGCGACCTGGGCCCAGATGGACTCCTGGCCGCCGCCGCCGTCATCGACCGTGGACAGCCGCCACACCGGCACGGCCGTGTTGAGGAGCCGGCCGACGCGGCTCATCGGGACCTCACCATGGCGATGCCGCCGCCGAAGCGGGCGCGCAGCTGCTCGCGCAGGTACTGCGGCAGCTCCATCTCCGTGATGCGGCCGTCGTCGCCGTACTGCACGGAGTAGTCCCCGATCCGCTCGGAGCGGATGTCCTTGGCGGCCAGGCCCTCCCCGCCGGGGGAGGAGCGGTAGGCCACCAGGGTGGTGACGGCGATCCGGCACACGAGGTCGACGATGTCGTCGGGGACCGCCGGCAGGCCGTGCGTGTAGGTGACGGCCACCTCGGCGGGCTCACCCCGGTACGACCAGCCGCGCCCCAGCCACAACCTGCCCGCGCGCAGCTTGTAGTCGGTGGCGTCCAGGGCGTCGCCGTCCACGGTGACCGCCTGCACCGACTGCACGGGTGGTCCCGGCAGGGTCAGCCAGGGCGACGGCTCACCGTCCAGGACGACGGTGGAGGTCGTCTGGCTGATCGGGACGCCGGCCGCGGTCCGGACGGCGGCGGAGGCGACGCGCAGGAAGGTGACCACGACGGTGGTCTCCGCCTCGTCGACGGTGACGCCGCGGTCCGTCAGGTCGGCCACCGTCGCCAGGGGGGTCAGTGCCACGGTGGCCTCCCCTCACTGGTCCTGGTCGGCGCCGTCGTCGCGGGCCGCGCCGTCGTGGGCGTCGGAGTTCTCGGTGGGCCGGGGGTCGTTGACCTTCGCCTCCACCCCGTCGGGGCGGGGGCCGCCGTCGTCCGCCCATTCCACGCGCGGGCGCGGGCCGCTGGCGCCGTCGCTCTTCTCCCGGCCGCCCTCGGTCGCCGTGCCCTCGGTGGTCTCGTTCGGGTCGGTGTTCTCAGTCGCCATGACCGTCGTCTCCGTCCTGTTCCGTGGTGGTGTCCGCGGTGGTCTCGGCCTGGGGGGCCGTCGCTTCGACGAGCTGCTGCTTCGTCATCGACTCCGCCGCCTCCCGCTCCATGCCGTGCTGGCTCACCGCGTAGGTGACCCAGTCGGCCTTCGGCGCGTTCTGCGCCGGCCGCTTGGGGGTGGTGTCCGTCTCGCCGGTGCTGGGCGCCTCGGCGTCCAGGGGCGTCCACTCGCCGGACTTGATCCGGGCGGTGATGGTCCGCTCGTCGAACGCGGGCCCGACCGTCACCACGAACGGCGCGCCGGCGGGGCCCTGGAACCTGAGCACGTCACCCGGGCGCATCAGATGATCACGTCCGCTGCGGCGATGCCGGTGGACCGGATGACCTTGGCGCCGTACAGGTGCAGGCCCTTCACGATGTCCGCGAAGCCCTTCTCCTTGCGGGTCGCCTCGGTCTTGTTGATCTGCTCGGCGTAGGTGACCGCGCCGTTGTACCCGGCGATCACGAGCTTGCCGGCGCCGGCGCCGGGCCCGTTGGGGGCGTTGTTGCTCTTGTGGATGGTGAATCCGGCGGCCTCGCCGACCCGGCCGTTGGCGCGGGTGGCGGCCGCGGCCGCGTCGCCGGTGCTGACGAACCGGTCGTCCTTCAGCAGCAGGCCGTAGAACGCCGGCGTGACCACGGCCCAGCGGCGCTCCTCGGGCACGTTGTCCTCGTCGAGGACGACGCCGAGGTCGACCAGCAGGTCGTAGGCGTCGGCCGGCGCGGCGAGGGTCTGCTCGGCGATGAGGTTCCCCGCGTCGACGCCGGCGGCCATGAGCCCGGCCACGTACTGGTCGGCGACGTCGCGCAGCTTGTACGCGGCCTTGCGGGCCTGCTCGGTGAGGACGGCGCCGCCGTTCATGGCCTGGCGCTTCTCGACGTCGTCGACCTCGAAGGCGAAGTACTTCGCCTGGTCGATGACGAGGGTGGAGTCGGTGTCGTCGACGTCCTCGATGACGATGTCGACGTGCGGGGTGTAGTTGCCGATCGTCGGGTCGGCCAGGCCCACGATGTGGACGGTGTCGCCGTACTGGGCGATGTCGCCCTCGTATTCGCGGTTCACGACGCCGGGCGCCGCGTAGACGAGGGACTTCTCCAGGGCGACCAGGAGGTCGGCGTTCCAGACTTCCGGCTTGAAGGCGCTGATGGCCATGGGTGTCTCCGTTCAGGGTTACGGGGAGGCGAGGTAGTCCGCCAGGCGGCCCTCTTCGCGGGCCTTGAGGATCTCGGCGTTCTTGCCCTCCGCGGCCAGGCGCTTGACGTCGGCCTCGGTGAGCTGGGCGGGCCGGCCAGTCCCCTTGCGGGCGCCGGAGTCTGCGGTCCCGTGGAACCGCGGGGTCTTGCCGCTTTGCGCGGCGAGGTAGGGCTTGGTCTTCAGCAGGTCGTCGATCGCGTCGGCGACCTCCTCGGCGTCGAGCTGGCCGTCGGCGTCCACCTCGAACTGGGACAGGTCCAGGAAGCGCAGGGCGTCGGCGGCGTCGGCCAGCTTCCCGGCGGCCGCCGCCTTCACCTCGGCGCGGACGATGCGTTCGTTGGCCTTGGCCATGGCGGCCTGCTCTGCCTGCCTCACAATCGCCTCGGGGTCGGGCTGGTCGCCGTCGGCGGGCTTGTCCCGCTCGGCCAGCTGCCGCTCCAGCTCCCGGCGTCGCTCCCGCTCGGCCTTCCACCTGTCCTTCATGGAGTCCAGGGCCTTCTTGCCCGGGTCGCCGAGCTGGTCGGCGCCCTCGGGGTCGTCGCCCTCGTCCGGCTCGCCGGCGTCGGGCGCCGTGCCGGCGGGCTCCAGGACGTCGTCGTCCGGCTCGTCGACGGCGGGGCCGTTGTCCACGGGGGCGTCGGGCGTGGGTGTGCTCATGGTGGTGTCTCCCGTTGCGGGTGAGAGGGGCCGCGCGTTGCGCGCGGTCAGACGATGTAGCCGTTGCGCTTCAGCAGCCGGATGGCGTGGTCGCGGTCGCCGTCGGCGAGCCGGTAGATCTCCTCCGGCATCAGCCGCACGGCCGAGGCGCGGGCGCGGGCCCCGGTGCCCTGGCCGAAGCGGACGCCGGCGGCCTTCTCGAACTTCGCCCGCTGCTGCCCGTACAGGCCCCGGCGGGTGGTGCCCTCGCTGGTGGCGCGCACCTCACGCCGGTAGCGGGTGGTCGTCGTCATGCCGCGCCGCGCGTTGACGACCTGCGCGATGTCGGCGCCGTCCCGGATCGCGGACGCCGCGGCGTCGCCGAACGCGCGCCGCTGCTGGGCCGCGGTCATCTGCTCGTACAGCGACCTCGGGGAGGCCAGCTCCCAGGTGTCCCCGGGCCGGCGCGGCGCCAGGGTGCAGTTGCACCGTGGGTGCCGCAGGAACCCTTCGCTGAGGCTGTACTCGGCGCCCGCCAGGATGATGCAGCGGGAGCAGGCGGGCAGCTCGACCACGCGCACGTAGGTGACGACGCGTGGGCGGGCGATCATCCCGGCCAGGTCGGCGATCCGACCGGCGTCCGCGATCAGGGAGCGGGTGACCATCTCCAGGAAGTACGCGCCGGACAGGATCGACATGGCGGTGGTGAAGCCGCGCCGCAGCCGGTTCAGGGCGATGGCCAGGGGATAGATCAGCGGCACCCCGATGTCCCCGGCCGCCTCCACGGCCGTCTCGGGGTTCACGGCGCCCTCCCCGGGGCCGGTCTCCTGCGTCAGCCACGGCTCCGCGGTGGACGCGGCCGCCATCTGCCCGGTCCGGATGAGCCCGGCGACCAGCGCCACGCGCGCCAGCCACGACTCCTCCACGCGGTCGGTGTCGACGGTGGACCACACCTGCCGCACGGCGGCCGCCGTGGTGGCGGCCTGCGCCGCCCGCTCCTGCTGGTGGTCCCGCGCGGTGGGCGGGGCGCTCACGCCGCTTCCTCGGCCGGATCGCCCTCGATGACGTCCGGCTCGTCGGCCGGCGCCGGGCGCTGGGCCATGAGCGCGGCCGCCGCGCCGAGCGGGTCGAGCTGGTTCTCCCGCTCGATCATCGCCAGCATGTCGACGACCTCGGCCGGGGTGAGCCCGTAGCGCAGGGCGAGGAACTCGAAGGGGAAGCCGATCTGCTTCAGCTTCAGCAGCGCGTCGGCCAGCTGCGCCTGGGAGCGGGACTCCGCATCCGCCCACAGTACGTACCCGGACCGCAGATCACGCGCCTTGTCGTCCTCGCCGCGGGCCAGGGCGATGAGCGCGAACACCTCTCGGATCGCCTGCCCGTACCAGAGCTGCTTCTCCTCGCACCGCTTGACCAGGCCGGTCTCGGCGGCCAGCAACGCATCAGCGCTGAGGTTGGCCATCTTGCCGATCAGGTAGTGCTGGGGGGTGCGGGTCTGGGCGGCGATGTGCCCGACGGCGACCTCGATCACCTTCGTGTACGCCTCCAGGTTGGCGGCCGTCCACTCGGCGACCTTGGCGTCCTTGCCGGTGATCCAGGCGATGCGGTCGGCGGCCAGCTTCTCCAGGTCCAGCGGCCTGTCCCCGATGACCTCGCCGGCCGCGTTGAGGACCGGGATCATCGGCCGCTCGGCCCCCAGCACGACGCGCTGGGGGAAGGCGGCGTAGTCGGACGCGGTGAACAGCTGCGCCCACAGCAGGTTCACCGCGTCCTGCATCGCCACCACGCCGGCCACGTCGGAGATCGGGTCGTCGACCAGCAACGGCCGGTTGACCAGCTCGACGACGGGGACCACGCCCATCGGGTTGGGCTGGGGGTTCGGCTCGTGGCGCATCTCGCGCGGCCGCCACGCGGCCAGCTGCGTGTCGACGGACGCCATGTCCTCGGTCTTCTGCGGGGCCTTCGCCACCGGCCGCACCGGCCGCTCGAACTTCCACACGGCATCCGGCAGGTACAGGACGGCCATGTACGTGTCGCCGTCCTGCCACCGGCGCAGTGCGGCGCGCCTGCGGCGGCGGGAGCCTGGCTCGTAGGCGACGATGCAGCTGGTGGCGTCCTCGAACGTCACCACCGGGGTCTCGTCGTCGTCCGGGTCGCCCCACACCAGCGCGAAGGAGCGGGCGGCCATCACCGCGCCGAGGAACCCCAGCTGGGAGTCGGCGTCGAGGCCGTTGACCTGCCAGACCCGCATCGACTCGGCGTCCGCCTTGTCAGCGCCATACGGCTTGATGCCGGTCACCGTCAGCCGCTCCACCGGCGAGTCGGACACGACCTGCACCCAGTTATCGGAGAAGTCGCGGTAGCGGTCGCCGTGGTAGTGGCGGAACTCGTCCGACGCGAACTTCAGGGCCTGGCGGCCGCGGTAGTACGCCTGGTAGGTCTCGATCGGACCGCACCGCCGGTCGAGCTCCCGCTCCAGTGTCTCGACCAGGGCCTTCGCCCTGTGGAGGTCCTCATCCTCGGCCACGCCAGACCCCCTCTCATGCGCCGTAGTAGTAGCTCTTGCGGGTGGTGGCCAGGCCGGCCGCGATCGCGTCGCCAGCCGCTTCGTGCGCGAGGACGGAGGTGACACAGGCGTCGATCTTCTGCGCCTCGGACGCCTTGGTCAGGACGTACCGGCCCTGCGGCCGCGCGGCTGCGCGGGTGTTTGCGACGTGCTCGGCGGTGATCGGGCACCCGTCGTGCGTGAAGCTCGTGTCCTGTTTCGTCACGTCGGTCTTCAGCCGCTCGCACGCCGCGTGCATCTGCACCACGCGCCGCGTGTACCAGCGGACCACCGTGCGCTCGCCGTACTTCTCCGCCCAGGCGTCCACCTCCGACTCCCAGTACGGCGGGTCGGCGTACAGCAGGACCACGTCGTAGGTGGCCATCACCTCGTCCATGGCGGCCTGGACCTCCAGGCGCGGGACTTGGCCGCCGTAGTCGGCCGGGTTCCACACGGTGGGCAGCCGGTCCGGCCCGTAGGCGGGGGTGAACTGGTGCCCGTCCAGCGTCTCCAGCCGGATCGCGGTGTGGTCGTCGATGTCCGACCCGTCGAAGCCGCCCACAACCCGCGTGCGCCGCTTCACCGGGCGCGGTGCGGCCACCGCCCGCGCATCCCACGCCGCGGCGTCCAGCCACGCCTCCGTCCCCGAGACGACGCGGTTGCCGAAGAAGCGCTCCGCCTGCGCGGGGTCGTGCTCCATCATCTCGGCGGCCTCGGCCTCGATCGCGTCCAGGTCGACGTGCGCCGACCCGGCGTAGACGATGCTGTGGATCTTCCGGCGCTGCCGCTTGTCCTTGTACGACAGGGACTTCGGGGCCTGCGGGTGGTAGCGGAAGATGTCCCGGCGCTTCGACGCCGCGGTGGTCTGCGCTACCGAATTCTCCGACGGGTCCCAGGTGTTCGTCGTCTCCATCGACCGGCCGCCCATGCCGGCGAGGCCGCGGCGCTGGGTCTCCGCCACCCGGCGCAGCTTGTTCGCCGCCGTCCACGTCCCCGTCTCGTCCTGCAGCGCGAAGTTGATGGGGTTGCCCAGCCGGGACAGTGCCGACGACGTCACGACGTCGATCCGGCCCGCGTCGCCTACGCGGACGAACTCCTCCCCGACCCGCAGCTGCTCAGCGAGCGGCCCCAGCCGCACCATGCTGCGCAGCGGCCGGTAGACGTTGGCGACCTGGTCCTCGCTGGACGCGGTGAGCTGGATCAGCGGCGTCGGCCACGGCTTCCCCATGGGGTCGCCCGGCTGGTACTCGTACCACCAGCCGCACGGGCAGCCGTGGTCCGCGCACCGGTAGCGCTCGCCGCCCCGGGCCCACCCGGCGAAGACGACCGGACCGACCGCCTCGGCCAGCACGATCGTCGCCGACCACGGGCCCTTGCCGGTCTTCTGCGGGGCCACGATCTGCGAGCGGCGGTAGTGGAATGCCGGCGCCAGCTGGCCCACGGTCGCCTCGGGGCGGACCCGGTAGTGGTTGACCGTGCACCACAGCTGCCACGGGTACAGCTCCATGCGGTCTCCCGCACGGAAGCCGTCCGGGATCGGGCAGTGCTCTTCGATCCAGTCCGGCACGACCCACAGGGTGGGGAAGTCGACGAGGAACCCGGCGTCAGGCGCCTTCGCCACTGGGCACGACCCTCAGCCGGTCGCGCGCGCTCGGGCGCCGTGCGGGCGCGGCTGCGGGCGCGGTCTGCTCTGCCACCTCGGCGGCCGGGGCGACCTTCCACCGGTTGCGCAGCATGCCCGCCACGCTGAGCCCGAGACTGTCGAGGTAGCTGCGGACCATCTTCTTGACGTCAACCCGGCAGTCCGGCCGCTCGGCCTCCGCCAGGGTCCGGCAGAACAGAGCGACCTCGAGAACCTGCTCCAGCGCCTCCCAAGCGACGGCCTGCGGCTTGGCCCACAGGTCTTCCCACAGCGCGGCCTCGCGGTCGGTCTGCTCGGACAGCGGCCACTCGGGCGCCGGTCCGGTCCGGCCCTCCGCCGGCAGCGTCGTCCACCCGCCAGCCTGCACCGACTTGGCAGACCTCAGAGAGTTCGGGTCCGGCGGCGGGCCGGATGCGGCGTGTCCCCCTCGGGGCATGTCGATCACTCCTCCACGCTGCATTGCGCAGCACGAGAGCCGCCACCTTGCGTGACAGCCGACGAGTCCTGCTATTGCTCGGTGCCGAGCTCCAGCCGCAGCCGCCCCAGCAGGGCCTGCGAGAGGCACAAGTGACGCCCGGTCTTGGTCGCCTGCTGAACGGCCGGGTCAGGCGACTGGTAGGCGGCAACCAGCAGGCGCAGCCAGTCGCTGTCGACCCACACGGTGCTGCCGTGGACGCACCGGAGCTTGGTCGGCTGGTGACGGCTTGGCGGACAGCCGAGCTCGACCAGCGGAGACGAGTAGCGGCCGATCATGAGGTGACAGTTCGGATGCTCGGAGAGCCCTTCAGCAATGGCTTCCTCGGCGGCCTCTGGCGTTCTGTACTCGCCCGCCTCGGTGGCGGGGTCGTGGGAGAGGCAGAGGATGCGGTAGGTGCTGCTCACGTCGACTCCGATAGGTGACTGATGGTGGCGGCCGGCGGACCCTCTGACCCGGCGGACCAGGCAGAGCCCTCCCCGGCGTTCCGGCACCCCTACCGGGAAGGGGTCACCCCCCAGGGCCCCGGTCACCATGCGTGACGCCTGGGCGTCCGCCCGAGGCTGCTGTCACTGCTCCCGGTCGTTCCAGCCCCCGGGCTGGTGCCGCGCGGTCTCTCGGGAGTGGTGGGCCTTGGTCATGGCCTGGAGGTTGGCCCAGTCGTGGCCGCGCGGGCCAAGGGGGCCGAGGCCGTCGCGGTGGTTGACCTCGGTAGCGCGGGGGCGCAGCAGGGCGGGCAGGGCCGCGCACTCGTCGCACTCGCAGTAGGGGTGCGCGCGGAGGTAGGCGGCGCGGGTGCGGAACCAGGCGGCGTCGTAGCCCTTGGTGGCGGCGGTGGGGCGTGCTCGGCGCGCCTTGGCCTGGCACGCGTCGCAGCGGCCGGCGCGGGTGAGGGCGGGGCACCCGGGAGTGGGGCAGACCTGCAGCGCTCTACGTGTCACGGTGGGCAGGGTGTCGGGCAGCGCTCCGCAGGGCCGCAGCGCGGTCGACGAACCCGGAGCTGCTGCCACAGGTGCAGACGAAGCAGAGTCGGCCGGTGGCTTCACCGCAGGCCCAGCCGTCCGCGGGCGGCAGGGGGCGTAGTTCAGCAACGAGGTGAAATCTGTGCACGTTGCCTCCAGGTACGACGAAGGCCCCGCGGGTGGGCGGGGCCGTGAGGTTCGTGGCGCCAGTTGAGGGCACAGTTGTACACCGCGATCGTCACACAGTGGCTGACCTGCGGTCAAGCGGTGGCACGGGCTTGGCGTTGTGCGAGGACGGCGGCGACGTCTTCGGCGCGGTACCAAGGGTGGCGCTCGGTGCCTCCGGCACGCTTGAGGCGGCCTCGGTAGACGAGGTTGCGGACGCCGCCGGGGCTGGTTCCCAGGGCACGGGCGACGTCGTGGGTGCCGTAGTAGCCGGGCGGGATGTACTCGGTGTCCATGCCCTCATGATGCGGCAGGCCCCGCCGCGTCGGGGGGACGCGCGGCGGGGCCGGTCTCGGGGTGGCAGGTGGTCAGTGGCCGCAGCGCGGTCGCGTCCACCAGCCGCAGTGGGCGCAGTAGTCGAGGCGAAGGGCGGTGAGGAGGCGGGTCATCGGGTCACCCCCTTCGCGAGGGTGTGGTGTCGGACGGCGTCGGCGGGGTCGTGGACGACCCGGCCTGCGGCGCCGATGTGCTCTACACGGAACCCCTCTCCGGGGGTGTCGGTCGGGGCGTTGTTGGCGTTGGCGTTGGCGTCTGACCTGCAACAACAACGCCCCTCCTGGGGCTCCTCGCCCTCGGGGGGAGCGGGCGGGATGTCGTCCCGGTGGACACCCGGCCCGTTCGCGGTGGGCCCGCGGACTCCCTTGTGCGGGATGCCGGCCTGGTCCAGGAGCCGCTTCACCTCCTTGGTGCCGGCGGGGCTGTCGGGCAGGCCGAGGTGCTCGCGGAGGCGGGTGAGGAGGACGCCGCTGCCGCCCTCCGCGGCCAGCGTCCGAAGCGCCTCGGCGACGTTCGGGGCGGTCTCCTCCACGGGCTCCCCCGCGGGCTCCTCCCCCTCGGCGGTGGTCTCGCGGCGGCGGTCGTGCCAGGCGCGGCCGCGCTGCCAGCCGTGGGTGAGCATCGCGCCGAGCACGACGTAGGCCGTCTCGGGGGCGGTGTGGACGACCAGGGCGGCTCCCCCGACGCCGATGGCGCCGATGACGCAGCCTCCGGCGGCCCGCGCAGCCGCACTCGGCTCCTCCAGGTGCTCGGCGGCCGGCTCGACGGAGGTCATCCGACGGCCCCGTACAGCGCCCCACCGGCCCAGTTGACGGTCTCGGCGAGGGGGACGGCGGCGGCCCCGGCGATGCCGGCGGAGCTGCCGAGGCAGAACCCGCACCAGGCGCCGGCCTTGATGTCGCCGCCGCGGCTGGACTTCTTGGCGGCGACGAGAACGACAGCGGTGAGGATCACCATGAGGGCGGCGCCGGTGCGGGTGAGGGGCTGGTAGGCGGTGCGGCCGGCGGGTCCGGTGTCGCCTCCGACGCCCCAGACGATGGCGACGTCGCCGAGCCAGGAGGAGATCCAGACGGCGGTGTCGGCGATCCAGCCGACGAGGCCGCCGAGGCTGAGGATGGCGAGGGCGCCGTAGGCCCAGGCGAGGAGGAACGGCAGGAGTCGGGAGACGGCGCCGAGGGGGTCGTGCTGGAGGGGCTTGAGGCCGGGCCACCAGCGGATAAGGGTGGCGGCGAGGATGGCCAGTCCGACGGTGACGCCGCCGAGGGTGACGATGGTCATGGGTGCCTCAGTGGAGGAGGGCCGCGCCGAGCACGGCGAGGACGACGAGGACGGTGGGGAGGAGCGCGGGCGCGGCGGGCCGGGTGCGGCAGGCGTAGAGGCCGAGTGCGGCGGCGACCGCGCAGAGCGGGAAGAGCGCGGCCATCAGTTGTAGCCGCCGCCGCCGCGGCCGACGCCGTCGCCGGCCGGGGGCTCGGGGAGGGGCGGCTGCTCCGGGGGCTTGGCCTTGCCGTCGAGGTAGCGGCGGACGGTCTCCAGCCGGACGGGGCGCCCCATCATCCGGGTCACCTCGCGGTGCACGTCGACCTCGTCGTAGAAGCCGCGACCGACGGCCAGGCGGGTGGCGTCCAGCACGTTAGCCGGGGTCCGGATCGGGTCCGGATCGCGGTCCGGGCTGGTCAGCGGCGCCGCCGGGGCTGGGGCGGGTGACGGGCCGGGACGCTCGATCCGGACCTGGGGCGGCTCGTGGCCGAGGACGAGCGCGACCTGGACGGCGGACACCGGTACCCCGTAGGAGGTGAGTTCGGCGGCGAGTTCGGCGGGCGGCGTGTTGGGCTTCGCGGAGTGTGCGAAGCGGATGGCGTCGACCGGGTCCATATCGGTGAAGTGGTCGCGGAGCGCGGCGGTGGCGCTGCGGGGCCGGTCGGGACGGGGGCCGGATTCGGTCCGGACCGGGTCCGTGCTGGTCACGTGAGCGACGGCGCGCGCCTTGGTCGCCTTCCACGCCTGCTCGCTCGCGAGGATCCAGCCCCACGCTCCGTACCGGGGCAGGGTGACGGCACGCTCGCCGGCGGCGGCGCGGCGCCGGGCGCGGGTGGCCGCCCAAGCGAGGTCGGCCACGATAAGCAGCGCGACGGTCGGCGCGGCGAACAGCAGCAGGGCGACCACGCCGCCGTCGATGTGGTCGGCGTGCTTGGCGTTGAGGATGACGGAGATGCCAGCCAGGCCGAGGACGGCCACGCGCGGCCCGGCGGCCGAGCGGTCCTCGGCCGTCGCGGTGGAGGCGAGGTAGAGGCAGGCAAGCGCGGCGCCGTCGAACACGGCGGCGACGAGGTAGGCGAGCTGCTCGGGGACGTCGTAGATGTCGTGGGCGACGACGTACAGGGACCAGGCGGCCATCCCGGCGGCGGCGGCGCCGATGAGGGCGAGGCTGGCCCACCAGACGATGCGGTTCATGGTGCTGCTCCGGGGAGTGTGGGGGCCGGGCCCGCGGGTGTGGGGTGCGCGCGGGCCCGGCCGGTCGGCGGGGTCAGCGGCGGGTATTGGCGGCCGCGGAGTCCTGGGCGTGGGCCACCGCGAGGGCGCGCTGGTCGCGGGCGGCGGCCTGGGTGGCCGGGTTCTGCGCGTGGACGTAGGCGGCGCGGGCCTCGGCCTGGAGGGCGGCGACGTGCTCGGCCTCGGTCGGAGTCTGGTCGCGGTTCACTGGCCACCATCCCGGAGGGCGGCCAGTTCGCGGGCCATGCGCCTCAGCCGCGCCGTGTGCTCCACCAGGGCGGCGGCCAGGCGGACGATGTCGGCCGGGGCAAGCGTCCGGGCGAACGGGGCGGCCTCGACGTACAGGCCGGGCCCGCGCCGGGCCGGGTCCTCGGCGAAGGGGTAGGCGACGACCTCGGCGTGCCACAGGGGCCGGTCGTCGTAGCCGAGCGTCCGCGCCGGGCCCGCGTGGCACAGGTCCGTGCGGTTCTCCACCGGCTGGTCGACGTGGCCGGTGCACCACCCGGGTTCGGCGACGGTGACCGGGCCGTGGTCCAGCGTCTGGACGGTGACGGTACGGGCGGTCACCGGCCGGCCTCGGAGTGCCGGTAGCTGCTGGTGGGGTGCTCGGCGAGCCGGGCCCGCAGGTAGTCCGCGGACCACCCCGGCTCGTCGCCGCGGTCGAGGACGTTGTCGAGGGCGATCTGCGCGTGCATCACGCGGTCGGCGATGATCCGGGCGCGGATCTCGTCGTCGCCGATGGTGGCGGCGTAGGGGATGGCGATGGCGTCGCGCACCGCGGACAGCAGGGTCCGCAGCTCGGCGGCGCTGGCGTCGCGGCCGGTCGCGCGCCGGGAGGCGCCGCCCTGCTGGGCGACCTGGGCGGCGGTCTCGCGGATGGTGGGCGTGGTCCGCGGCTCGATCGGGCGGCGGACGTAGCCGGCGGCGATGAGACGGCGGCCGCCGCTGATCTGCGCGCATGCGGGCGCGCTAAGGTGCTGGTGGTCCATGACGAGGTCCTGTCTCGTTCGTGGGCTGGAGGGTCGGGCGGTGCGATCGCCCCGGGTGCGCCAACACCTGGGAGCTGCTGTCCGGCCCTCGCTGTCTATTCGGTTGTGGTGGCGCCCGGCTTGGGCGCCTTTTTGCGCTGGTCCCTCTTGAGCGCCTGGTCGATGGCCTGCCAGCTGCGTCCGAGGTCGCGGGCGACCTCGGCGACGGTGCCGAGTTCGGCGATGCCGTCGCGGAGCGCTGCGGCTCGGCGTGAGGCAGCCTCGGATGCGGCTCGGTTGAGCTGCGCCAACAGCTCTTCTTCGTCGCGTACCCGGTCCCGCCAGGGCTTCGGTTCCATCACGCCGACCATATCCAACAGGGGGGTTGGATGCAAGACGGTCACGCCGGTTCCTTCGTCTGGAAGTGCAGCAGCAGCAGCCAGTCCCGCTCCGACTCGTACACGTAGGAGCACCACCGGCACTGCACCCGGGGCTGCCCCGGCAGGCGCGTGATCACCGCGCCGCACACGACCCCCTCCCCGTCGACCGCGACACACGTACCCAGCCGCTGCCGCCGCGGCGGCGGCTCCCCGACGATCGACAGTCCGGCCCGTTCCAGTTCCCGCACCTCTCGCGCGAGCTCGCCGGCGGCCGGGTAGTGGGCGACGATCCAGTCCAGCTCCATCCGAAGCCATCGGCATGCCGGCGCCAGCCCGGCGTGCGGCGGGGCGCTCCGCTCCGGCCAGCGCACGCGTTGCACGTCCTCGCGCCACGATTCGACGACGGCGGCCATGTGACCGTGGGGGCCCGCCAGGTCGAGGACTTCCTCGTTGAGCGGGGACCGCGGGCCAGCCGGCGCGGCCGCGGTGTACTCGGCCAAGCCGCGACGGGCGGGCACAAGGTGCGCGGCCAGTTCCGTGTGCAGGTCAGGCAGGGCAGCAAGGGCCTTCGCGAGGGCGACGGTGTGCCGCTCGCACAGGTACCGGCCGCTGGTCTCCTCACCGCACAGCTCGCAGGTGATCACCGGCGTGCCTCCGTGTGCTGCGGGCCGCCGGCGGGCCGGGCGCCCGCCGAGGCGGCGCCGGCGGGCGCCCGGCCCTTCTCGATCGTCGCCGTGGCGCGGGCGAGGCTCGGCCCGACCTCGTCGACGTCCAGCTCGAACACGGTCCGCTTCACGCCCTCACGGTCCTCGTATGACCGCTGCTTGAGGCGGCCCTGCACGATCACGCGGGTACCGCGGGCGATGGACTCGGCGACGTTCTCGGCAGCCTGACGCCACACCGAGCAGGTGAGGAACAGCGGCTCGCCGTCCTTCCACTCGTTGGACTGCCGGTCGAGCGTGCGAGGGGTGCAGGCCACCCGGACCTTCGCGACGGCGGTGCCGGACGGGGTGAAGCGGAGCTCGGGGTCGTCGACCAGGTTGCCGACGACGGTGACCAAGGTTTCGCCAGCCATGGCGACCTCCATCTGTGGTGTGCGGAGCGGGAGGCCGGGCCCGATGACCGCGGGGCCGGCCGGCGTTGCACGAGTGGGGTGTGGTCGGACGGTTCGGAGCGCCCCGAACCGTCCGGCTGGAGTCCGACTACGTCAGCTCGTCCGGCGCAAGGACCTCGCCGTCGGCACGGATGATCTGGTCGAGGTCGCCGAGCGTCCAGGTGCGGCCGTCCAGGACGAAGACCGGGTGCACGTTGTGGTCCGGCGTGCCGTCAGTGCCGATGTGCCGCTGGGCGGCCCAGGCGACGATCGGGCAAACCTTGCGGTCGCCGGAGCTGGGAGAGGTGACGACGATCTGCCAGCCGGGGGTGGCGGGGACAAGGCCGGTGATCTCGTTGGCGTCGCGCGGGAGCGGGTTGTTCACTGCGATCTCCTTCGAGGCGGTAGGGGGGACAGGGGGGACGCCGTTTGTCCCCCCCTCTCTCGCGCGCTATGCGAGTCGAGAGTAAGTTGATCTTGATCTCTCATTTGCGCTGGTCAGCGCGCTCTCTGGGTGCGAGGTAGTTTCACGTCGAACGATTCCGGCCGGTTCCCGGGACGGGAGGGGGGGACAAGAGGCGTCCCCCCAAGCGATGTCCCCCCCCCGGGCGTCCCCCCCTCATGACGGGGGGACAGGGCCGGGAACGAACTTCCCCTCCGCCTCCACGACCCACTCACGCAGCACCGCGTAGGCGAAGGCATCGACGAGGTACCTCTTGTCCCGGCCGGCGACCTTGGCGCGCACCGTCTTGCGCGTCTGCGGTCCGCCATCCCGGGTGAGCACGGCGATGCGCAGGGCCAGCCGCTCTACGGCTCGCTCGGAGCGCTTCTCCTCGGCGAGCTGCTTCGCGTGGTCGACGCGCACCTCCTCCTCGATGCGGGCGATGGTGCGCCGCTCCTGCTCGGCCCGGCGCTGGGCCGTGGTGTACGCCAGCACTGCATCGCGAGTCGAACACGACGCCTCCCACAACATCCGGGCCAGTGCCCAGTCCTCGGGGTTCACGTGCCGACGCCCGGAGAGGATGGCCAGCAGCGACGCGAGCTTCACGCGCATCACCGGAGCCTGCGAGTCGAGCTGGTTGAACTCGGCCGGGTTCAGCTGGCCGCGGACCTTCGCGAGGTCGGCGGCACGCAGCTCGGCCCTGATCGCCTCGTCGAAGGTGACCAGAACGAAGCGGCTCGCCTCATCGCCGGGCGGCGCGGTCGCCGCTTCCCGCCACGCGTGCAGCTCTCCGGGCCATGTCGGCGGAACGTCGGGGATGGACGGGTCGATGACCTGCACCCACACGAACCGCTGCGGGGTGCCTTCGGCGACCTCCTCGAACAGCGGGGCTACGGTCTCCGGCTGGAACCCGACCAGCAAGCCAAGGCTGTACGAGCCGCTCGGGATGTACCGGCTGGTGTCCTTGCTGGCGTTGGTCTGGCCCAGCGTTTGCCCCACGGCCGCGCTGCGAAGGGTCTCACCGAGGGTGGAACCGGACCGCTCCTTCATCAGCCGGGTGATCGTGGCGCCTTCGTCGACGTAGAAGAAGGCGTTGTGCCGGACCTGCTTGCGGACGTTCACGGTGACCGGTGTCTCCGTGCCGCCGCGGCCCTTGCGTACCTCGCCGGTCTCTTCCTCGACCATGCCCATAAACACCTCGGCGATGCCCTCGCCGGATCCCAGCGGCAGGCCGTCGCGGAAGTCCAACTCGGGTGGGGCGGGCATGAGGCGGTCGGCGACCTCCACGCCCGTGGACTTGCCGATGCCGGACGGCCCGATGATCCCGCCGAACAGGTTCAGTGACGCGTACCCGGCGATGCCGGTGTCGGCGCGGATGCGGTGTGACACCAGGGACGACAGCCGGGTGAGGACCGACAGGAGTGCGACATCGCCGGAGCGGGTGCGGGAGTGGCCGGCCTGGCGGATGTGCTGCAGCTCTGGCCGGGCGGCCCAGAACTCTTCCGGGATCAGGCCCGGCACCGGCTCGGGGCCCTGGTCGTCGGGCTTGCCCGGGCCGGGGCCGTCGGTCGGCTCCTCCGGTTCGGCGTACCCGTGGTCGATGTCGCTCCAGTCGATGTCCTCGCCACCGAGCAGGTCCCGGAGATCGGGCGTCCCGGCGGCGTGAGAGGCCGGCGGCCACGGCGTCCTGGGGTGCTGCATTCCGCTGTGGAGCCCGGACTCGATACTCGGCCTGGCCCGGCGCTCGGGGTGGTTGCCCGCGAGGGCCGCCGACAGGAGCGCCTCGCGGGCCTCGGCCTCGCTGAGCGCGCCCGTCGCGACGAGCGTGCCCGCGTTGAACGCGGCCCGGTTGATCGTGTTGTTCTGGTCGCCGTCCGGGGCGCTGATGATCAGGTCGCACTCGGTCTGCAGCGCCTTGCGCGTGTACGAGTCGAGCCGATCGGAAGGCACCCGGAAAGACCCGCGTGCCGCGCCGGACGGATGCTGCGGCGGCACCTGCGTGCCCAGCTTGGCCAGGGCGGCGTCAACGCCCCGCTGGATGTCCTCGGACGTTGTCACGCGGCCCTCCGCCCCTGCGGCGTGAGCACCGCGGGCCAGACGGAGTCGGGCTGGAGGAAGCAGCCGTGTCCGGACCACCGGTACCGGCCGCCACTGCTGTGCATGGACGGCGCGAGCAGGATGTATCCGTTGTGCTTGACGTCCAGGCCGGGCCCAAGGGTGCCGGGCAGGGGCACGCCCGGCGTGCGGTAGATGATGTGGAGCCCACCCCCGCCGGTGAGCTGCATGACGGTGCCGGGTAGCACGCCGACGCGCTGCTCGAGGACGACGAGGGACTGGTCCCCTCCGTGCCGGGGGTCGATGTCGAGGACGGCCCACCCGTTCAGTGCGCACGGCGCGCCGATGTTCGCATCCGGCTGCTCGGCCCACCACTGCCGGACGAGCTGCACGTCGGTCGTCGCCGCGTGGAAGCCGTGGCAGGTGCGCGCCGAGCACCGGCACTCCTCGGGGCGGTGCTCGATGTAGAAGGGGTTCGGCCGCCTCTCGGTTGGCGGCCGGCACCGGACGCAGTTGGCAAACGGAGCCTTGTCCGGACGGACGCGGAAGACGCGGATGCCTGCCGAGGCGTAGGCGACAGCCGCGCCCGGCAGGTCTGGCGGGATCTCCAGGGTCTGGGTCGTCACCGGGCCACCGCCGGGAAGTAGTAGATGCCGGTCGGACGGCTGACGCAGCGCGACCGCCTGGGGCAGACGCGCGGCGCCGCTTCGAGGCCGGCGGGGTGGATGTGCTGGTGGTCGCAGAACGGGCAGTCGACGACGAGCAGGGCGAGGGATTCGCCGTCCTCGCCCCGGCTGCTGCGGCAGACGACGAGCCGGGCCGCGGCGGCGGCCATGCCGAGCCGCTCGGGCGCCTGGCTCGTCTCCTTGGTCTGCGTGGTGTCCTCCCCGAAGAGGGGGAGGGCGATGGTGCTGTTCACGAACGTGCTCTCTTCTACGAGCGGGGTCTGCGGGGTTCGTGAGTGCGCGTGCGACCCCGGGCCAGGGGGGGGAGGGGCCCGGGGCCGCAGTGCGCTCCCCGGGTCAGCCGGACGTCCGTGTCTTGGCGAGCATCTGGGCGTGGTCGGCGGCGTAGCGGCGCATGTACTCCTGCGTCTCGGCGGCGACGAACGCCCACCGGGTCCCGGCCGGGACGTGGATCTCGACTTGGCGGGCAGCGAGGAAGAACCGGGAGGCGATCGCGCTTCCGAGGCCGGGACAGATTCGGAGGGCGTCCTCCCCGAAGCGGACGACCACGGTGTGGCAGTCGACGGAGTGACGCGTCTGGCTGTAGAGGTCGGCGGTGACGTCGTGGCTGCTGGTGTAGGGGCCGGTGAGGTCGACCGTGACGACGAGGCGGACTTCGGGGACGGCTACCTCGTCCTGCGGACGCAGCGGAAGGGGGCGTTCGTCGTGGGCGTGGGCCGGAGCCGGTTCCAGGTGTACGGGGTGGTCGATCGGCCACCGGCCGGGTCGGCGGTCCTGGGTGCTGGTCACGCTGCCTCCTTGGCCGAGGTGGTCTGGTGGAAGATGACGCGGAGCCGGGCGCGCTGGTCGTCGGTGAGGGGCGGGGCCTGGTCGACGAGGCGGTCTATGCGCTCCCAGTAGCCGGCAGGCCGGGCCGGACGGCCGGGGGTGTCCCCGGCCGTCGCGGTCTGCTGTGTGGCGTTCACCGGTTGCCCTCGGCGGTGTCCTGCGCCACGTGGTCGCGGAGGGCCCGCAGGCGGGAGACGAACTGCTCCAGGTCCCCGATCAGCTGGTCGGTCCCGGCCGCGTCCAGGTCCGCGTCCGCGCAGGGGTCGCCCCACACGGAGACCAGGGCCGCGCCCGCCTCCGACTCGAAGACGGTGGCGTTGAGCAGGGCCGCGCTCGCGCCCGGGGCCTCGACGCTGTACGCCTCGGCGGCCGGGTCCAGCGGGGCGATCCCGTCGAGCGTGTCGGCCAGGGCCTCGACCTTGTCGAGGTGGGCGCGCAGCTCCGCGACCCGGGCGCGGGTCTCGTCGGGGGTCAGGTCGGTGTCGAGGAAGCTGACCTTCGGCGTCTCGTCGTTGCTCGCGAGGAGGGTCGCCATCAGGACCGGGTCGCCGAGCCCGTCCGGGGTGGGCGCCTCGATGTAGGGGGCGTAGTGGTCCCGGTGCTCGCCCGTCTCGGTGCACCAGTCGTGCGTCGCGCAGCGGGCGGGGAGGATGCCGGCGCGGATGGCGGCGGCGGTGCAGATGTCGGCCAGCTCGGCGGGCGGGACGGCGAGCTGGGGCACCTGGGCCAGGACGGCCGCGGCGACGGCCGCACCGAACGGCGTCGACACGGCGGCGCCGGTCTGGCTGGTCTTCGGCTGGGCGCGACGTCCGCGGGTCGGTACAGTGGTCATCGAGCTTCCGATCTGCTGGTAGGCGGATTCGTGGATGTGCTCGACAGACGGCGCTCGGGTGGCACCCCGGGCGTCGTCGTCGTATGCCGGAGGCGTCGCAACACGGCAAGTCACGCCGGGACCTTTTGCTGCACATACGGCTGGAGCAGCGTGTGGAGCTCTTGGAGCTCCAACACCTTGGCCAAGCGGTACAAGGAGTCGATCGAGAGTTGCTTCTCACCTCGCTCGACCTTCGACAGGTGTCCCGGGTCGATGCCGGAGCGCTGTGCCGCCGTCCGCAGACTCAACCCCTTGGCAACCCGAAGGCGCCGCAACGGCGGTCCGCTGAACGTCTCCGTTGAGTCGTTCTGCATGTCGTTGACAGTAGAAGCGGCGATGGCCAGAAGTCAACCAAACGTGGAACCGGGCTTCAGCTTTCGTTGACTCCCGGTCTACAGTGGGCGTCATGGCACGCAACCCGGCCCAACCAGGGCCGCCCCCCGAGGACGAGGCTGGACCCGCGACGTTCTGGTCGGTCAACCAGCTGGTCTCCTATAACCTCCTGCGCGCCAGGCGTGCGCAGGGCTGGACGCAGCAGCAGCTGGGCGAGCAGCTCGGGCAGTACACGGGGCGCCCATGGTCGAACGCCAGCGTCAGCGCTGCGGAACGCGCCTACCAGGGCGGCAGGCCGAGAAAATTCGACCTGGACGAGATCAACGCGTTTTGCGCGGTCTTCGACGTCCCGTTCGCGTTCTTCATGCTGCCTCCGGCTGGCGACTTTCTCATCTCCTCCCCCATGGGGGAGGCCGATGAAGAACCGGCTGGGAGGTTTGGCGTAGATCCTGTCATGTATCTGCGTCGGATTCTCGCGGTAGATCCATCACCCGCGTTCCTTGAGCGTGCGCAGTCTGCGTCGCGCGAGCACGCCACCCTCGACTTCATCCCGGCCAAATGGGAGTACGCCCCCCCTGTGGCTGAGCCCAGCGAGGAGACTGTGCAGCTCTCGGTGCAGGCAGAGGAGAAGCGACAGGACCTGCAGGAACGCCTAGACCTTCCCGAGAGCGTGATTCAGGCGCTTCTGGAGACGCACTCGGAAGAGATCGCCACCAACGTCGCAGTGCACCTCGAAAAAATGGGTTATCTCCGAAATCCTGAATTGGAGAAGCTCCAGCGAGAGCTGCAGGATCTGCACAATAAGATGACGCAGTTTCTTGCGGATGAAGAGGCGGGGGATGGATAGGAATCGGTGCGCGGAGGTTCATCCATTCCGGAGCCAAGCGATGTCGATGGTCTCGTAGTCGAAATACCCGCCGTCGGGCATGCGGCCGCGCCGCGCCGGCCGCACTGTGACCGTCATCAGGGCACGCAGCACCGCGCGCTGTTGATCCAGCGGTGTGGCCTTCCAGGCGGCCCGCACGTCAGGCGCTCCGACGAGCGGAACCAGCGGGTCCTTCAGCGCCGCCTTGCCGAGCTGCCGGTTGACCCCCTCCAGCTGGGCTCGCGCCGCGTCCGAACCCTCGGTGAACTGCGCCATCGTGATCTGCCCCGAGCCGAACAGCCCGGCGAGGTCCGTGAGGCGCCGCCGGATCTGCTCGCTCTCCGCCTGGAGGTCGGCCACGTTTGCGTCGTCGGGTCCCGGCAGGAGGAGATCGTGGGCGTCCGGCCGCGACAGGCGCTCGATGATGAGGTCCTGTACGTACTCGTCGAGCTTGTCGCCACGGCGGCCGCCGGCGTGCCGGGTCTGGCACCGGTAGGTGGAGTGGCGGGCACCGCCGGACCGGGTGCTGATCATCGTCTTGTCGCAGCCGTCGATGCCGCACCTGTAGATCATCGACCCGAACCACTTCGGCTCAGGGCCGGGGGTGGTGCGGCGTGACGGGTCGGACAGGACCGCCACGACGGCCCTGAAGCGCGCCTCGTCGACGATCGGCTCCCACGCGCCGCGGCCGATCTCCTCGCCCCTGTATACGGCGATCCCGGCGTTCCTCGGGCGCACCAGCATGTCCCGTGCCTCTTGCTGGGTGATCGGGTTGCCGCGCGTAGTGGTCAGCCCCTTGTCGGCGAGCCACCTCATGAACGCGTTGACGGACCCGCCGGCCAACAGGCTGTTGGTGCCGTGCTCAACGGCCGCGGCCTCTTCCGGGACGAGCCTGTTCATGTCCAGGACGGGCACCTGGATCTCCTTGCCGGTCCGCCTGTCGACCTTCGTGGTCGTCTCGCCGGTCGGCACGCCCCAGCCGAACGGCCGGATGCCGCCGCCCCATTCACCCGCCCTCGCCTTCTGCAAGCGGGCCCGGGCCACGCGCTCGGCCTTGTGCTCCGACTCGTGCCGCGCGACGGCGCCGAGCATCCGAGCGACCATGCGACCCGACGGTGTGGCCAAGTCGATGGGCCCGGCCTGGCAGGTGTGGGTCGTCACGCCGCGGCGCTCCGAGATGTCGATGTACTCCTCCAGCTCGGTGGGCGAGCGGTGGAGCCGGTCGGTGTGCCAGGCGATGACGATGGTGGCTACGCCGTCCTCGAGGTCGGCGAGCATGCGCCGGTAGTCCTTGCGCGGCTTGCCGCTGTACGCCGACATGTCGTTGTCGACGTAGGTCTCGACGACGGCCCACCCGTTCCGCTCGGCGAGGGCCTCGCAGTCCTCGCGCTGTCGGTCGACGCCCAGGTGGGCGCCGGAACGGTCCTGGCTGATGCGGACGTAGATGACGGCGCGGACCCGGCCGTTGACCGTGCGGGTGGTCTTCATGCACACCTAGTGTGCCCGAACAAAGGCGTCTTGACGACAACTTCGGGAAGACGACGCTGCTGGCGGCGTTGTTGAGCCTGGTGGGGGAGCGGGAGCGGATCGTCCTGGCCGAGGACTCGGCGGAGCTGCGCCCCGACCACCCGCACGTCGTCCGGCTGGAGGCACGACCGCCGAACCAGGAGGGGGCCGGGCGGGTGACGCTGCGGGACCTGGTGCGCCAGGCGCTGCGGATGCGGCCGGACCGGCTCGTCGTGGGGGAGGTGCGGGGAGCGGAGGTGGCCGACCTCCTCGCCGCCCTCAACACCGGCCACGAAGGCGGCTGCGGCACCGTGCACGCCAACACGGCCGGGGACGTACCCGCCCGTCTGGAGGCCCTGGGGACGACCGCGGGGCTGGACCGGGCCGCCCTGCACAGCCAACTGGCCGCCGGGCTTTCGGCGGTCGTCCACCTCGTCCGGGCCCCCGGCGGGCAGCGGCGCGTCGCTGAGGTCCACGTACTCCGACGACGCCCCGACGGACTGGTCGTGACGGTCCCCGCGCTGCGGTGGGCGCCGGCGGGGTTCGTCGAGGAGCGCGGCTGGGAGCGGCTGCGCACGCTGATCGGAGGTACGCGATGGTGACGGTCGGACCCGTGTCGGGGGCGGTGCTGTGCCTGGGCGCGGCGGTCTGGCTCCATACCGGCGGCGCCCGTGGGGCACGGCGCGGCAGAGCGCTGTTCACCGGTGGCGCGGCCACCGAGTCGGCGACCATCGAGCCGGCATCCGCCGTCCGGTGGCCGTTCGGAAGGCCCTGGTCGGGACTCGGGCCGGAGTGGCTGTGCCTCCCCGCCGCCGTGGCGCTCGCCCTCCTGGGCGGATCACCGATCCCCCTTCCGGCCGGGCTCGCGGCGGTCCCGCTGGTGAGGCGGCGGCTCCGGGCGAGGGCACGCGCCAAGGAGCGCGACCTGCGTACCGACGGAGTGATCGCGCTGTGCGCCGCCGTCGCCGCCGAACTCCGTGCCGGTTGCCAGCCCGTCCAGGCCCTCAGGTTCGCGGCCCGGAGCACCGGGGCGCTGGGCGCGGGGGAGGCAGCCGTACTGGCGGCCGCGCGCTTCGGCGGAGACGTCCCGGACGCGCTGAGACGCGCGGCGGACGCGGACGGGGCGGACGGGCTGGCCGGGCTCGCGGCGTGCTGGCAGGTGGCGGTGGACGGGGGCGCCGGGCTGGCCGCCGGGCTCGACCGATTGGAGGCCGCCCTGCGCGACCGGCGAGAGCAGCGGGAGCGCCTGCGGGCGGAGCTGAGCGGGGCCTGGGCGACTGTCGTACTGCTCGCGCTGCTGCCCTTGGCAGCCCTCGCCATGGGGGCCGCCCTCGGAGCCCGACCGCTCCACGTCCTCCTGCACACCCCGGCGGGCTGGGGCTGCCTCCTGCTGGGCGGTGCGCTGGAAGCCGCCGGCCTGTGGTGGGCCCGGCGCATCGTCGAGGCCGGTGAGGAGCCGTGAACGCCGACACCGCCGAGGTTGTCCACCGCCTGTGGACAGTCGCGACCCTCCTGGGAAGTGCCCTGTGCGCGGCCTGGGTGACGGCCCGGGCCCGGCGCGCCGTACGGGCCTGCCGACGGCTGACCGCCCTGGGAGGAACCCGCCCCGAGCGGCCTCCCGCGCGGTGGCGCGGTGGGCGGGCACGGTTGGCCTGTGCCCCGTGGACGACCCCCGCGGCGGCCCTGAGCGCCGGGTGGCTGTTGATCGGCGGGACCGCGGGCTGCCTGATCGGTGCCGCCGCGGCCTACGGCGTCCACAGATGGCAGCGGCGGCCGCGCCCCGACACCGGCGACACCGAGGCCGCGCGCCGGCTGCCGCCGGCGGCGGAACTCCTGGCCGCCTGCCTGTCGGCCGGAGCGGGCCCCCGTGAGGCCGCCGAAGCGGTGGGCCGTTCCATGGGCGGCCCCCTCGGTGAGCGGCTCGGACGGACAGCCGCCGAACTGGCGCTCGGCGGCGACCCGGGCGAGGCGTGGGGCCGGTTCGGCGACGTGCCGGGGGCGCGCCCGCTGGCCCGCTGCCTGGAGCGCGCCGCGGCGACGGGAGCCCCGGCGGCCGGGCCGGTCACCCGACTGGCCGCCGGACTGCGGGCCGACCAGGCGCGCGCCGCCGCGGCCCGCGCCCAGCGCACCCAGGTCCTGATCACGGCCCCGGTGGGCCTGTGCTTCCTGCCCGCGTTCCTGGCGGTCGGTGTCGCGCCGGTCGTCATCGGACTGGCCGGACGCCTCCTGTGAGGCGCCTGCTCCGCACCGGTGCGGGTGCGGCACCACATGACGACGACGGACGAAAGGAGATCGCCATGGGGCGACGAACGACGGAGTGGACGAAGTGGACCGAGCGGACCGGGCGAACCGGGCGAACCAGGCGGATCGGGTGGGCCGGGTGGACGAGGCGGACCGAGCGGATCGGGTGGGCCGGGTGGGCCGGGTGGACGAGGCGGCGCTGGTCGGCCGTTCGGGCCGGGGCCGGCGGGGACGCGGGCATGAGCACGGCCGAGTACGCGATGGGCACGATTGCCGCGTGCGCCTTCGCCGCCGTGCTGTACAAGGTCGTCACGAGCGGAGCCGTCTCGGCGGGACTGACGTCGGTGATCGAGAAGGCCCTCGATGCGCCCTTCTGAGCCCCGCCCCGCCGCAGCCGGCCCGCCCGCGGCTCATTGCCCCGCAGTCGGCCCGCCCGCAGCCCACCTGCCCGGACCCCGTCGCCCAGCGGCGGGCCACCGGGAAGGGCCCGCGCGTCGGGAGCCGGGCCGATCGGGGGTCCGTGACGGCCGAGGCGGCCCTGGCCATGCCGGCCCTGGTGCTCTTCACCCTGACCCTGCTGTGGGGGATCGTCGCGGGGGCCGCGCAGATCCAGTGCGTGGACGCGGCCCGTGCGGGAGCCCGGGCGGCGGCCCGCTCGGAGCCGGAGCAGTCGGTGCTGGCCGCCGCTCGTGCCGCGGCCCCGCAGGGGGCGGACGTGGTCCTGGAGCGGGTCGGCGAGTTGTGGCGGGTGCGGGTGGAGGCGCCCGCGCCCGGCCCGGCCCCGTGGACGATGACGCTCCGCGCGGAGGCGGCCGCCCTGGCGGAGGACACGGTGGCCGCCCCGACCGCGAGCGGGCCGGACTGACCCGTGGCCGGGACCGGGGCTCGGCCAGCGTGTGGGCGGCCCTGGCGGCGGGAGCGCTGTGCGTCGTCTTCGCGGCGGTACTGGCCCTGGGGCAGGCCGTGACCGCCCGGCACAGGGCCGGCGGAGCCGCCGACCTGGCCGCCCTCGCGGCGGCCGACCGGGCACTGCAGGGCGCTGACGAGGCGTGCCGGGCGGCGGCACGGGTCGCCCGCGCGCAGCGTGCCGAAGTGGCGCGGTGTGACGTGCGCGGCGAGATCGCCGAGGTGACGGCCCGGGCAAGGTTCGGCCCGTACGCGCCGGAGGTCAGGTCCCGCGCCGGCCCTCCCGAGGCGTGGCCGGGGGCGCCGGGGGCCGGCGGGACGTGGCCGGGTTCGCGAGCGGCTGCTGCTCGGTCGTCGGGCCCGGCGGGCGCTAGACGCCCGGTGCCTCCTCCACGGCGACCGCCCGACCTCGCGGGTCCTCGGGAGCGCCCCGCAGCAGTTCGGTGAGCAGGCGTACCGCGCCGCGCTTGTGGAGGGGGTCGTTGCCGTTGCCGCACTTGGGTGACTGGATGCAGGACGGGCAGCCCGCCTCGCACTCGCAGGACGCGATGGCCTCGCGGGTCGCCTCCAGCCACGCCCGGGCGGTGTGGAAGGCGCGCTCGGCGAAGCCGGCCCCGCCCGGGTGGCCGTCGTACACGAAGACCGTGGGCAGCAGCGTGTCCGGGTGCAGGGGGACCGACACACCGCCGATGTCCCAGCGGTCGCAGGTGGCGAAGAGCGGCAGCAGGCCGATCGAGGCGTGTTCGGCCGCGTGGAGCGCCCCGCCGAGCTGCTCGGGGTTCACGCGGGCCGCGTCGAGCTGGTCCTCCGTCACCGTCCACCAAACGGCCCGGGTGCGCAGGGTGCGCGGTGGGAGGTCGAGCTTCGTCTCACCGAGGACCTCGCCGGTGATGACCCGGCGGCGGAGGAAGGAGACCACCTGGTTGGTGACCTCGACGGAGCCGTAGCAGAGCCGGCCGTCACCCCACGGGACCTGCGTGTCGGTCTCCAGGACGGAGATGGAGGTGGTGTCGCGGGCGGTGGTGGAGTACGGGGGGTCGGCCTCCTCCACGAGGGCGACGGAGTCCTTCAGGTCGAGCCGGCGTACGAGGTGGGTGCGGCCCTGGTGGAGGTGGACGGCGCCCTCGTGGACGGTGGTGTGGGCCGCCGCCGCGTCGACGGTGCCGAGGAGACGGCCGGTACCGGCTTCCACGATCTGCACCGGGGTGCCGCCCGCGCCCCGGATGTCGGCGAGGTCGGCCGCCCGCTCACGTCGGGTCCAGTACCAACCGGACACGCGCCGGCGCAGCAGGCCGGCCCCCTCCAGCTGGGGCAGCAGGTCGGGGGCGGACGGGCCGAACAGCTCCAGGTCGCCGTCGGTCAGCGGGACCTCGGCCGCCGCCGCGCACAGATGGGGGGCGAGGACGTACGGGTTGTCCGGGTCGAGGACGGTCGACTCCACCGGCCGGCGGAACAGGGCCTCCGGGTGGTGGACGAGGTAGGTGTCGAGCGGGTCGTCGCGGGCGACGAGCACGGCCAGGGCGCCCTCGCCGGACCGTCCGGCGCGCCCGGCCTGCTGCCACAGGGACGCGCGCGTCCCCGGGTACCCGGCGATGATGACCGCGTCCAGGCCCGAGACGTCGATGCCCAGCTCCAGGGCGGTCGTCGCGGCCAGGCCGAGCAGCTCGCCGGAGTGGAGCGCCCGCTCCAGGGCCCGCCGCTCCTCTGGCAGGTAGCCGCCCCGGTAGGCGGCGACCCGGCGGGCGAGGGAGCGGTCCACCTCGGCGAGCCGCTCCTGGGCGATCACGGAGATCAGTTCGGCCCCCCGACGTGACCGGACGAACGCCACCGACCGCACTCCCTGGACCGTCAGGTCGGTCAGCAGGTCGGCGGTCTCCGCGGTGGCGGTGCGGCGTACCGGCGCGCCGTGCTCCCCCCGCAGCTCGGTCAGCGGGGGCTCCCACAGGGCGAAGACCAGTTCGCCGCGCGGGGAGGCGTCGTCGGCCACCTCCCTCACCGGCAGGCCGGTGAGGCGGCACGCGGCGGCGGCGGGTTCCGCGGCGGTGGCGGAGGCGAGGAGGAAGACCGGCTCGGAGCCGTATCGGGCGCACAGGCGGCGCAGACGGCGCAGCACCTGGGCGACGTGCGAGCCGAAAACGCCCCGGTAGGTGTGGCATTCGTCGATGACGACGTAGCGCAGGGCGCGCAGGAAGGAGGACCAGCGGGGGTGGGACGGGAGTACGCCCCGGTGCAGCATGTCGGGGTTGGTCAGCACGTAGTTGGCGTACTGGCGGACCCACTCGCGTTCCTCGACCGGCGTGTCGCCGTCGTACACGGCCGGCCGGACGCGGGTGCCGAGGGGAGCGGCGAGCGCCTTCACGGCGCGCAGCTGGTCGGCGGCGAGCGCCTTGGTGGGGGAGAGGTACAGGGCGGTGGCGCCACGCCCGTTCGCCGCCTCCGAACCGTCCAGGAGCGTGGACAGGACGGGCGCGAGATAAGCGAGGGACTTGCCGGACGCCGTGCCCGTGGCGATCACGACCGACTCGCCGTCCAGGGCGTGCTCGGCGGCCGCCGCCTGGTGGGCCCACGGGTGGTCGACGCCGGCCAGGTGAATGGCGTTGATCACTTCCGGGCGGATGCGGTCCGGCCATACGGCATGGCGCCCCTCCCTCGGGGGCAGGTGCTCCGTATGAGTGATGCGCGCAGCCCGGTTCGCCCTCGCGGCGAGCCGGTCGAGGACCGTACCGGGAGAGGGGCGGGCGTCCCCGTTCTCGGGAGGACGACTGGGGCGGTGATTCCTGGCCATCGACACCGAGTGTGTCACCGGCGTGACGGACAATGCTCCCAAGGCGTCGTGCATGGCTGCTGGTAAGTGATTGAATGCCATCGCGGCTGGCGATCCGCCTCCTGGCTCCGCTGGGGAGACCCGGGGGCGACCGCTCGATAGCAAGGTGCTGGAGGATCCGTGGACCTGTCCCTGTCGACTCGCAATGTGTCCGGCCCTGGTGGCGACCGTACGGTCGTCGAGGTCGGTGGCGAGATTGATGTGTATACCGCGCCCAAGCTGCGCGAGCAGTTGGTCGAGTTGGTGAACGACGGCAGCTACCACCTGGTCGTCGACATGGAGGGCGTGGACTTCCTGGACTCCACCGGCCTCGGCGTCCTCGTGGGCGGCCTGAAGCGGGTGCGTGCCCATGAGGGTTCGTTGCGCCTCGTCTGCAACCAGGAGCGCATTCTGAAGATCTTCCGGATCACCGGTCTGACGAAGGTGTTCCCCATCCACACGACGGTCGACGAGGCCGTCGCCGCCACCGACTGACGCCCTGACCGCAGGTCCCGTCCCGGTCTCCGCCGGGGCAGGGCCACGGCGTGGCGCCGGCTCCCGGAAGGCGGGCCGGTACGGCTTCGGTGACCGGACCAGGGCCCCTGGCCCAAGGGCCAGGCCGCCGGACCGGCAGGCACCCCGTCACGGGGGTGCGGTGCCGGTCCTCGTCGTGCCGTGCCGGCGCCGTTCGGCCCGAGGCGTCCGGCCCGGGCGCGGCGCCGGAAGGGACCGGGCGAGGCCCGGCGTGGCCGCGGCTTGGCCTGTGACGTCGCGTCGGTGTCGGACGGCGGGCTACGGCCGGGCGCCGGGGAGGCGTTACGGCCACTCGTCGGCTCAGCCGTGAGGCGGCGCTTCCGCGCGGGTAGGACAAGCCGTAGGCGCCGCGAGGGCGGCATGGTGCGGGACCCGCGAGGTTCCCGTCCATACCGGCCGCACCGGCTCCCGGGCGCCCGCCCGAGGCGCGCCGCCACGGGCGCCGTCGCGGGCGGTCAGGCCCCGCTCGGTGCGCGGACACGCCCGGGCGCGGGTCACAGCCCGGCCGAGTCTCGGCCGGTGGGGATGGACCGGGTGGACCCGGGGCATCCGGAGGAACGGCAGGGATGCCGGGCAGCCGGCCCGGCGAGGTCCCTGAGTCGCACGCTCGTACGCCCGAGGGGGACCGCATGGCCACCGTTGAACTCCGCTTCAGCGCCCAGCCCGAGCACGTCCGGACCGCCCGGTTGGTGGCGGCCGCCGTGGCGCGCCGGGCCGGGGTCGACGAAGCCGTGCTGGACGAGGTGAGGCTCGCCGTGGGCGAGGCCTGCTCGCGCGCCGTCGGCCTGCACCGCAGCAACGGCGTCGAGGCGCCCGTGCGCGTCCTGCTGAACGAGGAGGAGAAGGCGTTCTCCATCGAGGTCGGCGACGAGGTGCCCGGCGCCGGGGTCGCGGCCGCCGACGCCGCGGGCGTCCCCGGCTCGCGCGAGGGCGCGCCGTCGCAGGACTTCGACGACGCGGAGGGCGAGGACCAGATGGGCCTCGCCGTGATCAGCGGGCTCGTCGACGACGTCGAGGTCTCCGCCGGCGAACACGGCGGACTCATTCGGATGAGCTGGCCCAGGCCGGCTTCGGCCGAGGCGCCCTGATCCCTCCCGCATGGCGGAGAACCGCTCCCAGGCCCTGCTGAGCAGGGCCTTTTTCTTTTTCCCGCAACTCCCCGCCCGCGATCGTCCTGCGGTTCACACCCCCGCCCCATTACTGCGTCCGGGTGGATTTTCGGAATGGATCATTTGCCGACGGGTGAACACCGGACAATGGTGTTCTTCGGCGCCCTGTTTTGATCGGGTTCCGCTCCCTACAATCCGTCCACATCTTGAGTTCTGACGTCAAGGAGGACGAATGGCGGGGCTCTTCGACCCACAGCAGTCCTACGACTCGATCTCTCTCGCCGCCGCGGTTCTCACCGAGGGGAACCGGACCATCGTGATCGTGGTCGCGGCCGTGGCGCTGCTCGCCCTGATCGTCGCCCAGCTGCTCGTTCGCCAGGTGCTGGCCGCCGGTGAGGGCACCGAATCCATGAAGGAGATCGCCGCCGCGGTCCAGGAGGGAGCGAACGCCTATCTCGCCCGGCAATTGAGGACCGTGGGGATCTTCGCGGTCGTCGTGTTCTTCCTCTTGTTCCTGCTTCCGGCGGACGACTGGTCGCAGCGCGCGGGGCGTTCCTTGTTCTTCCTCGTCGGCGCGCTTTTCTCCGCCGTCACCGGATACATCGGCATGCGCCTCGCGGTCCGCGCCAATGTGCGGGTGGCGGCGGCGGCGCGTGAGGCGACCCCGGCGCCGGGCGAACCGGAAAAGGACCTGACGGCCGTCGCGCACAAGGCCATGAAGATCGCTTTCCGTACGGGCGGCGTCGTCGGCATGTTCACCGTCGGCCTCGGCCTCCTCGGCGCCTCCTGCGTGGTGCTCGTCTACGCGGCCGACGCGCCGAAGGTCCTGGAGGGCTTCGGCCTCGGCGCCGCGCTCATCGCCATGTTCATGAGGGTCGGCGGCGGCATCTTCACCAAGGCGGCCGACGTCGGCGCCGACCTCGTCGGCAAGGTCGAGCAGGGCATCCCCGAGGACGACCCGCGCAACGCCGCCACCATCGCCGACAACGTCGGGGACAACGTCGGCGACTGCGCGGGCATGGCCGCCGACCTCTTCGAGTCGTACGCCGTCACGCTGGTCGCCGCGCTGATCCTCGGCACGGCCGCCTTCGGCGACCTGGGCCTCGTCTTCCCGCTGATCGTCCCGGCGATCGGCGTCGTCACCGCGATGATCGGCGTGTTCGCGGTCGCGCCGCGGCGCGCCGACCGCAGCGGGATGTCGGCGATCAACCGCGGCTTCTTCATCTCCGCGCTGATCTCCCTGGCCCTCGTCGCCGTCGCCGCCTACGTCTACCTGCCGTCCTCCTACGCGGAGCTGCAGGGCGTCACCGACCCGGCCGTCCAGGCCCACGGCGGCGACCCGCGGGTCCTGGCCCTCGTCGCCGTCGCGATCGGCATCGTCCTGGCCGCACTGATCCAGCAGCTGACCGGCTACTTCACCGAGACGGGCAGGCGGCCCGTGAAGGACATCGGCAAGTCGGCCCTGACCGGCCCCGCCACCGTGATCCTCGCGGGCATCTCCATCGGCCTGGAGTCCGCCGTCTACACGGCGCTGCTCATCGGCCTCTCCGTCTACGGGGCGTTCCTCCTCGGCGGTACGTCGATCATCCTGGCGCTGTTCGCCGTGGCGCTCGCCGGCACCGGGCTGCTCACCACCGTCGGCGTGATCGTCGCGATGGACACCTTCGGGCCCGTCTCCGACAACGCGCAGGGCATCGCCGAGATGTCCGGCGACGTCCAGGGCGCCGGCGCGCAGGTCCTCACCGACCTCGACGCCGTCGGCAACACCACCAAGGCCATCACCAAGGGCATCGCCATCGCCACGGCGGTCCTCGCCGCCGCGGCGTTGTTCGGTTCGTACCGCGACGCCATCGCCACCGCCGTCGCCGACGTCGGAGCCGAGGCGACCGAGCTGACGCTCAGCATGGACATCTCGCAGCCCAACAACCTCGTCGGCCTCATCCTGGGCGCCGCGGTCGTCTTCCTCTTCTCCGGCCTGGCGATCAACGCCGTCTCGCGGTCGGCCGGGTCGGTCGTCTACGAGGTGCGGCGCCAGTTCCGCGAGCGCCCGGGGATCATGGACTACTCCGAGAAGCCGGAGTACGGGCGGGTCGTGGACATCTGCACCAAGGACGCCCTGCGGGAACTGGCGACCCCCGGACTGCTCGCCGTGCTGGCACCGATCGCGGTCGGCTTCACCCTGGGCGTCGGGGCGCTCGGCGCGTACCTCGCCGGTGCGATCGGTACGG
The DNA here is from genome assembly GCF_020873895.1 of Streptomyces sp. DH12. Taxonomy (GTDB): domain Bacteria; phylum Actinomycetota; class Actinomycetes; order Streptomycetales; family Streptomycetaceae; genus Streptomyces. The sequence continues at coordinate 91,840 of NZ_JAHWGT010000020.1, read as the reverse complement.
GCCTGCTGATGGCGGTCTTCCTGGCCAACTCGGGCGGCGCCTGGGACAACGCCAAGAAACTCGTCGAGGACGGCCACCACGGCGGCAAGGGCAGCGAGGCGCACGCCGCGACCGTCATCGGCGACACGGTGGGCGACCCGTTCAAGGACACGGCGGGCCCGGCGATCAACCCGCTGCTGAAGGTCATGAACCTCGTCGCGCTGCTCATCGCCCCCGCCGTCGTGCAGTTCGGCCACGGTCCGGACGCCAGCCCGGGCGTGCGGGCCGTGATCGCGACGGTGGCGCTCCTCGTGATCGTCGGGGCGGTGTACGCGTCGAAGCGGCGCTCCGTGGCCGGGGACGACGACGGTGACACGCCCCGGCGTGTCGCGAACCCACCGGACGAGGTGACGCCGACCCGTTGAGCGGCCTCGCGCCGACGGTGTGACGCCAGGTCAGGCGCCCGGTACGCGGGATGGACGAACCCCGCGCACCGGGCGCCGACGTGTCACGGTGAGCCTTCTCTCTTGTGGTGCAAATGGCTGCAAAGGGGGATGCGGTGGACATACGACTCGCGGATGTCGCCCACTTGGCGTGTATGTTCCGGGGCCGAGAGCCTTGGAAGGGACCAATCCGGTGAACAAGAAGCTTGTAGCCGCGCTGTCCAGCGGTGCGGTGCTCGTACTGGTGCTGTCGGGTTGCAGCGACGACGGTGAGGACGACCGCGGCAAGGTGGACGCCTGGGCCAAGACGTTCTGCGACCAGGCGAAGCCGCAGATCCAGAAGCGGGCCGACGCCCAGCAGACCATCATCTCCACGGCGGCCGACGGCAAGCCCGCCGATGTCCAGGCGGCGGACTCGAAGGCGTTCCAGGACATCGCCGACACCGACCGGGCGCTCGCCAAGGCGGTACAGGACGCCGGCGTCCCGCCCGTCGAGAACGGCGAGAAGCTCCAGCAGGACGCCGTGAAGGAACTCAACTCCACCGCGACGGCCTACGAGAACCTGAAGAAGCGGGTCACCGCCCTCGATCCGAACGACCAGCAGAAGTTCGCCGAGGGCCTCCAGGGCGTCGCCGACGGGCTGAAGCGGATCGAGAAGATGGACCAGGACGCGCTGGCCAAGCTCCAGTCGGGCGAACTGGGCCAGGCCATGGCCAAGCAGCCGGGCTGCCAGAAGCCGAAGACGTCCGTCGCGCCGACGAAGACGAGCGGCCCGGCCGCCAAGCCCGGCGGCGGCACCTCGGCGTCCCCGTCCGCGGCGGCCTCCGGCGGCGGAGCGGCCGCGTCCCCGGCCGCGTCCGCGAAGCCCTCGGACGCCTCCGCCAAGCCTTCGGCCACCGCGAGCGGCGCGTCGGAGTAGCGGCACGCGAGAGGGCGGCACGCGTCCGAGCAGCGGTACGCGGACCACCCGTCCGGCCCGGTTTTCCACAGGGAAGCCGGGCCGTTCGTCATTGTCCGTGGCGCCCCTCACAATGAGCATGTGAGTACGACCAGCCTGACCACCAGCCTCCCGGTGCCGGACCGCGCGTCCCTTCTGCGTACCGCCTTCCTGGCCGCCGACTTCACCGCCGACGGGCTGCTCGACCGGCTCGGGGCCACCGCCTACGCCGCCCTCGCCCGCAGCGAGACGGTGCCCGCCCTGCGCGCCACCCGCGGGGACGGGGTCCTGGACACGCTCGTGCGGCTCTTCCTCCTCCAGCGGCCCGTGCCCCACGAGCGGGCCGGCGCCGCCCTCCCGCTGGACGAGGCGCTCGCCGACGGCTGGGTGATACGGGAGGGCGACGACGTCCGGGCCGTGGTCGACGTCCGGCCCTACGGCGGCCCGGAGGGCCAGGACTGGTTCATCGTCTCCGACCTCGGCTGCGCCGTGGGCGGGGCGAGCGGGGCCGGCGGCAAGGGCGAGGGCGTCGTCCTGGGCGTCGGCGGGGCCTCCACCACGCTGGCGGGGCTCACCGTCCGCACGCCGGTCGCGTCGGCGCTCGACCTCGGCACCGGCTCCGGCATCCAGGCGCTGCACGCCACCCAGCACGCCACGCGGGTGACGGCGACCGATCTCAACCCGCGCGCCCTGGAGTTCACCCGGCTGACGCTCGCGCTCTCCGGCGCCCCGGACGTCGACCTGCGGGCGGGCTCGCTTTTCGAGCCGGTCGCGACGGAGACGTACGACCTCATCGTGTCGAACCCGCCGTTCGTCATCTCCCCCGGCGCCAGACTCACCTACCGGGACGGCGGGATGGGCGGCGACGACCTGTGCCGCACGCTGGTCCGGCAGGCGGGGGACCGGCTCAACGACGGCGGCTACGCCCACTTCCTCGCCAACTGGCAGCACATCGAGGGCGAGGACTGGCAGGAGCGCGTCCGCTCCTGGGTGCCCGCCGGATGCGACGCGTGGATCGTCCAGCGCGAGGTCCAGGACGTCACGCAGTACGCGGAGTTGTGGCTGCGCGACGCCGGGGACCACCGTGAGACCCCGGAGGAGTACGCGGCGCGGTACGAGGCGTGGCTCGACGAGTTCGAGGCGCGCGGGACCAGGGCGGTGGGCTTCGGCTGGATCACGCTGCGCAGGACCGGCGCGCAGGTGCCGTCCGTCGTGGTGGAGGAGTGGCCGCATCCGGTCGAGCAGCCGCTCGGCGAGACCGTGCGCGCCCACTTCGCCCGCCAGGACTACCTGCGGACCCGTGACGACGCGGCGCTGCTGACCGACCGCTTCGTGCTCGCCCGCGAGGTGGTGCAGGAGCAGGTCGGCCTGCCGGGCGCGGAGGACCCCGAGCACGTCATCCTCCGGCAGAACCGCGGCATGCGGCGGGCGACCAAGGTGGACACGGTGGGGGCTGGCTTCGCGGGCGTCTGCGACGGGTCGCTCAGCGCCGGACGCATCCTGGATGCCATCGCCCAGCTGATGGGCGAGGACCCGGTCGTCCTGCGCGACCGCACCCCGAAGGCGATCCGCCTCCTTGTGGAGGAGGGTTTCCTGGAGCCCGTCGGACAGGAGGGCGTGCCCGCGACCTGACCGCCACTGCCCTGACCGCCACCGGCCTGACCGCGCCCGGCCCGACCGCCACCGGCCCGGCTTGACCGCGCCCGGCCCGACCGCCACCGGCCCGGCCCGACCGCCACCGGCCCGGCTTGACCGCGCCCGGCCCGACCGCCACCGGCCCGGCTTGACCGCGCCCGGCCCGACCGCCACCGGCCCGGCCTGACCGGCGTCTGCCCCACCGGCGCCCGCCTGACCGGCCGAGGGCGCGCCCTGCCGGGCCGGCGCCGGGTGGGTGATGGGCGGGCGCCGGTCCCGTGTCGTTCACCCGTGATTCGCGCCCCCGACGTCCGGAGGTGTCAGCCTCACCCGCGGGGATACCCGCATCCCCGCCGCCGCGCCGCGACCGGCGGCCCGGCAGCCGCCGGGCGCCCGCGGGCGGCGTCGACGGGAGACGCGTACGCGCGTACGGACGGAACGGGGTACGGGCATGGAGAGCGGACCGGCCATCTTCGCCGGCGCGGCGTTCACGGTCTTCGGCGCGGGGCTGCTGGTGTGGACGGCGGCCCGGGTGTCGCACCGCGCGCCGGTGGCGCACGGAGTGAGCCCGGCCACAGCCGTCGCCTTCGCGACGGTGTCCGGCGCCGCGTTCCTCGCGCTCGGAGTGTGGTGTTTCGGCCGTATCTGAGCGGCCACGCCCGGAACCACCGCCCGCCCCGCCGGCCGCGCGCGCCGCGCCGGCCGCCCCCGGGCGGGCCCCCGGACCGGCCGGACCCGCCCGGACCAGGGCCGCAGCCGGCCCGGGACCCGCCCCCGCGGCCCCACCGGGAGAACCGGCGCAGCGCCCCGGCCCCGCCCCGTCGCCGACCGTGGCACGCCACTAGCCGGAACGGGGGCCTCCGCGCCGTGAGGGGAGTCCGGGCGGCAGGAATGCCAGAAGTCGGGTTACCGTTCGAGTGGCCGTTGCGGGCTTTTGCCGTTTGACACGGGGGCGGGTTGTACCGTCACACTCCGCAGCGACAGCAGCGCCACAGCCGTGGCGCAGTGCCCGCAGTGCCCGTGGTGCGCCCCAGGCGGGTCCCGCGCCGCGCCGCACATGCCACCGAGCGCCGACCGGAGAGAAGAGCGAAGAGTTGTCCCCGACACGCGAGACCGCACAGGGCGGCCGCCGACTCGTCATCGTCGAGTCGCCTGCCAAGGCGAAGACGATCAAGAGCTACCTCGGCCCCGGCTACGTAGTCGAGGCGAGCGTCGGGCACATCCGCGACCTCCCCAACGGCGCCGCCGAGGTGCCGGAGAAGTACACCGGCGAGGTGCGCCGCCTCGGCGTGGACGTCGAACACGACTTCCAGCCGATCTACGTCGTCAATGCCGACAAAAAAGCCCAGGTCAGGAAGTTGAAGGAGCAGCTCGCCGAGTCGGACGAGCTCTACCTGGCCACCGATGAGGACCGCGAGGGCGAGGCCATCGCGTGGCACCTCCTGGAGGTCCTCAAGCCCAAGGTCCCCGTCCACCGGATGGTCTTCCACGAGATCACCAAGGATGCGATCCAGCAGGCCGTCGCCAACCCGCGCGAGCTGAACAAGCGCATGGTCGACGCCCAGGAGACCCGGCGGATCCTGGACCGGCTCTACGGCTACGAGGTCTCGCCGGTCCTGTGGAAGAAGGTCATGCCCCGGCTGTCCGCCGGCCGCGTGCAGTCCGTCGCCACCCGGCTCGTCGTCGAGCGGGAGCGCGAGCGCATCGCCTTCCGCTCCGCCGAGTACTGGGACCTCACCGGCACCTTCGGCACCGGCCGCCCCGGCGACGCCTCCGACCCCTCGACGCTCACCGCGCGCCTGGCCTCGGTCGACGGACGCCGCGTCGCCCAGGGCCGTGACTTCGGTCCCGACGGCCGGCTCAAGAGCGACCAGGTGCTGCACCTGGACGAGGCGAACGCCCGCGCCCTGGCGGCCGGGCTCGCCGACGCCGCGTTCGGCGTCCGCTCGGTCGAGTCCAAGCCGTACCGCCGCTCCCCGTACGCGCCGTTCCGCACCACGACCCTCCAGCAGGAGGCGAGCCGCAAGCTCGGCTTCGGCGCGAAGGCGACGATGCAGGTCGCGCAGAAGCTGTACGAGAACGGCTTCATCACCTACATGCGCACGGACTCCACCACCCTGTCCGAGACGGCCGTCTCCGCGGCCCGCGCCCAGGTCACGCAGTTGTACGGCGCCGACTACCTGCCGTCCGCGCCCCGCACGTACGCGGGCAAGGTGAAGAACGCGCAGGAGGCCCACGAGGCGATCCGCCCCTCGGGCGACCGCTTCCGCACGCCCGCCGAGACGGGGCTGACCGGCGACCAGTTCCGGCTGTACGAACTGATCTGGAAGCGGACCGTCGCCTCCCAGATGAAGGACGCCGTCGGCAACTCCGTCACCGTCCGGATCGGCGGCAGGTCCTCCGACGGCCGTGACGTCGAGTTCAGCGCCTCCGGCAAGACGATCACCTTCCACGGCTTCATGAAGGCGTACGTCGAGGGCGCCGACGACCCGAACGCCGAGCTGGACGACCGCGAGCGCCGCCTCCCGCAGGTGGCCGAGGGCGACGCCCTGACCGCCGAGGAGATCACGGCCGACGGCCACGCCACCAAGCCGCCCGCCCGCTACACCGAGGCGTCGCTGGTCAAGGAGCTGGAGGAGCGCGAGATCGGCCGCCCGTCGACGTACGCGTCGATCCTCGGCACGATCCTGGAGCGCGGCTACGTCTTCAAGAAGGGCACCGCGCTCGTCCCGTCCTTCCTCTCCTTCGCCGTCGTCAACCTGCTGGAGAAGCACTTCGGCCGGCTTGTCGACTACGACTTCACCGCGAGGATGGAGGACGACCTCGACCGGATCGCCCGCGGCGAGGCGCAGGCCGTGCCGTGGCTGAAGCGCTTCTACTTCGGCGAGACGGTGCCCGGGGGCGGCTTCGCCCAGGGCGGCGCCGCCGCCGACGCGGGCAACGGCGACGGTGACCACCTCGGCGGCCTGAAGGAGCTGGTCACGGACCTCGGCGCCATCGACGCCCGGGAGATCTCCTCCTTCCCGGTCGGCGACGGCATCGTGCTGCGCGTCGGCCGCTACGGCCCGTACATCGAGCGCGGGACGAAGGACGAGGAGGGCCACCAGCGGGCCGACGTCCCCACCGACCTCGCCCCCGACGAACTGACCGTGGAGTACGCGGAGGAGCTGCTGGCGAAGCCGAGCGGCGAGTTCGAGCTGGGCAACGACCCGGCGACCGGACACATGATCGTCGCGAAGGACGGCCGCTACGGCCCGTACGTCACGGAGATCCTCCCCGAGGGCACTCCGAAGACCGGCAAGAACGCGGTCAAGCCGCGCACGGCCTCCCTCTTCAAGTCGATGGCGCTCGACACGGTCACCCTCGACGACGCGCTCAAGCTCATGTCGCTGCCGCGCGTCGTCGGCACGGACGCCGAGGGTGTGGAGATCACCGCGCAGAACGGCCGCTACGGCCCGTACCTCAAGAAGGGCACGGACTCGCGGTCCCTGGAGAGCGAGGACCAGCTCTTCACCATCACCCTCGACGAGGCCCTCGCGATCTACGCCCAGCCCAAGGCGCGCGGCCGCGCGGCGGCCAAGCCGCCGCTGAAGGAGCTGGGCAGCGACCCGGTGAGCGAGCGCCCCGTCGTGGTCAAGGACGGCCGCTTCGGCCCGTACGTCACGGACGGCGAGACGAACGCGACGCTGCGCAGCGGCGACAGCGTGGAGACGATCACGCCGGAGCGCGGCTTCGAACTGCTCGCCGAGAAGCGTGCCAAGGCGCCGGCGAAGAAGACCGCCAAGAAGACGGCGGCCAAGAAGACGACCGTGAAGAAGACCGCGGCGAAGAAGACGACCACGGCCAAGACGGCGGCGAAGAAGACCACCGCCAAGAAGGCGACCGCCACCACGACGACCGCGGCCGGGACGGCCACGGCGAAGAAGGCGGCGGCGAAGAAGACGACGGCGGGGAGGCCGTCCGCGCCGGACGCCTAGCCGACCCGGACGCCCCTCCGCACCGGACGCCCAGCCGTGCCCGACGCTCAGCCGTGCCGGACGCTCAGCCGTGCCGGACGCTCAGCCGTGCCGGACGCTCAGCCGTGCCGGACGCTCAGCCGTGCCGGACGCTCAGCCGTGCCGGACGCTCAGCCGTGCCGGACGACGCCCAGCCGTGCCGGACGCCCAGCCGTGCCGGTCGCGCGTCCGGGGCCGGACGCGCGGCCGCGTCGGGCCGTCCGTCGCACGCCGAGCCGCAGCCACGTCCGACGGCTCACCGCCCGGCTCACCGCGCCCGTCGCGCGGGCGTCCCGGCCTCCCCCGTGCCCACCCCGCCCGGTCCACCGCCTCACGGCGAACCGGGCGGGGTGGGCACGCCGCTGCACCCGGCTGTACCCCGGCCTCCGGGGCCCGGTCGTGTGTTCGGGCGGGGAAGACTGAGTGTCGGCCTGGGCGGATAGGCTGAGGGGATGACGCGAGCCGAGCAGCCAACGGTCCTGAGCCCCACCTCAGACGCCGAAGCCACCGACGCCGCACTCGCCGCGGACTCCCGCGAGCGAGCCGTCCGCGCACTGCTGCGCAACCAGCCACTGCGCAGGTTGTGGAGCGCGTCACTGCTCGGCGGTACGGCGGACGCGCTCGCCCTGCTCGTCCTGATCCTGCTCGGTGTGCGGGCGGCCGTCACGGCGGAGACGTTCGGCGGCGGCGTACGCGGCGCGGCCTTCGCGGTCACCGCCGTCCTCGCCGCCCGCGCCGTGTCGACGCTGCTCCTCGGGGCCGTCCTGCTCGGCCCCATGAGCGGACTGGTCGCCGCGGGCGGCCCCCTCGACCGACGCTGGACCATGGTCGCCGCCGACGGCGTACGGCTCGCGCTGCTCGTCGTGGCCCCCCTCTGGATCATCTGGACCCCCGCGCACGCCGTCACGCTCCTCCTGGTCACCGCGTTCCTCGCGGGCGCCGCCGAGCGGTTCTGGACGATCGCCAAGGACAGCGCCGCGCCCACCCTGCTGCCCGCCCCGCCCCTGGAGGGCGCCGCCGTCCGGCCGCTCCCCGACCACCTGGCCTCCCTGCGCAGGCTGTCGCTGCGCACCGCCTTCGCCACCATCCCGGCAGCGGCGGCCGTCCTGCTCCTCGTGGCGCTCGTGGGGAAGCTGCTCGCCCTCGGCGTCGACTGGTTCTCCGAGCACCAGGCGGCCCTCGGGGCGTACACGGCGGCCGGCCTGTTCGCCGCCTCCCTGGCGATCCTCTGCTCCCTCCAGCTGTCCGACGGCCAGTCGCCGCGCCCCCGCTCCCCGCTGGAGGGCCTGCGCCGCCCGACCGCCGGCCCCGGCACCGGCAGCGGCACCGGCACCGGCCCGGAGAAGGAGTCCGGCCCGCGTCCCGGGAAGGGCTCCGGCAAGCGCCCGGAGGCGAAGGGCTCCGGTCCGCGCCCCGAGAAGGGCCGCACCGGCGCCATACCGCTGCTCGTCCTGGCCTGCGCCGCGGTCGCCGCGGCGATCGCCGCCGCGTCGGCCGTCGCCGTCCTGCACGCGGCCGAGCTGAGCGGCGGCCCCGTCGCGTACGCCCTGCTGGTCCTGGCCCTGACCGGCGGTACCGGCCTGGGCATCCGCGGCGCCCGCGCGGTACTGCCCGCCCTGTCCCGCCGCCGGCTCCTCGCCCTCGCGACCGCGGTCACCGGTGTCGCCCTCCTCGCCATGGGCCTCGTGCCCGACACGGCGACCGTCTTCTTCCTCGCGCTCACCGCCGGCTTCTCCGCCGGTGTCGCCGCGAACACCGGCCACACCCTGATCGACCAGGAGACCGAGGAGCCGCGGCGCCCCCGCGTCACCGAGCACCTCCAGGCCGTCGTCCGCGTCGCCATCGCGCTCGGCGCGCTCGCCGCTCCGCTGTTCGCCGCCGCCTTCGGCCCGCACCGGCCGGCCGACGGGGACGCCGTCTTCTCGCACGGCGGCGCCGCCTTCGCCCTCATGCTGGTGGGCGCGCTGCTGCTGCCCGTCGCCGCGCTCGCCCTCGCCAAGACCGACGACCGCTCCGGCGTACCGCTCCGCCGGGACCTGCGCGACGCGCTGCGCGGCGCCGACCCGGCGCAGGCCCCGGCCGCGACCGGCTTCTTCATCGCCGTCGAGGGCGGTGACGGCGCCGGCAAGTCGACGCAGGTCACGGCCCTCGCCGAGTGGATCAGGGCGAAGGGCCACGAAGTGGTCGTCACCCGCGAGCCGGGCGCCACGCCCATCGGCAAGCGGCTGCGCTCGATCCTCCTCGACGTGTCGTCCGCCGGATTGTCGAACCGCGCGGAGGCCCTGCTGTACGCCGCCGACCGCGCCGAGCACGTCGACTCGCTGGTCCGCCCGGCCCTGGAGCGCGGCGCTGTCGTCATCTCCGACCGGTACATCGACTCGTCCGTCGCGTACCAGGGCGCCGGGCGGGACCTGTCGCCGACGGAGGTCGCCCGCATCTCCCGCTGGGCCACCGGCGGCCTCGTGCCGCATCTGACGGTCCTGCTGGACGTGGCGCCGGCCACCGCCCGCGAGCGGTTCACGGAGGCCCCGGACCGGCTGGAGTCCGAGCCCGCCGAGTTCCACGCGCGGGTACGGTCCGGGTTCCTCGCCCTCGCCGCCGCCGACCCCGCCCGGTACCTCGTGGTGGACGCCGGGCAGGAGCCCGAGGCCGTCACCACCGTCATCCGCCACCGGCTCGACCGGGTGCTGCCCCTGTCCGAGGCCGAGGTGAGGGCCCGGGAGGAGGCCCGCCGAGCCGCCGAGGAGGAGGCCCGCCGCCGGGCCGAGGAGGAGGCGCGGCGCAAGGCCGAGGAGGAGCGCCTGGAGCGCGAGCGCCAGGAGCAGCTCGCCCGGCTGCGTGCCGAGGAGGAGGAGCGCAAGCGCCGCGAGCAGGAGGAGGCCCGCCGCCGCGAGGCCGAGCGGCAGGCCGAGGAGGCCCGCCGGCGCGCGGCCGAGGCACGGCGGCTCGCCGAGGAGGAGCGCCGCCGGCGTGAGGCGGAGGAGAAGGCCCGGCTCGAGGAGCAGGAGCGCCTGCGCCTGCAGGCCGAGGAGGAGGCGCGGCTGCGCGCCGAGGCCGAGGAGCGCCGGCGGGAGAAGCAGCGGAAGGCCGAGGAGGCGCTGCTGCGCGCCGAGGAGGCCCGCCGCCAGGCGGCGGAGGAAGCCGCGACGGCGGCCGCCGCGGCCGCGGCGGCGGCAGCCGCCCGGTCCGCGGCGCCGCCGCGGGAGGTGTCGCCGCACGACGTGACGGTGCCAACGCCGGTCGTCCGGCCCGACGAGATCACCCAGACCGTGCCCACGCCCCGCATCGACCTGCGCAGGGACGACGAGCCGGACGCCGGTACCGCCGCCGCGTCGGCGGCCGGCCCGGCCGGCCCCGCCCCGGCCGCCTCGGGACGGGCCGCGGGGCAGGCGGCCGCCGGGGCCGAGGAGCGGACGCAGCGCATCGACATGCGCAAGGACGACCCCGCCCCGCCCCGGCCGGAGGAGGAGACCCAGCGCATCGACATGCGCAAGGACGACGAGCCCGCCGGCCCGCCCGCCGACCTCGCGGAGACGGCCGTCCTGCCGCCCGTACGCGACGAGCGCCCGGACGACCGGGTCCCGCCGGGCTTCTTCCGCGACGAGGCCCGCCCCGGCGCCACCGTCGAGCCCACCGGGGCGAACGACCGCACGCGGGAACTGCCGCAGGTCGACGCCGACGGCAGGCCGGCACGCAGCCGGCCCGACTGGGCCGAGGAGACCCCGCTCGACGACCTGCCCTCCCTCGCCGACGAACTGCTCGGCCGCCCGGACGAGGACGACGACGGCGGCCGGTCCGGCGGGCGGCGCGGCGGAGGTCGCCGCCGCTGAGGCGGGAGCTGTCACACCCCTCCGCCACAATGGAGGCGCGAGGAGCGGACGCCCGACGGCGGACGCCGGAAGCCACAGGACCGACGGCGGACGCCGGAACCCGCGACTCCACCCGCGGGACCGGCGCCGGACGCCGGCACTCGCGACCCACCCGCGGGACCGGCGGCGACGCCGGGACCGAACGACCCCAGGAAGGCGGTGCCCCGTGCCCGTATGGGACGACCTCGTTGGCCAGGACCGCGTGCAGGCGCAGCTCGCCGCCGCCGCGCGGGACGCCGACGCCCTGGTCACCGCCGACGCGCGGGGCGTCGCGCCGCTCGACACGACCAAGTCGAAGATGACGCACGCCTGGCTGTTCACCGGCCCGCCCGGCGCCGGCCGCGACACCGCCGCCCGGGCCTTCGCCGCCGCCCTCCAGTGCGTCAGCCCCGACCGGTCGCTCGGCGGCGAGCCGGGCTGCGGGTTCTGCGACGGCTGCCACACGGCGCTCGTCGGGACGCACGCCGACGTCGAGGTCGTCCGCACGGACCTGCTGTCCATCGGCGTCAAGGAGACGCGTGAGCTGGTGCGCCGCGCCCAGCTCTCCCCGGCGGTCGGCCGCTGGCAGGTCATCGTCCTGGAGGACGCCGACCGCCTCACCGAAGGCGCCGGGAACGTCCTGCTGAAGGCCGTCGAGGAGCCCGCGCCCCGGACGGTCTGGCTGCTGTGCGCGCCGTCCCTGGAGGACGTCCTGCCCACCATCCGCTCCCGCTGCCGCCACCTCACGCTGCGCACGCCGCCGGTCGACGCCGTCGCCGAGGTGCTCGTCCGGCGCGACGGCGTCGACCCCGCCGCCGCCGCGTTCGCCGCCCGCGCCACGCAGGGCCACATCGACCGCGCCCGCCGCCTCGCCACCGACGAGCGGGCCCGCGCCCGCCGCACCGCCGTCCTCACCGTGCCCCTGCGCGTCCACGACGTCGGCGGCTGCCTGAAAGCCGCGCAGGAGCTGGTCGACGCCGCGGGCGACGACGCCAAGGAGCTGGCGGAGGAGACCGACGTCAAGGAGACCGAGGAGATGAAGACGGCGCTCGGCGGCGGCCAGGGCAGCCGCATGCCGCGCGGCACCGCCGGAGCGATGAAGGAGCTGGAGGACCGCCAGAAGCGCCGGCGGACCCGGACCCAGCGCGACACCCTCGACCTCGCCCTCAGCGACCTCACCGGCTTCTACCGGGACGTCCTCGCGCTCCAGCTCGGCACCACCACCGCGCTGGCCAACGAGGACGTGCGCGACGCCCTCGACCGCATCGCCCGCGGCAGCACCCCCGAGGCCACGCTGCGCCGCATGGAGGCCGTCCTCGCCTGCCGCGAGGCCCTCGACCGCAACGTCGCGCCGCTCCTCGCGGTGGAGGCGATGACGATGGCGCTGCGCGCCGGTTAGCCCGTCCGGGTGGCGCCGCCGGCGGCACCCGTGTGACCGAACGTCACACTGCGGCTACGCTCCGGTGGATGGATCCCCGCCGACTGCTCCGTACACCCGCGCCGGCCGCCGCCCTCGCCCTGCTCCTCACGGCGGGCTGCGCCGCCGCCCCGACGGCCGAGCCGGTGTCGCACGCCGAGCCCACGGCCCTGTCCGCCTCCGCCACCGCCGCGCTGCGCCCCTACTACGCCCAGCGGCCCGCCTGGCGCGACTGCGGGGTCCCCGGCTTCCAGTGCGCCACGCTGAAGGCGCCCCTGGACTACGCGCGCCCCGGCGACGGCCAGGTGAAACTGGCGGTGGCCCGCGCCAAGGCCACCGGCCCCGGCGAGCGGATCGGCTCCCTGCTGGTCAACCCGGGCGGACCCGGCGGCTCCGCCGTCGACTACCTCCAGGCGTACGCCGGCGTCGGCTATCCGGCCCCCGTCCGCGCCCGCTACGACATCGTCGCCGTCGACCCGCGCGGCGTCGCCCGCAGCGCGCCGGTCCGCTGCCTCGACGGGCCCGCCATGGACGCCTACACCCAGGTCGACCAGACCCCCGACGACCAGCGCGAGACCGACGGGCTGGCCGCCGCGTACAGGAAGTTCGCCGCGGCCTGCGCCGAACGCTCCGCCCGCGTCCTGCCGCACGTCTCCACCGTCGAGGCGGCCCGCGACATGGACATCGTCCGGGCCGCGCTCGGCGACGCGAAGCTGAACTACGTGGGCGCCTCGTACGGCACGTTCCTCGGCGCCACGTACGCGGAACTGTTCCCCGACCGCACCGGCCGCCTCGTCCTGGACGGCGCCATGGACCCCTCCCGCACGGCCCGCGAGGTGAACCTCGACCAGACGGCCGGCTTCGACACGGCGTTCCGCTCCTTCGCCGCCGACTGCGTCAAGCAGGCGGACTGCCCCCTCGGCAACGCGTCCGTGCGGGACGCCACGGCCCGCATGAGGACGTTCCTCACCGCGCTGGACCGCGAGCCCGTACCCACCGGCGAAGCGCGCCGCCCCCTCGGCGAGGCCCTCGCCACGATCGGCGTGATCACCGCCATGTACGACGAGGCCGCCTGGCCCCAGCTCCGCGGGGCGCTCACCCGCGCGATGGACGGCGAGGGCGCCGGCCTGCTCGCCCTCGCCGACAGCTACTACGAGCGCGAGGCCGGCGGCGACTACTCCAACCTCATGGCCGCCAACGCCGCGGTCAACTGCCTCGACCTGCCGCCCGCCTTCACCACCCCCGCCGCCGTGGCCGCCGCCGTACCGTCCTTCGAGAAGGCGTCGCCCGTCTTCGGACGCGGACTGGCGTGGGCGTCGCTGGGCTGCGCGTACTGGCCGGTCAAGGCCACCGGCACCCCGCACCGCATCACCGCCGACGGCGCCGCCCCGATCCTCGTCGTCGGCACCACCCGCGACCCGGCCACCCCCTATGCCTGGGCGCGGTCCCTCGCCGCGCAACTCTCCTCCGGCACCCTCCTCACGTACGACGGCGACGGCCACACGGCGTACGGACGGGGCAGCGACTGCGTGGACACGGCGATCAACACCTACCTCCTCCAGGGCACGCCCCCGCCCCCGGGCAAACGCTGCCGCTAGACCGCCGGCCCCCGGGAACAGGCGTGCACGAGCACCCTCTCCACCTGTGTAGACTTGTGCTCGCTGCTGCACCTCCCAGGGGGTGAGCGCGGTGTGCCGCCTTAGCTCAGTTGGCCAGAGCAACGCACTCGTAATGCGTAGGTCTCGGGTTCGAATCCCGAAGGCGGCTCAGTGAAAACCCCAGGTCGGATCTTCTCCGGCCTGGGGTTTTCGGTTGCTCGGGGTGGGGCGTGCCCCAACGGCACGGACCCCGTGGCCGGGCTCGTGTGGACGATGCGCGATCGGAACCGGGCAGAACCCCCGCCGCGGCGTCCGGCGCCCGGTCTTCCAGGACTGACGGCTCGGCGGCCGGCCTCCGCGCCGTCGGCCTGGTCGTCGACGCGAGGTTCGCCGCAGAGGGCATGGACGGTCAGGTGGGGACGTGGTCCTCCGGGGTGGTGCGGGCGAGGGCGGCGAGGGTGGTGAGGGCCCGCGCCAGGGTGTCCGGCGGGGGCGAGGCCAGGCCCAGGCGGACCGCGTCCGGGGTGCGGCGCGGGTCGGTGGTGAAGGCGGACGCCGGGGTGACGGCGATGCCGCGGCGGGCCGCCGCGGCCACGAAGAGGTCGGCGCGCCACGCCGGCGGCAGCTCCCACCAGCAGAAGCACGACCGGGGGTCGGTGCGCAGGGCGAAGCCGGCGAGGTGGCGGCGGGCGAGGTCCTGGCGGCGTGCGACCTCCGCGCGTTTGGCGTGGAGGAGGGCGTCCAGGCGGCCGTCCGACTGCCAGCGGGTCGCCGCCTCCAGGGCGAAGCCGGACGGCGTCCAGCCGCCGGAGCGGACGGCCGCCTCCACGGCGGGTGCCAGCGCGTCGGGCACCACGGCGAACCCGGCGGTCAGGCCGGGCGCGAGCCGCTTGGACAGGCTGTCCACGAGGACCGTCCGCTCCGGCGCCAAGGCGGCGAGCGGGGCGGCGTCCTGGTCCAGGAACGCCCAGATTGCGTCCTCGATCGCGGTGAGGTCCAGGTCCCGGAGGGTCGCGGCGAGGGCGACGCGGCGTGCGGGCGGCATGGTGAGGGAGAGGGGGTTGTGCAGGATGGGCTGGACGTAGACCGCGTGCAGCCGCGCGGCGCGGTGGGCGGCGACGATCGCGTCGGGCCGTACCCCGTCCCCGTCCATGGCCAGCGGCACGACGGTGACGCCGAGGCGCCCGGCGATCGACTTCAGCACCGGGTACGTGTACTCCTCCGCGCCCAGCCGTCCCCCGGGCGGTACCAGCGCGGCGACGGCGGCCGAGATGGCCTGCCGGCCGTTGCCGGTGAAGAGCACCTGATCGGGGCGCGGCCGCCAGTCGGCCCGGGCGAGCAGCGCCGCCGCGGCCGTCCGCGCCCGGGGCG
Organism: Streptomyces sp. DH12; assembly: GCF_020873895.1. Lineage (GTDB taxonomy): Bacteria > Actinomycetota > Actinomycetes > Streptomycetales > Streptomycetaceae > Streptomyces. The sequence goes on along the minus strand of NZ_JAHWGT010000020.1, from coordinate 76,617 downwards.
TGCCGGCCGGGCCGACCGGCCGCAGCGCCGCCTCCAGCGCGTCGGCGCGCAGCAGCCCGCCCAGGCCCTCGGCGAGCAGCGCGGCCTGCTCCGGTACGACGGGGTGGTTGAGCTCCAGGTTCACCCGCTGCCCCGGCGGGTCGTCGCTCAACGCCGGCGCTGCGGACGGCCCTTCGGTGGCACGGACGAACGTGCCGCGGCCCACCTCGCCGACCGTCAGGCCGCGCCGGGCCAGTTCGCGGTAGACCCGGGCGGCCGTGGAGCCGGCGATGCCGCGGTCCCGGGCGAAGCGCCGCTGCGGCGGCAGCCGGTCCCCGGGCCGCAGGCGTCCGGCCGCGATCTCCCCGGCCACCGCGTCCGCCACCCGCTGGTAGTCGCTCAACTCCCGCTCCTGCCATGCTGTTTGGATTGCACCGAGAGCAATGTTCTTATTGCACCGAGCAAGGTGGCGTCAATATGCTCGGACTCCGGTAAGGGGCGGACGAGTGGACGACACGGGAGGACCGAGCCGATGGTGGAGGGCAGCGCCCTGGCAGGGGTCTTCGTGATCGCGCTCGGCATGGTGCTGACGCCCGGGCCCAACATGGTCTATCTCGTCTCGCGCTCGCTCACCCAGGGCCGCCGCGCCGGGGTCGTCTCGCTGGGCGGTGTCGCCGTCGGCTTCCTCGTCTACCTGGTCGCCACCAACCTCGGCCTGTCGGTGCTGTTCACCGCCGTACCGCAGCTGTACCTGGCCGTGAAGCTCGCCGGCGCCGCCTATCTGGGCTGGCTCGCCTGGTGCGCGCTCAGGCCGGGCGGCGTGTCGGTGTTCACCCCGCGGGACGTGCCCCCGGACCCGCCCCGCCGGCTCTTCGCGATGGGGCTGATGACGAGCCTGCTCAACCCGAAGATCGCCATCATGTACCTGTCGTTGATCCCGCAGTTCGTCGACGTCGAGGAGGGGCACGTCCTCGCCCAGGGGCTCGTCCTCGGCTCGGTCCAGGTCGTCGTGAGCATCGGTGTCAACCTCGCGATCGTGACGGCCGCGGGCGCCGTCGCCGTCTTCCTCGCACGCCACCCGGCGTGGCTGCGCGCCCAGCGCTACGCCATGGGCGCCGTGCTCGGCGGGCTCGCCGTCACCATGGCCGCCGACACCACCGCCCCCCGCGCCGCCGCCCGCTGACCCGGCCACCCCGCCAAGACGACCGGCCACCAGCCCCCGCCGCCCGCCGACCCGGCCGCCCCGCGCCCCGCACTCGCCCGGAGGAGTGCCGGGAAACGCCCCGGGAGGCACCGCCCGGCCTGCGAGACTCCGGGCATGGCGACGGTGTACGCCCTCTTCGTGGGCATCGACGACTACCCGGCCGGCCGGTGGCCCCCGCTGTCCGGCTGCCTCAACGACATCGAGGCCGGCCGCCGCTGGCTGGAGGAACGGCTCGGTTCTCCGCCCCGGGTACGGACCCTGACGGACCGTGAGGCGACGGTCTCGGCCGTGACCGCGGCCGTCAGCGGGCACCTGGGGCAGGCGGGCCCCGGCGACACGGCCCTCCTGTGGTTCTCCGGCCACGGCACCGAGTACGCGGCGCTCAGCCCTTGGGAGCGCCGCGTCGAGGCGACCGGCCGGTGCCAGGCACTGGTCTGCGCGGACGGCCCGCTCCCCGACAAGGAGCTCGGCGCGCTGCTCGACGCCGTGGCCGCGCGGGGCGCGCACGTCGCCGCCGTCCTCGACTGCTGCTACTCCGGAGGCGCCACGCGCGACCCCGACGGCGAGCCGGACGCCGTCGCGCGGTACGCGCCGCCGCTGCCCGAGTGGACGCGGCTGCCCGCCCCCGTCCCCGCGCACCCCGCCGCCCGGGATTCGGCCGGTCCCGACGCGGCGCCCCGGCACGTCCTGCTGGCCGGCAGCAGGCTGGACCAGCTCGCGTACGAAAGGGACTTCGGCGGGCGCCGCCACGGCGTCTTCACCCGCGCCCTGCTGGGCGCCCTGCGGGCGGCGCCGCCCGGAGCGACGTACCGGCAGGTCCTGGCCGGCGCCAACGCGCGCGTGCAGCGGGACGAGCGGCGCCAGCACCCCGTCCTCGCCCCCGCCGAACCCGGCGGCCCGGCGGACGGGCCGGTGCTGGGCGGACTGGTCCGTCCGCCCGCCCCCCACCTGCTGCGGTACGGCACGGACGGCTGGGAGGTGGACTGCGGTGGCGCGCACGGCCTGCGTGAGGGCGCCGACACCGCACGGGCCACCGCGTTCACCGTGACGGGCGGCGCCCCCACCCCCGGTACCGGCACCGCCCCCGGCACCGTCCCCCGGCCCGGTACCGGGGGCGGGCCCGTGGTCCGGGCGCGGCAGGTGCAGGCCCTCCGTACGCTCGTGGCCCCCGACGGCTGGCACCCGGATCCCACCCGCGCCTACCCCGTCGCGCCCTCCTCCCTGGCCCTGCCCCCGCTCGCCGTACGGCTGGAGGGCTCCGACGCGGCACTGGTCGCCGCCGCGCTGGCCACCGCCGGTCCGGACGGCGGGCCGTCCCCGCTGCTCCACGCCGGTGACGCGGCCCGCCCCGACGGGCTGCGCCGCGTCGTCGCCGGCGGAGGAGTGGCGCGGGTCCTGCGCCGCGACGGCACGCCCGTGGTGGCGGCCCTGCCCCTGACCGGCCCGGCCGACGCCCGGCGCGTCGCCCGCTGCCTCGTCCACCTGGCCCGCTGGCACCAGCTGCACGCCCTGGACAACCCGGCCTCACCCCTCGCCGGCCTCGTCCGCGTCGAGGTCAGCCCGTGGACGCCCGGCCGGTCCGCGCCCGCTCTCACCCCCGACGCGGCCGGCGACCTGGTGCTCCACTACCGGGGCCGCCCGGGTGCCTGGCACCGCCCCGAGGTCGTCATCCGCCTCCACAACCACGGGCCCCGCCCCCTGTGGGCGGTGCTCGTCGACCTGACCGACAGCCACGCCGCCCACACCGGCCTCTACGAGGGGCACTTCATCGGCGCCCACGGCACGGCCCACGTCTTCGACGGCGACCCGGTGGAGCTGTCCCTCCCGCCGACCCGCGCCGAGCGGCCGGGCGCCGAGGTCCGCGACTGGTTCAAGCTGGTCGTCGCCGAGGGGGAGATCAACACCGCGCCCTTCCACCTGCCTGCCTGGGATCCCTACGCCGACACCCGTGACGCGCCCACCGCACCAGCCGCCGACGGGGAGCTCCACCTCACCGGGACCGGCGGACCCGGCGGAACCGGCGGACCCGGCGGTACCGGGGTCACGCGTGACACGGGGCCGTCCCGGCGTACGGCGCCCGGCCAGTGGTGGGCGACGACCGTCTCGGTACGGACGGTGGTGCCGGGGCCCGCCGGCAGGGACGGCGGCCGGGGCGTCTGAGGCCCGTCACCGGTCGCCGGGCCGGCCGGGGGCGCGTCAACGGGACCGGCCGTCAACGGGACCGGCCGTCAACGGGGCCCGCCGTCAGCGGGGCCCGCCGACCCGGGCCTGGTACGGCGCGAGCAGGCCGTTCAGCCACTCCTCGCCGTCCCGTCCGGCGAGGTCCACGGCGGGCGTGCCGGTCTCCTCGACCACCCCCGGCGGGCAGCGGTCGCCGAAGAGGACCGCGACCCGGTCGGCGGGCTCCCGCTTCGACGGCCACACGAAGCCCCGCGCCCACGGGTCGGTGTGGCGCCGGATCCAGTGCCCCCACGCCCGCGTGAAGGCGTACTCGTGCGCCTCCGCCTGCACCAGCCAGGAGTCCTGCGCGACCGCCGCCAGGTCACGCCCGGACATCAGCGACACGACGTCCACGTCCACCGCGAGCCGCAGGAACGCCAGCCGCCGGCCGCGCACCGCGGCGCGCGGCACGACGCGCGGGCCCGGGCCGGTGTGCGGCACCGACCGCAGGAACGACTCGCAGACCGCGGCGGCGGCCGTGGCTCCGGCGTACAGGAAGCGGTACGGGTCGTCCGGCGTCGCGTCGAACCGGCCGCCGCCCCACAGCCGGTCGGCGGGGACGGGGTTGAAGGCGGTGGCGGCCCACTCGGCCCGGTGCACCCGGAACAGCGGCGTGCCCGCGGGCAGCGTCGCCTTCACGGGGGTACCGGGCGGCGCGGCGGGCGGCGGGGCGTGGGGCACGGCCGTCACCCCCCGTCCACGAGGGCCCGGGCGGCGCCCAGCAGCGCGCCGTCCCGGCCGGTGCCGAGCAGCGCGGCGGGCGGCGCGGCGAGCCAGGCGTTGCCGGAGAGCCACCAGTCGGCGACGGCCCACGGGTCGCCGTCGGCGTCGAGCAGGCGGTTGACCTCCGGCACCACGGGCCAGGGCAGCGCGCCCCCGGCGAACTGGAAGCACGGCAGCCGTACCGCGCCCCCCGCCCCGCGCAACCGGACCAGCCCGGGTGCGGAGGGGTCGCCGCCCCGCTCCCGCACGGCGTCCTCCGACAGCGCGGGCACCGCCAGCAGCCGGTCCCGCACCGGCCCGAGCACGGGGCCGACCATCCGGGTGCCGTCGAGCACCAGCGCGGCGAGGTCCACGGCACGGAAACCGGCGTACGCGGCGGAGTACGGCGCCCCCGCCCCCGCACCCGGCACCGCCGGGCCGCCCTCCGCGGGGAAGCCGCCCGACACCACCGGACCGCCTCCCCCGGGGGCCCCGTCCGGTACCGGCGGCCCGTCCGGCACCGCCGGGGCGACGAACCGCGCTCCCGCCCCCTCCGGCAGCGCGGCGGCCAGCACCCGCACCGCGTCACGGGCCGCGTCCCACGGGCGGGGCCCCTCGCGCAGGCCCCGCAGCGCGTCACCCAGCCGCGCCCGCGCGACGGCGTCGAGCCGCGGCTCCACGTCGTCCCACTCGGCGGCCGCCCGCGCCAGCACCTCGTACGGATCGCCGACCCGACCCCCCTCACCGCTCACCCCCGCCGCCTCCCCTGGCCCGCCCGGCACGGCACCGCTCACACCCCGCCGCCCCTCCCGGTCCGCCCGGCACGGCACCGCCCGCACCGACACCGCCCTCCACCACGCGCGCCAGCACGTCGGCGTCGGTGTCGTCCAGCACCACCAGGTGCACCTCCCAGGGGGCGCCCCGGGCCAGTTCCGCCTCGACGGCCGCCCAGAGGGCGGTGGCGCTGGTCACGGCGGCCAAGCCGCCCCGGCCCGCCCCGAGCAGGGGCAGGCACAGCGACCGCAGCGGCGGGTCGAAGCGGGCCGACTCCTCCCGGAGCAGCGCGAACACCCGGGTCACCGCGCGGGTCACGTCGGCGGGCAGGACGTCGTAGTCGTTGGTGCCCGCCCTCGGCACGGCCACCGCCGCGTGGTAGATCCGGCGCACGCCCTGCGCGGCGAGCGCGCCCGCCTCCGTGGCGGCGACGGTCGCCGGCTGGACCGGCCGGCCGGCGGCGCCGTGCCGGGCGGCCCAGGCCCGCAGCCCGTCGTGGACCAGGTCCTCGACGAGTTCCCCGGTCGGGCCGCGCACCGCCCCGGCGCGCCGCAGCGACGCGGGGACGGACGACTTGTACGGCTCGGGCAGCGCGAGCCAGACGTTGGCCGGCGACACGACGACGTCGACGTCGTTGAGTAGGTCCACGGGGTGGACGTGCAGGGTGACCCGGTGCCCTCCGGCCGTCAGAACGCGGTGCGCGGGCCCGTAGCGGGCGGCCGGCCCACCGGCGGGGGCCCTTTCGGTGCCCGGAGCGGCGACCCGCTCGGCGGCCAGGCCCGCGATCTGCTCCGCCACCTGACCCAGTGCCAGGGGCTCGTGGTGCTTGCGGAACCGTTCGACGCTCACGCCGTACACCTCGGCGGCCCTGCGCCGCCGGTCGGCGGCGGGCCAGTCGCGGGTGCCCTGGGCGAGGCCGAGGGAGTAGGCGGCGGCTTCGCGCAGGGTCACCGCGTCCAGCCGGTTCACCGCGGCGCGGAGCAGGCGTTCCACCGGGTGGCGTCCGGGGCCGCGGCCGAAGGCGCCGGCCGCGCGGGAGAGCGCGGGCAGGTCGAGTGCGCGGAGGCGGACCAGGCCCGCGCGCCGTACGGCCCGCACCTCCCCGAGGAGCGAGGCGTGGTCGGGCAGGGGGCCGGTCGGCATGGACGGAAGCATCCCAACAGGCGGAGCGGTCCCACAACCCGCTTCCCGAACCCCGCCCCACCCGGGGCCGTCAGCCGGTCCAGAAGTCCCACCAGCGGGTCAGCACCAGCATCCCCACGGCGCCGAGGTGCAGCACCGGGGGGACCCACGGGAACTCGCCGAGGAGGCGCCGTACCGCGCGCGGGGCGGGCAGGTGGCCGCGGCCGACGTTGTACGCGGTGACGGCCCAGAACATCACGGCCGTCGCGACCCAGGCCAGGCAGCACCACAGGCACAGGGCGTTGATCACGTACAGGGACTGCTGCGCGAGCCACGCGCAGAAGCCGACGCCGAACAGCGTCCCGGCCTGGAGGCCGAGCCAGAACCAGCGCCGGTGGCGGGCCCCGGCCAGCAGGCCCGCGCCGATCGCGACGACCATGCCGTACGCGACGAGGCCCAGCATCGGGTTGGGGAAGCCGAAGACGGCGGCCTGCGCGCTCTTCATGACGCTGCCGCAGGAGACGACGGGGTTCAGGCTGCACCCGGGCGTGTAGGTCGGGTCCTCCAGCAGCCGGAACTTGTCCAGGGTGATGACCCAGGCCGCGAGCACCCCCGCCGCGCCGGTCACCACCAGCAGCCAGGCGAACGCCCGGCCGGCCCCCGTCGCCCGGTCCGCGTCACCCGTCCCGGCGCCCGGACCGCTCGCCGGACCGGGGCCGGCTCCGCGCCGCGAGGCGCTCCCGGGCGCCCGGCCGCCGGGCCCGGCTGAGCCGCCGGGGGCGCCCGGGGCGTGGTCCGGGGCGGGGGAGGGGGCGGGGACGGACCCCGTGTTCGTGTCGCGCGTGGTCGCCACGGTACTCACCGGTCCTCTCGGTGTCGGGGGCCTCTCGGAGTCAGGTACGCACGCGCAGGACGGGGGCGAGGCAGTGGGCGGCGCCCTCCAGGAGGCCGTCGCCGGTGACGAAGGCCCGCAGCCGCTCCTCCGACACCTCCACGCCGGGCACCGCCTCCGGCCACGGGCGCACCGCGAAGATCAGGTACACCTGGCCCTTGGCGTGCGCGGCCCGCTGCCACTCCGGCGGGACGGGGCACTGCACCTTCATGAACGGCAGCGTGAGCACGGCCTGTTCGGCCTCCACCAGCAGCGTGATGGCGATCCGGCTGTCCCGGCCGAGGTCCACGAGGCGCTCGCCGATCGACAGGCCCAGCTGCTTCAGCTGTGCCCGCATCGCCTCCTCGCCGGCCTCCGGTCCGTCCCGCCCGTCGCCGAGCGAGTACACCATGAGCATCGGCTCGCCCGGGTCGTCGGCGGTCGGCTCGCTGCACCAGGGGATGACGGTGAGCGTCCCCAGGGGGGAGCGCTGCCTGTCCGGGGTCACGGCGGTCACGGCGGGGGAAGAGGTCATGGCGCCGGATACTAGTGGGGCGAATGAGTCCACTCCCGGCTGAATCCACCCGTTCGGCCGATACCCGTTCGGCTCGATTCACCTTGACGTGTCGGGGATTCGGGCCCTCATTCGCAACGGTTCGCGGATCGCGTCGTTGACCCCCGGGGAGGGAGTCCACCGCCCGCACGAGCCCTACGGGAGATCGCTCATGATCGCCAAGAGCCCGCAGCCGCCCCTCACCGCCCGCCTCGGGCTCCGGGGCGCCCCACGTCGCGGACCACTGCGGCAGGGGCCACCGCGCCGGGGCCCACTGCGCCGGGGCGTCCTTCGCGCGCTGTTCACCGCGGCCGTCGCGTCGTTCACCGGTGGCGCGCTCGCGCACGTCGCCACCACCCCGCGCGCCGGCGGGCCGCCGGCCGGCGGTGCCGGGGGGCGCCCCCTGCCGGGGCCGGCCGCCGGCCTGGGTGCGGGGGCGCAGAGCGCCTTCGACGAGACGTACCGGGGCCGCCGCATCCAGGGCAGGCCCGTCGCGGCGGCCGTGCCGGAGTTCGAGGTGCTCGTCGACGGACGGCCGCTGCACCTGATGCGCTGCGCGGACGGGGGCTACCTCACCCTGGTGAACCACTACGAGGCGTACGACACGCCGCTCGCCGCGACCCGCGCCGCCGTCGACGAGCTGGGCGGCGCGCGGCTGGCCCGGGCCGTCGGGCACGGCGCGGCGCTGCGCGGGGAGGGGGGCGGCCATGGCGTACACGCGTAAGGACCAGCGCGACCTGAGCGCGGCCGAGCGGCGCCGGTTCGTCGCCGCGGTGCTGGAGCTGAAGCGCGCCGGCCGGTACGACGACTTCGTCCGCACGCACATCGCCTACTACGGCGCGGACGGCGAGAGCGGGCTGCGGACCGCGCACATGGCGCCGTCGTTCCTGCCGTGGCACCGCCAGTACCTGCTGGACTTCGAGCGGGCCCTGCGGGAGGTCGACCCGACCGTGACCGTGCCGTACTGGGACTGGACCCGCGACCGCAGCCCGGTGGGCCAGCCGTGGGGCGAGGACTTCCTCGGCGGCAACGGGCGGCGCGGCGACCTGCGCGTGACGACCGGCCCCTTCGCGTACGCCTCGGGCAACTGGCCGATCAACGTCGGCGTCACCGAGGACCGGTTCCTCACCCGCGACTTCGGCCACCCCAAGGACCCCGTGGAGCTGCCCACGCGGGAGGAGCTGGCGTGGGCGACGCGGGAGACCGTGTACGACGCCGAGCCCTGGGACTCCACCAGCCCCGGCGGCTTCCGCAACCGGCTGGAGGGGTGGGTGCCCGGCCGCGGCAGCGCCCGGCTGCGCAACCACAACCGCGTGCACCGGTGGGTGGGGGGCCTCATGCTGGGCGCGGCCTCGGTCAACGACCCGGTGTTCTGGCTCCACCACGCCTTCGTGGACGCCGTCTGGTCGCGCTGGCAGCGCGGCAACCCCGGCGTCCGCTACCTGCCCGCCACCCCGCCGCCGCGCGGTTCGGCGCAGCACGGGCGGGTCGTGGCGCGGGACGAGCCGATGCCCCCGTGGGACGTGACACCGGCTCAGCTCGCCGACCACAGCCGCCTGTACCGGTACGCCTGAGCCGACGCCGCCGATGCGCCTTCGGCGCCCGTACCGGTACGTCCGAGCCCCCGTACCGGTACGCCTGAGGGGCGCGGACACGGAAGTGGCCCCCGGCGATGTGCCGGGGGCCACTTCCGTGCCGGGGGAGCGGCACGGGGAGCAGGAGGGGGCAGGCGTCAGTCGCCGTAACCGTTCTCGCCGTTGCCGTTGTCGTGGTGGCCGCCGCCGTGGTGGCCACCGCCCTTGCCGTCCTCGTCCTTCTCCTTGTGGTCCTTGCCGCCGTTGACGCAGACGTTGCCGAACGCCGGGTTCAGGAGGCCGATGATGTCGATGGTGTTGCCGCACAGGTTGACCGGGATGTGGATCGGCACCTGGATGATGTTGCCCGAGATGACACCGGGCGAGTTGACGGCGGCGGCGTCGGCCCCGGCGTCGGCGACGGCCATGCCGGCCCCGCTCAGGGCGACAGCGCCCGTGCCGGCGATGACGACGGCAGCCTTCGCGATGCGAGACATTCAGGAACTCCTTGTGGGTGGGAACACGACCGCGGACCAGCGGTCGTCACCCCGCTTCAACGCGATTTCTCACGTGGGGTAACGGGTTCGTCGCTGTGTGTACCGCAAGGGCCCAACGGGTGCTGCCCATCGGACCGGGCCGGACGCACGGAGGCCCGCGGGCCCCGGGACGACGACGCTGGGTGCGTCGGCGGCCGGCGGGGCACCGCGGGCCGGTGACCATGCGACAAGCCGTCGGGTGTAACGAGCGACGGCCGGGCGGGTGGCGGGAAGAACGCTTTCTTCACTCCGTCGCCCGGCAGGTGGCTCAGTCCTCCTGCGCGGCCAGTCCGAGGTCGGTCTCCAGGACGCCGGAGAGGGTGGGCGAGAGGACGCCGGCCCGCGGCAGCTGGACGCCGGGCAGTCCCAGCGCCTCCCCCCGCGGCAGGGAGAGCGGCTCGCCGAGGGTGGCGCCGGGCGTGAAGGTCTCCACGTCGGAGCGCGGCGAGGTCAGCAGCGCCGTGCCGAGCGGACGACCGCCGAGGAGGCTCGGCAGTGGCGCCTCGACGCGGGTCTCGGGGAACTCGCTGTCGATCGGCGTGCGCGGCACCAGCAGGAGCTCCGGGAGGCCGCTCTCGCCGACGTGGCCCAGGCCCTCCGGCGTGCCGGGCATGAGCAGCGGCACCCCGGTGCTGACGGTGGGCGGGGCGACGGGGAGGACGCTGCCCAGGGGCTGCAGCGGGACATCCACCGGCGCCTCCGCGGCGGCCGCGGGGGCGGCCATCGCCGCGGCGGCAGCCGTGGCGAGGCACGTGGCGAGGATCCCCGTACCGACCTGAGACTTCACGTTCATCTTCTGCGTACGCCTTCCCGGACGTGTGAACTGGAATTCGTTTCTGCCTGGTTGTAACGAGCACCGCCGCGGAACGGCGCGGAATTCGCCTGCTTGCAGTAATGCCCGGAACACGGGAACGGGGGGCCGGGCGGGGACCGCGTCGTCCCCGTCAGGCCCCCCGTCCCCCGTGTGCTACTTGCCGAGCGGCAGACCGCCCAGCAGCGGTGCGGCCTTGTCGGCGGCGTCCAGGCCGCCGGCGGTGTCGGCGACCTTGCCGACGACCTTGTTGTCGGCCACCTTGTCGACACCGCCGGAGGGAACCGCCTCGGCCAGACCCCGCTTGCCCAGCGTGTCGACCGCCCCGTTGAGGCTGGAGGGCGTGAGGGTGTCGGCGGCGAAGGCGGGGGCGGCCATGCCCATCGCCATCACGGAGCCGGCGACGACCGCGGCAACCTTCGTGGGCTTCATCGGGAGAGTCCTTCCTGGAAAGGCATCGTGCGTGGCAACTCGCGCCCCCGAGCCGGTACTTGACCGGACGGGTTCGGCGCTCTCTGCCCTCTGTAACGATCCCCCGGCGCGGCGGAAACTCCGTAGGCGGTTATTTCTCGCCACTGCACCCGAACGAAGTGCGGCAGTCGGATACTCCGACCAGTGTGAAAGGACGCCAAGTGAGACGGAGGGCCGGGTCCCGCACCGCCTCGGCGGTGGGGGCCCGGCCCGGTGGTGCGCCACGCCCGTGCGCGGACCCGCCCAGGGGGTGTCTCGCCGATCATGCCGGTCTCCCGACGCCCGGTGCCGCGCCTCGCCGCGTCGTCGTCGGTCGCCGATGCCCCGCATCGGCCCCCTCCTCCGCCTCGCGATCCACGACACCGGACGCCGCTCGCCGATCCGGCCTGATCGACAAGACACCCCCTAGGCGGTCGGGGACTGGGGGAGCGTGGTCGGCGCCTGCGGGGCGAAGTCGTCGGTGTCCGGGAACCAGTCGCTGGAGACGCCCGTGACGGGGATCTCCGGCCGCGGGATCTCGGGGACGGTGATCTCCGGTACGACGCTGCCCGGCAGCGTGGTGCCCGTGGCCGGCGCCTGCGTCCCGGGCGTGGTGGTGCCGGGTGCCTGCGGGACCTGCGTGCTCGGCACGTCGGCGGGGAGGTCGGGCATCGTGACGCCGGTGAGGCCGCCGACGCTGCCGAGGACGGTGTCGATGAACTTCTGTACGGACTCGGGCAGGTTCTCGGGCATGCCGGTCGTCGCCTGGTCCTTGGTCAGGGAGGCGATCAGCTCGTCCACCGCCGCCTGCACGGCGGTGGTGGCGTCGTCCGTGGTGTCGGCGGCGGGCGCGGCCGGGCGGGTCTGCGGGGCGTCGGCGAGGGCGGGGCCCGCGGTGCCGAGGGCGAGCGCGGCGCAGACGGCGGCGACCGCGACGCTGCGGGATGTCAGGAGGCGCATGCGCGAGTTCTTCCTTCCGGGAGGACGGCGGACTGGTGTCCTCACCGTGCGCCGCCCACCGGGCGGCCGCAAACGCGTACGACACGGAGGGTGACTGCGCCCGTCGGGTGACCGCACCCGCTGTGACGTGCGGGGACGCACCGCGGCGCCGGTCGTGGCGGCCGGTGCCGGTACGCCGCCAAGAGGGTGGCCGGACACACGGCGGCGCCGCCCCGGGAGGGTTCCCGGGGCGGCGCCGCCGCGTGGGGGAGGAGCCGGGCGCGGTCGTCAGTCGTTGACGCAGACGTTGCCGAAGGTCGGGTTCAGCAGGCCGATGATGTCGATGGTGTTGCCGCACAGGTTGATCGGGACGTGGATCGGCACCTGGACGATGTTGCCCGAGATGACGCCGGGGGAGCCCACGGCCGCGCCGTGCGCGTCGGCGTCGGCGTTCGCGACGCCGGCGGCGCCCGCCACGGACGCGGCTACGGCGGAGGTCAGGACGGCAGCCTTCGCGATACGGGACATGGTGGAGAACTCCTAGGTTTCGGGTGAGGCGGTGCGGCCGACGCGGCCGGCTGCATCAACAACGCGTGAGCGCTCCGGCGGTTTCGCCACCGAACGGGTGACGTCACGGGCCGGCGGGCGCCGACGGGTACCGCCGGGTGGCGGTGCGGCCGGCGGTGGAGGGCGCGGCTGCCGGTTCCGCCGGTCGGCCGAGTCGGGGCCGTCGCGGAGTGCCGTGGGGCGCCGTGTCGTGCCGCGGGGTGAGCGGAACGGGGGTGAACGTGTCAGATAAACGGTCGTGTTGCTCCCCGTATGTTCTCAATGCTTCGTGTTTTGCTCATGGGGTTATAACGTGCGTGCTGTTGCGTCGATCCATCCCGGTGGGATCCGTTTCCTCACTCCTCAATGCGGAGAACCCCTATGCGGAATCCAGTGGTGCCCGCCGTGCGGCGCGGGCTGATCTGCGTTCTTTCCTGCGCCGCCCTGTCGGCCGTCCTGCCCGCCGCGGCCGCGCCCCGCGTGAAGGAGCAGCCGCGCATCGCTTTCTCGCAGCGGTACCACGCCGTCCAGCACGGCGGCCTGGCGCGCGCCGCGAATTCGGCGATCACCTGCCGGGAATCCGCCGCGAAGGACTCCACCGCGGACGCGGCCTGTCTTTCCGCGCGCGACGGCAAGGGCCTCGCCGCGAACCACGACCACGACATGTTCTACACGGACGTGGACGACGACCCGAACACCTTCAACTCCAGCCGCGCCGAGCTCGTCCTGCCGAAGGACGCGCAGGTCACGTACGCCCGGCTGTACTGGGGCGGCAATCTCCGCGTGGGCGAGCAGAAGCCGCCGAAGGACAACGGGCGGGTCCTCGTCGCGGAACCCGGCGGCGCCTACAAGGACGTTCTCGCCGATTCCGTCATCGGCCACCGCACTGCCGACGGCGCCGACGCCTTCCAGGCCACCGCGGACCTCACGGAACTCGTCAGGAACTCCGGTCCGGGCATGTACACCGTCGCCCAGATCAACGTCGCCATGGGCCGTTCGGGAGTGGGCGCCTGGGGAGGTTGGACGCTCGTCGTGGCGTACGCGAAGAAAGGCGCCCCGTTGCGCCACCTCGCCCTTTGGGACGGATTCGAGACCCTCACGAGGGATCGGCGTTCGGTGAACGTGGAACTCGGCCGGATGAGCATTCCCGTGGGTGGTTCGGGGCGCCTCGGGATCGTCGCCTATGACGGTGACCGGGGTATGGCGGGCGATTCCCTCGCCTTCTCGCCGCGTACCGGCCGCCCGGTGGCGCTGCACGATTCCGCGAACGCCCGGGACGACGTCCTGAACTCCACCGTCACGGACTCCGGCGCCGAGCGGATCCGCCGCGAGCCCGCCCACCGCAACACCCTCGGCTACGACTCCGACGTCCTCGACCTCGACGCGGCGCTCGTCGGCGGCGCCGACGACGTCTCCGTGCGGGTCGGCACGGCCGGCGACTACGTGTGGCTCGGCGCGCTGTCCCTGGAGGCCGACGCCCGCGGCTGACCGCCCACCCCGCCACCGCTGCTCAGAAAGGGGCCAGCGTGCGTCCTCCCCTCACCGCACTGCACGTCGTCCAGCCCGGGGACGGCGGGGTCGCCCGGGTCGTCGCCGACGTGGTCGGCGCCCACGTGGCGCAGGGCATGCGCGTCGCCGTCGCCTGCCCGCCCGGCACCCCCCTCGCCGCCGCCGTCCTCGCGCACGGCGCCGAGCTCCACGCCTGGCCCGCCACCCGCGAACCGGGGCGGCGGGTCCTCGCGGAGAGCCGCGGCGTCGCCGAACTCGTCGACCTGGTACGTCCCCACCTCGTCCACGCGCACAGCGCCAAGGCCGGGCTTGCCGCCCGTATCGCCGTACGCGGCCACGTGCCCACCGTCTACCAGCCGCACGCCTGGTCCTTCGAGGCGGTCGACGGGGCGACCGCCGCGCTGGCCCGGCGCTGGGAGCGGTGGGCGGCCCGCTGGACCGACCGCGTCATCTGCGTCAGCGAGGCCGAACGCCGCCGCGGCGAGCGCGCCGGGGTGCGCGCCGCCTGGACGGTCGTGCACAACGGCGTGGACACCACCCGGTTCGGCCCCTACCCGACGAGCGCCGAACGGGCCGCCGCCCGCAGGGTGCTCGTCCCGGGCACCCCGCCGGCCGCACCCGTGGTGGTGTGCGTGGGGCGGCTGTGCCGGCAGAAGGGGCAGGACGTCCTGCTGAGCGCCTGGGACGCCGTCACCGCGCGCGTACCGGGCGCCCGGCTGGTCCTCGTCGGCGACGGCCCCGCCGCCGGGGCCCTGCGCGCCGCGGCGCCACCGTCCGTCGTCCTCGCCGGGGCGGTGGCGGACGTCCGCCCCTGGTACCGGGCCGCCGACCTCGTCGTCCTGCCGTCCCGCTGGGAGGGCATGGCGCTCGCCCCGCTGGAGGCCATGGCGTCCGGCCGGCCGGTCCTCCTCGCCGACGTCGACGGCGCCCGCGAGAGCCTCCCGCCCGGCCAGGACGCGCACTGCCTCGTCCCGCCCGGCGACGCGGAGGCGCTGGCCGCGGCGCTCGTCCGGCTGCTCCAGCGGCCGATCCTCCGGCAGACCCTGGGCCGCCAGGCGCACCAGCACGTCCTGACCCGCTTCGACGTGCGCCGGGCGGGTGCCGCCATCGCCGACGTGTACCGCGAGGTGGCCGTCGCCCCGCGCCACCGCGAGCTCAGAGAGCCGATCCCCCAGTGACCACGGAAAGCACCAGCACCTCCGGTGCCCACACCACCCGGGCCGCCCGTCCCGCCGGCGGGGGCCTCGCCCTCGCTCCGCAGCGCGGCGCCCGTGGGCGGACGGCCGCGCCGCGGCCCCGCCAGGCACCCCAGGCGCCGTTCGTCGCCGCGCTCGTGGCCGTGGAGTGCGCCGCCGTGCTGCCCGCGGCGGCCGTCCTCACCCCCGGGCAGCGGTCCGCCGCGCTGCTGCTCCAGCTCACCGCGTGCGTCGTCGCCCTGCACGCGCGGGCGGGGCTGTACCGGCCGACCGCGCTGGGCGCCGTACGCGCCGGACGGTACGCCGGCCTCCTCGACGAACTCCCCGTGCTCGCCGGGCGGCTGGCCGCCGTCTGGTGCGCGGCGGCCGCCCTGCTCGCCGCCCGGTCACCGGAGCAGGCCCTCGGTCCCGGCACGCTGGCCGGCGCGTACGCCCTGCACCTGGCGGCGGTCTGCGCCGGCCGGGCGGCCGTCCACCACCGGCGCCGCCGCGTCGCCCGCGACCAGCCGCGCGCCGCGCTCGTCGTGGGCGCGCCGCCGGCCGCGCAGCGCCTCGCCGCCCTGCTGCTCCAGCACCCCGACCACGGCGTCCGCCCGGTGGGCCTCGTCGCCGCCCCGCAGGACATCCCGCAGCCGGCGGGCGCCGGGCCGTCGCCCGGTCCGGCGCTGCCGCTGCTGGTATCCCCGGAGGACGTCCAGCGGGCCGTCATCCAAAACGGCGTCCAGGACGTCCTGTTCGTGACCGCCGACGAGGGCGCCCCCCGCGCGGAGCAGCTGGCCCTGATGCACCGGCACGGGTGCGCCACCTGGCTCGTCGGGCCCCCCGCGCGCGTGGGGGCCCGGCCCGCCGGGGCCGTACCCGAGCCCATGGGGCGACACCTGTGGGGGTACGCCTTCCACCTCCTCCAGGGCCCCGGGCCGCGCCCGGGGCGGGCCGCCAAGCGGGCCCTTGACGTGGCGGGCGCCGGGCTGCTGCTGCTGGCCGCCGCCCCCGTGCTGCTGCTGTGCGCCGTCGCCGTACGCCTCGCCGACGGGCCCGGGGTCCTCTTCCGGCAGGAGCGCGTGGGCGAGGGCGGCCGGCTCTTCACGCTGCTGAAGTTCCGCACGCTGCGCCCCGCGGACGAGCGGGAGGCCGCCACCCGCTGGAGCGTCGCCCACGACGAACGGCTCGGCACCGTCGGCTCGTTCCTCCGCCGCACCTCGCTCGACGAGCTGCCGCAGCTGTGGAACGTGCTGCGGGGCGACATGAGCCTGGTCGGGCCGCGCCCCGAACGCCCCTACTTCGTCGAGCGGTTCAGCCGCCTCCACGGCGACTACGCCGCCCGCCACCGCATGCCGGCCGGCCTCACCGGGCTCGCCCAGGTGCACGGGCTGCGCGGCGACACCTCCATCGAGGACCGGTGCCGCTTCGACAACCACTACATCGACCACTGGTCGCTCGGGCAGGACGTGCGCATCCTCCTGCGTACCGCCGCCACGCTGATCCGCCCGGCGGGCAGCTGATGGCCGCGCCCGCCGGCCCCGCCACCCTCGCCGCGCCCGCCCCGGACGCGCCCGCCGCCGTTCCGGACGGATCCGGGTCCGCCCCTGACCGGCCCGGCGCCGGGCCGCCCGAGGGGGCGCGGGGCGGGGGGCGCGGCCGGGTGCCGTGGGCCCGTGCCGGGGGCCCGGGACGACTCGACCGGCTGGGCCCGGACCGGCTGGTGCGCGCCGTCCGTACGGCGCCGCGCGGCGGGCGGGCGCACCTGCTGCCCCTGCTGGCGGTCGTCGCCCTGCTCGCCGCCCCGACCGGAGCGGACGGCTCCGGCCCGGGCGGCGCCACCCTCGCCGACGCGGCCTCCGGCGTCCTCGCCGTGTGGTGCGCGGTGCGCCTGACCCGCGCGCGCGTACGGCCCCTGACGCGGCTCGCCGCCGTCGTGCTCGGCCTGCCCGCCGTCGGGATCTGCGCCGCCGCCGTCGCCTCCCACGACCCGGCGGCCGGCCTGCCCGGCGTCGTCCGCCACCTCCAGGTCCTCGTCCTCGTCCCCGCCGCCGTGGTGCTGACCCTCCGCGACCGGCGGGACCTCGTCACCGTCGCCCGGGCCCTCGTCGGCCTCGCCCTCGTCCAGGGCGCCATCGGCGTCGTGCAGTACGCCACCGGGACGGGCGCCTCGTACATGGGCGAGGACGTGCGGGCCGTCGGGACCTTCGGCGCGAGCGACGTGATGGGCATGGCGACCGTCGTCTCGTACGGCATCGTCGCGGCCGTCGGCCTCGCGCTCGGCGGGCCCAGGGGCCGCGCCCGGGTCGCCGCCCTGGTCTGCGCCGCCCTCCTCGCCGTGCCGCTCGTGCTGTCGTTCAGCCGCGGCGCGTGGATCGCGACCGTCCTCGTCTGCGGGGCGCAGCTCGCGCTGACCGGGGCGCGGCGGGCGCTGGGGGCGGCCCTCGTGGCGGGGGCGCTCGGCGTGGTCCTCGTCGGCGGGCTCGGCGTCGGCTCCGCCATGGTCCAGGAGCGGGTCGCCAGCATCACGCAGGTCACCGCAGCGCCCGACCGGTCGGTCACCGACCGGTACACCCTGTGGGCCGCGGCAGCCGGGATGTGGCGGGAACGGCCCCTCACCGGGGTCGGCCTCAAGGGCTTCCCGAGCCACCGGGACGCCCACGCCTCCCTCGCCCTGTCGTCCGGCAGCGACACCGCCGGCGCCGGCGCCGGCTTCCGGCGGCAGCCGCTGCTCTCCCCGCACAACATGTACCTGCTGGTCCTCGGCGAACAGGGCCTGCTGGGCCTCCTCGCCGTCGCGGGCGGCTGGCTCGCCCTCCTGGTGTGCGCCTGCCGCCGCCTGCCCGCCGCCCGCCGCACGGGACGCCACCTGGACTGCGCGCTCGTCGCCACGGGGCTCCTCGGCTGGCAGCTCGTCGACTTCCTGTACGCCGACATCGGGGGCCCGTCGACCGTCCTGACCGCCGTCGTCCTGGGCGTGGCCGCCTGGTGGGCGCTGGCGGGGCCGGACGCGCCGCCGGAGGGCGCCCGTGGCTAGCTTCGCGGGGCCGGGCCGCCCCGCCGAACCGTCCGCCGGGCAGGCCGCGACCGTGGTGGCCGGTGCGCCTTCGGTGGCCGGTGCGGCGTCCGCGTCCGGGGCGGTTGGCGGCTCCGGGGCGGCTGGTGGCCCGGGTAGGGCCGGTGGCGCCGGCGCGGCCGGTCCGGCCGGGGGGTCCGAGGGGCCCGAGGGTTCCGGTGCGCCCGGGGGGCGGCGGGGCGGGGCGGCGTGGGCGCCGACCGGCCGGTTCCTCGCCCGCGCCGCGCTCCTCACCGCCGGACTCACCGCGGCCGGGGCGCTGCTCGGCCTCGTACGCGACCAGTTGCTCGCCCACGCCTTCGGCGCGGGGCCCGACACCGACGCGTTCCTGATCGCGTGGACGGTCCCGGAGTTCGCCGCGACGCTCCTCATCGAGGACGCCATGGCGCTGCTCCTGGTACCGGCGTTCAGCCGCGCCCTCGCCCGGCGGGCCGCCGCCCCCGGCCCCGACCCGGTGCTGGACCTGGTCCGCGCGACGCTCCCCGGGACGGCCCTGGCCGCCGCCGCGGGGGCCGCGCTGGTCGCCGCCGCGGCGCCCCTGCTCGTACCGCTGCTGGCGCCCGGCCTGCCGGAGCAGCGGCTCGCGGTCGACTGCACCCGGCTCACGGCCACCTGCGTCCTGTCGTTCGCGCTCGCCGGGTACGTCAGCGCCGCCCTGCGGGCGCACGGCCGGTTCCTCGCCCCCGCCGCGATCTACGTCGTCCACAACACCGGCATCATCGCCGCCGTGCTGCTGCTCGGCCCCGCCCTCGGCGTACGGGCGGCGGCCGTCGGGGTCGCGGCGGGCGGGGCGCTCATGGCGCTCGTCCAGGCGCCCGCGCTGGTCCGGCGCCTGCGGGCGGGCCGTACCGGCGGCCGCGCAGGCGCCGCGGGAGCGGTACGCACGGGTCCCGCAGGCGCCGCGGGGCCGGTACGCACCGGCGGCCCCGTGCGGCGGGTACGGGCGGCAGGGCGGGCGGTGGCGCGGGCGCTGCGCCGGGCGACGGCGGGCGTACGGCCGCGGGGCGGCGCCGCGCGCGGGGACGGGGCGGCGCGCGGGGGCGGGGCGGCCGCGGGGGTGGCGCTCGCGCTGGTCCTGCCGGTCGTCGTCTTCGCCGTCAGCCGCCAGTGCCAGGTCCTCGTCGAACGCTTCCTCGCCGCGCCGCTGCCCGCCGGCGCGATCTCGCACCTCAACTACGCCCAGAAGGTCGCCCAGCTGCCGATGGTGCTGTCGCTGATGCTGTGCACGGTCAGCTTCCCCGTCGTCGCCCGCGCCATGGCCGCCGGGGACGGCGCCACCGCCCGGCGCCGGGCCGAACGCGACCTGCTGCTGGCGGGCGCCCTCGTCCTGGCCGGCGCCGCGACCGTCGCCGCCGCCGCCCCGCAGATCGTCCAGATGCTGTTCCAGCGCGGCGCGTTCGACGCGGCCGACACCGCCGCGACCGCCGCCGTCATGCGCGTGTACGCACTCGGCCTGCTCGGCCACACCCTCGTCGGCGCCCTGGTCCGCTGCTACTTCGCCGCGTCCCGGCCCCTGTGGTTCCCGGCCGGCGCCATGCTCCTCGGCATCGCCGCCAACACCGCCCTCGGCGCCCTGTGGGCCGACCGCTGGGGCGCCCCCGGCATCGCCCTGGCCAACGCCGCGGGCATCACCCTCACCGCCGCGCTCCTCCTCGCCGGGGCGAGCCGCCGGAACGTACCGCTCCGCGCCGCGGGCCTCGCCGGCGGCCTCGCCCGCCTGACGGCCGCGGCCGCCGTCGCCGCGCTCGCCGCCCGGCTCTGCGCCTCCTGGCCCGGCTCCCCCCTCGCCGGCGCGGCCCTCGCGGCCGCCGCCGTCCTCACCGTCTTCCCCGCCGCCGCCCACGCGTTGCGCGCGCCGCTCGTGCCCGGACTGGCGCGCGCCGCGCTGTGCGCCCCCTTCCGGCGCGGCACCGCACCGCGCAGCCCCCTCACGCGAAGGCAGCACCATGTTCCGTCGGACCCCGCCCCCCTGGATCGCGATGTACCACTCGGTCGACGACGACCGGGATGACCCGTACCGCGTCACCGTCACCCCCGCCCGGCTCGACGCCCAACTGCGCTGGCTGCGCGCCCGCGGGCTGCGCGGGGTCGCCGTGCGCGAGCTCCTCGCGGCCACGGCCCGCGGCACGGCGGCCGGACTGGTCGGACTGACCTTCGACGACGGGTACGCCGACTTCCTGCACGCGGCCGTCCCGCTGCTGCGCCGCCACGGCTGCACCGCCACCGTCTTCGCCCTCCCCGGCCGCCTCGGCGGGGACAACGCGTGGGACGAGCGGGGGCCGCGCAAACCGCTCCTCACCGCCGACGGGCTGCGCCGCTGCGCCGACGCCGGGATGGAGGTCGCCTCCCACGGGCTGTGGCACGTCTCCCTGCCCTCGCTCGACGACGCGGCCCTGCGCGAGGAGCTGCACGGCAGCCGGGAGCTGCTCCGGGTGTTCACCGGCGAGGCACCGGCGGGCTTCTGCTACCCGTACGGGCACGTCGACGCGCGCGTCGCCGCCGCCGCGCGGGACACGGGCTACGCGTACGCCTGCGCCATCGACCCGGGCGCCCTGAGCGGCCCCCACGCCCTGCCGCGCGTCCACGTAGGTCAGCGCGACACGGCACTCCGGCTGTACGCCAAGCACCGGCTGCACGCCCTGCGCCGCCGCGCCCCCGGCGGCCTCCCCGCCGCCGACCGGCCGGCGCCCGCCACCGGCCCCCGGGCCGCCGGGGCACAGGCGCCCGCCGCCGGCGGGCCGGCCACCGCGGAACCGGCCGCCACGGGGAGGCCCGTACCGGCTTCCGCCGGGCCGGAACCGGCCGCCACGGGGAGGCCCACTCCGGCCTGCGCCGCGGTGGGGCCGTCCGCAACCGGGAGGCCGGGTCCCACCGGGGAACCGGCCCCCACCGGCCCGGCCCCCGTCGACCTGCGGGCCGTACGGGCGCGTGCCTCATGAGGGTCCTGCACGTCATCACCGGGCTCGGCATCGGCGGCGCCGAGCAGCAGCTGCGGCTCCTCCTGCGCCACCTCCCCGTGCACAGCGGCGTCGTCACCCTCACCGACCCCGGCCCCGTCGCCGCGGCCCTGCGCGCCGACGGCGTCCCCGTCGTCCACCTCGGCATGCGCGGCAACCGCGACCTGTCCGCGCTGCCCCGGCTCGTGCGGCTCATCCGCCGCGGCCGCTACGACGTCGTCCACACCCACCTGTACCGGGCGTGCGTGTACGGGCGGATCGCCGCGCGCCTCGCCGGAGTGCGGAACGTCGTCGCGACCGAGCACTCGCTGGGCGCCGCGCAGATCGAGGGGCGCCCCCTCAGCCCCGGGGCCCGCGCCCTGTACCTGGCGACCGAACGGCTCGGCTCCGCCACCGTCGCCGTCTCCGACACCGTGGCCCGGCGGCTCACCGACTGGGGCGTGAAGCCGCACCGCGTCCACGTCGTCCCCAACGGCGTCGACGCCGCGGCCCTCGCCCACGACGAGCGGGCCCGCGCCACCACCCGGCGACGGCTCGGCATCCCACCGGACGCGTACGTCGTCGGCGGCGTGGGGCGGCTCGTCCCGGGCAAGCGGTTCGACGTCCTGGTCCGCGCCCTCGCCGAACTGCCGCCGGACGTGCGCCTCCTCCTCGTAGGCGACGGCGCCCAGCGGACCCGGCTGGAACGGCTGGCCGGCGCATCCGGGGTCGACGACCGGGTGGTGTGGGCGGGCGCCGTCACCCGCGACCTGCCGGCGCTGCTCTCCGCGATGGACGTCTTCGTCTCCCCCTCCGCCGACGAGGCGTTCGGCCTCGCGGTCGTCGAGGCGCTGGCCGCCGGGCTGCCCGTCCGCTACGTGGCCTGCCCCGCCCTCGACGACCTGCCGCCCGAGGAGGCGCCCGCGGCCCGCCGCATCGGCGGCACCGTCGCCGACGTGGCCGCCGCCGTGCGCGCGACCCGCACCGCCCGCGCGGCGGGCACCGCGCGCGGCCCGGTGCCCCCGGCGGCGTACCGGTACGACATCGCCCGTACCGCCCGGCAGTTGATGGCCCTCTACCGAGAAACGAGTGACCGATGACCCCGCGAACCATCCCCGGAGCGGACCGGCTCGTCCGGCTCCTCCGGCTCGCCCGCCCGACCGCCGCCCGGGCTCCGCGCCCCGGCCGCGTCTGGACCGTGCCGGCGGCGGTGCTGGCCGGCGCCGCGGCCGGCGGCGCGTACGGGCTGCTCGCCACGCCCGAGTACGCGGCCACCAGCTACGTCGTGGTCGTCCCCGAGGAGCGGTCCGACCCGGCCGCGGCGATGGGCCTGGCGCAGGCTTACGGGCGGGTCGCCACGGACATCGCCGTCGCCGGCGACGCCGCCGTGTGGGCCCGCGTGACCCCGGCCGAGCTGCGTGCGAGCGTCACCGCGGCCACCTCGCCCGACGCGCCGATGATCTCCGTCACCGCCCGGTCGGAGCGGGCCCGGACGGCCGCCGCCATGGCGGACGGCGTGGCCAGGGCGCTGGTGCAGAAGGGCGCGCACGCCCGCGCCGGTACGCACGTGAGCGTCGTCCAGTTCGCCCGCGCCACCACGCCGACCGCGCCCGTCTCACCGTCGGCGCCGCTCGCCGCCCTGGTCGGCGGGAGCGGGGGCGGGCTCCTCGGCGGGCTGGCGCTGCTGGTCCGCCCCCGCCGCGCGGCCGACGCCCGGCCGCCGGCCGAGGGCACCGCCGCCCCGGCCACCGGTACGGCCCCGGCCCCGGGCACCACCGCCGCCGCGGCCGTGCCCGGCCCCAGCTCCGGCACCGCCGCGGCCGCCGCCCCGCAGCCGGAGACCGTGTGAGTACGCCGCCGAGCACCGCCGCCGCCGAGTCCGTCGCCCGCGTGACGCCCGCCACCTCCACCGCGCCCGCCGGCCCCGCCGCGCCCGCCACCTCCACCGCGCCCGTCGGCCCCGCCGTTCCCACGGGCGTCGCCGTTCCCACGGGCGTCGCCGACGAGGCCCGTGGCGCCGCCGGGGCCGGGGCGGTGTCCTCCGGTCCGGTCGCCGTCGCGTCCACCGTCTGCCGGGAGGACGAGCACTTCGGCGCCCTCGCCGCCGACTGGGCCGACCTGTACGAGCGCTGCGCCACCGTCACCCCGTTCCAGACGCACGCCTGGCTGCACTCCTGGTGGCTGTCGTACGGCGTGCCCGGACGGCTGCGGGTCGTCCTCGTACGCCGCGTCGCCGACGGGCGGCTCGTCGCGGCGGCACCCCTGTGGCTGACGCCGGGCCGCGCGCCGACCGTGGCGTTCCTGGGCGGCGGCCTCACCGACTACGGCGACGTCCTCGTGGACGAGGGCTGCCCCGACGCGTTGCCCGCGCTGGCCGCCGCGCTCGCCGACCTCCCCGACCTGTCCCGAGGCGCCGTCGTGGACCTGCGGGAGGTGCGCCCCGGCGCAGCCGCCGAACGGCTCCCGGCCCACTGGCCGGGTCCCCGCCGGCGGCTTCCCGACTCCACGTGCCTGGAACTGCCGTGCGTGCCCGTCGACGAGCTGGTGCTCCGGCTGCCGCCCCAGCGGGCCCAGCGGGCCCGGGCGAAGCTCCGCAAGATCGACCGGGAGGGCGTCACGGCACGGCCCGTCCCCCTGGACGAGGTGCCGGACGCCCTGGACCACCTCCTGGAGCTGCACCGCCGCCAGTGGGCCGGCCGCGGTGTGACGGCCGAACACCTCACGTCCCGTTTCGGGGAGCACCTGGGGCGGGCGGTGCGCGCCATGGCGGCGACGGGGCACGCGCGCGTGACGCGGTTCCTGCTCGGTGGGGAGGTGGTCGCCGTGGACCTGACGCTGCTGTCGCCACGGCTCTCCGGGGGCTACCTGTACGGCGCCGACCCGGTGCTGCGCTCGCTCAAGGTGGACATCGCGACGCTGCTGCTGCGCAACGGCGCCCGGCTCGGCGAGGGCACCGGCCGCGCCACGCTGAGCCTGCTGCGGGGCGATGAGCCGTACAAGCACCACTGGCGCCCCGACGCCGTGCGCAACGGGCGGCTGCTGCTGGCCCGCCGCCGGGCGGCCCCGCTGCTGTGGCTGCGGGCGGCGTACGTCGGCGGCCGCAGCCGGGCCGCGGACCGGCTGCGCGACCGGGCCTGGGCGCGCGCCCTGCGGCACCGCCTCACCGCCGGCCGGACCCCGACGGCCCCGACGGCCCCTACGGATCGCACGGGTCGGGGTCGAACCACTTCCTGAGCCACCGGGGGAGCCCGCCCGTCGGACACCGCGCCTCGTCCAACCCGCCGGGCTCCCCCGGCACCTCGACCTCCGCCGACCCGGCCGTCCCATCCGACCCTGCCGGCTCCACCGGCCCTGCCGGCTCAACCGGCTCCGCGGACTCCGGGGGCTCGGCAGGCTCCGGGGGCTCCGCCGGCTCGGGCGGCTCGACGGGCTCGGCAGGCTCCTCCGGCTCGGCAGGTTCCTCCGGCTCCTCCGGGTCCCCGACCCCACCCGGCTCGGCGGGCTCCGGGGGGCGTGCCGGTACCGGCTCCAGCCCGAAGAGCGCCGCGCGGAACACCGCCGACGACTCCGGGTTCCCCGCGCACTGCCACACGCCGTGCGGGCAGTAGTCGCTGATCGAGTGGTACAGCGGTTTGTGCTCCCGGATCCATTCGAGCATCCGCCGCATGTACTCGGGATTGTCGCCGTTTCTGAACAGTCCCCACTCGGGATAGGAGATAGGCTTCCCGCGGGCCGCGGCGAATTCCACGTGGTGACGCAGCCCGTACGGTTCGTTTGCCTGCTCGTCGAAGGTCCGGCCCGGCGGCTGGTCGTAGGAGTCCATTCCCACGATGTCCACGACGTCGTCGCCCGGATAACATTCGGTCCAGGGAATGGCGTCCCGGCCCCGATTGGGCGCGAAGTCGAATCGGAATTCCTGACCGGGCACCTCACGCATGGTGGTGACGATGCGTTTCCAGTACCTCTTCCACGCGTCCGGATCCGGGCCGCACCGGTGGCTGTACGTGGTGCCGTTCATCTCCCAGCCGAGGACGATGACGGTGTCCGGCACGCCGAGCCCCACGAGCCGCTCGGCGAGCGCCCTGAAGTGGTGGTCGAACCGGCCGTCCGCGCCGTGCCGCAGCAGCCGTGCGACGACCGCGTCCGGCAGCCGGCTCTCGTTGCGCTCCAGCATCGGCACGTTGAGGACGAACAGCCGGTCCTCCCGGGCCCGCCGCCACTCGGCCCACGCGTCGAGGAAGCCGGGCCGGCCCGCGATGTTGGACCACCTGTCGCCCGGCAGGTAGGTGTGGCCGGCGCGCAGCTCGGTACCGCCCAGCCACTCCCGCAGCTCCGCCATGCGCCCCACGCCCGCGGTCCCGTAGTGCAGGTACGCGCCGAGCGCCGTCTCCCCGGTCGCCACCGGGTCGGGCCCGGCGGGGCCTTCCGCCGCTCGGGCCGGCGCGGGGAGCACGGCCGCCGGGAGCAGCAGCGCGGCGGCGCACGCCGCCAGCCAGGTGCTCGTCGTCTTTCCGTTCCGGACGGTCATCCGCACTCCTTCGCCAGGCGCCGCACTCCGTCACTCAGCCGTTCGACCCGCCATCAGGACCCAACGTAAGCGCGGCGGCCCGACCCGGAACCCGGTCCCGCCCCTCCGTACGCCATCAGTGCAACCCCTCGCCCAGACGGGGCATCGAGACGAGGACATCCCGTGCCGCTCTTCGACACCAGCGTCGCCGCCGTGCTGCTGCGGTTGGACCGGAACCCCTTCCACCACGGCACGCTCGGCGCCGCCCGCTCCCTCGGCCGGGCCGGCGTCCCGGTCCACGTGGTCGCGGGTGGCGCGGCGGGCCCGGTCGCCCGGTCGCGCCACGTACGGAGCTGCCACCCCGGCCCGCCGGTCACCGAAGCGGACGCGGGCGCGGGCGCGGGCGGGGGCGGTGGCACGGCGGCCGTGCGCGAGGCCCTGGTACGGGTCGCGGACGCGCTCGCGGGGGCACCCGCCGTCCTCCTCGCCCTCGACGAGCTGACCGCCGTCGCGCTGGACGGGCTGCGGCGCGAACCGGGCGGCCCGGCCGGACGCTTCCTGCTGCCCGCCCAGCCGCCGGGCCTGCCCGCCCTCGTCGCGGACAAGGCCCGGCTGGCGGCGGTCTGCCTGCGCCTGGGCGTCCCCCACCCGCGCACCCTGGTCCCCGCCGACGCCGACGAGGCGGCCGCCATGGCGGCCGCCCTGGGGACGCCCGTCGTCGCCAAGTGGAGCCGCCCCTGGCTGCTGCCGGCGGGCCGGGGGCTGCGCAGCACCGTCCTGGCCCGCACCCCGGGCCGGGCGCGCGAGCTGTACGCGCGGGCCGCGGAGGCCGGCAGTCCGCTCCTGCTCCAGCGGTACCTGCCGCCGAGCGGGGACGGCGACTGGTTCTTCCACGCGTACTGCGACGCCGGGGGGTCCTGCGGCGTCGCGGGGACCGGCCGGAAGGTCCGCTCCTGGCCGGGCGGCGCGGGCCTGACGGCCGTGGGGGAGTGGGCCCCGAACCCGGCCGTCGAGCACCTGGCCCGCGACCTGCTGTCCGCCCTGGGGTACCGGGGGATCGCGGACCTCGACTTCCGCCGCGACCCGGCCACCGGCCGGTACCACCTGCTGGACTTCAACCCGCGCCCCGGGGCGCAGTTCCGGCTGTTCACCGACGCGCGGGGCACCGACGTCGTCCGCGCGCTCCACCTCGACCTGACGGGGCGTCCGGTGCCCGCCCTGGCCCCCGCCCACGGCCGCCGGTACGTGGTGGAGAACCACGCCGCCCTCTCCCTCCTCGCCGCGCCCCGGCCCCGCCCGCGCGCGCACGCCGGGCCCGGCGGTGTGGAGACGGCCTGGTACGCGGCGGACGACCCCGCTCCGGCCCGCGCCATGGCCCGCGCCTGGGCCGCCCACCTGGCCCGCCGCGCCACGGCCGCCGTGTGCGGCGCGCTGCGGCACGCACTACGCCACGCACTGCGCCACGCACTGCGCCGCGCCCGGCGGTGCTCCTGGCGCGCCTGGCGCGCCGGGACCGCCCGCCGCGCCCTCGACCCGACGGCCCGCCCCACGCCCGCGACAGCCCTCTCCAGAGCCCCGCACGGGGCCGCCCCGGGCCCCTTCCCCGCACCCGCGGTGCCGCCCGAGCTGCCCCTGCCGCCCTTCCCGACCCCTTCCTCCCCCCGACGATGACGAAAGTGGTGGGACCCATGCACGACGACGACCTGGTGGTCGTGGGCGCCGGCCCGTACGGCCTCTCCGTGGCCGCCCACGCGGCCGCCCGCGGCCTGGACGTGCGCGTCTTCGGCCGCGTGATGCGCTCCTGGCACAGCATGCCCCCCGGCATGCTGCTGAAGTCGGAGCCATGGGCGTCCGACCTGTCGGACCCGGCGGGGGCCCACGGCCTCGCCGCCTACGCAGCGACCCGCCGCGTACGGGCCGAGCACGGGGTGCCCCTGCCGGTCGCCTTCTTCGCCGCGTACGGCGAGTGGTTCGCCCGCCGGGCCGTGCCCGACGTGGACCCGCGGACCGTCGTGGCGGTCCGGCCGCGCCCGCACGGCGGGTTCACCGTCACGACCGAGGACGGGCAGGAGACCGGCACCCACACGGTGGCGCTCGCGCTGGGCGGCAACCCGTTCCTCGACGTGCCGGCCGTGCTGCGCCCGCTCGCCCCGCACCTCGTGACGCACAGCAGCGACCTGCCCGACCCGGCGGGGTTCGCCGGCCGCGACGTGACGGTCGTGGGCGCCGGCCAGGCCGCCCTGGAGACCGCCGTACTGCTCACCGAGGCGGGCGCCCACGCGCGCGTGGTGGCCCGCTCCCCGCGGCTGGTCTGGAACACCGTGCCGCCGGCGCTGCGCCGCGGCGCCTGGGAGGCCGCCCGGGCCCCGCACACCGGGCTCGGCTGCGGCTGGCGCAACCTGCTGTACGCGCGTACCCCCGGCGCCTTCCGCCGGCTGCCCGGCCCGACCCGCGAGCGGCTCTTCGCCACCGCGCTCGGCCCGGCGGGCGCCTGGTGGCTGCGGCACCGCTTCGAGGCGGTGCCCGACGTACGGCTCGGCAGGTCGGTGGTGGCCGCCGACCCGACCGGCGACGGGCGCGTGCGGCTCAGCCTCGCCGGCGCCGGGCCGGACGCGCCCGTGACGGAGGTGGAAACCGACCACGTCGTCGCCGCGACCGGCTTCGCGCCCCGGCTGGACCGCCTGGACCCGCTGTGCCCCGAGGTGCGGGCGGGGCTCGGCACCGTCGGCCGGGGCGGGGCGCCGGAGGTGAGCGGGCACTTCGAGTCGTCGCACCCGGGTCTGTTCCTGGCGGGGCTCGTCACCGCCCCCGCGTACGGCCCCGCCATGCGGTTCGTCCACGGCGCCGGGTACACCGCGGAACGGCTCGTGCGGGGGGTGGAGCGGCGGCTGCGCGCCCCGCGGCCGACGGCCGTGCCGGTCGCCCGTCCCGGCCCGGCCGACGCCCCCCGGGGCGCGGGCGGCACCGTGGCGACCCCGGGCTGACCGGCCCGCCCCGGACACCGGAAAGGCCGGTCACGGAAACATGCTCCGTGACCGGCCTCCACCGCGCTGTGCCGTGTCAGCTGTTCTTGCAGACGTTGCCGAACGCGGGGTTCAGCAGCCCGATGACGTTCACGGTGTTACCGCAGATGTTGATCGGCACGTGGACCGGAATCTGGACGACGTTGCCCGAGAGGACGCCCGGGGAGCCCACGGCGGCGCCGTTGGCCTCCGCGTCTGCGGCCGCCGGAGCGGCGGCACCGACCGCCATGAACAGACCGGCAACGGCCACAGCCGCCTTCTTGCACTTCATTTCTCGGCTTCCTTTCCACAGCGGAAGTCATGCCACGTATTTCGTGACCCACGAGCCCGGAGGCTCGGCTACCGCCGCAAATCCCACAACGAATAGGCAACCGAAGAGGCATCGCTCAAACAGTTCCCGCTCCGGAATCACTCCAACGCCAAACGGCCGATACCGGACGGGAGTAGGGAACTGCTCCGGGCGTGGTGGGGGTGCGACAGGCCACGGAAGGCGGTACGGCGGGTGCGGCGAGGGGGGAGCGGCGGGGTACGGCGAGGAGGGGGCGGCGCGTACGGGGAGGGGCCGCGCCGGGGTGCTCGGCGGACCAGGTTCGGGGGCCGGGCGGATGGTGGCGGGATCAGCGCCGGGGCCACACCGGACGCCGTACCAGGACGTCCCATTCGGGGTCCCGCGCGCCGGGGACGATCCGCCCCTGCGCCCGCCACTCCCGGGCGAGCGCCGCGAAGAGGGGGACCGCGTCGGCGCCGCCGCGGTGCGGGCCGGCGGCGGTGGCGGCGGCGCGGCCGTGCCCGGCCTGCGGAGCGAGCGGCACCCGCTCCCACTTCCCGGTGCCTGAGGCCATGCCAACCCTTCCGTTCACCGCGCGTGGCGAGGCCCTCGCATCATGTCACAGCGGTCCGGCGCGCACGGGGGAGTCGCGGAACCCGGGAGCGGGGTCACGGACGGCCGGTCGAGGCGAGCCGCGGGCGGGGCCGGAGGCGGGCGGCGGGGCGGTCGCCTCGGGGGCGTCGGGGACGTCGGGGACGTCGGGGAGGCGACCGCCGTGGTGGGCGAGGCGTGCCCCCGCGCACGCGTGAGCACCGGCGGCACAGGGCCACCGGTGCTCGTGGACGACAGCGGGCGCGCGCGAGAGGGCGGTTCCCGGGCCGGAGGGGAAGGGTCCGGGAACCGCGCGGTCGCGGCGGGTCACCCGCCGGTGGTGGGGCCGCCGCTGCCGAAGCCGCCGCTGGGCGCGCCGCCCCACTTGCGGTCCTGCTCCGTCTGCGGCGAGGTGTCGGGCTCGGTGTTGCTGCGCCCGAGCTCGTAGGGCATCAGCCGGTCCTCGCTCTGCGGAACCTCGGAGGGCCTGCGGTGGCCCTCCACCTCACCCGGCAGCCCGGCGTCGGCCGGCCGCTTCGGCTGCTCGTCCGGGGTCGGGGTCCTGGGCTCCCTCGTCATGATGCGGCGCCCCAGCAGGAACGCGCCGATGAGGAAGCAGACGACGAGGATGCCTGCCACCAGAGGGCCGATCCCCACGATGTGGTCCTTCGCGGCCAATTCCGCGCCGTGCGTCAGGGAAGCGTTCATGGAATGCGGGTACCCCGGCCCCGGGGAATCAGACACCTGTGTACCCGGCCGTCCCTGCGGGTCACCGGAACGGAGCCTATCGTCATTTGTCATTTCAGCGTTTTTTCGTTGATTGAGCTCTTCGGGTGACCTCCCGCAACCTAAACGGCGCGGTGCTGTTGGGCAGAGCGACCCGGAACCGGGTCTCTCGACGAGAAGGATCACGTAATGATCAAGAAGGCTCTGGCCACGGCCGGCGTCGCCGCCGCCGTCCTCGGCGCCGGTGCGCCGATGGCCGCCGCCGTCGGCGACCACGGCGTGGACACGCAGAACGGCAACTTCGCCACCCAGACGTACGGCAACACCACCACCGGCGGGTACATGAGCCCGCAGATCGGGCTCATCCAGGGCTCGTTCAACAAGCCGTGTGTGGGTCTGCCGGTCCAGGCCGACGTCCAGAACATCGTGGCCCTGGTGAACGTCGGCGTCCAGGACATCCTCCAGGACACCCAGAACCAGCAGTGCGCGGAGAACTCCACCGCGGTCAAGGGCGACAGCGCCCTGTCGCACATCCTGGAGAACGTCCTCTCCGAGAACGGCTCCGCCTCCGTCGACTGACGACGTGCGGCGACCGGCCCGCGCGGGTGAATCGCCTGTGCGGGCCGGCCCCCCGTGGCCGCTCCGCGGCCGTTGCTCAACTTTCAACCATGTGCCCACCTTCGGGTGCGGCTGGACGACCCGGACGCCGGGTCTTTCGAGAGAAGGATCGACATGATCAAGAAGGTTCTGGCTGGCGCCGGTGTCGCAGCGGCCGTCCTGGGTGCGGGCGCGCCGATGGCCGCCGCCGTGGGCGACCACGGTGTGGACACGCAGAACGGCAACTTCTCCAAGCAGACCTACGGCAACACCGTCACCGGCGGTTACATGAGCCCGCAGGTCGGCCTCGTCCAGGGGACCCTGAACAAGCCCTGCTTCGGCATCCCGATCCAGGCCGACGTCCAGAACATCGTGGCCCTGGTCAACGTGGGCGTCCAGGACATCCTCCAGGACACCCAGAACCAGACCTGCACGGAGAACTCCACCGCGGTCAAGGGCGACGCCGCCCTGTCGCACATCCTGGAGAACGTCATCTCCGAGAACGGTGCCGCGGCGATCGACTGACGTCGTCCCCGCCATCGCGCGCATGGGCGGGCCCCGCATCCGAGACCACGGGTGCGGGGCCCGCCCACGTCCGTGCCGGCACGCCCGCCGGCCCCCTCCTCACCGAGCGTGGAACACTCCCCGCCGCCTCCTCCTCACCGGGCGTGAAACATTCCCCGGGGGCCGCCGCGTCAGTGGGATGGACGACGACGGCAGCGGTACGAGGGGGAGGGCATGGACAGGGCCCGCACGGACGAGTTCCTGCAGTTCGCCACCGGGCGGTCCGGGCACCTCTTCCGCTCGGCCTGCCTGCTCACCAGCGGCGACACCCACCTCGCCGAGGACCTGGTGCAGGAGACGCTGGGCCGGATGTACGCCCTGTGGGGGCGGACCGGTCTGCGCGGCCGGGCGGCGCGGATCGACAACCCCGCCGCGTACGCGCAGACGGTCCTGGTCCGGGCCTTCCTGAGTCACCGGCGGCGCCGGTCGGCCGCCGAGCGACCCGTCGGCGAGCTGCCCGACACCGCGCGGAGCGCCGCGCCCGGGGACGACCCGGCGCTGCGGGTCGCGCTGCTCGACGCGCTGGCCGGGCTGGCGCCGAAGGACCGGGCGGTGATCGTGCTGCGCTACTGGGAGGACCGCAGCGTCGAGGAGACCGCCGAGGCGATGCGGGTCAGCTCCGCCGCCGTGCGCACCCGCTCGGTGCGCGCACTCGCCCGGCTGCGGGAGCGGCTGGGCGGCGGCATCGCCGAGTACGCCGCGCCATGACCGCGCACCGCCCGCCGCACACTGCCCGTCGCGCACCGCGCGCCGCCCGTCGTCCGGACACGTACGCCTCATGGACGGAGTTGGTCGCAGCATGTCCGCAGAAGAACGCACATCGCGGTTCGAGGAGGACCTCGCCGTCGTCCTGCGTTGCACCGGTGACGGTTTCGCGCCGGACGGGGGGGAGGGCCTGGTGACCGGAGGGCTGAGCCGGGGCCGGCGCCGGGTGGCGCGGCGGCGCGCCGGGGCGGTCACCGGCAGCGTGCTGACGCTGGCGCTGGTCGCAGTCGGCGGCGCGTACGCGACGGGGACGCTCGACGGGCACCGGACCGGCGACGGCGCGGCCGTCGCCGCCCCGCCCGCCCCGCGGCAGTCGACCGCCCGGCCCGAGGCGTCCACCATGGCCGGCACGGTCCCCGCCGCCGACGTCCTCGCCACCTTCCGCAAGGTGCTGCCCAAGGGCGGCAAGCTGCGGGACGGGCGGTCCCGGGGCACCGCCGACGAGCTCGGCCCGATGGCCTCCGGCGTCTACGACGACGGCCGCGGCCCCGCCGCCGTCAGCATCGGCTTCTTCCGGGCCGCCCCCGGCGACGAGGGGTACTCCGAGTGCCCCGACGAAGTGTTCGTCGACTACGACGCCTGCAGCGCCGAGGGGCTGCCGGACGGGTCGCGCCTGGTGCTCTTCCAGGGGTACGAGTACCCCGACCGGCGCGAGGAGACCAAGAACTGGCGCGCCACCGTGCTCCGCGCGGACGGGCTCGTCACCGACCTCAACACGTGGAACGCGCCCGCGCAGAAGGGCGCCGACGTCTCGCGCGCCGACCCGCCGTTCAGCACCGCCCAGCTGAGGCAGATCGTCACCCACCCGGCGTGGGCGCCCGTGCTGCGCGCCATACCGCAGCCGGTCGAGGGGAAGCCGTCCACCGGGCCGTCCGGCGGCGCCTCCGACACCGGCGGCTCCCTCGACGGGGCGGCGGTGCGCCCCACCCTGCTGTCCCTGCTGCCCGACGGGCTCACCGTCACGGACGACGGGGGCGACGACGGGTTCGCGTACGCGGTCGTCGACGACGGGGCGGGCCGCGGCCTGGTCCAGGTCAACGCCCAGCTCCGCATGGGCGACGTCGCCGACCGGCTCTTCCCGGCGGGCTCCTACGAGACCCTGCCGGACGGCACCAAGGTCGCCGTGCGCCAGGGACCCGGCGAGAAGGGCGGCGAGGGCGTCGTCATGTGGACCGTCGACACGCTCCGCCCCGACGGCTACCGCGTCGTCGTCTCGGCGTTCAACGCCGGCGCCCAGCACGAGGCGGCCACCCGCGCCGAGCCCGTGCTGTCGACCGCGCAGCTCAAGGCCCTCGCCACCAGCCCGGAGTGGCTGGAGCTGCGGAAGTAGCCGGCCGGCCGTGCCGCGGGTCCCGACCCGGCCCTCCCCGGGCGGGCGGGGACCCGCGCGCGGTCCTCACTTCGCGTCCGAGTACCGCTCCACCGTCGCCGTCGTGAAGGGGAACCGCACCGGTGTCTCCCCGAAGGCGATCCGCCCGGCGAGGTCGCCGGCCGAGTGGATCGCCTCCGCCACCGCGTCGGCCTCCTCGGCCGGGCAGTGCACGATCACCTCGTCGTGCTGGAAGAAGACGAGCTCCGCCCGCATGCCGGCGGTGGCGCGGCGCAGCGCGGCGAGCATCAGCAGCGCCCAGTCGGCGGCGCTGCCCTGCACGACGAAGTTCCTGGTGAACCGGCCGCGGGCGCGGGCGTCCGCGCCCGTGCCCGTGCCCGTGCCGCCGGTCGCGCTCTCCTCCTCCTGCGGGATGCCCGCCTCCTCCGCCTCGCCCGCCGCCACGGACCGCGGACTGGTCCGGCCCAGCCAGGTGCGCACCACCCGGCCCTCCTCGCCCGCCCGCGCCGCGTCGTCGACGTACGCCACCGCGCGCGGATAGCGGCGCCTGAGCGCCGCGAGGTTCTTCAGCCCGTCGCCGCTCGTCTGCCCGTAGATCGCGCCGAGCAGCGCCAGCTTCGCCTGGTCGCGGCTGGCCGGGAACGCCCGGTCGGACAGCCGCGTGTACAGGTCGTCGGCGTGGCCCGCCACCTCCATCAGGCCCGGGTCGCGGGAGATCGCCGCCAGGACCCGGGGCTCCAGCTGGGCGGCGTCCGCGACGACGAGCCGCCAGCCCTCGTCGGCGACGACCGCCTGCCGTATGACCTTCGGGATCTGCAGGGCGCCGCCGCCGTTGGTCGTCCACCGGCCGCTGACCGTGCCGCCCGGCACGTACTCCGGCCGGAACCGGCCCTCGCGCACCCAGTCCTGGAGCCAGCTCCAGCCGTGCGCCGTCCAGATCCGGTACAGCTTCTTGTACTCCAGCAGCGGCGCGACCGCCGGATGGTCGTGCTTGGCCAGCTCCCAGCGGCGCGTGGACCGCACACGGATGCCCGCCTCGGCGAAGGCCCTGACCACGTCCGCCGGCAGGTCGGGCCGCACCCGCCGGCCGAACGCCTCCGACACCTCGTCCGCCAGCTCGGCCAGCCGGCGCGGCTCGCCCCCGCCCGCGTACCGCTCGCCGAGCAGCTCCCGCAGGAGCGCGCGGTGCACGTCCGCCCGCCACGGCAGACCCGCCCGGTGCATCTCGGCGGCCACCAGGGCGCCGGCGGACTCGGCCGCGGTCAGCAGCCGCATGCGGTCCGGGTGCTCGGCGGCGCCGTGTCGGCGCTCCTGGTCCGCGTACACCTCCAGCAGCGCGGTGAAGGGCAGCTCCGGTCCCGTCGGGCCCGCGTCGAAGAGCGACGACTGCGCGCCCGGCTCGGCGGCGCGCGCCGGCGGGTCGGGCGGCACCGGCCGGTCGTGGAGCCGCGCCCAGGCGGCCGCCGCCGACCGCGGCTCGCCGAGCCGACCCTCGTGGCCGAGGAGGAGCTGCTCGGCGGCCTCCACGTCGTAGCACCGCTCGACGCGTACGCCCGCCGCGAGGAGCCGCGGATAGAGGCCGGCCGTGGACCGCCACACCCACCGGCCGACCTCCGGCCGCGACCGCACCGCCGCCACCAGGTCCGGCTCGGTGGTGACGGGGCCGGCGGGCAGCCCGTCGCGGTCGAGGGGGACGAGCCTCGCCCCGCCGCCCTCGACCGCGTCCAGCGCCCACCGCTCGCTCACGGGTGCGAGTCTCGCACCCGGCACTGACGTCCCCCCGGCCCCGCGCCGACCGGGCGAGCCCGTCGTCGTCCCGAGGGCGGATCCGGGGCCCGGACGCGGGGGCGTCACGTCCCGAGCCGGCGCACCACCCGGGCCGGGTCGCCGACCGCGAGCACCCCGGACGGCAGGCCCCGTACGACGCCGGACCCGGCGCCCACCACCGTGTCGGCGCCGATCGTCACCCCCGGGCAGACGATCACGCCGTCGCCCGGCCGGACGTCGTCGCCGACGCTGACCGGCTCGGCCCGCTCCCAGCCGGCCCGCCGCCGCTCGGTGCCCAGCTCGTGGAGCGGGGTCGGCGTCCGCACGTCCGGGACGATCCGGACCTCGGCCCCCACGGTGGCGGGCGCGCAGTCGAGGAAGACGGCGTCGAAGTCGACGAACGTCCGGGCGCCGACGCTGACGTGGTACCCCAAGCCGCGGTGGAACGGCGGCCGGACCCGCACCCCGGCCACCGGGCCGAGCAGCTCGCCGAGGATCCGCGTCCGCTCCGCGGCGGGCGGCGGGCGGCGGCGGCAGGGCGTCGTGGGCCGCGCACAGGGCGATCCGCCCCTCGGTCCGCGACCGGCTCCGGGTCGTCGGGCAGGGGCCACTCCCCGGCCGGTGTCCTCCGCTCGTTCTCGCCCACCGTCCGCCCCCCGCCCCCACCGGACGGCTGCCTCCCGGTGACGGGAGGACTGTCCGGCGGGACTACCCCACCGCGCCGGCGTACACGTCCAGCGCGGGTCGCGGCGCACGGCCGAGCAGTTCGCGCAGGTGGCCGCCGGGCACCCCGCGGCCGTCCAGGAAGCCGTGGGCGATCGCCGAGTACGTGCCGGTCAGCATGGGCACCTGGAACGGCGCCGCCCCCGACGCGGCGATCCCGGCCCGCGTGGCGGCGAGCGGGCCACCCGGCTCGTACGTCCCCGAGACGGCCGCCGCCAGGTCGGCGCCGCCGAGCGGCACCTCGCCGACGAGCTCGTACACCCGGCCCGCGTGCGCCTGCGGGGCGTCGGCCACGCGGAACGCCGCCTCGGCGAGGTCCGCCCGCGCCACCGCCGCCACGGCGCCGTCGCCGAGCGGTGCGGTGATCCGCCCGTCGGCGTCCGGCGCGGCGAGGAGGGCGAGCAGCTCGGCGTACAGGCCGTTGCGCAGCACCGTCCACGCCAGGGTCGACTCCCGCAGCCGGCGTTCGGTCCAGCGGTGGGGGAGGGCGTACGGCAGGTGGTCGCCGTCGCCGGAGAGGCTCGTGTAGACGACGTGGCGCACCCCGGCCCGTTCGGCGGCGTCGATCGCCGCGCCGTGGCGGGCGGTGACGACGTCGTCCTCGCCGTACCCCGCCGAGACGAGCAGCAGGGTCCGTACGCCCGTGAAGGCGTCCCGCAGTGACGCCGGGTCGTCGAAGTCCACGCGGCGTACGGCCGGGCGGGCGTCGGGGCCGGGGGTCCGGCGTACGGCCGGCCCGGTTCCCGGCGAGCGGGTGCCGAGCAGGACGTCGGCGCGGCCCGCCGCGTGCCCGGCGGCCAGCCCGCCGAGGCCGCCCGAGACACCGGTGATCAACAGCATGGGAGTGCCCCCCGTTTCCGTGGTCGTGTGCGCTGCGACCATGGTGGGTGTGGTGGCGGCACGCACGTAAGGAGGCACTTTCATGTCCGTGGGGCACACGGAGGTAACCGGCGGCGGCCCCGAACCCGCCGGGCCGGCCGGGCTCAGCTGCGCCGAGGACTGCGGCGTCCGCGACGTGCAGGACCGGCTCGGCGACAAGTGGACCGTGCACGTCGTCGTCGAACTCGCCGGGGGCGTGCGGCGCTTCTCCGAGCTCCAACGGCTCGTCCCGGGGATCTCGCAGCGCATGCTCACGCTGACGCTGCGCCGCCTGGAGCGGGACGGCCTGGTCACGCGGACCGTGCACCCGACCGTGCCGCCGCAGGTCGAGTACGAGCTGACCGCCACCGGACGCGACCTGACGGGGCTGGTCGGGGCGCTCGTCGACTGGTCGCTCGCCCACCGCGGGGCCATCGCCGACGCCCGCCGCGCGTACGACGAAGGGCGGCGGCCGTGACCTCCGGCGGCTCCGGCCGCCAGGGGGCCTCCGGCCGGCAGGGGGCCGCGGAGTCGACCGTCGAGCGGGCCCTCGCCGCCGTCCTGTACGCCGACGACACCGCCGCCCTGGACACCGCCGCGTCCCTCCTCGCCGCCGATCCCGGGGCCGACGCCGAGCTGGCGCGGCGCGGGGAGGAGCTGCTGCGCCGGGCCTGGGCGCGCGGCTGGCAGCCCGCCGACGTGGAGCGGGTGGTGCGCCGGGAACTCCAGGCGCGGCACGTGCGGCTGGCCGGCGGTCTCGTCCGCGCGGAGTCGGCCGGCTACGCGCACCTGCCGCCGCGCTGGCGGGAGCAGCTGGCCGCGCTGGAGTCGGAGCCCTGGCGGGCCGACCGGTTCGCGTACGCGACGGCCGTGCTGGAGCTGTACCGGCTGCTCGTGCGGCTCCCCGCACTCGAACCGGTCGCCTCGCCGCCCGGCGCGGCCCCGCTGACGGCGCCGGTGGCGGGCGAGGGGCGCATGCCGGCCCGGATCCGGGCGCTGCTGGCCAAGGCGGAGGCGACCGCCTTCCCGGAGGAGGCGGAGGCGTTCACCGCGAAGGCGCAGGAGCTGATGGCGCGCCACAGCCTGGACGAGGCGTCGCTCGCGGCCCGCACCCCCACCGGCGAGGAGCCCGCCGCGCTCCGGATCGGCGTCGACGCGCCGTACGAGACGGCCAAGGCGATCCTGCTCGACGCGGTCGCGTCGGCGAACCGCTGCCGGGCGGTGTGGAACGAGGCGTTCGGCTTCTCGACCGTCGTCGGCTTCGAGCCGGACCTGGAGTCGGTGGAGCTGCTGTACACCTCGCTGCTCGTGCAGGGCACCGGGGCGATGGTGAAGGCGGAGGCGGAGCAGCGGACGGGCGGTCGCAAGCGTACGAAGACGTTCCGGCAGTCGTTCCTGCTGGCGTACGCCCACCGGCTCGGCGACCGGCTCGCGTCGACCTCCCGCCGGGTCGCGGCCGCGGAACCGACGCTGCTGCCGGTGCTGGCGGCCCGGGACGTGGCGGTCACGGAGCGGGCGGACCGGATGTTCCCCGAGACGACGACGACCCGGGTCCGGGGCGCCACGGACCGGGCCGGCTGGGACCACGGGACGGCCGCGGCGGACCGGGCCGACACGGGCCGCGCCTCACGCTGACCAGCCGCGCGTCACGGTGACCAGCCGCGCGTCACGCTGAGGGGCCGCGCGGCACGGTGACGGCCCGCGCGGCTCCCCGGCGTGGGGCCGGTCCGCCCGCCGCCGTCACGGCTGCGGCGGGAGCGACGGCAGCGGTGGGATGGACGGGAGGTTGGAGGGCAGGACGCCCGCGGCGGGCTTGGTCAGGGTGTCCGTGCGCCCGGAGTCCCACGCCACCACCAGCCGGGTGCCGTCGGCCGACCGCACGGTCCCCGACGTGCGGTCGGTGCCGCCGTCCTTGCAGGTGAGGGTGAGCGTCAGCGCGGCGCCCTCCTTGGCCACGCCCTGGCAGACGTGGGCCTCGCTGATGACGACGGCCTGGCCGCCCTTGCTGATCGTCAGCGTGACGGCCTTGCCGTCGGTGGCGCCCACCCACGCGCCCTCCGCGTCGGCGAGGGACACGCTCCCCGCCCCCGCGCCCGCGCCCGGCGAGGCCGCGGCGGACGGCGCCGCGGAGGCGGCCCCGTCCTTGCCGCCGTCCCCGTCGCCCGAGCCGCAGGCGGTCAGGGCCAGGGCCGAGGCCAGCGCCACCGCGGCCGCCACGCTGTTCCGTACGAGCTTCTGCACGATCGACTCCCCCGTGTGGGTCGGCAAGACCGCGCCAAGCTACCAGCCGCACCTCACCAGGAGGACTTGCGCACACCCGGGAGGAACCCGGCGTGCGCCTGCTCCCGGAGGCGCACCCGTGACAGGCCGAACTTCCGCAGGTGGCCGCGGGGTCGGCCGTCCACGCCGTCGCGGTTGCGGACGCGGGTGGCGCTGGCGTCGCGGGGCTGGCGGCGCAGTTCCGCCTGGGCGGCCTGCCGCTCGGCCTCCGGGGTGCCCGGCCGCCGGATGACCTCCTTCAGCTCGGCGCGGCGGGCCGCGTACCGCTCGACGACGGCCTTGCGCCGCTCGTTGCGCGCGATCTTGCTCTTCTTCGCCATCAGACCTTCACCCCGCGGGCGCGGATGCGGGCCACGGCGGCCTCGATCCCGATGGTGTCGACGGTCTTGATGGCGCGGGCGGACAGGGTGAGCCGGACGTACCGGCCCTCGCTCGGCAGCCAGTAGCGCTTGCGCTGGACGTTGGGGTCGAAGCGCCGGGACGTGCGCCGGTGGGAGTGCGAGATGCGGTTGCCGAAGCCCGGCTGGGCGCCGGTCAGCTGGCAGTGGGCGGACAAGGGTGACCTACCTCTCTCGGGGCCGTCTTGGTAATGGAAACCATTTCCATCTACTCTACCCCCATGGCCCGCAACGAACTCCGCCCGGTCATCAAGCTCCGGTCCACCGCCGGGACCGGCTACACCTACGTGACCCGCAAGAACCGCCGCAACGACCCCGACCGCCTGACCCTGCGCAAGTACGACCCGGTCGTCGGCCGGCACGTCGACTTCCGAGAGGAGCGCTGAGCCCCGTGAAGCCCGGCATCCACCCCCCGTACGAGCCCGTCGTCTTCCGTGACAAGGCGGGCGGCTTCGCCTTCCTGACCCGCTCCACCGC
Source organism: Streptomyces sp. DH12 (assembly GCF_020873895.1). GTDB lineage: Bacteria > Actinomycetota > Actinomycetes > Streptomycetales > Streptomycetaceae > Streptomyces. Next base: position 36,766 of record NZ_JAHWGT010000020.1, on the reverse strand, counting down.
GACCGGCGACAAGACGATCGAATGGGAGGACGGCAACACCTATCCGGTCATCGACGTCGAGATCTCCTCCGCGAGCCACCCCTTCCACACCGGCCAGGCACGCGTCCTGGACACGGCGGGGCGCGTGGAGAAGTTCGAGAAGCGGTACGGGTCCCGCGCCCGGCGCGAGGCGCGCTGATGCTCTCCGTCGCCCTCGTCGGCGGACTGCACGCCGACGCCCGCGCCGCCGCGGTCGAGCGGCTGCTCACCACCGTGCCCGGCAGCGTGGCGCTCCACCACGACCTGACCGCCGCCGCCGGGCGGGGCACGGTCGTCCGTACCGTCCGCGACGCGACCGGCGTCCTGTCCACCGGTGAGACCCCGCTCGTCGGCGACTGCGCGTGCTGCGCCCTGCGCGAGGACCTCGTGCCCGAGCTGGAGCGGCTGGCGGACGCCGGACTGACGCGGCTCGCGGTCGTCGAGCTGTGGGACTCGGTCGAGCCCAAGGCGATGGCCGAGGTCATCGCGGCGGCCGGGCTGACCGTCGGCTCGGTGATCACCGCCGTCGACACGGCGCTGGTGCTGCCCTGCCTCGGCAACGGCGACGACCTGGCCGAGGCGGGGCTCGCCGCCGCCCCCACCGACCAGCGCACGGTCGCCGACACCTGGGCGCGCCAGCTGGAGTACGCGCCCGTGCTCGCCGTCGTCGACGGCGACGAGGCGGACGACGAGGACCGCGCGCTGCTCGCCCAGCTCCACCCGACCGCGCTCAGGGTGCCGCTGCCGGACGGCGACCTGGCCGCCGCCGCGCTGGCCGGCTTCGACGTCGAGGCGGCCGCGGCGGCCCAGCACCCGGCGTGCGCCCTGCTGCCGCAGGACGCGGACGCGCACGGCGTCACGACGTACGTCTGGCACCGCCGCCGGCCGTTCCACCCGCAGCGGCTGTACGCGGCACTGGAGGACCTGTGCTGCGCCGCCGCCCGCAGCCGGGGCCGGTTCTGGCTCGCCGACCGGCCGGACACCCTGCTCGCCTGGGACGCGGCGGGCGGCGCTCTGTGCGTCGAGCCCTCCGGGCCGTGGCTCGCCTCGCTGCCGGACGCCGCCTGGGAGATGGTCCCGCCCGTACGCCGGGCCGCGGCGGCGCTGGACTGGGACCCCGAGCACGGGGACCGCTGCCAGCACCTGGTCTTCACCTCGCCCGGCCTCGACCGCGAGGGGCTCGCCGAGCTCCTCGACTCCTGCCTGCTCACCGACGCGGAGTACGCCGCGGGCCGCACGGCCTGGCAGCGGCTCCCGTCCGCCTTCGACACCCTCCTGGAGGTCTGACCCGTGCCGCCCCGCCGCGCAGCCGACCGCAAGCCCGCCAAGTCCCGCCCCAACCCCCTGGAGCGCGACGGCATCACGTACATCGACTACAAGGACACCGACCTGCTGCGGAGGTTCATCTCCGACCGCGGCAAGATCCGCAGCCGCCGGGTCACGCGCGTGTCGGCGCAGCAGCAGCGCCAGCTGGCCCGCGCCGTCAAGAACGCCCGGGAGATGGCGCTGCTGCCGTACTCCTCGTCGGCCCGCTGACGCCACCCGCCCGAGCGGCGTCCGCCCGCCTGCCCGCCTGTTCCTCCCCGCCGCCTGACGGACGGCGGGGAGAAAAAGGAGGCCCTTTCCCGTGCCCGAGCACGCGGAAGGGCCTCCTTTTCCGTATCCCTACGAACGGAAGGGAGCCCCGGCGCCCGTTCCCGCGTCTCCGTAGTCGGAGGAACACCCCCCGTGCACGTGCATCTGCTCATGCATGTATGAGCTGAACGCAGCTATGATCCGGATAGTTGACACCTGCAACATCACTCACTCATGTAACTCATGTGACTCGGGGAGCGTCCTGTGCACCACGTGTTGAACGTGTACAACGGCATGGCGGCCACGGAACTCCACGGGGCCGTCTGGCAGAAGAGTCGGCACAGCAACTCGCAGGGTTCCTGTGTGGAATTCGCCAAACTGCCCGGCGGAAATGTGGCGGTGCGCAACTCGCGGTACCCCGACGGTCCCGCCCTGGTCTACACGCCGGCGGAGATCGAGGCGCTGCTGCTCGGCGTGAAGGACGGGGAGTTCGACCACCTCGTCGGTGGTTGAGGAACGGGACGCCGGCGGCCGGCCCGCAGGGAACGGAAAAAGGGGCTCCGACGAGCGGAGCCCCTTCTCATCGGCGACGAGTCCCCCGTGGCCTCGGCCGACGTCCATCCCGGGTCGCCGTTCCCCTCACGCACCGTCCGTGAGGCGGAACAGCGCCCAGACGACCTTTCCGTGCAGTGCCCCCGCCAGCGGGTGCCAGCCCCAGCTGTCGCTGAACGACTCCACCAGGAACAGCCCGCGGCCCGACTCCGCGGAGAAGTCCTCACCGGACGACCGGGTGGCCGGTGTGTCCGGGCTGGGGTCGCGGACCGCGCACACCAGCCGACCCGCCCAGCGCATCAGGTGCAGCCGGACGGGCGGGTCGAGCGGGTGCTCGCGCGGGGTGTCGGCGGGCAGCGCGTGCCGCAGGGCGTTCGTGACGAGCTCCGAGACCACCAGTGCCACGTCGTCGAACCGCTCGCTCAGGTTCCACTGCGCGAGCGTCGAGCTGGTGAACTGCCGCGCCCCGCGCACCGCTTCGTACCGCGCCGGCAAGGCGCAGGAGGCGGAGCTCGACACGGAGGCGGCGTCGATCGGCGGAAGCCCCTGCCTCAACGGCTCGAGCATGGTCGATCCATTCGTCCCCATGCGAGGCACTCCCCGGATTCGCGGCTGTGGTGCTACAACACGAACGACTACGCAGGTGCGCGAGGTCCATGGTTCCGAAAGGGAGGGTGGGATGCAAGGGCAGATGCACGTGCACGCGCCCGACCTGTCCGGCCCCGTGACGGTTCTTGGCCATATCTTCCCCGTACCGATCCGACGGTCGTGGCCGAACCGTTCGCCGATCTGTAATCGTTCGAGTACGGGGTGAAGCGTTTTGGTGGCAGAATCCGCTGCCTCGGAGCTCGGGGGTGCTCCGTCGTACACATCAGCGATGGGGAGGGTTGGAGACGTGACCGCGACAGAATCGGGCGGTTCCGTGGTGCGACGCATCCTGCTGGGCTCTCAGCTGAGGAGGCTGCGCGAGTCGCGCGGCATCACCCGCGAGGCCGCCGGCTACTCGATCCGGGCGTCGGAATCCAAGATCAGCCGGCTGGAGTTGGGCAGGGTGAGCTTCAAGGCGAGGGACGTGGAGGACCTCCTCACGCTCTACGGCGTCACCGACGAGACCGAGCGCGCGGCGCTCCTCGGGCTGGTGCGCGAGGCCAACCTCGCCGGCTGGTGGCACAGCTACGGCGACGTGCTGCCCGGGTGGTTCCAGACGTACATCGGCCTGGAGGGCGCCGCGTCGCTCATCCGCATCTACGAGGTGCAGTTCATCCACGGACTGCTCCAGACCGAGGCGTACGCGCACGCCGTCGTCGCCCGGGGCATGCGCGGCGCGCCGGAAGCCGAGATCGACCGCCGGGTCGCCCTGCGGCTGGAGCGGCAGAAGGTGCTCGTCTCGGAGCGCGCTCCACGATTTCACGCCGTTCTCGACGAGGCCGCGCTGCGCCGCCCGTACGGCGACCGCGCCGTCATGCGCGACCAGCTCAAGCACCTGATCGAGATGTCCGAGCGCCCCAACATCACCCTCCAGGTGATGCCGTTCAGCTTCGGCGGCCACGCGGGTGAGAGCGGCGCCTTCACCATGCTGCGGTTCCCCGAGTCGGACCTCTCCGACATCGTCTACCTGGAGCAGATGACGGGCGCCCTCTACATCGACAAGCGCGAGGAGGTCGCGCAGTACGAGCGGGCCATGGAGCGCCTCCACGCGGACAGCCCCGGCCCGGAGGAGAGTCGGGATCTGCTCAGGGGACTACTCCAACTCACCTAGTACACCCCTAGGATGACGTCCCGTCACAAGTGCCCTGCTGCGGCCCGGTGGGCCACACGGCCTTCGGAAGGGATGGCATGTCCTACTTCACAGATCTGGCCCTGCAGTACATCGATGGTGAGTGGCGGGCCGGTGGCGGCTCGTGGGACATCATCGACTTCAACCCGTACAACGAGGAGAAGCTCGCCTCCATAACCGTCGCCACCGTCGCGGAGGTCGACCAGGCCTACCGCGCCGCCGAGAGGGCGCAGGTGGCGTGGGGCGAGACCAACCCGTACACGCGGCGCGGCGTCTTCGAGCGGGCCCTGCGGATCATCGAGGACCGCGAGGAGGAGCTGATCGAGGCGATCGTCGCCGAGCTCGGCGGCACGCGGGGCAAGGCGGCCTTCGAACTCCACCTCGCCCGGGAGTTCATGCGCGAGGCGATCCACCTCGCCCTGCGGCCCGAGGGGCGCATCCTCCCGTCGCCGATCGACGGCAAGGAGAACCGGGTCTACCGGCTGCCCGTCGGCGTCGTCGGCGTCATCAGCCCCTTCAACTTCCCCTTCCTGCTGTCGCTGAAGTCGGTCGCCCCCGCGCTGGCCCTCGGCAACGCGGTGGTCCTCAAGCCGCACCAGAACACCCCCATCCTCGGCGGGACCATGCTGGCGAAGGTCTTCGAGGACGCCGGACTGCCGCCCGGCGTCCTCAACGTCGTCATCACCGACATCGCCGAGATCGGCGACGCGCTGCTGGAGCACCCGGTCCCCAAGGTCATCTCCTTCACCGGCTCCGACCGCGTGGGCCGGCACGTCGCCACCGTCTGCGCGGCCAACTTCAAGAGGGCCGTCCTCGAACTGGGCGGCAACAGCGCGCTCATCGTCCTCGACGACGCGGATGTCGACTACGCCGTCGACGCGGCCGTCTTCAGCCGCTTCGTCCACCAGGGCCAGGCGTGCATGGCCGCCAACCGCGTCCTCGTCGACCGGGCCGTGCTGGAGGAGTTCACGGAGAAGTTCGTCGCCAAGGTGCGCACCCTGCGCACCGGCGACCCGTCCGAGCCCGGGACCCACATCGGCCCGCTGATCAACTCCTCGCAGGCCGAGGCGGTGACCACCGCCGTCGAGCAGACCCTCGCCGCCGGCGCCACCGCGCTGGTGCGCGGCACCACCGAGGGCAACATCGTCCCGCCGACCGTCCTCACCGACATCCCGGCCGACGCCCCGGTCCTCACGCAGGAGATCTTCGGCCCGGTCGCCCTCCTCATCCCCTTCGACGGGGAGGACGAGGCCGTCCGCATCGCCAACGACACCCCGTACGGGCTGAGCGGCGGCGTCCACACCCGCGACGTCGAGCGCGGCGTACGGCTGTCCCGGCGCGTCCACACCGGGATGATGCACGTCAACGACGGCATCATCCACGACGAGCCGATCGTCCCCTTCGGCGGCGAGAAGCACTCCGGCCTGGGGCGGCTCAACGGCGAGGCGACGGTGGAGGCGTTCACCACCCACAAGTGGATCTCCGTGCAGCACGGGCGCAGCGGCTTCCCGTTCTGACGGCCGCCGCCGGGGCGCGCCGGGTCTTCCACGGCCCCCGCGCGCCCCGGCCCACGGTGCGCTCCGGCCCCGTGCGCACCGGCCGGTGCGCCCCGGGCCCGGTGCGCCCCGCACCCGCGCGCCCCGGCCGGTGCGTCCCGGCCGGTGCGCGTCCTGCGCAGGCCATATAGGACAGCACCTGACCTCGATGGTCCGTACCGTACGGAGTGTCAGGTCAGGGACCCCCCAGGAAAGGCGGACCTCCGTCATGGTTGCTCTTGTCCCCGCCGAGGCGCACGGCGACGAGCGCGGTGCGCTGCTCACCTTCGTCGAGGCGCAGCGCGCCGCCCTGCGCCGGTCGGTGCTCGGGCTGACCGAGGAGCAGGCCGCGAGCCGCCCCTCGGCCAGCGGACTCTCCCTCTCCGGACTCCTCAAGCACTGCGCGGAGGTGGAGCTCAACTGGCTCCGGCTCGCCCAGCAGCGGCCCAACGAGCGGGCCCGCACCCAGGAGACCTGGGGTGACGCCTTCCGGCTCACCGACGACGAGTCGATCCCGGGCGTGCTCGCCTTCTGGGACGGCGTGGTCAAGGAGCTGGAGGAGTTCGTCCGCTCCGTACCGAGCCTGGACGACACCTTCCCGCTGCCCGAGGCGCCCTGGTTCCCCAAGGACGGGCGGGTCTCCGTCCGCTGGCTGGGGCTCCACCTGGTCCAGGAGTTCGGCCGGCACGCCGGGCACGCCGACGTCATCCGCGAGTCCCTGGACGGCATGACGTCCTTCGAGCTCATCGCCCGCGAGACCGGGCAGGGCCCCGGCGCGTAGCGCGGGGCACCGTGACGGCCGCCGCCCCCTGCCCGTACCCTAGTCAAAATTGACGTCACGGGACGAAGGGCAGGGGAGCGGATGTCGGCGATCCGGCTGCTGGTGCTCGGCGCGGTACGCCAGCACGGGCGGGCGCACGGCTACCAGGTCCGCAACGACCTAGAGTACTGGGGCGCCCACGAGTGGTCCAACGCCAAGCCCGGCTCGATCTACCACGCCCTGAAGCAGATGGCGAAGCAGGGGCTGCTGCGCGCCCACGAGACCGCCCCCAGCACGGCAGGCGGCCCGCCGCGCACCGAGTACGAGCTGACCGACGAGGGCACGCGGGAGTACTTCGCGCTGCTCCGCGAGGCGCTCACCGCCCACGACCAGAAGCCCGACAGCCTCACCGCGGCGCTCGGCTTCCTCGTCGACCTGCCCCGCGCCGAGGCCGTTGAGCTCCTCCGCCGGCGCGTCGAGGGACTGGAGCGGTGGCGGGCCACCGTCACCGGGCACTACACGCCCGAGGGCGGCGCCGAGCAGCTGGGCCACATCGGCGAGATCATGAACCTGTGGCTCCACCAGGCCGACGCGGGCGCCGCCTGGACGCGCGGCCTCGTCGAACGGATCGAGGCTGGCGCGTACACCTTCGCCGGCGAGGGCCGGCCCTTCGTCGGCGTCCTCGGCGAGGGCGAGGAGAACCCGTACGCGACCGGCACCCCGCACCCCGGCGACCAGGGCTGACGGCACCGGCTCCGGCGGCCGTACCCGGCCGGTTCGGGCGGCCGTACCCGGCCGGCCCGCGGCGGCCCCGGCCGGCCCGGCGGGCGCCCCCCGGAAAGCGGCTTGCACCTCACGTGGCGTGAGGAACCAGGCTGGTGGGCGTACCGAGGAAGGAGCGGTGAGCGATGGGCTACTCCGTGGGACAGGTCGCCGGTTTCGCCGGGGTCACGGTGCGCACCCTGCACCACTACGACGAGATCGGGCTGCTCTCCCCGAGCGGCCGCAGCCGCGCCGGGCACCGGCGCTACCAGGACGAGGACCTCGACCGGCTGCAGCGGATCCTGTTCTACCGGGAGCTCGGCTTCCCGCTCGACCAGGTCGCGGCCCTGCTCGACGACCCGGACGCGGACCCGCGGGAACACCTGCGGCGCCAGCACTCCCTGCTGACCGCCCGGATCGCCGAGCTGCAGAAGATGGCCGAGGCCGTCGAACACGCCATGGAGGCCAGACGGATGGGCATCAACCTCACGCCCGAGGAGAAGTTCGAGGTGTTCGGGGACCACGACCCCGAGCAGTACGCACAGGAGACGGAGGAGCGCTGGGGCGACACCGACGCCTACCGCGAGTCCCAGCGCCGCACCGCCCGCTACACCAAGGCGGACTGGCAGCGCATGCAGGAGGAGGTGAAGGAGTGGGGCGAGCGGTACGCGGCCCTCATCCGGGACGGCGGCGAGCCCACCGGAGGGGCCGCGATGGACCTCGCGGAGGAACACCGCCGGCAGATCTGCCGCTGGTACTACGAGTGCCCGCACGCGATGCACCGCTGCCTCGGTGACATGTACGTCACCGACGAGCGCTTCACCGCCTACTACGAGGCCATCGCGCCGGGGATGGCCGCGCACCTGCGCGACGCCATCCACGCGAACGCCGCCCGCCACGCGTGACGGGCGTCCCCTTCCTCCGGGGAAAGGGGAGGGAGGGGGTGTTCCGCGCGTGCGAGGCGGGTGCGCCGGGGGTCCGGTGGGTGGGGTCGGGGCCGCGCGGGGCCGCCTCCTCGGGGTCGGCGGCCTTCGGTGCTGGACGACGGAACCCGACCGACGCCGCCGACCCCTGCGGGGGCGACCCCCCACGGCCCCTCCCAGGCCGTACGCGGCGCACGGGGCCTGAACCCTGCGGGGGCCCTCACGGGCCCTGTCCCGTACGGGGCGTACGGGGGCAGGGGGCACCTCCAAGCCGGCGCGGCCGGGCCTCGCCTCCCGGGCGGTCCGCACCACCGCTCCCGTGCACCCCGCCGGGGGCGGGGCGGGGGTGCGGATCCGGTCGTCCGGTTGGTGCCCCGGCCGCTCGGGGCGGACTTGCGCCGCGGCCGTCCGCTAGGTGCGCGTCAGCACGACCGCCGTGCCGTACGCGCAGACCTCCGCCCCCGCGCCCGCCGCCTCGGTCACGTCGAAGCGGAACGCGAGCACGGCGTTGGCGCCCCGCGCGCGGGCCTGCTCCACGAGCCGTTCCATCGCCTGGTTCCGCGTCTCGACGAGCGTCTTGGTCAGGCCCTTCAGCTCCCCGCCCACCATGGACTTCAGGCCGGCGCCGACCTGGGTCCCCAGGTGCCGGGACCGCACGGTCAGGCCGAACACCTCGCCGATGACCTGCTGGACCTGGTGGCCGGGGACGTCGTTGGTCGTGACGACCAGTACGTCGGACTGCGCGGTCTGGCCGCCGCCGAAATCGTCGATGCTCATAGCCACAGCTTCGGGGCGGATCGACCACCGCGCACACGGAGCGGACCCGTGGAACCGCCACCACGCCGGGACCGTTGATACTTTTGGGCAGCCGTCCCCCGCCCAACGACCCAGGAGCCCGGAACCCGTGATGACCCTTGCGCTAGGCCCGGAGTGGCTCAGCCCGGACTACCTGATCTCCGAGTACGGCCTGCCCGGCATTCTGATCATCGTCTTCGCCGAGTCCGGCCTCTTCGCCTTCCTTCCGGGCGACTCCCTGCTCTTCACGGCGGGCCTGCTGGTCGCCGAGGGGAGCTACATCCCGCAGCCCCTGTGGCTCGTCTGCACCCTGATCGTCGCCGCCGCCATCACCGGCGACCAGGTGGGCTACGCCATCGGCCGGTTCTTCGGGCCGAAGCTCTTCAGCCGCCCGAACTCCAAGCTCTTCAAGCAGGAGAACCTCGACAAGGCGCACGAGTTCGTCGAGAAGTACGGCCCGAAGGCGATCGTCCTCGCCCGTTTCGTCCCGATCATCCGGACGTTCGCGCCGATCGTCGCGGGCGCCGGCCGGATGAAGTACCGCACGTTCATCGCGTACAACGTCGTCGGTGCCGTGCTGTGGGGCGCCGGCGTGACCGTCGCCGGGTACTTCCTCGGGCAGATCGACTTCATCAAGGCGAACATCGAGCCGATCCTGATCCTGATCGTGGTGCTCTCGATCGTCCCGATCATCGTCGAGGTCGTGCGGGGCCGCTCCCAGGCGAAGAAGGCCGCGGCCGAGGCCCTGGCCGCCGCCGCGGCGACCGGCGCCGCGCCGGCCGACGCCTCCGCGGCCCCCGTGCAGCGCGGCCGCCACGCCCGTCGCTGACCCGTGCCGGTGCGGGGCCCGACCACCGGGCCCCGCCCGGGCGGAGTGAGCCGTCAGAAGCCCCTCGTGCGCTTCGCCGCGCGACGGGTGGCCGCCGTCGCCGGAGCCCGCAGGAACATCCGGGCCAGCTCGCCGCCCAGGTTCACCCCGATCGCGATGGCCAACGCCAGCGCCGCCGCCCGCGCCAGCGACGCGAAACCGGCGTCCATGTTGTTCTGCGCGATGTTCAGCACCCCGTAGTACATCGCGGAGCCCGGCAGCAGCGGCCCGATCGCCGCCGTCACGTACAGCAGCGACGTCGTCCGCTCGTACCGCGCCATCAGCTGCCCGAACAGGCCCACCAGCCCCGCCGCCAGCGACGTGGCCAGCACCGCCGACCCCTCCGCGGTCACCGCGACGGCCCCGAAGACCACCCACGCGACCGCTCCGTTCAGCATCGCCAGCAGCACGGTGGAACGTTGCTGCTGGAGCAGGATCGCGAAGGTCATCGACAGCGCCATCGCCGCGAGGATCGAGACCACCGGCCGCTCCACGGGCGCCACCGTGCCCTCCGGGCTGAGCTTCGCGCCCAGCTGCACGCCCACGTACAGCGTGGTCAGCACGCCCACCACGATCGCGACGAAGAAGTACACGACCTCAAGCAGTCGCGCCGACGCCGTGATGTAGAAGCCGGTCAGACCGTCCTGCACCGCCGCGACCAGCGCCCTTCCCGGGATCAGCGCGAACAGCCCACCGGTGATCACCGCGGACGGCCGCAGCCCCGCGTGCAGCAGGCTCACCGTCACGCCCAGCGCCGCGGGCGGCACGGCGGCCACCGCGAACTGGTAGAACTCGGGCAGCCCGCGCCCGGCCGCCAGCCACGCCAGACGGTCGCCGAGCATCGCCCCGGCCGCCGCGATCAGGAAGACGGCGACACCACCGCCCAGCAGCACCGACGCCGCCCCGGCGAGCCCGCCCGCCGCGAGGGTCAGCGCCCAGCCGGGGTACGGGTGCCGGTTGCGGCGGATCAGGGCCAGCCGCCGGTACGCCTCCTCCAGCGTGACGTCGACGCCCTCCGTGGAGATGTCGGTGACCAGCTGGTACACGGCCGTCAGCCGCGTGTAGTCCGTACCGCGCCGCCGCACGATCCGGCTCGCCGTCACCGGGGGGTCCACCAGCGACGGCTGGTACGTCACCGACAGCAGGGTGAAGGTGACGGTCGGCTCGCAGCGGTCCAGGCCGTACGCGCGGCAGATCGCGTACATCGCCGCCTCGACGTCCTCGGCGCCCTCGCCGCCCGCGAGGAGCAGCTCGCCGATGCGCAGCGTCAGGTCCAGCACGCGCGGCACGGCCGGGCCGCTGCCCTCCTCGTGCCGCTGGGCGGCCTCCGCGGGGGGCCGCTCGCTCACCGGCATCCGCAACATCGTCCGCATGCGGTCCTGCCACGGGGCGTCCTTGGCCAGCCGGACCGGCGGGGACCCGGGCGCCGGCGTGTACGCCGGATGGGCCATGCGCGCGTCGAACGCCGACGGGGGCCTGAAGGCGGAGCCCTCCGGCTCGTCCGCCGTCCCGGTCGTCAGCCAGTCGGGGACGGCGAACTCGGAGCTCGGGTGGTCCTCCTCGGGCGGCACCGGCGGCTCCACCCCGGCAGGCGGGGCGAAGGCGCTGTGCGCCTCGTCCGACTGCGGCTTGCGGTCCTCCTCCGGACCGTGCGGATCCGCCACCACTGCCCCTGCCCTCACTCCCGTCCGCTGCGCCTGCCGGGTCCCACCTGCCCCGGATGGCTCGCGGGATACCCGTGCCCTGCACCGTGCGCCCAGTATGAGCACGTCACGGGCGTGCCCACAGCGCGGGCCGGACCGTACGGAGGCGGCGGGGCCGCGGGGAGGCGAGCGCCGTGCGCGGGCGCGGGGCCCAGCGCCGTACGCGGCGCCCAGCACGGCGCGAGGGGGCCGTACCGGGGCCGGCGCGGCCGTGCACAGCGCGACGGGCGGCGCCGCCCCCGGGACCCGGGGTGGGCGCCGCCCGTCGGCGGGTGGTGCGGGGGCCGCCTCAGTGGGCGCCGCCCTGCGCCTCCAGGCGCTTGATGCTGGCCTCGATCTCGGCCTCGGCCTCGGCGCGGCCGACCCAGTCGGCGCCCTCGACGGACTTGCCGGGCTCCAGGTCCTTGTAGACCTCGAAGAAGTGCTGGATCTCCAGGCGGTCGAACTCGGACACGTGGTGGATGTCGCGCAGGTGCTCCATGCGCGGGTCCGACGCCGGGACGCACAGCAGCTTGTCGTCGCCGCCGGCCTCGTCGGTCATGCGGAACATGCCGATGGCGCGGCACTTGACCAGGACGCCGGGGAAGGTCGGCTCGTCCAGGATGACCAGGGCGTCCAGCGGGTCGCCGTCCTCACCCAGGGTGCCCTCGACGAACCCGTAGTCCGCCGGGTAGACGGTCGAGGTGAACAGGTGGCGGTCGAGACGGATGCGACCGGTCTCGTGGTCCACCTCGTACTTGTTCCGTGAACCCTTCGGGATCTCGATGCAGACGTCGAACTCCACGGGTGGCTCCTCCAAGATCAACACAATGTCGGGTCACTGGACCGCCGTGATCACCGGGGTGCCGTGCTCGTGGCCCAGCTCAGTGGTTAAGTGTCCCTCACGCAACCGAGTGCTCGCGAAAGGGGCTGGTCAGCCGTGCCGGAACGGAACGTTCTGCGGCTGGCCGCAGGCTCCGCGGCCGCCGGTCTGGCCCTGGCCGCCACGGCGGCGGGTCTCGCCGGCCCCTGGGACGGGGGTCAGCGTACGGCCGAACGGCTCCGCGCGTCCGCCCCCGCCGCCACAGGTGGCGCACATCACGGCTCCGGCCCCACACGCGGCCCCGCCGGCGCCCTGCCAGGGGCGGCCCCCGCCCCCGCGCCCAGCGCGCCGGCCGTGCTCGCCCCCCTCGCGGCGCCCCGGGCCGCCGGAACCGCGGCATCCGCCCCGGCCGGGGTCCTCGACCCGCTGCTCCGCGCCCCGGGCCTCGGCTCCGCGCCCACCGCCACCGTGGTCGACGTGGCGACCGGGCGCCGGCTGTACGACCGGGGCGGGGCGACACCCATGGTCCCCGCCTCCACCGTGAAGATCGCCACGGCGGCCGCCGCCCTCTCCGCGCTCGGACCCGAACACCGCCTCACCACCACGGTGGTCGCGACGCCCGACGGCCGGGCGGTCACCCTGGTCGGCGGCGGCGACCCCACCCTCGACGCGCGCCGCCTGCGGGACCTGGCGGCCGGTACGGCGAAGGCGCTGCGCGCCCGGAAGGCGCCGGCCACCGGCCCCGCGCTGACGTACGACACCTCGCTCTACGCGGGCCCGGTCCGCCATCCCATAGGAGCCAACGACAACCTCGCCCCGGTCACCGCCCTCATGACGGACGCCGCCCGCCTCGACGGTTCGACGTCCGGCCCCGCCCCGCGCGCGCAGGACCCGGCGGGGCGGGCGGCCCGGCTCTTCGCCGACCTCCTCGCCGAGCAGGGCGTACGGGTCCAGGGGCCACCCGCCCCCGCCCGCGCGCCGCGGGGGGCGGCGCCGGTCGCCACGACCCGTTCCGCCCCGCTCGCGGCCCTCGTCGAGCGCACCCTGACGGCCAGCGACAACGACCTGGCCGAGGCGCTCGCCCGCGCCACCGCGCGGGCCACCGGCCACCCGGCGAGCTTCGACGGCGCCGCCCGCGCCGTCCGCGCCCGGCTCCGCCACCTGGGCGTCCCGCCGGACGGCGCCGTCCTCGCGGACGGCAGCGGCCTCGACCGCCGCAACCGCCTCTCCGCCCGCCTCCTCACCGCCCTCCTCACCCGGGCCGCCGCCCCCGCCGGCGCCGAGCTGCGCCCCGTCCTCACCGGTCTCCCCGTGGGCGGCTTCAACGGCACCCTGGAGGGCCGCTACGCCGCGGGCTCGCCCGGCGCCGGCCTCGTCCGCGCCAAGACGGGCACCCTGACGGGCGTCAACGCCCTCGCCGGCACCGCCGTGACCGCCGACGGCCGCCTCGTCGCGTTCGCCTTCCTCGCCGCGGGCACGCCGTCGCCGTACGAGGCCCAGCCGGCCCTGGACGCCCTCGCCACCGCCCTGACCACCTCCGCGCTCACCCCGGCACCGACCGGGCCCGCCGCCGCAACCGGCACTCCCGTACCCGGCACTCCCGTACCCGGCACCCCCGCGCCCGCCGTCCCCCGACCGGCGGCGCCCGCTCCGGTTCCCTGACCGGGGCGGGCGCCGGGCGCGCGCGAGGGACGGGCGGTGCGCCCGGGGCGTCCGCGGCCTCTCCCTCGCGGCGCGGACCACGTACGGTTGACGCATGACGAGCATCGGTGGTGCTGCTTCTGCTGGGATGGTCGACTGGAACCTCGCGGTGGCGACCGCGACCCGACTGGTACGGCCCGGGCCCGAGGTGAGCCGCGAGGAGGCCCGGGAGGTCGTCGCCGAGCTGCGGCGGCACGCCAAGGCGTCCGAGGAGCACGTCCGCGGGTTCACCCGCATGATCCCCGAAGGGCACGAGCCCGAGGACACCCCCGTCCTCGTCGTCGACCGGGCCGGCTGGGTCCGGGCCAACGTCGCCGGCTTCCGCGAACTCCTCGCCCCCCTCCTCGACAAGATGTCGGAGCGCCGCTCCGCGACCCCCGGCGGCGCCGTCCTCGGCGCGGTCGGCGGCAAGGTGACCGGCGTGGAGCTGGGCATGCTCCTGTCGTTCCTCGCCTCCCGCGTCCTCGGCCAGTACGAGACGTTCGCCCCCGCCACCCGCGAGTTCCCCGCCGGCGAGAACGGCGGCGGCCGGCTGCTCCTCGTCGCGCCGAACATCGTCCACGTCGAGCGGGAGCTCGCCGTGGATCCGCACGACTTCCGGCTCTGGGTGAGCCTCCACGAGGAGACCCACCGCACCCAGTTCACCGCGGTGCCGTGGCTGCGCGACCACCTCCGCGGTGAGATCCAGTCGTTCCTCGGCGCCACCGAGGTCGACCCCATGACCGTGCTGGAACGGCTCCGCGAGGCCGCCCAGTCCTTCACCGGCGCCCGCCCCGAAGGCGACGAGGACGACGGCGGCCGCTCCCTGGTCGAGCTGGTCCAGAGCCCCGAGCAGCGCGAGATCCTCGGCCGCCTGACAGCCGTCATGTCGCTCCTGGAGGGCCACGCCGACTACGTGATGGACGGCGTCGGGCCCCAGGTCGTCCCGTCGGTCGCGGAGATCCGCGAGAAGTTCCAGCAGCGCCGCGCCCGCGGGGCCTCCCGCCTGGACCAGGCGCTGCGCAAGCTCCTCGGCCTGGACGCCAAGCTCCGCCAGTACCGCGACGGGGAGCGGTTCGTCCGCGCCGTCGTCGACGAGGTCGGCATGGACGGCTTCAACCGCGTGTGGACCTCCCCGAACACCCTCCCCACCAAGGCGGAGATCGCCAAACCGGCGGACTGGGTCGCGCGGGTGCACCGCAGGGGGGAGTGAGAACCCGGTTCCGGCCGTCGGCGGACGATCGTCGCTCCTTTCACCCATCCGAGGGACCGTGGGGCTGGGATAGGCGTGCGATGCTCGGGTATCGGCCGTGTTCTGTCACCATCGACGCACTCTGAGTGACGACTTGAGTGACCGAACCCCCCGTTCCGACCGTTAAGACTCCGACCGAGGCACCCCCAAACACGAAGGACACCGGACATGGGTCCCCATCCTGCGGTCGCGGCGATACGCCTGGCGGTTCGCCGCGTACTCCACGACGTACTCAACGAGCTCTCCCGCGACACCGCCGACTCCCCCCCGGCGGGCGCCCCCGCGCGGACCCGCGCCGACGGGCCCCCGCTCGTCCTGGTCGCCTGCTCCGGCGGCGCCGACTCCATGGCGCTCGCCTCCGCCCTCGCCTTCGAGGCGCGCAAGCTGGCCGTCCGCGCCGGCGGCATCACCGTCGACCACGGCCTCCAGGCCGGCTCCGACCTCCGCGCAGCCGAGGTCGCCTCCCGGCTCACCGCCCTGCGGCTCGACCCGGTCGAGTCCGTCGCCGTCACCGTCGGCCGCGCCGGCGGCCCCGAGGCGGCCGCCCGCGACGCCCGGTACGCCGCCCTGGACGAGGCCGCCGAGCGCCTCGGCGCCGCCGCCGTCCTGCTCGGCCACACCCGCGACGACCAGGCGGAGACGGTCCTCCTCGGCCTCGCCCGCGGCTCCGGCATCCGGTCCCTGTCCGGCATGGCCGCCGTCTCCGGCTCCGCCGGCCGCTACCGCCGCCCCTTCCTCCAGCTGGACCGCCAGACCGCCCGCAAGGCGTGCCTGGTCCAGTCGCTGCCGGTCTGGGACGACCCGATGAACGCCGACCCGGCCTACACCCGGTCCCGGCTGCGCCACGAGGGCCTGCCCGCCCTGGAGAAGTCACTCGGCAAGGGGGTCGTGGAGGCCCTCGCCCGCACCGCCCAGCTCTGCCGGGACGACGCCGACGCCCTGGACACCTGGGCCGCCCAGGCCGACCCCACCGTCCGCGACGACGCCGGGCTCCTGGAGTGCGCCAAGCTCTACGCCCTGCCCCCCGCCGTCCGCCGCCGCGTCCTGCGCCGCGCCGCCATCGCCGAAGGCGCCCCGGCGGGCTCCCTGTTCGCCCGGCACGTCGAGGAACTGGACCGGCTCATCACCGGCTGGCGGGGCCAGGGCGCCATCAATCTGCCCGGCCGCGTCGTCGCCCGGCGGCAGGGTGGCAGACTGGTCATCCGGCAAGGCTGACCGAAAACGGGCCGAGGCGTCGGCCAGGAGGCCGACCAGGCCGATCCAGGCTGACGCAGGCTGCAACGAAAGTGACCCGGGTGAACCAGAACGACATGGGCGCCGACCTCAAGTCGGTGCTCATCACCAAGGAAGAGATCGACGCCAAGCTGGCCGAGCTGGCGGCGAAGATCGACGAGGAGTACGCGGGCAAGGACCTGCTCATCGTCGGCGTCCTCAAGGGCGCCGTGATGGTGATGGCGGACCTGGCACGCGCCCTGTCCACCCCCGTCACCATGGACTGGATGGCCGTCTCCTCCTACGGGGCGGGCACCCAGTCCTCGGGCGTCGTCCGGATCCTCAAGGACCTGGACACCGACATCAAGGGCAAGCACGTCCTGATCGTCGAGGACATCATCGACTCGGGACTGACCCTCTCCTGGCTGCTGTCCAACCTCGGCTCGCGCGAGCCGGCCTCCCTGGAGGTCTGCACCCTGCTGCGCAAGCCGGAGGCCGCCAAGGTGGCGATCGACGTACGGTGGATCGGCTTCGACATCCCGAACGAGTTCGTCGTCGGCTACGGGCTGGACTACGCGGAGAAGTACCGCAACCTCCCGTTCGTCGGCACGCTCGCCCCGCACGTCTACGGAGGCTGAACGGGCAGGGCCCGCCGCGGCCCGGGAACCCCGGCCGCCTTCCCGCCGTTGGAGGAAGGGAAGGCGGCCACGGGCGACGAAGCTGGGGTACCGTCCGAAGAACAGCTTTTTTCCCGCACCCGTGCTGACCCAGAAGCCAGCACGTAGTCTCACTCTCACAGCAGCATTTACCTACGGGCAGGAGGGACGGGGCGTCATCGCTCCGTATGGATGGACGTGAAGCGATACTTCCGTGGGCCGGTCATGTGGATCGTGCTGGCCGTCCTCGCCGTGGTCGTGTTGATGCAGGTCGTCGGCTCGTCGGGCGGCTACAAGACGGTGGACACCGGCAAGGTCGTTCAGGCGATCACCAAGAACCAGGTCGACCAGGTCAAGCTGACCACCGGCGACGAACAAATGATCAAGGTCGACCTCAAGGACGGCCAGAAGATCGACGGCAGCGACAAGATCCAGGCGAGCTACATCGGGACCCAGGGCTCCGACCTCGCCGCGACGCTGCAGCAGAAGTACGAGGCCGACGAGATCAAGGACGGCTACACGATCTCGCCGACGAAGCAGAGCGCCTTCGTCTCCGTGCTGCTCTCGCTGCTGCCCTTCGTCCTGATCGTCCTGGTCTTCCTCTTCCTGATGAACCAGATGCAGGGCGGCGGCTCCCGCGTCATGAACTTCGGGAAGTCCAAGGCCAAGCTGATCACCAAGGACACCCCCAAGACGACGTTCGCCGACGTCGCCGGCTCGGACGAGGCCGTCGAGGAGCTCCACGAGATCAAGGAGTTCCTCCAGGAGCCCGCGAAGTTCCAGGCCGTCGGCGCCAAGATCCCCAAGGGCGTGCTGCTGTACGGCCCGCCCGGCACCGGCAAGACCCTGCTCGCCCGCGCCGTCGCGGGTGAGGCGGGCGTGCCGTTCTACTCGATCTCCGGTTCCGACTTCGTCGAGATGTTCGTCGGCGTCGGCGCCTCGCGCGTCCGCGACCTCTTCGAGCAGGCCAAGGCGAACGCCCCGGCGATCGTCTTCGTCGACGAGATCGACGCCGTCGGCCGGCACCGCGGTGCGGGCCTCGGCGGCGGCCACGACGAGCGCGAGCAGACCCTCAACCAGCTCCTCGTCGAGATGGACGGCTTCGACGTGAAGGGCGGCGTCATCCTGATCGCCGCCACCAACCGGCCGGACATCCTCGACCCGGCGCTGCTGCGTCCGGGCCGCTTCGACCGGCAGATCGCGGTCGACCGGCCTGACATGCAGGGCCGACTGGAGATCCTCAAGGTCCACCAGAAGGGCAAGCCGGTCGCGCCCGACGTCGACCTCGCCGCGGTCGCCCGCCGCACGCCCGGCTTCACCGGCGCCGACCTGTCGAACGTGCTGAACGAAGCCGCGCTCCTCACGGCGCGCAGCGACCTGAAGCTCATCGACAACCACATGCTGGACGAGGCGATCGACCGCGTGGTCGCGGGCCCGCAGAAGCGGACCCGCATCATGTCGGACAAGGAGAAGAAGATCACCGCGTACCACGAGGCCGGACACGCCCTCGTCGCCGCGGCCTCCCCGAACTCCGACCCCGTCCACAAGATCACCATCCTGTCCCGCGGCCGGGCCCTCGGCTACACGATGGTCCTGCCGGACGAGGACAAGTACTCCACCACGCGCAACGAGATGCTCGACCAGCTCGCCTACATGCTGGGCGGGCGCGCCGCCGAGGAACTGGTCTTCCACGACCCGACCACCGGCGCCGCGAACGACATCGAGAAGGCCACCGCCACGGCCCGCGCGATGGTCACGCAGTACGGCATGACCGAGCGCCTCGGCGCGATCAAGTTCGGTGGCGACAACACCGAGCCGTTCCTCGGCCGTGAGATGGCGCACCAGCGCGACTACTCCGAGGAGGTCGCCGCACTGGTCGACGAGGAGGTCAAGAAGCTCATCGAGACGGCGCACAACGAGGCGTGGGAGATCCTCGTCGAGAACCGCGACGTCCTCGACAACCTCGTCCTCCAGCTGCTGGAGCGCGAGACGCTCGGCAAGGAGGAGATCGCCGAGATCTTCGCCCCGATCGTCAAGCGCCCGCCGCGCCCGGCCTGGACCGGATCCTCGCGGCGTACGCCCTCGACGCGGCCGCCGGTGCTCTCGCCGAAGGAGCTGGCGCTGACCAACGGCGCCGCCCCCGCGGCGACCGCCACGGCCGTCGACACCACCAAGGCGGCCGAGCCGGCCCCCGAGGAGCGCCCCGAGTCCTGACGGGGCTCCCGCCCCGGACCCGACCCGGAATGGATGCCGCGCCCACCAGGTTTTAGCCTGTGAGGGCGCGGCATTCGCGTACTCCTGGCAAGACGGAACGAGGCACCCATGACCGACCCGGTGACGCTGGACGGCGAGAGCGCGATCGGCGACTTCGACGAGAAGCGCGCGGAGAGCGCCGTACGCGAGCTCCTCATCGCGGTCGGCGAGGACCCGGACCGCGAGGGCCTGCGCGAGACCCCGGCCCGGGTCGCCCGCGCGTACCGGGAGATCCTCAGCGGCCTGTGGCAGGAGCCGGAGGACGTCCTCACCACGACGTTCGACCTCGGCCACGACGAGATGGTCCTCGTGAAGGGCATCGAGATCGTCAGCCTCTGCGAGCACCACCTGCTGCCGTTCCACGGCGTGGCGCACGTCGGCTACATCCCCGCCGAGAGCGGCAAGATCACCGGCCTGTCGAAGCTGGCCCGCCTGGTCGAGGTCTACGCGCGCCGCCCGCAGGTGCAGGAGCGGCTGACCACGCAGATCGCGGACTCGCTGATGCGGATCCTGGAGGCGCGCGGCGCGATCGTGGTGATCGAGGCCGAGCACATGTGCATGTCGGTACGCGGCATCCGCAAGCCGGGCGCGAAGACCACGACGTCCGCGGTGCGCGGGCAGCTGCGGGACGGGTCGACGCGGGCCGAGGCGATGAGCCTGATAATGGCGCGCTGACCCCGTCAGCCGGCCCCGTCCGTCGCCCCGGTCAGCCGGCCCCGCCCGTCGCCCGTCGGGGGCGGGACCCGCTCGTTCCCCGTCGTTTCGGCCGGCGCCTTCGGCGCCGGCCGTCGTGTCATGCCGGGGTGGCGGAGGGGGTGGTCGGGTCGTCGTCCTCGGGGAGCCGGCAGACGCGTTCCAGGAACAGCGCCGCCGCTATCACCGCGATCCCGGCCACCACCGCCGAACCGGCGTAGATGGCCTGGTCGCGGCGGGCGGGGACGTCCAGCGAGTCGAGCAGGAAGACGCCCACCCCGCCGTACATGCCGCTGACCACCGCGGTGACCAGCGCGCTCGCCTGGCCGAAGACGACCGCGCGGGCCGCCATCAGCGGCTCCACGCCCTTGGCGCCCGGCCGCCGCTCGCGCTGGGCCTTCAGCCGGGCCCGCAGGGACAGCGCGGTCGCCGCGAGGACGGCCGCGATGGCCCCGAGCACGATCGGCGCGGCCAGCGGGACGCTCGGCAGGGTGCCGAGCGCGTCCCACAGCCGCGCGCCTCCCCAGGACAGGACTCCGGCCACCACGAAGAGTCCGGCCAGTACCTTGACCCGCAGTTGCTTCACCGGTGTCCTTCGCCTGTGTCAGTACCGTGCGTGCGTGCGGTGCCCGCCGTGCCCCGCTGCTGCGAGGGGCGGCCCGGTCGGCGTGCCGCCCCTCGGACAACGATCAGTCCGGCAGGCGGAGTTCCAGGTCGTCCCGGACGGCGACGCCCTCCTGGCCGATACCCGCCAGCAGCTCGGAGACCCGGCCCGCGCCGGGCAGCTGGGCGTCCGGGTCGACGTCCAGCCACGGGCGGAGCACGAAGGCCCGCTCGCGGGCGCGCGGGTGCGGCAGGGTGAGCACGGGATCGTCCGAGACCTCGTCCGCGTACGCGACGATGTCCACGTCGATGGTCCGGGCGCCCCACCGCTGGGTGCGGACCCGGTCGAAGGCCTCCTCCACGGCGTGCGCCCGCTCCAGGAGCGACACCGGCGGCAGGGTGGTCTTCACGACGACGACCGCGTTGAGGTAGCGGGGCTGGGAGTCCGCCTCGACGCCCCAGGGCTCCGTCTCGTAGACCGGGGACACGGCCTTCACCCGGACGCCGGGGGTGTCCTCCAGGGCGTCGACGGCGCCCTGGATGTTCTCCAGGCGGTTGCCGAGGTTGCCCCCGAGGGACAGCACGGCGTACCGCGGGTTGGTCAACGTGGTGTCCGCCGCGTCGACCTGCTCCGTCACGGAGGCGGGCACCGGCTGTACCGTCGGGTCGCTGGGCGTGCGGTTCATACGCGGCTCCGGGTGATGGTGATGGTCACGTCGTCGAAGGGCACGGTGATCGGGGCGTCCGGCTTGTGCACGCACACCTCGACCTCCTCGACCCCCTGGTGCTTCAGGCACTGCTGGGCGATGCGCTCGGCCAGCGTCTCGATGAGGTCGACCGGCTCGCCCTGCACCACGTCGACGACCTCTTCCGCGACGATGCCGTAGTGGACGGTCTTGGCCAGGTCGTCGTCCGCGGCGGCGGGGCGGGTGTCGAGGCCCAGGACGAGATCCACGATGAACGTCTGGCCCTCCTCCCGCTCCCGGGGGAAGACGCCGTGGTGCCCGCGGGCCTTGAGGCCGCGCAACGCGACACGATCCACGCGAATCACTCCTGCTGTCGTAGGTCTGGCGGGCAGCCGGCCCGGGTGCGGCGGTCCGGTTGCCACCCGACGAATCTACCCGCGGGCACCGACACGGTCCGCGCACGGCCCCGCCGGCGGCGTTCCCACTCGCTCGCCTACCCCGCTCGGAGGGCTCACACCGCGCCCTCGGCGTCCTCCTCGTCGTCGGACTCGGCGAGTACGGGCGAGCCGTGGTGCGACCAGACCTTCCAGCCGTCCGGGGTGCGGCGGAAGACGTTCGTGGCGACGACGAGCTGCCCCACGAGCGGGCCCAGCTCCGCGCCGTCCTCGGCGGGCCCGCCGCTGAGGATGTTCTCCGTGCAGGTCACCAGCGCGGTGTCGGCGACGACGGAGACCTTCACGTCGGTCAGGAAGAACTGGATGTACTCGGTGTTCGCCATGATCAGCGCGTACGAGCGGAGCACCTCGCCCCGCCCGGTCAGCACCGGCCAGCCGGGGTGCACGCAGGAGACGTCCCCGTGCCGCTCGTCCAGCCACAGGTCGGCGATCTCCTCGAAGTCGCCGCGTTCCATCGCCTCGTAGAAGGCGGTGTTGGCCCGCTCGACGGCCTCGGTGTCGGTGCGCGCGCCGCCGCTCACGAGGCGGCGCCCTCGACGGCGCGGGCCACCCGGACCGCGTCCGCCGTCGCCCGCACCTCGTGGACGCGGACGGCCCAGGCGCCCTCGTGCGCCGCGATCGCGGAGACCGCGGCGGTCGCGGCGTCCCGCTCCCGGGCGGGCGGCGGGGCGTGGCCGTCGCCGGCGAGCACCCGGCCGAGAAACCGCTTGCGGGAGGCGGCGACGAGGAGCGGCCGGCCGAGGGCGCGCAGGTCGCGCAGGTGCGCGACGAGGGCCAGGTCGTGCTCCGCCCGCTTGGCGAATCCGAGCCCCGGGTCGACGATGAGCCGTTCGGGGGCGATGCCGCCCGCCACGACGGCCTCCACGCGCGCGTGGACCTCGGCGACGACCTCGGCGACGACGTCGTCGTACACGGCGAGGCTGTTCATCGTGTCGCTGAACCCGCGCCAGTGCATCACCACGAACGGCACCTGCGCGGCGGCGACGGCCGGGATCATGGCCGGGTCGGCCTGGCCGCCGCTGACGTCGTTGACCAGGGCGGCGCCGGCCTCGACGGCCGCGTGGGCGACGGAGGCGCGCATGGTGTCGACGGAGACGGTGACCCCCTCGGAGGCCAGGCCCCGCACGACCGGGACGACCCGCCGCAGCTCCTCGTCCTCGTCCACCCGGGTGGCGCCGGGGCGGGTCGACTCGCCGCCCACGTCCACCAGGTCGGCGCCCTGGGCGACGAGGTCCAGGCCGTGCTTGACGGCGGCGGTGGTGTCGAACCAGCGCCCGCCGTCGGAGAAGGAGTCGGGCGTCACGTTCACGACGCCCATGACCGCACAGCGGTCCCACTCCGGCAGGCCCTGGACCTCGCCCCGTCCGCGCAACGTACTCATGCACCCAGCCTAGGGGGTGCCCCGCCGATCGGGTCCTGGCGCCGGTGCCGGTGGGCAGGCCACCCGGGGCGGTGGGTGTGCGGTGCCGGAGGTGGTGGGTGTCCCAACGGGGGCGTGGCGTGTGCCGCCGGGGGTGGTGGGCGTCCCACCGGGGGCGTGGCCTGTGCCGCCGGGGGTGGTGGCGGGTGTCGGTGGGGCCGTCGGGCTCGCGGGTGGGCGCCGGGGGCCCGGAGGTGGTGAGCCGGGGCGGGGTCGCTCCGGCTCACCACCTCCGGGCCGGCGGGCTCGGGTCCCGACGCAGGCGCCCACCCGTCCCCGCCGACCCCTGCGGGGGCGGACCGACACGCCCCCTGCGGGCCGGTGGGCGGCCGGTCGCGCCGGTGGGCGACCGGTCCCCGAACGGGCGGGACGCCGTCCCGGGGGTCAGGCCGCGCGCATGTTCCGTTCGCCGGTACCGGGGGTGATGTGGGCGCAGGGGCGGGCCGTGCGGGTCGCGGCGCGGCGGAAGGGGCGGGGGAGGCTCAGGTTCACGAAGCCCTCGGCCTGCATCGCGGCGAAGCCGATGCGGGGCAGGTCGCGGCTGGTGCGGTACACGACGAAGCGCGGCTCCCAGCGGGGCTGGAACTTCGCGTTGAACTTGTACAGCGACTCGATCTGGAACCAGCGGGACAGGAAGACCAGCAGCCCGCGCCAGAGGCGCAGCACCGGGCCCGCGCCCAGTTTCTCGCCCCGGGCGAGGGCGGAGCGGAACATCGCGAAGTTCAGCGAGACCCGTGCGACGCCGAGCTGCGGGGCGGCCTGGAGGGCGGCGACGATCAGCAGCTCGTTCATGCCGGGGTCGGCGGCGCGGTCGCGCCGCATGAGCTCCAGGGACATCCCGTCGCGCCCCCACGGCACGAAGTGGATGATCGCCTTCAGGTCGCCGTAGGGCGAGGTGTCGCCGGTCTCGTCGGTCTTGTGGGCGGTGGCGATGACGGCGTCGCCGTCGTCCGGGTCGCCGATGCGGCCGAGGGCCATGGAGAAGCCCCGCTCGGTGTCCGTGCCGCGCCAGGCCGCCGCGGCCTGGCGGACGCGCTCCAGTTCGGCGTCGGAGAGGTCACGGGCACGCCGGACCCGGGTCTCGTAGCCGTTGCGCTCGATCCGCTTGACCATCTGGCGGACGTTGCGCATGGCGCGGCCCGACAGGGAGAAATCCGGGACGTCCACCACCGCCTCGTCGCCCAGCTCCAGGGCGTCCAGGCCTGTCTCGCGGGTCCACACCTGGCCACCGGTCTCGGAGCAACCCATGACGGCGGGGGTCCAGGAGTGGGCCTTGGCCTCGTCCATGAACCGCTCGATCGCGCCGGGCCACGCCTCGACGTCGCCGATCGGGTCGCCGCTGGCGAGCATCACGCCGGAGACGACGCGGTAGGTGACGGCGGCCTTGCCGCTGGGCGAGAAGACCACGGCCTTGTCGCGGCGCAGGGCGAAGTGGCCGAGCGAGTCGCGCCCGCCGTGCCGGGCGAGCAGCTCGCGCAGCCGCGCCTCGTCGTCCTCGGTGAGCCGCGCGACCGGGTGCTCGGGGCGGAAGGCCAGGTAGATGGTGGTGATCGCGGTGAGCAGGCCGAGGGCGCCGAGCGAGTAGCCGACGGTCCACGACACGCTGCCGCCGTAGGAGACGGGCCCCTCGACGCCGAACAGGCCGAGCAGGACGTGTTCGAGGCGGTCACTGAGGCCGGGGTCGCCCACCACCTTGCCCGGGTGGGCGCTGACGATGACCAGGCCCAGGCCGATGGAGCCGGCGCCCATCAGGACGAAGTTGGCGAGGGCGCGCCAGCGGCTGCGCGGGTCGGGCAGCGCGGCGAACTCCCGGCGGTGGCGCAGCAGCAGCGCCAGCAGCGCGAGGGAGAGCAGGACGCCGATGACGGAGTGGCGGTACAGGAACTGCGCCACGGCGCCCGCCGGGAGCAGGACGACCGCGGCCCGCCAGGCCCGCCGCTTGTGGCGCTTGAGGCCGTGGGCGAGGAGCAGCAGCAGGACGCCGACGCTCAGCGACAGCGCGGCGGACAGCGGCCCCAGCGTGCCGGGCAGCACCTCCACGAGGTCGTGGAACCTGCTCGCCCGGAAGCGGGGGAAGACCCCGGCGGCGATGTCGATCAGGCCGATGAACGTGCACGCGGCGCCCACGAGCGAGGGCACCTTCTCGGCACGCGGTCCGCGCAGGACCCGGCGCAGCCGCGCCGGAACCGATCCCGACTTATCCCCATCTACCGAAACAGACATGGCTTCCCGTGGCTCCGCGAGAGATCGACGTGTCCCTTCGGCCCGAGCTTCTCGGCGCCGGACAACCGGACTATGTGCGCTTTCTAGGACGGCGTGCCCGGGTGGGGGGTTCACTCGCGGCCCGGAAAATCTCGACTGAAGAAGAAGGCTTGGACGACGCATGGGTCTCACCAGTAACAAAGTCCTGGCGCTTGCCGTCCTGGTGGCCGTGGCGCTGTTCGCGCTCACGGTCTGGCTCTGGCCACGGCTCGCGCGGCGGGGCCCGAAGGCGGTGCTCGGCAGGGTGGGCCTGCTCCTGGTGACCCAGCTGTCGCTGTTCGCGGCGGTGGGGCTGGCCGCGAACAACTACTTCCTCTTCTACGGCTCCTGGGCCGACCTGCTCGGGCAGGAGCAGGAGATGGGCGTGGTCGTCGACCATTCGGCGGGCAGCCGGCACGTCCGGGTCGTCGAGAAGCGCGGCATGGACGTGCCGGGCGGCCACCACCCGGCGACGGGCGGTCAGATACAGAAGGTCGTGGTGGAGGGGCGTCGCTCCGGCATCGAGAGCCCGGCCTACGTGTACCTGCCGCCGGAGTACTTCCAGCCCGCCCACGCCCGGCGCACCTTCCCGGCCGCCGTCGTGCTGACGGGCTACCCGGGCACCGCGGAGAACCTCCTCAAGGGGCTGCGCTACCCGCGCACCGCCCACGACCAGGCCAAGGCGGGGAAGATGCAGCCGATGGTCCTGGTGATGCTGCGGCCGACGGTCGCGCCGCCGCGGGACACCGAGTGCGTGGACGTGCCGGGCGGGCCGCGCACCGAGACGTTCTTCGCCGAGGACCTGCCGGAGGCGGTCTCGCGGACGTACCGGGTCGGCACCAAGCCGCGGAACTGGGGCTTCATCGGCAACTCGACCGGTGGCTACTGCGCCCTGAAGATCGCCCTGCACCACCCGGACCGCTTCTCGGCGGGCGCCGGCCTGTCGGCGTACTACAAGGCGGCCGAGGACGTCACCA
The DNA here is from genome assembly GCF_020873895.1 of Streptomyces sp. DH12. Lineage (GTDB taxonomy): Bacteria > Actinomycetota > Actinomycetes > Streptomycetales > Streptomycetaceae > Streptomyces. Next base: position 10,568 of record NZ_JAHWGT010000020.1, on the reverse strand, counting down.
CCGGCGACCTCTTCCGGGGCGACGCCACCCTGCGCAACCGGGCCGACCTGCTGTGGAGCCTGGACAACGTACGGCAGGGGGCCTCGTCGTTCCTGGTGACGACCTCGCGGCAGGGGGAGGGCAACCTGCGGGGGACACGGGACTTCATCGCGAAGGTGAAGGCCCCCGCGCGCGTGTCGTCGATCACGCTGGACAGCGGGGGCCACAACTTCGGTACGTGGAACCGCGAGATACCGCCCGCCCTGGTGTGGATGAGCGGGCGTCTCAGCGCGGCCTAGCGGGGTCCGGGCGCGGCCGGGGCGGCGGTGGTGCGGGCACGGGCGCGACGGCGGTGGCGGGGCCGGCACGGGCGCGGGGCCGGCGGTGGTGCGGGCACGGGTGCGACGGCGGTGGCGGGGCCGGCGGTGGTGGGGCACGGGCGCGACGGCGGTGGTGGTGCCGGCAGGGGCGCGGGGCCGGCGTGGGCGGTGCGGGGCACCTCTCAGGCTCCCGTGCCGTCCACCGAGCGGCGCAGGGCCTCGTGGAGCCGGGCCGGGGTGAGGACCCCGACGTAGCGCCCCCCGTCGGCCGGGTCCACGACGGCGACCCAACCCGCGTCGTACCGGAGCATCGCCGAGAACGCCTCCTTCAGGGAGCCGCCGAGCGGCACGCGCGCGTCCATGGGGCGCGTCCGCTCCCGGACCGCCCCCTCGCCGCCCTCCGGGAGCCAGCCGTACGGACGGCCGTCGGCGTCCAGGACCACGGCGCGGCCCTCCTCCGCGCGCGGGGCGGGCCCGTCCAGGCGTACGACCGGCGGATGGTCCAGGTGGCCCTGCTCCACCGGTGTGACCGCGAGCCGGCGCAGGGCGCGGTCGGCGCCGACGAAGTCCGCCACGTACGGGGTGGCCGGGGCGCCGAGGACGGTGGCCGGCGCGTCGAACTGCTCGATCCGCCCGTGCCCGTAGACGGCCATGCGGTCGCCGAGCCGCACGGCCTCCTCCAGGTCGTGGGTGACGAAGAGGACCGTCTTGCGCACCTGCGACTGGAGCTTCAGGAACTCCGTCTGGAGGCGCTCGCGCACGACCGGGTCGACCGCTCCGAACGGCTCGTCCATCAGCAGCACGGGCGGGTCGGCCGCCAGCGCCCGCGCCACGCCCACGCGCTGGCGCTGACCGCCCGACAGCTGGTCCGGGTACCGGTCGCCGAAGGCGCGCGGGTCGAGGCCGACCAGGTCGAGGAGTTCCGCGGCGCGGGCACGGGCCGCGGCGCGGCCTCTGCCGAGGAGGCGCGGCACGGTCGCGGTGTTCTCCAGGACCGTGCGGTGCGGGAAGAGGCCGACCTGCTGGATGACGTAACCGATGCCGCGCCGCAGGGCCACCGGATCGGTCGTGGCGACGTCCCGGCCGTCGACGAGTACCTGCCCGGAGGTGGGCTCCACCAGGCGGTTCACCATCTTCATGGTGGTCGTCTTGCCGCAGCCCGACGGGCCGACGAGGGTGACCAGCTCGCCCTCCGCCACCTCGAACGACAGGTCGTCGACGGCCGTGGTGCCGTCCGGGTACCGCTTGGTGACGTGCTCGAACCGGATCACTGCTCCCCCTCATGGCGTACTGGCCCTCGGCTGTGTGACGTGTGGTGACACGGGGACCCATGGTGCCCTGCCGGCGGCTTCCCCGGTGATTGTCGGTGGTGCGGGTTAGGGTCGTTGGCGGTCGGACACCACATCGAGGCGGGGAGGTGGGGGAGCGATGAGCGGATGTCTCGCGGCGAACGCGTGGATCTGCCCCGAGTACGTGGGCTCCCGTGCCCAGGAACTCACCGACGCGACCGCCCAGCACGTGTGGATCACGGTCGTCTCGGTGCTCCTCGGGCTCGCTGTCGCCTTCCCGCTGGCCCTCCTGGTGCGCGCCCGCCCGGCCTTCGCGGGACCCGTGCTCGGGCTGACGACGGTGCTGTACGCGGTCCCGTCCCTGGCGATGTTCTCCCTGCTACTCCCGCTGTTCGGGCTGTCGGCCGCGCTGGTGGTGACCGGCCTGGTGCTGTACTCGCTGACGATCCTCGTGCGGAACATCCTGGCCGGGTTGGAGGCGGTGCCCGCGGAGACGCGCGAGGCCGCCCGGGGCATGGGGTACGGGCCGGCGCGGCTGCTGTGGGAGGTCGAGCTGCCGCTGGCGCTGCCCGCCGTGCTGGCGGGGGTGCGGATGGCGACGGTCTCGACGGTCGCCCTGACGACCGTGGGGGCGCTCGTGGACTTCGGCGGTCTGGGCACGCTGATCACCAGCGGGCTGCAGAGCTTCTTCAAGGCGCAGGTGCTGACCGCCTCGGTGCTGTGCGTCCTCCTCGCGGTCACCGCCGACGCGCTGCTGCTGGGGCTCCAGCGGCTGCTGACGCCGTGGACCCGGGCGGCAGGCGCGCGGGGCCCGGCGTCGCGGAACCCGGCGCCGCGGGGCCGTCTGGGGAAGGCGGGCTGAGCGATGGGTGTGGTGGGCGACGCCTGGACGTGGCTGACGACCGGGGCGAACTGGCACGGTGAGGCGGGCATCTGGCACCGGCTGGCGGAGCACCTGTGGTTCAGCGGGACCAGCCTCGCCCTGGCCTGCCTGATCGCCCTGCCGACCGCCCTGTGGCTCGGGCACGTCGGCAGGGGCGGCGCGCTCGCGGTGAACGTCTCCAACATCGGCCGGGCGGTCCCCACGCTGGCGGTGCTGGTGCTGCTGACGATGACCCCCCTCGGCCGGCAGGGCGGCATACCGACGGTCATCGCGCTGGTGCTCTTCGCCGTGCCGCCGCTCCTCACCAACGCCTACCTCGGGATGCGGGAGGTGGACCGGTCGGTCGTCGAGGCCGCCCGCGGCATGGGCATGTCGGGCGGTCAGCTCTTCCGCACGGTCGAGCTGCCCCTGGCCCTGCCCCTGGTGATGACGGGGCTGCGGCTGGCCGCCGTCCAGGTGATCGCCACGGCGACGCTCGCCGCCATGGCGGGCGAGGGCGGCCTCGGACGGATCATCACCGCGGGTTTCCACACGTACGACACCGCGCAGGTGTTCGCAGGGGCGCTGCTCGTCGGCGCCCTCGCCCTGCTCGTCGAGGGCGTGCTGGCGGCGGCGGGCAGGGTGCTCGCGGGCCGAGGACGGAAACGGACGGAGACCTGAATCGTGAAGAGCAGAACCAGCCGCGTGGCCGGGGCGGCCCTGGGCGTGCTCGGCCTGACCGCGGGACTGGCCGCGTGCGGCGGCAACAGCCTGGAGGAGCGCGGCGGCGCGGCCGGGTCCGGTGAGCCCTCGGGCGGTGCGGGCGGCGGCGCGGTCGTCGTCGGCTCGGCCGGGTTCACCGAGTCGCGGATCCTCGCGGAGCTGTACGCGCAGGTCCTCGCCGACGCCGGATACCGCACGTCGATCAGGACGGTGGAGAACCGCGAGTTGTACCAGCCGTCCCTGGAGAAGGGCGAGATCGACGTCGTACCGGAATACGCGGCTACGCTTGCGGAATTCCTCAACGCGAAGGTGAACGGCCCGCAGGCGCCGCAGGAGAAGCCGGTCGCCTCCAGCGATGTCGCGGCCACCGTCGCCGCACTGGAGAAGCTCGCCGCACCCCGCGGACTGAAGGTCCTTCCGGCCGGTCGCGCCGTCGACCAGAACGCATTCGCCGTGAGCCGCGAATTCGCCGCGCAGAACAAGCTGCGGACCCTTTCGGACCTCGGCCGGTCGAAGGTCAAGGTGAAGATCGCGGCGGGTGACGAGTGCACCGTACGGCCGTTCTGCGCACCCGGCCTCAAGTCCCGGTACGGGATCGACGTGACGGGGGTCGACCCCAAGGGCGTGGGCACCCCGCAGGCCAAGCAGGCGGTGAAGGACGGCGTCGACCAGATGGTCCTCACCACGACGACCGACGCCACGCTCGACGCCTTCGGCCTGGTGATCCTGGAGGACGACAAGAAGCTCCAGAACGCCGACAACGTCCTTCCCGTCGTCAATGCGCGCGACGCCGGATCCCCGGAGATCGCCACCGCGCTCGGCGAGATCACCAAAGCGCTGACCACCGACGATCTCATCGAGTTGAACCGCAGGGTGGACACCGAGCGCGCGAAACCGGTGGACGTCGCCAAGGACTACCTGCGGGAGAAGGGACTGATCCGCCGGTAACCGCGAACGCCCCCCGAGTACGGAGAAGTCGGGGACTCGGCCCGGCCCGCAGCGCGCCCGCGAAACATTGCCGGGCCGACACCCCGAACCACACCTACGCACGGTAAATTTCAGGCCATGCCACGTGGACGCCACCGCCATTCCCCGCCCCTGCACCGGCTTCTGCCGCCCTCCGCGGTGGCCGGAGCGTCCGTCCTCTGCGCGTCGGGCGCCTGGCTCCTGGCCGATCCGCTGGCGCTGCGCCTGCTGGTCGCGGCCACCGCCGCCGCGGCCGTCACGGGCGCGGTCCTCATGCGGACCTGGGACCGCACGGCGGGCCGCCGCGTCGCCGAGCTGACCCGCGCACGCGCGAGCGACCAGTGGAAGACCGAGGAGCGCATAGCCGAGCTGGAAGCCGACCTGGAGGAGTCGCGCGTCCTGCGCGCGAAGCTCGACACGAAGCTGCGCGCCAAGCGGGTCGAACTCGCCGGGCTGCGCAATGAGCACGCGGAGCTGCTGCGCCGGTACGCCACCGCCGAGACGGAACGGGCCAGCGCCCTGGAGGGCCGCCGCCGGCTCGCCCTGGGCAGCTCGGCGGGCGCCTCCGCGGGTGCCTCGGCGGCCACCCCGGCCACCGGTGCGCCCGGCCCGCGGGAGCAGGCCCCCGCGTCCGGCACGTCGACCGCTCCGGCGTCCCCGGTCCCGGCCTCCGCGCCGTCCTCCGGGCCGACCGGGGCCGACTACCTGCGCGCCGCCCAGGCCCTGCGCCGTCTGACGCGCAACGCCGCCGCGCAGGAGGCCCGCCGGATCGCCGAGGCCGCGCTGCGCCCCGCCCCGGGCGGGACCGCCCCGGCGCCGCGCCCCGTGTCCGCCGCGGCCGCCATCGTCCCGTACGCCGCCCAGCGCCGCCCCGCCCCGCGACTGGAGGGCGGCTTCGACTTCTTCGGCACCCAGAAGGGCGCCGGCGGGCAGGGCGACGCCGGAGACGCCCGTACGGCGGGCGCCCGAACAGGGGAGACCGGAGCCGGGCAGGGCGGTGCCGGGCAGGGCGCCGGCGGGCAGGATGGTACGGGGCCGGGTCGTGGCGGCGGGCCCGCGGCCGCGCTGGAGGCCGCCGTCCAGCAGGAGGACCTGGCGGACGTCGTCGGCGAGGAGGCCCTTGCCGACCGGCGCCCGGACGGACGGCGCGACACGGAGCAGGCCGTGGGCCAGGTCATCGACCTGACCGCCCACGACGAGACCGAGCAGCTGGACGTGGTGCGGCTGCGGGACGCCGTCAACTCGTAGAGCACTCCGCTCGGGTGAAGGGCCGTCGGGCGGCTACGGCGACCGCCCCCGGCGGCCCGCACGACACGGCGGCGGCCGGAAAGACCCCTCCCCGGCCGCCGCCTACCGCTGTCCGCGCCTGCTTGTCGCCTGCTTGTCGCCTACTTGTCGATGTCGCCGACGACGAAGAAGAACGAGCCGAGGATCGCCACCATGTCGGCGACGAGCGTCCCCGGCAGCAGCTCCGCCAGCACCTGGACGTTGTTGTACGAGGCGGAGCGCAGCTTCAGCCGGTACGGGGTCTTCTCGCCCTTGGACACCAGGTAGTAGCCGTTGATGCCGAGGGGGTTCTCGGTCCAGGCGTACGTGTGGCCCTCGGGCGCCTTCAGGACCTTCGGCAGACGCTGGTTGATGGGGCCGGGCGGCAGCTCCGCGAGCCGGTCCAGACAGGCGTCCGCCAGCTCCAGCGCGTTGTGCGTCTGCTCCAGCAGGCACTCGAACCGGGCCAGGCAGTCCCCCTCCTGCCGGGTGACCACCTTCAGCGTCTCCCGCAGCTCACCGTACGCCAGGTACGGCTCGTCGCGCCGCAGGTCGAAGTCGACGCCGGAGGCGCGGGCGATCGGCCCGCTCACCCCGTACGCGTGCACGGTCGGCGCGGACAGCACGCCCACACCGCGGGTACGGCCCCGGAAGATCTCGTTGCCGAGGACCAGCCGGTCGTACACGTCCATGCGGGAGCGGATGGCGGCCACCGCCGCGCGGGCCCGGCCGAGCCACCCCGCGGGCAGGTCCTCCTTCAACCCGCCGACCCGGTTGAACATGTAGTGGATGCGGCCGCCGGAGACCTCCTCCATGACGTGCTGAAGGTCCTCCCGCTCGCGGAACGCGTGGAAGATCGGCGTGATGCCGCCCAGCTCCAGCGGGTACGAGCCGAGGAACATCAGGTGGTTGAGGACCCGGTTCAGCTCGGCGAGGAGCGTGCGCGTCCACACCGCGCGCTCGGGGACCTCCATGCCGAGCATCCGCTCGACGGCCATCACGACGCCCAGCTCGTTGGCGAACGCCGACAGCCAGTCGTGCCGGTTCGCCAGCATGATGATCTGCCGGTAGTCGCGCGCCTCGAAGAGCTTCTCGGCGCCGCGGTGCATGTAGCCGATCACCGGCTCGGCGTGCTGGATCAGCTCCCCGTCGAGGACCAGGCGGAGGCGGAGCACACCGTGCGTGGAGGGGTGCTGCGGGCCGATGTTCAGCACCATGTCGGTGCTCTCGGCGGCACCGCCGATGCCGACCGTGGTCTCCCTGTGCTGGGTGGTCTCCGTCATGCCGGACAGTATCCCCCGGCGGGCGCCCGCTGGAGGAGCCAGGTGAAGTCGCCGAGCCCGCCGCGGGCCGTCAGCTCCGCGGCCTCGCCCGCCGCGGCGAGGGCCCGGACGTACGCGGCCGGGTCGCGGGAGGCGAGCGCGAGCGGGGGCCGCTCCCCGGACACGCCGAGGCGGCGCAGCGCCTCCCGCTGGGGGAGCAGCGCGACGGGCCCGGCGGGCAGGGCGGAGGCGGGCGGGGCGGAGGCGTGGGGGGCGTCGGTGTGGCCTGGTGTTGCTGCCGCTGCCGCTGCCGCTGCCGCTGCCGCTGCCGCTGCCGCTGCCGCGCAGGCGTCCAGGGCGACGTGCGCCGTGATGTCGCACGTGCCGTTCGGTACCGGCGGCACCTCGCGCCCCTCGCGGAACCCGGCCAGGGTGCCGAACGGCGGACGGGCCGCCGCCGTGTGGGCGTAGTCCACGGCGACCGCGAGTCCGGCCGCGAGGCAGCCCACCGCGGCCGCCCACGCCTCGTCGCGCGGGCGGCCGATCTCGGCGCGTCCACCCGGTTCCCGCAGCGGCCACCAGCGGTCAAGCCATGCCGCGTCCGCGCCGGTCACCGGCGCGCCGAGCCGTTCGGCACCGTCCCGCCGCACCTCCACGTACCGCGGCGTGCCGTCGTCGTCGGCCTGGGCGACGTCGAGCGGGACGTTGTCCAGCCACTCGTTCGCGAACAGCAGCCCCCGCACTCCCGCCGGCGGACGCGCCACCCACTCCACGCGCGGATCCAGCCCCCGGGGGCGGGCCGCCTTCTCGACCGCGTACGCCCGTACCGGGAACCCGGGCGGCAGCGCGGCCAGCACCCCGGCCACCAGCTCGCCACGCCCCGCACCCATGTCCACGAACGCGACCCCGTCGCCCCCCAGCTCCGCCGCGACCTCTTCGAGGAGGCGGGCGACGGCGGCGGCGTACAGCGGAGAGGCGTGCACGGAGGTGCGGAAGTGACCGGCGGGCCCCTCGGGGCGGAGGTAGAAGCCGTCCGGCCCGTACAGCGCGGCCTCCGTCGCCGCCCGCCATCCCCGCCACTCCCGCGAGGGGCGGTCGTCGTCCCAGGTCACACCGTCACGCTCAGGGGTCTCGTCCGTCACGGGCCCAGTGTCCACCTTGGGGAGTAGGAGCCTCCGCACCGGATCGCACTCCCGGTTGACCCATGCACCTATCCCGTTTCCCTACGCTTGCTACGTGCAGCGCCTCTACGACTTCCTCCGCAGGCACCCCACGGGCGTCGACAGCTTCTGGGCGGTGATGCTCTTCGGGTTCTCCGTCCTGTGGGTGGCCCAGGTCCCGGAAGGCCCCGACGACGTGATCGGCGCGCTCATCGTCGCCGCCTTCGCGCTGGTCGTCGCGCTGCGCCGCCGCGCGCCCGAGAAGATGCTGCTGCTGGCCGTCCTCCTCGGAGTCGTCCAGCTCCTGGTGGACTTCCCTCCGAACCCCGCCGACTTCGCGATGCTCGTGATCATCTACAGCGTCGCCGCCCACGACGGACCGCGCTGGGCGTCCCGCCTGGCACTCGTCGGCGGGGCCTGCGCCGCGTCGGTCTCCCAGCTGCGCTGGCCCGTGGAGAACGTCTCCGTCGCCGGGCAGGTGTTCTTCACCGTCGTGATGTCCGTGCCCTTCGTCCTCGCCTGGGTGCTCGGCGACTCCATGCGCACCCGCCGCGCCTACCTGGCCCAGCTGGAGGAACGCGCGGCCCGGCTCGAACGGGAGCGGGAGGCCCAGTCCAAGGTCGCCGTCGCCGCCGAGCGCGCCCGCATCGCCCGGGAGCTCCACGACGTCGTCGCCCACAACGTCTCGGTCATGGTCGTCCAGGCCGACGGCGCCGCCTACGTCCTCGACACCTCGCCCGACCTGGCGCGGCAGGCGCTGGAGACCATCTCGTCCACCGGCCGGCAGGCCCTCGCCGAGATGCGCCGGCTGCTCGGCATCCTGCGTACGGGGGAACCGGAGGAAGCGGGGGAGTACGTGCCCCAACCCGACGTCCAGCAGATCGAGGACCTCGTCGAACAGGTCCGCACCGCCGGCCTGCCGGTCGACTTCAAGGTCGAGGGCACCCCGCGCCGGCTACCCAGCGGCGTCGAGCTCACCGCGTACCGCATCGTCCAGGAGGCGCTGACCAACACCCGCAAGCACGGTGGGCCGGACGTGGGGGCCAGCGTGCGGCTGACGTACTTCGACGACGGCCTCGGCCTGCTCGTCGAGGACGACGGGCGGGGCGCGGCGCAGGAGATGTACGTGGACGGCGGCGCCGACGGCCGGGGCCACGGCCTCATCGGCATGCGCGAGCGGGTCGGCATGGTGGGCGGCACCCTCGACGCCGGACCGCGACCGGGCGGCGGCTTCCGGATCAGCGTCCTGCTGCCCCTGAAGTCCGCCCAATAGCCCGGCGGCCGCAGTGGCCCGCGTGGCCCCACCAGGCTCGGTAGACCCAGTAGACCCAGTAGACCCAGTAGACCCAGCAGCCCCGATCGCCCGAGTGGCCCCAGTGGCCCCAGGCCCCACACCGCCCGCCGTCCCAGGAAGAGGACCCCAGAATGACGATCCGTCTGATGCTCGTGGACGACCAGGTGCTGCTGCGCACCGGTTTCCGCATGGTGCTGGCCGCGCAGCCGGACATGGAGGTCGTGGCCGAGGCGGGTGACGGCGTCGAGGCACTCCAGGTGCTGCGGTCGACGGCGGTCGACGTCGTCCTCATGGACGTCCGCATGCCGAAGCTCGACGGCGTGGAGGCCACCCGCCGCATCTGCTCGGAACCCGGCGCCCCCCGCGTCCTCATCCTCACCACCTTCGACCTGGACGAGTACGCCTTCTCCGGACTGAAGGCCGGCGCGAGCGGATTCATGCTGAAGGACGTGCCCCCCGCCGACCTCCTCGCCGCGATCCGCGCCGTCCACAGCGGCGACGCGGTCGTCGCCCCCTCGACGACCCGGCGGCTGCTGGACCGGTTCTCACCGATGCTCCCCAGCGGTGGCGCCTCCCGCCGGCCCGAGCACAAGGGCCTGGGACGGCTCACCGACCGTGAGCGCGAGGTCATGCTCCTCGTCGCCCAGGGACTGTCGAACGGCGAGATCGCCGCCCGCCTCGTCCTCTCCGAGGCCACCGTGAAGACCCACGTCGGCCGCATCCTCACGAAGCTGGAGCTCCGCGACCGCGTCCAGGTCGTGGTCCTCGCCTACGAGACCGGCCTGGTCCGCGCGGGCGGAGGGACCCTCCCCTGATGCTGCTGTGGATCAACGGGCCGTTCGGCGGCGGCAAGACCCAGACCGCCCACGAACTGCACCGCCGCCTGCCGGGCAGCGTCGTGTGCGACCCGGAGGAGGTCGGGTTCGGCCTGCACCGCATGACGCCCCGCCCGCTGCGCGCCGACTTCCAGGACCTGGCCGCCTGGCGGCACGGCGTGCACGAGGTACTGGACCTGGTGCTGCGCCGCCACGTCGGCGGGCCCGTCATCGCGCCGATGACCCTGGTCGAACCGGCGTACTTCGCCGAGATCGTCGGCCGGCTCCGCGACGACGGCCACGACGTCCACCACCACGCCCTCCTCGCCCGCCGCGAGACGGTCCTGCGGCGACTGACCGAGCGCGGCCTGGGACGCGGTCTGAAGAGGGAGAGCTTCGCCGTGGCCAAGCTCGACCACTGCCTGGAACGCCTCGCCCGCCCCGAGTTCGCCCGGCACCTCCACACCGACCACATGACCGTCCCGCAGGTCGCGGAGGAGATCGCCGCCTCCGCGGACCTGCGCCTGCTCCCCGACACGTACGGCCCGCTCCGCCACCGACTGCGCCGCCTCCGCATCGGCCTACGCCACATCCGCCTCGACTAGCCGGACCCTCCCCACCCCCCTCCCCCA
>NZ_JAHWGT010000209.1 GCF_020873895.1 Streptomyces sp. DH12 | reverse complement strand
GACCTGCGACGCCTTCAACATCCCGGTGCTGACCTTCGTCGACGTCCCCGGCTTCCTGCCCGGCGTGGACCAGGAGCACGACGGCATCATCCGCCGCGGCGCGAAGCTGATCTACGCCTACGCGGAGGCCACCGTCCCCCTCATCACGGTGATCACCCGCAAGGCGTTCGGCGGCGCGTACGACGTCATGGGCTCCAAGCACCTGGGCGCCGACCTGAACCTCGCCTGGCCGACGGCCCAGATCGCGGTGATGGGCGCCCAGGGCGCCGTCAACATCCTGCACCGCCGGACCATCGCCGAGTCGGACGACCCGGAGGCGGCCCGCGCCCGGCTGATGCAGGAGTACGAGGACGCCCTCCTCAACCCCTACGTCGCGGCCGAGCGGGGATACGTCGACGCGGTGATCATGCCGTCCGACACCCGCCGCCACATCGTGCGCGGCCTGCGCCAGCTGCGGACCAAGCGCGAGAGCCTGCCCCCGAAGAAGCACGGCAACATCCCCCTCTAAGGAGCCGCTGTGACGATCAAGGTCGTACGGGGCAACCCGACCCCGGTGGAGCTGGCCGCCGCACTGGCGGTGGTCAGGGCGCGCGCCGCGGCGGCGGCCGGGGTGGCCGTCAGGGGGAGCCGGGCGTGCGCTGGCGATCGACAAGCGTCGTGCGGGAGAACGAGCCGGTCCGCGTACGGAGAGGGCTCGTGCGCGGGTGTGACGGAAGGGCCGCCCGCGTGTGACGACCGTGACGCGACGGCGGTGTTTGTGACAGGAGTGACACACAGGCGCACTCCGGCACACCGGCGGGGCGCATTG
>NZ_JAHWGT010000208.1 GCF_020873895.1 Streptomyces sp. DH12 | reverse complement strand
GCCTGCGCCGCGCGCTGGCCCTGGCCCGGGCGGGCGTCCCCTTCGCGGAGACCGCGATCCGCGCCGGTTACGCCGACCAGCCTCATCTGTCCCGCGAGGTGCGGAGCTTGACGGGGGTACCGCTGCGCGAGCTGGTGCCTGCCGCCCCGCACTCCTGATGGTCTCGGCGGACCCTCGAGCGGCCGGAGGCCGACGACGACCTTCCCCGCACGTGGCGGCCGGCCCGGAGCTCGGCCGCTCGGCGGATCTCCCCGACCGGGAAGGCCGCCGTGGCCCGCACGGCGCGCTGGATGCGCCGGCCACGAGGGACGACCCGGAGACGCGCGGTACTGTGCGGGCACGCTCGGCGAGGGAGGGCACGGTGCCGGGGTGGAAACGGATCCCGGCCCAGGGGCCGGCCGCCGCTCCCCCGTCGACGTGCGCGCGGGTGTCGGGGCCCGCGACCAGCAGGCGGCCGTCGTGCCACAGCAGGTCCATGCAGCCGTCGGGCAGCACCCGGCCCGGCCCGTCGTCGCCGGACGGGGTGCTGGTCCACACGGCCGCGCCCGGCAGCCGTGACGCGCGCTCCCTGTACATGGGGTCCAGGCTACGCGGCGGCCCGGTTCCGCCACTCCTGCGGACTGACGCCGTAGGCCCGTTTGAACGCCGTGGAGAGGGCGAAGGCGCTGCTGTAGCCGACTTGGCGGGCGAGGGCGGCGAGGGTGTCGTCGGTGTCACGCAGCCGGTCGGCGGCGAGGGCGAGACGCCAGCCGGTGAGGTAGGACATCGGGGGTTCGCCGACGAGCCGGGTGAAGCGGCGGGCGAGGGC
>NZ_JAHWGT010000207.1 GCF_020873895.1 Streptomyces sp. DH12 | reverse complement strand
GTCCCGCAGCCAGTCCCCGTCATCGGATCCCGGCGAGGTCCGGACGGGAGTCTCCCTGCGGGCGTCATACCTCCCGCCCTCCAGCCCGCCCCACCCCAACGCTCGCATGCCGGTTCGTCGACTGGGGCATCCGGGACCGCCACCCCGGACCCTGCGCTGCGCCTGCTGGAGCGCCGCCTCGGTGACAACAGGTGGTGTCTGCGGGGAGACAGGCCGCCTGGGCCCGGCAGCGGCTACGAATGGATACGGATGCGTGCCGCCGAAGCCTGCTGGCCTCTCACCGGTGACGCTTCCAAGGCGGTTCCAATCCTGACAGCGCTCGCCGGGCCACACCCCGTGGGCGTACGCGCCCTTCAGACGCTCCTGCTGATCGGACCGCCCTTCCCATCTCATCTGCAGCCGATCTACGGCACTGGTCGACCGCTAAACGGCGCATGGTGTCCTCCTGCGGCCTGGTCTCCCGTCTCCCCGGGTACGGAACTGCGCCCCATCGACGACCAACTCCGAAAGACAGCACGGAAGATGTTCGCGTGGCAGGGGCACGCCAACAGCGCCGGCAGAGTCGGCCCGCCCAGAGGGAGAGCCGGGCTGCATGAGCGGAGCCGTCCTGGCCTCCGGACCCCTAGTCCTCGCTGACTTGCCTGGCCCAGCACATCGACATCACGAAGCGCTGGCGCTGACGAGACCGGCCCGCTGATCCGCTCAAGTCCGGAGACGGGGCCTCAGCGCCACTGATCTCTTTGTCACCCCGCTCTGCGGGGTGACAAAGAGATCAGTGGCGGGTGTCAGCTTGAGCGCGGAACGGCGA
>NZ_JAHWGT010000206.1 GCF_020873895.1 Streptomyces sp. DH12 | reverse complement strand
GGGTGTACGCCGACAGCCCGTCCCCGCCCCGGGTGACCACGCCCGCCGCGGGACCCGCCGCCAGCCACTCCCGCGGCGACCCGCCGAGCCACTCGGCGTCCTCCGCGGACAGCTTCAGCAGCGACACCGAGGGCAGCCAGCTCCTGAACCGGGCCCGGTAGGCGTCGGCGTCCGCGATCAGACCGGCCCGGATGTTGGGGTCGAGCGCTGTGAACACGCCCCGCGCCGACGCCTCGCGCAGCAGCGCCTCGTACGCGCTCGCGCCCGGCTCCAGCACGAGGGAGCAGGTCCCGAAGGACACCGCGCGGGTGCCGGCGGGCAGCGCCTCGGGCTTGCCGAACAGCCGGTCCGCCGTGCCCTCCACGTAGAACGAGTAGGCCGCCGAGCCGTCGGCGCCGAGCGTGGCGACGGCGAGCGTCGTCGGCTCGTCACCCCGCTGCACCGGCGCCACGTCCACACCGGTCTCCCGCAGCCGCTCCAGCAGCGCCTCCCCGAACGCGTCCCGTGACACCCGGGAGCAGAACGCGGTGGGGGAGCCGAGGCGGCCGAGGGCCACCGCCGTGTTGAAGGGACCGCCGCCGAGCGCGGGCGTCAGCGCGGCGAGCGCACCCGCCCCCTGCGGTACCAGGTCGATCAGTGCCTCACCGGCTACGACGATCACGAGGGGTTCCTTTCTTCCCGGCAGCCGCAGGAGGTGCGGTGCACGAAGGTGCACGGGAGGCGTTCGGTGCGGGTCGGCCGGTCCGGGTCGGCGAGACGGTCCAGCAGCATCCGGACGGCCCGCGCGCCGATGTCGCGGCTCGGCTGGG
>NZ_JAHWGT010000205.1 GCF_020873895.1 Streptomyces sp. DH12 | reverse complement strand
GACCGGCTCAAGGCGGAGCTGCAGGACTACCTCGCCGCCCAGGCCACCCGGCTGCTGACCGGCGTCGGCCACAAGCTGGGCGAGACCACCGGCAAGCTGAACGACATCGCCGAGGGCAACAGCCCCGGCTTCGCCAAGCTCGCCGTCGACGGCGGCAGGAAACTCGCCGAGGGCAAGGGCCCGCTGCGCACCGCCGTGGAACTCGGCGCCGGCCGGGCCAAGGACAGCGTCAAGGGCGCCCTGAAGAACCTCGGCGGCGGCAAGGGCAAGCGCAAGAAGTCGTCCGGCAACAAGCCGACCGTCATCATCGAGCACATCGACGTCGGCGTGCCGCTGCGCACCGCGTACGACCAGTGGACGCAGTACCAGGACTTCAGCACCTTCGCCAAGGGCGTGAAGAGCGCCAACAAGGCCGACGACACCACGTCGGACTGGCAGGCGAAGATCTGGTGGTCCAACCGCAGCTGGAAGGCGACGACCACCGAGCAGGTGCCCGACGACCGGATCGCCTGGAGCTCGGAGGGCGCCAAGGGCACCACCAAGGGCGTCGTCTCGTTCCACAAGCTCGCCGACAACCTGACCCGGGTCCTGCTGGTCATCGAGTACTACCCCTCGGGCTTCTTCGAGAAGACCGGCAACATCTGGCGCGCCCAGGGCCGCCGCGCCCGGCTCGACCTGAAGAACTTCGCCCGCTTCATCACGATCAAGGGCGAGGCCGAGGACAGCTGGCGCGGCGAGATCCGCGACGGCGAGGTCGTCCGCAGCCACGAGGACGCCCTGGCCGAGGAAGAGGAGGAGCAGGGCGGTCC
>NZ_JAHWGT010000204.1 GCF_020873895.1 Streptomyces sp. DH12 | reverse complement strand
ACATCACCCTGGGCGGCCTGTCCTCGGCGATCTACAACGAGGTCCTGCAGTTCTTCGTCATCCTCGCCGCGCTCATCCCGATCACCGTGCTCGGCCTGAGGAGCGTCGGCGGCTGGGGAGGCCTGACCGACAAGCTCACCGCGTCCCGCGGCGACGACTTCGTGACGGCCTGGGGCGGCACCGGCATCGGCAGCGACAACCCCCTCGGCGCCAACTGGCTGACCATCGTCCTCGGCCTCGGCTTCGTCCTCTCCTTCGGCTACTGGACGACCAACTTCGCCGAGGTGCAGCGCGCGCTGTCCGCGAAGAACCTCTCGGCGGCCCAGCGCACCCCGCTGATCGCCGCGTTCCCGAAGATCTTCATCGTCTTCCTGGTGATGATCCCCGGCCTGGTCGCCGCCGTACTGGTCCCCAAGATCGGCACCGGCGGCTCGGACCTGCAGTACAACGACGCCATCCCGTACCTGATGCAGCAGCTGCTGCCCAACGGTGTGCTGGGCATCGCCGTGACCGGTCTGCTGGCCGCGTTCATGGCGGGCATGGCGGCGAACGTCTCGTCCTTCAACACCGTCTTCACCGCCGACATCTGGGCGAAGTACGTGGTGAAGGGCCGCGAGGACTCCTACTACGTCCGCTTCGGCCGCCTGATCACCGCGATCGGCGTGCTCGCGTCCATCGGCACGGCGTTCCTGGCCAGCTCGTTCTCCAACATCATGGCCTACCTCCAGACGCTGTTCTCCTTCTTCAACGTGCCGATGTTCGTCGTCTTCATCATCGGCATGTTCTGGAAGCGGGCGTCGATGAAGTCCG
>NZ_JAHWGT010000203.1 GCF_020873895.1 Streptomyces sp. DH12 | reverse complement strand
GGAGGGCGGGGGTCCGGCCCGATGTGAATTCCTGGTCTGTACCAGGGGGTTGACGCCTTCTTATCTCACATCTTGAATCAAGTGGTTGAACCTTCACCCCCCACCACGGTCGGCGCGCCCGTCCCCACGGGCCGCCGTACGGAAGGGAGAGCCATGTCCTCTCCGCGCACGCGCCGCGGATGGCTGGTCGCCGCCCTGTCCGCCGCGCTCCTCGCCTCCGGCGTGGCCGGCACGACCGCCCAGGCGGAACCCGCCCGCTCCACCGCACCCGCCTCGGACGTCTCCGCTGCGGCCGTCGTCGTCTCGGACACCTTCGACGGGCCCGCCGGCGCCGCGGTCGACCCGTCGAAGTGGCACATCGAGACCGGCGACAACGTCAACAACCACGAACGGCAGTACTACACCGCGGGGAACAACAACGCGGCGCTCGACGGCCAGGGCCATCTGGTCATCACCGCCCGCAAGGAGAACCCGGCCAACTACCAGTGCTGGTACGGCGCCTGCCAGTACACCTCGGCCCGGCTCAACACCTCCGGCACGTTCACCGCGCAGTACGGGCACATCGAGGCGCGGATGAAGATCCCCCGCGGGCAGGGCATGTGGCCCGCGTTCTGGATGCTCGGCACCCCGGTCAACTGGCCGGACTCGGGCGAGATCGACATCATGGAGAACGTCGGCTTCGAGCCGTCCACCGTGCACGGCACGATCCACGGCCCCGGCTACTTCGGGTCCGGCGGCATCGGCGCGGCCTACACGCTCCCCGGCGGACAGGCCTTTGCGGACGCCTTCCACACCTTCGCCGTCGACTTG
>NZ_JAHWGT010000202.1 GCF_020873895.1 Streptomyces sp. DH12 | reverse complement strand
GGGCATGGAGCGGATGCCCATGCCCTCGAGTGCGTCGACCTCCTCGTTGATGCGCATGGCGCCGAGCTGGGCGGTGAAGCCGGCGCCGACGGTCGCGGAGAGGGCGAGGCCGGCGACCAGGGGGGCGATCTCCCGGGTGTTGAAGTAGGCGGAGACGAATCCGGTGAACGCGGCCGTGCCGATCTGGTCGAGGGCCGCGTAGCCCTGGAGCCCGACGACGGTCCCGGTGAAGAGCGTCATCGCGATCATCACGCCGATGGTGCCGCCGACGACGCCGAGGCCGCCGGAGCCGATGGCCACCTCGGCCAGCAGGCGCTGCACCTCCTTGAGGTAGCGGCGCAGGGTCCGCGGGATCCACAGCAGGGCCCGTACGTAGAAGAGCAGATGGTCGCCGGAGCGGTCGAGCAGGGCGAGCGGGGAGGCCATCGGACCTCAGCCTCCCTTCGGCGGGACGATCTGGAGGTAGACGGCCGTCATCACCATGTTGACGAAGAAGAGCAGGAGGAACGTGATGACGACGGACTGGTTGACGGCGTCGCCGACGCCCTTGGGGCCGCCGCGCGGGTTGAGGCCCCGGTAGGCGGCGACGATGCCGGCGATGAACCCGAAGACCAGGGCCTTCAGTTCGCTGACGTACAGGTCGGGAAGCTGGGCGAGGGCGGAGAAGCTGGAGAGGTAGGCGCCGGGGGTGCCGCCCTGCATGACGACGTTGAAGAAGTAGCCGCCGAGGATGCCGACGACGGAGACCAGGCCGTTGAGCAGGACCGCGACGCCCATGGCGGCCAGGACCCGGGGCACCACCAGCCGCTGTAC
>NZ_JAHWGT010000201.1 GCF_020873895.1 Streptomyces sp. DH12 | reverse complement strand
GGGTCGGCTCCGTCGACGGTGCGGGTGCGTGGCCCGGGCAGCAGTCCGAGCGCGTGGGGCGACATCGCGGCGGTGGGCGTGGAAATGCCGTAGCCGTTGTCGGACACCAGGAAAAGGACGGGCAGAGCGCGTTCCACGGCGAAAGCGAGCGCCTCGAAGAATTCCCCCTGCCGGGCCGAGGCGTCCCCGATCGAGCAGACGACCGCACCCGGCCTTTCCCTCAGCTTCGCGGCCCAGGCGGCGCCGACCGCCGGAAGGCACTGGCTCCCGGTGGGGCTGGCGACCGAGAACACGTTCCCCGCGCGGTGACTGAAATGGGCGCTCATGTTGCGGCCCGCCGAATGCGAGGCGGCCTTGGCCATGAGGTCCCGCGCCTGCGCCTCGGGGTCCATCCCGCGGGCCAGCATCAGGGTGCGGTCCCGGTAGTGAGGGAAGATCAGGTCCTCGGGTGCGAGCAGCTCGCACAGGGCGGCGAGCGCCTCGTGCCCGGCCGAGGAGATGTGGAACCATGCCTCGCCCTGGCGCAGTACGATGCCCGATCTGCGGTCGCATTCACGGGACAGCAGCATCAGTTCGAGGAATGCGGTCCGCCGTTCGGCAGGTATCCCCGATGTCCGGGATTCCTTCGTCCGATTCGTCACGTACGAATCCTGCCGCGCGGGGAACGGACGGACATCGCCCGCGATGGCCAATTCCACGGGCTGCTTTTCCTGGCTCTCAGGAGGGATTTCCTCCGTCAGGCCTACGGAGAAATGACCACGTGCCGAAGACGCTCCCCGTTCCGGGGGACACGGAACGAGGAACGGTCTCCACGAC
>NZ_JAHWGT010000200.1 GCF_020873895.1 Streptomyces sp. DH12 | reverse complement strand
CCTGTGGATGGTCGGCACAGAACTCCTGCGCGAACTCGGCGGCCAGCTGATCGGGGCTCGTTGTCGTCGCCCGATGGGCCGCGAGCCCGGGCCAGGTATGCCCGAACGGAGCCGTGACGGCGAAGCGCCTGTCGGTGTCGAGCATGTCGTCTTCTCTTCGTCAACGGCTGTATAGGTCGCCCACCATCGTGCGAGGAGGCTGGCAGAGTCGTGGCGTGCAGGGGAGGTCATCTGCTCGGGAAAGACCTCTCTGGATCCCCACGGACGGAATCCGCCGTCGTTCGGATCCAGCGAGTCGAGCAGCAGCGGCAAGAGGCCGCAGCGCCCGTGTTCGGCGTGTATCCGCGTCCACAGCTCGGCCGTGGCCGGCTCGTCGCTGGGCCAGAGGGGTGGTACATCTCCGTCACCCTCGTTGGACGTGACCATCCGACCGGGCAGAAGACTCAATCGGTTTTCGGGGTGCAGGGGGTGGATGCTGGCGCCGTGACCGGGAGGTATCACTGAGCGGGGCCCATCACTCGATCGCGGAACTGCTGGAAAGCGTGCCAGCCGGACGTCTGCCCCGGAGTGATCAGGTTCCCTTCGGCGCAGTCGAGCGCCTTGCACCGCAGAGCCTCGGCAAGACGGAGGACGGGCGTCAGCACATCGTCGCCAGAGCCCCGGATGTGGAGCATGACGGATTCCACCGGGTCTTCTGAGCCGATGTTGAGTTCGTTGGACCTCGTGGGGTTGGAAATTTCACCCCACTCGGGGTCCGAGAGATCAACATCGGGAACTGCCTGGGTGACAGCCGCGAGTACGTCGCCTCGCCTGCCG
>NZ_JAHWGT010000001.1 GCF_020873895.1 Streptomyces sp. DH12 | reverse complement strand
GGGTCCCACAGCGCTGCGCGCTGTGCAAGCGAACCCCCGCGCTGCGCGCGGGGGTTGCGCTCCCGCTCCGCGGGAGCGCTGGTGGGTCGCTGCGCGACCCACTCAACCTGGTCGCTTCGCGGCCAGGTTGACGCTCCGTTCGCTGCGCTCTCGGAGCTGCAGGGACTTCGTCCCACAGCCGGTCTTCCGCTTCGCTGCAGACCGGCTGTGGCGGGTCCGCTGCGCTCCCCCGCCACAGGCTTTCCGGCTTCGCCTTCAAGCCTGTGGCCCGCTGGCGCGGGCCAGGCTGACTGGGGTTGAGGCCTGTCGGGTCAGGCACTGGACCCGCGGTATCGGCTCCCTGAGGGAAGCTGGTGTTCTAACGCCTGGCATGGACCGCCTGCAATGAGAAGGGTCAGAGGTCGCTGTCGATACCGGTGACGGCCGGCGGACCCAGCGGGGCGTCACCTTCCGCGATCCCTGCCTCCTTCAGCGCGGCTGAGACGAGCCTTGTGGCGTCCAGCTCGGCTTCGTACCGATCTGGGGCGTCGACCTCGAGGCGGACAGAGAAGGTGCCGTCCTCGTTCAGTGTGAGGAGATTCAGACCTTCACTCTCGCTGACGTCCGTGTGCTGTGAGGACAGCCTTCGCTCGAGAGCCGAGCGCGCGGAGTCGGTGATGCCCGAGATGAAGGTGCCGGGAACAGTGATGACAAAGGTGGTCATGGCGACTCCTCGCATGGGACGGAGCTTGAACGTCGTCCTGCTTCCCGCATCATCCAGGTTTGCGCATGCCAGGCTCAGGCGTTTGCGTGGCGCGGGGCGATGGCTCGTCGGGCGGCGTGATGTGCCGACTTGCGTCCTGGGGCAGCCTGGAGGCGCTGCAACCACAGGGAGGCGGCGCCGAGCAGGCCGGTGAAGACCGCCAGGAGGAGCAGGGAGATCCACATCTGCCGACTCCCGGGGTTGGCCTGTCCCGTCCAAGCCGCGGCGGCCGCCCACAGCAGGGCGCCTGCCATGTAGAAGGTGCGGACGCGGCGCAGCTGCCGCACGGCCCGCAGGGACATGAGGTGCTCACTCTTCGGTGCCATGTCGGCCCGTGTACCCCGATCCGCGCTGCTCACCGGGCGGTGGCAAGTGGAAGAGGGGGCTGGGGGCGGGTGGTCAGGTCAGGCGCGGGTGCATAGCGGGTCGGCTTTCGGGGGACGGTCTGGATGGCCGTTAGCTCCTCGAACGGCTTATCGGGTGGGGCAGGGGCAACGGTTTCGTCGAGTCAGGGCGGGGTTCGGGCTACGGTTGCGGCGTGCTTCGTTTTTTAGTGCGGATAGACTCTGGAGATAGGGCACACCACCAGGGGCCGTTCTGGGGACGTTAGCGGGATCTTCCACATGGCTGTGCCGGTGTTCCGGCGAGGATGGCAAGCAGTCGATCGAGTCGGCCCGGCCGTAGTTCATGTGGTTCCTTCATGTGCGGGTTTCTGGTTTTCTCCGCTTGGATCGATCGGTCGGCACCCAGGAGAAGGTGGACCATATGTCGAGCACCGGCCGCGCTGATCAGCGCGAGGCCGCCCAGCGAGAAGCTATTGACGCGGTCCTTCGGGCTCTCGAATTGCCTTCAAGGTCGCTGGTGCCGGAGCGAGGGCTTCGAACGCAGGTGATCATGGCGACCGGGTCCGGGAAGACCCGGGTGGCGGCCCGCAGCGCGGAGGAGCTCCGCGCTGGCCGTGTGCTGGTGCTCGTACCCAGCTTGGACCTGCTCGCCCAGACCGAGGCCGCCTGGCGCGAGGCAGGCCGCCGGGGGCCGGCGGTCGGGGTGTCCTCACTGCGGGGTGAGGAGGTGCCCTTCCCCAACACCACGGACGTGGACGAGCTGGTCGAGTGGGTGCGGCCGTACGACAAGGTCACCGTGTACGCCACGTACGCCTCCCTCGGGCTCGGCACCCTGGAGCGGGCGCACGCCGCCGGGCTTCCGGGGTGGGACCTGATTGTGGTCGACGAGGCGCACCGGACATCGGGAAGGATCGGCAAGCCGTGGGCGGTCGTCCACGACAACACCCGCATCCCGTCCCTGCGGAGGTTGTACATGACGGCCACGCCCCGGTTGTGGCAGCTGGACGAAGGCTCCGAGAGTGCGCCGGGCGAGCTGGTGGCGAGCATGGATGACGACCCGGATGGCCCGTTCGGCAGCCGGGCGTACACGCTGACGTTGTCGGAGGCGATCGACCGGGAGATCTGTGCCCCCTACCAGGTGGTGTGCGTGGACGTCACCGACACCCAGCTGCAGGCCGCGCAGCTCTTGGGCGTGGAGGGCCGTTCGGACGAGGTCCGCGGGGCCCGGCTCGCCGCGCTCCAGACCGCCCTGCTCAAGGCGTCGGCCGAGGAGGGCTTTAGGCGCACGCTCGTCTTCCACCACGTGGTGAAGGAGGCCGAGGCGTTCGCGGTCGGCCTTCCCGATGTCGCCGCGCAGATGCACGCCAGTGATTCTGAGCTGTATCCGCGCACGATCTGGGCCAACTGGCTGTGCGGTGATCACAAGCCGCTCCACCGGCGGCGTCTGCTGGGTGAGTTCGCGGCCGGTGTCGCCACGGAGGGCACGGTCGTGGAGAAGGGCTTCCTGGGCTCGGTGAAGGTCCTGGGCGAGGGAGTCGACATCAAGAACTGCGACTCCGTGTACTGGGCTGACGTGCGCGGCTCCATGCCCGACCTCGTCCAGGCGGTAGGGCGGGCGCTGCGGATGCAGCCCGGTGAGGGCAAGATGGCCTCGCTCGTGGTGCCGGTCCTGCTCGGGCCCGGGGAGACGGCGGACAACATGCTGACGAGCCGCGCGTTCGGCGGGTTGGCCAAGCTGCTGGAGGCGCTGCGGGCGCACGATGCGCGGGTGGTGGAGCAGCTCGCCGAGCAGCAGGCGCAGAGCCGGGTGCGGGGGGTGCAGAGCCGGGGTGGCGGGGAGGTCGAGGGAGCCGACAGCGACCGTGGTTTGTCCGTGCCGGCCCGGGCGCTGCTGAAGTTCTCCACGCCACGCGACCCTGCCGCCCTGGCGGCGTTCATCAACCTGCGCGTCCTCGATCCGGAGCACGAGCATTGGCGGCGTGGGGTGGAGGCCGCCGTCATCTACAACCGGCTGCACGGCGACCTGCGGGTGCCGTTCACGTACCGCGTGCCCGACAAGGAGGACCAGGCGGTGGGGGTCGAGGGGTGGCCGGCTGCGCTCGCCGGGTTTCCGCTGGGGCAGTGGATCTCCGACAACCGGCGCTTCTACGCCTGCGGTGAGATGGACGAGGGCCGTATCGCCCAGTTGGAGAAGCTGGGCATGGTGTGGTCGCACTTCGACGTCGCGTGGGAGAAGGGCCTGTCCGCCGCGCGCGGGTGGGCGGCCGAACACGGACACCTCCTGGCCCCACTGGACGCCACGTTCCAGGGGTACCGGGTGGGGGTCTGGTTGAAGAATCAGCGGGCCGCCGCCCGCAAGGCTGCCGAGATCGAGCAGCGGCGGGCCGAGGGGCTGCCGATGGAGTCGTCGGCCGGGGCGCTGTCGGCGGAACGGCGCGAGCAACTGGAGGACATCGACCCGGCGTGGTGCCCTGCCTGGCCGGTGACGTGGCAGCGGTGCTTCCACCTCGTCCGGCTCCACCTGGACGCCGGTGAGGCGCTGCCGATGGAGCCTGGCACCGTCGTGCACCAGGGCGAGGACCTTGGCCGGTGGGTGCGCTCGGTCCGGCTCGGCTGGGACAACCTCACCACCGTGCAGCAGTGGATGTGCGAGCAGGTCCTTGGGATCGAGCCCGCGACCGAGGACGAGAAGCCGCCGCCGCGCCGTACGCAGGCCGACAAGTGGGCGATGAACTACGAGGCCGCTCGGCAGTTCTACGAGCGCGAGGGGCACCTTCAGGTCCCCAGGAAGTGGGTCGAACGGATCATCGTCGGCGACTACGGGAGCCGCGGCAGCGGCGGCACCGGCGGCAGCAGTGGCGAGGAGCAGGAGGAACGGGAGCTCCGGCTCGGGGCATGGATCGGGAATCAGCGCAGCCGGGTCGCGGCACTGACACCGGAACGGATCGAGCTGCTGTCCGCGATCGGCATGCGGTGGTCCTGATGGTGGGCGACGTCGGGCAGCGGGGCCGCCGCGCTCGCGGCCGGTTGTCTGCTCGGACGGCTGCGCCCGTGGCGGTGCCTGGGCGACAGGGCTGCCGGTCAGGTGTGGTTCGGAGGCGGCGGTGGGTCGGCGCCGCTACGCCGCCGGGCCCCGACGGCGTGGCGGGCGGGCCGGCGGGGTCTGAGCGGCGGGGGCCGAACGGCGCGGGGCCGGGCCGGCCCTCAAGCAGCGTCGGCGACACGGCGGCGGCTCGGCGAACAGCGGGCGCACCGCGGCGCAGCACGCGGGGACGCCGGGCGTGGCGGGGCGGGGCCGCGGCGGTACAGCGGAGGACGGGGCCGCGGCGGTACAGCGGAGGACGGGGCGGGCGGACGCCGCAGCGGCGCCGCGGCCGGGGCGGCGGCACGCCACGGCATCAGCGCTGCTCCTTCGTTCCTCGCGACCGGCCGCCGACCGACCGCCGCCGCTGCTGCCGCTGCCGCTGCTGGCCGCGCCCGGCCTGGGAGGGCATCCGGGCTCCCCGGAACCCGACGAGGTCAAGGAGAAATGCGGCGGGTACGCACCGGGTGGATGCATGGCATCGTCCCGGCGATGTCGTCCACTCCGCCGGGTGGGCTTTCACTCAGTGGAGTGGGTGCGGAGCGCGGTGGCGTTCACTCCGACGGTGGGCTCGACTCGGTGGAGCGGAGGCAGGGCGTCGTCGGTGCGCACCACCGCACCGGGTGCGCGCCATCGGGTCCACTCAGTGGTCGGCCTGCCGACCGCGGTGCGGTCCGGGCTCCTGTGGGTGGTGCGCCTGTTGATCGTCTGAGCGCACCGGGCGTACTGCGCCGGTGTCGTCGTCCTGGCCGGTGTGGCGGTACGCGCGGACGCGGTTCGCCCGGACGCGGGAGTCGTCGCCCACCTTGGCGAACGCGTCCTGGAAACGGCGCAGCCGGTCGGCCGTGAGATCGAGGGCTTCCACGTCCGTACGGGACCTCGGCCTCGGGGAACATCGGTACAGCGGTTAACGCTAAGCCGGTGATCACGGCGTCTGCGTAGGTGGCCGACGAGGTTCGGTGGAGATCCCGGGGCGGCTCCGGGCGCCGATATCTTCACGCTCATGCCGGTGGACTCAGTGTCGGTGCCCTTGTCGCGGCGGCGCATGGTGTCTGGCCAGTGCGCAGGCGAATCAAGCGGCCGCAGGCGTGTGCCTGCGCTGTTGCGGGTGTCTGCCGTGCCACGATGGTCCGGTTGATCTGGGAGGTGTTTATGGGGGCCGCTTCGCGGGTGGGGCAGCCTCCGACCGCAAACCGTCACCAGCCCTGTGGCGGGAGCTGTTCCACCGAGCCGTAGCGGCGAAGTAGATCACTGCGCCGCCCAAGCAAGATCGTTCTCGCCGATAGGCGCTGTACCGATATTCGCCGACGATCTGGTCGGCCTTGATCAATCTCATCGGCGCTTTGTGTACCTGACCTACTCGCATAATCCTCGCGAACCGCGTGCTGCTGTGTCAGCTGAAGCAGTAACCCGTACGGGTCGGCTCACGTGCGCGCCGGCCGGAACGTTCGTACGGTCGCCTGGAACGCTCTGGGCGCCGAGACACCAGCGCGGGGCGGTCTCGCGTTCCGCTCGCACGTCGCGCGAGACCCCCACCTTTGAAGGGAAATCGTGTGGCCACTCATCAGCAGACGGTCAGCGGCCTGCAGCCCAGTGGTCACCGGGATCCCTTCACCCGTGATGCGATGACCCGGCTGCGTCCCTGGCCCACTCTGCTGGCCTCGGCGGGCACCGCCCGAACACCGGCACGCGTCAACGCCGCCGCCGCGCTGCTCGCCCACGCGCACGGTGCCACCGCCCACCAGCGCTGCCTCGTCACCGATGACGAGACGTGGACGTACGGGGAGCTCCGCCACCGCAGCCGTCTAATCGCCTCCGTCCTCACCGAGGACCTCGGTCTGGTAACCGGCGCACGCGTGCTGCTCCGGGGCCCCAACTCGCCCTGGTATGCGGCATGCTGGCTGGGAACGCTGCTGGCTGGAGGAGTCGTGGTGAGCGGCCACGAACAGATGACGGCGGCCGAGCTGGCCGACGTCGTCGAGGTCGCCGGCGTCACCCACGCCCTCGGCCCCGCGGCGCACCTTGACCCCCTCATCGCGGTCGCCCCCCACCTCGCCACCAGCGCCCACCCCACCGGTCTTGCGCAGGGCGGGGCGGACCTGCCCGCGCGCTGCGCCCGCCGCTCCCCGGCCGCTTACGCCGCCGACACTGCGGCCGACGACGTCGCTCTGATCATCTTCACCTCCGGCACCACCGGCCGGCCCAAGGCGGTCGCGCACTTCCACCGCGACGTGGTCACGGTGGCCGCCACGATGGGTGAGTACGTCACCGGCCTCGCGCCCGGCGACCTCGTCACCACCACCGCCTCCCTGTCCTTCGTCGCCGCTCTCGGTGTTGCGGTGCAGGGCGTGCTCGCCACCGGCGCCGCAGCCCTCATGCAGCCCTCCGGTGGACCCGAGGCGTTCTTCGATGCCGCCGAACGGCACCGCGCCACCGTGGTGATGGCGAGCCCCGGCTACTACCGGTGGGCCCTGCAGCATCCCCCCCGCCCCATGGCGCACGCCCCTCGCCGCTACCTCGTCGGCGGCGAGCCGCTGCCCCGCATCACCGAAGAGGGGTGGCTCGCCCGTACCGGCCTGCGCCTCACCAACATCCTCGGCACCACCGAGCTGTTCAGTGCCTTCGTCGCCACCCGTCCCGACGTCCACCGTCCTGGCTCCGTCGGCCGCGTCGTCCCCGGATACCGGCTCCGCGTCCTTGGACCGGACGGAAGCCCGCTGCCCCCGGGCGAGCCCGGTCGGCTCGCCGTGTGCGGCCCCACCGGCGTCCGCTACCTCGATGCCCCGGCATGCCAGGCCGCCGCCCTGCACGACGGCTGGACCCTGACCGGGGACCTCTGCTCCCTGGGACCCGAGGGTGATCTGTGGCACCACAGCCGCCAGGACGACATGGTCATCATCGAGGGCATGAACGTCTACCCGGTCGAGGTCGAGGAAGCTCTTCTGCACCATCCCGCGGTGCGGCAGGCGGCGGTCGTGGGCGTTCAGGCCGACAACGGCGACACCGAACTCCACGCCTATCTGGTGCTCGACAGCCGCGGGGACACCGGCTCCCTGCTCGCCGAGGTCCGCGCGGCCGTCGAACGCCGGCTGACCCCGTTCAAGGTCCCTCGCCGGTACGTCGTACGGGATGCTCTGCCGCTCACCCACACCGGCAAGGTGAACCGCTCCCGGTTGATCCCCTGATCGTTCGGAAGTATGCCCGTCCGGCATGTGCGACATCCCGTGGGTTGCTCTGAGCCTCCCTGAGTCTTCGACCTCGTGACCAGGGGGTTCGTCCTCCTTCCGGCACCGGATCGCAGACTGACGTGACTTCGGGATTCCTGAAGCGTTCTCACTGTGTCCGATCAGTTCACGATGGTGCTGAAGGTGAGTGAGCTCGGGTTGGCGCTGGCTGTCGTACGGGACCTGCGCGATGTCCGGCCGCCGGCGACGGCGGAGGAGCTGGAGCAGTTCGAGACCGACGTGCTGGCGGGGTTCGTGTTGGCGCGGGCCTCGGCTGGGCTGGCGGACGGCACGATCCGCGGGGACGTCGGGCACCTGGAGCAGATGCGGTCCTGGTTCGGTCGGCCGCTGTGGGAGATGGAGCCGCCGGACGCCGACGCGTACTTCGGGAAGGTTCTGCGGGCTTCGCCGAGCGGCACCCGGCTGGGGCGCTCCAGGCGCTGACCACGAGCTTCCTGTTCCTGGAGCTGCGGCACAAGGTCGAGATCCACCGGATGACCGGCCGGGTGATCGAGTGCCCGACCGACGAGATGCACCGCCCGCGCGGGTCGAATGACGCGGCACTGCGGATTCCGCCGTCCGGGCCGGAGGTCAAGACGCGCTGTTCACCGGGTGGGGCGGCGAACTGGCGACCTGCCGAAAGTTCGCCCCGACCGCCCGGAACTACACCGCCTCCAAGCTGATGTCCCAGGTTGGGCTACGGGTCAGCGAGGCGTGCAAACTCGATCTGGCGGACATCAAGTGGGACCTGGGCCGCTTCGGCAAGCTCCACGTCCGCCACGGCAAAGGAGCCCGGACCCCGACCACGCCGACACCGCCAACACCCTGGAGCCGTCAGCACGACGAGCGCGTCGGCATCAGCCATGTCGATGTGCCTCGGGATGTCGTGTAGCAGACCGGACAACCGCGCGCCGAGACAGACGCCGGAACGTAACCGACGATTCGCTCTGCACTCGGCAACACGCGCAACCGCTGCCCCAACGGAGACAACGACGTTCCAGCGCAAGAGATCACACGAACCCATCCTTCATAAGGCGAGCAGTGCCCTGAGTCCCCCACCGCTCATCTCCGGCCGGAGGAGCGTGAGAGCTCCACACTTGGTGCAGGGTGTGGAGCCCAGCTCACTCAGCGGAAGGGACCGTCGGTCGTGAAGGCGTGGGCTGCAAAGCGCTTGCCCATTCGACGGTATGCGGTGGCGGTGGGGTGAAGGCCGTCGGCCAGCTCGTCTGCCTCGTCCGGGCCGAGCAGCTCGCGTCCGTCGAGATAGTGGAGGTGGGGATCGGACGCCTGTCGTGCCGCAGCGATCCGGGCCAGCTCGGCGCGGACCACCGCCAGCGACAACGCCCCGCCGGCCACATCGGCCGGGTCGCCCAGGGCGGCGAGTCTCCCGTCAGGGCCGGTCGCGGTTGGGCCGGGAGTCTCCTCCAGGGCCGGGCAGCTCACCGGAGAGATCAACAGCAGCGGGGTGTCCGGGTGTCCATCCCGGATCGTGTCCAGGAATCCGTGTACCGCCGGGCCGAACGTCCGTAGTCGGAAGGCGGACACGCTCACGATGTTGATGCCCACCTTGAGACTGATCAGGTCGGCGGGCGTATCGCGGATCGCCCGGGCGACATAGGGATCCAGCAGCGCGTTACCCGCCTGGCTGAGGTTGATCACCTCCACCCTTCCGAGCGCAGCTGCCACCACCGGCCAGGTCCCGGTCGGGCCGTCAGCCTCGATGCAGTGACTGATGGAACTGCCGTGGTGCACCCAGCGGCGCCGCCCGTCCGGCAGCGGTGCCAGCACGTCACCGTCAGCGCGCAGGGCCACCAGTTCCGTCGGGGTCTGCTGTGGCAGCCACAACTCGACGCTTTTCATGCCGGCCGGCAGCCCGGCGAACCGTACGGTCCCTGGCTCGCCCGGGATGAGTCGCTGTACGGCCCCGGGGCCCGCCATCCGCAGCACGTTACCCACCGGCGCCTGCTGACGCCCGGCCAAGGCGCCGTCCACCAGCAGCTCCAGCATCCCGGTCGGGCGAGGCTGGGGGTCGGAGGCGAGCCGGCCGGTGGAGGTGAGTACCTCGAATTCCAATGTGCGCGCATCGGTGCGGAACACCAGCCGCACCCCCGAAGGCATCACGGTCACCCCGTAGACCGACGGGTCCTGGTACTGCTCCTTGGTCCACGCGGGCAACCGGCGCGGCATCACCCCGGCCTGTGTGGTCTCCAGGTCCAACGCACCCCGTATCTCCACCGGCCCGCCCACCAGCGGAACCGCCCGCAGCTCCACCGTCACCGCCGCCGTCCCGGGTCGACGTGGTCCGGATATGTCATCGACCCGGCGTCTTCGTGGCTCATCGACGCCCGCCGAACTCCCAGTCGTGGACCTCGATGGCCGCGTACCGGTCCGCAGTCAGGACGGCTCGTGCCCTGTCCGGGTCCGAGGCCCTGAGCAGCACCGCCGTACCCAGCCAGGTGTTGCCGTCGTCGGACAGCAGCGGCCCGTACGCGACCAGCTCGTCCCGGTCGAGCGGCGGGGCAAGGTCGGCGGCCGGGCCCTCGCCAAGGCCGAGCACCAGGTACCGGTTGCCATCGGTCCGGCCACCGGGGAAATCCCACATGGTGCGCCCCAGCACGTTGCGCCACCGGCGCAGCAGCACATGCCGGTACGCGCCGGCCTGGTAGTTGGGCTCGTCGAAGGCGAACGCGCGGGCGGCGGCGGGATCGGGCAGATCGACGATGTGCACGCTGCCGGTGGGTGTTTTGCCATCATCGGCGAAGGTCGGACCGCGAGCGATCAACTCCTTCGCGTACCGGTCCATGTAGGACCAGTGCTCCTCCACCAACTCCTCGCGTAACGCGAGGGAGCCGGGCCGGTCACGGTGGTAGCAGAAGAACTCCATGACCACAGACCCTTCCCCACCAAGGGCACCATCTCAACTGGCTTTTGGCAACGATGACGCCGCGCTCCGAACGCGGCAGCATCGGCGGGGAAAACAAGTCCGGGCACGTACCGTGCATACAGTTGGGCTACCGGGATCATCGCGACCGGCTCCGGCCCTACGGGCGCGTCGAACGGCTTGAAGGGTTCCGGTTCGGCGTATATCGGCCAGGGCTCGTCGGCCGACCACCACAGCAACGGCCCGCCGACGGAACTGCCCCAGGCCCGGCTGCCCGGCCCGGGGGTAGAGGAGGGTGACCTCGCGCGCCGTACCGATCGGCTCCGGAGAGATGGCATCGAGAGCGGTAGCGGGCCTTCTGCGTGAGGAATCCTGCTGGCACAGCCCAGCACCTCGTCGAGCTTGCCGCTACAACGTGACCCATTTCCGGTACATGCCCTAAGGCCGGCGGGGCCGGGGCGTATCCGGGAGGAGCAGTCCTAGGTTCTGTCTCTCCGATCACGATCAGAGAGACACACCGTCGACGTGGCGTCTGCTCAGTTCTTATGTGCGGTTACCAGAGCGAAGGAGAGGAATTCTCCACGGTCTGTGGTGAGCATGTCGATAACGGGCTGGTTCGCGCTCTGGCCGTCGGGATGGTACTCAGCGCCGGCTCGGGCCCACAGCAGCCAGTCCTGCCAGGCGTTCTGCTGCAGCCGCGCGGATGTGACCTTCACCAACTCGGTGATGTCCCACTGGAAGCGCCACCATTCCGCCGTGTGCCAGGCGATCGCTTCCCAGCCGACCACTTTCTTGATGTGTGGCGGGATCATCCCGAGTTCACGGATCTCCTGTGTCATGGCGGGGGTCGCCATGCCCAGCTGTCCCCCGGGCCGGAGGAAGCGCAGCAGGTAGAGCAGGAAGTTGTCCGCCGTACCGAAGTACTCGAAGGCGTCCACGCTGACGATCGCGTCGAAGCTCTGCTCCTCGAACGGCAGGGCGTGCGCCTCCGCTCGCACGGCCTCCACCCGGTCGCCGACACCCGCCTTGGCGAAGACCTGTGCCGCCTGTTCGGGGGCGATCCACAGGTCGGCCGCGACGACGTCGACTCCGTACTCGCGGGCCAGGAACACCGACGTGGCACCCTTGCCGGAGCCGAGGTCGAGAACCCGCATGCCCGGGCGCAGGTCGAGATCGTGGGCGAGGTCTTCCAGCAGCCACAGCGGGTTCGGCCCCATGTCGAGGTCGAGCAACCAGGCGGGGTCATACCGAGAGGAGCGTGGATAGCGGTCCGGACGTACAAGATCTTTCAAGGCAGTCACGAGCACGCACCCAAGCCGATCATATGCATGGTCGCAACCCGTTTTGGCCTTCCTGTACCAGCTCTTGGTCCACGTGGGACGGTGAGAGTGGCAGTCGGATATGCCTCTGGCCACGAGCGTAGCCAGATCAGGAGTGCTGCGGCCGTGACGGTGCCGAGGAAGACGTATCCGCGCTTGTCGTAGCGGGTCGCAACAGCTCTGAACTGCTTCAGCTTGTTGATCGCGCGCTCGACGGTGTTGCGCTTCTTGTAGCGGCCCTTGTCGAGCCCGGGCGGCCGTCCGCCGCGGCATCCTCTGCGCAGGCGGCCGGCTGCCTGGTCCCGCTTCTCCGGGATCACGTGTCGGATACCGCGCTCGCGCAGATGGGTGCGGGTTCTGCGGTTGCCGTATGCCTTGTCGGCGCCCACACTGTCGGGCCTTCGGCGAGGCCGACCCGGGCCCAGTCGAGGGACCCGAATCTTGTCCATGACCGCTTCGAACTGAGTGCAGTCAGCCCGCTGCGCGACATGGCTACTGGGAAGGGGCGGCGGCCCCGTACGCCTGGAAGATGATCGACGACATCGAGCGCCGGCTGGAGAGCGCCGCGAAGGTGGCGGACGCGGCCCGGCGCGTCGTCGACGACGGTGTGGGTGACGAGAGCAAGCCGGCCAGCGGCACGGTCACCGTGCACGACTGGCCGACCGGTGACTGGCACCGCAGCGAACTCGGCGAGACCTTCGATGGGTCCGGCACCTGGTCCGTGGTGCAGGACGGCACCTCGGCCACCGCGTTCGCGCACCTGTCCCTCTCCTTCACCGCACCGCAACGCTTCCTGGACGGGGACACCCTCGACTCCCTGTCGATCGCCGAGGGCAACGGACGCACCTATCTCTACGCGCAGGACGACCCGGACGTCTGCCCCGCTTTCCGACTGCGGCTCCAGGCCGGCTGAGCCCGTAGCGACGCGCAGCAGCCGGTGAGGGCGCCCCGTCCCGGCATCGCCCTCACCAGGTGCCGGATCGGCTACCGGTAGGGGGAGAAACGCCAGATGCCGGCCCTGCTGGGGATTGCCGCTCCCGACCGCGAGTGGCCGTCGAACTGTACGCATCCCATCCGCGTCCTCGCACCACGCCGTGGGCGTGCGCGCCGGGGACCACACGATGACGATCACCGCGCCTGGGCGGCTTCCCTCCGCGGGTCGAAGCTCGGCCGCAAGGGTGTCTGTCGTGCAGCAGCGGAACGGCTCCGCCCTCAGGGAGAGGGGGAGCCGTTTTCCGTCCAGGGTGAGACCGTGTCAGGCGTGGCTGTGGTGGCGCTTGTTGCCGGTGACGAGTCGGTAGACGGCGAGGAGAATGACCGACCCGATGATGGCGGCGATCCAGGTGGAGAGATCGAAGAAGCCATCGATGGAGTCGACGCCGAAGATGACCTTGCCGAGGAAACCGCCGAGCAGACCGCCGGCGACGCCGATGAGCATGGTGATGACGACTCCGCCCGGGTCCTTTCCCGGCATCAGCGCCTTGGCGATGAAGCCCGCGAGCAAACCTATGAGGATCCAAGCGACAATGCCCATGATGCGTCTCCTACCTGGGTGGATAAAGACTGTGTTAACGAACGTCTGCACCGTGCGCAGGTTTTCAAACACCCTGGCTTCCCCTTGCTCGCTCCGGGAAGCGACTGCAGACCACTGGATGGCGCTCGCGAGTCAGGGCGTGCGCCCCGGACGCGTCGTGCAGGATCGTGGGCGGGGGGCGCACCGGCCCGATGGGGCGCGGCCGCGGCTGCCTGGTCGGCGCCGGTCGACTCCGACGCGGGCACGGAGCAGGGCGCCAGGATGCGCAGAGGGCACGAACGTGCGGCCGGCCGACTCATTGGCGGCCGCGATGATGCGGGCCTGCTCCAGCCGGACCTTCGTCGCCCAGGCCGACGTCTCCGCGCAGACGGTCGGTCGGCCCGCGTCCGGCTCGTAGCCGACGGCCGCGACGTGCCCGGCGAGGTCGGGGGCGATGGCCACCCCACCGGTCGCGCAGCGAGGCGCCGCGGCCGGGAGCTGCCTGGCCGCTCGGCGACCAGCACATTGAGCTCCGCGGCCGTGCCGCGGGCGTCGATCACCTTGGGTTCGCAACTCGGGAGGCGAGGCGGGTGGGGTCGATGCCCCGCTACGCGGGCCACTCGGTCAGGTGCAGCAGCAGGTCGGCGGGGACGAACAGGCGCTGGGGGTACGTCGTTGCGGTTCCCGCCGGTCAGGGTGGGGGCGAGCGGAATGCCGGGGGCATCGGTGATCAGATGGTGCTTACTGCCGGTTCTGCCCCGGTCAACGAGGCCTCGGCCCGTCTCGGCCCCCCTTTCGAGGCCCGGATGTGAGAACCGCCGACGGGCAGCCCGGGAGACTCCCATCGGCTACGTGTGATGGGTGGTCTCGGACAAGGCGCCCGCCTGCCGGGGAAAACCGTATCGGCGGTCATGTCGCTGCGGCCCGCTCCAGGTCGACGGCGTCGGCCTGGAGCGGGCCGGGCTCCACCAGGGGTCGTCGGCCTCCTCGCCGGCGCGGTGGCGGATGACGAGCCCGAAGGCCTTTGGCCTCCTTGTCCGACGCGCCCCGGATGGCGTGCGTCGTGCGCAGGGTGCTGAAGTGGGCCTCGATGGAGTGCGCCGGGTGGCCGAGGGTGCGGGACCCGGTCCTCCGGGCCCCGTCTCGGTTTCCTCAGCGGGCGGCGTCGAGGAGCAGTCTCGCGGCCACCATCGCCCCGTCGGTGCGGACCCTGTCGGCCACGGCCTTCGCCCGAGCGGCCGTTTCGGGGCCCAGAGCCGTCTTGAGCGCGGCCGTCAGGGACTCGAAGGTCGGTACCGGACCGTCGTGGGCTACGCCGATGCCCAGTTCGGCCACGCGGGCGGCCCAGTACGGCTGGTCCGCCAGCTGGGGTATCACCACCTGCGGTGCGCCGGCCCGGGCGGCGGTGGTCGTGGTGCCTGCGCCGCCGTGGTGTACGACGGCCGCGACCCGGGGGAACAGGGACTGGTGGTTGACCTCGCCGACGGCGAAGCAGTCGTCCCCGTCGTCGACGAGGCCCAGTTCCGCCCAGCCACGTCCGACGAGGACCCGGCGGCCCTGGGATCGGACCGCCTCGACGGCCACCCGGGCCGCCCCCTCCCCCTCCCGTACGGCCATGCTGCCGAACCCCACGTACACGGGCGGCGCGCCGGCGTCCAGGAAGGCCTCCAAGTCGGAGGGCAGCGGGCGTTCGTCGGGGAGCACCCACGCGCCGGTCTGTACGACGTCGAGGTCCGACGTCTCCAGCCACGGGTCCAGCACCGGGTCGGTCGCCAGCCACGGCCGGTCGCCGAAGGCGTAGTGGCGGACACTGTCCACCGGGGGCAGGCCGATCGTCGCGCGGTTGGTGTTGAGCGCCTCACGGAACAGCGCGTTGATGCTCAGGGCGTCCAGGTCCCACAGCGCCCGGTTGTCGGTCACCTCCGGCGGAAACGGGCGCCCCGGGTATGCCAGTGGCGGGCGCTGCGGCGAGGGGAGGGTCAGCTGCTGGAAGATCGCTGACACGTAGCCGATACCCAGCTTCTCGGCTGCCGACCGCGCCCCGGCGACAGCCGGCATGGCGCCCGTCGCCAACAGCACGTCGCATCCCTCGGCGACCGCGGGTATCACCGCCAACTGACTGGCGATCAGGTCTGCCGCGCGCTGCGGCAGGTTGGTCTTCGACGGCGGTGGCGCCCCGGTCATCAGCGCGCGTGCCGACGGCCCGACACCCACTACCGACACCCCGACCCCGGCCAGCCGCTCCGCGAAGACCTCGTCCGGCGGCGCACACACCCTCACCTCCGCGCCGAGCTCCCGCAACCGCACCGCGAGCCCCACCAGCGGTTCGACGTCGCCACGCGACCCATACGTTGACAACAGCACACGCACTTCTTGAATCTCCTGTTTCGTGGTCTTTTGGCCCGGTCGATCGTTCTGAGGTTACGGCCCGGCCGGCGGATGATGTCACCTGTGTTCCGTGAGTCACCGAGCCCAGGGCAGTTCACGGGTACCTTCGGTGCCGGGAACGGAGGCGACCCCGTCGGAGCGCATCGAGACGTGGGCCTCGGCCCGCTCGCGGGCATGGATCCGGCGGAGGCGGTCGGCCGGCAGGATCAGGGTCTGGCCGGCCGCGACCTTCTCCGTACGGCCGCCGCACGTCACCTCCAGCGCGCCGGCGGTGACCGTCCAGACCTGCTCACGGCTGATGGAGTGCTCGGGACCGGTGGCGCCGGCGTCCATCGCGACCGTCCAGGTGCTGAGTTCCGTGCTGCCGCGGCCGGGGGACGCCAGACCGGTCATGGTCGCGTTCGGGGAGACGGTGACGTGGTCGGCGGAGGGCGCGATCACGATCACGGCGGCGCCCTCGTCGTTGTCGGCCGGATCGGCCGGATCGGCCGGACCAGCGGCGTCGGCGGGGGCCGCCCATTCGACGAGTTGGACGACGACGCCGTTCGGGTCGGTCATCTGCAGCAGTCGCTCGCCCCACGGTTCCTCGCGCAGCGGCATGGTGATGGGGGCGCCCGCCGCGCGCAGCCGGGCCTCCTCCGCCGGGAGGTCGGTGACCGTGAGGGCCAGGATCAGACCGGCCGCCCGTTGGTCGCGCTGCTCGGGCGGGAGGACGTCCGTACCTCGGCGGAGGAGGACGACGTGGACGGCGGCGTCACCGCGGGTCAGGGACACGAAGCCGTCGTCGGCCATGGCCACCTCGTAGCCGAGGTAGGTGCACAGGAACTCGCCTACACCTTCCACGACCTGCTGCGCGAACACGCCCTCGCCACCGCCGCCGCGGAGTCTCCCCACGCCCGGCGCGAGGCCCTCGGCCGACTGTTCCACAACTATCTCCACACCGCCAGCACGGCCGTCGACCACCTCTACCCCGAGGGCAAGAACCGCAGACCGCGCGTCCCCGCCCCGGACTACCCGACCTCGCCCCCACGGGACGAGCCCGAGGCGCTCAGCTGGCTGGACACCGAACGCGCGAACCTCATGGCGTCCGGCCAATACGCGGCCGAACACGACTGGCTGTCCCACACGAGCCAATTGACCGCCACCTTGCACCGCTACCTGCTGGGTCACGCCCACCAGGCCGACGCGCTGGCCCTCAACGACCTGGCACTGCGAGCCGCCCGCCGCAGCGGCGACACAGCCACCGAAGCCCGGACGCTCATCGACCTCGGCCAGGTGTACTTCTGGTGGCACGGCGCCTACGAGCACGCGGCCGAGCACTACCGGCACGCCCTGGACCTCGCGCGCGGCATCGGCGACCAGAGCACGGCGGCCGACGCACTGCACGCCCTCGCCGCCGTCTCCACGCGGCGACGGGACTACCACCAGGCCCACGACCACACCACGCAGGCCCTCCTGCTCTTCCACGAACTCGGGGGCTCCAGTGGCGAAGCCCGATGCCTGACCTACCTCGGCATCCTCCACGGACGCCAGGGACGGTACGAGGAAGCCCACGAGAACCACCGGCAGGCAGTGCGCGTACACCGCGCGACGGGATCCCGCATCGGCGAGACCGTCGTGCTCAGCAACATCGGGCTGGTGTTCCAACGGCAAGGCCGCTACGACGAGGCCCGGCGCCATCACCACCAGGCCCTGGAGCTGAGCCGCAGGTTCGACTTCCCCGGAGACGAGGCCGAGTCACTCAACGCCCTCGCGGAAGCCGCCCGGTCCATGGGCGAGC
The DNA here is from genome assembly GCF_020873895.1 of Streptomyces sp. DH12. GTDB lineage: Bacteria > Actinomycetota > Actinomycetes > Streptomycetales > Streptomycetaceae > Streptomyces. Next base: position 380,099 of record NZ_JAHWGT010000001.1, on the reverse strand, counting down.
TCGACCTGGCCTCGGCCGAACACGACTCCGCGCTGGCCCTCGCCCGCGAGTCCGGCTACCGCCCCGAGCAGGCCCGCGCCCATGACGGCCTGGCGCACGTCCGACGCGACCTCGGCCGCTTCGACCTCGCCGGCGACCACGCCCGCCGGGCGCTGGACCTCTACACCGCCCTTGCCGTCCCCGAGGCCGACGAGATCCGCGCCTTTCTCACCGGGCTGCCGCCGACCGCCGACGAGCCCGAACCGCCGAAGGGGTCCGCCGCCGACCAGCCAGCACCTCCTTGCGCCCGGCGCGGGAGATGAAGTCGACGCCCGCCTGGAAGGGCAGCACGTGCATCCCGTCGATCTCGTCGGGCTGGTGGCTCTTGCCCGGGTGCGACAGCCACACCTCCACCCGGTGGCCGCGCTCGGGCAGCGGCCGCAGCACCGAGTGCAGCAGTCGCAGCACGGTGTACGGGCAGAGGAGCAGATGAGCCGAGTGGCTCGCCGTGCGCAGTCGGCCTTCCCCCGCGCCGCGCCCGGGGGAAGACCCGTGCGTCCTGTCGTGTCTACGCGGTTCGCTTGTCCAGCAGGCGGGCGAGCAGATCGTCCAGGCTGACCAGTCCGGTGAGCCGGCCGTCTTCGTCCCGGATGACGGCGAGGGAGGCGCGGTGCCTGCGCAGTTGCTCGACCGCGTGGGAGAGGCTGTCCGTGCCGCCGAGTTCGGGGACGGGCCGGGCGAGTCGGCGTGCGGTCGTGGCGCGTCCCCGGGCGCGGGCCACGAGGGCGTCACGGGCGTGCACCGAGCCGAGGACCGTCTCCCCTTCGATGACGAGCAGGCGGGCCCGGTCGGCGGCGGTGGCCGTCGACAGGATCGTGTCGATGCCGGCTTCTGCCGGGACGGTCGCGATGCCACCGGCGGACACCTGCAGTTCCGCGACGGGGGTCTGCGGCTCGGTCAGGGAGCGGGTGATCAGGTCGGAGTCGGTCTCGTTGATCAGTCCGAGCCGTTGTGACTCGGCGACGAGGTGGGTGAGCTGCTCGCGGTTGTGGACTGCGGTCAACTCGTCGCGCGGCTGTACCCGGCACATCCGGACCAGGGCGTTGCTGACCTTGTTCAGCACCCAGATCAGCGGCCGTACCGTCTTGACCACGGCGCGGAAGGGTGGGCTGAGCAGCATGGCGGAGCGCTCCGGGTGGGCGATCGCCCACGACTTGGGCGCCATCTCGCCGACCACCATGTGCAGGAAGACCACGAGGGCCATGGCGAGGGCGAAGGCGATGCCGTAGCTGAGCCCGGCCGGAAGGCCGAGTCTCACCAGCAGCGGATCGACTTGGTGGGAGATCGCGGGCTTGGAGATCGAGCCGAGCCCGAGCGTGCAGACGGTGATGCCCAGCTGGGCGCCGGCCAGCATGAGGGACAGCTCGCGCATGCCGGCGAGCGCCGCCTTCGCGCCGCGCTGCCCCTCCTCCACCGCCTTCTCCACCCGATGGCGTCTCGCGGCGACGAGGGCGAACTCGGCGGCCACGAAGAATCCGCTGGCCGCGAGGAGAACGACGGTGACGAAGAGAGCCATGGGGAAGCTCATGCTTGGGCCTCCTCGGCCGTCGAGTGCTCGATCCGGACACGTTCGGGTACGTGCCGGTCCACACTCAGAACCTCGATGGTGACGCCTTGCACGGTGAGGCGGTCACCGATGGTGGGGAAGCGGCCCAGCCGGTCGACGACGAGGCCGGCGACGGTGTCGTAGTCCTCCTCCTCGGGCAGCGCGATACCGGTGGCCTGCTCGACCTCGTCCAGGCGGCGCCCGGCGTCGATGATCCAGCCGGTTCCGTCGACGGTGGCCAGTTGCACGACGGTGTCGGTCTCGTCGGCGATGTCGCCCACCAGTTCCTCCGCGATGTCCTCGTAGGTGACGATGCCCGCGACGCCTCCGTGCTCGTCCAGGACGACGGCGAACTCGTCGTCCCGCTGCCTCATCTGCGCCACCGCTTCCGGCAGGGGCAGGGTGTCGGGCAGCAGCAGCGGCCGACGGCACGTCTCCCCCGCCTTCGCGGTCGCGAAGGCGGAAGCGGGCAGCCGCATCAACTCCCATACGCCGATGACTCCGGCGACGTCGTCGGGGTGGTCGCCGAGCACCGGGTAGCTCGAGTGGCCGTGCGCGGCGATCAGGTCGGCCGTCTCCGCCAGGGTGGCGTCCCTGCGGACGAAGACCGCGTCCACCCGCGGCACCATCACCTCGTCCAGGGTCCGCTCGGAGAACGCGAGGGCGTGGTCGAGAAGCTCTGCGGTGTCGGCGGGCAGCTGACCCTGCTCGTGGGACTCGCCGATCAGGTGGCTGAGCTCTTCGAGGGTGGCGCCATGGTGCAGCTCCTCCACCGGCTCGATGCCGATTCTGCGGAGCAGTCTGTTGGCGGCGCTGTCGAAGACGCGTACGAGCGGGCCGACCAGCTTCAGGTAGAACAGGGTGGAGGCCGCCAACGACTTCGCCAACCGCTCCGGTACGGCGAGCGCCAGGTTCTTCGGGGCGAGTTCGCCGACCACCATTTGGAGGATCGTGGCGAGCGTGAAAGCCAGCACGACGGAGATCGCCGTGGCCGCGCTGCCCCTCAAACCCATTCCGTCCAGTACGGGCTTGAGCAGCGCCGTCACGGACGGTTCGGCGAGGAAGCCGACCACCAGGCCCGTGACCGTGATACCGAGCTGGGCACCGGAGAGCATGAAGGAGAGCCGCTCCAGCACCTGCAGCGCGCGGGCGGCCCGCCTGTCACCCGCCTCGGCATCACGGGCAAGTGCCAGCCGGTCGGCGGCGACGTAGGCGAATTCCTGGGCGACGAAGTACCCGGTGCCCGCGGTCAGGACGAGGACGGCCAGCAGGCCGAGCACGGCATTCACCGCACGTCACCCCGCCACGTACCGGCGCCGCGTGCGGCGGCACGGGACGGTCCTGGACTGCCCCCTTGGGGCTCCGTCGGCTTGGCGGGCAAAGCGAACTCCTTCAGGGTCGTGGAGAGGGCGGTGGACGGCATTGCCGGGTGGGCGTTCCGCTCCGGCGGCGGGAAGCCCCGCCGCCCGGACCGGCGAAGGGCAGGGCCGACCGGATCAGTGGAGCGGCGACCTCCCCGGGTGCGTCATCGCGGCCACATACGTCATACACCGGCCGGGCGCCCGAGTCGGCCACGAACAGGCGCGGCTTCCCCGACGTAGGCACTGTCCGCGCGCCCGCCCGGTGCTTCTACATGCATGTAGACAGTATGTCGTCCCCGCCCCAGCGCGGGTGGAGGCGGGGGCCCCGCCACCGGAAGGCGACGCTTTCGTGTGAGGTCCCGCGGGTCTCCGGCGGCGACACGCGAGGACCGACGGCCATCAGCGGAGTCGACGCCATCACGCGGCGGGCACCCCGACGGGTGGCAGCACGGCGGCGCAGGACGGCCAGGCGGCGATCGGGCGGGGGCGCGACAGACGGGCGGGACAGCGGCAACCCACACTCCCTCGTGTTCCGCGCAGGGACCTTGGCCGACGCGGGTCACCGTCTGCGAAGCGGTCGGCTGCCCGGAGGACTCCCCACATCGCCGGCGGCCGCGCGAGGCCGCACGCCGCCGAACGAGTGGGCCGCGGGCGCACGACAGACCGCATGACTCGGTGCCCCGCGGCCGTACGGGAGCCGGGCCTGCCCCGTCGAACGCGCCGAGCGCCGTTGGGGTGGCAGCGGCAGGATGGCGCGCGGCCGACGGCACGACGCGGCACGGCGATACGGTGACGTCTCGGAGAACAGCGGGAGCCCCGCGGCAGCACGCGGGTGGAACCTCGGGCGGACGACGGCAGCACGGCAGAAGGCAGCGGAGCGGCAGCCGACGCTGGGTGGCGACGAGGCGCCGGTGACAGGGCGGTGACCCGACGACGTACGGCGAGCGGACAGCGGCATGGGACGGCGCAGCCGGGAACTGGGCGGCGGCAGCCCGGGCGGCGGACGCCTGCACGGAAGACCGCTCTGGAGCCGGACCGGCAGACCGACGAGCAGCCGGTAGCGAGACTGGCCTCAGGGGACAGCGGCTGCCCGGCGGAGCGGCACGGAGGGGGCGGTAGGTAGCAGAGGCGGCCAGGACGCGAGGCCACGGGCCCGCCGCGGCACACCGGCAGTACAAGGCCCAGTGCCCGAGCCCCCGGCGGCACGGCGACGTCAGGCAGCGGCCATATGAGGCGTACGGTCGGGGCCGGGTGCTTCTGCGCTTACCCGCATCCCTGACAGGTCTCGTACCGAATCGGCATGCTGCAGACCTCTTGGAGGACCTTGACTTGCGACTTTCCGTTCAGGTGGTGCACCGTCGAGGCAAGTTGCCAGGCAAGCCCCGGCCGGCACACCTTCACTCGCCACCGCGCGGGCGGGTGCGCACCGGCACGATGGAGCGCCCTGTCCGGTGCGGGCCGAGCCTTCTGGAGAGTGAAAGCGCCGCGTTCCTCCTTGACCTGGGCTGAGGTCAAGGAGGAACGCGGCGGGTACCACCGGCTGGAGGCACGACCATCGCCCCGTGTATGTCGCCCCACTCACCCACGATGTGATCCGCTCCACCGAGTGGACTGCACTCGGCGGAGCGGACACTGAGCACGGTGCCGTCCACTCCCCGTCGGTGGCCCCCTCACTCGGTCGAGTGGAGGCCGGAAACCGTCGGTGCGCACCACAGCAATCGCAATGGGGTGCGCGGCATCGGGTCCACCCAGTGGTCGGTCTTCCGGCCGCGGTGCGGTCCGGGTCCTTGCGGGTGGTGCGCCTGCTGATCACCCTGGTGCACCGAGCTCACCGCGTCGGCATCGTCCGGTCCGGCGTAGCGGTCCGCGCGAGTGCGGGAGGCGTGGCCGCGGCGCGGACCGCCTCGTCGGTCAGAGGAAGAAGCGCTCGATCTTGAACACCCAGTTCTGCACTCCACCGCTGGCCCCGTTGACCCGCAGCTTCACGCGTGCCGTGACGTCCCGCACGTCCATCTCCGGCTCGAAGCGGGCGGTGCGCAGGAAGGTGTGGCTGGACCACTCGGGATTGCCCCGCGCGGTCGCATAGCGGTGGTTGCCGCTGAGGGGCTGGGCCTGCTGGTCACCGAAGAAGACGGTGGCCTGGAGGAGGCCTTGGCCATCGTTGTTGTTGTCCGAGCACAGGGCTTCGGCGCTGAAGGTGGCAACGAACAGCGCGCCGTAGGACGGCTTTCCCTGTCCGAGCATCAGGTTGATCTTGGCACCGGGAACCTCCACCCAGGAGGTCGACGTGGTCTCGAACCGCGTCTCGTCCCAGACGCCGTAGGTGATGTTGGCGGGCTTGGTGATGCGGAAACTCTGCTCCGGCGGGACACTCATCTGCCCTGTCCTTCCTGCTACTTGAACACGCGTCGTGCTCATTTCAATACTGTCCGCTACTCCTTCGCATATGGCCCGAGGTCCTGCTCTTGGCAAGAACTCGTCAAGTGAGCTCCCGTCAAATCCTCGCGCCTCACAAGCAGCCGGGCGGAGAGAGGCGGCAGGACCGGGTCGGCGGCAACGCCGCGGCACGGCGCCCCTGCACGCGGACGGAGCGGCGCGCGGCAGGACGCCGAGGGCGGTGGCGGGGGGGGCGGGACGGCTCGACGGCGGGAAGCGGCGCAGCGACTGGGCAGTAGGGCGGTGGCCCGCCGGGCATCCGGCCCGGAGGCCGGACTGGGCCGCGACGCCGTCCCGGGGAGCGGCGGGCATCGGGGGCAGGACGACCAGCACGATGGGAGGCGGTCCTACGGCGCACCCTTTCGGCACGGGGGCGGATGGACCGAGAGGCAGGGACCGGCCACAGGCGCGACTCCGGCGGGACAGCGGCGGCCGGCACGTGGCAGGCGGGGTGAGCGCAGCACAGCAAACGCGGGGTGCGCGGCGGGAGAGCGGGGGCAGGAGGGCGGCGACTCGGAGCAGGCCGGGGGCCAGGCACACTCGACCCGGCGCGGCAATCAGCAACGCCTGCGCGAACGTCGGTGCACCCATTGCCAGCAGCCAGCGCACCACCTCCGGCTCGGGAGCCGTCCGTCAAGGCCCTGCCGGCCGCGGACCCATCGGCAGTCCGGCCGACCAGTGCGGCAACCTCGGCCTGCCGAGTGTCCTCCGCGAAGATCTCGGGGTGGACGTGGCCTCCACCTTGGATGGCGGGGAGGCTGAGCGGCGCAGCTGGGCGAGCGGCCGGGTCTTCTGCTTGGGCGGCGGGTCCTGCGGGCGGCGGTCGGGGCGGCGGGCGGCGGAGCCGTGCGGTGCGGCGGACAGTAGAGGGGCGTGAGGGGGTGCCCCGGGCGGGGTCAGGAGTCGACCTAAGCTGTCCACCACTGGGATGAGATGCGATGCGCATGAGGGTGTCGGCAGACCGTGTCTCCTCTAGCGGGCAACGAGCAGTAACGCCGCCAAGAGGGTCAGGATCTCCAGCCCTCTTGGGATGGAGTGCCGGTACAGCACAGCGATAGCGAGAACCGCGGCCACCGCGACGATCTGGGAAGGAACGGAAAAGGCGGCACCCAGTGTTGCCATCGCTGCGATCATCAGCGCTGCAAAGACGAGACGAACAGCCTCAGCACCGGAGCGCCGGGGCACCATTTCTTCCTCGTCAAGCAACGCGGACACTCGACCTTCGGCATACCGTTCACTGGTACGCAGGGCAAGACGGGCCAGCTTGACTGCACCCTCTCTGGGGTTGGCATCCATCATTGCGGCGACGGCTCTGAATGTCGCCGCGACGTCGGCCGCGTGGCGCCGAGCCAGATAACGTCGACGCCACGCAAAGAACGGCACTGTCCCACGCATGGAGGCGGCTCCCCGCACCGCGAGCACGGAGTAGCGCAGGTTTTCCAGCTCCAGCCTCCCGTGCACGGCGCCGCGCGTCTGGTAGATCTTCGCGCACTCATTGATGAGGCCGGCCCAGATATCGACTCGGCTGTATCGGTACCCATACGCGCCGAATAACGTCGCAACGGCAGAACTGGTTCGTCGCGCCAGCAGCAGGAAGGGTACGACCTGAGCGAAATCGCGCCCCAGTTGGGTCCACGCAGCCCGGGAGAGAGCGGAAGGGTCATTCACACGCAGATCTTCCCGGAGCCATACCGGCGCGTCCGATGCGAACCATTCGCCCGTGATCGCAAAGAGGATGCGCGCCTCGACCAGCCAGATGGGGATTGTCACCATCCACGTCGTCACCTGCGTCTGGAACCGGCGACGTAAGGCGATGCGGGTCGCTGCCGGTACTGAGCCGATTCCGAGGGTCTCCACGCTTCGGCGAAGCTCCGAGATCGCTTCGTCCGCACGCTCACGCTGCCATCGGATGAGACGAAGCCGCAAACCACTGATCATGCGGCGAGGCTGCCAGGCGGTCACCCGACGGGTACGGACCGTGACCTGCCTGTCCAAGGACCGTGACGAAAGGCAGACACAGAGGTCACGCGCTGGACTTGGTGGAACCGTACCTGCGTGTGCCGCACAGGCATGACGAAGACATCACCGGCAATGACCAGGAGAAGGACGGCGCCGGCGAGCGGCCGGAGCCTCGGAGGCGACTGATCGGCCGTGGTTCAGGTACTTTCGCCCCGGCCCGGGTTGCTCGCACGTGAGACGCGGGTCATGCCGTGGTCGCTGCTCTTCGGATCATGGCGGTGCGTGCCTCGGGGAGGCTACGAGACGACCGTGCCGCAGGGCGCCTCCGGCAGCGTGCAGCGTGCCGGGGCGATCGTGGGGCGGGCGGTCACCACGGCGCGGTGACCGCCCGCCCGGTTCAGTCGTCGTCCACGGCGACGTACACGCACACGTCCGTGGGGCGACCCACCGTCGCGGCGGGATCCGCCAGCGTCTCGACCACGTCGGTCAGGACGGCGACCGCGATCCGGAAGTCCTCGGGACTCCCGTCGTGGAAGGCCGCCGCGTCCCGCCACAGCAGGGCGACCCGGCGGCGGTGAAGCGTGTGGATGCCCTCCCACAGCGAGTCGGACAGGGCGTCCCAGCTGCCGGAGCCGACGACCGGCGGGTCGAGCGGCAGGGTGTGCCGGACGGCGTCGAAGAAGGCCCGGGCGCCCCGGTGGTCCTCCGTGGAGAACTGGTACAGCGGGCAGTCCTCCGCCTCAGCCGCCTCCACGATCCGTCCGACGTCCCGGGTACGGACGGACGTCACGCCCGGTTCGAGGTTCACCGCGGCATCACCGGATGCGTACGAACGCCGGCGGACCGGAGTCCCCGTAGTGGGTCCACGTGTAGTACACCTCTCCCGTCTGGATGTTCTTGACGACCCGGAGCGGTCCCGCGCCGCCGACGCCCGGCGGCGGCGTCACACGGTACTCGCGATAGGGCGACTGCGGGCCCTGGGCACCGGGCAGGTCGTTGCCCCAGTTCTTGAACTTCGTGCCCCACTTCGTCGCCGTCGGCCCGGTGGGTACCGTACCGGCGTCGAGGTGGGCGAGCGTGGCGTCCAGAGCCCGCTCCTCGGCCGCGGGGAGCGATCCGGGCTGGATCCACGGCACGCACGGGCTGCTGCCCGGAGCGGGCGTGGACGAGGCGACCGCGGCCGACGCCATCCGCATCTTCACGGCGCCCGCACCGCTGTACGAACGGGCCTTCGGGCACGGGGGCCGGACCTTCTTGAGGGCCTTCACCTTGAGAGCGTTCATGGCGAGGTCGGTGAGGCAGGACGACTCGAACTTGTTGAGGCAGCGCTCGATGTCCTCCGCGCCCACGAACCAGGCGATGAGCCGGTCGAGGTACGTGGTGGTGATGCACCCCATGCCGCCGGCGCCGTCCGCACCGCACACGAGGAGCACCTCCCCCGGCTTCAGTTCGCCCTCGCCGAGCAGGTTCCCCCGGAACTTCACCAGGCGCTTCTCCAGGATCTTGCGCAGCTCCGCGTCGGTCATCGGCTTGCTGACCTCGCGGAGCTCCTGCTCGACCTGCTTCTTCAGCTCGGCGACGAGCTTCTCGGCCGCGATCTTCAGCGCTTCGGTCGACGCCTTGGCCGCCGCCGCGGCGTCCTTGTCGGCGGCCTGCGCCGACAGCTGCGCCTGGTAGGCGGAGGCGTTGGCCTGCGTGGAGTACGTCGCGGCCCGGCTGGCGGAACGCTGGGCCTGCTGCGCGGAGACTCCTGCGGCGCGGGCGTCCGCCCGGGCCGCGGCGGCGGCGTTCCGCGCCTGCCTGGCCGACTCCGCGGCGCGGGCCGCGGACGCCTCGGCCTCGTCCGCCGCCGTGTCCGCCTGCTGGGCGTACGTGTTCGCCCGGGCGGAGGACTCCTTCGCCTCGTTCGCCCACTTGACGGCGTCGGCCGCGTTCTTACGGGCGGTCGCCGCGACGCGCTGCGCCTCGGCGGCGTCCCGCTGGGCGATGGCGGCCGACCGGGCCGCCGACGCGAGGAGGACGTCGATCTCGGCGACGTGGGCGGCGGCGTTGGCGTCACGCTGCTGGGCCCGCGGCAGGCCCGTCCGGAGGAACGCGCGCAGCGCCGTGGGGGGACCGCTGAGGGCCGCCTGGGCCGCCGCCTTCACCTCGGGGCCACCGGTGGCGAGGGCCTGGTTGACGGCGACGCGGTCGTCGTCCTCGCGGGCCTTGTGCTGGCCGACCTCCAGGAACTCGTGCAGGTCGGCGGCGGTGCCGTCGAGTGCCTTGCTGCCGGCGGCCTGTACGCCCCGGCCGCCCGCGGCCATGATGCGGGCCACGGCGACGCGGTCGTCGTCCTCCTTGCCCGGGTAGTGGCGGGTGCGGAGGAATTCGCGCACCTGGACGATCGGCTTGTCGAGCACGGCGAGGGCGGCCTGCTGCTGCGCCGGCTTGTCCGTGGTGGTGGCGACGTGCGCCACGGCGGCGCGGTCGTCCTGCTCCATGGCCACGGCGAGCCCGGTACGCGCGAACGCGGCGGCCTGCTCGTCGCCGCCCACGAGGGCGATCTCGGCCTGGGTGCGCACCCACTGGCCCGTGGAGGTCAGCAGGTTGACGGCGACCTGGCGGCCCTTGCCGGCCGCTTCGCGGATGTCGGTCGCCGCGGCGGCCTCCTGCCACAGCTCGTGCGTCTCGGCGTTCAGCCGCTGGACGCGCCCGGCTTCCGCCTGGGCGGCCTTGACGTGCTCGTCGTGGGCCCTCTTGGCCTCCTCCGCGGCCAGGACGTTCTCGAACTGCTGCTGCGCGAGCCGCTCGGCGTCGGTCCTGCGGGCGAGCGCGGCGACGCTCTTCGCCTGGTCGGAGGCGTTCTTCGCGAGGGTGGCGGCCTGGGAGGCGGCGTTCGCGGCGGCGGTGGACGCCTTGGCGGCGTCGACCGCCTTGCCCGCCTCGTCCGCCGCCTTGTCGGCGGCCGTGGCCGCGGCCCTGGCGTACGCGGCGGCGTCGTTGGCGGCCTTGCGGGACTGACGCGCCGCGGCGGCGGCCTGGGTGGCGTTGGCCTGTGCGGCGTTGGCGGCGCGGGTGGCCTGGGCGGCCTGGCGCTGCGCGGCGTCGGCCGCGGCCTGCGCCTCGGCGGCCTTGCCGCCGGCCTGCCCGGACCAGCGGCCGGCCTCCGCGGCGGCCGCTGCCGCGGCAGCCGCGTTCGTCCCGGCGCTGGCCGCGGCGCCCGCGGCCTTGGCGGCGTTGTCGGCGGCCACACCGGCCTGTTCGGCGGCGTCGGCGGCCTTGGTGGCGCCGGCCGCGGCGGTGCGGGCGTTCTCGGCGGCGAGACGGGCCTGCTTGGCCCGGGTGGCGTCGCCGGCGGCCGCTGCGGCGGCCGAGTGGGCCGCCGACGCGGCGCTGCCGGCGCGGGTGGCCGCGTAGGCGGCCTGCGCGGCGGCGGTGGCGGCGACACGGGCCGAGCGGTTGGCGGCCGCGGCCGCGGAGATGGCGGTGCGGGCGGAGTCGGCCGCCCGGCGGGCGGCGGCAGCCGCCTGGGCCGCGGCCGCGGAAGCCTCTCCGGCCGACTCCTGGGCCGCCTTGGCCTTGCGGGCCGCCTCCTCGGCGGCCTCCTTCGCCCTGCGGGTGGCGGCCTCGGCCTTGGCGGCCTCTTCCTTGGCCGTCTCGGTCAGCGCCGTGGCCTGCTTCTGCGCCCGGTCGGCGAGGGCGGCCAGCTGAGCGATGGACAGGTTCTCCTGGTCGCGCGCGGCGGCGACCTGCCAGCCGTGGTCGAGGAACTCCTGGACGTCCTCGTCAGTGCCCTCCATCGCCTGCTGGGCGAGCTTCTTGACGTTCGGCCCGCCCGTCGACATCAGGGTCATGAGCTGGACGCGGTTGTCGTCCGCGCGGGGCGGGAACTGCCCCGTGTTGATGAACGCCAGGTAGTCGTCGGACGACCCCTGCAGGGCCGTGCCGGCGGCCTTCTTCACACTGGGCCCACCGTTGGCCATGATCTGCATGACCCGGACGCGCAAGTCCTCGTCGTACGGGCGGAGAAGCCCGTCGTCGAGGAAGGCCTGGAGCTGATCGGCTCCCCCGTCGAGCGCGGTGTCGGCGGCGGCTCGGGTACCCGGGCCGCCCATCGCCATGGCCTGCATCACCTGCACACGCAGGTCGTGCTCGTGGATGCCGGGGAGCCGGTCGGCCATGAAGGTCCGCACGTCCGTGTCCGAACCGGTCAAGACGGCTTCGGCGGCCTTGCGGACCCCCGGCCCTCCGTACTTCCACGCCTCGAGTACGTCGGATCTGTCGTACTCGGGCACTCCTTCCGCTGCGGCAGGACGCGTGTCGATGCCCAGGACCATCGCCAGGGCCATCAGCGCTGCCACGATGCCACGCCTGCTGGGCGTGACGCGTGACGAGATGTGCACGGTGCTTCTTCTTTCTCGGAGGGTCGTACGGAGGGGACGCGCCGCGCGTCGCCGCCCCGGGCCGCCCCGGGTGGTCGGCCGTCCCGTGGTCCTGGGGCGGCGTGGCCGAGGAGCCCGCGGCGGTGCGGCGGGTGGATACGGCGGCGGGTCGCCTGACGTCCAGCACTCCGGCAGCCGCTCGTGGCCGCGACCGGTACGGGCCTCTGGTTCCCCCTCGGCGCGTGACGTCATCGATGACGTGCGTGCGCCGTGCGCGATGTGCCGGGCGCCCTGGTCGAGGCGCTGCCACGCTGCCCCGTCCCCTCCCCCGTCCGTTTCCGGGGCGCGAGCGCGGCTACGGCCTGAGGATGATCACACAAGGGGCCACAGAAGACGAAAAGTGTTTCGACCAGAAGCCGCGGCCTGCTCGGTCCGCCGCAGGTCGACGCCTGGTGGGCGGCGCCCCGCCACGAACTTGGAACATGCGGGTACGGGCGAGCTGTCACCTGACGGACTGACAGCGGCGAGCGCGGGTGGCCACCGGACGGCAAGCCGCAGACCGTACGCCAGCGGGGAACCGAGTGGCAGGTCACGGGGGCGCGAACGGACGGAGGACATGCGGGCGCTCGTCTCTGCGGTCGCGACGTCACCGCGGCGGACCGTGCTTTCGTCGGCACCGCGTCGGTTCGGCAGTCCCTGTCCGCCCGGTCCGCCCTGCGCGCACCCTGGAACCTCCTCTGTACCCGACTCGCGCAAGGGCTGTGTGTCGTCGCGACAGGTCAGGCCGGGACGCGCAGCCCCGCCAAGAGCCGGTCGAGCGCCTGCTCCGCGGCGTGCGGGTCCCCGCCCCGCGCGATCCACAGGGCGGCCTCGTTCATCGCCCCCGACAGCAGCCGGGCCAGGGGTTCGACCGGCTGATCGGCGATGACCCCGGCGGCGACGAGCGCCGCCAGGGCCTCTGCCAGGTGGTGGGCGGACGACTCCTCATCCAGGGCCCGCCACTCGTCCCAGCCCAGTACGGCCGGCGCGTCGACCAGCAGTATCTGTCGTACCGCCGGGTCGGTGCCCGCGGCCAGGAAGGCTCGGCAGCCGGCCCGGAGCTGCTCCCAGAGGTCCTCGTACTGCTCGGCTGCGGTCGCGACTCGCTCGCCCAGCTGCTGCTGCACGACGGAGACGACGGCCCGAAAGAGCCCGGCCTTGCTCTCGAAGTGGTGGTAGGCGGCTCCCTTGGTGACCCCGGCGGCCCGCGCCACCTCGGCCAGTACCACCTGGTGGTACCCGCCGTCGGCGAACCGCCGCTGTCCTTCGGCCAGCAGCGCCTGCCGCGTGGCCGCCCGCTGCTCCGCCCGGTTGACCGGCATCACGCGCACACCCTTTCCCCTTCGCGTACCGAGGGTATGCTAGCCCGCAGCTCACATACCGAAGGTATGCGAAAGAGGAGGGGTCTTTCCGTGACGATGGAACGCACAAACGTGTCCGCGGCCAAGCTCGGCGGGTTCTACCCGGTGCTCGCCACCCGGGATGTGGTGGCCTCCCGCGACTTCTACACCCGCCACTTCGGGTTCGAGGTGACCTTCGAAGCGGACTGGTACGTTAGTCTGCGCCGCCCCGACGCACCGCAGTACGAGCTGGCCATCCTCGACCACGCCCACCCGACCATCCCTGAGGGGCGGCGGGTCGCGCTCAGCGGCGGCTTGTTGCTGAACTTCGAGGTGGACGACGTGGACCGCGAACACCGGCGGCTCGTGGCGGAGGCCGGCCTGCCCGAGGTACTGCCCCTGCGTACGGAGGAGTTCGGCCAGCGGCACTTCATCGTCGCCGCTCCCGAGGGCGTGTTGATCGACGTCATCACCGTCGTCCCGCCCAGCGAGGAGTACGCCGCCCAGTACACGGGTGCCTGACCCCGGGACCGGCCTCGCAGGCCGCCGGGCAGCACGACCGGCCGCGGGCGCCGGCAGAGGGCGCCGGGCGAGGGGAGGCCGTGGCCGCCGGCCTGCCGCTCGCCTACGAGCTCCCGCACCGATGAGCGGTGGCGCCAGCGCCCCCGGTGCCGCACACCCCTGCCCCGCCTACCCGACCGAGGCCGCCGGGGGGCACGCGACCGTGACGACGAACTCCCTGCGCTGCGGCATCAGGACGTGACCGTCCATCCTGCTCGGCAGCCGAGCGGGCGGTCGGCCGCCCGCTCGGCGAACGGCCGCCCGCGGCACTGAAGCGAGGGGGCGCCGAGTCTCGCCAGGGACGGGCCTGGGCTCGGCGCCGCCGGACCGTCCTCACCCCCAGGGAGCGCAGGCGTAGACGCCGCAGTCCGAAACGGCGTCGTGCAAGGCGTCGACATCCGCGCCGCCGCAGTGGTTGAAGGGGCTGCCGAGGGCGAAGCCGGTGATGTTTCCCCCCACCGTTCCGCTTCCCCGCTCCGCCGCACCGACGGCTGCCGGAGCACCGTGGTTGGTACAGGACGTCCCGAAAGCCGGGCTGAGGAGGTCGCCGACACCTCCGGCGAACGCCGTGCCGGCGCCGGCGGCCAGGAACACCGTCGCCGTGGTCACGAGGGCGACCGCACGTGCCGTGTCATGCATCACAGGACCTCCCGCATGGTCATGCGGCGCCTGTCAGGGCGCCGGACGGGCCGTCGCACCGCGACCCGCGGGCAGCCGACGCCGCGATGCCGACGGGCGCGGGGCCGGGCTCGTCGTGGTGGACAGGCCCGGCCGGTACCCGAGGTTCAGACGCGGTCGGCCGCGATCAGGACGTACTGGAAGGAGCCGTCCCTGTACGATTCGATGAACGCCTCCTCGATGCCGGTGACCAGCGAGGACGTGGCCCGCAGCTCCCAGTAGGGCAGCGTGTCCGGGGTCAGGTCGACGACGGCCTGCGGCACCAGCCGGTTGTCGGCCATCGCGCGGAGGTACTCGCGGCGGGAGTGGATGTTGCATTCGAAGTGGGCGTTGATCTGCGAGACCCACTTCGACGGCTGGCCGTAGCGGGGATTCCAGCAGCCGGTGATCGTCACGTACCGGCCGCCGACCCTGAGGAAGCGGGAGTGCTCGGCGAAGAGGTCGTCCAGGTCGACGTACATGCTCGACTCGTTGTTCCACGAGGCGGCGATGGCGCCCTTCTCGAACGGGGTGTCGAGCATGTTGCAGACACGGGCGCGGACGCGGTCGTCGATGCCGAGTTCCTTGGCGCGGCGGTTGCCGAACTCGGCCTGCCGGGACGAGAGGGTGACGCCCTCGACCCGGCAGCCGAAGCGCTGGTGCGCCATCACCATGGAGCCGCCGCGGCCGCAGCCGGCGTCGACGAGGGTGTCCTCGGGGCCGATGGCTCCGAGGTGGTCGAGGAGGACCTGCGCCTGGGCCGACTCGAGCCGGTGCAGCTCGGCGATGAGCCTCTCCTCGTGGCCTCTGTCCCCGGGGTCGCCGAGGGCGGCGTGATCGACGGCGCCGATGCCGTAGTGGTGGTGGTAGAGCCCGTCCACGTCACCGAGGCGCAGGTTGACGGGGCGGGCCTCGTTGTTCCAGTAGCGGGCGATGTCGCCCTGATAGGGCGTCACCGAACCCGGGATGATCGTGGGGGTCCTGTCGGTGGCGGCGGAGGTCAGCTCGGTGGTCACAGGTGGATCCGTTTCTCTACCAGAAGTCGGGCAGGCTGTAGCGGTAGGTGTTGGTCTGGTGCCAGTAGTGGTTGCCGTCCACCCAGGCGGCCACGCCCTTGAGGAAGCGGAGCACCGTGGGAACGGGGCAGGCGGCGGCCAGTTCGGCGGCGGCGTCCTCGAAGGCGCGCATGAGGTCGTTGTGGACCTCGACGGCTTTCAGATACGCGTCGCGCTCGGAGAGCTTCTCGCGCTCGGAGAGCACGACCGGCAGGTTGAGGTGCCGGCCGGGGGCGGCGAGTTCCTTCGTGTACGAGTACAGGTCGTTGACGAGGGTGGTCGCGTTCCCGGCGAGCGCGATGACCCGCTGCATGTCGGGGCGGGCGTGCAGGTCGGCCGGCAGCTCGTAGCCGCCGACGCTGTCGGTGATGGTGGGGCAGGGGCGGAAGTTGTTGAACTGGCGCATCGCCAGGTACTCCCACACCTCCGGGAGGTGATCGGTCTCGGCCCAGGCCGCCTCGGCCAGGTAGCCCAGGTGCAGGCGGGCCATGTCGTGCCGGTAGCGGTCGGCCTGGGAGGGGGTGGAGGCCCGGACGAAGTGGTCCATGGCGCTCCGGTACGCGCGCCGGGGCGCGTCCGAGCCGAGCGACTCCACCCACGCCGGGGCGTACTCGGCGGTGGTGTGGAGGGGGTCGAGGGCGGTGTGCGCCAGCAGGAGGCGCCCGCCCAGGCCGACGGGTGAGCCGCCGTGGTCCTCGCAGTAGCAGTCGTCGACCGCGTTCTCCGCGACCATCAGCCGGGTCGCGAGCATCAGGTGGTCGATCGTCGGAGCGTCCGGGTGGCAGGCCACCATGTAGCGCCCGACGGAGAAGCCGTCGAACTCGCCCTCCCACTCCTCGGGGTACAGCTGCACCTCCTCCACGGCCCAGCGCTTGATCCGGCGGCTCACCTCCGCCACGCGGACCGGGTCGGGATCGGGGACGGGGTGGAAGTACAGGCCGGGGATGGGCCGCCCTTCCGCCGCCCCTCCCGCAGGGGCGTCCGGGGCTCCGTCGCGCGGTGCGGGTGAGAGCGCGGCAGGCGGGAGCGGGACGGGTTCGCGCGGGACGAGGGAGAGGCCGGTCGTTCCCAGGCCGCTGGGCCCGCGCAGGATCCGCTCCAGCGCGGTTTCCGCCCGGGCGGTGGGCGGAGCGGGGGCGGCGGTCGGGCTCGGCGGCGAGGGGAAGGGCCCGGGATCGGGCATCCGTAGCTCCTTGGTGCAGGTGGGTGGGGTTGTCGCTGGTGCGGGAGCGCGTGGGCGCCCGGCGGGGTGGTGACCCCGGGCGGCCTCGTGGCCATCGGTCGGGTCCGCTAGTCGCGCCTCCGGGCGATCCGCACGTCCTCCAGCACGCCGAGCGCGTCGGGTACGAGGACGGCGGCGGAGTGGTACGCGGTCACCGGGTGCGACATGATCGCCTGCTCGCTGATGCCCATGAAGCGGACCGACAGGCCCGGCTCGTACCCCACCCTCCGGCAGACCGGTCGGGCGCGGGCCGATGACGCTCTGCTTCTCCTCACCGGTCCGCGTGGCGATGATGGAGCCGGTCTGCTCCTCGGTGGTCGGGCGGGTGAGCAGGGTGCCGGAGGTCTCGGCGTCGGGGTGCAGTCGTACCGCGCGTCCTCGTCGAGCAGGCGTACTCACCGAAGTGGGCGCCGTCCGCGAGCACCCCGAGGTGGATCCTGTCCGTAACGGCGTCCCGCGGCGCGAGCGTGTCACCGGCCGAGAAGTCGCGCTGGACGCAGCGGGCGACGAGCGCGGCGAGGATCTCCACGTCCTCGTGGCCTCGCAGCGGGGCCGGTTCGCCCAGTTCCCGCGGGATGGGCGGACATCGGCACCGTCCCGCACGGACTCGATCCGCCGTCTCCGACGGTGTGGCCGAGTCGGCGGTCGACCCGATGGGGGCCGCCCTCCGCCTCGACCCAAGGGAGCATCCGCAGCAGCCGGCGGGAGGTGATCTCCTGCGTCCGCGGTGCGGACTCGGTCGTGGTGGCGAGCCCGCGAGCGGCCGCAGTGCCGGGAGACTGCTGCGGCGCCGCCTGGTCGTCCGGCTGTGCTGCCGGGCTGATGTCGACGGTCATCGAGGCGGGCTCTCCTTGGGGAGGCGTGGCCGGCGCACGTCAGCATCAACCGGTCAGACCAGCGGAAATGAGGAGGAATACCTGAATACCCGGGTAATCGCGGGGATTCCGGGGGGAACCGTAGCGGGTCACAGGTACTCTCCGCGCGCTCGACCCGGGGCATTACCCCAATGCGGTGATCATGTTTCGGGGCGGGCCGCGCGCTGCTTCCCGGCGGTGCGCCCCGCCTGAGTCCGCAGTGCGGCCGCATGGCGCGTCGGGCGCCGACCGGGACCGGTCACGGACGGGGGTGACGACGGGAAAAGCGCGCATGCGAGCTGCCATTCCGTGCCGGACCGTACGCCGGACCCGTACGCACCGCGGCCGCCCGGGAGGCGCCGTTGCCTTCTTCGAGGGGCTCCACGGTGAGAGACCTGTACGTCATCGCCGTCGACCGGGTGGCCGGCTCGTGCCGTGGGCAGGGCGGCCGGGATCCCACGAGGGTGGCGCAGCCCTGGCAGCCGCTGCCGGCCGCATGCGACGCGACTCCCGCCGGATCTCCCGCCGCGAGCCACTGCTGTCGCCCCGTAGCGTCGACGTATCACCTTCGGCCAGGTGGGTCTCTGCGCAGGGCCGGGGATCGGGGGCCGGCTTTCCTCGGCGACGGTTGGGCCCCCGCTTCCGTCTCTCCCCCACCGATCGGGGAGCGGGCGCACGATGAGGGGAAGGCCGCGAGTACGGGAGCGGGCGAGCTCAAGGTTCCGGCCGGTCCGGTCACTTCGTATGGAGGTGCGTATATACGGGCGGCTGCGTCGTTCTCGCGTGGGGGCGGAGCCGTACGGTCGGGTCCGGAAGGCCACTCGCACCAAGGTTCCGACGCACCGCCGTTCCACACGACGCAGTCCTGGTCGCCGTCACCGTGCGGACCGCGATCAGGACTGCGGGGAGATGAGGACGGGGCTGACATCGGACAGGAGGCAGGGACGGCCTCGCCGCGGTGCGTGGTTCCCACCACGGTGCGGCAGCTGCCGCACCGTGTCTGGTGGAGAAACGACCGCGGAGCCCAAGCCGGAGCGGACGGTGTACCACGTCATGCCGGACGAGGAAGGGGAAGAGGCGCATCGATGGCAGGTCCAGCATCAGGAGGGGCCGCCGGGAGGTGTGCGAGTCGCACCGCACCGCACCCAGCAGGAGGCCATCGTCGCGGTCCGCCGGCAGGCCAAGCAGCACGAGCCGGCGCAGGTCGTCGCCCACGGCACGGACGGGCGGACCCCGTACCGAGCAGACCTACGGCGTCGACCCCCGCGGCATCCCCGGCTGACACGGCGACCGGCCACGCCACCCGCCAGCCGGTCGACCGCGCCTGGACCTGGTAGCCGACCGATGCGTTCGCAACTCCCGCCGGTGAGCAGAACGATTGCGGCGATGCCGGGCGCTCCCGGGCGGAGGGCGGCATCGCGGAGTGCTCCACAGATGCCGCCGCAACACCTCAGCCACGCCGCCGTCGCTCCAGGCGGTGTATCCCGGCAGTGCGCCTTCCGACCTTTCCGAGCCGACGGCGATGCCGGCGCAGGGAGGAGGAGACACCGCCAGGCGTGCTACTTGCCGTCGAAGATGGCGCGCTGGACGTCGTCCGGTCCGTCGTAGCGGTCCTGGCCGGCTTCCTGCAGCGCCTGTACGACGTCGTCTCCGGCTTCATTCCCTCGGGCGAGGGACACCAGGTCGTCCCGGGACGCCGGGTAGTCCGCGCCCTTGAGGGCCTTCTGCACGTCGATGGGGTTCACGTCACTGGTCATAGCGATGCTCCTTCGGGCCGTACGGGCTCCTACCTTTCTCCGCATCCGTTCCACTCCGGTCGCCCCGGCAACTACGACACCGCCATCACCACTCTGGTGGCCGGTCCCACCGGCACGCCGCTTCGCCCGGCCGTCCGGACCGAATGCACCCGGCACGGCGAGGGGTCTGGGAGGGGGTGGCCGGGTCGTCCCCCGTCGGCCCGGCCGGATGGCCGGGGCAGGCGCCCGCTTGCACGCTGGGGAGGCGGGGGGCGCCCATGGCCGACCAAGGACCGCAGACCGAAGAGTCCCGGAGCTTTCCAGCGCGCAGAAGCCGTGGTCCGACGGGTGGGATGCTGCGTCGTCCTCGTGCCGCCGCCGGAG
Organism: Streptomyces sp. DH12; assembly: GCF_020873895.1. Taxonomy (GTDB): domain Bacteria; phylum Actinomycetota; class Actinomycetes; order Streptomycetales; family Streptomycetaceae; genus Streptomyces. The sequence continues at coordinate 360,546 of NZ_JAHWGT010000001.1, read as the reverse complement.
CCGTTGCAGGAGGGCGAGCCGACGCCGCTCCAGCAGCGGATGGTCTGCGACGCAGTCGGCTGCCCGGAGGACTCCCGGCGCCGCCGGCGGCAGCACGCAGAACTGCACGCCGCCGGACGAGTCGGCCGCGGAGCGCTGGGCCGGCAGACCGCCCGGCGCGTTCTGCCTCCGAACGACAGCGGCTCCGACTCGGCGGACTACGTCTGGTCCGCCATGGTCGTGGTGTCCCTCGGCGACGACTGGCAGGGTGACGGGCAGCAGTCACGCGTCGCGCCGACAGCTGATCCGGCGCGCACCGTACCGACGGTCTGGTGATGCGGGCGCGCCTACTGTGCCCAGCGCGGTCATCGGGGCTTTCTGTTCGGCACGTACTCTCCGCACGGACAGGTGCCGCTCGGCGTGAACTCACCGACAGGGAAGTCGTCCCCCGCGCACCCTCCAGTGCCGTCTCTGTGGTCATGGCTCTGGTGCTTGCAGGTGCGGCACCACTCCTTGGGCGCTCCGATGATGAACATCGGGAGGAGGGATATGAGCAGGAGTCCTGCGAACGCACCGATGAAGACGAGAAACTGCATCAGCGGGTCAACCTCCCTTTTACACGGTCAAGTTGACGGCAGTGTCCATTGTGCGCCCTGCGGGGTTGCCCCGAGGCTGGTCAAGGAGGCGGACGTGGTGGTCACCGTGTTGCTGGCAGTCGTCATCCCGGTCGGCCTGCTGGCGCTGGGCACGGGTGCCTACCTGCTGTGGGTCCGTTTCGGGACGGAGGAGCCGTGGCGGCACGGCGGCGGTGGGGACTCCGGTGACACCTGGGGCGGTGCGTAGACCGCATCATCGCGTGCTGACACCTCAGCCCGTCGCTGTTCGCATACTCATCCATATGTGTCACCAGCCGCTGCCCCATCCGCTGATCACACGTTGCTACGTGGACGTGAACTAAGCGAGCACGGACGACTGCTGCGGCCGTAAGGCAGGGGTGGCCGGGTAGCAAGGCGGTGACACGTTGACGGGATGAGGGCTCAACCCGCACCCCCGGCACGACCGGCAGTAGAGAAGGTCCCGTTCAAGGCCCTGACGGATGATTCCCGGTCGGCGCTCACGATCGGGGCCGTGGTCGCTGCCTGCGGATTGGTCATGTGGCGGACGACGCCGGTTGTGGCGCTCACAATGGAAGCAGTGGCGCAGACCACAGGCTCAGGGAGCGGACCCGGTCCCGGCCCGGTCTGGAGGCGCCGAGGCCCCTGCCGCGGTCCGGCCGACCTGCGCCGGGGTGAGCATCTGTCGTGCGCCAGGAAGAGGGCCACGGGGGAGGCACAGGCCCCCTCCCGCTCCGGCAGCACGGCTTCCGGGTCCGGGGGTACGACACGACCTCCCGTACGTCGGCCGCGGACTCCCCCGACGCCTCCAGTCGCAGGTCGCGGTATCCGAATACGAAACGACTGTCACGAGCGGGAGAACACGGCCACGTCGTAGCGTTCGAGGGCCGGCCGGAGCTCGTCCGGAGCCTCGTTGCGGGCTGCGAGGGCGGACCTCACCGCCATGCGGCGGAGGAGCACGAGCCGGGGCGCGGCCGGCACGGCGTCGACCAGTACGGCGCCCGCCGCCTGTGCGACGAGACGTACACCGTCCACGGCGCCCTGGAAGGACGCCGGACGGCCGAGGCGGAGCCGGGCCGGTCCGCCCTTCCGCCGCACGGCATGATGGTCTGCCTCGACACGGAGGACACGGTCCTCACCACCCGGCCGGGGGGGGAGACGGGTCCCCAACCGAGTCCCCGACGAACCGGCCGCCTGGAGCGCGACCGGCCGTGGGACCGCATCGGGTGGGGAGTCGAGGGCGCCCTCGACGAGCTCATCGCATCAAGACCGGATGCCTGTCGTCACTTGGTCACAGGGCTGACGAAGTTGCCCGAATGGGTGGCCGCTTCCTGGCGCATGACCGGGCCCCAACGCCACTTCAGTTCCTTCGGGGATTTGCCGGCGGGGACAGTGATCTCGGCGACCCCCGGCACGATGACATCGTCCTCGCTCACCTTCGACGAGAGGAAGGTGAGAGTGAAACGGGCGGAAGCACCCGGTGCGAGGGTGACCGGCTTGGGCCGGACCGACGTCTGATCGCGGAACGTCTCGGTTTGCACTCCCTCCGTCTCCGTGCCCATCTTCAGGGTCACCTCGGGGTAGCCGCGGAGGGCGCATGCGTGGGACCCGGTGTTCTTCAGCGCCACCACGGCGGTCACCTGCTCACCGGGAACGCCTTCGGGCTTGGCGGACCCACCGGGGGCCCAGGACGGCGCAAGGGCACTGTCCTTGCACGGAGCTGGCCGGCCGGTTACGTCCGGACTCACCGCGACGGCGGGAGCCGTGGATGCGGCCATCAGGCCGGCGACGAGGAGGGCAGCCCTGCGGGGGAACAGTCGTGCCATGGTCCACCTCCGACGTAGGGGGGGGGTCGGCCGGCGTGCCGACACACCGCTGTCCAGCGCGCTGCTCTGCGCGTGGGCACGTGCCGACGACACCACATGCGATTATCCGCGATCACACCGATTCGCACATCCGCACGAGGTGGGCGCCGGGCGCGGGCGGTACGGCAGGGCCCCTCCACGAGAACCAGGTGTCACGCGTCGGCCCGGCGGAGCGGTCGTCCGACACACCGCTCGGTCGCCCCGCCGGGATTCCCTGGCCGTCGCCGACCCGCAAGGAACTCGGCGTCGTGGCCTGACTGGCCGCTGCGGGATGGTAAGGACGTCCCGCTCGCGGTAACAAGGCCCCAGCGGCGGACGGCTCCCCCACTGCCGACACCGTCTACGACCGGCGCCACGGTGCGGGCACACGCGTCCCGCTTGCCGCGGCCCCGGCTGTACGGCGGCTCGGCCCAGGCCGCCGCCGTGATGAAGGAGCACCTCGGGGAAGAAGCCCGTCACATGTCGTTCTTGCGCAGGAAGATCTCAAGCCGTTCGGTGAAGCCCGGCGCTGCGGCGACGAAGTGCCCGGCGCCCGGATGTACGCTGCGCTCGCCGCCGAGCGCAGCGGCGAGGGCGTCGCAGATGCGCTCGAGCGCGGCCGCGTGACCTCCGGACATGACGAGCACGGGGATGTCAGCGTCACGGATCACGTCGAGTCGTGGGCGCGCCTCACTGGTCGGCCGGCCACCGTGCGCCCGTCTGACGCCGGTCACCACGTTCTCGGGGAGAGGGCCGTCGCCGACGGGCGCACCCGTGAGGCGGAGGAACTCGCGCAGCGGGGTCGGTGCGGTGTCCATCCCGTGGGCGAGGACCATGTCGCCGAGGCGCTCAAGCCGGGCCACCTCGGGATCGTCGGGGACAAGGTAGTTGAGTGGCGGCTCGATCAGGGTGAGTGAGCGCACGCTGCCCGGCACGGCAGCCGCCGCGATCAACGTCCCGAGAACGCCGTAGGAGTGGGCGACCACATGCGGGCGGGCGTCGAGCAGCGGTGCCAGGTCCAGCGCGTCCACCGCGAAGTCCTGACGCTCCTGCGGGGGTGGGCTCGGCGGATAACCACGGCGGTGGACGTAGGCCAGCGTCCACCGGTCGGCCAGTGGAGCGACAGGGCCCCACGTCGTCCGCGGGCCTGCACCACCATGCACGAACAGGACTTCGGGCCCAGAGCCGTCACGTATCACCACGATCTCGCTCACGAAGCGAGCCTAGCAACGCACGGTGAGCCACGGGCCCCACAATGTGCGAGCGGGACGCAGCCGCGCCGAGGCTACGGCTGCCGCGGCGCGGCAGCACCAGCCGCCGCGGTCCCCGCATCGGCGCCGGCGTCCGGGAATCCGCGACCGTTCGCGGTCGGCGTCCGACAACGAGGGGCTGTGGCCAGCGCGTTCAGGAGGGGGCGTGGAGCTTGTCCCCCGTGGGCGGCAGGGGTGGGTCCGCCGGGGGCACACGGATGGTGAGCACGGCCACGTCATCGTCGTTGTCCGTCGGGCGTGCGTGTTCCATCAGGGCGTCGGTGAAGGACTCCAGCGGATGGCCGACCAGACGGGCGGCGTCCCGGCGCAGGCGTTCGAGGCCGTCGTCGATGGTGTGCCGGGGTGATTCGACCAGTCCGTCGGTGTAGAGGACCAGGGTCGACAGCGGCGGCAGTACGGCGACGGCGTCGACGCGGCGGATGCCGGCCTGTGTGCCGAGCAGGATGCCGTGGCCGTCTGTGAGGTAGTCGGCCCGGCCGTCCTGGGTGACCAGCAGGGGTGGTGGGTGTCCCGCGTTGGTCCACTGCAGTTCCCACTGCCCGTCGGGGCGGGGGCGTAGCCGACCCAGGATCATGGTGGCCATGCCCACGTCGGTGATGTGGGGCAGGGCCTGGTCGAACCGGTCGACGACGACGCTGGGCGGTTCCTGCTGGGACCAGGCGTAGGCGCGCAGGATGTTGCGGAGCTGGGCCATGCCGGCTGCGGCGTCCAGGTCGTGTCCGGCGACGTCGCCGATGACCAGGGCGAGGGTTTCGTCGGGCAGGTGGAAGACGTCGTACCAGTCCCCGCCCACGTGGGAGGCGTGCGGTGCGGGCAGGTAGCGGGCGCTCATGCCCAGGCCGGGGATGCTGGGCAGGTGCGGCAGCAGGTGGCGCTGCATGGTTTCGGCGACCTTGCGCTGGCGCTGGTAGAGGCGTGCCTTGTCCAGCGCGAGTCCGGCCCGGCGGGTGATGTCCTCGAGCAGGGGGATCTCGGTGGTGGTGAAGGGCTCGGGCTGCCGGGACCGGCCGAGGGTCAGTGCGCCCAGGACTTCGCGCAGGCCGCGGATGGGTGCGATGACCGCGGAGTGCATGCCGGTGGCATCGAAGAGCCTGCGCTGCTCGATGGCGATGTGGGAGTCCGGCGGGCCTTGGTACGTCTGGGGTGTGGCCAGGGTGGATCCGGCGCCGCGCAGGGCGCGGGAGAGCGGCAGCGGCGAGGTTTCGGGCAGGGAGAGCAAGGATCCTTGCAGGTCCTGTCTGCGGCTGATCCGGCCGCCGTCGTCGTGGGCGACCACGGCGCGCTGGATCGCGCCGCCCTCGGTGATCAGGTCGACCACGACCCAGTCCGCGAGCATCGGGACGACCAGCCGGACCAGACGGTCCAGGGCCTCGTTGACGTCCAGGGTCGCTGTCAGCTGTGTGGTGGTCTCGGCCAGCAACGCCAGCCGCTCCAGTTCCGGGAGCAGTCCCGCGTGGATGGTCGACACCGGCAGGGAGGTCCCGGCCGGGTCGTATTCGTGGAACACCACCAGGGCCCCCGTCTCCTGGGGGGTGAAGCGCAGGGGGGTCACCAGCCAGGAGGCCGTGAGGAGCGAGCCGTCCCCGCGTGCGAAGAACCCCTGCTCTTCTTGGCGCACCTGGCCGGCGACGAAGGCTTCGATGATCGGGCAGCGGCTGCGCGGCATGCTCATTCCGTTGGCCTGCCGGTGCAGCAGGTCATGCGCGTCGCGTCCCAACAGCTCGTCCGCGCTCCGGCCGAGAAGGATCGCCGCCTGCGCGTTGAGAGCGACGACGGTCCAATCGGCGTCCACGGCGTAGGCCCCGGCTCCCAGCCGGTCCAGCGCCTCACCCAGCAGGCTCTGCATCGTCGCCAGGCGTGCCGGAGGAGCGGCCGCACCAGACGTACGGTTCATCCCTGCGCCTCCAGCTCCGCTTCGGCCAGTGATCCCGGGGTCTGCCCCGGCCAGGCGGCGGGTACCGGCCATGGCGTCGGAGAGGCACGCGGGACACGGCGCAGCCGCTGCTCAGGGACAGCTGGGTGACGTTCAGAATGTACAGGTTCCCCATCGGTGGCCGCGTACCGCTCGACCTGCCCACGAGGCCGGAAGGCGGGTCGCCGGTCGGGCCTCGTCCGGTCTGTGGCGTTGCCGTCGCCGTGAGGGGCAATGGTGCCCGCGCCGGGGAGCGCGTACCGGTCGACGGGCGTCCGGTCGGGTGGCGTGAGGGCGGGTGTTCGTCGTGTGGCCATGGAATGCCTTGCCCGCTGTGTCTTCTGAGCTTCCCGGAGGTGTGGCTGCCGCTGCCCGGACCGCGGCGGTCCGGGCGGCGGGAGTCTGGGCCCGAGTGAGTGGGGGCCGTCCCGGTCCTGGACCGGCGATCCAGTCGCCGTACTGCGGCCTGCGGCCTCGGGCCGCTCCCATGAGTCATGCCTCCTTCCGTTCCGTCGGGTGCCCGCCGCTCCTGGCGCGGTCGCGCGTGCGCGGGTTTGCCGCCGCGCGTCGTCGGCCACCGCTTCCCGGGCTCGGACCCACCGCGCCGGGGCCCCGCCGTCTCGCCCCTCCAGTCCCGAGAACCGGGGACGCCGACCACGGGTCTCCCGCCCCGGCGTCATGCCGCGCAGCACTCCGGTGTCACGCCCCGGTCGTGCAGTATCCGGCGCAGCATGCGCAGGGCGTGGTGGGTGCGGGACTTCACCGTACCGATCGGTATGCCGAGGTGTGCGGCGGCATGCGCGACGGAGTGGTCGTGGCAGTAGAGGAGGGTGATGACCTCGTGGTGGGCAGGGCCCAGGCGGGTCACGGCGTCCCTGACGAGTTGCCCGGTGAGGAGATGATCGGTGATGTCGTCCACCACGAGGTCGTCCGCGCCGGCCAGATGGGTCTCGGGTGCGCGGATGGCCCGGTTGCGGTGGTGGTCGATGGCGAGGTTGCGCAGGACGGTGAAGAGCCAGGGACGTATGGAGAGAGCGTCCGCGGGAGGGGGCGAGAAATGTCGCCAGGCCCGCAGCGCGGCCTCTTGCAGCAGATCCTCGGCCTTGTGCCGGTCGCCGTTGGTGAGGCGGGTCCCGTAGTGGAGCAGCGGGGCGGCGTGGTGGTGGTACACGGCGCTCATGAAGTCCTCGCACGCGCCTGACGGCGTGGGAGGGGCCGTTCCGTGCGGAGCCGGCGGTGCGGGATGTGAGGTCAGCGTCACGAGAGACACCCTTTGCCGAGTCGGTGGAGCCGGGAGTCGGAGGCGGGCTGCGTGGCCGGTCGCCTGGCGGGGACTGCCCTGTCGGCGGGGCGGGCCGCCGCTGAGGGCCCGGCTGCGACAGGACCGTGCGAGAGCCGAGCGCGCTCGACGGTGGAAGGGGGCACCGCGTCGTCGCGTCAGGTCCACCGGCTGCTTGGCCGCGTGTGCCGTCCGGCCGCGCGGCCTGACCGGACCGCGGGCGCCGGTGCGCAGTGCCGGCCCCACCGGGCGCGGGAGCGGGTCGGCCCCGCGCCGGACGGTGCGGGGCGGGGCCGGCGCGCCCCCGGCCGCGCGGAGCCGCGCGAGTCAGCGCTTGAGGAGTCCCCTCAGGGCCTCGACGACGTCCGCGGGAGCCTCCTCGGCCATGAAGTGACCAGCCGACACGGTGGAGTGGTGCAGCTTCCCGGCCCAGGCCCCCCAGAGGGCGGCGGCCTCGTATCCCAGCGCGGTGCCCCAGTCCTGCTGGAGCACCGTGACCGGCATGGCGAGCCGGCGGCCCGCCGCCCTGTCGGCGCGGTCGTGGTCCACGTCGATGCCTGCGGACGCGCGGTAGTCCGCGACGATCGACGGGACGGCGCCTCGGCACGCGGTGAGATAGGCGTCCCGGACGTCCGCCGGGACAGCCTGCGGGTCGTTGGACCAGACGCGCAGGAAGTAGGCGAAGAACTCGTCCGCGCTGGCCTGGATCATCTGTTCCGGCAACCCGGGCGGCTGTGCCATCAGGTACAGGTGGAACCCGACGGCCGCCGTGAGGCCGTGCAGCGCTTCCCACATGTCGAGCGTGGGCAGGACGTCCAGACAGGCCAGGTGGCTGACCTTCTGCGGGTGGTCCAGACCCGCCCGGAACGCGACGAGCGCACCACGGTCATGGCCGGCCAGGGCGAAGCGCTCGTGTCCGAGTTTCCCGGCCAGGGTGATGACGTCCTGGGCCATGGTCCGCTTGGAATAGGTGTCCGGGCTCTGCGCCCTGGGCTTGTCGCTGTCTCCGTAGCCGCGGAGGTCGGGGCAGATGACGGTGTGGTCCAGTGCCAGCGCCGCGGCCACGTGACGCCACATGAGGTGGGTCTGGGGGAAGCCGTGCAGCAGGACGATCGGTGTTCCCGAACCGCCGACGGCGACGTTGAGGGAGACCCCTCCGGCGACGGTCACCCGCTGATAGCCGAAGCCCGGGATGGTGGGAGGCATGACCTGACTCGTTTCGGTCGAATGGTTCCGCGGCCTTGCCGGCCGCCTTCCGTGCTTCCAGCGTCCGTGCGGCGAATGAGCAACCGATGAGCGCGCTGTACGTTGAGGGCCGGATCGTGGGAGTGGACGGGAGATGCACGTGCAACTGGGTGTCCTGGGACCGGTGGCGGCCTGGGACGCGAGAGGCGGGGTCGTCGGCCTGCGGGGGCCGATGCACCGGGCGGTGCTGGCCCGGCTCGTCGTCGCACGTCGCCGCGTCGTGCCCGTGACCCGTCTGGTGGAGGACCTGTGGGAGGAGCCGCCGGCCGATGCCGTCAGCGCGATCCGCACGTTCGTCGCAGCGCTGCGCCGCGCCCTGGAACCCGACCGTCCCCCGCGCGCCCGGCCCCGGCTCCTGGTCACCGAGGGCCCGGGCTACGCCCTCAAGGCCGCTGAGGACAGCGTGGACGCCTGGCGTTTCGAGCACGCCGTCCGCGCGGCCGGCGAGTTGCCTCCGGCCGAGGCGGTACGCCGGCTCACGGAGGCGCTGAGCTGGTGGCGCGGCCCCGCCTACGCCGACGTCCCCGAAGCACCATGGGTGCGCTCCGAGCGCTCGAGGCTGATCGACGTGGAGTGCCGGGCCGTCGAAGGGCGGGCCGAGGCGTATCTGTCCCTGGGGGCTTCCGCCGAGGCGGTCCCCGCACTGGACGCCTACGTCAGTGAGCACCCGTGGCGGGAGAACGCCTGGCACCTTCTCGCCCTGGCCCTCTACCGGTCGGGACGGCAGACGGACGCGCTGTCCGTGGTGCGGCGTGCCCGGCGCACGCTGAGCGACCAGGTGGGCATCGAACCCGGACCGAGGCTGCGCCGTCTGGAGACCGACCTCCTGCGGCAGGCGGACCACCTCGATCCCGGCCCGGGCGGTCCGGCCGCCCAGGTCTGGGCGCAGGCGACCGCCGCCTACGAACGCGCGGTTCCCTCCGACACGCGCACCCGGTTGGAGTCCACCGCGGGGCTGATGCGCGACCTGGCGGTGACCGGCGGCGGAGGTCTCGAAGCCGCGCGGCGCCACCGGGTGGCGGCGGTGGCCGCGGCCGAGCAACTCGGAGACCCCGAGGTCACCGCCCGCGTCATCGGCATCTACGACGTTCCCGCGGTGTGGACCCGCTGCGACGACGAGGAACAGGCGCGGTGGCTGGTGGCCGCGGCGGAGCGGACCTTGCGGACGCTGCCGCCGGACGGCCATGACGCGGCCCGCTGCCGGCTACTGGCCACCATCGCCGTGGAATCCCGCGGGGCCCTGCCCACCGATCGGCCGGCCTCGGGCGGACAGGCGCGGGCCCTCCAGGCCGCGGGCCAGGCCGAGCAGCTCGCGCGGCGGCTGGACGACACCTCCCTGCTGGCCTTCGCGCTGAACGGCGTCTTCATGCAGTCCTTCCAGCGCGCCGGGCTGTCGCCCCGCCGGGACGCCATCGGCGCCGAGACGATCGCCGTCGCACAGCGGGGCGGTCTGGTGACGTACGAGGTCCTCGGTCACCTGGTGCGGCTCCAGTCACGGTGTGCCGTCTCCGACTTCGCCGGGGCCGACCGGCACGCGGCCGCCGCCGACCGGCTTGCCGAGCGGTACGACCTGCCTCTGGTCACGGTGTTCACCACCTGGTACCGCGCTCTGCGCACCGCCATGACGCAGCCGCCGGCCGACGCCGCAGCGGCCTATCGACAAGCCGATGCGATCCTCGACGGAGCCGGAATGCCGGGTCTGCGGCACGGACTGCTGCCCCTGGCCGAACTGAGTGTGCGCCTGCGCCACGGCCTCGTCCCGGCACTGGACGCCCAGGACGACTGGGGTCCCTACGAGAGCTGGGTACGCCCGCTGCTGCTCGTGGAGGCGGGAGACACACAAGCGGCACGTGACGCCTTGAGGGACATCGCCTCCCCGCCCCGTGACCTCATGTTCGAGGCCATGTGGTGCCTGGTGGCCAGGGCGGCCACGATGACCGGCGACCGCGACGTCATGCGGCGCGCCGCCACGCAACTGCGGCCGGCGGCCGCGGAACTCGCCGGCGCGCAGAGCGGACTGCTCACCTTCGGTCCGGTCGCGCACCACCTGCAGGGGTTGACCGCGGCCGGATGGTGACGGCCCCCGTGCCCGGTGCCGGGGTGAGGAGCGGACCACCGGTTCGGTCACGGGCCGGTCGAACCGGAGAAGAAGGCCGCTCGACCTGCGACCCCGGGCCACCGATCAGCGCACACGGCAGGTCCCGCCTGTGTGAACCGAGCCGTCGCTCTCCTCGTAGAGGCATTACGTACGCACGACATGCTGTCTTCAGGAGGACAACCCATGAAGTTCCGTGTGAGCAACACGTCGACCGCAGCCGCCTGCGCTGTGCTGGCCTCGCTCTCCTTCGCCGCGTCCGCCACGCCCGCCCAAGCCCTCGGCAGCTACAACATCATGATCGACAAGGCGGGTTCCTTCACCGCAGACTACTGCCTGCTGACGACCACCAGCGGCAACGGGCAGGCCGCTTGCACCGGTGCGCGTGCCGCCAACGGCGCCTTCAGGCTGGGGACGGTCCACAACACCGGCGACCGGGTCTGGATCGACATCAACGTGGTGCTGGGGAAGGACCGCAAGGGGATCGACCTCCAGGGGAAGCACTACATCAAGGTCGGCGGCGACGTCTTCACGATGACGGTCTGCGGGTGGAAGAGCCAGGCCTCCTATCAGTCCGGTGCCAGGGGACTTGCGCTGCACGGGAACACCACCTGCGCCGGCGCCAGCTGATCACACGTCGGATCGGACACCGGCCGAGGGGGGCGCGAGGGCGGCCGTCTCCGACCGCCTGGTACGTGCGCGCTGTCGGCGGGCTCCGAGGCGGTACCGGGCGGTGCTCGGAAGTCCGCATCGCAGGCCGTGCCGGTCCCTCGAGTCGATGGGAGGCGTCACCTTGGTCGGCGCTCGGCGCGGTGGGTCGGCCGACCGCTCGCCTGGCGCCGGGCGCTCGCCGTCCCCTGCACCAGCCCCCTCCGGACGGGGCCCTTCGTCCGGGACGCCCCATGGGGCGTCCCGGGCCGTCGGCGTCTGCTCGTCATCGCCGCCGTGGTCGTGGCACCCCGCGGCCGGCCACCGACTCGGCCGAACCCGCCACGGCGGCGGCCCGGGTCACGGGGCGGTCGACCAGTTGCCTGGAGCGCCCGAAGCGGCAGGATGGCAACGCGGCGGGCCGCCGGAAGCCCCCGGGCCACCGGACCCAGTCCAGCCCACGGCGCCGGCCGCCCGCCTGCCGGAGAGCACCCCCACGCCGGGCGGGCGGCCGGTGGAGGCGAGCCGGCGCCGCCTTCGGCCGGGCCGGCTGACGCGGTGGCCCCTCAGCGGCTGGTCACATGGGTTTCCCGGCGGCTGCCGACGCGGTACGTGGGAGCCGGATCTTCGCTTGGGGCCTTACCGCCAGGGGCGCGCCCTATCGCGCTCCCCCGACGACTCGGAGCGACGTTTGACGGGGGGTGGGTGGTGGACAGGAACGTGCCCGTCGGCCCGGGAGGCGCGCGCCTGTCCTGGCGGCCGAGGAGCGATGTCAGGCGAGTCCGGCCGAGAGGCGATGCGGCGCGGCGGCCGCTCAGGTTTGCATCGGGTGCTGTCCCCACTAGCATCGGCAGTCGATCCAGTGACGGTTCGCTGAGATGCCCGCTGTGGTGAGCGCTCTGGTCGGTGAACCGGAGGGACGGCAGTGCTGCGCGTCATCCAACGCACGGGCGACCGTGTCACCGCCGCTCTGCCTGCAGATGTGGACCTGCACACCACGCCCCGTCTGTGCGCCGTGGGTGACCGCATCATCGACGAAGGCTGCCGCCACCTCGTCCTCGACGCTTCCGGCACCGACCACCTCGACTCCACGGGAATCAGCGTGTTCATCGCCTGGTACAAGCGCCTCTCCGCCTTGGGCGGCTCCCTGACGCTCACCGAGGTCGACGAACGGCATCTTGCCGTGCTGACCCGCCTCGGTCTCACGAGCATCATGACGATCATCGGCGTCAGCACCACGGACAACCCCGGTGCGTGACGCCGACCCGTACTGCACCGGAGCCATGGCCGGCGCCCTCTCAGCTTTGGGCCGCGGCCTCCGCCGATCGCAGCGACGTCACGGGCGACCGTGCCAGTCGAGGCAGACGACCATCGCATCGTCGTCGGGGTCGATGCGGCCTCGGTGGCCGGCGAGCTCCTGGAGCACGGCCCGGGGCACCTGGGAAGGCGGCAGCAGGCGGGTCGCGGCCATGGCACGGGTCAGCGCCTTCTCGCTGTAGCGTTCGCCGGCCGGCGATGCCACGTCGTACACCCCGTCGCTGATGAAGAAGAGACGGTCACCGGGCTGGACGGAGAAATCCTGAGCCGAGTACATGGTGTCCTCGAACATGCCGAGCGGCAGCTGCGGTTCGAGCTCGATCGGTTCCGTCTTCCCCTGCCTGAGCCGCCACATTCTCGGCGATCCGGCGTCGACGATCTCCACCCGCCCCGTGTCCAGGTCGAAACGCAGGAGGAGAACCGCGAGGTGGACGGCTCCGCGGTAGTGCCCGTAGATCGCCTGATCGGCGAGGCACGCCTGATCGGAGAGCGACAGCCCGGCGCGGCGGGCGTTGCGCAGCGCGTTGATGGCGAGGTTGGTCAGCAGGGCGGCCTCGATGCCCTCCCCCATGCCGTTGCTGACGGTGACAGTGAGGTGATCGGCGGTGGCGGACCAGTCGAAGTTGTCACCGTAAATGGCATAGGCGGGTTCGAGTTGCGCGCCGATCTCGTACTCGGGCCGCGCGCAGGAGCGGCCGGGAAGCAACTGCCACTGCATTTCGGCGGCCAGGGTCAGCCTGTTGGCCCGACGGGCCTGAAGGTAGAGGTCGGTGTCACGTTCGGCTACGACGATCTCGTGGCCGAGGACTTCCGCGATGTCACGCAGCTCCGTCTCGACGGCCTCCGAATAGTGTTCCGTGGGGAGGTGGACGCTCAAGACGCCCAGGCGGTCTCCCCGTACGCTGACGGGGAAGTGAGCCGTCATCTCGGTGGCGCCCGCCGGCCGCTCGACATGGGGGAGCTGCGACCCGAAGGCGCGTCCCGGAGCGCTGGAGTGGGCGGGCACGGGCTCCGCGGTGTAGGGGAGGGCGTTCACGGGTTGCAGTATGGTCATCGCGTAATCGGCCATGAGGAGATCGACGGAGGCGGCCGTGTAGTACGTGGTGAGTGCATCCTGCACCGCTTCGAAGAGGGCGTGCGCAGGAGCTGTCCTCAGAGCGCGTTCCACAGCCGAGAATCTGTCCACCGTTCGATTACCACCTGTTCAGGAAGAAAGAGCAAGAAGGAGCGTATGGCCTCTTATGTCGCACAGACTGACAAGGCCGTTGCAAAGTGTCACAGTGAAGGGCATGCGTTCCGAGACTTCTCCAGAGGCCGACCGGAAGGCCGCCGCATCCTCCGCCCGTGAGGTCATCGAGCTGCTCGAAGTTCTCTGGAGCACGGGACGGGACATGGCATCACCGGCGCCCGTGTCCTCTTCGCAACTGCGCGTGCTGTACACCCTGGACCGTGACCAGCCGATCAATCTACGCACTCTGGGCGCGGTTCTCGGATCGGCGCCGTCCTCGGTGAGTCGGATGTGCGACCGTTTGGAGGCCCTGGGGTTCGTGGAGCGATGCCCCAGTTCAAGCAGCCGACGGGAAGTGGAGTTGCGCTTGTCGCCCCGCGGCGAACGCTATCTGAAGGAGCTGCGCGGGCGGCGGGAGACGGCCCTGCTCGACGTCATCTCCACCATGCCGGCCGATGACCGGGCGGCGCTGGCGACAGGTTTGAGGAGCTTCCGCATGGCGGTCGACGGCGGCACTTCCCCGTCTGCTCGAACGACGGCGGAGTCCGCCTGACTCCGGTCGACGTGCCGTTCGCTCCACGAACTCACCTCCTTGGCTTCCAGTGTGCGACCACCCTCGGGCCAGGCGTCCAGCGCGGCGGGCGCGGACTAGAGTTGTTCCTGGACAGCATAGTTGTCAAACGGCAACTGTTACCCGGAGGCAACCGAAAGTCCGACGTCGCGTAGCGGTCACGCGGCTCGACGCCGCGGGTCGCGAGGCGGGATGCCGCCCTGCGGCAGGGTCCGGTGGACCCGCCCGGAGCGATGCCGCGCACCCCCGGAGCCGTCGCCTTCCAGGCGCCCACGGAGGCGCCCCGCCGATGCGGCGGACGCCCAGCGCCGCAGCCGGTTCGCCCGCCACCCCCCTCCCCCGGCACCCGCACCCGCACCCGCTGCACCCGCACCCGAGTCTGCCGCGCGGCTGTCACCCACCGTCCGCCCGACCCGCTCGCACCCGCCCGTTGACCACCTGACGCCATGACGGGATGCCGCATTTCTGTCGCGAGCTTCACGCGACTACCACCTGCATCATTTGCCGCATGACAACTATTGCTATGATGCAAGCAACTGACATCCGTGAGCCGGAGGCTTCCATGCGCGTCCTCACGGCCCTTGAGGAGAAGGCGGTCGACAGCGGGCTGCCGCCCCGGCCGGGCTCCGAGCCCTCCGGCGGGTCGCCCGCCGAGGCCGAACCGGCGGTGGGCCGGCGCGGCGCGTCCCGGCCGAGGCGTGGACGTCCGGAGCGGTGGGCGGTGCCCACTCGACTGCTCCCACGCCAGGCGACCGTCGCACGTACCTCCTCGCCGCCCGGAGCGGGGATCGCGCCGACGTCGACCTCCTCACGCGCGTCGACGCCGAGGCGCCCGCCTGCCCGAGGGCAGCCTTCCCCCGGCCGTACATCCCAGTGGTGTTTTCGCAGATCGGCCATCACTTCCTTTCGGGAGTGGATCCATCAATCCGCTGAGCTTCCGGCGCGGAGGACAGTGGGGGACACACATGACGATCGGGCTGGAGCAAGGCGCGCAGGACCCAGCCCCCGAGGGGACGCACCACACCTCTCCCCCGGCTCAGCTGCTCACCGACGCACTCGAGTGCCTACCGGACGCGGTGACCGTGTCCGTGGTGGTACGGGACGGCTCCGGCAAGCCGGCTGACATGCGGCTGGAGTACATGAACGCGGCCGCCCGGGCCGGTCAGCCGGACGGTGCCGCTCCTGTCGGGGGCCTCTGCAGCGAGCTCTGGCCCCAGATGATCGAGAACGGCAGCTTCGCCGCCTGCATGCGCGTCCTGGAGACCGGCAGGCCGGAGCAGGGCGCCTTCACCTGGACCCAGTACGAGAGCTATCGGACAGCCCCGTACGAATACCACGCCACTCGTCTGGGCCGGGACCGACTCCTCTGGGTGTTGCGCGACAACAGCGAGCGGGTGCTCAGGGCGGAGCTCCTGGCCCAGGTCACGGCTTCGCTGGCCGCGGTGGACACCGTGGCCTCCGTCACCGACGTCCTCACCGAGCAGATCATGCCCGCGGTGGGAGCGGCCGCCGGCGCCGCCGTCCTGAACGAACCCGGCAGCGACCACTACTCGGTCCGGCACATCCACGGCGCGGACGACGGGGTCACCCAACCCGCCCCGTTCAGCATCAGCGCGCCTTACCCCATGGCGCACACCGCCCGGACCGGTCAGCCCCTCTTCTTCACCGATCCGGCCGACCGCACCAGGGCGTTCCCGGAGGCCGCCCACTTCTTCACGCCCCGATACCACTCGACCGCGGTGCTGCCCCTCGCCGTGGACGAGCGGAACTTCGGCGCCGTGAGCTTCCACTTCTCCGACCGCCATGACTTCACCGACTCCGAACGGGGCTTCCTCACCGCGCTCGTGGGACAGTGCGCCCTGGCCATGGAGAGCGCCAGGCTCAAGCGGGAGGCCGCCGGGAGACAAGCGCAGCTCCGCACCCTGGCCGACGTCAGCGCCGTGCTGGCCACCTCCCTGGATCCGGCCACGACCTACGCCAACGTCGCCGCGGCAGTCGTCCCGCGGGTCGCCGACGGATGCCTCATCCATGTCATCGGCGCCTCGGCGCAGCCCGATCTCGCCGCCCTGGCCCACCGGGACCCCCACCAGGAAGAGGTTCTCCGCGAGCTGCTGGACGATTTCCCTCCACGGCTCGACGCCGAAGGCGGGGTGGGAGCCGTCATCCGCACCGGGCGGCACGAACTGGTCACCGACGTCCCTCGCACCCTGGACCGTCTCGCCCGCGACGCCGAGCACCGAGCGGCCCTGGGCCGGCTCCTGCCCGCCGCCTCCTGGCTGACCGTGCCCATGAAGGAAGCGGGGAAGGTCATCGGTGCGATGGTCCTGATCCAGGCCACCCCGGCCCAGACGCCGTTCACCGAGACCGACATCCCCTTCGCCGAGGAACTCGCCGGCCGCGCGGCGCAAGCGGTCACCAACGCCCGACGTTTCACCGAGCAGAGCGAGGTGGCCCACTACCTGCAGCGGAGCCTCATGCCACCGGCCCTGCCCGACATCCCCGGCGTCGAGATCGCCGCCTGCTACCGGCCCGGGGACCACGGCACCCTGGTCGGAGGCGACTTCTACGACATCGTCCCGACCGGCCCGCACCTGTGGTCGCTGGCCATCGGCGACGTCTGCGGGAAGGGCCCGCAAGCCGCGGCACTCACCGGCCTGGTGCGACACACCGCCCGCGCCGCCCGCCTGTGGGACCCGGACCCCCGCAGCGTCCTGCAGGCGGTCAACACCGCGATCATCGCCGACCACTTCGCCCAGCGCTTCTGCACGGCCGCCTACGCCCACCTGGACCTCCGCACCTCACCGGTACGCCTGCGCCTGACGCTGGCCGGGCACCCGCACCCCCTGGTGCGCCGGGCCGACGGCACCGTCACGCGGCTCGGCAGACCGGGAACGCTCCTCGGCATCATCAGCGACCCCCCTCTGCGGACCACCGACGACGAGCTGCACCCCGGAGACCTGCTCCTGCTGTACACCGACGGCGTCACCGAACGCCGCTCGGGCGCCGGCATGCTCAGCGAGGACGGCATCCGCGACGTCCTCACGCGCACGCGTCACTCGTCCGCCGCCGACACCGTCGCGGAACTCGAGAGGTCGTCGACTTCTGCCCCACGCCCCCCAACGACGACTTCGCCATCCTCGCCCTGCGCATCGTCTGACCGGCACGGGATTCGCCGACCTCCCGCCGACGTCCCGCTCGCCGACGCCGTCTTCGGGTCGGAGCCGCACCGGCGGCTGACCCTGCCCCGGCAGCCCGGTCCGCAGTGTGCTGGCCCGCCCCGGGCCACCGACCCAGCGACCGGCAGCCGGCTGTGGCCGCTGTGGGAGGACCTGGCCGGCGTGCGCCACCCGCTCCGGCCTGAGCCCGGGGACGTACGCCCGCGCCGGGACCGTCCGCAGGGTCGATGTCCCGTACGGTCGCGCACGGCCGGGGGGACGAAGCGGGAAGGGCGCCTTGGTGCCGGTGGTGGCGGTGTCGCCACCGGTGCCCCGGCCGTCGGGCCGGGGGGTGGTCAGCGCTTGCGGTGTACGGAGACAGCGTACTCGCCGCCGGTGTAGGGGTCCCGGGACCACGTCGCGTACCTGGCTTCGAGGGTGAGGCCCGTCGCACGGCAGTGCGTGTCGTAGTCGTCCAGCGTGTACCCGCGGTCCAGGGAGAACCCGGCGACGAGGCGCCCGGCCGGCCCGACGTGGCCCGCCACCCCGGCGACCAGGGCCGGCTGCGTTCCCGGTGCGGTGAACAGCGGGACGTTGCCCGCCATCACCACGATGTCGAACGACTGCCCGAGGTCGAGCTCTGCCAGATCGCACCGGTACCAGGGGATGCCCGGCGCCAGGCGCCGCGCGGTGGCGAGCATCGACTCGTCGATGTCCACGCCCACCACGGCGATCCCGTGGCGGGCCAGCTCGGCGGCCACCCGCCCGGTGCCGCAGCCCGCGTCCAGAACCGTGGCCGGTGCGAAGGAGCGGACCAGCGCGGCCTCGCCATGGACGTCCTGACCCTCCGCAGCGATGCGGTCGAACCGCTCCTGGTACGCGTCACCGTTCCACGTCATGCCCTCACCATGGCACACCCGGCGGCGGGCACAGGCCGACACCCCTCCCGGCGCCCGCCCGCCGGCCCTCCACCGGGCGCTCCGGAACCGCGCCGCCCGGCTCCGGCCGCGCCGTCCACGCCGACAACCCCGCCGGTCGGCCTCGCACCACCACGGCATCCGCCACCGAGCCACACCCCTTCGCCGGCACCTACGCCGACCCGACCCGGCTGTACGAGATGGGCGCCCGCTGCCAGGACCCCGACACCGGACGCTGCACCCGGCCCGACCTCTCCGGTCAGGAAGCCAACCTCTGGCTCTTCGCCATGGGCGACTCCATCAACCACACCGGCCCCACCGGGCTGTGGACCGCCTGGGTGACCGTGGCCACTCGTCCAGCAGGAAGAAACTTACAACGAGCAGGATCGCCACCATCGTCGGCGTCACGAGTTGCCAGGGGATGCCGAGCCACAGCGCGGGCAGACCCACGCCGAAGAGGGCCACGAGGTTGGTGATGAAGAGGACCTGGCCGGACCTGCTCCAGGTGAAGATGCCGGGGTCTCGGGGTGCGGCGAAGCGTGCCGCACCGAAGACGGTGCCGAGCAGCGCGAGCAGCCCGAGTTCCGTGCCTATGGCGGCCGTCATCTGGGGCTCGTCCCGCGGCTCGTCAGAGGTCCCCTGCCGGATCCCGCCCTGGGAGAGCGCGACGATGTCGCCGCGCCAGACGGTGGCGACGGCCCTGTCACCTGCCCGCAGCATCTCCAGAAGGGGCCCGGAACTGCCGAAGTGCAGGTCGCCCTTGAACCGCTCGCTCTTCACTGCCGCCCGGTAATCGCTGTTCCTGGTCCTGTGTTCGATCACCGTGTCCACGATGATTCACCTCGTCGTCCCGCAGGCAGTCCTGCCACCACGTACGGAGCGTCGAGCCGGCGGCGCAGCGCTCGGCCGCGCGGTACTCCTCGTACCGCGTGACGTCGGCGGGCAGCCAGTCAGCGAACGTGAGGACGCAGCCCGCCGCGGGGGCCGCCGACAGCATGATCAGCAGCAGTCCGAGGATCCGCCTTGCTCCAGCCTGCACAGCTGTCAGCCCTTGCCGTTCGGTCACTCTGATCCACCCCCAAGAATGCCGGGCACCCTGGCCCGCCGACACATCCTCCTTCGCTGCCAATCCGCCCGTCATGAGGGATCTCGGCAGGTCAGGCCAGTGCTTTCATGCCGGATGCGGGCAATCAGCGACTGGGCACCCGCCGCTCTGACACGGCGGCGTGCGGGACGTGCCGCGAGAGCAGCGGGCACCTTCGCCGTCTGGTCGCGGCTGGTGGGCGGGTCGACCAGATTGCCGGGCTGGGTCCGGCCTGCAACCGTCGTGGTCTGGTTGACTCGACCGATCTATCGCCAGGAGGAAGCCCATGACGACCGACCAGCACGCCGATTGGACGGATCTGGAGATCCGCGCTCCGCACGACGTGCCCGTCGCCACCCCGCTGTCGTGGCAGATCGAGAAGGTGAGTCGCCACGAGGACCGGCTGTTCCGCAACCGGATGCCGACCCGTCGGACGCCTGTCCGTTCCCCTCAGGAGGTCGAGCCCGGCGACGCACACGACGCCTTGGCTGTGCTCGCCTTGCGGGAGTCCATACGCCGGGATGTGGAGTGCGGGCGCGGCAACCGCATCCACGAGGCCCTGGGACTGGGCGCCACCTGGCGGCAG
Organism: Streptomyces sp. DH12; assembly: GCF_020873895.1. GTDB lineage: Bacteria > Actinomycetota > Actinomycetes > Streptomycetales > Streptomycetaceae > Streptomyces. Next base: position 340,801 of record NZ_JAHWGT010000001.1, on the reverse strand, counting down.
GTGGCCGTCGCGCTCGACGTCGCTCCCCAGGTGGCCCGGCAGGTCCTGCGGGAGTACGCCGACGATCAGCGCGACATGTGGCTCGGGTACGAGCAGGAGGGCGTGCGGCCCTTCGGGTTCACCGCCGAGCAGCACGCGGCCGTCCTTGCCCTGTGCGAGCTGGGCGACGACGAAGCGGTCCCCCGGCCCGGCTGAGTGGCTGCAGGTCGGGCCAGGAGGCGCGGGTCCGGGGGCGCAGCGCGGTCATCAGCTCCGGACCGGTCACCGGCCGTGGAGTCGCGCGGCGTCATCACCCGCGACGCGTACACGCCCAGGACGCGGGCGAGCGCAGCCGGCGGGAGCTGCCCGGCCACGCCCCGATGCCGGGTGTCCAGCGCGTTCCACGACGGGAGGCACAGCTGTGCACAGGCCCGCTCGAACCGGTCGCGGGGCGGTGGGATCCGGGCCCACGGACCGAAGGCGCAGTCTTTCCGCGCCGATTCCCAGCATGACGAGGCGCCTCCCTCCGACCTGGGTCCGGCAGCGGGCGTGGACGGAGGAAGAACACGCCGCTGTTCGAGCGGCAGCCGGTTCGGTGAGGGCGGATGCGGGCTGCTGCTCGCATCCGCCCTCACCGGCGCCCGGGGCGCCCAAGCACCGCGTGGGCGACCGTGCCGGTGTCCGTCAGAGCGGGTTCACCGGAAGGAGGCCGGCGTCGTCAGAGGACCGCGTTGACGGGCGCCGAGTCCCCCAGCAGGCTGCCCGGGGCGGCGGGCTTGAACGGGGCCGCCGTGTCGCCGGTGCCCGCGTAGAACTTGGCGCCGGAGGTTCCGACCGCGTAGAGATCGGCCCGGCCGTCGCGGTCGGCGTCGCCGATGCCGACGAGGTGGGTGAAGACGCCCCAGCCGCCGCCGATCCTCGTGCGCGGCGCGAAGGTGCCGTCGCCCTTGCCCTCGTACAGCCACAGGACACCGGCCTTGTCGCGGGCGATGAGGTCTCCGGCGGGGGTGCCGGTGATGTTGCCGGTGGCGGTGAGCTGGTTGTAGATCCCCCAGCCCGAGCCGATCTTCTTGCGGGTTGCGAACGGCGCGCTGGCGCTGCCCGTGCCCTTGTAGAACCACACGTCGCCGGCGGCGTCCGTGGCGAGGAGGTCGGACTTCCCGTCGCCGTCGAGGTCGCTGCCGCCGGTCATGTGGGTGTAGATCTGCCAGCCGCCGCCGACCTTCGTACGGCCGGCGAAGTTGCCGTTTCCGTTGCCCTGGTAGAGCCAGAGCACGCCGTCCTTGTCACGGGCGAGGAGGTCGGCTGCCGGGCTGCCGGCGATGTTTCCGACGGCCTCCAGCTGGTTGTAGATCTGCCAGCCGCGGCCGACCTGCACCCGCCCCGTCGAGTACGGCTGCGGCGCGGACGCCACCTTGGCCGAGTCGTCGCGCCACAGCACGCCCGCGGCGTCACGGGAGAGCAGGTCCGGTGTGCTGTTGTCCGTGTAGTCGTGCAGGCCGGCCGTGCGGGTGACCTTGAAGGTGCCGGTCTGCGCGACGTCCGGTCCGATGCCGTTGAGCGGGGAGGCGGTGAAGTCCCAGGCGTAGTCGCCGCTGGGCGCGAATTCCTTCATGCCCTGGGCGTTGGGGAGCATCCCGTCCCAGCGGAAGTCGACGGATCCCTTGCCCTCGAAGGTGGCCGCCTGCGCGAAGTCGTACCGCACGCTGCGGCCGGTGGCGACATGGCGCACCGTCACCGAGCCCTGTGCGTTGGTCCTGGAGAGTACCCAGCGGAGCAGGGCCTGGCCGTTGTTCTTGTCGAGGTCGACGACCTGGGGGGTGCCCGTGGTGTGCAGCGTGAGTGCGGTCGGCTCACCGGTGCTCGCGATGAGCGTGGCGGTGGGCTTGCCGTCCGCCCCGAGCGCGATCCGGTAGACCCCCTCGCCGTGGGCGACCGTACCGCCGCGCACCAGGAGCGCGCCGTCGGCGGCGGGAACGGTGGACGAGGCGTGGTCGAGGAGCCTGACCGTGGATCCGTCGACGAGGTTGACGGCACCGAGCGCGAACCGCGGGGACGCCTCGGTCGCGGCGGCGCCGCCCGGAGCCGCGTACGTGGCCCAGTCGCCCAGGACGCCGATGTGCGGCCGGACGGAGTCGCCCAGGTCGGCCGCTTCCACCGCCGGCGTGCTCCCCGAGCCGTGGCGGGTGGCGTGCATGAGCTTGGCGTGCGCGGACGTCGGGGCGTCGACCCAGACCCAGCGGTCCCCGGAGAGGGCCGTGTCGGTGTCGTACGCGGACACGCCCACCTCCCGCTTCTCGACGACGGAGGCGGTGGCGACGTCCACGACGGCGAGGTAGGAGCGGTCGGCGTCGGCGTCCGCCGAGACGTACCGGACGAGCGCCGAGCTGTCCGACAGGGCCTCGACGCTCTGGACCCTGGTGTTCGACGCGAGACCGGTCACCTGCCGGTCGCTGCCCGCCTGGTTCCCCTCGCCGATCAGGCGGAGCCGGCCCACCTTGCTCTGGCTGTCCCAGGACGAGAAGAGGAGAGTCCTGCCGACCACGCCCTTCCAGTAGAGCCGGGTGTCGGGCTGGTTCACGACCGCCGGGTCGCCGCCCGGCGACGACATGTCGTGGAGCAGGTACCGGGTCGTGCCGTCCTCCTTGGCGACGACGGTGTCGGAGCCGCCGCCGCGGTACCCGCTGTACCACTCGGGGAGGGTCGTGGTGGTGCCGTCGACGGTGCTGGTCCAGCGGTAGTACGTGTGGTCCCACCGGCGCTCCACCGAGAGGAACCCGGTCGGGCCGACACTGAGGATCTGGTCGGTGCGGGGAATGGGGATCACGCCTTCGGCGGTTGCCCGCGCGCCGGTGGATCCGGCCTCCGCGGCGACGGCAGCGGTGGGCGTCGCGGCTGTCGCGGGCGCCGTCACGAGGCCCGTACCGACGGTCGCGGCCAGGACGGTGGTGACAGCTGCGACGAGTTGCTGCCGGGCGGGACGAACGTGGGTCAAAGCGGGTTCCTCTCAAGGGGCAGGGCGCGCGTCAGGAGCTGCGCGCCGGGTCAGACCCTTGATCACGTCCGAAGGTTGTACTGGGGGTGAGATGTCGTCGGGTCGACGGAGGGGTCTTCGACCTGTGCGAGTGGCCGCCACGCGCGCACAGGACCAGGTGTCGATCCCCTACGTGACCCGGTCCAGGAGGCCGACCCGCGGCACTGCATCCGCGGTCCCGGGCCGGACCGGATCAGGTCCGGCGAGTGGCCGTCTCGGCACGCTCCGGGGCACCGCGCCCGCAACATTGCGGAGCGCGGCGACACGGTCGCCGGGTTCCGGGATGACGGTGCCGCACACCGGCCGGTGCGCGGCGTCCGTGTCGGTCAGCGCGGCGGTAGGGCCACCGTGACCCGTGGGTCGGCGGTTTCGTTGCCAGGGAACTATGACGAAAAGTGACATTCCTGCCTCCAGTCCGGTGGTCGTGGTCGGCGCCGGTCCCAGTGGCCTGGCGACAGCCGCCATGCTGCGCCGCGCCCGCGTGCCCGTCGTGGTCGTCGAGCGCTCGGGCCGCATCGGCGACGGGTGGCGCGCCCACTACGACCACCTGCGGCTGCACACCCCCCGGCGGCTGTCCAGCCTTCCCGGTTTTCCCGTCCCTCGGAGTGCCGGCACCTGGGTCACGCGCGACGACTGGGCCGCCTATCTGGAGCAGTACGCCGTCCACCACCGGCTCGATGTGCGCACCCGCACACAGGTCGAGCGGGTGACGCTCGGCCGGCGCCGGTCCGTAGCCGGCTCCACGGCAGTCGAATGGCTCGTCCGCACCGGGCACGGCGACCTGACCGCCCGCGCGGTCGTGCTCGCCACAGGCCGCAACCACACGCCCCATGTGCCGCACTGGCCCGGTGTCGGTTCCTTCACCGGCCGGCTTCTGCACTCGAAGGACTACCGCGACCCCGCGTCCTGTGAAGGGCGCCGCGTGCTGGTCGTCGGGGCCGGGAACAGCGGCACGGAGATCGCTGTCGCCCTCAGCCGGGCCGGAGCAGCGCGGGTCTGGCTGTCGGTCCGTGCCGCACCGAACATCGTCCCGATGAACAGCAGCCGCTGGCAGGCCGCGGGGATCTGGGCGCGTCGGCTCCCTCCCGCCTGGGGAGACAGCGCCACCAGGCTCATCCGCCGCTTGTTCCTCCCGGACTTGTCCGCGCACGGACTACCGCTGCCCGAGGAGGGCTTGTACGCGCGGTCAGCGCGTGATGAGACGAGCCCCGTACACGACCGGGGCATCGTCGCCGCCGTGCTCGACGGCCGGGTCCGGCCGGTCGCCGAGACGACCCGCTTTCGGGGCGCCCTCGTCCACTTGGCCGACGGCACGGCCCTCGCCCCCGACGTCGTCATCGCCGCGACGGGCTACCGGACCGGTCTGGAAGACCTGATCGACGCCGGCGACATGCTGGGTACCGCCGGGAGGCCACCGGTCACGGGAGCTCGCGCCTGTCCGGACGCACCCGGTCTGTATTTCGCCGGTTTCGGCAACCCGCTCCACGGGGCGCTCTACCAGGCGGGAGTCGACGCCCGCCAGATCGCCCGCGCCATCAGCCGCGCGGGCACGCAGCTCGGCTCGCCCTTCCCCCGCCCCCGCTCTCGAAAGGCGATGCAGCGAACATGACGTCAGCGCATGCTCACGCGAAGGGCGACGCCATCGACCGGGTGGCCGTGGTGACCGGAGCCGGACGCGGCATCGGCCGGCGGATCGCCATGACCCTGGCCGATCGAGGGCACCGACTCGTCATCTGCGACATCGACCCGGCGACGGCCGAGGACGTGCTCACCTCACTCGGCCCCGGGCACCGCGCCGTGGTCGGTGACGTCTCCGAGCCCATGGTGTGCCACACGCTGGCCGAGCACGCCCTGCACCACTTCGGCCGCCTGGACGTCTGGGTCAACAACGCCGGCATCCTGCCCATCGGCCCCCTCCGGTCACAGTCCGCCGCACTCGTGGACCGTGTCGTGGCCGTCAACCTCAACGCCGTGCTGCACGGAAGCCGAGCTGCCGTGGCGGTCATGCAGGAACGCGGCACCGGTCATCTGATCAACATCGCCAGCGCCGCCGCCACCAGGCCCATGGCCGGCATGGCCGCGTACAGCGCCACCAAAGCAGGCGTCCTCGCACTGTCCCGGGCGCTGCGCCGGGAAGTACGGGGCAGCGGCGTACACGTGAGCGCCATCCTCCCCAGCCTCGCGGCGACCCACATGTCGCACGGCCTGCGCCTGCCCTGCGGGCTGACCCCCCTGCCCCCCGCCGCCGTGGCCGCGGCGGTGGAGCGGACGCTGCGCCGCCCGGTCCCCGTGAGCTACGCGCCCCGGTGGCTGGGCTGGGTCCTGCCCTGGACGAACCTGGTCCCGGCGGCTCTGCTCGACCGGATGGACGACCTGCTCCAGGTGGACGCCATCGCCTGCCGGGCCGTACCGGAACAGCGCACCGCGTACGAGGAGGAGATGCGGCGTTCGATCAAGCATTCCGGCGCCTGAGGGCCTGTCCGCGTGACCCGCGACCGGTCGACGGGCCTGTCCGCTCCGGGCAGGCACTTCGGTGGAGCCCCGGCCATGCCGGCCGGAGCCCGCATGGTTCCCTTCGCCGTTCGGCCCCCCGGGGCCCGGCTCCGGGTACGTACCCATACCCCGACTTCGCGGAGCCCCGGCACGGCACGCCGGCCGCGGGCGAGGTGGGGGCGCGGGACACGCGCTGCGACGCGGTTCAAGCCGTGAGCAGGCGGAGGCCGAGATGGAGTGGTCCTCGAACGGCAGGCGTTCCGCGGCGGCGGCCACGCACGGCGCCGACCCGGGGGGCCGCTGCGCCCGCATGACCGCCGACGGTTCCACTGCGGTCACCTCGCGATCGGCAGGCTCGTAGGAGCCGGTGCCGGCCCCGACGTCCAGCACCGTCTGCGCGTCCCCGAGCGCGTCCCGGATCCGCGCCGCGATCCGCGGATCGGTACGCCGCGTCGCGGTGTAGGCGCCGCCGATCGCGTCGTACAGCTGCGCACCGAGCAGCTCCAGTTGCTCTCCCGGTGTCACCCTCAGTCCCCTCGCCCGTACCGCGAGCTCCCTGTCGATGGCGGCCACCATGGCGTCAGCGTGATCACGCCGCTCCAGTTGCAGGCCGCGCAGTCGGCGCAGGTGCGCGACCGCGTCGGTGGACGGGTCACCGACCAGTTCCGCGACCTCCCGCAGCCGGAAGCCCAACCGCCGGTAGGCGAGTACCTCCCTCAGCCGCTCCACGTCGCCTGCCGAGTAGGCCCGGTAGCCGGCCGCGGTCCGCGCCGACGGCCTGACGAGTCCGATCTCGTCGTAGTGATGCAGCGTGCGGACGCTCACACCGGCCAGCTCGGCCACGCGCCCCACGGTCCAGTGATCCTCCACGGGACCGACTGTGCGGCCTGACGCCGCGTGAGGGTCAAGAGCGGTACCCGACCTCGCGCCTCGCCCAGCCCACCGCCCGCACCAGCGATGCCACCGATCAGACGCCGTGGGCCGGCGGGGCTCTCCCCGCCGGCGCCCTTGCACGCGCCCGACCGAGAGGCTCCGTCAGCTCCGCTCTCTGTCAGGTCTCGCCGGCTGACCAGGCGCCGACGTTCGGGGGCCGAGCCGTCAGTTCGTTAGACAGGCGAAAGGTTTCTGTACATAATCCTTAGGCATGGGAAAGACTTACGAGCGCATCGACGGCCGGCTGCGCACCTTCATCGAGCAGCAGCCCGTCTTCTTCACCGCGACGGCCCCGCTCGCCGGTGACGGCACGGTCAACCTCTCCCCCAAGGGCCTGAAGGGCTCCTTCGCGGTGCTCGACGAGGAGCGGATCGCCTACCTCGACTTCGCCGGCAGCACCGCCGAAACCATCGCACACCTGCGGGAGAACGGCCGGATCACGGTCATGTGGTGCGCCTTCCAGGGGCCGCCCAACATCGTCCGGGTGCACGGCCGGGGCGAGCCCGTCTTCCGTGACGACCCGCGGTTCAAGGAACTGCTCGCCCACTTCCCCGGCATCGACCCGGCCCCGCACGGGTTGCGCGCGATCATCGTGGTGACGGCCGAACTCGTCCGCGACTCCTGCGGCTACGGAGTGCCCTTCATGTCGTACGACGAGGACCGCGACCTGCACGCCAGGCGCTTCTCGCGTGAGGACGACGCCTCGCTGAGCGCGTACTTCAGCAAGAAGGACCACATCGCGCACAGCATCGACGGCCTGCCCGGGCTCCCTCTGCCGCTGCCGCCCGGCGAGTTCTGAGCGACCGCCCTCCCCGCCCGAGGTCCGGCCGTGCCGTGGGGCTACCTGGGACGGCTCCGTCGCGCGCCCCGGGCGCACAGCGCACTCCGAGCTCCCGGCAACCTGGAGCGCTTCTCGCCAACCGACTGGATTCCCGGTCGCAGCGGTGCCGGTGCGGGAGAATCGGCCGACGCCGCTGTCCGTGGGAGGTCGCTGCATGGGTGAGCACAGCAAGCCGGCGCCGGACCCGTCGACAGGGACGCCTCCGCCGGCGAACTCCGACGGGCAGGTGCCCCCGCCGCCGCCCTCGGACGGCAAGCACAAGAAGTGACCGCCCGCCTGGAGCAGCACGCCGTCCGGCAGGACGCGGTGATGGCCGAAGCCGGATGCTGGCCGGCCGACTCGCCGTGGGTGCGGTCCGCCGTCGGCGCCCTGCCGCGGCACCGCTTCGCGCCCGAGGTGATGTGGCGTTGGGACGGCTTCCGCTGGGAGGCCGTCGCACGCGGCGTCGCCGAGGAGCGGTGGGCGTCGGTGGTGTACGCGGGCCCGTACGGTCCCGCGGTCACGCAGGTGGAGGGCGGCCTTCCGTCGTCCAGCCTGTCGTGTCCCTCGGTGGTCGCCGACATGCTGGACTCCCTGCGTCTCCAACCCGGTCACCGCGTGCTGGAGCTCGGGACGGGCACCGGGTGGAACGCGGCCCTGCTCGCCCACCGCGCGGGCCCCGGGAGGGTGACCAGCGTCGAGGTGGATCCGCGGCCGGCCGCGGAGGCGCAGCGCCGCCTGCGGACAGCCGGGGTCGAAGTCGCCGTGCACGTCGGTGACGGCGCGGCGGGGTGGCGGCAGGCAGCCCCGTACGACCGGGTGATCGCCACCTACGCCGTCGACACGGTGCCGTGGGCGTGGGTGGAGCAGACGCGTCCCGGCGGGCGGATCGTCACCCCGTGGGGCCGGCTGGGGTACGTCGCGCTCACCGTGGCCGGCGACGGCCGCTCCGCGCAGGGGTGGGTGCAGGGGCTGGGGATGTTCATGCCGGCCCGCGGCGTCGACCAGGGCCTGGAACTGCACCGGGTCCGCGAGCGCGTCCGCGAGCACAGCCCCGACGTACGGGAGGGCCCCTTCGCCCGGCCGGCGGCGGGGCTCGCCGACGGCGACCTGTTGTTCGCGCTGCGCGTGCTCGCACCCGAGGTGCGGATCACGACCCGTCGCGGCCCGGCACCGACCGCCTGGCTGCACGACGGCCGCGAGTCCTGGGCGCGCCTCACCGACGACGGCAGCGGCCTGACCTCGGCGGTGCAGGCGGGACCACGGCGCCTGGCCGACGAGCTCGCGGTGGGCTGGGCCCGGTGGGAGCAGGCCGGTCGGCCTTCGCTGTACGACTTCGGCCTGACCCGCACCGAGCACGCCCAGTGGATCCGGAGCGAAGCGGACGGGGTGCGGCGCCGCTGGAATCCCTTGCGGTCCCCGCGTGCGGGCACCGCCCGGGACTCGGTCCGGCGGAAGGCAGGGCCGGGGTTGCCGCGTGGTGGTCCAGGTCCGGGCCAGGCGCCTTCCCCCAGCCGGTGATCCGGTCCATGTGCTCGGTATGCCGAGCCCGCGCAGCGTGCGGGCCGTCAACGGTCCCGGCGGGCGTCGAGGCGGGCGTTGAGGCGGGCGGCCTGGCGTGTCAGGTGGTCGCGCTCGGCGAGATCGGTCGCCTTGTGCGCTGCCTCGGCGTACAGCCGCGCCGCCTTCGCCAGGTCGCCGTCACGCTCGTGGAGGTACGCCGCCACCGCGGTGTGGCGGGGTACGGGGTCTCCCCCGCTCGAGCGAAGCCGAGAGCCCGGGGAGGAGGCGTCCAGCGCCGCGAGTGCCGCCAGACCGGCGCGTGGTCCGTCGGCCTCGGCGACGGCGACCGCGCGGTTGAGCCGGACGACGGGGCTGTCGGTGAGGCGCGTGAGTTCGTCGTACCACTCGACGATCTGCACCCAGTCGGTCTCCTCGGCGGTGGGCGCGTCGGCGTGGAGGGCCGCGATGGCGGCCTGGGCCTGGAACTCGCCCAGCCGGTCGCGGGCGAGGGCGCCCTGGAGGATCCGGACGCCCTCGGCGATCGCATCCGTGTCCCACCGGTCGCGGTCCTGCTCGGCGAGCGGTACCAGGCGGCCGTCGGGCGCGGTCCGGGCGGCGCGCCGGGCGTGGTGGAGCAGCATGAGCGCGAGCAGCCCGGCCACCTCCGGGTGGTCGACGCGGGCCGCGAGTTGCCGGGTGAGTCGGATGGCCTCGCCGGCGAGGTCGACGTCGCCGGAGTAGCCCTCGTTGAAGACCAGGTACAGGACGCGCAGCACGGTGGCGACGTCGCCGGGCTGGTCGAAGCGCACACCGGTCACGGTGCGCTTGGCCCGGCTGATGCGCTGCGCCATGGTCGCCTCCGGCACCAGGTAGGCCGCGGCGATCTGGCGGGTGGTCAGCCCGCCGACGGCGCGCAGGGTGAGCGCGACGGCGGACGACGGCGTCAGCGACGGGTGGGCGCACAGGAAGTAGAGCTGGAGCGTGTCGTCCACCGCGGGCGCCGGCCCGGGCGCCGGCTCCTCCTCGACGCGCTCCTCGCGCCGGCGGCGGGCGGCGTCGGCGCGCGCCGCGTCGAGGAACTTGCGCCAGGCCACGGTGACCAGCCAGCCCTTCGCGTCCCGCACCCGGTCTCCCCTGCTCGAGAGCTCGCGGAGGGGTCGGCCGGCCAGGCGCGGAACGCCTCGACGAGCGCTTCCTGCACGGCGTCCTCGGCCGCCGCGAAGTCGGCCCCGCGACGGACGAGGACGGCCAGCACGCTCGGTGTGAGGCTTCGGAGCAGGGCCTCGTCCATCGGTGAGGTCACTCCGTGATGGTGGGCGGCGCGGTCAGGAAGGGGCGCACCTCCAACCACTCGTGGATCGGCTTTCCGCCTGCCCCGGGGGCGGCCGACAGCTCCCCGGCCAGCTCGATAGCGCGTTCCTGGGTGTCGACGTCGATCACCATCCAGCCGGCGATGAGGTCCTTCGTCTCCGCGAAGGGGCCGTCGGTGACCGGCGGGCGCCCCTCACCGCCGTAGCGGACCCACATCCCCTCGGGGGCGAGGGCCTGGCCGTCGACGAACTCGCCGCTCTTCTCCAGGCGGGTCGCGAAGTCCTGCATGTACTGCACGTGCGCCGAGACCTCCTCCGGCGTCCACTGGTCCATCGGCACGTCGTTGGCGGGTGCCGGGGCGCCGCGGTAGTGCTTCAGCAGCAAGTACTTGGCCATCGTGATCTCCTCGGTGCTCGTGCGACCCATTGTGGTCGCGTTCCACCCCGGGGACGGAGCGGGACGCGGGTTCTCGACATCGCCGGCCGGGTTTTCCCGACTTTCCCGGATGAGTGGGGGCGGGGCCCGTGTTCCGGGGGTTCGCGGGCGGCCGTGAAGAGGGGGAGGAGCGTGTCGTCAGCACGTGGTGCCGGGTGCCACCTCCTCCAGTCCGATGAGGTAGCCGTCGACGGCCTTCGTGACGCAGGCGTTGCTGCGGCCGTAGGCCGTGTGCCCCAGGCCCTCGTACGTCAGCAGCATGCCCCCGGGGAACTGGTCGGCCAGGCTCACCGCCTCCTCGTACGGGGTGGCCGGGTCGCCGGTCGTGCCCACCACCAGGACCGGTGGGACACCGTCGGCCTCGACCCGGTGCGGCCTCATCGTGCCCACCGGCCACCCCTTGCAGGTCAGGGCCGTGGTCACCCCGGACGTGCCGTAGACGCCGGCGGCCTTGCCGGCCGGTTCGAGGGCGTCCCAGTACGGCTGGTCGTCCCGCGGGTGGGGCGTGTCCAGGCAGTTGACCGCCTGGAGCACGGCCTCGCTGTTGTCGGTGGGCGTCCGCGTCCCATCGTCGGCGGGTGCCTCGCCGCTCCCGCCCGCTTCGTCGGAGCCGTCGGCGGGGGCGGTTCCGGGAGCCTCCGAGGGATCGGTGGGACCGGACGGCTCGGAGCCCTCGGGCTCCGCGACCGGCTCCTCCGACAGGGCGGCCATCTTCGTCCCGTCCCCGTCGGCCGCGTCCCGCAGCGCCTCCGAGAGGTCCTGCCACTGCTCCTCGGGCGTGTACATCGACATGGTGACCGCGGTGAGGAGCGTGGTGGCGTCGAGCCCGTCGTCGTCTCCGTCGACCGGGAGCGGCCGGCGTTCCGTCCGCTGGTACAGGCCGTCGATCAGGCGGGATATCTCCTCGGGTGTGTCGGCGGGGCAGCTGTCGCCGGCGACGTCGGCGCAGTGCGCGGCGTAGTCGTCGACGGCCCGCCGGAAGCCGACCGCCTGGCTCGTGGTGCGCTCGAACCAGTCCAGCGACGGGTCCACCGCGCCGTCGAGCACCAGGGCCCGCACCCGGTGCGGGAACTGCTCGGCGTAGGACGTGCCCAGGCTCGTACCGTACGACCAGCCGAGGTACGTGAGCTTCCGGTCGCCGAGGGCGGCGCGCAGCACGTCCATGTCCCGCGCGGCGTCCGGCGTGCCGACGTGCCGCAGGATCGGCCCGCTGCCCTCCCTGCAGGCGTCGGCCGCGGCCTGCGCTTGGGCCAGCGCGTCGTCACGGTCGGCCTCGGTCCTCGGGTGGAGCGGTTGCGCAGCCGGCGCGGCGTCCTGCGCGGTGCCGTCCGCGGCGTCGTCCGTCGCCTCCTCCCCGCCGTCCGTACACGTGAGGGCCGGGGAGCTGCCACCGACACCGCGCGGGTCGAAGGAGACGATGTCGAAACGGTCGCGGACCGTGGCACTGATCGACTCGGCGATGCCGTCCTGGAGGGATCGCACCCCGGGGCTGCCGGGGCCGCCCGGGTTGAGGACCAGTGACCCGATGCGCCGGTCCGCCTCCGCGGTGCGGGCCTTGGCCACCGGCAGGACGAACGTCCTGCCGTTGCCGGGGTGCTCGTAGTCCATGGGGACGGTGAGGTCCGCGCACTGGAGGTCGCCGCAGGCCGTCCACGTCAATTTCTGGTCGTAGAACGGCTCCAGCTCGGGGCGGGTGGCCGGGTCGGCGGCGGCCGACGTGGTCGGCCGGTCCGGGCCCGGGTCCGAGGCCGTGCAGGCGGCGAGGGGTGCCGAGCCGAGGACGGCCAGGGTGGTGACGAGGGCTTGGCGACGGGTCGTGCGGTTCAACGGGGCGCTCCCATGTTCGGTTCACGGGGGAGCATCCCGGAGCGATGCTGAGGTTTCGGTGAGGCGCCGGGTCCGCCGCCCGCACGGCCTGACCAGCGCTGCGAGCGGTCAGCCCCGCACTGGCAGACGCATGACGAAACGTGCGCCGCCGCGATCGCTCCGACCGGCGGTGAGGGTTCCGCCGTGGGCGTGGGCGACCCAGGAGGCGATGGACAGGCCGAGGCCGGTGGACCCCGATCCGCTGCGGAAACGCTCGAACAGGGCGCCCGCCACCTCGGGGGGCAGCCCGGGCCCCTCGTCGTCGACCGTCACGGTGCCGTCCCGGGTGACGGTGACGTGGACGTCCGCCGCCGCCCCGGGCGCGTGACCGTGGGCGAGCGCATTGCCCAGGAGGTTGGACACGGCCCGGCGGACCAGGTCGGGGTCGGCGACCACGACCGTCTCCTCCGTGTCGACCGTGACCCGGTGCCCCCGCGTCGGCGCGTCCTCGACCACCCCCTCCACCAGCTGGTCCAGGCGCAGCGGCTGGCGGGCCAGGGCCGCCGTACCGGACATCAGCCGGGCCCGGGTCAGCAGTCCGTCGACGAGCCGGCCCATGCCCTCCGCCAGCCGCAGGGTGCGCCGGTGCACGTCGGTGCTGTCCGTCTCGCCGCGCAGCGCGGTTTCCGCCAGCGTCCGCAGCGACGCGGCCGGGGTCCGAAGGTCGTGCGCGGCGTCGGCGAGGAACGCCTCCTGCCGGTCCAGCGCGGCGAGCGCGGGTCGCACCGCCCGCCCGGACAGCAGGTGCCCGACCGCGGCGGACAGCAGTACGAGTACGGCACAGCCGCCCGTCACCACCCAGGTCAGCCTGCGGTGGTCCGCCCGCTGCGCGGCCGTCTCGGACACGGTCACCACGGCTCCCTGCGGGGCGTCGCCGTCATCGGCGTCCGGCGGGTAGAAGGGCTGGGCGAACACCCGGACCGGCTCGCCGTCCCTCGTGTGCCGGTCGACGGCCCGGACCTCGCCGGCGCGCACGGCCGCGTCCGCCGCGTCCCGTACGGCCGCGGGGCTCACGGTGAGGCAGGGCCGACGCGGGGCGTACTCGACCACCAGGTCCATGTCCGCGGCGCCCGCGTCCGTGGCCGTGTCCGCGGTCGGCGGGACCGACAGCACGGTCAGCGGAGGGCACGCGGTGCCCATGGTGTCGACGAGCACGGTGGTGTCCAGCCGGCCGCTGTCGTCGGTCTCCAGCAGGCCCAGGGCCCAACTGGTGTCCGCGTCCATCGACTGGTCGAGCTGCTGCCGCCACCGCACGCCGTCGCTGCGCACGGCGAGAACGGCCATCGCGACGAGTCCCACGGCGCTGGTGAGGGCGAACAGCGCCGTGATCCTGCGGCGTAGTCGCCTGACCCGCGCCGTGGGCGTGAGCGGGAGCCTCCGGGGCCGGTGGCGGAAGGGGACGCCCCTCATCGCGGTCCGCCGGCCTCGCCGAGTTCGTCGGAAGCCAGCCGGTACCCGACCCCTCGTACGGTCATGATCAGCGGCGGGTCGCCCAACTTGCGGCGCAGCTGGGAGACGAGGACCTCGAGGACGTTCGACTGCGGCTCCGCCATCTCGTCCCAGCAGCTCTCGATCAGCTCCGCGCGTGACACCGCCTGGTCGGCGCGTGCGGCCAGCACCTCCAGGACGGCGAACTCCCGGTTGGTGAGGGTCAGCAGCACCCCGCCCCGGCGGACGTGCCTGCGGGCGGTGTCGACGACCAGGTCCCCCACGTGGTGCACGGGCGGGCGGACGACCTCGGCACGGCGGCACAGGCTGCCCACCCGCGCGATCAGTTCCGCCACGGCGAAGGGCTTGACGAGGTAGTCGTCACCGCCGCTGGCGAAGCCTTCCACCCGGTCGGCGACGGTGTCCCTGGCGGTGAGGAACAGCACGGGTACGGCCCGGCCGCGGCGACGCAGCGCGTCCACGTACGCGGCGGCGTCCCCCGAGGGGAGCATCCGGTCGAAAACCGCGCAGTCGTAGGCGGTGACGAACAACGCCTCGTCGGCCTGGGGAAGGTCGGCGGTCTCGTCGACGGCGAAACCCGCGGCCCTCAGCGCGGCGGCCACTCCGAAACGGAGGTTCTCGTCGTCCTCGACCAGCAGTACTCGCACGCGGCTCACCCTATCCGCAGGTCAGGAAGGGGCGCGGGCGCCCGGGCCCAGCTCATGGTCCGTCGTCGCAGCGGACCGACCCGCCCCACCACGAGTCACGGACCGGTCGGAGCGACGAGCCCTACGGGCGGCGGGCCAGCAGGTGGGCGTCGAGGAAGCCCCGTTCGGAGGCGGGGTCGTGGACCAACCGGGCGAACGTGACGAACCCGGCTCCGGCCAGCGACTCGGCGAACCGGTCGACCGGCCAGCTGTAGGCGGGCGTCACCTTGTGGTCGAAGCGGACCGGTTCAGGCCCGTCGGTCCCGTCGGTCCCGAAGAAGGAGACCAGGAGCAGGCCCCCTGGCGCGAGGACACGTGCCTGCTCGGCGAGGAGTGCCGGCAGTTCCCCGGGCGGGGTGTGGATCATCGAGTAGTGGGCCAGCACTCCGCCGAGTGCGCCGTCCTCCACCGGCAGATCCTCCATGCGCGCCTCGTCGAACCGCAACGCCGGATGGGCCCGCCGGGCATGGTCGATCATGGCCGGGGAGAGGTCGAGGCCGAAGGCGTCCAACCCCAGGTCGCGCAGCATGGCCGTCAGGTGCCCAGGTCCACATCCGACATCGGCTGCCCGCGGGTTGCCCGTCGCGCGCACCAGTTCGGCGAAAGTGGCGATCATGTTCCGGGCGAACGGCTGCCTCTCCAGCCGGTCGGCGAACATCGACGCGTACAGCTCGACAACCCCGTCGTAGGCCGCCCTGGTCTCATCCTGATGCTCCACCACACGCAAGAAGCTAACACCCGCCCACCTTCGCGACATTGCCGCCCTGTGCGCACCTTCTCCCCGGCCGAGGGACCGCGTCCTCGCGGACGCCGTCACCATGGACGGCGTCTCACCACCGGTGCCCGCGGACAGCGGTCGACGGAAAATCAAGCTGCTCGGAGGGGTGAGAGCGGGTTAGGGTCGCGGGCATGTCCTCCTTCCATCAGATCTACGGCTGACACGGTCGGGCAACGCCCCGCCTCCCCTCCCGCACGCCCTGTGCGAAGCATGCCGTGTCTGCGCCCACGGCCGAAGCCTTCGGGGAGGTCGGCGTACCTGCTTGCCGTGTCCCCTTTCGCCGAGACCTGAAGTGAGTGATCATCCATGGCCCGTCGCCGTGCCCACATCGCGATGGTCGGCATTCCCGCCGTCAGTCACGTCCTGCCCAGCCTTGAGATCGTCCGTGAGCTCGTGACCCGCGGCCACCGCGTGACGTACGCCAACGACCCGGTGGTGGCCGACCTGATCACGGCCACCGGCGCCGAGCTCGCCCCCTGTACCTCCGGGTTGCCGGTCGCCGACAACGACTGGCCCGACGACCCCATGCCGCGATGGGCCTCTTCCTCGACGACGCCATCGGAGCGCTGCCCCAGTTGCGCGCCGCCTACGACGACGACCCGGCGGACCTGTACCTGTACGACATCGGCGCCTACGCCGCGCGCGCCCTCGCCGAATCGCAGGGCCGACCCCTCATGCAGCTGTCCCCGACGTTCGTCGCCTGGGACGGCTACGAGCAGGACGTCGCGGCACACCTGCGGCGACTGCCGGGCGCCGACGCCTACCGGGCGAAGTTCGCCCGGTGGCTCGCCGGCTGCGGGGCGTCCACTCTGGACGTGGACGCCTTCTGCGGCCCGCCCGCCCGCGCCCTGGCCCTGATCGCCCGGGCGATGCAGCCGCACGCCGACCGGGTCGACACCGACAGGGTGACCTTCGTCGGCCCCTGTTTCGACCTGGCTGCGGGCACGGACGGCTGGACCCGCCCGGCGGATGCGGAGAACGTTCTGCTCATCTCCCTGGGCTCGGCGTACACCCGCCGACCGGAGTTCTACCGTCAGTGCCTGGCCGCCTACGGCGACCTGCCGGGCTGGCACGTCGTCCTCCAGATCGGCAAGTACACCGACCCGGCGGAGCTCGGCGACGTCCCGCCCAACGTCGAGCTGCACTCCTGGGTCCCGCAGCGGGCGATCCTGCAACAGGCGGACGCCTTCGTCACCCACGCCGGGATGGGCGGCTGCGGCGAAGGACTGCTGGCGGGGGTCCCGATGATCGCCGTGCCGCAGGGAGCCGAGCAGTTCGTGAACGCCGACCGGCTCGTGGAACTGGGCGTTGCCCGCCGTGTGGACACCGCTGACGCCACCGCCGGGGCCCTCCGCGCGGCGCTCGACGACCTCGTCACGGATCCGGAACGCGCCGCCCGTTCCCGGCGGTTGCAGGCCGCGGCCCGCGCCGAGGGGGGCACCGAGCGCGCCGCCGACCTCATCGAGGGCATGCTGGTCTGACCCCTCCCCCCCTCCTCCCTGGCCCGGTGGGCGGAGTGGCCCTGTGACGCGGTTCGTCATGGTCGGGCTCGCGCCGGCCTCACGCGGACGGATGAGGCCGGCACACCGCCAGGTCGCGGGGACGTCGCGCGGAGCGCGGTGGGCGGTGCCCGTACGGCTGGATGTGCGCGGCCCGAGGATCCGGGGCGACAGCTCGTGACGCGGTTCATCCACCGCCTCCCGGGGCTCCCGGCACTGCATCGGACGGGCCATTCCGGGCCCTTCTCGCTTTTCCGAGCCGCATCTTCGAATGGGGCGCCTTTTCGCCTCGCCCGGGGCCATACCCAAGGTGCCGCCGCTTCCCCAGGGAAGCGGCGGCACGTGAGGACCAGCGTCAGATGAGCCAGCCGATCAGGTACGCGACGTCGCTGACCAGAGTGGTGAGAACGTTCATGCCGTTTCATCTCCTTGTCGATCCAGTGGGAACAGGGCTGCGCGATGGCGTTCCGCCGCCCGCTCCCCTCCCTACCTCATGCACCGCGGATGACGTCAGCAGCGAGCCTGTCGGGCCGGGAGGCGCCACCCGTTCGACCGAGGGAAGGGAGGACGAGTCCCCGTCCGCCATCCCTTCCGTCGGGAGCCGCGCACGGCCGTCGTCGGCCGGCCTGTCCCGTGGCGGTACCGCCAGATGCGCGTGGGGCCCGGCGACAGCGTGGGACCACGGGGGCTCCGGGTGGCTGCTCCGCGTATGGCAGGGCCGTGTGCCGCGCGGGCTCCCTCGCGGGATCAGACGACCGTGAGGACGATCTTGCCGGTGGTGCGGCCCTGCTCGCCGATCCGGTGGGCCTTCGCGGCCTCCGCCAGCGGCAGGACCGTGTCGACGACCGGCTTCACCGCGCCGCGCTCCACGAGCGCGGCGATCTCGCGCAGACCGAGGTGGTCCGGCTCGACCAGGACCCACAGCGCCCGCACACCGCCGGGGGCGGTGGGGACGTCGTCGGGGCCGGGCAGGGTGATCAGCCGGCCGCCGTCCCGCAGCACCTTGAGGGAGCGCTCGGCCGTCCGGCCGCCGAGGCCGTCCAGCACCACGTCGACGTCGGACACGGCGTCCTCGAACGGCACCGAGCGGTAGTCGACCACCTCGTCCGCGCCCAGCCGCCGCAACAGGTCGTGCTTGGCGGCGCGGGCCGTGCCGATGACGTACGCACCCCGCGCCTTGGCGATCTGCACGGCGAAGTGCCCGACGCCTCCGGCCGCCGCGTGCACCAGGACCCGCTCGCCTGGGCGGACGTCCGCGGTGTCCACGAGGGCCTGCCACGCGGTCAGCGCGGCGAGTGGCAGCGCGGCCGCCTCCACGTGGGTCAGGCCGGCCGGCTTCCGCGCCAGGTGCCGGGCCGGCGCCACGACGTACTCGGCGTACCCGCCCGCCTGACGGGGGAACAGCGGCATCCCGAAGACCTCGTCACCGGGGCGGAACACGCCCACGCCGGGCCCGACCGCCTCGACCGTGCCGGACACGTCCCAGCCGACCGCCGGCGCGGGACCCCACTCGATGAGGGCGCCAGTGGCGCGGGTCTTCCAGTCCACGGGGTTCACTCCGGCCGCGTGCACCCGTACCAGGACCTCGTTCAGCCCCGGCTCCGGGCGTTCGACCTCACGCTCGACGAGCTTCTCCGGTCCGCCCCACTGCTCCACGATCACCGCACGCATGCTGTCGTCCTCGTCGTTTCGTCTCGATCGGTTGGACGCCGGGGAGGTTCCCGGCGCGACGCACTCCACGATCGGACCTCCCGACCTGCCACGGTGTTGGCCGTCTGGCCACTATGTGACAGGATCCGGCCATGGTTTCGGCGCGGCGGGTGACGTGGTGACGGGTGACGGCGGGGAAGCACCGGGGCGGGCGGGCGGCTCCGCTCGCCGACACCGGATCGCGGTACTCGCCCTCCTCGGAGTGCCGCCCTTCGAGCTGGGCATCCCCTCCCGCGTCTTCGGCAGCGCGCTGGACGCCGAGGGCCGCCCGCTGTACGAGATCACCGTCTGCACGGCCGACGGCGCCCCCGTCCTGAGTGACGCGGGCTTCGTGGTGCAGCCCGCGGCCGGCCCCGAGGCCCTGGCCGGGGCGGACACCGTGATCATCCCTCCCACCCACGCCATGCCCGAGCTGGGCCGCGGCGCTCCACTGCCGCCCGAGGTGACCGCGGCCATCGCCGGCATCCGGCCCGGCACGCGGCTGGTGTCCATCTGCTCCGGCTCGTACGTGCTCGCCGCGGCCGGGCTGCTCGACGGCCGGCCCGCCACCACCCACTGGAACCTGACACCCGAGTTCCGCCGCGCCTACCCCCGGGTCAAAGTCGACGAGGAGGTCCTGTTCGTCGATGACGGGGACGTGCTGACCTCCGCGGGTGGGGCCGCGGGCGTCGACCTGTGCCTGCACCTGGTCCGCCGCGACCACGGAGCGGCCGCCGCCAACCGCGCCGCCCGCATGTGCGTGGTACCGCCCTGGCGGGACGGCGGGCAGGCCCAGTACATCGATCGGCCCATCCCCGACCCCACCGTCGCCGGCACGAGCGCCACCCGCGCCTGGGCCCTGGAGCACCTCGGCGAACCACTGAGCCTCGCCCAGCTCGCCGAGCACGCCCGGATGAGCCTGCGCTCCTTCACCCGCCGGTTCCGCGACGAGGTCGGCATGACCCCGGTGCAGTGGCTCACCGCGCAGCGCCTGGAGTTGGCCAAGCAACTGCTGGAGACCACCGACCTGCCGATCGACCTGGTCGCCCACCGGGCCGGTTTCGGCTCCGCCAACTCCCTGCGCTCCCACATGAGAACGAGCTTCGGCGTCTCACCCGCCGCCTACCGCCGCGCCTTCAGCCCCCGCGGCCTGGTGGCCTCATGACCACCGTGGAAGGTCGGATCCGGTCTCCGGCGCGTCCGACGGTCGGGCTCGGCACCGGGTCGCGGAAGCCCCGGCGGCGGGCCGCACCGGGTCGGCAGCGCAGCAGGCGCGCCAGGATCAGCACGCCGCCGCGGAGGGCCCCGTGGTGGTGGAGTGCTTGGACCGCGTAGGTGGAGCAGCTGGGGGTGTACGGGCAGCAGGCCGGACGGGTGGGGCTGATCGCGACACGGTAGTGGCGTACGGACCGGTACATCACGGCGGCGACCCGCCCGCCCGGGGGAGGCGCGGCAGGGTCCGCTTGGGACCCGGCGGCCGTGAGGGGCGGGCGGAGAGCGGCGAGGAGCAGAGCCGTCTGCGTCCAGCCGCAACAGCACGGGTGCGTCATCGTGTCGAGCGTCCCCGCGCAGCAGCCCTCGTCCTCCTCGTCGGCCGCGGCCTTCCTGCCGCCGCGTCTCCCGCTTCCCGTCACCATGTCCACCCTCCCCGTCGACGTCAGATGATCATACGGAAGCAGGGGGGCGACGCGGGGCTTGCCGGTTGTCGTGGTCGTGGGCCGGCGCCTGGAGCACGGGTACTGCCGGAGGCATGCGGAGCCCCGGGACACCGGTCCCGCCCCCGCCCTTGCCCCCCTCGCCGCGACGAGGCGCGCCGGGCCTGGGGATCGGGTAGCTGCCGGCGCGGACACGGCGAGTGTGAGCAGGGAGTCGGCGCCGGGCGGGACTCGGCGCCAGGCGGCGCTCCTCCGGTAGGGGACGCCGCCTTCGCCGCGGTTCGCCCACACACATGTCCCACGAAGCAGCAGAGGACAGCAGGCTTCAACGGGGGCACGGGGGGACATCGGCCGGGCTCTTCGCGAGCGCCTGTGGCCATGCGTACGGCGTCCCGTCGCCCCCCCCGTCGGCCACAGGCGCGCCGGGGCCCGTACCCGGGTGGGCTCCGGGCGCTCTGGTGGTGCCACCCGCTTCGGCCGTCCGGGGCACCGGACGGTGGGGCGCACATGCGCGCCGCCGGAAAGGGGAAGCCGAGGCGGCATGGTGGACACTCTGCTGACGGTTGCCGGAGCGCTGGCACTCGTCGTGGCGGCGCTCTCCGCGCCCATCCAACGGCTGGCGCTGAGCGGGCCCTTGCTGGCCCTGCTGACCGGGATCGTGTTCGGCCCGGCCGTGCTGGGCGTCCTCGACCTGCCGACCGTGGTGGAAGGGCACAAGGAACTGCACGAGGCTTCCCGGATCCTGTTGGCGATCTCCGTGATGGCCGTGGCGCTGCGCTACCCGGTCCGCGCTGTGCGGTCACGGATCCGGCCGCTGGCCGTCCTCCTCGGCGTCGCCATGCTGGGCATGGCACTGGTGACCACGGCCGTATCGGCCGCCGCCCTCGGCGTCGGACTCGGCGCGGCGGCGCTGCTGGGAGCCGCCCTCGCACCGACCGACCCCATCCTCGCCTCCAGCGTGGTCACAGGCGGACCCGCCGAGAAGGGCGTCGCCGCCCGGACCAGGCAGCTGCTGTCCCTCGAATCGGGCGCCAACGACGGGTTGGGGCTGCCCCTGGTGCTCGCCGCCGTGGCCATCGCCGGGCCGCTCACCGGTGGCGAGGCGCTGCTGGAGTCCCTGTGGCAGGTTCTCGGAGCGGTCGTCTTCGGGACGGCCGCGGGGTGGTCGGGCGGGAAGGCGCTGCGCGCCGCCGACGAACGCCGCACCATCGAATCCGGCCCCCTGTTCATCTACACGATCCTGCTCGCCCTCTTCGTGCTCGGCGCGTCGGGACTGCTGCGTCTCGACGGCATCCTCGCCGTCTTCGTCTGCGGCCTGGCCTTCAACTCGACCAGTTCGGCAGCCGAACGCAGCGACGAGAACAAGATCGACGAGGCGGTCAACCGCCTCATGGTCCTGCCGCTGTTCGCCGTGCTGGGCGCCATGATCCCCTGGCGCGAGTGGGGCGAGCTGGGCTGGGGGCGGGCGCTGCTGCTGGTGCTGGGCGTGCTGCTGCTGCGCCGGCTGCCGGTGCTGCTCGCGCTGAAGCGGCCCCTCTCCCTGACCTGGCGGGACGCGGTCTTCCTGGGCTGGTTCGGCCCGATCGGTGTCTCGGCGCTGTTCTACCTGACCATGGAGGCCCACCGGCTCGGCGCGGACCCCCGGGTACTGGCGGCCGGGACCCTGGTCATCGCCGCCAGCACCGTCGTCCACGGCGTCACCACGGCCCCCGGCCTGGCCCTGTACCGCCGCAAGGCCGCCGACGGGTCGCCCGAGACGGCGGGGTGAGCCACGTCGTGTCGGCGTCCTCCTTCCCCGCGCCGCAGGGGGCGTCCCGTGGCGCCTCTCTGACGCCGCGCGCCCACCCCGGCCGACGACGGAGCGCCACCGAACAGGCCAACGGTCGACCTGATCGGAGGAACCGCCGTCGTCCGGCTTCCTCACTCCCCCGCTCGTGAGGCCGAACACCCTCCGCGGTAGTCCGTAGCCGTACCTGGTCACCCCGCCGGCTTTTTCTCCCGCATCGCCGGGGTCGTACGGCGGAGCCGACCAGAGCGACCGTTTGCCGCATCCGTCGTGACGGCGTCTCCGAGGTCTCCAGGCACCCGATGAGGTGGCCGGTTTCGGTCATGGCAGAATCGCGCCTCCAGCACGGCGTGCGGTGCCGGCTGAACATCACCAGGGGCGGGACGTGGACAGGCTCAAGACCACAGCGGCGATCAGCGCCGTAACGGCGTCGCTGCTTCTTGCAGCCTGCGCGAGCGACACGGAAGCGCCGGCCGCTTCCGCACCGCAGCGGCCGGGAGCGTCCGCCGCGGCCTCGGCGGCTCCCTCCTCGGCGGTGGCGAAGGGCCGAGCCGAGGTACTGCGCGATCTTCTGTTCGCCACCCGGAATCTGGACGAGGAGCCGCACATCGTCAAACGTTCGGAGGAACGCCTCGAAGCGTGTTCCATCGACGGCTCGGGGGTGTCCCCCACCGTCCTGGGCAGGCGTGAGCTGCTCGCCGCGGTCGACCGACTGCAGCAACGGGGATGGGCGTTCGGGGGCTCCGGTGCCGTGGAGGCCTCGAACGAGGGCGTGCAGGCCCATGTGACGTCGGGCGACTGGTTGGTCTTCATAGGCGTCGGTCCGGCGCCGGCAGACGCCTCGGGGCGGGAGGGGGCGAACGCGAGCGCCTTCGCCTTCTCAGCGCAGAGCACCTGCAGCGCGTCGTAGAGGGCGGGCGGACGTCGTTTCCCGGACGGTGGCTCGGCGGCGGCCCGAATGTCCCGCGCGAGTGAGGCCGGCGGGGTCCGGGCTTACGGGACTGCCACCGGCCGAACGGCGGCGCGGGGGCCTGCCGCTCCCCTCACCAGCTCACGGGCAACCGGAGGGGGAAGCGTCGGATGGTCTCCGTGTCCCATCGCACCTCCGAGTCGGGTACGGCGAGGCGCAGGTGGGGGAAGCGGGTGAGGAGGGCGCCGATCGCCGTTTCCAGTTCCGCGCGTGCCAGGGCCGTGGCGATGCAGTGGTGGCCGCCCCAGCCGAACGTCATATGGGGGTGCGGCGCACGGTCGAAGTCGAGGGTGTCCGGGTCGGGGAAGACGGCCGGGTCCCGGTTGGCGGCCAGGTAGGAGACGTGGACGAAGTCGCCCGCGCGGATGCGCGTTCCCTCCAGGTCCACGTCTCGCAGGGCCATGCGCGGGATGCCGACGCCCTTGCGGAAGGGGATGTGTCGCAGGAGTTCGTCCAGTACCCGTGGCAGGCGTTCGGGGTGGCGCTGCAGCAGGGCGCGGGGTGCCGGGTTGGTGAGCAGGGTGTAGGTGATGTTGCTGATCTGACAGGTGGCTGTGTCGTTCCCGCTGAGGATGAGCGTCAGCGCCAGTACGGCCAGTTCGTCGTCGCTCAGCGGCTCGTCGTCGTCCTCGTGGCCGGGGGTGGCCATGGCGCTGAGCAGGTCGTCCCCGGGCGTCGTCCGCCGCTGGGCGACCAGTGCGGTGAAGTAGTCGCGCAGGTACTGCTTGGCGGCCGCCGCCGTTTGCCGGGCACCGGGTGAGGTGGCCAGCATCTGCTGCGTACGGTCCAGCATCAGGGGCCGGTCGGCTTCGGGTACGTCCAGCAGTTCGCAGATGGTGTGGTGGGGCAGCCGGACGGAGAGGTGCCGGACCAGGTCGGCCGGCGGGCCGTGCTCGACCATGTCGTCCAGGAGGCGCGCGGCCACGCGTTCGATGGCCGGCCTCATCCGGCGCACGGGGCCGGAGGTGAAGGCGCGCGCGGCGGCGTGGCGCAGCCGGTTGCTGCGCGGCGGGTCCATCACGTTGAGCGATTCCGGGGAGACGATGGGCTCCGCGGTCAGCCGGGGGTAGTCGTGGCCGACGATGGCGGCGCGGCTGAACCTCGGGTCCGTCGTGACCTGGCGTACGCCGTCGAAGGTGGTGACCAGCCATGCCTCGGCCTGGCCGTACGGGAGCCGGATCCGGCTCACCGGGCCCTCCGCCATCAGCCGCGCGAGCGAGGGGTCGAAGTCCAGTCGCTCGCTGAAGTCGAAGGGGCAGCGGGACGCGCCGGTGGGGGTCATGTGTACTCCTGTGGTGCGAGAGGCGCTTCCCAGCGCGCGGACGAGACGCCCGGAGGGCGAGTAGGTCGCCGAGCGGCCGGGAGCGCCGTGTCGCGTGCTGGGCAGGGCGCCGCCGGATGTGCCCTGGGCCTGGCCTGCGTCGGTGAGAGGTCCGGCGTTGCCCGGGTAACGAGCCTGCGGGCGGTTCGGCAACTCGGCAGCTCGGCGGCCTGGTGAGGAGGGCGTGGGTCGGAGTGGTCGGCTGGAGCCGGCTGGGCGCGGGAGGCGGGGCGACCGCCCGCCTCAGGCGTTCGACCACGTCACCGACGCCGTCCACGGACACCGGTCCGTGCTCGTGACCTCGAACCTCCATCCCTCGGGCTTCGTTGCGATCACGCCGGAGGGGCCGGCCACCGCCGCCGTCGACCGGCTCCTGACACCGCTCACGTCGTCCTGACCGAGGGCCGGCCTCGATGTCATCCGGGCCACCGGTGGACGGGGCGTGGTCCCGCTGAGCCGACCGAGCTGCCCCTCATCCCCCTCGGACGGGCTCCGGAAGCGGACCGAGGCGTCCGATGACCCGCTCGCGCAGGAGGAGGTACTGCTCCCGGCGTCGCGGCAGGGGGCCCGGCGGTCGCACGACGACACGGGCAGCCGTGATGACCTGTCCGCAGGTGAACTGCTCGCGCGTGAGGTCGAGTTCCACACCGCCGGCCAACCGGTTCCACCAGTGGAAGCCGTGCTGGGACCCGTCGAGAAACACTTCGCCGACCACGAGATCACCGCCGAAGACGTCGTTGACGACCAAAGCCGTGATGTCGCAGTGTCCCCAGGCCGGATTGTCCGGGCGCCAGTCGGCCTGGTCATCCGGCGAACACGTGTCGGCGGCCCAGACGGAACGCAGGGCCCTGTCGAGATCGAGCAGGCTCCAAGGGGTCATGCCGCCAGCATCACAGCCACCACTGCGCAGCCATCGCAGACGGCGCAGGGGACCCGGCCCCTGGCGGCGCGTCCACGAGAGCCGCCGGACGACCTGGGCCTCAGTGTGACGCCCCGTGGTCACCGCTGCGGGTGGAGGGGCAGGGGCAGGGGGCTTCCCCGCCGGCGCACCGGCAGGTCCCGGCCGGGAACCGCAGGCGCAAGCGCGGGCGCGGGCGCATGGGCGCGGGCGCACGTGACGGCGAGCGCTTCGGCACCTGGGCAGGACGCCGGGTGAAGTCGCGGCGTTTCGGCCAAGGGACGCACGTCGTGCCCCCTGTTGTGGGGACGGGTCGGTGCATCGGCCATGCTCCGCCAGGCGCTCCGCTCCGGCATTTCGTCAGCGACCGAAACACACACGTTCGACACCCGAGCCGGGTCGTTGAGCCTGTCGACCACACCGGACGCCCTGCCCCCGCGGGGTGGTCCCGGATCAGCGGTACCGCTCACCCGCCCTGATGGAGGACGCCATGAAGCCCGTACCCGTCTCCCGGTTTCGGCCTCGGCCCGCAGCGGGCCCTCCCCCTCCGCGCCTGCGGCAGGCGCACGCCGTCACCCGCCACGCGGCACGGACGGGCACGGGACGGGCGGCATGAGCGAGTCCACCGACCCGCCGGCCGACAAGGTCCCGGGGCCGCGCGCCACCCCCACCTCCACACCGCCGGGCGGCCGGCCCGGCGACCTCTCCGGCAGCGGGCCGGGGGCCGAGGCGGCGACGACCGGCGAGGAGCCGCAACTGCGCTTCGTCGACTTGACCGGCAGGCGTGAAGCGGCCGGTCGGTCCATTCGGTTGCGGGACATGGCCCGGCGGCTGCCCCGGCTGGTGCGGCGCTCGCTGGCCCTGGCCTGGCGGGTCGACCGGCGGGCGACCACCGGCCTCCTGCTGTGCCAGGCCGCCGCCGGGGTGATGCAGGCCGTCGGCCTGATCGCCATCAGCGGCACCCTGACCGCTCTGCTCGCCGACGGAGACGTCTACCACCGGCTCCTGGAAGCCTGGCCGTCCGTGGCTCTGCTGGCCGGCGCGGCCGGAGTGCGCGCCCTACTGGGGATCACCGTCAACTGGCTGTCCTCGCGCCTCGGTCCGCTGATGTCGCGCGAGGCGGAGCAGATGCTGCTCACCGGCTGTGCCGAGGTGGAGCTGTGCGCCTATGACGAGCCCGACTTCAACCGGGACCGCGAGGCCGCCGACCGCGGAGCGCAGGTCACCGGTGACCTGATCGACGAGGGCCAGGACCTCATCGCCTCGTCCGCCGGCTTCCTCGCCGGGGCGGTCGTGCTGGCGGGCGTGCACTGGATCCTGCTGCCGCTGCTGGTGGCGGCCAGCCTGCCGCAGGCGGTGGCCCAGGTCAGCGCCGCCCGTGTGCGGTACCTGGCGAACCTGCGCAGCAACGGCGACCAGCGGATGCTGTCGGTACTGCGCTGGCACATCTACACCAAGGACGCCGCCGACCAGATCCGCGCCGGCACCATGGCCGCCTTCCTGTCCGGCCGGTACCGGCAGACGGTCGCCCGGATCAACCGGGAGGACCGGGCCGCGGCCGACAAGGGCGCCCGTATGTCGTTGGCGGGCGCGGTGTGCGGAGGGGTGGGATCTGCGGTCGTCTGGGCCGCGGTCGTGTGGTTGCTCGCCACCGGCAGGATCAGCGTCGGGCACGCCGGGACGGCGGTCTTCGCCCTGCAGACGGTGGGCCAGTCGGTCCGCGGGCTGGTGGCCGTCGGGGCGCGCGCCGTGCGCACGGGGCTGTACATGGACGACTGGAGCGGCTTCCTGGACAAGGCCGGAGGATTTCGGATGCGGCGGGGCGCGCACCGTCCCGAACCGCCGAGGACGATCGCGGTCGAGTCGGTCACCCACCGGTACGCGGGCAAGGACCGCGACGCCCTGTCCGACGTGTCGCTGACCTTGCGCCGCGGGGAGGTCACCGCCCTGGTCGGGTTCAACGGTTCGGGGAAGTCGACGTTGTCGAAGCTGGTCAGCGGCCTGTACCTGCCGTCGGGCGGGCAGGTGACGTGGGACGGCGTCCCCACCCGGGAGGCTGACCCGTCGGCGCTGTGGCAGCAGGTCGCCCTGGTGCCGCAGGACTACGCGCACTGGCCGCTGACCGTGCGGGAGAACGTCACCCAGGGGCAGCCGTCGGCGCGCGGCGACGCGGCGGTGCGCGAGGCGTGCGAGGCGGCCGGCGCCGACGAGGTCGTCGAGCGGCTCGGGGCCGGGCTGGACACCCTCCTCGCGCGTGAGTGGCTCAACGGGGAGGAACTCAGCGGTGGCCAGTGGCAGCGCATCGCCCTCGCGAGGGCGTTCTTCCGCCGGGCCGGGCTGCTGGTCCTCGACGAGCCGACCGCGAACCTCGACCCCCGGGCCGAGTACCGGATCTTCCAGCGGCTCCGGGCCCTGGCCCGGGACCGGGTGGTGCTGCTGGTGACCCACCGCATCACCAACGTCGCCGTCGCGGACCGGATCGTGGTCCTCGACGAGGGCCGGATCGTCCAGGAGGGCAGCTACGCGGAGCTCGCGCGACAGCCCGGCCCGTTCCAGCAGTTGCTGTCCTACCAGGTGAACCAGGTGCCCTGGGGCCCGGGCGGCGAGAAGCACGGGTCCCACGCGTGAGCCGGCGGGAAAGCGCGCGGACCGTGCGCGGGGAGCGTCAGCGCGGGGAGGCGGTCGCGCGGCGGCACCGGGAGGCGATCGACGTCCACCTGGTGCTGCGCCGTGACGGCGCGGCGGGCGCGGAGGTCCTGCTGTCCCGCCGGGCCGGGGACGTGTACGCCTCGGGTCTGTGGCACCTGCCGTCCGGGCATCCGGACGGTCCGCACGAGGACGTCGTCACCGCCGTGGTCCGCGAGGCGTGGGAAGAGACCGACGTCGTCGTCGACCCGGCCGACGTGCGGGCGGCCGTCACCGTGCACCACCGCAGCCCCGGCGGCTCGTCCCGCACCGGTTTCCTCTTCGAGGTCCGGCGGTGGAGGGGGGAGCCGCAGGTCGCGGAGCCGGACGGCTGCGACGCCGTGGAGTGGACGCGCCTGGACGCCCTGCCCACGGGGATGGTGGCGTACTGCCGCGCCGGGCTGGACGCGTATCTGGCAGGCGCCCGGATGGCGGTCCACTTCCAACTGCCGGGCGACGCGATCGCCCACGACCCCGACGCCGAACGGCTCCGGCTCGTACCGGACGGGGCCGCCCTGCCGTGTACCGGCCCGCCCGCCGAACCGGCCACGCGGGTCGCGGAGCGGGCGGCCGCGCCGACGGACTCCGCCGGTCAGCCGCCCGTCGAGAGGACACCCGCGCGAGCGGCTCGAACCGGCGGCGCACGACAAGGCACACCACCTCGGTGAGAACGCCGGAGACCCGGGCACGGGCGTGGTCCGGCTGCCGCCGCTGCACGCGCCCGCGTGGGCAGGGGCGCCTTCGCCGCTGGCGGTCCTCACGGTTCCCGGGGTCGGGGCGACGGCCGCGGGAACGGCCGTACGGGATCCCGGGGGCGTACCGCCCGCCCGGGCGCCGGTGGGAGCGGGTCAGGGCCGGTGGCCGCCGGTGGGCCCCGGGTGGCTCCGCCCGGTGCGGGGCGGAGCCACCCCGGGCCGCTCACCGCTTCCGCAGCCAGGCGTGCAGGGCTCGGGCGGTGTCGGACGCGTACTCGGCCATCATCGTCTGGTGGTCGCCCGGTACGTCCAGCACGTCGTGGTCGAACTCCCAGGTGCGGATGGGCCCTTCCACCGCGGCCGACCGCCCGCCCTGCCGGCTGCCCGGTGCGGTGGGCGGTGCCCCACCGGCGGCCCGGGTGAGGAGGACCGGCGTCCCGATCGTCTCGGGCAGCCAGCCGTCGAACAGGTCCACGTACGCTCCCTGCGCGGTGACCTGGTCCTCCGTCATCAGGGCGAACGCCTGGTCGTTGACGACGATGCCCTGGAGCTGCCGGGTGACGTACTCCTCCGGGACGGTGTCCGTCGAGAACCAGGTGTCGAGCAGCACCACGGCTTCCGGTCGTACGCCCCGGGCCTCCAGCCGGGCGGCGACCGCGTGCGCCAGCCAGCCCCCCGAGGAGTACCCGGCCAGGGCGAACGGGGCCGTCCCGAACTGCCGCACCACCGCGTCGGCCTGGAGGTCGACGACGAGGTCGCGGGTGGCCGGGAGCGGTTCGCCGTCGCCGAAGCCGGGGAGCGGGAGCGCGTACACGTCGTGCAGGCCGTGCAGGTGCAGGGCGAGCCGGGCGAAGTTGTGCGGCCCGGACGGGGCGACCATCGGCGGCAGGCACACCAGGGCGGGGGACGACGGGCCGGAGGCGAGCCGGACCATCTCCCGGCAGCTGCCGAAACCGGCCGGGTCGTGGCAGACCGGGCGCAGTTTCGCGGCCGCCCGCAGCACGCCGACGCCCTCCATGAACTTGCCGGAGTTGGCCGCCCGGCGGTAGAGGTCGCGCACTCCGGCCGCCGGTCCGGTGGGTGCCGGGGCGGGTGGGGCCGCCGAGGTCGAGAGCGCGGACAGCTCCGCGATGTGGCGGGCGAGGTCGGCGGCGGTCGGATGCTCGAAGACCACCGGGGTGGCCAGCGCGAGTCCCGTCGCCGAGGAGAGCCGTCGGCTCAGCTCCACGGAGGCCAGCGAGTCGAAGCCCAGCTCCAGGAAGCGCCGTACGGGGTCGACGTCCTCCCCTGACGGGTGGCCGAGTACGGCCGCCGCCTGCGCGCGGACCAGGGTCAGCGCCGCCCGGGCGCGATCGGCGCCCGGCAGGGCGGCCAGGGGGACGGCGGCCGGGGCGGCGGGCCCGCCCTCCGGGTCCGCCGGGGCGGCGGGGGCCTTGGAGGCGCCGGTCGGGGACGTCTCCCGCAGCTTGTCGAAGAACCGGCTCTCCCGGCGGGCCGTGAACGACGGCAGGAAGCGTTCCCAGTCGACGTCGGCGACGGTCAGCGCCGACTCGCCGGCCGCGACGGCCCGCCACAGCTCGTCCGTCGCCCGGTCGGGCGCCATGGGCAGCAGCCCTCCCCTCCGCAGCACGTCCCGCAGGGAGCGCTCGGTACCCATCCCCGCCTCGGCCCACGGCCCCCAGGCCACCGCGGTCGCGGCGAGCCCGCGGGCGGCGCGGTGCTGTGCGAGGGCGTCGAGGAAGGCGTTGCCCGCGCCGTACGCCGCCTGACCGGTGGAGCCCCACGTCCCGGCGACGGAGGAGAACAGGACGAAGGCGTCCAGCGGTGTGCCGGCCAGGAGTTCGTCCAGGTGGGCGGCGCCCGCCGCCTTCCCGGCGACCACGTCGGCGAACTCCGCCAGGTCCGTCTCCGCCAGCGGCGCGAGGCGTCCTGCGGTCCCGGCCGCGTGCACCACGGCCGTCAGCGGTTCGTCGTCGGGCAGCGCGGCCAGGAGGGCGGCGACCTGCTGCCGGTCCGCGACGTCGCAGGCCCTGACCAGCACGTCGCACCCCGCCGCCCGCAGTTCGTCGGCCAGTCGCGGCGCGCCGGGCGCGTCCATGCCCCGGCGGCTGGTCAGCACCAGTCGCCGGGCGCCGTTGCGGGCCAGCCACCGGGCGGACCGGGCGCCGAGCGCGCCCGTGCCACCGGTGATCAGGACGGTCCCGCGCGGACGCCACCGCGCCGGCTCCGCGCGGCGCGGATCCGCCCTCTCCAGGCGGCGGGCGAACAGCCCGGAGGGGCGGACCGCGAGCTGGTCCTCGCCCCGGGGCGCGGTCAGCGCGGTGCCCAGCCACATGAGCGCCTGGTCGTCCGGGGCGGCCGGGAGGTCGACGAGGCCGCCCCAGCCACGCGGCCGTTCCAGGGCGAGGGTGCGGCCCAGCCCCCAGAGCATCGCCTGTGCGGGTGCGGTGGGGCTCTCGGTGGCGTCGACCGCGACCGCGCCGCGGGTGACGCACCACAGGGGTGCGGGGAGGTCCAGGTCGGCCAGTGCCTGCGCGAGGGCGACGGTGAGGGGGAGGCCGTCGCCGACCGGCGGCCGGGCGGCGTGCGGGGTCGTGGCGAGGCCGAGCAGTGACAGGACGCCGCCGGGCCCGTCCCCGCCGCGAGGCAGCCGCCGTCCCAGGAGTTCCGCGACGCGCGCCCGGTCGGCGTCCCCGGTGTCCAGCCGGATCGGCAGGGCCGTGCCGCCCGCGCGCTCGACGACCCAGGACAGCCTGGCCACCGTCTCCCCGTCCACACCCGCGGGCGGCACCAGCACGGGCCACACCCCGGTCAGGGGGTGGTGGCCGATCGCCGGCGGGACGTCCTGGTACCGCCACACCGTGCGGTAGCGCCACCGCGCCGGTCCGCCGGTACGGCGCCGCTGCGCCGGCACCGGGACAGGTGCCGGTGCCGGGTCCGGCACCGCGGTCGGCGCCGGGGCCGGCCCGGGTCGGCCGCGCTGGTCGAGCCAGTACCGCCTGCGCTGGAAGGCGTACGTCGGCAACTCGACGCGGGTCGCGCCTCGCCCGTCGAACGGCGCCCTCCAATCGACGCCGAAGCCCTGCACGTGGAGCGCGGCGAGAGCCGTCAGGAGTGTCCGGCCCTCCGGGCGCCCCCTCCTGGCGGCCGCCGCGACCACCGCCTGCGCGCCCTCGGGCAGGCAGCCGGGGACCAGGGCGGTGAGCACGGCGTCGGGGCCGAGTTCCAGGTAGCCGGTGGCGCCCTCGCCGTGCAGGCGGCGGACTCCGTCCAGGAACCTGACGGGCCGGCGGACGTGGCGCACCCAGTACTCGGGGGAGGCGAGTTGCTCGGCGGTGGCCACCTCCCCGACGAGGTTGGAGACCACCGGCACGGTGGGCGGGTGGTACGTGAGGGTCTCGGCCACGGCGCGCAGTTCGTCCAGCGCGCGGTCCATGTGCGGGGAGTGGAAGGCGTGGCTGACGGTCAGCGCGCGGATCCTGCGGCCCCGTGCCTCCCACGCGGCGGCGAGGTGCCCGACCGCCTCCGCGTCACCCGCGACCACGGTGGAGTCGGGGCCGTTGACCGCGGCGACGGCGACCCGGTCCTCGATCCCGGTCAGGGAGTGCAGCACCTCCTCCTCGGTCGCCTCGACCGACGTCATCGCGCCGCCGGGCGGGCAGGCCTGCATCGCTCTGCCGCGTGCGGCGACCAGTGTGCAGGCGTCGTCCAGCGACCACACCCCGGCGACGTGGGCCGCCGTCAGCTCCCCGAGGGAGTGCCCGAGCAGCGCGGCGGGCCGCACCCCCCAGGACTCCACGAGCCGGTACAGGGCGGTCTCGTACGCGAACAGCGCGGGCTGGGCATAGGCGGTCAGGTGCAGCAGCTCGGCGTCGGCCGACCGGTCCGGCGCGAACATCACCTCGCGCAGCGGCCGTTCCAGATGGGGCGCCATGCGCAGGCACACCTCGTCCAGGGCGCGCGCGAAGACGGGGTGGGCCGCGTACAGGCCCCGTCCCATGCCGGGGCGCTGGCTGCCCTGGCCGGTGAAGAGCACGGCCGGCCGGCCGTCCGCCACCTCGGCGCACACCTTGCCGGTGACCAGTCCGGGCGCCGGGCGTCCTTCGGCGAGCGCCTCCACGGCACCCAGCAGTTCCGCCCGGTCGGTGACGGCGGCGACCGCACGGTGCTCGAAGCGGGTACGGCCCGCGAGGGTGAACCCGGCGTCGAGCGGCGTCACCTCCTGCCGGGCGGCCACGTGCGCGGCGAGCCGACGCGCCTGCTCGCGCAGCGCCGTCGCCGTACGGCCCGACAGCACGACGGGGACGGCGGTGTCCTCGGCGGCGGAGGCGGCGCCCGTCACGGCGGGAGCGGCGGTGTCCCGGGCGGCCGGTACGGCGGTGTCCGCCACGGCGGAAGCGGCCGTGTCCCGGGCGGCCGGTACGGCGGTGTCCGTCACGGCGGGAGCGGCGTCCTTCGCGGCGGGAGCGGTGGTGGTGTCACCGCCTGCGCCGGGTGCCTCCTCGATGATG
Organism: Streptomyces sp. DH12; assembly: GCF_020873895.1. Taxonomy (GTDB): domain Bacteria; phylum Actinomycetota; class Actinomycetes; order Streptomycetales; family Streptomycetaceae; genus Streptomyces. The sequence continues at coordinate 307,805 of NZ_JAHWGT010000001.1, read as the reverse complement.
GCGTGGGCGTTGGTGCCGCTGACCCCGAACGCCGACACGGCCGCCCGGCGCGGACGGTCCGCGAGCGGGGGCCACGCGACCGGCTCGCGCAGCAGCTCCACGTCCCCCGCGGACCAGTCGACGTGCGGTGACGGCTCGGTGACGTGCAGGGTGCGCGGCAGCACCCCGTGGTGCAGGGCCATGACCATCTTGATCACCCCGGCGGCTCCGGCGGCGGCCTGGGCGTGCCCGATGTTCGACTTCAGCGACCCGAGGCGGAGCGGCCGCCCCGCGGGCCGGCCCTCCCCGTAGGCGGCGATGATCGCCCGCGCCTCGATCGGATCGCCCAGGGGGGTCCCGGTGCCGTGTGCCTCGACCGCGTCGACGTCGGCGGCCCGCAGTCCCGCGTTGGCCAGCGCCCGGCGGATCAGCCGTTCCTGCGCGGGGCCGCTGGGTGCGGTCAGCCCGTTGCTCGCGCCGTCCTGGTTCACGGCGGTGCTCCGCAGTACCGCCAGCACCCGGTGTCCCCGGCGTCGCGCGTCGGCGAGCCGTTCCAGCACGACCACGGCGGCCCCCTCGGCCCACCCGGTCCCGTCCGCCGAGGCCGAGAACGCCTTGCACCGCCCGTCCGGGGCCAGGCCCCGCTTGCGGCTGAACTCCGACAGCATGCCGGGTGTGGACATCACGGTCACCCCACCGGCCAGTGCCAGGTCGCAGTCGCCCGTCCGGAGGGCCTGACCGGCCAGGTGCAGTGCCACGAGGGAAGCGGAGCACTGCGTCTCGACGGTCAGCGCCGGCCCCTCGAAGCCGAAGGTGTACGCGATCCGGCCGGACACCACGCCCAGTGCGTTGCCGGTGAGCATGTGGCCCTGCGCCTCCGGCGGGGCCTCGCACCACGCGGGCCCGTAGTCCTGGAGCGAGACCCCGGCGAACACCCCGGTACGGCTGCCGCGCAGTGCGTGCGGGTCGATGCCCGCGCGTTCCATGGCCTCCCAGGAGACCTCCAGCATGAGCCGCTGCTGCGGGTCGACGGCCACGGCCTCGCGGGGGCCGATCCCGAAGAAGTCGGGGTCGAACCGGTCGACGCCGCTGAGGAACCCGCCGTGGCGGGTGTAGGTGGTGCCCGGTGACCGCGGGTCCGCGTCGTACAGGGCCTCCAGGTCCCAGCCGCGGTCCTCGGGCAGCCCGCCGACGGCGTCCCTGCCCTCGGCGACCAGCTGCCACAGCTTCTCGGGGGTGTCGACGCCCCCCGGCAGGCGGCACGCCAGGCCGACTATCGCGAGCGGCTCCTGCACCGTGGGCGCCGGGTCGGCGGCCGTGGCGGGCGACGGGCGGCCGTCGCGCTCGGGCGTCCCCAGGAGCGCGGACCGCAGGTGTCCCACGAGTGCGTGGGGCGTCGGGTGGTCGAAGAACAAGGTGGCCGGCAGCCGCAGGCCCGTCGCCTCGGACAGGTCGGCGCGCAGCCGCTCCGCCACCTGCCGCCGCACTCCCAGCCGCCGCCACGGGAACGTCGCCTCGACGGGCCGTACGGCCGTACGGCCCGTCACCGCCGACAGCCGGGTCCGCACCAGATCGAGCAGGGCCAGGTACTGGGCCGACGCGGGGAGGCCGGCCAGCCGGTCGCTCCACGGACCCGTCCCCTGCCGCACCGAGGGTCCCCGAGAATTCGCCACGCTTCACTTCCCATGTTCTGCCGCGTCCACGCCGGGCGGCGCTGCCTGCCACCACGGACCTCGTCCGTGTCCGGTCTGGTTCAACGGCGCAGCTTTCACCGCGTCACGCTGCCCGGCGGTATCCGGACGCGGCGCCGTGCCCGGCGGCTGCCGGAGGCCGCGTCCGACGGTGCGTCGTCCACGGGGCCGGCCGGAGCTCTCCGCGGAGGTGGCGTGGGGCGACCGGCGGGGCGGTCGGGCACGGGCGGGGGCGGTCAGGGACGGTCGAGCCCGAGGCGTCGCCGGGTCTCCCGCGCCACGCCGGGGCGACGGCTCACGAGGCTGCGGGCCCCTTCCCAGGAGGGCCCCGCAGCCTCGTCGAGGAGTCAGGTGGCGGCGGGCCTCGCGGCCCGGCTCAGAAGCGGTCCGGGAGGCGCTGCGGGAGCGGGGAGCCGGGAAGCTCGTCCTGCTGCCGGTTCCTCCGTGCCTCCGCCTGTGATTCGGCCGTCGCCTCGCAGGTGACGTCCTTCGCCGGGAGCCTGCCGGTGAGCAGGTAGCCGTTGACCGTGTCGTCCGTACAGGCGTTGCCGCTGGGGTACACGCCGTGGCCTTCGCCGTTGAGGACGGTGAGCATCCTCGAACGCTTCAGGGTGGCGTGCAGGGCCTGGCCGCTGGGCAGCGGGGTCTGCGAGTCCCACTCGTTCTGGACGACGAGGGAGCCGACCCTGTTGGCCACCTCGGTCACCGGTTCCACGGACTTGCCCCAGAACGCGCAGGGCTTGATGCCGGACGCGAAGTCGCCGTAGAGCGGGTAGCGGGCCTTGTCCCTGATGGCGTCCCGCCGGTAGCTCTCGGGGTCGCGGGACCACGCGGCGGAGTTGTCGCCGCACACGACGGCCCAGAAGCTCGCCGTCATGTTGTCGGACGGCACCTCGTCGCCATCGGCCGCCGAGCGGGGGGCGGCGCCGGGGGCCGCGCCGGGGACGGCGTCCGCCTCCCCGGCCGCCCCGGCGTCCGTGAACGCCGCGAGCCGCTCCACGGAGGCGGGCTCGCCCGCCGCCGCCTTCTTCAGCTCCACGAGCGCCTCACTGGCGTACTCGGGACTGAAGACCGCCTGGCGCATCCCGCTGCGGATGTCGTCACCGGTCGTCGGCTGCCCGTCGACCTCGATGGGCTTCTCGTCGGCCTGCGCGACCAGGCTCCAGAAGGTCCGCTCGACCTCCTTCGCGGTGTCACCGAGGCCGTACTTCTCCGAACGCCCGGCGGCCCACCCGGTCCACCGGTCGAACGCGGGCTCGGCGCCCTCCGCCCACCACTGGATCATCCCTCGCCAGGCGCGCCCCGGATCGACCGCGCTGTCCAGCACGAACCGGTCGGCGCGGCCGGGGAAGAGCTGGGTGTAGACGGCGCCCAGGTAGGTGCCGTAGGAGTAGCCCACGTACGAGATCCGCCTCTCACCGAGGATCGCCCGGAGCAGGTCCATGTCGCGCGCGGTGTTGCGGGTGGTGATGTGCGGGAGCGTGGCGCCGGCCTTCTGCCGGCACTTGTCGGCGACGCCGCGCGCCCAGGCGACGTCCTGGCCGAACGTCTCCTTCTTGTACGGTCGCAGCCAGTTCTCCTCCTCGGGCTCCAAGCCGCAGGAGAGCGGGCTGCTCCGGCCCACACCGCGCGGGTCGAAGCCGATGAGGTCGTACCTCTGCCGTGCGGACGCGGGAAGACTATCCAGCATCCCCAGCGGCATGTGGAGACCCTGGCCGCCGGGGCCGCCGGGGTTGGAGAACAGCACACCGCGCCGCTTGTCGGGCGCGGTGCTCCTGATCCGGGATATGGCCAGATCGAGCCGCTTGCCCGTGGGGGCCCGGTAGTCCAGCGGGACCTTGACCGTGGCGCATTCGAACTCCGCCGGAGTGTCGGCGTGGCACCGCTTCCACCGGGGCTTCTGCTTCACGTACCGGTCGAGCGCGCCCTTGGCCGCGGACGGGGAGGCGGAGGCGGTCGACAGGGCGGCGGCCGGAGCGGCGGCAGCCGTCGAAGTGGCGAGCGCGGGGGCCAGTGTTGCCGTGACACTCACGGCCACCAGGGGCGCGAGACGTCGTCTGCGCACGATATCGATCCTTCCGGTCACATGTTCGGACAGGAAGGATCCTTCAGGAGCCGGCCCCCGGGCGGATCACTCGCTGGGCTGCACCTCCGGTCCACCTCGGGGATGACTCAACCCCTTGGTGTGGTCCTGGAGTTGTAGGGGCGGTCCGGCGGCTCGACCGGGCCCGTGCACACGGCGTTCCGGTTCTTCTGGGAAGATCCATTCCCTGTCGACTCGTCGACCTGTCGCGTGCCGACCGTCGGCCACGCGAGACGACACGTCAGGCCCGCTGCCGCGGCAGCGGGGCGTTCCGGGAGGGGACCAGAACATGCGCACCGCATTCCGCTGGAGGTCACGCAGGCTCGCTGCGGCCCTGAGCACGATCCTGCTGACCGCCGGGGTACACGTCGGCAGCACCGGGGAGGCGGCGGCGGCCGTGGCCGAGGGGCCGGTCTTCAACAGGCCGACCGGCACGTACGAGGAGCAGCACGCCATCCGGATCAAGCTGCTGACCTACATATCCACCGCGGCCCCCCAGTCGGACATCAAGGTGGCGCTGTACCACCTGTACGACGAGAAGGTGGCCCAGGCCCTGGCCGACGCCCACACCCAGCGCGGGGTGAACGTGCAGGTCATGCTCGACTCGACGAGCGTGATCCCCACGGACGGTTCGTACGACATCCTGCGGAGCGCCCTGGGCACGGACCGGACCAAGGCGTCCTTCGTGGGTCTGTGCCCGCCCAAGCGGTCCTGTCTGGGCAACCCCGACGCGCTGCCGAGCAACGGCCTGAACCACAACAAGTTCTGGCTCTTCTCCCAGGTGGACGGGGCATCCGACGTGGTGGTGCAGAGCTCGTCGAACATGTCGCCCTCGGCGTACACCCGCATGTGGAACGACGCCTTCGTGATCCCGTCCAACCCGGCCGTGTACGGCACGTACGAGAGCCACTTCGCCAAGCTCGTCGCCATGGACTGGCAGAAGTGGACGTACACCTCGGTCGCCCACTCCCCCTACAAGGCGTACTTCTTCCCCTACCCGGGATCGGGCAACACCCGGGACACCATCTGGAACACACTCGACAACGTGACCTGCAAGTGGACCGAGGGCACCACCACCCGCCAGACCAAGGTCCGCGTCGCCGTGCTGCGGCTGACCCGCCAGGGCGTCGCGGAGAAGCTGACGGCGCTGCGGAGGGCGGGCTGCTCCGTCGAGGTGCTCTACGCGGAGACCGACAGCGCCGCCGGCTCCGGGACCCCGGGCACGTGGGAGGCCCTGCACGCCTCCGGCGGCCCCACGCTGCGCTGCCACAACCACGACGAGGACGACAACCCCAAGACCACCAACTCGGTGATCCACTCCAAGTACCTGCTGATCGACGGCAAGTACGACGGCGCGGTCGACAAGCTGGTCTGGACCGGCAGCCACAACTACTCGGGCACGGCCCTGCGCGAGAACGACGAAGCGCTCCTCAAGATCGACGACTCCGCCCACCACGACGCGTACGTGGCGAACTTCAACGCGGCGAAGGCGGCGGCGGTTCCGGGCGCCGCGGACGACACCGACGCCTGCAAGGGCGTGAAGCCGGCCTCGGACGACTGAACGGGTCGGTCGGGACGACCCGGCCGCGAACGCTCGTGCCCGGCACCGGGGGTGCCGGGCACGAGGGCGGGGGTGCCGGGCACGCGCGGGGGTCCGCACCGCAGCGACCCCCGCGCCACCTCGCGGCCGTTGGGCATGGGCGCAATCCGTTCGCCGTTCGGGCCGGCTTCGGGCGAAGATGATCACTGCCCACCTCTTTGATCCGGAGAGACACAGTGAAGCGCCTACCCGTGCTCGTCCTCTGCCTGACGGTCGTCGCCGCCGGCACCTCGGCATGCGACGACTCCCGCGACAACCGGTCCGACAGCCCGGCCCCCGCGGCGACGGCCGCCGCGACCTCGCCGCCCCCGGCACCCCCGGCGATCTCCCCGGGCGGCTCCCCGGCACGCTCCTCCGAGGACCGCCCAGGACCGCGCCGGCTGACGGGGGTCCTCTCGGAGCTCTACCTCAAGACCGTCCGCACCCACTACCCGGACATGGCCGGCATCAGCGACGAGGCACTCCTCACCCACGGCAACGCCCTCTGCGCCGCCCAGGGCCCCGCGCTCGCCGACCAGGCGAAGAAGACGATGAAGGAACTCGGCACCACCTCTCGGCAGACCGCCCGGATCATGGGCAGCGCGCACGGGTACTGCCGCTGACACCGGCCCAGGCGTCCGGCGGAAGCCTCCGGGGCGGTCCTCCACAGCGATGTCGCCCCAGCGCTGTCAGCGTCGACGCTGCCGCAGGCCCCCGAACCGGTACGTGGTCCCCGCGCCGTCGGGCCGCGACCGGCGGCAGCACGGCCACCGGGACGCCTCCGTCGCGCCGCGGGGAGCGGCGCGACGGAGGCGCTGCCCCGGGGGCGGAGGAGCGGCCGCCTCGGGTCAGGGGGCGGTGACCTTGTAGGTGCTGTCGCCGGTGGCGAAGACGGGTCCGCCGAAGGCGAAGGTCGTCTTCAGCTCGGTGCCGACGGCGAGGCCGGCGTCGACCTTGACGGACGCCCAGACGGTCGCCTGGTCGCCGGAGGCGAGATTCAGGTCCACCTTGTCGCAGGTCAGGGTCGTCTTGTCGGCGGAGCGGGTGCAGTCGGCCGTGTGGGAGGCGCCGTTGGCCCACCAGCCGATCCGCGTCGAGGAGATCTTCGTGCCCGGCCCGGCGGTGACGACCACCCGTTCGGTGCCGATCGTGGTCTCGCCGGTGTTGAGCACCTTGACGGCCGGAGTGGCGAAACCCCCCGCGGTCACCTTGGTCCCGGCCCCGGCGGAGGTGACGGTGGCGGCGTGGGTCGACGGCAGGACGTGCGTGACCCGCCACAGGGTCCCCGTCGAGCGGTCGGCGATCAGGGCCGCGCCGGAGGGCTCGAAGTCGAGCGAGATGGGCTTGCCGAGTCCGGTCACCAGCAGCTCGGGGGCGACCGGGGCGGGCTTCGCCGGGTCCACGCGGTACAGGCTGCCGCCGTTGGCGTCGGTGACGTAGTAGAGGCGGCCCCCGGCGTCCTTGCGGAGTACCCAGTTGCTCTTGACACCGTCGGCGATCTTCGTCTTGCGGCCGGTCTCCAGCGACACCCGGTACAGGATGTCGGTGGACGTCTCGTTGACGTAGGCGTTGCCCCTGCCGTCCAGGGCGACCGCGGCCAGGCTGTGGTTCCCGACGAAGATCTCGGATGCCTTCCCCGTGGCGAGGTCGACCTCGAAGAGCGTCATGGAGCCCTGCTGGGTCACCACGTAGGCCTTGCCCTTGCCGTCCAGGGCGAGGTCGACGGGGTTGAGCAGGGTGGCGACCTCCGTCTTGCGGCCGGTTTCCAGGTCGATCCGCCACAGCTTGTCCGGACCGTAGTCGACCGAGTAGGCGGTGCGGTCGTCCGCCAGCCTGACGGCGTGACCGGCCTCGGTCGCGATGGGGTCCTTCTCCCGCGCCCCCGTCCGCGCGTTCACCCGGTGGAGACTGGCCTTCTGGGCCTCGTCGATGACGTACAGCCACTCCCCCGTGCTGTTCAGCGCCGCCCCGCGCGGCGAGCCCAGCTCCGTGGAGACGCGGCGGCAGGCCCCCGAGGGGCAGGTCAGCGGCGGGTCCGCCTCCGCCACCGCGGCGACCGGCGCCGCCGTCAGCGCCGGTGCGGCCAGGGCGGCCGACGCCGACGCGCCCGCCGCCCCGGCCAGCGTCGCGCCGAACAGCACGACCGCGGCGGCGCGGCGGCCCCGACGGGGAAGACGACCGTGCCGGAGGGCGGAGGTCGTGGGTGTGAACGACTGCATGACGTACTCCTCGTCCCGAGCCCGACGGCGGCGGACCGTTCCACCTCACCTCGCGGCGGGCCCCTACCCGGGTAGGTGCGCACCTGGGGCGTCCGGCAGCCGCGAGCCGGCACCGCGTACTCCACCCTGGCCGACGCCCCCGACACACGGGCCGGCCGCTCCCGCTCCCGGGCCCTGGGCTCCTGCCCCCTGCGCCTGCCCCTGCCCCCGCGAAAAAGGGGCCGTTTGACGGGAGTCAGCCCCTGTGAGCGAGCTCCGCCCGCACCGTGGGCCACTACCGTCAGGGGGTTGCGACATGCGTGTGCCCCGACACACGGTCGGTGCGTCGGGGCACGCGCCGTCACCCGAGCCCGATCAGCAGCCCGAGTCCGGCCTTCCACTCCGCCGGGGCGACCGGGGGAACGCAGGGCGGGGGCGGGGAAGCGGGTTGCCCGGTGGTCCGCCGGTCACAGGTCGGCGCACAGGGACCGGGCGGCCTTCAGGTCCTTCTGCACCTCGGGCTCGGAGAAGTCGGCGAAGCGGGCGTGCTGGTCCCGCACGCGACGCAAGGCCTCGGACAGCGGCTTGAACTCGCCGTCGCCGGCAGCCGCAGCGGTGGACAGCGCCACGGCGGCGGCGAGACGGTTGACGGCGACCTCTCCCTTGGCTCCCCGGGTGAGGACCTCCGACTCGTCGAAGCCCTCCAGCGCGTCGCAGGCGTGCCGGGCGTCACCGGCCGCGCCGCCGGCGGTGGACCCGTCGTCACCGCGGAGCGCCCAGGCGGCGCCCACCCCGACCGCGCCCAGGATGAGCCCCGCGACGAGGGCCACGGCCACGGCGGGAGGGAACCGACGGGCCGGTGCGGTGTGGGCGGGACTACCGGAAGAGACGCCGTCAGCGGGCGATGTCGAAGAAGGCATGCCAAAAGGATAGTGACCCGGCGCCCAGCCGCACCGGCGACGTCGACGTGGCGGGCGGACCGGGAAGCGGTCCGGTCGAAGCCGGCCCGGGCACTCCGGCTAGTCTGCTGATCATGTTTGTCATGGAGTTGACCTACACAGCCCCCATCGAGCGCGTCGAGGAACACCTCGAAGCGCACGTGGCTTGGCTGGGCACCCTGTACGAGGAGGGCGTCGTGGTCGCCTCCGGCCGGAAGGTCCCGCGTGACGGCGGCGTGATCCTCGCGGTGGGCGTCGACCGGGCGGGAGCCGAGCGGATCGCGGCGGCGGACCCCTTCACGGCGGCCGGGGTGTGCGAATACCGGATCACGGAGTTCATCGCGACGAAGACGGCGCCCGCCCTGGAGCGGTACCGGGAGCGGCTGCCGGCGTGACGGCCGGGAACCACCATCGAGCGCCTGAGGGGTGGCGGCGTCACGGGGCCGGGAGGAAGCGATCGAGGCGGGCGAGCCGGTCGGTGTGGCTGTGCGGGACGCTGGTGCTCGCGCTGGGCGGCTGCGGCGTCTTCGTGACCGACAAGACGCCCGAGCGCGTCAGGAACGGGGTCAACGAGCTGGATCTCACCGTCACGGGGCGGCCCTCGCCGGGCACCCTCTCCGTCACGGAGCGGATGCTGGCCCGGCTCAAGGCCCGCGATGCCGACGGCCTGGTCGGGCTCGCGGAGGAGGGCGCGACGAAGGACGACGCGAAGCGGTGGGTGAGCCGCTGGGGCGATGCCGCCCAGCGCCCCGCCGAGGCGGACTTCGGCATGGGTGAGAAGGACGCGTCCGTCGACATCCGCTTCACCGGCGAACCGTCCGCGCTGGCGGTGCTGCTGGTGCCCGAGGACGGGAAGGACCCCTACGACGACCGGTACGTCGTCGTCCTCCGCGAGCCGGCCTCGGCGGGGTAAGGGACTCGGGCCCCGAAGGACCGGCCGGGACACTCCGGCCGCGTCCTCGCGCGCCTGCGCGCCTGCGCCCCTGCGCCCCTGCGCCCCTGCGCCCCTGCGCCGAGCGTGTCCGGGCTTGTGCCGGGTGCCGGCCGCGACTCCCGCCGTACGGCATCCTCGTCGGCTCCGGGAGCCGAGGTCGATTGTCAGTGGTGGGTGAGACGGTAGGAGCATCCAGTCGGAAAGAGCCGGAAGTGGGGGAGCTTTTCATGTCCGGAGCCCAGAACTACATCAATCACGTCGCTCTCGTGTTGGACGCCAGTTCGTCCATGTCCCACCTGAGTCGCAAGGTCGTCGAGGTCGCGGACCAGCAGATCGCCTATCTCGCACGCCGGTCGCGGGAATTGGACCAGGAAACCCGCGTCACGGTGTACGTCTTCGCCGACAAGGTGCAGTGCGTCATCTACGACAAGGACGTGTTGCGGATGCCGTCGCTGAAGCAGCTGTACCGGGTCGGCGGAATGACGGCTCTGCTGGCGGCGGCACTGAAGTCGCAGCGTGAACTGGCGCAGACGGCCCAACTGTACGGCGACCACAGCTTCCTGACCTTCGTACTCACCGACGGGCAGGAGAACGCCAGTCACCGCAGCCCGGACGCGCCCAGCAGGAATCCGGGCGAACTGGTGACGTCGGTGGCCGAGATGATCGAGAACCAGAAGGTCAACTGGACGCTGGCCGTCCTGGTGCCGGACCAGATGGGCAAGCGCGAGGCCATGCAGTGCGGCTTCCCCAAGGACAACATCGCCATTTGGGACGCCACGAGCACCCAGGGACTCGAAGAGGCCGGGCAGGTCATCCAGCAGGCCACGGAGAAGTTCATGGTGGGCCGCACCCAGGGAATTCGAGGATCGCGGGCGGTTTTCTCCACGGGCGCTGACGCCGTCAACACCGACACCATCAAGGCCGCCGGTCTCGTCCCGGCCGATCCGTCGAAGTACCACCTGATCCCGGTGGCCCGCGCCGCCGCCATTCGCGACTGGGTCGTCGAATCGGGCCACACCTACCGCACCGGTGGTGCGTTCTACCAGTTGAGCAAGGCGGAGAACGTCCAGGCGCGCAAGCAGATCGCGGTGCTGGAGAAGAAGACCGACCGGGTGTACACGGGGCCCGAGGCCCGTTCCCTGCTCGGTCTGCCGGACGTGGAAGTCCGCATCAAGCCCGACCACAACGACGACTTCACGATATTCGTGCAGAGCACCAGCGTGAACCGGAAGCTCGTGCCGAACACGCAGCTCCTGCTCATGCTGTGACGCGCCCCGCGAACCCCGCCGTTCCACGGGCGCCGGACCGCCCCGTGGCCCCCCCGACCGCGCCGGCTCGACGGGCGCGGGCGCGGGCGGGCGGCGTGGCCGGGGCCGGCCGGGGGCCGGGGGCCCGGGCCTTGGGGGTCAGTCGCCGGGGTGGCAGCAGGCTCCGCTCCGCAGGGTCCCGGCGACGTCGAGCCAGGTGGTGCCCGAGGGGGCCTCGTGGGGTGTCGGGGCGTGCGCGCGCGTGAGGGCGACGGGGTCATGGGGAGCGCCGCCGAGCAGCACCAGGGTGGTGTCGACCAGCGTGGTGAAGTCGGTGAACGGGTCACCGTCGATGACGGTGAGGTCGGCGATCTTGCCCGGTTCGACGGTGCCGAGGTCCTCCTGCAGGCCGAACAGCCGGGCCGGGGCGGTGGTGGCGCTGTGCAGGGCCTGCTCGGCGGTGAAACCGTGGCTGCGCAGGGCGCGCAGGGCCAGGTGCAGCGAGAGGCCGGCGGGGACGAGCGGCGCGTCGGTGCCCAGGACGAGTCGGGCGCCGTTCGCGGCGAGCAGGCGGTAGTCGGCCATCTCGGTCGCCAGGTCCCGCAGTTGGCGGTCGGTGGCCGGGGTGGCGGCGCGTTCGCGGACCGCGGCGACGTCCCACGGCGGCATCAGGGCCCGCACGCGGGGGTCGTCGGCCAGGGCGGGGTCCCCGGCGAGGAGGTACTGCGCGGTGAAGGGGGTGATGATCAGGGCGTAGGTGCCGTCGGCGTACTGTTCGACGAGGTCCTGGCGGACGTGGCCGAGGGGCGTGGTGGCATGCCCGTACGGCAGGCGCTGGGTGGCCTGGAGGTGGGTGGTCAGATCCTGGCCGGCGGCTCGGCCCGGTGCGCACAGATGGCTGCCGCAGGGCACGCCGAGCCGGTGTGCGGCATCGGCGGCACGGGCCATGAAGTCGCCCGGCGCCCGTACGTAGGTCTTGACGAAGTCGACGTCCAGCGCGGTGGCTCGGCTGAGGGTGCGCTCCAGGCCGGCGCGGGTGCGGTGGGCGCGGCCCTTGCTGTACGCGGTGCGGGAGCCGTCGATCAGCTCCGCCGACGCCAGCAGGCGCGGGCCGGTGCTGTGCCCGGAGGCGAGCGACTCGCGCAACCGGACGGCCTCGTACAGCGGAGCGCCGAGGCAGGCGGTGGTGGTGATGCCGTAGGCGAGGGTGGTGAGGTTCTGCCGGGCTCCGTAGGTGGCGGTGTACGGGTGGGTGTGGCCGTCGATCAGTCCGGGGATGACGGTTCGGCGTGAGGCGTCGATCGTGCGGTGGCCCGCGCGGCGGGTCCGGTGCGGTTCGACTGCGGTGATGCGCCCGCCCTCGATCAGGATGTCGATGTCGCGGCGGGGCCGGGCGCCGGTGGCGTCCCACAGCCGGCCCGCGTGGACGCGCAGCCGTTCCGGCCGGGGCGAGCGGCGCCGTACGGTCAGCGGGACGTGCAGGGTGCGGGTGCGGCCTCCCGTCGGGCCGCCGTCGAGGGACAGCAGTCGCAGGCGGCCGTTGGAGAGGTAGAGCAGGAGGTCGGTGTCGCGGGCCCAGCTGGGGTGGTCGGCGGGTTCGTCGGTGAGCCGGCGGGCGGGGCCCGTCGGGGTGCCGTCGGGGGTGACGGGGAGGAGCCACAGGGCCGACTCGGCGACCAGCGCCAGGTGGCGGCCGTCGGGTGACCACACGGGGCCCGCGGCCGCCCGGTCGGAGAGCGACTGGTGCGGCGCGGGCAGGTGGCGGCGGTCGGCGCCGGTGCGGGTGTCGACGACACGGATGAGGTGGTAGCCCTCGCGGAAGCGGTGGTTGAGGCGGTTGCGGTCGCAGAAGGCGATGTACCGGCCGTCGGGTGACCAGGTGGGTGCGCCGGGCGGCCCGTCGGTGGCGAGCGGGCGGACCAGTACGCGTTCGGTTCCGGTGGCGAGGTCGCGCAGCAGGAGGTTGCCGGTGACGTCCTGGCAGGCGAGGACGGAGCCGTCCGGGGACAGCGCCGGGTGCAGCCGGCCGCCGTCCGTGACGGCCTCGTCGCGTCCGCTGTGCAGGTGCAGGCGCCGTACGGCCGTCAGTCCGTCCCGGTCGGTGCAGTACAGCAGGCTGCGTCCGTCCGGCGCCCAGGCGGGCATCTGCACCTGGTGGCCGGGGGCGGCCTGGACGAGCCGGCGGGGCGTGCCGTCGACGGGCATCCGCCACAGGGCGTTCAGCGCCGCGAACGCCACGTCGCGTCCGTCCGGGGAGAGCGCGGGCAGGTGGATGCCGCGCACCGGGGCGGGTTCTGCCGCGTCCTGGTTCCGCCGTGCGGGGCGTCGGCGGGGAGCGGGCACGGACATCCGCGCGTCGAACGCCACCTCACGCACGGACGGCGCCGGGGTGAGCGTGCGGATGCGGATGCGGCCGTCGGCCACGTACAGGAGCCGGTCCTCCCCCAGCCAGCACGGCGGGGCGGCGGCCAGGTCCTCGTCGGCGGCCACCACCCGGCCGTCGACCATCAGCAGGGCCTGCGCGGCCGGGAAGGAGGGCGAGTCCCCGGTGCCGGTCAGGTGCAGGTAGGCGACCCGGCCGCCGGGAGAGACGGACGGGCACAGCAACCGGCCGGAGGTCACGGTGCGTACGGTGCGGGCGGCCCGGCCGCTCGTCGCCGGCACGCGGACCAGGGTTCGGCCGCCGTCCGTGCCGCCGCCCGGGGTGTGCGCGGCCCGTACGCACACCAGTGACTGCCCGTCGGGCCACCAGGCCGGGTCGTAGTCCTCGAAGGCGCCGCCGGTCACCCGGGTGGGCCGGGCGCCGTCCACGTCGAGGACGTGCAGGCCGAAGGAGCCGCCGGCCACCGGGTCGCCGCCGCGTTCGGAGGAGAAGGCGAGGCGGGTGCCGTCGGGTGACCAGGCGGCGCCGCGGTCGTCCCACGGGCCGGTGGTGAGCTGCCGCAGGTCGGTGCCGTCGGTGCGCATGGTCCACAGGTGGAAGGCGCCACCGCGGTACGCGGAGAGGGCCACCGCGCCGCCGGTGGGTGACAGTGCGGGGCGGGTGGCCTCAAGGTCCCAGGCCGTCAGCTGCGTGGCGGCGCCGCCTCCGCGGGGGACGCGCCAGAGGACGCCCTGGGCCTCGGCGATCAGTACGTCGCCGTGGGCGGAGCCGGTGACCGACCCGCCGGTGATCTCCCGATAGCGCAGGAGGCGTGCCTCGTCGGAGTGGCCACCGGTATCCGCCGCGTGGGCGGTGACGGGGACGGCGGAGACCGCCAACCCGGCGGCGGAGGTCTGCAGGAAAGCGCGGCGGCTGACGTGACCGGATTCCACGGAGTGGTCCTTTCGTGGCGCAGGGGACGCGGGCGGGACGGCATCAAAGGTGACAGATCGTCAGCCTCCCCGGGTGGACTCGTGGCCGCCCGAGGCCCCCGTACGGGGAGGGGCGTCAGCCGAAAGGGCACAGCGCGCGGCAGGCCCGCGTCCCTCGGGGGCGGGACGGAGCAGGCGAGGGAGCCGGCTGTTCGGGACCGGCCGGTGGAGGTCGACGCCGAGCCGGTGCCTCGCCGTTGTGGAGTGGTGGGGAGGAGCGGTGCGGCCTGTTCGCGCGCCGCCGGGCTGTTCCTCGTCGGCGCGGCAGGGGTCGTCCTGCCTGCCGGAGAACCGCGTCGAGCGGACCGTGTCCCCGTGCCACCGTCACGCGGTGGAAGGCCCGTGCGCGCGCCGCGTCCCGGGCAGGCCGTACGTCGGCGTGCCCGGGACGCCCGGTCGGCGTCGGCCGTTCAGTGCCGCAGCCGGGTCGCAGCGGCGAGGAGCGGGGTGGTCAGGGCGGTGGCGGCGGCGCCGAGAGCGGTGTCGGTGGCCAGGATCAAGCGGACCGTCCGCATCGCCAGGGTGAGGGCTTCGCCGCCGCGCCGGCGCATGCCCGCCTCGAACCGGGCGACGGCCGCGGTGAGCGTGGTGGCGCCCGCGGCGGCGTCGCTCAGGTGCGCGACCAGGTCGGCGGCGTCGCGGATGGCGGCGCCGGCTCCCATGCCGGCGGTGGGGGGTGTCGCGTGGACGGCGTCGCCGAGCGCGGTGATCGTGCCCGCGGGCCAGGGCGCGAGGTCGCTCGCGCGGGTCGAGGCGGCGTTGAAGCGGTAGGCGGCCACGCTGTGCGGGTCGGCGCGGGCGATCACTTCGAGCGTCCGACCGGCCCAGCCCCGCTCCCGGAACCGGCTCAGCAGCGCCGCCCCCAACGCGCCCTCGCGCAAGGGGCGCAGGGCGTCCGTGGCGGTGGACTCGGGGAACATCGCGCCCCATATGTAGGTGGGTCCCGTGGTGACGGACATCCGCAGTTCGGGGGCGTCGAGGGCGGGCTTGCCGACCGGGTCGAGGAAGCCGATGTACAGCGCCGCGCCTCGGGGGCCGACCACCAGCCCGGAGCGCGGCCCCAGCCGCCGGCGCTCCCCGGGGCTCAGGTCCTCGACGAGGGTGCGGCCGGAGAAGCCGATGAGGCCCGCCGGCCTGTTGGTCGGGCCTCCGGCGAGATGCCGGGCGACCACGGAGTGGGCACCGTCCGCGCCCACCACCAGATCCGCCGCCACCGGTGCGGCGTCGGCGAACAGCACGCGCGGCGTGCCGTCGGGACCCCGCTCGACACCGGACACGGGCCGTCCCAGGTGCAGGTCCCCGCCGACGGCCTCGGCCAGCAGGACGCGCAGAGTGACCCGGTCGACGTCCACGCCGGCGCTGCCGCCGAGGTCCGGCCCGTGGCCGAGCAGCCGGCCGCGGCGGTCCCACAGCGCGTCGCGGTCGCGCAGCCGCAGCGCCGAGGCCGATGCCAGCAGCCTCCGCTCGAAGTCCGGCGGCACCAGCTCCCGCAGCGCCGACCGGGCCCGCCCGTCCAGGGTGATGTGGTAGCCGCCCGTCGCCGCCACATCGGTGTCGCGGTCGAACACCGACACCTCGAACCCGCGGCGGCGCAGTCCCGCCCCCAGCGCGAGCCCCCCGATCCCGCCGCCGACCACGACCACACGCATGCCCGTACGCCCTTCACCAGCGCTGTTCGTCCTCATGGGCCTCACGGTGGCACCGGTGGTGGACACGGGGCGGCCGGTACCGGTGCCACGATGGGGCGGTGGCGAACACATCACGGCGGGCCCTGCGGTTGTTGTCCATGCTCGGCTCGCGCCGCCGGTGGGCGCTGCGTGAACTCGCCGCCGCGCTGGAGGTGAGTGAGCGCACGGTCCGCCGGGACGTCGAGACCCTGCGTCAGCTCGGCTACCCGGTGCACACCGTCCACGGGCCCGACGGCGGGTACCGGCTCGGTGCGCGGCACACCCTCCCCCCGCTGGTGTTCGACCACGACCAGGCCCTCGCGGTGGCGGTGGCCCTCCAGACCGCGCCCACCACGGTGTTGGGGCTGGGGGACGACGCGGCGCGGGCGCTGGTCACCCTGGAGCAGGCCGTGCCCGCCGGGCTGCGGGCACCCATGGAGTCCGTCCGTCTGACCCGGCTGCGCAACCACTGGGAGTTCCTGGCGCCTCCCATCGACGCGGCGGCGCTCACCACCGTGGGGGCCGCGGTGCGCCACCGCCGGGTACTCCTCGCCGAGACGCTGCGCCCGGACGGTTCGCGCAGCGCGCCGGGCGACGACGACTTTAGGCCCGCCCGCCGGGTGGAGCCGCAGCACCTGGTCGTCTGGGCCGGCCGGTGGTACCTGGTCGGCTACGACCCGGACGACCGGCAGTGGCGGGTGCTGCGCGTCGACCGGCTCCACCCCCGCGCGACGACACAGGGCTTCAGCCCGCGCGAGCTCCCCGGCGGCGACCTCGCCCACTACGTCATGAGCAGTCACGACCGCGGTGACACGCCCGCCGCCTGGCGCTGCACCGGCAGCGCCCGCCTAGCCCTGCCGGCCGAGGTCGTCGCCCGCTGGGCACCGGGCGGCTCGGTGGTCGAACACCTCGACGAGGGGCACTGCCGGCTCACTCTCGGTGCCTGGTCCTGGGCCGGTGTCGCGGGACTGCTCGCCACCTTCGACACCGAGTTGACCGATCCGCGCCCGCGGCAACTCGTCCAGGCGTGCCGCCGTCTCGCGCGCCGGTGGGCCACTCTCACCGACACCGGCCCCGACACGTCCCCGTGACGGCAGCCCGGGTGACGGCGACGACCGCCGCGCGGGCCCCGACGGCCACGAACGGCGAGGCGCGGCAGCCCCGGCGGCGACGACCGGACGGGGGCCGTCCTTGAGGGGCCGTCCGTGCCGGCCGTGCCACGACCGGGGGTTCAGCGGGCGCGGCGGATCCGGATCGGGCCGCGGGCCTCGGCCGGCTCGACCGGTCGGCCCCCCTGGGTGATCTCCACCTCTCCCGCCGCGGCCAGTCGTCGGGCCGCGCGGCGGACCGGTTCCATGAGCGCGCGCCAGCCGTCGTCGTCCCCCGCGTACGCGGCCCGGGCGGCGTCCGAGGGGCAGATCGTCGCCGCGGGCCCGCGCCGATCCAGCAGTTCCAGGATGGCGCGTTCCAGCCGCCCGTCCTCCGGCCCTTCGATGTCGGTCATGTCGCCCAGTATCACCGGCGCGTTCTCCCGGGGCGGGGCGGACGGGAAGCGAATGCGCCGCCCGGCCGGGCGCGTCAGCCCGCGACGAGCCCGGTGAGCACCCGGCGCATCGTCCGTTCGAACAGCTCCTGGGGGGCCGGTGCCGGGTCGGCCGTGACGGGGTCGGCCAAGGCCGCCGCGAGGTGGGGATGCCCGCCTCGGGACACGGCTTCCTCCAGGTAGGCGGCCTGCGCCGCCTGGCGGTCCGCTCCCGTGCGGCTCAGCGGGTGTTCCGTCCGCGCGAACTGGGCGACCAGGGCGTTCAGCAGGGCGACGACCTCGAGTCCGGCCCGTCCGGACAGGGGCGTGGGTGCCATCGCCCGCAGCGCGTATTCCAGGTAGTCCAGGCCCCTGGGGCCCAGCCGGAGCGGTTCCGGTGGGACGTCCGCCAGCCAGGGGTGCCGCAGGTGGACCGCCTTGGTGCGGGAGGCGAGGGCGAGCAGGTCCTCGACCGGGTCACCGACCAGCGGGACGTCGAGGTCGACCTCTCCCGTCACCGCGTCCGCCATCAGGTCGAGGAGGTCCTCGCGGCCGGAGACGTAGCGGTAGAGCGACGCCTGGCCGGTGCCCAGCGCCTGGGCCACGCGGCGCATGGACGCCGCCTCCAGGCCGCCGCGGTCCGCCAGCTCGATCGCGGCGGCGGTCAGGTCGGCGCGGCTGTGCACGGCCGCCGGGCCCCGGGTGCCGCGTTCGGGCCGCGCCCAGACAGTCACGTGTTGCCTCGCCGCATCGGGTCCCCGCGCCAAGTCGTCCACCTCGCCCGTTCGTCCTGGTCGTCCTCGTGGTGTGTCCCCTACACTAAACCGCGAACACTGATCGCAGTTATGGGAGGGTCTCATGTCCTCGTCATCGGTCGGCCCGTGGAGTCCCGTCCGCTGGGCCCGGAACGGCACGGTCCGGCTCGCCCACGACCAGTGGACAGAGCCGTCCGACGGTGATCCGCTCCTGCTGGTCATCGGTCTGGGTGCGAACCGCCACTGGTTCCCGGACGGGCTCTGCCGCATGCTGGCGGCGCGCGGTTTCGCCGTCGCGCGCTACGACCAGCGCGACGGCGGGGAGTCCAGCCGCCTGCCGCCCACCGCCACCGGCGGCCCCGTCTCCGCGCTCTTGCGCGGGCACGGGGAGGCGTACACCGCCGAGGACATGGCGGACGACGCCACCGCGGTCATGGACGCCCTGGGATGGCCGTCGGCACACCTGCTGGGCGTCTCCCTCGGTGGCGCCGTCGCGCAGCGGGTCGCGTTGCGGCATCCCGGGCGCGTTCGGACTCTCACGACCATGGCCGCCGTCCCCGGTGACGCCTCGGGGCTCCGGGCGGTGCGGTACGTCCGGCTGAGGACCCTGGCGAAGTTCGCGCGCCTGAGGTTCCCCGACTCGCCGGAAGGGAGCATCGCGGCCGGCGTCGCCGTCTCCCGGCTCCTCGCCTCGCCGCACCGCCCCTTCGACGAGGCGGCGGCCCGGGAGGACGCCACACGTAACGTCGACGGCGGCGTACACGACCGGCAGGCGCAGAGCCGTCAGATCGGCGCCCAGTGGCACGGCCGGAGGATCGACGCCATCGCCCGGCCCACGCTGGTGCTGCACGGGGCGGACGACCCCCTCATCAAGCCGGCGGCGGGGCAGGCGATCGCCTCACGGATCCCCGGCGCGCGCCTGGTGTTCCTGCCCGGAGTCGGACACGAACTGCCCCCGCACTCCTGGGAGACGGTCACCACCGAGGTCCGCCGCCTGGCCGACGGGCTCCCCGACGGGCGCGAGCAGTCCGCCGGCTGAGGCGCCCGGACCCGTCCGTGGCGCGCCCGGGACACCGCACGGCCCCGGCGGCCCCGCCCGGCGGACCCGGCGCCCTTTCCCCGGGTGGATCAGGGGGTGCGGGGGCCGCTCTTCACCAACGTCCACCTGCCGCCCTTCACCGCGTACACCGACACCCGGCGGTCGGCCGTGTCGCCGTACCGGTCGAACGCCACGCGACCCGTGACGCCGTCGAACTCCAGCGCCGCCACGGCCTTCGGCATCCTCGCGCGGGCGTCCTCGGGGAGGGTGCCGCCGTTGGCCGCCGCGACGGACTTCACCGCCTCGATGACGGCCCAGGTCGCGTCGTACGCGTAGGGGCCGTACCAGCCGGCCGGCTCCGGGTACCCGGCCTGGCGGTACTCGGTGAGGAAGGCCCCTCCCCCGGCCAGGACTTCGGCGGGGGCGCCGATGTTGGTGGCGAGGTCGCCCTCGGCCCTCGGGTTGGCCGTGAGGTACTGCTGGTCGTAGATCCCGTCGCCGCCCATCAGGGGGATGTCGACGCCCGCCTCCTTGAGCTGCTGGGAGAGCGGGCCGGCGAGGGTGTAGTAGCCGCCGAAGTACACGGCGTCCGCGCCGGAGGAGCGGACCTTCGCGGCCAGGTCCGTGAAGTCCGACTCCGCCGGGTCGACGCGTTCCGTGCCGACCACGCTCCCGCCGAGCTTCGTGAACTCGGCCCTGAACGCCGAGCTCAGGCCGGAGCCGTAGGCGCTGCCGTCGTCGACGACCAGGACCTTCCTCTTCCCGGCCTCGCCATGGAGGTAGCGGGCGGCGAACGGCCCCTGGTCGACGTCCGTGGCGATCGTTCGGAAGTACGTCCGGTGGGGGCGGGACTTGGTGCCGGCGGCCCAGTCGGGTCCCAGGGTGAGCAAGGGGTCGGTGTTGGCCGGGGAGACGTTGACCAGGTTCGCCTCCGCGAGCGGTTCCACCATGGTCCGGGCGACGCCGGAGTTGAGCGGGCCGACCACGCCCAGCACCTTCTCGTCGGCGATGAACTCCGTGGCGTTCGGCCGGCCCTTGGCGGGCGTGGCCTCGTCGTCGAGGGCCTTGATCTCGAAGGTGACGCCGGGGACGTGCCGGGTCCTGTTCGCGGTCCTGGCCGCCAGGTCGGCGGAGTTCCGCATGCCGAGGCCGAAGGAGGACAGGTCGCCGCTGAGCGGTGCGTCCACCCCGATCACCACCGTGGCGGGGGTCGCCGCGGGACCACCGCCGGCCGCCCCGCCGCTTCCGCCGCTGCCTCCGTGCGGATCGTCACGGGTGAGGGTCCACGTCAGGACGGAGCCGGCCGCGAGGGTGGCCGCGGCGACGCCCATGACAGCGGCGCGCCGAGTGAGGGTCCGCCGGTCGGACGCCGCCGCACCGCCGGTCCGCCGGTCCTTCCCGCCCAACGAGTACAGGTCCTCGGCCTCGGGTACGGGCGCGGCCCCGACGGTCGGCAGGTCCGGCGCCGGACGGCGCGGGCCGCCGCCGGTCGTGGACGCGGGGTCCCAGGCGGTGGGCGTCGGCACCGGCGGCGCGGACGGCGGTACCGCCTCCGGCCGCGCGGCGCCGGGCACGCGGCCGGTCTCCGCGTCCGGGGCGGGTACCGGATCCGGCGCGGCCACTCCACCGGAGGCGGGCACCCCACCCGACCCGGCCGTCCCACCCGACCCGGGCGTCTCACCCGACCCGGACGCCGAGTCCGATCCGGGCGCGGGGGCGGGCCCGGGTGCGGGGGCGGGCCCGGGTGCGGCGTCGGGCTCGGGCTCGGGCTCGAGCGTGGCCGGCTCGGTGGTCGCCCCCGCCACCGCTCCCCGGGGCCCGGAGGACCGCAGCGCCGACGCCAGCAGCTCGGCGGCCTCGGCGGCCCCGGCCCGTCGCTGCGGGTCCTTGGTGAGGAGTGCGTCCAGTACAGGTGTCAGCGGGCCGGCGTGGGCCGGCGGCCGGTGCGGGCGGGTGAACACCGCCACGGCGAGGGCGTGCAGCCCCTCGGCTTCGAACGGCGGGTGCCCCTCGACGGCGTGGTACAGCGTGGCGCCGAGCGCCCACAGGTCGTTGGCGGGGGTCGGGCGCTTGCCCTCCAACTGCTCCGGCGGCATGTACTGCGGGGTGCCGATGACCATCCCGCTGTGGCTCAGCCTGGTCGTGGCGTCCGCGAGGTGGGCGATACCGAAGTCGGTGAGGACGACGCGGTCCTTGGTCAGGAGCACGTTGTCGGGCTTGATGTCGCGGTGGACGATCCCCGCGCCATGCGCCTCGGCGAGCGCGTCGAGGACTGCGGAGCCTATCGCCGCCACCCGCCGCACGGGCAACCGTCCCTGTTCGCGGATGGCCGCGGCGAGCGACTGCCCCCGGACGAACTCCATGACGATCACGGGGGCGCCGCGGTGCTCCACGACGTCGTGGATGGTGATGATCCCCGGGTGGCTGAGAGTGACCGCCGCGCGGGCCTCGCCGAGGAAGCGGCTCAGCAGCGTGGCGCGGTCCCGGTCGTCCAGACCCGCCGGGAAGAGGATCTCCTTGATGGCGACCTCTCGCCCGAAGAGCTGCTGGTCGACGCCCCGCCAGACGCGGCCCATGCCGCCCTGGCCGATGCGTTCGACCAGCCGGTACCGGTCGGCGATGAGTGCGGAGTTCGGCTCGGTCACGCGCACACTCTAGGTCCTGTCCGGAAAGCAGCGCCGTCTGCCCGGGGGGAGGGGCCCAGGCGGAACCTTCCGGACAGACCCAGGACCCCGCCGGGCCGGTCAGGGGACAGGACGCCGGCCCGGTCCCCCCGGACCGGCAGGCGCGGCACGGTGGGCAAGCCGCGGGCGGCGCCCCGGGCGAGGCGGGCACGGACGGCGACGCGGTGTCCCCCGACGGGCTCCCGGCGGCTTCCCGGCGCGATCATCGGCCCCGTCCGGTCGGCGGCCGCCTCCCGGGCGGGTGGCGCGTACCGGGCGGGTGGCGCGTACCGGGCGCGCGGGGAGTCAGGCCTGGTCCGCGAGGTCCTGGTCGTCGTCCTCCGTGGTCCTCGAGGTGTGGCCGGCCAACGCCTGGCGTACGGAGGGAGTCACCGCGAGGAAGGTGATGGCCTGGGTGATGGTCAGCATCCGCTGGACGAACGGCGGGGGCGCGGCCAGGGTGAGCGCGGTGCCGCCGGCCCGGCTGCGGTGCCACACCTTCAGCAGCATGGCCAGCCCGGACGAGTCGAAGTCCTCGATGTGCGACATGTCCAGCACGAGGTGGCGGCACCCCCCCTCTTCCAGCAGTGCCAGCGCCAGGGGGTGGAGGTCGGTGACCGTGTCGAACGCCACCACGTCGGGCAGGCGCGCGACAGTGACTCCGTTGTGGCGCAGCTGAACCGTCAGCATGGGGCCGCCCCCTATATCTCGCCGATATCGTCCACGCTCAGGGTGCCCTGCTCGCCCCGAGCCAGACTCCGACAGTATCCGGTCCCAGCCCTTTTTCCCGTCTCCGGGCCTTCCGTCACCGGTGTGGGCGGCGCCCGTTCCCCGGGCGCGGGTCAGGCGGCGACGCGGGCGTCGCCGTGCCGGCGGCCGTCCGGCCGCGCGCGGCGGTCGCGGTCACTGGCCCACCCGGCCGTCGACGCACTCGCGCAGCAGGTCGGCGTGGCCGCAGTGACGGGCGTACTCCTCGATCCGGTGCACGAGCAGTTCCCGGATCGCGATGCCGTCCTTGCCTACGCGCTCGCCCAGGTCCGGGTGTGCGGTCAGTGCGGCGTCGGTCGCGGCCTGCTCACGCTCCAGGTCGGCGTACGCGGCGTCGACCACGGCCTGTTCGGCGACGGCCCCGTCGAAGTCGGCGTCACGCCCGCCGTACAGCTTGGGCAGGGGTTCGCCGTCGCTGATCCAGTTGCGCCAGTCCCGCTCGACCTCGGCGAGGTGTCGGACCAGTCCGAGCAGCGACATCGTCGACGGCGGAACCGACCGGCGGGCCAACTGCTCGGCGGACAGGCCCTCGCACTTCATCCGCAGGGTCATGCGGTAGCCCGACAGGAAGTCCCGCAGGGTCGCCGGCTCCCCGTCCGGGCTGCCTTCCTCCGTGTCGCGGGGGTCGTCGTCCGGGTCGACCCACATGTCGGGGTGGACGGTCGCCTGGGTCCATCGCTCGGGTTGATCAGTCATACGGTGCATGGTGGACGGTGGCGGCCGGGCACCGCCACTGAGTTCCCGGCGCGGCGGGTCATGTCGGGTCGCCGCCGTCGGGTCGGGCCGCGTGACGGCCGGGCGGGCGGCCCCGCGGAGCGCGGGGGTCAGTGGCCCGGGTGATGGCTGTCTCGACGGCCGCGACCCGGTCGACCAGCAGGACGAGCGCGGCCACCGCCCGGCCGAGGGCGTCGTCACCGGCCCCGCCCAGCGCCTGCGCGCGGACGTACGCCGACTTCACCGCCTCCCACCGCGCCCGCCGCTCCCCCGCGAGGGTGCCGCGCAGGTCGGCGAGTTTGAGGAGGTTGGCTTCGGCGCCGCCGGAGAGGGTCTGGGCCTCGGCCGTGTAGTGGTCGTCGATGACGGCGGCCAGTTCGGCGCCGTTCATCGCCGGGGAGATCCGTGCGGTGATCTTGTTCATGTCGCGGTACGAGCCCTGGAGCCGGAAGGGCGGCTCGGTGCGGCCGGTGTCGTCCTGGCCCGCGGAGGCGATGTAGGCGGCGTTGACCGCGAGGACCGTCTCTCGGGCGGCGAGCAGGTGGCGCAGTACGGCGAGGATCGACTCGGTCTCGGCGGGCGCGTAGGGGTGGGCGAGTCGGTCGGCGCGGGCCGTGGGGTCGCCCGCGGCCAGGTCCAGCAGCAGTTCGAGGTCGGCGCGCCCGCGCCCGGCGAGCGGGGCGAGGACCGAGTGGGAGGTGAGCGCGTTCTCGACGAAGCTCAGGGCGAAGGCGGTCTCCTTGCCGGTCAGCACGTCGCCGAGGTTCCAGACGTCGGCGCGGTTGGCGAGCATGTCGGGTACGCGGAAGCGCCGGCCGGACTCGGTGTAGGGGTTGCCGGCCATGCAGACGGCGAAGCGCTTGCCGCGCAGGTCGTGGCCGTCGAGGGTGCGGGTCGCGTCGCACAGCGGCACGAACTTCTGGAGCAGTTCGGGCGAGGTGTGCTGGATGTCGTCCAGGTACAGCAGGACGTTGTTGCCCGCCGCCAGCGCGAAGCGGATCTTCTCGACCTCCCGGCGGGCCGCGGCGTTCGGGGCGGCGGCCGGGTCGAGGGAGGTCACGTCGTGGCCGAGGGCGGGTCCGTCGACCTTGACCAGGAGCAGGCCGAGGCGGTCGGCGACGTACTCGATGAGGGTCGTCTTGCCGTACCCGGGCGGCGAGAGGAGCAGCAGGAGCCCGCTGGTGTCGGCCCGCCTCCCCTCGCCCGTGGTGCCGATCTGCCGGGCGAGGTTGTCGCCGACGAGCGGCAGGTACACCTCGTCGACGAGTCGGCCCCGGACGAACGAGGCCATGACGCGCGGCCGGTACTCGTCCAGGCGCAGCCGTCGGCGTTCGGCGGTCACCAGCGCGTTCCGGCGCTGCTGGTAGGCGCGGAAGCCCGGCACCACCCGGCGGGCGAAGTCCCCCGTCCTGGCCAGGAACTCGTCCAGGCGGAGGGGGAGGGTGCCCCGGTCGATCCGCGGGTGGGTGCCGAGCAGTCCCTCGGCGCGGCCGGTCGTCACGCACTCCACGGCGC
Source organism: Streptomyces sp. DH12 (assembly GCF_020873895.1). GTDB lineage: Bacteria > Actinomycetota > Actinomycetes > Streptomycetales > Streptomycetaceae > Streptomyces. Next base: position 283,159 of record NZ_JAHWGT010000001.1, on the reverse strand, counting down.
GGCGGGGCAGGTCCGGGCAGGCCTCGATCGCCACCGCCTCGGCGAGGTCGCCCGGGTCGACGTCCTCGCCGGCGGACGCCGCGTAGGAGAAGAGCCAGCCCTCCACCAGGCGCCGCGCCGCCGCCGCGTCCCCTTCGGCGAGGAGGGCGCGCACGTCCTCGGTGTACGGCGGGGAGCCCACGGCCCGGGAGAACTTGTCGAGCAGGGTGCGGGCGGCGGGGCCGGTGGTGAAGGATCCGCCGGCCGCCAGCTCCTCGACGAGGTACTCGGCCGCGGGAGCGGTCAGTGCCCCGGCGTCGGCCAGTTCGGCGCGGAGCGCTTCGAGGGCGGGTGCCGTCCCGAAGGTCTCCCTGGCCCGTACCAGGGAGACGGCCGCACGGGACCACGCCTCCCGGGCGGCGGCGGTCGTGTGGTGGGCCCAGAAGAGCTGGGCGGCGGCCCGGTCGGCGGGTGCGTGGCGCAGCAGCCCGGCCTGCTCGTACAGCGGCAGCAGGGCGGCGAGGACGGTGGCGGCGTCGTGGTCGTGGACGCCGCGCTCGTAGCCCTCGTCGTAGGCGGCTTCGGCGGCCCGCCGGGCCAGGTCGGGGAGGTCGGCCCCGGTGAGGGCCTGGGCGCCGTGCTCGGCCAGGAGGCGTGCGGCGAGGTGTTCGCCGCGGTAGACGTCGGCGTTCTCGGAGGGCAGGAGCTGGTCCCAGTAGGGGCGGGTGTCGGCGAACTCGGGGTCGGTGACCGGCCGGCGGTAGTCGGTGCCGGTCAGCGCGAAGGCGAGGCCGCCGTCCGTGTGCGGTACGAGCGTCAGCTCGGGCGGTCGGGGGGCGACGGCGAAGCGGTGCGCGCCGAGCCGGATGGTGTCGCCGCCGTCCGCGTACAACTCGGTGCGGTCCCGCAGGGCCCGTCCGGCTTCCTGGCGGGCCGCGGTGAGCCGGCCGGCCAGCTCCTCGGCCCGCACCTGGTCGCCCAGCTCGCGCAGTTCGCGGGCGGTGCGGCGGACCTTCTCGACCATAGGGTCGGAGGCGAAGTAGGTGGTGACGTCGTCGGGGCCGTCCAGGGTGGACGCGCGGCGGGCGATCGTCTCGAGGACGCGGGAGGCGGAGGCGGCGAGGCGTTCGGCGCGTCGGGCACGGGCGTCCTGGAGCGTCTGCTTGCGGCCGGCGAACGCGTCGTGGACCTCGGCGCGCTTGTCGGCGATCTCCGTGAGGAAGCCGTCGTGGTCGGCGAAGCGCGACTCCAGGGTGTCCAGCTGGAGCAGCAGGCGGGCCAGTTGCGCGTCACAGGTCTCCGGGGTGTCGGCCGCGGCCAGGGCGCCGGTGACGGACTGGGCGAAGAGGCCGAACTCGGCGGCGAAGGCCGCCCGACCCTCCTCGTCGAGGAGTTCGCGGCGGCGGGCGGTGAGGAGGGCGCGCACGCGGTTCAGCCCGCCCAGCACCTCGGCGATCCGCTCCAGGATGGCGGTGCGGACGGTCGCGTCGCCGATGTCCAGGCCGGCGATCACCTCGGTGAGCGTCCGGAGGCCGGCGACCTGCGCGTCGAGCCGCTCGGCGACCTCCGCGGCCCCGGCGGTCGTGGTGACCGCCCCGATGTCGGCGGTGAGCCGTTCCACCTCCGCGTGCCGGCCGGCGAAGGCGTCGTCGCGGCGGAGGAAGGCGACGGCGCGCTGGGCGGTGGAGGCGATGTGCGTCCCGGCGTCCTCGGCGAGCGCGTCGACGGCCGCGGTGTCCGCGTACCGCATCTCCTTCAGCGCCATCAGGCGGCCTTGGGCGCGGCGCAGCGCGGTGATCCGCTCGATCCACTCCTCGGCGGTGGCCGGCGCCTCGCCGCGGACCCGCCGCACCAGCCGCCGCAGCTCCTCCGCGGTCTCGTCCAGGGCCCCGGCCGCCTGCGCGGTGAGCGCCTGGACGGTCGCGAACTCGCCCAGCACCTGCTCGGCGGTGGCCCGCACCTCCTCCAGGGGCGTGCGGAGGTCGCCCGCGTCCGCGTCGCCGAGCCAGGGGTGGCGGTCGGCGGTGCGGGTGCAGGCGGCGACCAGCGCGGTGTACGTCTCGCCGGTGGCGGTGGTGTCGGCGACCTGCCGGGCGATGGCCAGGCAGTCGGCGACGGCGCGGACCAGGTCGGCGTCGCCGATGCGGGCGAGCGGCCCGTCGCCCTGGGGGGCGACTCCGGTCGCGAACGGCGTCCGCCACAGCTGCACCGGGTGGGCGCGCGCGGGTTCACCGGACTCGACGCGCAGGGTGGCGAGGGTGCCGTCGTCGAGGAGGGCGTGGCCGCGGCACGGGATGGGCGCGGCGACCTCCTCGCGGATGACGTTGTACGGCAGCAGGAGCGTGCGGCCCTCCGCTCCGGCGTGGAAGACGTACAGGACGTCCTCGCCGTTCGGCGAGCGCACGACCCGTTCGAAGCTCATGCCGGGGGCGTCGGCGGCGCCGGTGGTAGCGGGGGTGGCGGGGGCGCCGGTGGTAGCGGGGGTGGCGGGGGCGCCGGTGTCGAAGGTCTTCACGGCGCCGCTGGCCAGGCAGTACCCGCCGGGGAAGACGACGCCCTGGTCGTCGGGCAGGCGTCGACAGGACCGGCCGATGCCGTCGAGCCGTGTCACGGTACCGGTGAGCGGGTGGAGGACCAGGTGGCGCCAGGTGTCCTCCTTGTAGGGCCGTACCCGCAGCAGGACCAGGGAGCCGACGACGGCGTAGCCCACCTCCGCGTCCGCCAGCGCCTGCAGGGGCTCGTCGACCGGCTCGCCGTACACGCCCTCGCCGGTCTCCGTGTCGTCGTCGGTCTTGACGGTGAGCGTGCCGCCGACCGTCGAGACGAAGGCCGTGCCGCCGGCGACGGCGATGTGCGGGTGCCGGCCGAGGACGTGGTCATCCCGGGTCGTGCCGGTCCAGACGAAGTCGTACGGATCGGGGAGGACGTGGTCGCGCTCGCCGCGCGCGTCGAGGAACCGCACCGTGCCGGCCGGGTCGAGGGACCAGCGCAGTACCCGGATGTCCGCGGCCTGCGCCCCGGTGCGGAACACGGCCAGCAGCCGGCCGTCCACGTGCCGCAGCCGCAGCAGCCGCGCGCCCCGGTAGTAGCGGTGCAGGGCGGCGAACTCGGTGACGAAGGCGGGGTCGTCGAGCAGGCCGGGTACGGCGTCGTGCGGCAGGGGGTTGAGGTCGCGGTCGTGGAGGGCGAAGACGTCGTCGGGCGACGGCGCCGCGTATCCGACGAGCAGGGCGTCGCCGACCGCGACGACGTCCCGGGCCACGAGGTCGCGGTCGGTGCGCAGGTGGCCGGTGGCGGTCAGGGCGAGTCCGGTGGCGCCGAAGGCGGCGACGCGTACGGTGTTGAGCGCGTCGGCGCGGCGGGCAAGCTCGCCGGCCCGCGCGGCGAGGCGGTCGCGCAGCACCTCGTACGTACCGGCGTCCAGGCCGCTCGCGGTGGCGGTGCCCGTGGCTGTCACTGTCCAGCTCCTCGTGTGCGTGGTGGTGCTCCGGAGCCGCCGCCCCCCGCGCGGCAGCTCCGGAGGTTCATGGGGCCGGTCGGTCAGCTCTTGGCGGCGGTGCCGTCGAGACCCGCGAGTTCGGCCACCGGCATGTCGGCGAGGCCCAGTCGCCGCGCCGTGCCGAGCAGCTCGTCCAGGCGGCCGGATCCGGCCGGCATGAGCTTCGTCAGCAGGGCGGACACGGTCAGGTTCCGCACGTCGGCGGTCGACACCGGCCCGAGGACCTTCGTCAGGTCCTCCGTGAAGGAGGCGGAGCCGTCCAGCCACGGCCCGGCCAGCGCCTGGGCGGTCTGCGAGTGCTGGACGAAGCCGTCGACGCTCTTGCCGAGGGACATGGCCCCGACGATCCGGTCGAAGAAGGCGGGCTCGCCGCCGACGATGTTGATGTCGGCGTTCTCCAGTCCGGTGGCGAGGACCGTGGCCTGGGCTTCGGCGACCTGCCGCCGGACGTCGATCTCGGCGAGCCGGATGTCCTTCTCCGCCTCCAGGCGGAGCCGGAACTCCTCGTGGGAGCGGGACGCCTCGTCCAGGGCGGCCATCGCGGCGGCCTTCTCGGTGAGGCCCGAGGCCTCGGCCTTGAGCTTCTCGCCGATGGCGGTGGCCTCGGCCAGCGCCTTCTCCCGGGTGCCGACCGCCTCGGCGCGCAGCCGGGCCTCGGTCGCCCCGGCCTGCGCGAGGCCGGCCTTCTCGATGGCGTCCGCTTCCTTCTCCCGTACCTGGACGGCGGCCAGTCCCTCGGCCGCGGCCTCGGCCTGGACGCCCTCGGCGAGGCGGACCTTTGCCCGGGCGTCCATGTCGGCGGCCTTGTGGCGGGCCTCGGCCAGCGTCAGTTCCTTTGCCGCCCGGTGGACGGCGGCCTGCTCGGCGGCTTCGGCGGCCTTGATGTCCTTGACGAGCTGCTCCTGCGCCTGCGCCTCGGCGGCGATGACCACGGCCTGCCGCTTGCGCTCGGCCTCCTCGACGGTGCGGAGCCTCTTGATGGACTCCTCCTGCTCGGCGACCGTGCGGTCCACCGCGACCCGCTCGCGGATCACCTCGGCGATCTCGCGGCGCTCGGCCTCGACCTCCTTCTCGGCGGAGATGCGGGTCAGTTCCGTCTCCCGGTCCCGGGCGATGGCCTCCAGCAGCCGGTCCTTCTCGATGCGCTCGTTCTCGACGGCGATGACCCGCTCGCGGTTCTTCTGCGCGACGGCGACCTCGCGGGCCTGGTTCTCCCGCTGGATGCCGAGCTGCTCCTCGGTCCTGAGGAAGGCGCTCTGCGCGCGAAGTCGCTCCTCCTCGACGACGCGGGCGGTCTCGGCCTCCTCCTTGGCCCGTACGGTGTCGATCTCGCGCTTCTGCTTGATCTCGGCGTCGGCCTGGCGGCGCTCCAGTTCGAGGATGGCCTCGCGGGCGTCGACATTCTGCCGGGTGATCTCCTTCTCCTCCGTGCGCTGGAACTCATTGGTGCGCACGTGCTCGACGGCGGTCAGCTCGGTGATCTTCCGGATGCCCTGGGCGTCGAGGATGTTGGAGGCGTCCAGCTGGGCGAGCGGCGTCTGCTCCAGGTAGTCGATCGCCGCGTCCTCCAGGCTGTAGCCGTTGAGGTCGGTGCCGATGACCTGGATGATCCGGTCGCGGAACTCGTCGCGCTTGGTGTAGAGGTCGGTGAAGTCGAGCTGCTTGCCGACCGTCTTCAGCGCCTCGGAGAACTTGGCGTTGAATAGTTCCTGCAGCGTGGCCTGGTCGCTGGCGCGGGCCGTGCCGATGGCCTGGGCGACCTTGATGACGTCCTCGACGGTCTTGTTGACGCGGACGAAGAACGAGATGCGGATGTCGGCGCGGATGTTGTCGCGGCAGATCAGTCCGTCCCGGCCCGTGCGGCTGATGTCGATGGTCTTCACCGAGATGTCCATGACCTCGGCCTTGTGCAGGACCGGCAGGACGACCTGGCCGGTGAAGGTGACGTCGACCTTGCGCATCTTCGACACGATGAGCGCTTTGCCCTGTTCCACCTTGCGGAACAGCCGGCTGATGACGAACAGCATGGCGATGGCGATGAGCAGGACGACGGCTGCGAGCGCGCCGATGCCCCAGGAGATGGCGTCCATGAGGGATCCCCGGATCGAAGGGTGGGAGCTGAGGTGAGGGGCCGCGGGTCAGCCGCGGGGGCCCGGGTCGAGCGCCTCGTCGAAGGGCGCGACCCAGAAGAAACCGCCGGTGTCGTCGTACGCGTACAGCAGCCCCCTGCTGCCGAGCGCCAGCAGACTGCCGTCGTCCTGGCGGACCTGTACGACGGCGGTGGAGCCGTCCTCCGCGGCGACCTCGGCCTGGCCGAAGGCCCCGTCCACCCGCCCGGTGCGGATGGTGCAGGTCGACCCGACGAAGTCGTGCAGGGACGGCCCGCGTTCGTCGGGGAAGAGCTTCGCCAGGGGTCGGACGAGCGCGCGGGTCAGCCGCCAGGCGCCGACCCAAGCCGCGCACAGCAGGACCACGTCGAGCAGGTGGACGGCGAGGTCGGGCCACCCGGTGCGGGTGAGGAGAACGGAGCCGGTGAGGCTGAAGAACCAGGTCAGGAGGATCAGCAGGGAGGACGCCACCGTGACGGGGACCCCGCCGAGGCCGAGGGCGCCGGTGTTCACGTCGGTGTCGAAGGCGTCCGTCCCGGCGGCCCCCACCAGCACCAGCAGCCAGAAACCGACGACCACCACGAGGGCGGCCGTGGACAGCACCGTGGGGAACGTGGTGGCGGCCTGCCAGAACTCGGCCATGGTGTGTCCCCCTTGCGTCTCCGACGTGGCACGGTGCTTTCCGGGCTGCGGCATCGGCCTGTGCGGTGCCTCCGGCCCGGTCATGTTGACAGGGCGACAGGTCCCGGCGCATTGCCGTCTTCCGGCAATCTTGACGTCCCGTTGATGCCGGGGCGGTCCCCCGGCGCGCTCCTCGCCCGCGGTGCGGCCCGGTGGCGGGGGGGCGTGAGCGACCGGGTCCGCGCGGGCGGCGGTCACCCGGCTCCGGGGTGGGTGCGGGGCCACCGGGGTGGCGCGGAGGGGTGGGGTGGGGTGGCGGGGCGCGCGGCCGGTCCCGTCGGGGCGCGACGGGAGCGGTGCCGACGGATGGCGGGGCGGGGGCGCGACGGGACGGGAGCGGTGCCGACGGATGGCGGGGCGGGGGCGCGACGGGATGACGCGGAAGAGCGCGAGGGGCGCGGCGGGGAGGGCCGGGGGTGCGGTCTGCCTTGTGGCGGCTCGCGCCGGGTGGTGGGGCGTTCCGGTGTCCCGGGCCCGCCGCCGGATGCGTCGGCAGGCCGGGGACGTCAGGCGTCGGTGGTGTGGTGGGCCTGCCCGCCGGCGGTGACGCGGCGCAGTTCCTCGTTGATGCGCTGGGCTTCCTCGAGTTGGTCTTCGAGGATGACGATCCGGCAGGCGGCCTCGATGGGCGTGCCCTGGTCGACGAGTTCGCGGGCGCGCGCCGCGATGCGCAGCTGGTAGCGGGAGTAGCGGCGGTGTCCGCCTTCGGAGCGCAGGGGGGTGATCAGGCGGGCATCGCCGAGGGCGCGCAGGAAGGCGGGGGTGGTGCCGACCAGTTCGGCGGCGCGACCCATGGTGTAGGCGGGGTAGTCGTCGTCTTCGAGACGGTCGAGCGGGTCTGGTTTGGTCATCGGCACCTTCGTTGCGGGGACGCGGTCGAGGGGCCCTGGTCGCCGTACGGCAACCAGGGCCCCGAGGGATTTCAACACCATCTGCCGGTTGCTTGCTGCCGTACCGGCCTTCTTGTTCCGCAGCTCCGCCTGGGAGGCCGTGCGTGCGGGGATCGCAGTTGCGTGACCGGGGACCACCTTCCAATCCGGGGTCTTGCGGTACCCGGGCGGTACAGCGTCCTCACCCGGGCGATCCTGATGGCGTCTGCCTCCTCCTTCTTCCTCTGCTTCGTGTTGCTGAACTGCGGTACTGCTCACGGCCCCGTGGGCCGCTCGGCCCGGCGGCCAGTGGCGGGACCCTGCATCCTTCCGGCCCCGTCACTCCGCCGCCGTGCCGCTTCCTGCGTGACTCACATGTGCGGCAGTTCGTCCTCTGCCGCGTCACTCGATCTCTTTGCCTCGGACAGAACACTAACCCTGCACCCGACGATTGTCTACTGTCTCCATGACAGTTTTTCTTCACGGCCGGAGACGGCTTACCGCCGCTCTTCAGGAGCGGAATGCTGCACTGCGGGCAGCCGGGACGAAGGCCGGACCGCCCGCGCCGGAGCGGGGTCACCCGTGCGGGGGGCCGCCGCTCCCCCGGATGGCGTCCGGGTCGTTGGAGGGGGCCGCCGGCGCGGCGGGGCCCGGGGGCAGGTGGACGGTCATGACGAGGTGGCACGTCCCCGCATCGGCGCCGCGGTAGGTGTGGGGGGCATCGGCCTCGAAGGTGGCGGTCTGCCCGGCCTCCACGGGATGCTCGGCGCCGTCGACGACCAGGGTCATACGGCCGGCGGTGACGCTGACGGTCTCGACGACGCCGGCCTGGTGCGGATGGCTGGGGTACTCCTCACCCGGCTCCAGCCGCCAGCGCCACACCTCGACCGGGGCGGGGCCCGAGGTCGTCAGCATGAGCCGTGCCTCGCCGCCTCGCGGGCCGGTCCACAGCGGCGTCACGGCATCGGCGGCCACGACCCGGACGCGGCCTTCGGCCGGGCCCTCCAGGAGCGCGGAGACGGAGACGCCGAGGGTGTCGGCCAGCCGGACCAGCGTGGCGAAGTTGGGGTTGCCCTGCGCCCTCTCCAGGCCGACCAGGGCGCCCTTGCTGACCTTGGCGCGGCGGCCGAGTTCGTCCAGGGACAGGCCGGCGCGGTTGCGGGCCGCCCTGACGTTGTGCGCGAGCGTCCGCAGCGCTTCCTCTGCGTCGGCCATCCGATCACCCTCCTCGCCAGTGGACCAATCCGATGCACCGTCCGGTCGTTTGGTTGACAAACGCCGGTCGGTTCGTTGTACGGTCCGGTCATTGCATCGTTAATCGTAAGGGACGCACGTACCGTGATCGCTCTCCTCCTCGCCCTGGGCAGTTCCCTCGCCTACGGGTGCGCCGACTTCCTGGGCGGCCTCGGCGCCCGCAAGGCGCACGTACTGCGGACCGTGATGATCGCCGCGCCGGCCTCCCTCGCGGTCGAGCTGCTGCTGTGGCCGTTCCTCGGCGCTTCGTTCAGTTCCGGCGCCCTCGCCTGGGGCGCCGCGTCCGGGGTCGCGTCGGCCGCCGCGTTCGCGCTGCTCTACCGGACCCTGGCGATCGGACCGATGAACGTACTGTCGCCCGTCACCGCGCTGGTCTCCGCCGTCCTGCCCGTGGCCGTGGGCCTGGTGCAGGGCGAGCACCTGGGCGCGGCCGGCCTGGTCGGGCTGCCGCTCGCCCTGGTCGCGGTCGTCCTGGTCAGCGCCGGCCACGGCAGCGGCGGGGCACGCCCCTCCCGTACGGCGCTCCTGCTGGCCCTCGGCGCGGGCGGCGCGATCGCCCTGCAGCTCGTCTTCCTGCACCAGTCGCCGCCCGACAGCGGGGTGGCCCCGCTGATCGTGGGCCGGGCGGTCTCCTCGGCGGTCACCCTGGCCGCGGCAGGGCTGATGTATCGCAGGCTCGGCTCCGAGAAGCCGGCGTACGCGATGTCGGCGGCCGCGGGTGTGCTGGACTCGGTGGCGAACCTGCTGTTCCTGCTGGCCGCCCGGGGCGGGGACCTCGCCGTCGTCGCCGTGATCACCGCCCTCTACCCGGCCGGCACCGTCCTGCTCGCCCGCGGCGTGCTCGCCGAGCGCATCCACCGCGGACAGCTCGTCGGGCTGGGGACCGCCGCCGTCGCCGTCAGCCTCCTCGCCCTGACCTGACGGCCCCGCCCACCAGCCGGTGCGGCCCGGCGGCCCCACCGTCCCGGACCGCGCCGGCCCGGACCGCGCCGGCCCGGGACGGCTCCGGCCCGCCCGCCCCGGCCCCTGACTCCCCGACTCCCCCGCTCCAGCGCACGAACGGACCCGTCCATGACCACCTTCCGCCTCACCCCCGCCGTGGCCGCCGACTTCCCCGACACCCTCGTCGCCCTGGTCACCGCCACCGGTCTGCGCGGCCGCGAACCCTGGCCGGAGACGGCCGCCGCCCTGGAGACCCTGGAGCGGCGGCTCGCCGAGGGCAGCTGGCAGCCCGCCGACGAGCACGACCCCCGCATCGCGGCGTGGCACACCGCCTACCGCTCCTTCGGCACCAACCCCCGCCGCGTCCGCCCCAGCGTCGACGCGCTCGGCCGCCGCCTCGCCAAGCGGGGCAGCCTGCCGCGCATCAACCCGGCCGTCGACGCGTACAACGCCGTCTCCGTCCGCCACGGCCTGCCCGCCGGCGCCTTCGACCTCGACCACGTCACCGGTGACGTGGACCTACGCCACGCGGACGGAGCCGAGGAGTTCACCCCGCTCGGCGAGCCCGGCACCGTCGAGAACCCCAAGCCCGGCGAGATCGTCTACGCGGACACCGCGGGCGTCCTGACCCGCCACTGGAACCACCGGGACGCCCACCGCACCCGTGTCACCGAGGACTCCGTCCGCGTCGTCTTCGCCCTGGAGACCCTCCGCGCCGCCGATGACGGCCCCCTGCTGCGGAGCGCGGCCGACGAGCTGCGGGCCCTGCTCGCCCCGCACGCCGCGGACACCGCCGTGCGGCACCTCAGCCCCGCGCACCCGGAGGCCGCTCTCTGACGACCGCCGGCCCCGGCTGCCGAGTCGTGAAGGAAAGATGAAACTGAGAGCGCTCTCAGTCACAACTCTTGACGCCTCCCCGCGGCGGCCCGAAAGTGAGCGGCACCCACCTCCCCCACTCCTCAGGAGCGTACGCATGGCGTCCCCCACGTCCTCCCGCTCGCTCTCCCGCCGCGCCCTGCTCACCGGCACCGCCGTCGCCGCCACGGCCGCCGCCCTCGGGCTGCGCGGTGGCGCGACCGCGTCCGCCGCTCCCGCGACCTGCGAACTCGCCCTGGAGAACCGCTCCCTGCCGGGTACCGTCCACGCCTATGTGACCGGCCGCGAGCAAGGCACCGGCCGCTGGGTGCTGCTGCGCCCCGGCGGCGGCGTCCACCGCCCGGAGTCCCCCGCCGCCCCGATGACTCCCCTGCCCGTCGACTGCGCGATACCGCTCCGCCCGGCGGGCGCCGGCCCGGTCGTCCTGACGCTGCCGCAGATGTTCGGCGCCCGGGTGTACTTCGTCCGCGACGGCCGGCTCGACTTCTTCCTCAACCCCGGCCCCGCCCTCGTCGAACCGGCCTTCGCGACCTCCGCCGACCCCAACTACGGCCGAGTCTGGTCCTTCGCCGAGTTCACGTTCAACCCGCAGCAGTTGTACGCCAACCTCAGCTACGTCGACCTCGTGACGGCCCTGCCCATCGGGCTGACCCTCACCGGCGACGCCACGCACACCGTCGCCCCGCTGCCGGCCGGCGCCCTCCAGCGGATCGCGGACGGGCTCGTCGCCCAGGCCGCGCGGGACGGCCAGCCGTGGGACAAGCTGGTCATCCGCGGCGCGAACGGCTCGGTGCTGCGGGTGATCTCCCCGCAGAACCTCATGGCGCCGTACTTCGACCGCCCCGACCAGATGCCCTTCCGCAACGCCCTCACCGGCTACATCGACCGCGTGTGGCAGAAGTACCGCACCACCGACCTCCGGATCGACCTCCAGGGCGGGCGTGGCGTGCGGGTGGGCCGGGTGAACGGGGACGTCCTCACCTTCACCGGTGGCCACACCTTCACCCGCCCCACCTCCAGGGACGTCTTCACCTGCAACCACGGCCCGTTCACCAACAACCCCGGCGACTCCGACGACCGCAAGGCACTGCTCGCCCGCCTCGCCGCCGGCTTCAACCGGACGACCCTGCTCACCCACCCCGACCAGCCGAACGGCCCGGCCCCCTCGGATTACTACCGCGACCCGTCCACCAACCACTACTCGCGCGTCGTCCACGCCAACACGCCGATCGGTTACGCCTTCCCCTACGACGACGTCCGTCCGGACGGCCGTCCGGACGTCTCGGGCGCCGCGCACGACGGCAACCCCCGCCGCTTCACGCTGTCGGTGGGGTCGTAGCCGGACGGTCGGCCTGCCGGACGGTCGGCCCGTGGCCGGGCGCCTTGTAGCCGGGCGCCTTGTGGCCGGGCGCCTTGTGGCCGGGCGCCTTGTGGCCGGGCGCCTTGTGGCCGGGCGGCCGGGCTCTCAGCCGATGGGGACGACGCGGGCCCAGGGCGGCGGAGCTCCCGGGACGTGGGCGGGGCCCTCCTCGTCGGTCGGGCCGGGCGGGCGGGGGAACAGGCCGACGACGGTGCGGCAGGGAGGCGGCGCGGACGGCCAGGGCGTCTGGCCGTCCGTCAGGGCGACGATCACGTCCGGTCGGGGACGGGAGCGGAGCGCCCGGGCGAAGCCGGAGCGCAGGTCCGTTCCCCCGCCGCCGACCAGCTCGATGCTCTCGGCGCGGCAGAGCGGGACGGCGACACCGGCGGCCGCGTCGCAGGAGATCACCGAGACCAGGTCGCGCCGCCCGCTCACCGCCCGGGAGATCGCCGCCACCTCCAGCAGCGCGCCACCCAGCTCGGCGTCGCTCACCGACCCGGAGGTGTCGATCACGACGCACACCCGGGGCGGCGTACGGCGCAGGCTCGGCAGCAGCACGCTGGGAACCCCGGCCGAACGGCGGGACGGGCGCCGGTAGCTGTGGTTCTCGCCCGCCCCCGGCGCCCCGGCCGCCGACCGGACCGCCGCGCCCAGCAGCTGCCGCCAGGGCTGCGGCGGGTGGAACGCCTCGTCCGCCCAGCGGCGCCAGCCCTCCGGCGCGGTGCCGGGCCGGCCCCGGATGCCCCGCGCGACCCGGAACCGGACCGCGTCCCGCTGCTGCCTGCTCAGCCCGTGCGCTCCCTCGGGCCCCAGCTCCCACGGCCGTTCCTGCCCGTCGGCGCCGCTGCCGCAGTCCAGCCAGGCCAGTTCGGCGGTGAGCCCGGACATCGACGCGGTGCGCAGGTACTCCTCCATCAGCAGCCCTTCGGGCAGCCCCAGCAGCGAGGGCAGCACCACTCCGGCGGGCCGCGGCAGACCGTCACCGTAGATGTCGTCGTTGATCTCGAAGTCGGCGGCGATGTTCCGCCGCAGCCTCGCCCATCCCGCGGCCCGGGGGACCCCCGTGGCGCTCCGCGCGCCTGGCGCGTGCTCCTCGTGTTCGCGCGTGTACCTCTCACCCCGCCCGTGGTGGTCCCGGAGCAGGTGGGACACCTCGTGCACCCAGACGCCTGCCAGATCCTCCAGCGGCATGCGGGCCACGAAGGCGGGTGACACGTAGCAGCGCCAGTGCGCGTCCACCGCCATCGTCGGCACCGACCGGTCCTCCACGACGTGCAGCGCGAACAGCGCGTCGGCCAGGTAGGGGCGCACCTTCACCGCGTGCAGCCGGGCGGCCAGGAGCTTCTCCGTGTCCAGCGCGAGTCCGGGCCCGTCGGCCGGTGCGGGCCGTCCGGTCGGGGGCTCCGGCGGGCCGGCCCGCGTAGGGCGCGGCGGCGCGGGCCGGGGCGTCGGCGCGGGCCGGGGCGTCGGCCGCGGCAGGGGGCGCGGCCCCGGCCGTCGTACGGGCCCCGTCACCGGCGCGCCCCCGCCGCCCGCCGGGCGCCGGCCGCCGCCGCGACCTTCCCCACCGACCGGTCGGCTCGCCGGGCGAGTCCGATCACGCCGGTCAGCCGCTCCACCGCCTCCGGCACCTCCCAGTCGTCGCGCCGCACCCCGGCCAGCGCCGACGCCGGGCGACCAGGAGGTCGGGGGCTCCGGTCTCCAGCGCCCGGACCAGCACCGCCCAGGCCGCCTCCCACCGCTCCCGCTCCGGACGCGCCCCGACGGCGGCCACCACCGCTTCCAGCGCGGCCTGGCGCAGGTCGCCCCGTTCCGGCAGTTCCGCGGAGGCCGGGTCGGCCAGCAGCGTCTCCGGGTCGGGAAGGTCCATGCGGTCCAGGTGCGCGAGGAGTTCGAGCCCCGGCCCGTCCCCCACGGCGCCCCGTACCAGCAGCGCCAGCACGTCCCGGGAGACGGAGGCCGCCGTGCCGAAGGCCAGCAGGGTCACCGCGGCCTCCCAGCTCCGGGGCGAGGGCCACGCTCCGCCGCGCCGTGTCTCGCTGCTCGGCAGCCGGTGGATCAACGTCGGCCGGGCCTTCAGGAAGCCGCAGACCGCCCGCCGGGCCAGAGCGACGGCCTCGGGGAACCGCGACGGGTCCACCTGGGGCAGCTGCGCACGGGGCCAGACCCCGCCCAGGCCCCGCACCACCACCTCGCGGTCGTGCACCCGGTGCAGGTGGACGAAGCGGTTGGCCAGCGGCGGGCTCAGTTCCCAGCCGTCCGCCGCCGAGGCGCGCGGGTTGGCGGCGGCGACGACGCGTACGCCCGGGGGCAGGCGGAGCGCACCGACCTTCCGCTCCAGGACGACCCGCAGCAGGGCGGCCTGGACGGCCGGGGTGGCGGTGGACAGCTCGTCGAGGAAGAGCAGCCCCCGCCCGGCCCGCACGAGTCGAACGGCCCACTGGGGTGGTGCCATCGGTACCCCCTGCACGGCCGGATCGTCGCCCACGATGGGCAGCCCGGAGAAGTCGGACGGCTCGTGGACGCTGGCGATGACGGTGGTGAGCGGCAGGTCGAGGGAGGCGGCGAGCTGGGTCAGCGCCGCGGTCTTGCCTATGCCCGGCTCGCCCCAGAGCAGGACGGGGAGGTCGGCCGCGACGGCCAGGGTGAGCGCTTCGAGCTGCTCGTCGGGGCGCGGTTCTGTGGTGGTCGTCCGCAGGAGGGTCAGGAGTTCTTCGGCCGGCGCGAGTCGCGTACCGGGGCCGGGCGCGTCGGTGGTGAGTGTGTCGGGGCCGGGTGTGCCAGGGCCGGGTATGTCGGTGGTGCGTGTGTCGGGGCCGGATGTGTCGGGGCCGGGCGATTCGGGGTGCCGGGTCGGCTCGGGCAGGAGGGTGTGGGAAGTCATGGGCATCACCTGTGTGCGGTGTCGGGTCGGGCTTGTACGGGGAGGGACGGGCGGCCCGTCCCGGACGTCGTGGGGGCGTGCGGGCCCGTGGGGTGGCGCCGCCGGGTTCGGTCGGGCTCAGAGGATGGGGGTCGGTGGGTGGCCGGTCAGCCGGCCAGGCCGGTACGGGGTCGGGTCCGGCTGCTCCGCTTGAGGCGCAGCGGGAGCGGCGTACGGCGGTCGACACGGGGGCGGTGGTGTGGTTCCGCGTGTCCCGCTTCCGTGTGGCCGGCGCCGGCGGCCGCGGGGTGCTCGGAGACCAGCCCCGAGCGGAAGAGCCCGTGGTGGACGCGTCGGGCCGCGGCGGACTCCAGTTCCTCGCGCAGCGGCCCGTCGCGGAGGACCGCCTTCGGCCCGAGCAGCCCTTCGACCACGTCCAGGGCCCCGGCGACATCGCCGTGGCTGAGCCGTTCCCGTACCGCGGGCAGGGCCTGCGGGTCGCGGTGCACCGCGTCGATCGCCCGCAGGCAGGGCAGGGCGGGGCCGCCGAGCGCGACCAGCAGGCCCTCCCGCCGCAACTGGGCCGGGTCGTGGTCGATCGCCGTCAGCACCCCGTCCCGCAGCGCGATCCGGTGGACTTCGCCCCGGCACTCCACCCGGTGGGGGTCGGCAGGTCGGGCGGCACCGGCCGCCGGCCAGCCGTACGCCGCCGCCCGGGCGTACGGCGTCGGCGGGCCGGCCGGGGCGAGCACCGCGGCGACGAGCGGGTGCAGCCCGTCGGGCGCGATCAGCCCGGCCCGCAGCAGTTCCAGGTCCGGCAGGACCCGGGCCGCCGCCTCCGGGAGCACCGGGAGCGCTGCGGCCCGCTGCGGCGGCAGTGCCCCTGGCAGGGGCCGGCACGTCGGGGCGTGGCTGTCGTCGGGTGCGGCGAGTTCGAGTACGGCGCGGCTCCGCGCACCGAGCCGCACGGTGAAGGCCCCTCGGGGGCGCCCCTCCGCCCGCAGCAGGCGCTCCGCCTCGGCGGCCCACCGGGCCACCGCCCACGAGTCGCCGTGGGTGGTGGCCCGATCGGGCGGCGCCCCGGACGGTGCCGCTGTGGCGCCGCACCGCCGGGGCAGGTCGCCGCTCCGCGCCGCGTCCCAGAGGTGCCGGTGCAGGTCGAGCCGGAAGCGCCGGTCGGGATGCGGGTGCGGGTGCGGGTGTTGCCCGGTGGCGCGGCCTCCGGAGCCGTGCCACAGGGCGAGCGACATCCGCTGCCCGGCGTCCGCCCAGGCGGGCGGGGTGCGCACCACCAGCTGCGGTGCCACGGCACCGGAACCGCCGTAGCGGGCCAGGCAGAGCGTGAGGCCGGGCCGCAGCCGCCCGTCGGGGGCGATCCGAGGCATGTGCCAGCGCAGCAGGTCCGGCGCCAGCCGGCGCAGGTCGGCGCGGAGGCGCGTGGCTAGGTCGGTGCCGTGGCGGTCGCGCACGGCGCGCAGATCGAGGTCGACGTCGATCCGGGCGGCGGCGCAGGCCCCCGCCCAGTCACCGACCGCACGCCGTGCGGTCGCGGTCTCGATCATGGACGGTGGAACGGCGTACTGACGCACGCGCTGCCACATCAGGAGGCGGGTGGGAATCGCGTTCGCGGAGTGAGGTGCCATCAGCACTCACCTTGCGCGGACGATTCCTCCCATCCGTACGAGGAGAAGTTCGTCATCGCGGGCAGCGTAGGCGGCACGGCGACGATCTGTCAGTCCTTTTTCGCCACCGGGGCGGGCGGAGGGTGGGTGGGTGGCTGGGCCGGGACGCGGGGCGGTGCCCGTCAGCAGCCGCCGCAGTTGTGGTACGTCACGTCCCAGTGGTTGCCCTCGTCGGCGTAGACGTTGCCGGAGGCGGACCTCCACTGCGGTGCGCCGTCGCCCGGGCGGGTGCCGATGTAGGTGAACGTGTTCTTGATGTAGTTCCCGACGCACGTGTACTTGCTGTAGTCGAGCTTGTAGCCGTTCCAGTGCGAGTAGGTGCCGCCGGCGTGACCGGTCTCCGTGCCGCCGGTGATGTTGAGGGCGCAGCCGCTGGCGCTCTTCAGCGTCTGGGCGCCCTTGGCGGTGGCCAGGTTGAGCTGCTCGAACGACGTACAGGTGGGCTTGTTGCGGTCGGAGCAGCCGCCGGACGACGACCACGTGATGCCGGACGACCGGAACATCGAGGTCGCGGTGGCATGGCTGATCTTGGTGACCGCGTGGGCGTCGGTGGCGCCGCCGACGACACCGAACCCCGGGGCGAGGAGCGCCCCCACGACCAGGGCCAGGGCAGTGAGCACGGAGCGGAGCCGCATGGGTTCCTCCTGCGGATGCGGATGCGGATGCGGATGCGGGTGGGGTGGGGTGGGGTGGGGGTGAGTGCGGGCGCAGTTCCGATATGGACGCGGTTCGGGGTGCGTGCACGGGTGCGGGTGACGGTGCGGGCGTTGCGGGCGGTGCGCGAGCAGGTGCGGCATCCAGATGGTGCCGCAGCCTCCGTGGCGACGCCAGAGGGCCTGCTGCCACCCGGGCCGGGGTTCGAAGCCGCGGTGTGGGCGCGTGGTCGCCCCGCCTCCGCCGCGGTGGGGCGGTCGGTGGGCTCCGGCAGCGCTGCGGCACTCGTGACGGTTACCCGAGCGCGCGTTGCCCCCGTGTCGTCGCCGCGGTCGGGCATGGTGGCCGTATGCACGTCTACCGGGTCGCCACCACTCTGGCCGCGGCCACGCTCACGCTCGCGGGCTGCACCTCGGTCCAGTCCGACCGCCCCGCACCGCCGGTCCTCGCGGAGGTCCCCGCCCCCGACGGCGCTCCCGCGCCGATGCCACCGGTTCCCGCCCCCGCCCCGGCCGCCGCGCGCGAGGAACTCGCCGGAACCGGCCCGCGCCCCGCGGCCCTCCCCGGCCGGAAGGCCGGCCCGAGCGACGAACCCGCCCCGCCGCCGGGCCGCGCCCGGCGACCGCAGCCCCAGGAGGCGGGCGTCCCGGCGCCGCGGCAGGCGGCGCCCCTTCCGCAGCCCGCACGGGTGAAGCCCGAAGCCCCGCGGGATCCGCTGCCCCGCAGCCGGCCCGAGCCGCGCAGCAGCGTCCCGATGCGCGAGTTGTGCACGGCGGCCCACGGCACCGTCGACCCGTCGATCGTGGCGCTCTGCCGACGCAGCTACGGCTGACGGCCTCCCGCTGCGCGGGAGGGCGGGTGCGTCGCCGGTCCTGTCGGAGTGTCAGGATCCGGAGATGAGCGAACTGACCATACGTCCCCGCGGCGACGACGACATACCGGGCTGCGTCGCGGCCCTCGCCACCGTCCACGCGGCCGACCGGTACCCGGTGGACTGGCCCGTCGATCCCGAGGGCTGGCTGACGCCCCCGGGCCTGCTGGGAGCGTGGGTGGCCGTGGACGGCGGGGACGTCCTTGGGCACATGGCGCTCACCCGCCCCATGGAAGCGCCGCCGGTCGCGGTGGGGCTGCCCGCCCGGCGCCTGGTGGGGGTCGCGCGGCTCTTCGTCGACCTCCGCGCCCGCCGGCGCGGCGTGGCGGCACGGTTGTTGGACGAGGCGACGCGGGTGGCGGCGGACCGGGGGCGCACGCCCGTACTGGAGGTCGAAGCCGGCGCCACCTCCGCCATCAGGCTCTACGAACGCGCCGGGTGGTCCCGGGTCGGCAGTTCCGCGGGCGACTGGACGACGGCCGACGGGCGCGTCGCACGGCTGCTCTGGTATGTCGCCCCGTCGGCCGGCGGCGGCCGGGGGTGAACGTCCGCTGCCGTGGTGCTGCTGCGGCGTCGCGTGGGCGCCCGGGGCCGGTGGGTGGGGTCGGGGCCGCGCCGGGTCACCTCCTCGGGGTCGGCGGCCTCGGGTACGGGAGAAGTCACCCCGGTGACGCCGCCGACCCCTGCGGGGGCGACCCGCCACGGCCCCTCCGACCGCCGTCGGCGGGCGCGGACCTCGGTCGGCCGGGGATGCCGTCTTTCGAGGCGGGTCGAGAGGGGTGCGGTGCGGGCCCTCCACCCGGTGGAGCCCCGGTCGCCACGCGAGGTGGTGCGACGTACCCGCCTCATCGGTGACCGCTTCGGTGAAGGGGTTGAGTCCGAGCCGACTGATCGGGTGTGCTCGGGGCGGCTCGCGGTCCTTTGCTGCGGGGGGACCGTGGTGGTCGGGGGCATGGGCGCTCGAATGGGTGATCTCGTCGTGCGGGCGTCTCCCGGCCTGCCGTGTCCCGTTGAGGGGGTGAAGTGGTCTTCCGTTGAGCGATGGGATGTGTGTGATGGAGAAGCCGGACGTCTTCCGCCCCTGCGGGGCGCATGTGGCGGTGTTCAACGTGCCGATGGCCGGCCACGTGGTGCCGACCCTGGGACTGGTGCGGGAGTTGGTGGAGCGCGGGCACCGGGTGACGTACGCGGTGACGGCCGAGTTCGCCTCGCAGGTGCGTGCGGTGGGGGCCGAACCCGTGTTGTACGACGTGCCGCCCCAGGACGAGGCCCCTGAGGACATGGCGCAGGGCGTCACACGGGTGCTCGGCGTCAACTTGGGGGCGCTGCCGCAGCTGGAGCAGGCGTACGCGGACGATCGTCCGGACGTCGTGCTGTACGACGTGTACGCGTGGACCGGCCCGCTGCTGGCCGCGCGGTGGGGGGTGCCGGTGGTGCAGCTGGCGCCGACGCACATCCCCTACGACGGGTTGGTGCGGGAGTTCTTCGGGTTGGACGACATCTCCGCCATCCCCGGCTTCCCGCAGCTCGCGCAGGCGCTGGAGAGCTTCGGTGTGGTCGGCGGGGTGCACGCCCTGACCCTCGCGCCGCCGCGGTGCATCGCCTTCTTCCCCGAGAGCTTCCAGCGCCGGGCGCGGACGGTGCAGGCGGGCGAGGCGCACTGGGTGGGGCCCCTGATCGGCGACCGCTCCTTCCAGGGGTCGTGGCGGGCTCCGGCGGGGGCCGGGTCCGTGGTGTACGTGTCGCTGGGTTCGCAGTTCAACCGGCGGCCGGACTTCTACCGGGCGTGCGTCGAGGCTCTGGCGGGCCAGGGCCGGCACGTCGTGCTGAGCGTCGGCCCGGAGGTCGCCGCCGCCGGGCTCGGCCCGCTGCCGGACGGGGTCGAGGTGCACGCACACGTCCCGCAGATGGACGTGCTGGCGGCGGCTTCGGTGTTCGTCACCCACGGCGGCATGGGCAGCGTCATGGAGGCTCTGTCGGTGGGGGTGCCGATGGTGGTGGTGCCGCAGATGGCGGAGCAGCGGGTGAACGCCGCGCAGGTCGCGGAGTTGGGCCTGGGTGTGCACCTGCCCAGGGAGGAGGCGACCGCGCAGGCACTGCGGGAGGCGGTGGCCGCGGTGGCCCGCGACGCGGGCGTCGCCGCCTCGCTGGCGGCGATGCGGCGGCAGATCGAGGCGGCCGGCGGTGCGGTCGCCGCGGCGGAGGTGGTGGAGAAGGCGCTCGCCGACCGCCCGATGAGCGCCCGTTGATCCGCTTCCTTCGCGGGGGCAGGCCGAGGGCGGGGGCGGTGGCCGCGGTCGCGGCCCTCGCCTGCGCCGTCGGCCCCGTCCCCGCCGCGGGAACGCCCGCGAGCCTCCTCGACGCACCGGCCACGGGGGACGCGGATGGGGAGCGGCGGGTGTCGGTACGGGACGCCGCGGTGCCGGCCTCGGACGGCACCCGGTTGGCGGCGACGGTGTACGAGCCGTCCGGGCGCGGGCCGCACCCGCTGGTGGTCGTGCCCGGCCCGTGGATCCGCCTGCCGCTCGACCACGTGACGCTGGTGCGGCGCTACCGGGCGCTGGCGCGGGCGGGGTACGTGGTGGTGGCCTACGATCCGCGCGGATTCCGCCGGTCGGGTGGGCAGGCGGACCTGGCGGGGCCCGCCGACGTCGCGGACGCGTCGAGCGTCCTGAGCTGGGCGCTGGCGCACACGTCCGCGGACGCCGGGCGCGTCGGTGTTCTGGGGACCTCCTACGGCGGGGCCATCGCCTTGAACGCCGCCGCGCACGACGGTCGGTTCAGGGCGGTCGTGTCGCTGTCGTCGTGGACGGAGTTGGCCGGGGGCTACCGGATCAACGGCACGCGGGCTGCCGGTGTCGTGCGGTTCCAGGAACTGTTCGGCAGGGTCGACGGCCGCTACGGGCCGGAGGTGGAGGCGGCGTTCGACGCGGCGGTGTCCGAGAGGGCGGAGGATCCGGGGGCGTGGGTCCGGGAGCGGTCGCCCGCATCCCATGTGACCGGCCTGAACCGGCGCCGCACAGCGGTGTTCCTGGTGGGCGAATGGGACGACCCGATCGTCCCCGCCGGCCAGACGGGCGCCTTCGCCGACCGGTTGACGGGTCCCGGCCAGCTGCGCATGTACCGCGGCGGGCACGCCGACAGTCACACCGCCGGGACGGGGCTGGTGGACCGGCCCGACGCGTGGGAGGCGGCCGTGGCCTGGCTCGACCGGTACGTGCGCGACCACGGACGCGACCGGGGGCGGCGTTGGCCGGCGGTGGTGCTGCAGCCGCGCACCGGCGGGCCTCTGGAGGAGTACCCCGGGTGGGCCGCGCTGCGGGAGGCGGAGCGGGCGGTGCCCCTCGACGGGGGGCGCGGCGGCGGCCGCCTGGTCACCGGGCTGCCTTCGGCCGCCGAATCCGGCCCCTTCCCGGTCGCGGGGCCCCTCGACGCCGCGGGGGTGGCGCCGGTGACTTCCTGGCCGATCCTGGCGCCGCCGACCGCCGCCCCGTACACCAGCCCGCCGTCGCGACGGACGGTGGCCCTGCGCGGGCACGCACTCGTCCGGGGCGTGCTGGTGCCGGACGGCCCCGAGGGGACGGTCGTGGCCCACCTGTACGACATCGCCCCCACGGGCGAGGCCCGGCTGCTGACGCACGCCCCGTACACCTTCACCGGCCGGCGGCCGGGCACCGAGCTCCGGTTCGCCGTGCGCCTGCCGGCGACGGCGTGGGACGTCCCCGCGGGGCACCGGCTGGGCGTGGTGTTCGACACGGTCGACCACCGCTACCTGAGCGAGGGCCCCGTCGGGGCCGCGATCACGGTTGTTCCCGGCTCGGTACGGCTGACCGCGCCACTGCGGGACGCGCGGCAGCCGTGACCCGCGGGTGGCGGGACGCCGCCCGGCCGCCGGTCACGACGCGGTCGGCACCAGGGCCGGGCCGGGCGCGGGCACGTCCCGCCGTGGCCGGTACCGGTGCAGGCTCACCGGGCCGCCGGCCTGCGCGGGGATGAAGCAGGCCCCCGGCTCGCTCGTGACGTTCCGGGCGGCCTCCCACTCGTCGGGGAACACCGCGTCCGGCCGCCCGTCGAGCTCCCGCCGTGTGCCGGCGGCCACGCGCCCGGCCGCCGCCACCGCCACCAGGGCCCGCTTCTCGTACAGCAGGTAGCCCGCCGCGTTCGGGTGGAAGCCGTCCGGGCAGTACAGGTCTTCCGGCCGGCGGCGGAACTCCTCCGCGGTGAGCGACACCACCACCGCCCCGGCCCCCAGCGCGGCCGCTGTCTGGCGGCGGGCCAGTGCCCGCGAACGGCGGCTCGCCGGTCCACGTGCCGCCCGGCGCAGGGCAGGGGCCGCGCCGATGTCCGCGCACGCGCCGACCACCACCTCCCAGCCGGACGCGCGCAGGACGCGGACGTAGTGGCCCAGTCGGGCCGCCGACCGGCGCAGCGGCACGGGCAGCATCACGTCGTTGCCGCCGATCAGGATAAGGGCCACCCCCCGCTCGCCGCGCGCGGCCACGGCCGCGACCTGGCGGGCCATGCCCGCCGTCGTCACCCCGGCGCGGGCCGGTACGTCCAGGTCCACCGCGCACCCCGACTCAGCGACCAGGTCCTCGGCGAGCCGCGCGCCGTTGGTGTGCCGACCCTCCAGCACGCCCACGGTCAGGGCCGAGGAGTCCCCCAGCACCGTGAGGGGCAGAGCCGGTCCGTCCTCGGGGCCGTAGCGCCCGGCCACCAGGGGCACCGCCCCGCCGTCCCACAACCGGCCCCGCACCAGCAGCGCCGCGTACATCCGCACCAGCGTGCGCAGCACACCGCGCCGCACCCTCCTGCGCCAACACCCCATCCGGACACTCCGACCTCTCGACGCGCACCAGCCCGCACGCGGACGGCGGCTCACCGGCGCCGCGGACTCGGCCGCGGCGAACCCCGCGGCTGATGCGTCCAACGATCGGCGGCGCCCACGGCAACGCCGTCCGGGTGCGGCACGGAGGGCCGCTCGCGTCAGGCCGTCGTCCGCGCCGTGGTGGCGGCCGGGTCCGTACGGGTGGTGCCCCGGGTGACGCGGCGGCGGCGGGCGGGCAGGCCGAGGGTGGGGTGGGCGACGCCCCAGGCCGCGCCCTTGCAGACCAGTTCCTTGTACAGGGCGGCGAGCCGGCCGGTGAGGGCGGCGTCGACGGACCGGTCGTCGGCGGTGACGTACTGGATCAGGCCGTCGCCGCGGCCCAGGGAGACGCACTGGTTGAAGTAGCGGATGTGCGTGGTCGGCAGCTTGCCTCCGGTCAGGCGGGCCGCGATGGCGTCGGCGGCCTTCCACGCGGCGGGGGTGCCGGACGCGCAGGACATGCGCAGCGGCTGGCCGCCGGGGCCCGCCGCCAGGGCCGCGTCACCGACGGCGTACACGTCGGGGTGGGAGACCGAGCGCAGCGTGTCGTCGACCACGATCCGGCCCCTGTCGTCGACCTCCAGGGTGGTGGCCGCGGCGACCGGGTGGACCGCGAAGCCGGCGGTCCACACGGTGACCGCGGCGGGGACGATACGGCCGTCGGCGGTGGTGACGCGGTCGGCCTCTACCCGGGTGACGGGCGCGTCCTCGTGCACGGTGATGCCGAGCCTGCCGAAGACCCTCCCCACGTGCCCGCGGCCCTTGTCCGAGAGCCAGCCGCCGAGGCGGCCGCGGGTGGCCAGGGCGACGGAGAGGTCGGGGCGGGCCTCGGCGATCTCCGTGGCGGCCTCCAGGCCGGTGAGGCCACCGCCGACGACGACCACCGGCTGCCCGGCGCCCAGGTCGGCCAGACGCTCGCGCAGGCGGAGCGCTCCCGGCCGGCTCGCCAGCTCGTGGGCGTACTCGGCGGCGCCGGGAACGCCCCGGTCGTCCCAGCCGCTGCCGAGGGCGTACACGAGGGTGTCGTACGCCAACTCCTCGACGCGGCCGTCCGCGTCGGTGACGGCGACGGCCCTGCGGTCGGCGTCGATTGCGGTGACCCGGCCGATCCTGCACTCGACGCCGGTGCCCGTGAACATCTCGCCGAGGGGCCGGGGCGTCAGGCGGCGGCCGACCGCCAGCTCGTGCAGGCGGACGCGCTCGACGAAGTCGGGCTCGGCGTTGACGAGGGTGAGGGCGACGTCGTCACGGTGGAGCCGCTTGGCGAGGCGGCCGGCTACGACGGCTCCCGTGTATCCGGCGCCGAGAACGACGATGCGGTGCTGCATTTTTCCTGCTCCTGTCTGCGGGCCCGGTCTGCTGTCGGGTGATGACACCCCTTGAACCGGGCGGCCCTCCGCTTGCTGACAGGAACGCGGTGTGAACCGGCTCACACCGAGGGCGGGGGCACCCCTGGGCGGGGAGCGCCCCGTAGCGCGGTCAGAACGCCTGGAAGAAGGGCTGCCCGTGGTCGCCGGCCGCCCACAGCTCGGTGGCGCGCCGGAGCTTGTCGGGGTTGACCTGGTTGCGGAAGGCGGCGATGCCGTCCTCGGTGACCTCCAGGCACATGACGCCGACGACCCGGCCGTCGAGGACGGCCACGACGGCGGGGCCGCCGTTGGCGGTCGTGACGTGGATGCCGGGCGAACCGCCGACGATGGCGCGCTTGGACCGCGCGGGCTTGAACAGGCCCCGCATGAACGAGGCGACCGCCAGGGCGCCGTCGATCACCTTGGCCCGCGCCGGGACCTTGCCGCCGCCGTCGCCGACCGAGAAGGCGTCGGCGGTGAGCAGCTTCACGAGCGGCTCGGTCCGCCCGCTGGTGGCGGCCGCGAGGAACTCCTCGACGACCCGCCGGGCGGCGGCCTCGTCGATCGGGGCGCGGGACCTGCCGTCCGCGAGGTGCTTCCTGGCACGGTGGAGGAGCTGCTGGCCGGCCGCCTCGGAGATACCGAGGATCCGGGCGATCTCCCGGTGCGGGTAGTCGAAGGCGGTCCGCAGCACGTACACCGCGCGCTCCTGGGGGGACAGCCGCTCCATGAGGGTGAGGACGGCGTACGAGAGGGACTCGCGCTGCTCGGCGGTCTCGGCGGGGCCGAGCATGGGGTCGCCGTCGAGGAGCGGTTCGGGGAGCCACTGGCCCACGTAGGTCTCGCGGCGGGCGCGGGCCGAGGCGAGCTGGTTGAGGCACAGGTTGGTGAGCACCTTCGTCAGCCATGCCTCGGGGACCTCGATGCGGTCCACGTCGGCGGCCTGCCAGCGCAGGAAGGTGTCCTGCACGGCGTCCTCGGCCTCGCCGGCGGAGCCGAGGAGGCGGTAGGCGATGGCCTGGAGACGGGGCCTCGCGGCCTCGAACCGTTGCACGTCCTTCATGGTCAGCGGCATGGCCGGATCGTAGCGGGGCCACCTGCGCGGTGACGGCTGGGTCGGAGGGGCCGCCGACCCGCGGGGCGGGGCACTGCCGGCGGGTGGTCCGGCCCACCGGCGCCGTCCGCCCGCGGAGGGGCACGGGGCGTCCGGCCGGGGCCGCGTCGCAGCCGTACGAGGCGGGGGCGGTGGGGTATGGCTGGAGGATGATGACGCTGCCGATCGGTCGTACCCCCCGCGCCGAGGGGTCGCGGGGCCCGTTGTGGGGGTGGCCCACCGCCTCCGGTGCCGCCGCGTTCGGCGTGGCGCTGCTGCTGGCGCGGATCCGGCCGGTTGCGGGGAGCGCGTGGGCCGCGCTGTGGCCGGGGGACGTGGACTCCGCGTCCACGGCGCTGCAGGCCGTCGTCACCACGTCGGTCACCGTCACGACCCTCACCTTCAGCCTGACGGTGGTGACGCTCCAGTTGGCGTCGCAGCAGTTCTCCCCTCGGCTGCTGCGGCGCTACGCGCGCGACCGCGCCACCAAGACGGTGCTGTCGGTGCTGACGTGCACGTTCGTCTTCTCGATCACGACGCTGGCGTTCCTCGACGCGGAGCGGCGCGTCCCGGCGCCGGCGGTGGTGGTCGCCATGGCGCTGGGCGTGGCGTCGCTCGCCGCGGTACTCGCCTACCTCACCCACATCGTGCGCGAGGTGCGGGTGGACTCCATGATGCGGGCGGTGCACGAGGAGACGGCCACGGCGATCGGCATGTTCTACCCCGCGCTGGAGGACCCGCGGCCCCTGTCGCCCGACCGGGTGTGCCTGGACGAGGACGCCGGCGTGACCGTGTACGCGTCACGCAGCGGTTTCGTGCGGCTGGTCGACGTCAGCGCCCTCGTGGAGTGCGCCCGCACACACAACGTGCTGGTGCGGTTGGACGCGCGCCCGGGGGACCTGGTCGTCGCGCGCACCCCGCTCGCCACCGTCTGGGCGCGCGAACCGGGGGCCGCGCCCGCGCGACCGGACGCGGACGGGACCGCCGACGCGGTGCACGAGGCCGTCACGATCGCGTACGAACGGACCCTCGACCAGGACGTCGCCTTCGGGTTCCGGCAGCTGGAGGACATCGCGGTCAAGGCCATGTCGCCCGGCATCAACGACCCCGTGACGGCGACCGCCGCCGTGGGGCACATGGCCGACCTGCTGGTGCGGCTCGCGGACCGCCGTCTCGGCCCGACGCTTCACCTGGACGCGCAGGGCGAGCCCCGCGCCATCGTCCCGGACCGGGACCTGCGCTACTACCTGGACCTGGCCTGCGGGCAGCTCGGACGGTTCGCCGCCGCCGAGCCGACCGTCCTCGTCGCCCTCCTGCGCATGCTGCGGGACCTCGCCGTCGTGGTGCACGAGGACGCCGGGCGCGCGGACGAGGTCCGGCGCGCGGCCGGCACCGTACGGGACGCCGTGTCCCCTGCGGTGTCAGCGGCGGACGCGGAGGCGGTACACGACCTGCACTGCCGGGTCCTGACCGCCCTGGAGGGGAGCGTGGCGCGGGCGTACGCCGACCGCAGCGGCGAGACGCGTTCCGTATGACCTGCCTGCGCCTCTGCTTCTCGCGGCCGTGGCGCGGTGGGCGCGGCGCCGGGCGGGCGCTTTCGGCCGGCCTCCGCGGGGCGGCCATGGAGGGTCCGAGCAAGCGCCGTGGTGACGGAGGGTCACGTTGATGTTCACCATCCGGACATAGATGTCCGTTGAACGGATCTTCCTCGCCACATAACGGTCTTGTTTCGTTCGCTGTGATTTTCGAAGACTACTCCCGGTTATGTGATCTGCATCACTCAACAGGACGCGGCTGCCGTGGTAGAACTACGCAACTCCGCAGGTAGCACCACCCACCGCCACCACGTGGAGTGCCGGCAAGCACCGGCAGCACGACCAGGGTGATCACGTTCCGAGTCCGCGGAGCGCGGCCCCAGGGTCGCCGATCGGACAACGGCGTTCGCTCAAAGACCGCACATCTTCCCGGCGCAACCTCCTCTGCGTCGGTACCTGCGCCATCGAGGTAGCCCACCGTGTCACTCGACTCCATCACCACTTCCGTCGACGAAGCCGTCAGCGGACTCTTCGAGCCCATCGCCACCTGGCTCGGCGAGGTCGTCTTCTACTCCGTGCCCGTCGGTGGTACGGAACTCCCCCTCATCGTCGCCTGGCTGGTCGTCGCCGGCCTCGTCTTCTCCGCCTGGTTCGGACTTGTGCAGATCCGCAAGTTCAAACTCGCCGTCGACGTGGTCCGCGGGAAGTACGACGAGAAGGGTTCGGCCGGCGAGGTCAACCACTTCCAGGCGCTGACCGCCGCCGTCTCCGGCACCGTGGGACTCGGCAACATCGCGGGTGTGGCGGTGGCCGTCTCCATCGGCGGCCCCGGCGCGACGTTCTGGATGATCCTGTGCGGCCTGCTCGGCATGGCCACCAAGTTCGTCGAGGTCACCCTCGGTGTGAAGTACCGCGAGGTGCACGCCGACGGCACCGTATCCGGCGGCCCGATGCACTACCTGCCCAAGGGTCTGGCCGAGCGCTTCGGCAAGAACGGCAAGAGCCTCGGCAAGGTCCTCGCCGTGCTCGCCTCCTTCATGGTCCTGTTCTTCGGCCTGTTCGGCGGCAACCTCTTCCAGGTCAACCAGTCCTACGCCCAGCTCGTCTCCGTCACCGGCGGCGAGGACGGCCTGATGGGCTCGTCCGCCGGCGCGCTGTTCTTCGGCATCCTGGTCGCCGCGCTCGTCGGCATCGTCCTGCTCGGCGGCATCCGCTCCATCGCCACCGTGACCAGCAGGCTCGTCCCCGCGATGGCCGGCATCTACATCGCCGCCTGCCTGGTCGTCATCCTTGTGCACATCACGGCGGTCCCCGCCGCGCTCACCACGATCATCGAGGGCGCCTTCAACCCGCAGGGTGTCGCCGGCGGTGTCCTCGGCGCGCTGATCATCGGTTTCAAGCGGGCCGCGTTCTCCAACGAGGCGGGCCTCGGCTCCGCCCCGATCGCGCACTCCGCGGTGAAGACGAAGCACCCCGCCAGCGAGGGCCTGGTCGCCCTGCTGGAGCCCTTCATCGACACCGTCGTCATCTGCACGATGACCGCGCTCACCATCGTCATCGCCAACCCGGCCAGCTGGGCCGAGGCCCGCGCGGGCGAGTCCATCGGCGGCGTCACCATCACCTCCGACGCCTTCGCCACGGTCATGCCCTGGTTCCCGTACATCCTCACCCTCGCGGTGATGCTGTTCGCCATCTCCACGGTTCTGACCTGGGGCTACTACTGCATGAAGGCCTGGACGCACCTGTTCGGCCGCAGCAAGACCAGCGAGGTGACCTTCAAGGTCTTCTACACGCTGTTCGCGGTCGCCGGCGCCCTGCTGACGCTGCAGACCCTGATCGACATGGCCGACGCCGTGCTCTTCATGCTCGCCGTCATCAACATCATCGGCCTGTACCTGCTCGCCCCGGTCGTCAAGCGCGAGCTGAACTCCTTCCTGGAGTACGTCCGGGCCCGCGACGCCGGTGAGATCACCGACGAGGCCCCCTCCGACGAGGACCAGGAGTCGGCGAAGACCACCGTCTGACCGTCCCGGCGCGGCGAACGCCACGCGCGACAAGCGGGCCCGTACACACCTGAAGCCGGGTGTGGACGGGCCCGCCCGTCGTGCGCGCGGACCTGATTCCCGCAGGTGAAACGGGGTATGGCGAGAAATCGACCAGGCGGTTAGGGTGTGGGCAACGCGTCAGTGCACGCCCCTGCCCGGGCCTGCGGACGCGCGGTGTGCCGGGAAGTCTGGTCGGCGTCCCAGGGCTCGTACGCCCTCCCCCCGATCCCCCCGGAGGTCCCTTCATGGCCGACGCGCCACGCGAGCGTTCCCCCTTCCTCGGTCTCCTGCCGCTGCCGGAGCGCACGGCCGTGGTCCAGGCGCTGAGGACGGAGACCGTCGGCGGTCTGGTCCTCCTGGCAGCCGCACTCGTCGCACTGGTGTGGGCGAACACCCCCTGGAACGGGACCTACGAGCAGATCCGCGACTTCCACTTCGGCATACCCGCCCTCGGGCTGGACCTGTCGGTGCAGCACTGGACGGCCGACGGGCTCCTCGCCCTCTTCTTCCTCGTCGCCGGCATCGAGCTCAAGCGCGAGCTGGTCGTGGGAGAACTGCGCACCCCCGCCACCGCGGCCCTCCCCGTCATCGCCGCCCTCTGCGGAATGATCGTGCCCGCCGCCCTCTATGCCGCGACGGTCACGGCCGGGGGCGGGAGCATGGAGGGCTGGGCCGTCCCGATGGCCACCGACATCGCCTTCGCCCTCGCCGTGCTCGCCGTGCTCAGCACGCACCTGCCCGCCGCCCTGCGGGCCTTCCTGCTCACCCTGGCCGTCGTGGACGACCTCGGCGCGATCCTCATCATCGCGGTCTTCTTCACCGACGACCTGAACCTCCCCGCCCTCGGCGGGGCCCTCGCCTGCCTGGTCGCCTTCCACCTCCTCCAGCGCTTCCGCGTGCGCGGCTGGTGGTGGTACGTGCCGCTCGGCGTCGCCACGTGGGTGCTCATGTACAACGGCGGCGTCCACGCCACCGTCGCCGGCGTCGCGATCGGGCTCATCCTGCGCACCACCCGCGACGAGGGCGAGACCGCCTCCCCCGCCGAGCGCACCTCCCACCTGCTCCACCCCGTCTCGGCCGGTGTCGCGGTACCCCTGTTCGCGCTCTTCGCGGCCGGTGTCGGCGTCTCCGCCGCCGCGCTGGGCGAGGTCTTCACCCGGCCCGAACCGCTCGGCGTCGTCATCGGGCTGGTCGTCGGCAAGACCCTCGGCATCTTCGCCGGCACCTACCTGGCCGCCCGGTTCACCCGGGCGAAGCTCAACCCCGACCTGGCGTGGGCGGACGTCCTCGCCCTCTCCGTCCTGGCGGGGATCGGCTTCACCGTCGCCCTGCTGATCGGCGAGCTGGCCTTCCCCGACCCGGCCGTCTCCGAACAGGTCAAGGCCGCGGTCCTCACCGGCTCCCTCCTCGCCGCCGTCCTGGCGGCCGCCCTCATCAAGCGCCGCAACACCGTCTACCGGCGCCTGTACGAGGAGGAGACCCGCGACGACGACCAGGACGGCATCCCGGACGTCTACCAGCGGGCCGGCGCGGCCGAGCGCTGACCCGGCCGGGGGCAACGGCCCCCGCCGGGGGCCCTGGCACGCCTTGCCGGGCCTGACAGTATCCCCGGGCGGTCGTTTCTCCGTCGGCCGCCCGGGAGAGCCTCAGAGGCCCGCCTGTCCGGCTTTCACGGGGGGGTGACGTCTTCCTCCGCGGAGCGTGCACGGATCATGATCCCCATGACTCACACCTCACGCCGCGGTCTGCTCACCCTCTTCGCGGCCTCCGCCGCCGCCCTGCCGCTGAGCGGCCTCGCCGCCGCCCCGGCCCACGCCGCCCCGCCCGTCCCCACTCCCGTCGACCCGCTCCCCGGCCCGGCCGGCCTCGCGTCGGCGCGTTCCTCCGTGACGCTGCCCCCGCTCGACGCCTCCTACTTCACGCCGGTGACCCTGGCCGCCCCGCTCACCGCCACGGTGCTCCCCGGGACCCCGGCCCGTACCGAGGTCACCTCCGGCGGCAGACGGGTCGCGCTGCTGACCCGCGGTGCCCGCACCGTCGTCCTGCCCGGCCCGACGCGCACGTTCACCGAGAACAAGAAGCCGTTCGCGGACGACTTCGCGCGCACGCTGCCGGACACGTCCCTGCCGGTCGCGGAGCGCCAGTACTGGGGCGCCTCCTGGGGCGGCGGCAGATGGTCCACCCTCGGCCCCGCCGACACCGACTACTCCGTCGTGCCGGGCACCGGCACCATCGCCCTGACCACCGACTACGCGAGCCGCCACGCCACCCTGCGCGACGACGAGATAACCGACGTCGACGTGCGGTCCGTGGCCCGGTTCGACAAGGTGCCCGCCGGTCAGGCCTGCTCGTACGCCCTGTCCTTCGGCTACCAGAACACCTCCAACAACTACCGGGCCCGGCTGTCCTTCCTCACCTCCGGCGCGGTCGAGCTGCGCGTCGAGAAGGAGGTCGACGACGCGGTCACCCAGCTGGCGACGGCCGTCACCCTCGCCACGGGCGTGCCCGCGGGCACCGACTGGACGATCCGCGTACGTCGCCAGGGCGGCCGCATCCAGGTCAAGGCCTGGCGTTCCGCCTCCGCGGAGCCGTCCGCGTGGGCCGTCGACGTCACCGACACGACGTTCGGCAAGGGCCGCGTCGGGCTGCGCGCGCTCGCCAACCGGGGCTGCACCAACCTCCCCGTCAAGCTGCACGTCAGCCGGTTCGAGGTGAGCGCCGCGAACTGGGCGACGCCGCCGAGCGTCACGCACCGGGAGTGGGTGCGCGTGCTCCCGGAGCCGTTCGACGGCACCTGGACCCCGGCGCTGGAGCAGACGATCCGCGGTTGGGCCGGCTCCACGGTGCCGGACGTCCTCGCGTACGCGGCGATGTTCCTCCCCGGCGCCCCCGCCGTGACGAGCGGCGCCGGTCCGGCCAAGGACAGGCAGGTGCTCGGCGCCGCCGGCTACGGCTACCTCGACCCGCAGGGCCACCTCTACGAGGGCGCCGACTTCCACGAGTACATGAACGTCGGCTGGACCTTCCCGGACGGCGCCCACACCGGCCCCTCCAGCAAGCAGGTCGGCAACCTCGACTGCTCCGGCTACACGCGCATGGTGTACGGCTACCACATGGGCGTCCCGATGGCCGCGGGCGCGGACACGTCCGGGACCCGCATCCCGCGCAAGTCGCGCGACATGGTCGAGTACGCGCCCGGCGTCCGCGTCGACCGGACGGGCGACGGCACGACGCCGCCCGCCGCGACGCTCCTCCAGCCGGGCGACCTCGTGCTGTTCAACGCGGACTCGGGCGACGACAACGAGAAGCTCACCGTCGACCACGTCGGCATATACCTGGGCAAGGACGCGGACGGGAAGCGCCGCTTCCTCTCCAGCCGCAAGACGGTCAACGGCCCCACCATGTCGGACCTGGGCGGCCCCTCTCTCCTGGACGGCACGGGCACCTACGCGAGGAAGCTGCACACCGTCCACCGCATCTGACGCCGGGACGCGGTCAGGGGAGGGCCCGGCGGGTTCCGGCGGCGCGCGTGGCAGTCTGAACGCATGATCACCGAGATCGAGGAGCCCCGCCGGGAGCTGTCCCTGGCGGACGGGCTGGCGGAGGCGGACGTGGTGCGGGTGCACCACGAGGCGCTCCGTGTCCTGCGGGACGACATCGAGGACGCCCACCTCGACGCCTACAGCGACCTCCCCTGGCCGCAGGAGGTGATCCCCGCGTACGCGCGCGCACGCGCGCTGGCACCGGCGGGCGGCGGGGCCGGCGGCCGCCGGGCTCGGGCGGCCGACACCGGGATGGGCATCGACATCGATGTCCGCGACGACGAGCGTTTCGCGGTGCTCCTGGCGCTGGCCCCCTTCACCATCCACGCGGAGGCGTGGGCGCGGGGCCGCTTGGTGCTCAGCGCCGGTGACACCGGCACGAGCCTCTGGATCGCCGTCACCGCACGGCAGGAGGCGGACCTCATGGCGCGGCTCGACGCGCTGGGCGTACCGCGCGCCGCCCTGACGTCCCGACCTCGGCGGCGGCGCCCTCTCGTCGCGCGCCTGGTCGCGGGGGCGGTGGCGCGGCTGCGCGCGGTCCGCCGGGGGTGACGGTGCCCCCCGCGCGCGGTGGGCGCCGCGCGGGCGGTGGGCGCCGCGCGGGCGGGGCGGGGCAGGGCCCGGGCGGTAGGCTCACCGCTCGTGAGTGTCGCCCGGTCCGTCGCCCTGTACGTGCTCGCCGCCCTCTTCGAGATCGGCGGCGCCTGGCTGGTGTGGCAGGGGATCCGGGAGCACAAGGGCTGGATCTGGATCGGCGCCGGCGTCCTCGCGCTGGGCCTCTACGGCGTGGTCGCGACCTGGCAGCACGACGCCGACTTCGGTCGTGTCCTCGCCGCCTACGGAGGCGTCTTCGTCGCCGGGTCGATCGCTTGGGGCATGGTCGCCGACGGCTACCGGCCCGACCGGTACGACGTCATCGGCGCCCTGGTCTGCCTCGCCGGGATGGCTGTGATCATGTACGCGCCCCGGGGGGAGTGACCCGGTCCGTCGCCGGGAGGGCGGCGGGGAACCTCCGGCGCCAGGCGAGTGCGACGTACACCAGGCCGATCAGCACCGGGACCTCGATGAGCGGGCCGACGACCCCCGACAGCGCCTGGCCGGACGTGACGCCGAAGGTCGCGATGGCGACTGCGATGGCCAGCTCGAAGTTGTTGCCCGCCGCGGTGAAGGCCAGGGTCGTGGTGCGGTCGTAGGGCAGGCCCAGCCCCTTGCCGAGGAGGAAGGTGCCGAAGAACATGATCGCGAAGTAGGCCAGGAGCGGCAGCGCGATGCGGGCGACGTCCAGCGGCCGGGACGTGATGGTGCCGCCCTGCAGGGCGAAGAGGACGACGATCGTGAACAGCAGTCCGTACAGCGCCCACGGGCCGATCCTCGGCAGGAGACGCGCCTCGTACGCCTCCCGGCCCATCCTGCGCTCGCCGACGCGGCGGGTGAGGAAGCCTGCCAGCAGCGGGAGGCCGAGGAAGACGACGACGTTGAGGGCGATGTGCCAGACGGACACGTCCAGGCCCTGGCCGTCGCCGAGGTGCAGCCGGCGCGGGAGCAGGTCCAGGTAGAACCAGCCCAGCAGGCCGAAGGCGAACACCTGGAACACGGAGTTGAGCGCCACCAGGACGGCCGCGGCCTCGCGGTCGCCGCAGGCGAGGTCGTTCCAGATGACGACCATGGCGATGCAGCGGGCCAGACCGACGATGATCAGGCCGGTGCGGTACTCGGGCAGGTCCGGCAGGAAGACCCAGGCCAGGGCGAACATCACCGCAGGTCCGACGACCCAGTTGACGACCAGCGAGGAGACCAGCAGTCTGCGGTCGCCGGTCACGCGGTCGAGCCGGTCGTAGCGGACCTTGGCCAGCACCGGGTACATCATGACCAGCAGGCCGAGCGCGATGGGCAGGGAGATCCCGCCGATCTCGATCCTCGCGAGGGCGTCGTCCATGCCGGGGACGAGCCGTCCGAGCCCGAGGCCGGCGGCCATGGCCAGCAGGATCCACACCGCCAGGTAGCGGTCCAGGGTGGAGAGCTTCCTGACGATCGAGTCGTCGCCGGCCGCGTCGGCGCTCCGGGGGCGAGCGGTGGTGGGCTCGGTGGCGGTCACGGGCAGGCCCTCTTGTTCTCGGCGGCGCTGCGGGCGGAGGCGGCGAGTCCGGCGAACTGCCCGGACAGGTCGGCCAGCACCTCGGGCTTGAGCTTGTAGTAGGTGAAGCGGCCGCACGGCTCGGTGTCCACAATGCCGGCCTCGCGCAGCACCCTGAGGTGGTTGGAGAGGTTGGTCTGCCGGGCTCCGGTCTCCTCGACCAGGTGTGTCGTGCAGAGCGTCTCGCGCGCCAGCAGGGCCACGATCCGCAGGCGGAGCGGGTCACCCAACGCCCGGATCACATCAGGATCGACTGAAGTCAGCATGCGCTGATACTGTCACATCACCGTCCGCTGGTACGAGCGGGTGTACGGCGTCGGCGGCCGGAGCCCGCCGCGACGAGGGAGAACCACCACCATGGCCGAGAAGCCGTCCGTCCTGTTCGTCTGCGTCCACAACGCCGGGCGCTCCCAGATGGCCGCCGCCTGGCTGACCCACCTGGCGGGCGACCGCGTCGAAGTCCGCTCCGCCGGCTCCGCCCCGGGCGCCGCCGTCAACCCGGCCGCCGTCGCGGCCATGGCCGAGGTGGGCATCGACATCTCCGCGGAGGTCCCGAAGGTGCTCACCGTCGACGCGGTGAAGGCGTCCGACGTCTGCATCACCATGGGCTGCGGCGACACCTGCCCCGTCTTCCCCGGCAAGCGCTACCTGGACTGGCGGCTGGAGGACCCGGCCGGGCAGGGCGTCGAGGCGGTCCGCCCGATCCGCGACGAGATCAGGACCCTGGTCGAGCGGCTGATCGCCGAGATCGCCCCCGAGCCGGCGGCCTGAACAGGACACGGGGGAGTCGGCCGGCCTCCGGTGCTCGATCGGACCGGGGGGGAGAAAACGGGGCGGGGGCGGTCCCAAGGCAGTCGGGGCGGTCCCCGTCCACCGGCCCGCCGGCCCCGCCAGGCGCGGCAGCCCCGGAAACCCCGGTAGTCCCGGCGGCCTCGACCGTCGCCGATCGGCACACCGCTGCCCAACACCCGCGGGTGGGGACGGTCGGGACAGTCCGGGCGGTCGGGGCGGTCGGGGCGGTCGGCGGCGAAATTCGGTACGGGTGGCCGCGCGGTCGACCTATCGTGGCGCGGTGAAGACTCAGGTGATCGTGCTCAACGGCGGTTCCAGCTCGGGCAAGTCCGGGATCGCCCGCTGCCTGCAGGCGGTGCTGCCCGACCCGTGGCTGGTCCTCGGGACGGACACGCTGGTCGAGGCCATGCCGGCGTCCATGCAGGTGTCGGATGACGGCATCGGGTTCGCCGCGGACGGCGAGGTGTCCGTCGGTCCGGAGTTCCGGAGGCTGGAAGCGATGTGGATCGCGGGGATCGCCGCAATGGTCCGCGCGGGCGCCCGGGTCGTCGTCGACGAGGTGTTCCTCGGCGGGGCGTCCTCGCAGCGGCGGTGGCGGGAGGCCCTGGAGGGGGCGCGCGTGCTGTGGGTGGGCGTCCGGTGCGACGCCGCGGTGGCCGCGGGCCGCGAGGTCGCCCGCGGGGACCGGACGATCGGGATGGCGGCCTCGCAGGCGGAGCTGGTCCACCGGGGCGTGACCTACGACCTGGAGGTCGACACCACCCACGCCGAGGCCGTGGAGTGCGCCCGGACCATCGCCGCACGCCTCAGCTGAGCGACGGCCCGTCCCCCGCCCCTTCCCCGCCGCCGGGCCACCGCGCGGAGCGGCGGCGTCGCGGGCGCGGCGGAGGGGGCGGCCAGCAGGCGATGGAGCACGGGCCCGGCGAGGGCTCCGGACCGCGCCGGAGCGGACGTGCGTGGGCGGAATCCCGGCTCGAAGATCACATATTCGGTGCGGCTCGGTTACTCTTCACGAGCTTCGTCGGCCGGGGGGCGTACGGGGCTCCCCCTGGGCACCCCGGTCGGTTCTCCCTGCTCGACCGACGAAAGAGGAACCCATGCTGCGTACCCGTCCACGCCCCACGTGGATGGCCGCCGGCCTCGCCGCGGCGATAGGCGCCGGCCTGCTCTCGGCGAACACCGCGAGCGCCGCCATCGGCGCCGCGGACACGACCGGCGCTTTCGCCCACACCGCCCAGGTCACCGTCGGTGGCCCGGCCGACTCCCGCGGCTGCTCCGGCACGCTGGTCGCGGCACAGTGGCTCCTCACCTCACAGAGCTGCTTCACCGCCACACCGGGCACCGGCATCACGCCCGGCAAGCCGGCGGAAGCGGTGGCGGTCACCCTGGGCGCCCAGAGCTTCTCGGTCGCCGAGGTGTTCCCCCGCACCGACCGGGACGTGCTCCTGGCGCGGCTCGACCGGCCGGTCACCGGCGTCACCCCGGCCACGCTCGCGAGCAGCGCCCCCGAGGCCGGCACCGCGCTGACCGCCGCCGGGCACGGCCGTACCAAGACCACCTGGGTACCGGACAAGGTCCACACGGCCGCCTTCACGACCACGTCCGCCACGCCGACCGCGCTCGCCATCGAGGGCGGTCAGAACGGCGACGCCATCTGCCAGGGCGACGCCGGCGGCCCCGTCAGCAACGCCGCGGGCGAGGTCGTCGCCCTCTCCAGCCGTTCGTGGCGCGCCGGTTGCCTCGGCACCCCCGAGACGGAGACGCGCAGGAACGCCGAGGCCGCCCGCGTCGACGACCTGCGCCAGTGGGTCATGGACGTCCGCGCCGCGCAGCCGGGTTGGAAGTCCCGCAGCTTCGTCCGGACCGACCGCGGCATCTTCCAGGGCGTCCGACTCGCCGACGGCACCTGGACCGACTTCCGCGACGTGGAGTCCGAGGCGGGCCGCGCCGGCGGCGTCCTGGCCTCCGCCTCGGGCGTCGCCGCCGCGGGCGTCAACCGCGACACCCACGTCCTCGCCATCGACAGCGCCGGCACGCTGCGCCACGCGATTCGCGCGGCGGACGGCTCGTGGAGCACGTTCAACGACGTGGGCGCCGTCGCCGGCGTGCTCGGCAACCTGAAGCAGGTGGCCGCCGTCTCCATCGGCCAGGAGCTGCACGTCGTCGCCCTGGCCGACGGCAAGGTGTTCCACACCATCCGCGACGCCGACGGCAAGTGGACCCGCTTCGGCAACGTGCTCGGCGCCGCCGGCCCGCTCGGGACGGTGACGTCCGTCTCCACCGCCAGTGTCGGGGGCCAGCTCCAGACCATCGCGGTCACCGGCGGCAAGCCGTACCACACCGTGCGCAACACCGCCGGGCAGTGGACCGCCTGGGGCGACATGAGCAAGGCGGTGGGCACCACCGGCCCCGTCTCCTCCGTCGCGATCGCCGGTGTGGGTACCGACGCGCACGTCGTCATCGCCACCGACAACGGCACCAAGCAGTACCACACCATCCGCAGCGCCTCGGGCAGTTGGACCGTGTACGGGAGCATCGCCGGCATCCTCGGCGGGGTCACCGCGAAGTCCGTCAGCGCCGCACACGTGGCAGGCGAGCTCCAGGTGACCGCCGTCACCGACGACGGCAAGCTCCTCCACACCATCCGCCACGCCGACCGCAGCTGGACTCCGGCCGTGCGGGTCGCCCTGACCGGCACCGCCGGGGCTCCCGCGGGCATGAGCATCACCGGCACCCTCTGATCCACGTCCGGCCGCCCAGCCGCGGGGCGTTCACGACGCCGCGCGGCCGGGCGGCCCCGTGGTCGGGCGGACGTCGAGGGCGGCAGCCGGCGGGGTGACAATGCCCGCATGGTTTCGATCAAGAACAAGCTCAGATCGGTCGTCGCTGCCCTCGCCCTGGGCGCCCTGGTGGCGTCACCGGCCGCGGGTGCCGAACCGGCGCCCGCGGCGACGGTGACGACGGGGCCCGTCTTCAACGACCCGACGGGCGACTCGGCCGCCGAACTCCGCATCCTGCGCCATCTGGTGCAGCTCGTCGACGGGGCCGAACCGCAGTCGACGATCCGCATGTCCCTGTACCTGCACCAGTCCCAGTGGGTGACCGACAGGCTGGTCGCCGCCCACCAGCGGGGCGTCACCGTCCAGGTGGTCGTCGACCACGACAGCGCCTCCCGGGCTCTGGAGAGCTTGAAGAGCGGGTTGGCGGCGCCGGGCGGCGCGGGCTCCTGGGTGCGGGCCTGCAAGGACAGGGAAGCCTGCCTCGCCAAGGACCCGGGCACCACCGCCGCCGACCTGAGGCCGCAGGTGGACGACTACCCGCACGACGTCCAGGCCGGCAGGGCCAAGGTGTACTTCTTCCCCCGGGCGCACACCGACGTGGTCGTCAACATCCTCAAGACGGTCGCCCCGGCCGGCACCGCCGCCCCTTGCGCCGGCAACACCCCGCGCTCCGCGACCAGCCCCGGTCACGGCACCTCCGAGGGCCGCACGAGGATACGGATCGCCCAGGGCCACATCACCCGCCCCGAGGTGGCCGAGCAGCTGTGGAAGCTCGCCGACGCCGGCTGCCACGTCGACATCGTCTATCGCAAGCTCGACAACTGGCCCCTCAGCCAGGCGGTCCAGACCCGGGTGGCTGACTGGCTGACCAGGCCGACGGCGAAGGGCCGCATCGCCCTGCACCAGCTCCACAACGACGGGCGCGGCGGCACGGGCAGCCACACCAAGTACCTGCTGATCGAGGGGACGTACAACGGTGGCGTCGACAAGAAGATCGTCTTCACCGGCAGCCACACGTACACGGTGACGGCGCTGCGGTACAACGACGAGACGCTCCTCAAGTACGAGGACCCGGCGGTCTTCGACGCCTACCTGGCGAATTTCGAGGCGCAGCGGGCCGCGGCGGGGTCCGAGGGCCTGTGAGCGGGCCGGACCGTCCGCACCGGCCGGAGCGGACGGCCGGTGCGCCCGGCGGTGTGACCGGTCGGTGCCGACCGGTGCCGGTCGGCGCGTCGGACGGGTGCGTTCGGACGAGGGGCGCCGGACGAGGGCCGTGTGTCAGACCAGGGTGGTCCAGTACAGCCAGAACCGCTCCAGCACGAGGACACCGATGATCAGGTACCAGGCGGTCAGCACCACGCCGTGGTAGCCGGCGACCGCCTCCGCCGCCCGCCGCAGCCGCGGCGGTCCGCCCAGGTGTCCGCCGGTCAGGGCGTGCAGGGCGGTGTACCAGAAGAGCGGAATCATCACCGCCCACACGACCATGCAGTAGGGGCACAGCGCGTCGATCCGGTACAGGCTCTGGAAGACCAGCCAGTGCACGAAGAGCACGCCGAAGAGGACCCCGGCGGTGAGCCCCCACCACAGCGGGCGCGGCAGTACCGCGCCGGTCAGGAGCAGCACCCCGATCGTGGTGACGACGGCGAAGCCGGCGACGCCGAGCAGCGGGTTGGGGAACCCGAAGAGCTCGGCCTGCGGCGTACTCATCACCGAACCGCAGCTGAGGACGGGGTTGATGCTGCACGACGGGGTGTGGGACGGGTCCTTCAGCAGGGCGAACTTCTCCACCGCGAGCGTGAACGCGGCCAGGAACCCGAGCGCGCCGCCGACGGTGAGGACGACCGCGAACATCCGCGGCCCGACGGCTCCGCCCCCCGCCACCACGGAGGGCGGGGCGACGGGGCCTCCCGTGACGGTCACTTGGCGAGTTCCGCGTCGATGGCCGCCCTGAAGTCGGCGAGCGACCGGATCTGGGGCCGCTCGCCGTTGACGAAGAAGGTCGGCGTGCCCTGCACCCCGAGCGCGATGCCGTCCCGGCGGTCCTTCTCGACGCGCTCGGCGACGGCCGGGTCCTTCCAGTCGGCCTCGAACTTCTTCATGTCCAGGCCGAGTTCCCGCGCGAAGCCGCGGAACGTCTCCTCCTGCGACACCTGCTGCTCGCCCCAGCTCGGCTGGGTCTCGTACATCTTCTTGTACATCGCCTCGACGCGGCCCTGCCGGGACGCGGCCTCGACCGTGCGGGCGGCCAGCTCGGCGTTCCGGTGGCTGGGGATGGGGAAGTACCTGATGACGAAGGTCACCCGGCCCTTGTACTCCTCGCGCAACCGCTCCACGTCCGGGTATGCCGCCCGGCACGACTCGCACTCCAGGTCGAGGAACTCCACGACCGTCACCTTGCCGTCCTTCGCCGTCGACAGCCGGTGGCTGTCGGGCCGCACCAGCACCGACCCGGCGGCGGAGGGCGTGCCGCCGCTCCCGTCCGTCGTGGCCGGGGCCTCCGCGGAGACCTCCTGGGTCCGGTTGCCGACCAGCAGGGCGCCGACGACCGCCAACACGAGGGCGACCAGCGCCAGGGAGATCTTGAGGTTCTTCGACATGACCTTCAACCGACCTTCGACCGATGGGGTGGCAGGGGCACGGGTGGTGCGGTTCCCGGCCCGCGCCACGCGGCCCGGCGGCGCACCGGCACACTAACGGACGTCTGTACGGTGCCGCCGCGCCGGGCCCCGAGCACGGCGGGCGGAAGCACCCGGCCCGTCCGGTCGACCTGGGCCGCACGGTCCGCCCGGCCCGCCCGGTCCGCCCGATCCGCCCGGCGGTCCCACCGGTCCCACCGGTCCCACCGGCCCCACCGGCCCCACCGTCCGTCAACGCCCGTCGGCATTCCCGCCGTCAGCATCGCCGGCCGGCGCGCAGCTCCAGCCGCTCCCCCGGGAACCGCTCCCGGAAGCCGCGGTCGTGTGAGACCGCGACGACCGCCCCCGGGTACGCCACGAGCGCCGCCTCCAGCTCCTCGACGAGGTCGAGCGCGAGGTGGTTGGTCGGCTCGTCGAGGACGAGGAGGGCCGCGGGCCGGGTCACCAGGCGTGCGAGCTGCAACCGGCGCT
This sequence comes from Streptomyces sp. DH12, assembly GCF_020873895.1. GTDB lineage: Bacteria > Actinomycetota > Actinomycetes > Streptomycetales > Streptomycetaceae > Streptomyces. The sequence goes on along the minus strand of NZ_JAHWGT010000001.1, from coordinate 242,277 downwards.
GCTGGCCCGCGGACAGCTCCGCGACGGGGACGTGCAGGTCCCCCTCCCGGAACAGGCCCAGCGCCAGAAGTCGTGCGGCGTGCTCCTCCGGCGTCCCGGGCCGGCCGGCCGCGAACGCGGCGAGCAGCGGCAGCCGGGTGGAGCGCGCGGGCAGCTCCTGGGCCAGGTATCCGGTCAGGGCGGGGCGGCGCACCGCGCCCGCGTCGGGTTCCAGGTCGCCGGCGAGGACCCGTAGCAGGGTCGTCTTGCCCGCCCCGTTCGGTCCCGTGACCAGCAGGCGCTGTCCGGGCGCGATCGTCAAGAGCCCGTCCAGGCGCAGTCGGTCGCCGACCGTGACGCCGTCGAGTTCGGCGAGGGGCCGGCCGACCGGGTGGCCGCCGCACGCCGGGTGGCCGTCGTCCGCGCGGTGCTCGCAGCAGGCGGAACACCCGCCGTCGGCGCCGTGCCCGCCGCACGCCGGGTGCTCACCGCCGTTGCGGTGCTCGCCGTCGGCGCGGTGCCCGCCGTCGGTCGTGGTCAGGGCCGGGGTGAACCGCAGGGGCGCGGGCGGCGCCGGTACCGGGTCGCGGCGGAGGTCTTCCAGGTGCCGGCGGACCGCCCGGACCCGGCCGCCGAGCTTCGCCTCGTGCGAGCGGCGGTGCTTGCCGAACCCCTGCCGCGGGTCCCCGCCGGTCGTGGCCAGCCGCTTCCCGGCGGCGTCGAGGAGTTCCTCGGCACGGGCCACCGCCCGGAGCCACTCCGCGTGGTCCTGTTCGGCGCGGCGTCGGGCGGCGGCCTTCGCCGCGCGGTAGCCGTCCCAGCCGTCGCCGTACCGGTGCACCGCGTGCGCGTCCCGGTCGACCTCCAGGATGGTGGTGGCGACGCGTCGCAGGAAGCCCCGGTCGTGGGTGACGGCGACGACCGTGCCGCGGTGGGCGCGCAGGTGCTCCTCCAACCAGCACACGGCCGCCGCGTCGAGGTGGTTCGTCGGCTCGTCGAGGAGCAGCAGCTCCGGGGCGGCGGCCAGCACGCAGGCGAGCGCGAGCCGTGACCGCTCGCCGCCGGAGAGCGAGCCGATCACGCGGTCGCGGGTGACGCCGGCGAGCCCCAGCCCGTGGAGGGCGGCGTCGACCCGGGCGTCCGCCTCGTACCCGCCGCGGTCCTCGTACGCGCTCAGCAGGTCCCCGTACGCGGCGAGCTCGTCCGGCGACGCGTCGCCGAGGCGTTCCTCCGCCGCGCGCAGCCGGCGCTCCAGGGCGCGCAGGTCGGCGAGGGCGAGGTCGACGGCGTCCCGCACCGTGTGGTCGGGGTCGAGGTCGAGGGTCTGGGTGAGGTGCCCGGTACCGCCGGGGAAGCGGACGGTGACCTCCCCGCCGTCCGGCTCCTCCGCCCCGGCGAGCAGCCGGAGGAGGGTGGACTTGCCGGAGCCGTTCTCGCCGACGACGGCGGCCCTCTCGCCGGGGCGGAGGGTGAAGGACACCTGGTCGAGGACGGTGCGGGTGCCGTAGGTCTTGGTGACGTCCTGGACGGACAGCTGTGCCGCGGCGGCGGGCGCGGCGGTGCGGGCGCGGTCGCGCATATGACTTCCCCAGGGGTGTGAAGGGTCCACGGGCGGCGGGAGCGGCGGCATCGGCCGCGCCGGGACTCACACGAAGAAGAGGAAAGCCATGCGTCCACCATAACCACGGGGGACGGGGACCGTCACGGCCGTTTTTCGGGTGCCGTGTCAGGGTTGAACCGAAGCCGGGGTACGCAACTCCCCTGGTGCCGGGGAGCGTTGTTGGCTATGTTCGGCTCCGGCGCGCCCCGGCCGTCACCCCGTACCGCGACGACCCGACGGGCCCGAGAGCCCCGGCGCGTCCGACCACCACCCCCACCGAGCCCCTCCCCCACCGTCCGCCCGGCGGACGCCTTCCGCTCCGCCCGCCGTGGCGCGGGAGCGCTCCCACCGGTCAGTTGGAAAGGACCACCCGTGACCCTGCGAACCCGTACCCGGCGCCTCCTGGCGTCCTTGGCGGTCCCGCTCGCCATCGCCGCGGTCGTCCGGCCCGGCCCGGCCTCCGCCGCACCGTCGGCGTCCGGCCTCTACGTCGACCCGCACACTCAGGTCAGCACCTGGCTGGCGCAGAACCCCGGTGACGAGCGGGCGCCCCGCATCAGGCAGCACATCGCCGACGTACCGCGGGCCACGTGGTTCGCCTCGTACGAGCCGCAGAAGGTCAGGGCCGACGTGCGGGCCGTGACCGGGCCGGCCGAGCAGGCGGGCCGGATCCCCGCCCTGGTCGCGTACATGATCCCCAACCGGGACTGCAACAGCCACTCCGCGGGCGGCGCCCCCGACCTGCCGCGCTACCAGGAGTGGATCACGCAGTTCGCGCAGGGGCTGGGCAGCGGCGAGGTCATCGTCCTGCTGGAGCCGGACGCCATCGTCCAGGCGACCCGCGGTGACCAGTGCCGGGGGGTCGACGTCACGGCGCGGCTCGCCGCGCTGAAGCAGGCCGGCGCGACCATCAAGCGGAGCGCGCCGAACGCCCGGCTCTACTACGACGCCGGACACAGCGGCTGGCAGGTGGAGGCCCGGTACCTGCTGGAAGCGGGCGTGACCCAGGGCGACGGGATCGTCACCAACGTCTCCAACTTCCGTACCACGTCGGACGAGACGGCCTACGGCAAGGCGCTGCTCGGCAGGCTCGGCGCGCCCTCGCTCGGCCTGGTCGTGGACACCAGCCGCAACGGCAACGGCCCGCACCCGAGCGCCGAGTGGTGCAACCCCGAGGGGCGGGCGCTCGGCGTCCGGCCCACCCTGACGACCGGTGACCCGCAGGTCCACGGCCACCTGTGGGTCAAGCAGCCCGGGGAGTCGGACGGCAGCTGCCGCGGCTACGGCCCGGCCGGCCGGTTCGACCCGGCGCTCGCCGACGAGCTCGTGCGCAACGCGGCGGGCGGCCCGTCGGACCCGCCGCAGCAGCCCGGGACCCGCACGTGCGCGGCCGTGTACCAGCCCGGCTCGTCCTGGGGGTCCGGCCACACCGCCCAGCTGACCGTGACCAACGGCGGCCCCGCCCTCGACGGGTGGACGCTGTCGTGGACCTTCCCCGGCACCCAGCGGATGACGCAGCACTGGAACGCGAGCGCCGTGCAGGTCGGCGCGACCGTCACGGCGCGGCCGGTCGCCCACAACGCCCGGCTGGACCGGAACGGGTCGGTGACCGTCGGCTACGTGGCCGACGGCGCTCTCGGCAAGCCGTACGAGGTGAGGCTCGACGGGACGTCCTGCACCGTCTCCTGACCCCGCGGCGGCCCCCGCGCGCCGGGACCTCCGCCGATTCGCCAAAGGAGGTGCCGGTGGGGCGGGACGGGAGGAGACTGGGGAGTGTCTCGTCGATCGGGCCGGATCGACGAGACACCCCCCAGGGGCGAGGGCCTGTCCGGACAGGCCCCAGGGCACGGCCCCGGCGCACCCTTGCACGAGCAGGGTGCGAGTTCCTCCACGGACGGGACCCCACCGATGAGCGATCAGTGCCGCGACGCGGACGGGCGGCGGATGCTGGCCGGTCTGCTCGGCGCCAGCCATCTGATGCCGCTCGAACTACTGCCCTCCAGGACCGTGGAGCACGCGGCGGCCGTGGGCTTCACCGACGTGCTGATCTACCTCGGCGACCTCCAGCGGGAGGTGCTGCGGCTGCTGACCGGTGAGGGCCTCGACGCCGGAGGGGGAGCCGTGGGCGAGGAGAGCGAGCTGAAGGTCGAGGGCACCGTGGCCGGGCGCGCCTACCAGCAAGGGGTCCTCCTGCAAGGGGGTCCCGCGGGCCGGGAGGGCCACCACTGGTGGGTCCCCCTCCTGGACGGCACCGAGCGGCTGGGCGTGCTGCGGGTCACCGGCGAACGCGCCGACGCGCACGCCCGCGAGGACATGGTCCTGCTCGCCGCGCTGGTCGCCCTGATCGTCGACAGCAAGCGGCGCAGCAGCGACTCCCACGCCCGGTTGACGCGGACGCAGCCGCTGAACATCGCCGCCGAGATGCAGTGGCACCTGATGCCGCCGCGCACCTACGCCGACGGCCGGGTGATGATCTCCGCCGCGATGGAGCCCGCCTACGCCGTCAGCGGCGACGCCTACGACTACGCCACCGCCGGCCACGTGGTGCACCTGTCGATCCTGGACGCGATGGGACATGACACCGCCGCCGGGCTGAGCGCGCACCTCGCCATGGGCGCTTGCCGCAACGCGCGGCGGCAGGGCGCCGGCCTCGTCGAGATCTCGGAGCGGATCGAGGAGGCGCTGATCGAGCAGTACGGCCGGCGGCGGTACGCCACCGGCATCCTCGCCGATCTCGACACCCGTACCGGGGTGCTGAGCTGGGTCAACCGTGGCCACCACCCGCCGCTGATCATCCGCGGCGGGCGGTGGAGCACCCCGCTGAGCTGCCCGCCCGCGCACCCGATGGGCACCGACCTCGGCCTGACCGTCACCCTGTGCCGCGACCAGCTGGAGCCGGGCGACCGGCTCGTGCTGTACACCGACGGCATCACCGAGGCCCGCGGTGCCGGCGACCAGGAGTTCGGCCTGGAGCGCTTCACCGACTTCCTCGTCCGCCACCACGCGGACGGCCTGCCCGTGCCCGAGACGCTGCGCCGCCTCGTGCACGCCGTCCTCACCTACCACGGCGGCCGGTTGCAGGACGACGCCACCGTGCTGTTCTGCGAGTGGCTCGGGCCGGCGGCGCACGTCACCGACCGGGCGGCGGCCCTGGCCGGACTGCCGTCCCCCACCCGCACGCCCGGGCAGCCGCCCCCCGCCCCAGGGGAGCCGTCCGCCGCCCGCGTGGGCCCGCGCGGCGACGCCGGGGATCCTCGGGACGACAGCGGGAGCGCCGCCCCGTGAACGGGGACCTGAGGGTGACCGTCCAGGAGGCCGCCGACCACGCGGCCGTGGTCACGCTCGCCGGCGACCTGGACCTCCACACCGCCGACGCCCTGCACGCCCGTGCCTCGGCCACGATGGCCACCCACCGCCACCTGGTGCTGGACCTGGCCCACGTCACGTTCTGCGACTCCTCCGGCCTGAGCACCCTGCTGCGCCTGCTCCGGCACGCCCGTACCGCGGACACCGGCATGGCGCTGGCCTCCGTGCCCGCCCAGATGCGGCGGCTGCTGGCGGTCACCGGCGCGGACACCGTCTTCGCCCTGTACGACAGCCCGGCCGCGGCCCTGGCCGCCCACCACGAGACACCTCGCCCCTGACGGGGGGCCAGCCGCCCCGGTCGGCCCCTGCCGCGCGGGACGGGCGGCTCCGGAAGTCGTTTGGGCGGCGCGCCCCGCCGTGGAAGGCTGGGCGCCGTGACGACGACAGCGGACACGGCCCGGGACACGGGCAAGGAGCGGCTGCTGTACGGGTGCATGGGTCTCGGCGGCAGCTGGGACACCGCACCGTACGGCGCGGCGGACATCGAGCAGGCCGAGGCGGCGGTGGCCGCCGCCCTGGACAGCGGCATCACGGTCTTCGACCACGCCGACATCTACCGGCACGGCAAGGCGGAGGCCGTGTTCGGCGAGGTCCTCGCCCGCGCTCCGGGGCTGCGGGACCGCATCGTCGTGCAGACCAAGTGCGGGATCCGGCCGGCCGACGGGGACCGGCCCGGCCTGTACGACCTGCGGGGCGAGACCGTCGTCCGGCGGGTCGAGGAGAGCCTCGCCCGGCTGCGCACCGACGTCATCGACGTCCTGCTGCTCCACCGGCCCGACCCGCTGGCCGACCCCGAGGACGTGGCCCGCGCGCTGATGTCGCTGCACCGGCAGAAGTTGGTGCGGGCGTTCGGGGTGTCCAACATGAGCGCCGCCCAGATCGCGCTCCTCCAGGCCCACCTCGACGTCCCCCTGGTCGCCAACCAGCTGGAGATGAGCCTGCGCAGCCGGGACTGGCTGGAGTCCGGCGTGCTGGTGAACACCCCGCAGGCGGCATCCGTCGGCTTCCCCCACGGGACGGTCGAGCACTGCCTGGCCCACGGCATCCGGCTGCAGGCCTGGGGCGCCCTCGCGCAGGGCCGTTTCACGGGCCGGCAGGAGACGGCCGCGGAGCACGCCACGGCGCGGCACGTCGCCGCTCTCGCCGAGGCGAAGGGCACCACGCCGGAGACGGTCCTGCTGTGGTGGCTGCAACGGCACCCGGCGCGCATCGCGCCGGTCGTCGGCAGCGCCCGGCCCGACCGCATCCGCGCCTGCGCCGACGCGGCGCGGCGCGAGCCGGACCTCACCCACGAGGAGTGGTACGGGCTCTGGCTGAGCGCCCGCGGCACCCCGCTGCCGTAGCCCGCCGCCGCCCGGCCCGCTCCCGTGGGGCGGGCGGCGCCGGTGCGCCGAGTGCCGAGGCCGGCGGCGGGGCACGCGGGTCGCGGGTGGCGGTGGTCCGTTCGCAGCAGCACGGCGTGCGGGCGCCGCCGGGGAGGGGGACCGTGGGGACGTGCCGGCGGGGTGCCGGCCGTGTCGGTCACAGGGAGCGAACGAGATGTCGGAACGCAGTACCGGGCTCCGCAGCCTGCACGACCTGGGGCTCGCCGCGTGGTTCGGCGGCTCGCTGATGGGCGCCGTCGGCCTGAACGGCGCGGCCCGCGACGAGGGCGGGACGTGGCAGGGCACCGCCCGGATCGCGAGTGCGGGGTGGGCCAAGTGGACGCCGGTCAACGCCGCGGCCATCGCCGTCCACCTGGTCGGTGCCACCGGTCTGCTGGCGGCGAACGCCGGCCGGGTCGCCACGCAGCAGGGCGTCGCCGCGTCCACCGTCGCCAAGACCGTGCTGACCGGTGCGGCGCTGGCCGCCACCGCGTACAGCCGTGTCCTGGGCAAGAAGATCGAGCTGGCGTCCTCCGAGGCCCCCGAGGACGTGGAGAAGGCCGCCGATCACCCCGTCGACACCGACGAGGCGCAGCGCCGGCTGACCTGCATGCAGTGGGTCATCCCCGCCCTGACCGGCGGCCTGCTCGTCCTCAACGCCCTGCACGGCGAACAGCAGCGCCCCGCGGAGCAGGCGCACGGCATGTGGCAGCGGGCCCGGTCGATGGTGCCGCCCGTCTCCCTGGCGCACTGCGGGCACCCGGCGGATTGACGCCCCCGCCGTCCCGTGCGCCCGGACGTCCGTCCGGCACGGGACGGCGACGCTCGCGCCCCGGTCCCGGGCAGGCGGAGGACGAACCCTCCCGTACCCCACCCGATCGATCCGTTTCCTTCTCCCCGGAGCGGTTACCCCACTGACATGGCACGGACACCAGAACCAGGGCACCACGGAGACGAGACACCCGGGCACCGCGACCCCCGCGACCACCGCCACGACGGCGACCGGTACCGGGCCGATGGCGGGCGGGACGGCGAGCCCGACACCCCGAGGGAGTCCGACGGCATCGGCCCGGATCCGCAGGTGGAGCGCGACGCCCCGGACCAACCCACCGCCATGCCGAAGAGGTCGTGGCTGGAGGTGCTGAAGCGCACGGTCAAGGAGTTCACGGACGACGAGCTGACCGACCGGGCGGCGGCCCTGACCTACTACGGGGTGCTCTCCCTCTTCCCGGCCCTGCTGGTCCTGGTCTCCCTGCTGGGGATCGCGGGCCGCTCGGCCACCCAGCAGGTGATGGACAACCTGCAGAAGCTGGCGCCCGGCCCGGCCCGGGACATCATCACCGACGCCGTGGAGCAGCTGCAGGGCAACGGCGGGACCGGCTCGCTCATGGCGATCATCGGTCTGCTGCTGGCCGTGTGGTCGGCGTCCGGGTACATCGCCGCGTTCATCCGCGCCTCGAACGCCGTGTACGACATGCCCGAGGGCCGCCCCGTGTGGAAGGTGCTGCCGCTGCGCCTGGTCCTGACGGTGGTCCTGATGGTGCTGGCGGTCGTGAGCGCCCTGATCGTCGTCTTCACCGGCCCCCTCGCCCAGCGCGCGGGTTCGGCCCTCGGCGTGGGCGACACGGCGATGACGGTGTGGTCGATCGCCAAGTGGCCGGTCCTGGTCCTGCTGGTCACCGTCATGATCGCGATCCTGTACTGGGCGGCGCCCAACGCCCGGGGCCGCGGGTTCAAGTGGGTCACCCCGGGCAGTTTCCTCGCCCTGCTCCTGTGGATGATCGCCTCGGCGGGCTTCGCCCTGTACGTGGCGAACTTCGCCTCGTACAACAAGACCTACGGCACCCTGGCCGGTGTCATCGTCTTCCTGGTGTGGCTGTGGATCACCAACCTGGCGATCCTGCTCGGCCTGGAGTTCGACGCGGAGATGGCCCGTCAGCGCGCCATCGAGGGCGGCCACCCCCGGACGGAGGAGCCGTACGTCCAGCCGCGCGACACGGCGAAGTGGACCGAGGAGGACCACCGGCGCCTCGACTGACGCGCGGACCCGCCCGGCTGACGCCCGGGTACGTCCGACGTGTGCCTCCCGGGGCCGTCCCGCTCGCCGGGCCGGCCCCGGGAGTCGTCGTGGGCCGGTGGAGTGGTCCGGATCCGCCCCCGCCGGCGCTCCCTTGCCCGACGCGGCCCGGCCCCGTCTCGCTCCCGGTGGGTGTGCGATCCTCGGAGCCGGGCAACCGGCGTCCATGACGGACCTCGATGATCTGCGGGAGGGTGACCGCCGGCTCACCCGCCACATGGCCCACTGGACCTCTCCTCTGGCGCGGCGGGTACTGCCCGCTGTCGAGACGGCGGCCGAGCGCACCAAGCTGTGGTGGGCCGCGGCGGCGGTCATGTCGGCGGTCGGCGGCTACCGGGAGCGCAAGGCCGCCGTGGCCGGGCTGACCGCGATGGGACTGGCGGAGGTGGTGTCGAACGCCGTGTGCAAGCAGCTCTACGAGCGGCGCAGGCCCCCCGAGGAGCTGATCCCGCACGACGACGTGCACGACCGGCCGGAGAGTTCCTCCTTCCCGTCCGGGCACACCGCGGCGGCCGTCGGCTTCACCACCGGTGTCGCCCTCGTCCACCCCGGATGGGGCGCCGCCTGCGCGGTGCCCGCCGCGGCCGTCGCGGTGCAGCGGGTCCACTCCGGCGCGCACTACCCGAGTGACGTCGCCGTCGGCGCGGTCATCGGGCTGGCCGGCGCCTGGCTCGTCCACGAGGCCCCGTCGCTGTGGCTGCGCGCCAAGATGTGAGCCGGGGTGACGGAGGGTCGCGCGGTACGCCGGTGTGAGCCGGGCGACGCGGGGCACGCGGTACGGCGCGGGCCGCGACCGGTCCCCCGTTCCCCTCGCGGCCGCGCCGCCGGGTGGGGTGAGGCGGTTCAGGAGCCGCAGCACCCGCCCGCCGGGGCCTCCGCGGCGCCGGCCGACCCGGGCGCGGGCGCGGCGAGCGCCACGAGCGGGGGCTCGGGGGTGGCGCAGCAGCCCCCGTCTGCACCGGTCCGTGCCCCGGGGGCGTCGAAGAGCCCGGCGCCGCCGCAGACCCCGGTCTCCGGGAGGGTCAGCTCGACGCGGTCGGCGGCGTCGAGGTCGCCGGCGAGCGCGGCGGCCACGGAGCGGACCTGCTCGTGGCCCGTCATGGCGAGGAAGGTCGGGGCGCGGCCGTAGGACTTCATGCCGACCAGGTACACGCCCCGCTCGGGGTGGGAGAGCTCTCGATGGCCGTGCGGGCGGACCGTGCCGCAGGAGTGCTGGTTGGGGTCGATCAGCGGAGCGAGCCCGACGGGGGCCTGGAGCCGTTCGTCGAGGCCGAGGCGGAGTTCGGACAGGAAGGACAGGTCGGGTCGGAGTCCGGTCAGGGCGATGACCTCGTCGACCGGGTCCAGGCGGCGGCCGTCCTCGGCGACCAGTACGAGTCGGCCGTCCGCCGCCCGTTCGACGGCCCCGGTGCGGAAGCCCGTGACGGCGTCGGCGTGGCCGCGGTCGACGGCGTCCTTCGCGGCGAGGCCCAGGGCGCCGCGGGCGGGCAGCTGGTCGGCCGTGCCGCCGCCGAACGTGGAGCCGGAGATGCCGCGCCGCAGGATCCACACCGCCTCGGTTCCGGCCCCGGCGTCCGACCGGGCGAGGTCGGCGAGGGTGGCGAGCGCGGTGAAGGCGGACGCGCCGGAGCCGACCACGGCGGTGCGCCGACCCGCGTACCGGGCGCGGACGGCCGGGTCGCCGAGGTCGGGGACCCGGTAGGAGACCCGGTCGGCGGCCGCCCTCTCGCCGAGCGCGGGCAGACCGCTGCCGCCGGCCGGGGACGGGGTGCGCCAGGTGCCCGAGGCGTCGATGACGGCGCGGGCGAGGACGCGCTCCTCGCGCCCGTCGGCGTGGGCGACGTGCACGACGAAGGGCTGCTGCTCCCGGTCGGCGTCGACGATCCGGTCGCGGCCCGCGCGGGACACGCCGGTGACCGTCGCGCCGAGGCGCACCCGGTCACCGAGGACCTCGGCGAGCGGCTGGAGGTACCGCTCCGCCCAGTCGCCGCCGGTGGGGTGGGCGGCGGGGTCGGGGCGGGTCCAGCCCGTCGGGGCGAGCAGCTTCTCGGCGGCCGGGTCGACGACCTCGGCCCACGGGGAGAACAGGCGGACGTGCGACCACTCCCGTACCGCGGCCCCGGCGGCGGCACCGGCCTCCAGGACCAGGGGCTCGATGCCCCGGTCGACCAGGTGGGCCGCGGCGGCCAGACCGATGGGGCCGGCTCCGATCACGACGACGGGCGACTCGGCGGGGGTGGGCGCGTTCACGGCGACTCCTCTTTGATTCGACAAACGTCGATGCCTTCCGCCGTCAGCATGGCACCCACATAGACACCCGTCAACATAGACATCCATCGAATCACCGACCTGGACCACCCCCCTCCCCACCGCCCCTCCCCTCCTGCTTCGACGCGTGTCAACATAGACACATGTCGAACACGGAGGCGCTGCCGCTGATGGCCCCCGACGCCCAGGGCGCGGTGGCGCCGTGCTGCCCGCCGCTGACCGAACGGCCGATGACCGCCGAGGAGGCCGAGACGGCCGCGCGGATGTTCAAGGCGCTCGGCGACCCGGTGCGGCTGCGGCTCTTCTCCGCCGTCGCCTCCCACGAGGGCGGCGAGGCGTGCGTGTGCGACATCTCCGACGTCGGCGTCTCCCAGCCGACCGTCTCCCACCACCTGAAGAAGCTCAAGGACGCGGGTCTGCTCTCCTCCGAGCGGCGCGGCACGTGGGTCTACTACCGCGTCGAACCATCGGTGCTCGCCGCCATGGGCAGGCTCCTGTCCCCGTCGGCCACGGCCTGACGAGGACAGCCGGACAGCCGGATTAGCCGGACAGCCGGACGGAGGGGAACGGATGGCCACGCCGATCGTGCCGCTGACCGCGGCGCACGCCGAGCAGGTTCTGGCGATCTATCAGGCGGGCATCGACGAGGGCGACGCCACCTTCGAGACGACGGCCCCACCTGGGAGGCGTTCGACGCGGCGAAGCCGGCCGAGTACCGCTTCGCCGCGCTCGACCCGGGCGGGGCGGTACTCGGGTGGGTCGCCGCGGCGCACGTCTCCGACCGGTGCGCCTACACCAGCGTGGTCGAGCACTCCGTGTACGTCCACCCCCACGCCCGCGGCCGGGGCATCGCCTCCGCCCTGCTGACGGCGCTCGTCGACGCCACCGAGCGGGCGGGGATCTGGACGATCCAGTCCGGCATCTTCCCCGAGAACACCGCCAGCCTCGCCGTCCACCGCCGCGCGGGCTTCCGCGTGGTCGGCATCCGGGAACGCATCGGCCGCCACCACGGCGTCTGGCGCGACGTCACCCTCGTCGAACGCCGCAGCCCCACCATCGCCTGAAAGCGGTCCGGCCTCCGGGCGCCCTGAGCGGGCAGCCGGCGGTCCGTGCCCCGTCGGCGGGTCAGGACGCGAAGCGGGTCACGTCGGTCACCCGGCAGGTGACGTCCCCGGAGACCTGCTGCGGGCTCTGCGCCACCGCCTCGGCCCGCTGCCCCGCCGCCAGGTTGCTCACGGAGGCCGGCGCTTCGGCGAGGCGCTTGCCCGTGCCGTCCACGAACTCGACCTCGATGACGTAGCCGCCGGCCTTCCTGCTCCGGTTGGTCACCGACAGGTCGGCCGAGGGCCATTCGGTCGTGGCGTCGACTCCGCACCCGGTGATCCGGACGTCGCCCTCGGGGCCCGCCGGCGTCTCACCGCCGCCCGGTGAGGGCCGGTCGGCCGGCGAGGACCGGTCGGCGGGTGCGGGGGTGCCTGTCGGCGAGGGCGGTGCCGGCGGGCGGTCGCCGGGCCCGTCGCCACCGGTGCCGGCCACGACCAGCACACCGATCAGGACCGCCCCCAGAGCGAGGAACGCCACGAGGGCGAGCAGACACCCCCGGCCACGCCGGGGCGGGCGCCCTCCACCGGGCGGTGCCTGCCGGCCCGGGTTTCGGGGCGGCCGCCCCGGCTGCTCCCGGCCCGGTCGCGAACTGCCGGACATCACGCACCCCCTCGTACTGCGGGGCCACAACCCGACGACTCCGCCGGCATGCCTCTTCCGTCCGGCCCGCGCCCGCCGTCGTCACTCCCGGCGCAGGTGCGTCACCAGGTCTCGGGGGAGGCCGTGGGTGTCGTGGAGGTAGTGGAGGTCGCCCTCGTCGAGCGGGCCCTGGAAGCGGGGGCGGGCGAGGACCTGCCGGCCCCGCTCCAGGAGGCGGCGGAAGCGGTGCTCCTCCTCCAGGAGCATCCGGGACACGAGGTCCGGGTCGGTGTCCTGCCGGAAGCGGTCCAGGGTGTGGCGTACCGGTTCATCCGGCAGGTCGGCCAGGGTGCGCGAGGGGTCGTCGCGCCACAGCACGGTCAGCACCCGCCGCACCAGCCGGCGCAGGACGTAGCCGCGTCCGGTGTTGGCCGGGCGGACCTCGTCGCCGAGTACGACGACGGCCGAGCGCAGGTGGTCGCAGACGACGCGCAGCGACGGCTCGTCCAGCGGTCGCCACAGGGCCGGTACGCAGCGGCGCCAGGGGGCGAAGGCGTCGCTCTCGTACACGGACGGCCGGCCCTGGAGGAGGGCGGCCAGCCGTTCCAGGCCCAGGCCGGTGTCGACGTTGCGCTGGGGCAGCGGTACGAGCGAGCCGTCGTCCAGTCGGCGGTGGCGCATCATCACGTGGTTCCACACCTCCACCCAGCGGTCGTCGCGGGTGGGTGTCGACTCGGGCGGGGTGTCGCCGGTCCACAGGAACATCTCCGAGTCGGGACCGCACGGGCCGGTGGGCCCGTTGGACCACCAGTTGTCGTCCACGGTGAGCTCGACGGGGACGCCGAGGCGCTCCCACAGGTCGACGGAGGTGGTGTCCGGCCCCACTCGGTCGTCGCCGGCGTAGGCCGTGGCGTGCAGCAGCGTCGGGTCGATGCCGAACCCCTCGGTGAAGAGCTCGTATCCCCAGGCGAGGCTCTGCCGGCCCTCGTAGTCGCCCAGCGACCACGTGCCGAGCATCTCGAAGACGGTCAGGTGGGTGGCGTCGCCGGCCTCGTCCAGGTCGGTGGTGCGCAGACAGCGCTGGACGTTGACCAGCCGGCTGCCCAGAGGGTGGGGGCGCCCCTCCAGGTACGGGGTGAGCGGGTGCATGCCGGAGGTGGTGAACAGCACCGGGTCCCCGGGCGGCGGCAGCAGCGTCGAGCCGGTGACGCGGCGGTGGCCGCGCTCCTCGAAGTACTCGACGAAGGTGCGGGCGATCTGCTCGGTCTGCATGGGGGTGGCTCCTTCGCGTGGGGCGGGAAGGCGCCGGAGAACGGGACCGCGCAGTCGTCGGACCGGGGCGTCGAACGCCACGGATCCACCGGCGGACCGTTTCCGGTCGCCGGTGGGACGGGGTGCGTCAGGCGGCGGCAACCGGCGAGCTGGTCGCTCGCGCGGTCGCGGTGGTGCTTCGGCCGGTGACGTTCATACGGGCCACGGTAACGCGGCCCGCGCGCCGGGGCACCCGAGTTTCCCCGCCGGGGTCCGCCCGGCCGCCGCGGAAGCGTTGCGCGGGTACGCCTGGCGCACACGCGCACGCGGTCGAGGGGCGTGCCCCGGCGTCGCCCGCCCCGGCGGGTCATTCCCGGACGCGGAGGTACGCCTCCAGTTCCGCGGCCCCGGTCAGCATCGCCCGCGCCCGGGCGGACAGCCGGCCGTGCCAGTCGGACAGGGTGGCCTCCAGCGGCTCCACCCCGCCGGCGGCCCGCACCCGGGTGATCAGCGGGGCGATCCGCCGCAAGGGGTAGCCGCCCCGCCGCAGCTGGTGCACGAGCCGGGCGTCCCGTACGTCGGCCTCGTCGTAGACGCGGTATCCGGTCAGCGGGTCGCGGCGCGGGCGGACCAGGCCGACGCGCTCCCAGGTGCGCAAGGTGGCCGGCCGGAGTCCGAGCGCGGCGGCGAGCGGCCCGATGAACGTGCTGCCGGCCGCCGCGTCGGGCGGGGTGCCGGCGGCGCGCCCCAGGTCGCGCAGGGCGTCCTCCACGGCCCGCAGGGTCCGCCGGTCGTCGAGGAGCTGGGCGTGGCTCTCGTCGATGAGCCGGAACGCCTCCTCGGGCCGGTTGCCGTTCACCGCCCGCATGATCGCCGTCGCCGTGCGGTGGCCGTGGCCGGGTACCAGCGCGAGGAACGCGCGCAGGGCCGCCGCGTGCAGCGGGGTGTAGGCGCGGTAACCGCTCGGGGTGCGGTCCGCGGTCGGGAGGATGCCGGCTTCCTCGTAGTTCCGGACCGCCTGTGTCGACAGGCCGTGCCCGCGCGCCAGGTCCACCGGCCTGAGCTGTTCGGCTCTTTGAGGGTTTCGTCTCATCTTCCTGCCGATATCACGCGAAAGTCTCCACCGAGGCTTCAACGATACCGTTGACGGCATGGTCACCGACGTCACACATCTCGTCCGCCCGGTCGACGCCGCCGCCGTGATGGCGCTGCCACCGGACCGACCGCGACTGCTCGCCCTGGGTGAGCCCACCCATGACGAGGACGCCCTGCTCGACCTGCGCAACGACCTCTTCCGGCAACTCGTCGAAGAGGAGGGCTACGGAACGATCGCGATCGAGACCGACTGTCTGAGGGGCCTGCTCGTGGACGACTACGTCACCGGGGGCGGGGCCGCCCTCGACGAGGTCATGGAGCACGGCTTCAGCCACGGCTGGGGCGCCCACCGGGGCAACCGCGACCTCGTGCGCTGGATGCGCGCCCACAACGCCGCCCGGCCCGCCCCGGAGCGGCTCCGCTTCGCCGGCTTCGACGGCCCGCTGGAGATCACCGGCGCCGCGAGCCCCCGGCAGGCCCTCACCGCACTGCACGGCCACCTCTCGGACCGGGTGGACGCGGCCCTGCTGCCCTGCGCCGCGGAGACCCTGGACCGCCTGCTCGGCACCGACGACCGGTGGACGGACCCCGCCGCCATGACCGACCCGTCGCGGTCCGCGGGGCGGTCCACCGAGGCCGATCGGCTGCGGCTGCTCGCCGACGAGCTGGTGGCGCTGCTGGACGCACAGGCCCCGCACCTGCTCGCCACGGGCCCGCGAAGCGACTGGGACCGGGCGCGCCTGTACGGGCGGACCGCCCTCGGCCTGCTGCGCTACCACCACTGGATGGCGGACGCCTCGCCCGCCCGCCTGGCCCGGCTGGCGGGCGAGCGGGACCGGATGATGGCCGACAACCTCCTCGCCCTGGCCGCCCGCGGTCCGGCGCTCGTGCACGCCCACAACGCCCATCTGCAGCGGCACAAGACGACGATGCGGATGGGCGGGGTGCCGCTGGAGTGGTGGAGCGCGGGGGCGCTGGTGGACGCGCGGCTCGGTCAGGGGTACGCCTTCGTGGCGACGGCCCTCGGGACGCTGCGGCACCGGGGGGTAGACGCCCCGCCGCCGGACACCCTCGAAGGGCTCCTGTACGCGCGGCCCGAGGAGCGCTGCCTCGTGGACGCGCCGGGGCTGGCGGCGGTCCTCGGTGAGGGCCGCCCGGCGCCCCGGGTGTCACCGTGGTTCGGCTACGCCCCGTTCGATCCGGCGCACCTGGCCGCCGCCGACGGGCTCGTGTTCGTGAAGGACGTCCGGAAGGGCTAGGTCCTGTCCGGAAAGTCCCGCCTGGGCCACGGCGCTCCTTTCCGGACAGGACCTAGAGGCTCTCCGGCGGATCTTGTCGGCGAGCACGGGGCGGCGCCACGAGCGCAGGGGTGCGTGGGACCCGGCAGGGTCCGCTGGACCGGCCTCAGCGAAGGACCTGCTCGATGTGGTGGTCGAGGAGACGTTCGGCGGCTTCTGGGGTGCGGTAGCCGAGGGCGATGTCCACGCCGAGGCTGGTGGCGAGGGACCAGCAGATGTCGGCGTCGGTACGTTCCTCGCGGCGCGGCTCACTGCCCCGCTCCTCGCGGGCTGCCGTGATGAGGCCGGCGGTGAAGGTGAGCAGTTCGTCGTCGCCCGGCGCCAGGACCTTGGCCATCGTCGGATCGGAGACTGCCCGGCCGGCGACCGCCAGCGCGAAGCGCATCAGCCGCGTACTCTCCTGGGCCGGGCTGATCAGGGCGTACAGGCAGGCGCGCAGGACGGCCTCCGGACTGGTCGTGTCGGCGGCGGTGACCGCGTTCTCGATGCTGGCGTTGACGGCCCGTACGGCTCGGTCTAGGGCGTCGCGGATCAGGGCCTGCATCGAGGAGTAGTAGTGCTGGACCTGACCCATCGAGACGCCCGCCTCCTCGGCCACCTTACGCAGCGACACCTGCTCGATGCCGCCGCGCACGGCCAGTGACCAGACGGCCTCGACGAGGCGCGCCCTGCGCGCTTCGTGATCCACGATCTTCGGCACGGCATCTCCGCCTTCCTTCGCACCTTCACCATGCGATCGCATTGCAAAACCAGGCACCGCACCTTTACAGTGCAAGTGCATGGTAAACCGTGATCAGGCTGAGGAGGGCCCCATGAAATATGGCTTCTACCAGGCAATCGGTATGGCGCTGCTTGTCATCGGAGCCCAGGGTGCGATACGCCAGCTCGCCGACCACGACAACGCCGGCCTGTTGGGCTGGCTGCCGGGAGGCTTCGCAGTGAGCATCACCGTGTACGTACTGGCCGTCGTGATCGGCGCGGTCATCGCAGGGCGGTCTCACAATGCCCGTAAGGCGACTGGCAACTGACTCGGTGCGCGTGGATGGGGGACTGTTCGGCGGATCACGGACGGAGCCATAAGCGGATTGCCGCTGCGGTGACGGTGCCGTGGAAGACGTAGGCCCTCTCGTCGTGACGGGTTGCGGCCGCACGGGAGTTCCCAAGCCGGTTCATGGTCGCTTCGACCTCGTTCGCGGCGCCGGTAGTGATCGCGGTCGAAGCCGGTGGATCTGCCGCCTCCTCGGCCTCTGAGTCGGCGGTCGGCTCGCTGGTCCCTGGGTTCCGCAATCGTGTGCCGGATGCGGCGTCTTCGCAGGTAGCGGCGGTTGTGGCGGGAACTGTACGTCTTGTCGCCGCTGACGCGGCCGGATCCGGGTCCGGGGGCGTCCGCCCAGCGGACGGGGGACCCGGGTCCGGCCCAGGACTGCGACTCCAGCAGCGACCACTCGCGATTCGCCAGATCTCCCCGACCCACGGCCGAACCGACGAGCGGCCGGCCCGACGGCCACATGATCCGTCGGACAGAACCCAGCCGGCGGTCGCGGCGGCGGACCGTGGGCGGGGGCCGGTACCCGGTGTCCGGGTCCCGGTCGGTCGGCGGCGCCTTGGGGCGGGGGGCGGCGTCCGACTTGATAGGCAAGTCGCTACTTGCCTAAGGTGGGCCCATGACGGAGGATGTCTTCAAGGCCCTGGCCGACCCCACCCGTCGCCGCATCCTCGACGAGCTGGTCGAACGGGACGGCCAGACACTGTTCGAGCTCTGCGGGCGGCTGGTGACCCGACACGGCGTCGGACTGTCCCGCCAGGCGATCAGCCAGCACCTGGCCGTGCTGGAGGCCGCCGGCCTGGTCGTCCCCCGGCGCGAGGGCCGCTACAAGTTCCACGACGTGAACACCGAACCGCTTGAGCACATCGTCAACCGGTGGCTCAGCCCCGATGCAACGGAGGACACCCCATGAGGATCCACCTGTCCAGCGTCTTCGTCGACGACCAGGAGAAGGCCGAGCGCTTCTACACCGACGTCCTCGGCTTCGTGAAGAAGCACGACGTCCCGCTGGGCGAGGACCGCTGGCTCACCGTCGTCTCGCCGGAGGACCCCGACGGGACCGAACTGCTCCTGGAGCCCTCCGGCCACCCCGCGGTGCGGCCGTACAAGACGGCGCTGGTGGAGGACGGCATCCCGGCCACCTCTTTCGCCGTCGACGACGTGCACGCCGAGTTCCGCCGGCTGCGCGCGCTCGGGGTGCGCTTCACGCAGGAGCCGCTGGAGATGGGGCCGGTCACGACCGCCGTCCTCGACGACACCTGCGGCAACCTCGTCCAGCTCGTGGCCGGCCAGTAGGGCGGCGGGCCGGGCGCCCCGGCGGGGACGCGCGCCTCAGCGCTCCGCGAGGACGGCCCGGATGACGTGCCGGGCGTTGCGCGCCATGGCCGGGTTGGTCGTGCGGTAGTACGGCAGGGCCACCAGCGCCTGCGCGAGCGTCCGGCCGCGGCCGCGCACCCAGCTCGCGTCGTCCACGCCGAGCTCCGTCCGGAAGACCACCCGTGCGGCGGGCGGCAGGAGGTTCCAGGCCGGGAACAGGTCGCAGGCCGGGTCGCCCGCCCCCGCGCACCCGAAGTCGATCACCGCGGCCAGCCTGCCGCCGCCGCGCACCAGCAGGTTGCCCGGCATCAGGTCGCCGTGCAGCCACACCGGCGACCCGTCCCAGGCCGGGGCCCGCAGCGCCTCCTCCCACACGGCGGTCGCGGCGTCGCAGTCGACGCGCTCCCCCGGCGTGCCGCGCAGCTCCTCCACCGCCGCGCGGACCTCCGCGTCCAGGGAGGCGACCGGCCCGCCGCGGTGGGCCGGCGGCGCGTCCGGCAGTGTGAGGCCGCGCATCGCGGCCACGAACCCGGCGAGGTCCCTCGCCAGCCGCAGCGGCCGCGCCGGCGCCGCCTCGTCGGGCGGCTCCCCCGGCAGCCACCGGTACACCGCCCACGGCCACGGGTACCCCTCCGCGGGCTCCCCCGCCCCGAGCACCTCCGGGACGGTGACGGGCAGCCGCGGCCCGAGCCGGGGCAGCCACCGCAGCTCGCGCTCCACGTCGGCGGCGGCACCGGCCACCAGCGGCAGCCGCACGACCATGTCGTCACCCAGCCGGTGCATGGCGTTGACCGTGCCGCCGGAGGGGAACCGGCGTACCGGCAGCCCCGCCCACCTCGGGAACCGCCCGGCCACCAGCCGCCGAACGAGTTCCTCGTCGACCGGGTGCTGCCCGGGGTGCATCGGTCCTGTGCCCATGGGACGCCATCCGACCCGGGGAAGGACGGGAGGCGCAACCGCTTTCCGGTCGTCCACGCGGGCGGCAGTCCCGTATGGCGGTCCCGTCAGAGGTCCTGGAGGAGGGAGTGGGCCGTGGCGATCAGGGCGTTGTCGGGGCCGTGGCGGCGGTTGCACACGGCCGCCAGCGCGGCGCCCCGGTCCGGGCGGAAGCCGAGGAAGGCGGTCTGGCCGAGGGTGGCGCCGCTGTGGAAGTACATCGTGCCGCCGTCCGCCGCCGGGTGGTGGAACCACGTCAGGGTGTGGGTGTGGCGGTGCCCGAACCCCCGGCGCAGTACGGGCCGGCGCACCTCGTGGAGCGCGGCGGCGAGCGGGGTGCCGTCGGGGGCGAGGTGCGCTTCGAGGAAGGTGAGCAGGTCGTGGGGGGTGGCCCGGACGGCGCCCGCCGCCTGGAAACCGCCGGTGCGCAGCGGCGGCGTGGCGGTCCCGTCACTGCGGTACCCGGTGGCGTCGGTGTCGGGGCCGGCCGGCCGCAACCCGGTCCCCGCGAGGCCGAGGGGGTGGAGGACGTGGTCGGTGACCAGGGCCTCCCAAGGCGTGCCGGTGGCGGCGGCGAGCACGTGGCCGAGGACGGCGACACCGAAGTTCGAGTACCGCCAGCGGGTGCCCGGCGCGTGGCGCGGACGGCTGCGGAGGAAGGCGCGGACGACCCGGCTCGGCGGGTATCCGCCGTACGGGTCGCTCCCCCAGCGGGGCAGGGCCTGCGGGTAGAAGTCGGCGGGGAGCGGCGGCAGCCCGCTGGTGTGGGTGACGAGGTGGGTGAGGGTGATGGGGCCGCGTGGCCCGACCGCCGGACCGCCGTCGGGCCGCAGGTGGCGCGAGGCCGGGTCGCCCCCGTGCACGGCCCCGAGGTGGACGAGGTGTGCGAGCAGCAGTCCGGTGTACGGCTTGGAAGCCGAGCCCAGTTCCCAGCGCAGGCGGTCGCGCGGGGTGGGAGGCGGGGGCCCGGTGCCGCCCGAGCGGACCGTCCGCCGTCCGTGGCGGGAGAGGGCGAAGACGACGTCCGGGGCGTCGACCGCGCGCACGGCGCCGTCCAGCCGTTCGGCGTCGCTCTCCCCCGTTCGGGGCGGCGCGGCCTGCGGCGCCACCCGGTCGGTGCCGGTCGGCGCGGTCACGCGGGGGCC
Source organism: Streptomyces sp. DH12 (assembly GCF_020873895.1). Lineage (GTDB taxonomy): Bacteria > Actinomycetota > Actinomycetes > Streptomycetales > Streptomycetaceae > Streptomyces. The sequence goes on along the minus strand of NZ_JAHWGT010000001.1, from coordinate 221,853 downwards.
CCGTCGACCAGGGCCGTGAAGGCGCGCGAGGTGGCCAGTACGGAGGCGAACGCGGCGACCAGCGTCGGGTGGTAGACGAGGTCGAACACCTCCTCCGGGCCGCCCTCGGGCATGTCGCCGATGACGGGCATGGCGCCGTCGGGCTGCTGGGCCGCGGCGAACGCCTGCCACGCGGCGGCGTCCAACGTGGGTCGTGGCAGGCAGGCGTCCACGACGAGCAGTTCCCCGAGCAGGTCCCAGCGCTGCAGGTCGGCCCAGTCGTCGAGCCAGGCGGGCAGCCACAGGTCCAGGTAGTGGGCGAGGGCGGCCGGGAGGCCGGCGGGGTTCTCGCCCCAGTCGGTCAGGTGGAAGACGGTGTGGGTGATGTCGTACCCCGTGCGGGTGACGACCGTCCACGGCTCCGGGGTGTGGGCGAGCCAGGTGCGGCGGGCCGCTTCGTCCTCGGGCATGGTCGGGGTGAGTCCGTAGCGGCGCTCGAAGGCGCTCAGGCACAGTCGGCGGACGGGGAGGAGCTCCGCGGCCCGCCAGCTGCCGAGGCGGTGGTTGAGCCGGATCAGGCGGTCCAGTTCGGGGTGGTCGTATCCGAGTTCCTTGAACGGCAGGTAGACCTCGAAGGGGATGGGTGAGTGGGGTTCGATCCGCTGCCCCCGGACCAGCATGCGGCCCCCGTCCAGGACGTCCCGCCAGGCGTGGTCGATGAGCTGGCGGGCGAGCGCGGCGTGGCGGGAGCCGGAGACGCCCTCCCGGAAGAGGACCTTGCAGATGACGGCGAGCTCCCCGACGGGCTTGAAGCGGTCGAGGAAGCCGGTCTCCGGGTCGACGTCCGGTTCGAGGCGGAACCCGTCGCGGTGGGCGTGCAGCCATTCCAGCGCGCCCGTGCCGACGGCCTGGATCAGCCGGATCCCTTCCGTGCCGGCCATGCCGCCGGTACCGGCAGGGCCGGCCGCGCCGGTGGTGCCCGTGGTGCCGCTCATGCCGGTGCCTCCCGGAGGGTGTGCCGGTCGTCGCCGTGGGGGTGGCCGGTGCGGCGGGCCGCGGTCAGGGTGGCGGCGAAGGCGGTCACCAGCGTCGAGTGGTAGCAGTTGACGAAGACGTGCGGCACGTCCTCCCCGCGCGGTCCGCGGCCGACCTCGGGCACGGCGCCGTCCCCGTCCTGCGCGGCGGCCAGTGCCGCCCACGCCTCCTCGGTGGCGTCCGGGGCGGGTGGGCGCGGCAGGCTCGCCGCGACGGCGAGCAGTTCGCCGCAGAGGTCCCACTGCTCGGCCTCGACGCACGTGTCGAGCCAGGGCGGCAGCCAGGTGAGCAGGTACGCGGCGATGTCGTCGGGGACGGCGTCGGGGCGGTGGCCCCAGTCCGTCAGGTGGAACACGACGTGCGTGAGGGTGTACGCGGCGGTCTTCTCGAAGAGCCAGGGTTCGGGGAGGGCCCCCAGCCAGGTACGGCGCAGCGGCCCGTCCATCGGCCCGTGCGGCGCGAACCCGGCGCGGTGCTCCGAGTTGAGGACGCCGAGGAGGCGGTTGGGCAGCAGCTCCGGGGTGCGCCAGCTGCGGGTGCGCACGAGCAGGCCGACCAGCTCCTCGTACGGCGGGTGCCGCAGTCCCGAGGCGGCGAACGCGGCGTACACCTCCAGGGGGTACGTGGCGTTCGGTTCCAGGCGCTGGACGTCGAGGAAGAGGGCGCCGTCGCCGGCCTCCTGCCAGGCGTGGCGCACCAGGGCGGTCGCCGCGGTGTGGAGCGGCGAGCCCGGGGGCGTGCTGCGGCGGACGCAGGTGCAGAGCTGGGCCAGTTCGCCGACGCGCTTCCACGAGGCGTTGGGGTCGGCGTCGGGCTCCAGCGCCCGCTGCCCCAGGCGGAAGTCGGGGCGGTGGGCGGACAGCCAGCCCAGCGCGGCCCCCGCCACGGCGTCCAGATCGGTGAGCCCCGTCGTATCCGCCGGGTCCGTGGGGTCCGCCGGGCGTGTCAGGCCCGTCGGACCCGTCGGAGGTGTCAAGGCCGTCGGTCGCCTCGGGGCCGTGCCGCCGCGGGGCGGGCCGTCGGGCGCGGGCGGGGGCGCGGGCAGGGGCGGGGGCGTCATCCGGCGCTCCCCCGGCTCCGGGCCAGGCCGTGCCGCGCCGCGTGGAGGTGCAGGGCCACCCGGGGGTCGTCACCGCTCATGGCCGCGACGAACTCCAGCCCGGTGTCGAGGCCCAGCGTGTCGGGAACGTCGTCGAGGACCGACAGCCACCGGCCCGCTCCGGCCGCCTGCAGCCAGCCCCGCCGGCGCACGGCGCGCACGAACCCGCGCGCGATGTCGACGGTCCGCCGGCCGGCGGCGCGCACCAGAGCGCTCTCCGCCGTCGGCGCCGAGGCCGACGCGGACGACACCGCAGGCGAGGAGGGGGCGGCCGGCAGGGGCACCGCCAGGCCGGCGAGGAGGGCGAGCTGGTGGGTGAGGGCCTGCCAGGGCAGGGTGTCCACCCACCCGGTGTCGGGTTCGTCGTCCTGCGGGACGACGGCCGCTGTGCTCTGGCCGCGCAGGGCCCGGGTCATCCCCCAGTGGGTCCACCGCGACGTGAGCGACGCGTCCGGGGCGGGCGGGAAGGCGATGACCGCCTTCTCGAAGAGTGCGAGGTCGTCGGGGTGTGGTGGCCGCAGGCCGAGGGCGCCGGGGAGCAGTGCGTCGGGGCCGAGGACGCGCACGGCCGCGAGCAGGAGGTCCTCGTCGCTGGTGGCGGCCGCCGCCGTACCGGCGAACACCGCCGGATGGTCTCCGCCCCGGAGGGCGGAGACCACCTGGGAAGCGAGGTCCTGCACAGCGCCTGCCAGGGGCGTCTGAGTGCCGGGACTCTCCATATCGTCGCCCGTCAGCGCTTCTTCGGACGGGGAGCAGGCGGTGACAGCAGCAGGCTGCCGGAGCCGCCCTTCAGGGCAAGTGCCGCACATTCGCGGGTGTCGCGGTAGAAGCCCTGGGCCTCACCAGGGTTCAGTACCTGTTCGACCTCGGCGTCCAGCGCAGCCTTGACTTGGTCACGGGTCACGTTGTCCAGCTTTGCCATACCCCACCATCTCCTTTGAAGTGGGCATTTTTTCCTTGCACATCCAGCCCAACACACCAGGACATACCTGGCAAATCATCCTTTGAATGACTTGTCAACTAAAATCTCTGTAAAGCGAGGTTTAAGCACCGATCGCTGCGGTCATTTCCGCGCACGGATGCGCGAAAGGCGCCGGGCGCGCACAGTGACGGAGAGGGGGCGTCACCCCAACGGGCGGCGGCGCGGGGGCCGGTGCGTCGTGCGACCGCCGTCGACCCGGCGGGCACTGGCGTCCGGTCGGGGCGCGCGGCACGTCGGCGCACGGAACGACGGGCCCAAGTCCCCCTTTTCCGAGGCCCATTGACATCACAGGCGAGTCAATCACAGCGATCTCGGTGTTGGTCATGTCGTGCGGGGCGGTGGCAGGCTGGGGCCGCCGCCGTCACCGGCGGCGCGACCAGCAGCGAGAGGTGGACTCCATGGACGTCTTCGAGACGGCCGGCGGCCCGGTACGGGGGCTGCGGCCCGCCACGGACGTCGTCGCCGTCCTCGGGATCCCGTACGCGGCCCCGCCGTTCGGCGCCGACCGCTTCCGGGCGCCGCGTCCGCCACGGGGGTGGACGGGCGTGCGGGACTGCACCGCCTTCGGACCGCCGGCCCCCCAGTCGGCGCGTCTGCCCGGTGCCCCGGTGTGGGAGCCCGGCGACGAGGACGTCCTCACCGTCAACGTCTGGACCCCTGCGCACTCCGGCGGGTGCCTGCCCGTCCTGGTGTGGATCCACGGCGGCGCCTACACCTTCGGCTCCTCGGCCCAACCCGACTTCGACGGCACGGCGCTGGCGCGGGCCGGCCTGGTGGTGGTCACGCTCAACTACCGGGTCGGCTTCGAGGGCTTCGGGCACGTACCGGTCGACGGGCCCGCCCCCGCGCGGGCCGACCTGCCGGACAACCGGGGCCTGCTCGACCAGGTCGCCGCTCTGCGCTGGGTACGCGAGAACATCGCCGCGTTCGGCGGCGATCCGGGCAACGTCACGGTCGCCGGCCAGTCCGCCGGCGCCACCTCCGTCGTCTGCCTGATGGTGATGGACCGGGCCCGCGGCCTGTTCCACCGCGCCATCGCGCACAGCCCCGCCTCCCCGTACGCCACACCGGACATGGCCGCTGCGACGACCCGCGAGGTCGCGGCGGCCGCCGGGTGCGCCGCCACGGCCCGGAGCCTGACCGCCACGAGCCCGCAGGCCCTGGTCGACGCCTCCGACCGCGTCGTGGACGACTACCGGCGCGACCCGGCGTCCGGCTCCCGCCACTACGACCCGGTGCTCTACGCCCCCGTCCTGGACGGTGACGTCCTGCCCGCCGACCCGCTCGGGCGGCTGGCCGCCGGCGCGGCCCGCGAGGTGGACCTGCTGGTCTGTCACACCACGGAGGAGTACTGGCTGTTCGACGCCGTCGGCGGCAGCGCCCGGGTCACCTCCGACGAGGGCCTCGCCCGGTTCGCCGAGGACTTCGGCCTCCCCGACGGGCTGGTGGCGGGCTACCGGGCGGCGATGCCCCACGCCCCGGTCCTCGACCTCTACCTCGCCATCTTCGGCGACCTGCTGTTCGGGGCGTTCACCGAGCGGCTCGCCGAACTGCACGCCGAGGGTGGCGGCAGGGCGTACCTCTCGCGCTTCGACCGGCGGCGCGCGGCACCGGACCGGACGGTGCGGGCCTGGCACTGCGCCGACGTGCCGTTCGCCTTCGGCAACCTCGGCGACCCGCACCTGGAGTTCCTCGTCGGCGGGCCGCCGACCGACGCCGACCGCGACCTGGCGGGACGCATGGTGCGCGCCTGGGCCGACTTCGCCGCCACCGGCGACCCGGGCTGGGCGCCGGTCGACGGGTCGCCCGCCCGCGCCCGCGTCTGGACCACCGACGACACCCCGGCCGACGAGGGGCCCGTCACCCTCCGGGACCTCTGGGCCGGCGTCGACTTCCCGCTCCTACGCCCGTGAACCCGTTCCGGCGGAACGTTTCTCCACGCTGTGGTCCACCCTCGGTCACAAACGTTCGCGGGCCACGTCCCCGTCGTCCGGTCCGCCGGGCCCACGCGCCTTCTTCCGGGCCTGGAGCAGGCGCAGACGGTCCAGCCGGCTGATCACCGGTGTGGCGGTCACCCCGTGCAGGACCACCGAGGCCAGTACCGTCACGCTCACCAGGGCCCACAGCGCGTCGGCCGGCACCCCGAAGTCGGAGTGGCCGAGCGCGTACGCCAGGTAGAACAGCGAGCCGATGCCGCGGACGCCGAAGAACGCCGTCACGACGCGTTCGCGTGGTCCGGCGGGGCTGCCCAGCTGGGCGGTCCAAGCGGTGAGGGGGCGCACGACGCACAGCAGGAGGAGGCCGACGACCGCCCCCTGCCAGGTCAGGGCAGTGAGGGCGCCCTGCGCGACGAAGGCGCCGAGCAGGAAGAGGAGGGCCGCGGTGAGGAGCCGCTCGATCTGCTCGACGAAGTCGTGCAGCACCGTGTGGTAGCCGTGCGCGCGTTCGGCCGCGCGGACGCGGCAGGCGGTGACGAACACCGCGAGGAAACCGTAGCCGTGGGCGAGTTCGGTGACCCCGTAGGCGAAGAAGGTGGCCCCCAGGGCGACGAAGCCCTCCCGGTGCTCGGACAGCCGCATCACCCGGCGGGAGGCGTGGAAGAACATCCAGCCCAGCAGCTTGCCGACGGCGAGCCCCGCCAGCACGCCGACCGCGCACTTGTAGGCCACGTCGACGAGGAGCCACCGCCCGAACCAGTCGCCCAGCGGCGTCGCCCCGGCGGTGGCCATAGCGACGGCCGCCATGACGACGGGGAAGGCGAGGCCGTCGTTGAGACCGGCCTCGCTCGTCAGCGCGAACCGCACCTCGTCCTCGTCGTGCTCGGACTCGGTCGGCGCGCCGACCCGCACCTCGGACGCGAGGACGGGGTCGGTCGGCGCGAGGACGGCCGCCACGAGCAGCGCGGCAGCCGGCTGCCAGCCGAGCAGCGCCCAGGCGGCCACGGCGGTCACGGCGATCGTCAGGGGCATGGTGATGCCGAGCAGCCGCCAGGTGGTGCGCCACGTACGGCGGCCGAAGGGGCGGTTCAGAGCGAGCCCCGCGCCCATCAGGGAGATGATCACGCACACTTCCGTGACGTGCTCGATCAGGGCGCGGTCCCGCACCGGGTCGATCTGCGGCACGGGCAGCGGCAGCAGCTGGACGGCGAACCCGCACAGCAGGAACACCAGGGGCATGGACAGCGGGCGGCCGGCGACCAGCCGCGGGACGACCGCCGCCGCGAGCGCGCCCGCTCCGAGCAGGGTGAAGAGGAAGTCAACCGAGGTCACCGCTCACGAATGCCCGCCGAAGGCCGATGGCACGCAGGTACGAATCATGAATCCCGCTCCCGCGCCCGCACCCGGCCGACGTGGCGACGCGGGCGCGGCGCAACGGGGCGGCGTGCGGGTCCGGGGGCCGAGGGCCGGCGTGCGGGTCCGGTCCCACGCGGCCGGCGTGCGGGTCCGGTCGGGCCGGGGCCGGGACCGGCTCCACCCCGCCGCGACACCGCCCGCGCCGGTGCGGCGACGGGGAGCGGGGCCGTGCTGGGGGAGGGCGCGGCACCACCCGGGTGACGCGGCGCCTCCCGTGACGATGATCCGGCCGCAGCGGGGTAGGAGGACCGCGACCACCGCACCACTGACCGAAGGAGCCGCAGGTGACCGACGACGCCTACCTGTTCCTGCTGGACGAGACCGCGACGCCGCTCGGCGTTCCGCCGGCCTCCGTCGGCGACCTCGCCTGCCTGGAGACCCCCGCCGTGCGGGCATGGCTCGACGCGCACGGTGTCACGGTGACGTCCCCGCGGCTGCGCCTGGTGCCGCCGGAGGAGACGGCGGCCATCCCCGAGGGGGCGGAACGGCTGCCGGTCCCGCTGGGCGACGACGAGCTGAGCCGACTGCGGCACGACAACGCCCCCGAGTCCCTCAGCCGCCTGGAGGAGCAGCTCCTCGCCTACCGGGAGTGCACCGACGGCCGGGACGCCCTGCTCGGCCGGGCGCTGGCCGCCGGGGTGCCCCTGTCGCGCGTCGTGGAGCTGACCGGCGAGGAGCCCCGTACCGTCGCGGAGGCCGCCCGATGACCCGGGAAGCGCGGCACGTCGGGCGGCGCGGCCCGGTCGACCCGGGCGAGCGCCGTGCGGTGGCAGCCTGAGCGACATGGCCAAGACCGCACTGATCGTGATCGACATGATCAACACGTACGACCACAAGGACGCCGACCAGCTGCTCCCCTCCGCCCGGGCCGTGGTGCCGGTCGTCGCGGAGCTGCTGCGGCGGGCCCGCGAGCGGGACGTCCCGGTCATCTACGTCAACGACAACTTCGGCCAGTGGCGCTCGCACCACGGCGAACTCCTGGACACCGCCCTGGCGGGGCCGCACGCGGACCTCGTCGAGCCCCTGCGGCCCGACGACTCGTCGCTCTTCGTCGTGAAGGCGCGCCACTCCGTCTTCTTCGAGACCCCGCTGACGTACCTGCTGCACCAGCAGGGCATCGAACGGCTCGTGCTGTGCGGGCAGGTCACGGAGCAGTGCGTGCTGTACTCCTCCCTCGACGCGCACATCCGGCACTTCGACGTGGTCGTTCCCCGCGACGCCGTCGCCCACATCCACGCGGACCTCGCCGACGCCGCCCTGCGCATGATGGAGCGCAACATGGGGGCGCGGGTGTGCGACAGCGACGAGTTGTGGTCCTGAGCCGGCCCGCCCGGGCGCCGTGCGCGCGCCCGGGCGGGCCGGCTCAGGACGGCGCGCTCACGAAGATGCAGAACGGGTGCCCCGACGGGTCCGCGAAGACGTACAGCGGCTCCTCCGGGTCGTCGTACCGGTCCAGCAGCAGCTCGGCGCCCAGTTCCCGGGCCCGTCGGCGCTGCTCGGTCAGCTCGGCCGTGTCCGGGACGGTGAGGTCGAGGTGCGCCTGCATCGGGACGTCGTGCGCGGGCCACGTCGTCCGTGGCAGGCGCTCGACCTGCTGGAAGGCGAGTAGGTTCACCCCGTCGGAGGTGCGCAGCACGAGCCAGTCGGGCTCGTCGGGCGCGCCGTCGGCCGGCGGTTCGTCGCCGGGGCGGTACGTCAGCCCGAGCAGGCGCCGGTAGAACTCGGCCAGCTCGCGGGGCCTGGTCGTGTCGAGGACGGTGTGCAGCAATCGGGGGTACGCGGTCACGGGCCCTCCCTGGGGGCGGCGGGTCGACTCCCTCAGCCTGCCCCGATCCGTCCGGTCGAGCCCCGCCCGCCTCCGTCATCTCCCCGGCCCCTTCTCCCTCTCAGTCCCCCGCTCCCCCGCCGCCCCCGTCACCTCCGGCGCTCTCCCCGTCCCTCTCCGCCGGCCTGCCTCCGGGCCCCTGTCCGCCCTGGCCGCCGCTCAAGGCTCCGCCCTGGACTCCGCCGCGGGCCGGCCCCGTACGGCGGAGCGGAAGCCGAGCGGGGTGTGCCCGGTGCGGTGCTGGAAGAACTTGCCGAAGTTGGTGGCGCTGGAGAAGCCGAGCCCGGCGGCGATCCGCGCGACGGAGGCGTCGCTGTGGGCGAGGACCCGCTTGGCCTCCAGCACCACCCGCCGGTCGACGAACTCCTTCGCGCCCACCCCGGCGGCGGCGTACGCGGCCCGGGTGAGGGTGCGGGGCGAGTAGCCGAGCGCCCGCGCGTACTCCTCCACCCGCCGGGTGCGCGTGAAGTCCCGCTCGGCCGCGTCCCGGAACCGCAGGAACGTCTCGTCGGGCTCCGCGCCCGGGCCCGTGACGGGCCGTGCCAGGTGGGACAGGCGCAGGACGAGGACGGCGAGGAGGTGGCGCAGCGCGGCGGTGTGCGGCTCCAGCGGCATCCTCCCCAGGGCGTCGAACTCGTGGCGCAGGTGCTCGGCGGCCAACCGCAGCGCCGGCGCGTCCCGGGCGGCGGGCGTGCCGACCGCCGCCGCGTACGGATCGTCCAGGTGCGCCGCGCCGGCGGTGGCGGCGTCGAGGAAGTCCGTCTCGAAGAACACCGCGATCCCGTCGACCCCCGTCATGTCGTGCCACTGCTGCACCTGGCCGGGCCGTACCCACAGCCACGAGCCGGGTCGGACGGTGTGGTGCACGAAGTCCACCGTGTGGTGCAGGACGCCGGCGGACGGGGCCAGCAGGTGGTGGAAGGCGGGGCGCTGCGGCGTCTCCAGGCTCCGCCGCGGCAGCCGGGCGGCGAGCGCGGCGAGCGACCCCACCTCCACGCCGGCCGGCACGCCGGCCGGCGCAACGAAGGGGACCTCCCTGATCCGCTCTCCGCCCCTGCCCCTGCCCTCGCCCGGCGCCTGTCGCTTTTTGACCGTCATCGGTCGCCAACCTACCCGGTGGCGGGGCCGCTGACCTCGTACGTTGAAGGAGGTCGAGGAGCCCCGCGCCGGGTGGAGTCCGATAAGGGCACCATCCGGCGGGGCGCTCGCACCCCCGCGCGGACGAACCGGCGGGGAGAGCTCGGCCACCGTGCCGGACGGGTCCCCCGTCACTCCCAGGAAAGGAACAGTCGATGAAGATCGCGCTCTTCGGTGCCACCGGAATGGTCGGGAGCCGCATGGCCGCCGAGGCGGTACGGCGCGGCCACGACGTCGTGGCGGTGTCCCGCTCGGGCGGGTCGCCCGTGGAGGCCCCGGGGGTGACGGCCGTCGCCGCGGACGCCCGCTCCGCCGAGGCGGTCGCCGCCGCCGTCGCGGGGGTGGACGTCGTGGCGTCGGCGCTCGCCCCCGTGCGCGACGGGAGCGACCCGCGGGCCCCGTTCGCCGCGCTGTACGACGCGTTCCTCGACGGCGTGCGGCGGGGCGGCGTGCGTCGGGTGGTGATCGTCGGCGGCGCCGGCTCGCTGCTCGTCCGGCCGGGGACGGCCCTGGTGGACACGCCGGACTTCCCCGCGGAGTACGAGGCCGAGGCGCGGGCCCACGCCGACCTGCTGGCCGCCCTGCGCGACGTGACCGACCCGGAGTGGACGTACGTGTCGCCGGCCGCGCTGATCGCCCCCGGGGAGCGGACGGGCGTGTTCCGCGTCGGCGGGGACGCGTTGCTGACCGACGCCGAGGGCGGCAGCGCCATCAGCGCCGAGGACTACGCGGTCGCCTTCGTCGACGAGATCGAGCGGGGCGCGCACCGGGGCACCCGGATCTCCGTCGCCTACTGAGCCGACGACCGTCGCACGCCCGCGCGCCCGGCGCCGCGGCGCGACGCTGTCGGTCAAGCCGCGGCGTCGCGGCTCCACGGCCCGTCCGGCGCGAGGGCGTCGAGCACGGCGCGCAGCTGCGGCGGTTCCACCGGGTCGGTCAGCGCGCCCAGGTCCGGCCACGCGAGCCAGGCATGGGTGTCGAGGCTCGCGAGCTCGTCGGGGAGCAGGCCGGTCCGGGCGAGCGGCGGCCGCTCGTCGGGGAAGCGGGCGAGGAAGAAGTCCTCCGTCCCGACGTGCCGCCCGCCGTTCCACCACAGGTCCCGGTGGACGGGGACGGAGCGGTCGAGCACGGCCGCCGGATCGAGTCCGGTCTCCTCCGCCAGTTCGCGCCGTGCCGCCGAGAGCGGCGTCTCGCCGGGCTCGACGCCGCCCGCCGGGCGGCTCCCACAGGTACGTGCCGTCGAGCGGGTCGCGCCAGCGCAGCAGCAGGAGGCGGTGGGCGGAGTCCAGGCAGATGATCCGGGCGGCGGGCCGGTGTGTCGGTTCCACCGGGTCGACGGTATGCGCCGCTCCGGTCCCGATCAAGACCGGGCGGCGGCCCGTGGGACGACCGAGCCGACCCGGTCCTGTCCGGTCGGCCCCGGAGGCGGCCGGCCCGTGGCCCGGGAGGCGGCCGGCCCGTGGCCCCTGAGGCGGCCGGCCCGGTCGACGGGAACCGACCCGGTCGGTACGGGAGCGGCGCGACGGGCCGCGGATCGGGCGGCGGGACGGACGGCGGGGCGGTGGGGTGGTGAGGGGGCTGGTCAGACGCCGACCGCCTCCTCCATCTCCTCCTCGGCCTCCGCCTTCCGCTCCTCCGGCCCTGCCTGACCGGCTCCCTGCGGCTCCGCGGGCCGGGCGGCGTGGCGGGGCGCGGGGGTCGCGGCGGCGCGGGCTCGGCGCGCCTCGGTGACGCCCGCGACGGCCGTCAGGGCGACGCCGGCGAGCAGCCACAGCGCCAGGACGAGGAGGTGCCCCCCGAGGGCGCGGCCGTCGAAGTAGACGTGTGCGCGGGCGCCCTCGACGAAGCCGGCGCCGTTCCAGAAGGCGTGCAGCGAGGCGAAGAAGCCCGGCTGGAGTTCGGGCCGGTAGATGCCGCCGGAGCTGGTGAAGTTGAGCATGACGAACAGCACCATGACGCCGAGGGTCGTCCACCGCTTGAGGTAGGTGTGCAGGCCGACGCCGATGAGGAGGATGCCGGCGCTGTACAGCCAGGCCATCGCCCACAGACCGGCCAGCCCCCGGTCGACGAGGTGGAAGACGGGCCCGGCGAAGAGGGTGCCGACGAGGCTGACGACGAGCGACATGCCCGCTGCGAGGAGGGCCCGGACGCGCATCGGCAGGACGGCTCCGGCGCCGCCGATGACGGCGACGGAGGCGTAGGAGCCGATGCTGAGCGCGACGAGGAGGAAGAAGACGCCCTGGCCGGTGGGGTCGCCGTCGGAGAGGGGCGCGACGTCCGTGACCTTGAGGGGCGCGTCCTGCGCGGCGGCCACCTTGGTGAAGACCTTCTCGACGGCCAGGGCGGTGGTGTCGGACGAGGCGCCGGCGACGAGCAGTTCGGGGTGGGCGCCGGGGAGGTAGGCGCCGAACGAGGACTGCTCGCGCAGGGCGGTCACGGCGTCGCCGCGGTCGGCGACGGTGCGGACGTCGAGGGCTCCGGCACCCCGGTCCTGGAGTGTCTGGGCGAGTACCCGGGCGGAGGGGCCGGAGCCGACGATGTCGACGCGCAGGTGGTCGGGGGCGGGGGCGTGGAAGGCGCCGAGGTAGGCGAGTCCCATGCCGACGCACATCAGGAGCGGGGTGAGCAGGTGCCCGAGGACGTGGCGCAGCGCCCCCCGGGGAGTCGGTCCTGCGGACACTGGACCTCCATGGTTGGCTTTTACAACTAATCTCGTTGTACTATACAACCGAACCGGACGCGCGTCGACCGACGGCGTGCGCGGGCGACGAGGGGTGCGGTGCACGATGGGCGACGACGCGCGCGAGACGTCCGTGGACGTCATCCAGCGGGAGCTGACGGCCTTCGCCCGGCGAGCCCGGTCCGCGGCGGCGCGGCTCCACCCCGACCTGCCGCTCGTCTCCTACACGCTGCTCGCCCACATCCACGACCGGCTGGGGTGCAGCGCCACCGACCTGGCGGCCCACTACCTGCTGGACAAGTCCACGGTGAGCCGCCAACTCGCCGGCCTGGAGCGGCTCGGCCTGGTGGAGCGGCGCACGGAGCCGGACGACCACCGCGTGCAGGTGCTGCACCCCACCGACGAGGGGCGGCGCGTCCTCGCCGCCACGCAGGCGAGCCGGCTCGCCGCCTACGAGGAGCGGCTCCGGGACTGGTCCGCCGAGGACCTCGCCCGCTTCGCCGCGTATCTCGTCCGCTACAACACCGCCGTCACCTCCGACCCTCCGGACACCCCCCGGTAGCTGACGCCCCGTCGGGTGAAGCGACCGCCCACCCGGGTCCCATCGGCGGACCCGACGGCAAGTGCCGCGCGCATGGGCACGGGACACGCGCGTTCTCCTCGTATGCTGCGGCGGCACCTCCCGCCCGCGCCCGCCCGCGCGCGCCGGCCGCGGGGTGGCGCCCCGGCCCCCGTCACGGCCGGCGGCGGAGACGGGCGCGTCCCGCGCGCCGGGACAGGTACGAGATGAGGAGAAGGATGAGACCGACGACATGGGGGGTGGCCGCCGTCACGGCGGCGCTGCTGACCGGCACCGCGCAGGTGGGCCCTGCCGAGGCGGCCTCGCTCCCCCTCTGCCCGACGGTGTTCGGGCACGGCGGTTACCCCACCGGGGCGAACCCCTGGGAGCGGGATCAGATCCGCCAGCCCAACCACCCGAGGGGCCTGGCGCAGCAGAAGAGCTGGGGCGCGAGCGGCGTGGAGGCCGACCTCCAGCTCACCAAGGACGGCGCCACGGGCGTGATGTGGCACAACACCACGACCAACGGACTGACCGGCACCCGCAAGGCCATCACGGAACTGTCGTGGGCGTCCGGGGCCGACCAGCTCAAGGGCCGTACGATCACGCGCGGGCCTTACGCCGGGGAGACGGTCTACACCTTCCGCGAGTGGCTCGACGCCGCCGCCACCCAGGGGATGATCCCGCTGGTGGAACTGAAGGGCGAGGCGAGGCAGTCACTGCTCCACAGCGACCCGGCGATCCGCGAGGCGGGCTGGTCGCAGGTCATCGAGCCCCTGGAGGAGCGGGTCACCTCGCAGCAGATCATGATCTACACGCATGACGCGACGCTCAAGCCCGAACTCGAACGGCGCGTCCTCGAGGCCGGTCTCGCCACCTCGCTCACCGGCTACCCGTACTGGGTCGACGCGATCGGCTGGGAGGAACCGCCCCCGCCGGCCTCGGGCAACCACGCGTCCTGGGAGCAGGAGTTGGCGCTGCGCGGATCCGAGGTCACGTCGGTGCGGATGGCGACGTCGTGGACGGAGGACTTCACCGCATGGCTCAGCGGGCGCTGCGTCTGACGCCCCGTCGGCGCCGGTCGCGCCACCCGGCCGGTACGGGGCGCGGCGGGCGCGTCGCCGCCGGCCGTGCGGCCGGTGCGCGCCGCCGCCGCGACCGTGGCATCGTGTTGCCATGACCATCGACGTGCGTCCGGCCACCGTGTTCGAGGACGTCCGGACCCTGGTGGGGCCCAAGTCGCCCGACGCCGACGTCTGCTGGTGCCTGAGCTACCGCGTCCCCTCCAAGGTCAACAACGAGCTGCGCGGCCCGGCCCGCGGCGCGTACGTCGCCGAGCTGTGCCGCACCGGGCCCCCGCCGGGCGTGATCGCCTACGACGGCGACGAGCCGGTCGGCTGGGCCGCCGTGGCGCCGCGCTCCGCCACGTCCTTCGCGCGCAGCCGCAGGATCCCGCACGTGGACGACCTGCCGGTCTGGTCCCTGTGGTGCATCCGCGTCCGCCCGGGGCACCGCAAGCGCGGGATCTCCCACGCCCTCATCGCCGGCGCGGTCGGCTTCGCCCGCGCCCAGGGCGCGCCGGCGGTCGAGGCGTACCCGCTCGACAACGGCGGCGCCCGGGTGGACCTGACGATGGCGTACCCGGGGCTCCGCGCGAACTTCGAGCGCGCCGGGTTCGTCCACGCCGCCGACACCACCTCGGTACTGGCCGGCCATCCCCGGGTCCTGATGCGCCGCGACCTGCGCTAGGGGTTGTCTCGTCGATCAGGCCGGATCAGCGAGACGTCGGGAGCCCGGCATGATCGGCGAGACACCCCCCAGGTCCTGTCCGGCAGGGGCCCCCGGGTGGCGGGGTGTGCCGTGCCCCTCAGGCAGGAGCGCCCGACAGTGAAGATCATCACTGTGGCCGATCAGGTGGTGGGTGTCGGAGCGTGATGCTGGGGCCATGACACAGGACCCTGGTGTACTCGCCCGGCAGACCGCCGAACAGCTGGCCGAGGACGGCGTCGGCGCGGTGGTGGCCGCGGTGGTGGACGGCCGCGCGGAGATCAGGGGCGCCGGACGCGTCGCATCCGACCGGCCGGACGTGCCGGGCGCGGACACCCTGTTCGAGATCGGCTCCGTGACGAAGGTCTTCACAGCGCTGTGCCTGGCCCGGCTCGCGGTGGCGGGCACCGTGGACCTCGACGAGCCGTTGGCGGGGCTTCTGCCCGAAGGGACGGTCGTACCGTCGCGCGAGGGAGCGGAGATCACGCTGCGGCATCTCGCGACGCACACCTCCGGACTGCCGCGGCTGCCGAAGGGCATGCTCCTGCGGACCCGGCTCCGCCCGAACGCCCCCGATCCGTACGCCCGCTGCACCGCCCGCGTCCTGCTGCGCGGCCTGGCCAGGACCCGGCTCGACGCCCGGCCCGGAGCGCGGTTCCAGTACTCCAACCTCGGCGCCGGACTGCTCGGGCTGGCGCTCGCCCGCCGCGCCGGGACCGACTACCCGTCGCTCGTGCGGCGGGAGGTCTGTGCGCCGCTCGGGCTGGCGGACACCGTGGTGACCGTCGGCGCGGACCGCGCGGACCGGCTGGCCCGGGGGCACGACGGCGACGGGCGGCCCACCCGGCCGTGGCACCTCGCCGACCTGGCGGGGGCGGGCGCGCTGCGGTCGACGGCGAGCGACCTGGTGACCTTCGTCCTCGCCCAGTGGGACGCCTCGGGACCACTCGCCGAAGCCGTACGTCTCAGCCGGGAGACGAGGCACCCGACGGGCCCCTCCTCGTGGGCCCACCTGGGGTGGGTGGGCCACCGCCCGGACCCGCGGCAGGGCGGCCGTCCGCAGATCTGGCACAACGGCGGCACCGGGGGCTTCTCCTCATTCGTGGGCTTCGACCCGGACCGGCGGACGGCCGTCGTCGCCCTCGCCAACACCCGGTCACCGGTGGACGCCGCCGCGGCCCGCCTGCTCGCCACCCTGCAGACGGGACACGCCGCTCCGGCCCGCCCGTGAGGGGGCGAGCCGGCGCGGTCGAGGGGAAGGAACGCCCGGTCAGCCCGCCCACACGCCGGAGTTGGCCGCCGTGGAGCCGAAGTCGAAGATGAAGCGGGTGCCGTCCTTGACATCGGTCGCGACGACCGTCCACACGCCGGCCTTCGCCGTCTTGAAGGACGGCTGGCACTGGCTCCCCCCGGAGGACGGACGGAAGCAGACCGCGATCTTGGTGGTGGTCTTCGGCTTGATGTTGATGTCGCTGCAGTTGGCGGTGGTGGTCAGGGTGCTGGAGCCGTTGTTCGGGTACCAGCGGTTGCCCGAGGGCTTGGAGTAGGACTTCGCGCTTCCGTAGCAGGACTCGGCCCCGGTCGGCTGGGCCTGCGCGGTCGGCGCGATCACCAGTCCGGCGACCAGCACGGCCGCGGAGAGCGTGCCCAGGGCGAGGTGCTTGTGCATGTTCTGTTCTCCTCCGGCAGGACGGACACGTCGGCTCCGCCCGGCCGGTCGCGCACGGCGCACCGTGCGCGCGGTCCCCGGCGGCGGGCGGCGTGGTGCCGCCGTACGGCACCGGCTCGACCCATGACGATGGTGACAGTCCGGTCTTGTGCCGGTAAGGGACGTTTCCGGCCATTGCGGGAGGGAGACGGCTGTCGGACGGGCCGGCTCCCGACCGGGCCCCGGGGGCTCCCGGCCGTGGACGCGGCGCCCGGCTCGCCACCCTGCCCCGGCACGGAGCAGGCCCCGGCCGCGGCACGGAGCAGGCCCCGGACCGGGAGCCGGTCCGGGTTCGCCGCCGCGCCCTTGGCGTCCTACGCCGCGCCCGGGTCACACCCCGCCGCGCCAGGCACCCGTCTCGGAGCCCCGCCCCTCGATGAAGGACCGGAAGCGCTCCAGGTCGCCGGTGACCTGCCGCTTCACGAAGCCGAGCTTGTCGCCGACCGTCTCCGCCACGCCGCTGGGGTCGAAGTCCATCTGGAGCATGACCTTGGTGGTGGTGTCGTCGATGCGGTGGAAGGTGACGACCCCGGCCTGCCGGGCCTCCCCGTCCACCGTCGTCCACGCGACGCGCTCGTCCGGGATCTGCTCGGTGATCTTGGCGTCGAAGGTCCTCTCCACGCCGTTGACGTTGGTCGTCCAGTGGGTGAGCGTGTCGGAGCGCTGCTCGACGCGCTCCACGCCCTCCATGAACTGGGGGAACGTCTCGAACTGGGTCCACTGGTTGTACGCGGTACGGACCGGGACGTTGACGGTGACGGATTCCTCGACCTGCGACATGGTGGTGTCTCGCCTTTCGCTCGCCGCCGCTCCCGCGTGGGAACCACGGGCTTCGCTCTCTCCGGAGACGCCCGTATACCCCCGACCGCGCCGGGCATGACGGACGCCGGCGGACGGGCCGGTCCGCAGTCCCGGGCGTCCGGGTGGCCCAGGCGGGCGCCACCCGGAGGGATGAACGCGACCGCCGCAGGCCGTACCCGCCCCCGGGCGGAGGAACGATCGCGGGGACCCGCCGCCCGGGGGCGACGGGGCCGCCCGGCGGCGCGCCCGCCACGACGAAGGGGACACGCGGATGAGCGACCGGGACGACCGCGACGAGAAGATCGCCGAGTTCGGGAGGCTCGTCAACCTCTCCCCCGAACAGTTGGAGGACTGGCTGGAGCGGGACGAGTCCAAGGCCGCGGGGCAGCACGAGGACGGCGGGGAGAGCACCGGCCACGCCTCCGGCCGCCGCATCGTGCGGCTGCTGCGCACCTCCCCTTCCGCGCTGGACGACGACGATGTCGCCCACATGCGCAAGGTCGTCGGCTACATCAGGCGGCACCTCGCCCAGCGCCCCTCGGGTGACGTCACGGACACCAGGTGGCGCCACTCGCTCATGAACTGGGGACACGACCCGCTGAAGGACTCCTGACACCGGCGTCCCGGCCCCGGGCGCACCGGAGGGGTGTGGCGGGTCCCGGACGGGGCAGGGAGCCGGGCGACGGCCCCTCCGTACGCCGGCCCGTCACGCCGACGACACGTCGCGCGGGCGGGCCGGCGCACGGACCGGCCGGCGCAGGGGCGGGCCGACGCAGGGGCGGGCCTGAACGTCGTCGGGGACGAGACCGTAGGAGAGGAACGCCGTGACAGAGCCGTTTTCGGTGCCCGTCGTCGTGCGCGGCTACGAGACCGACACCCAGGGGCACCTGAACCAGTCCGTCTACCTGCAGTACGCGGAACACGCCCGCTGGTCGCTGCTCCAGGAGGCGGGCATCCGGCAGGCCGACCTGCTGGGCAGGGGCCTCGGTCCGATGGCTCTCGAAGTGACCGTGCGCTACCTGCGCGAGCTGCGCGCGGGGGACGAAGTGCGGGTTTCCTGTGCCTTCGTGTGGGGTGAGGGCAGGACCTTCCGCGTCGAGCAGACGGTCCGGAAGGCCGACGGCACCGTGGCCGCCGAGGTGACCGGCGTCGGCGGGCTGATGGACCTGGGCGCGCGCAGGCTGGTGGCGGATCCGCGCGAGCTCTTCCGGGAACTCGCCGACCGGCCGGAGGTCATGGGCGCCTGACGGGCCGCCGGGCGGTCGCCCGGGCCGGGGGGCGGCCGGCTGCCGAGGCCCCGCCGCCACACCGTCCCGCCCGGGGCGGGGCTCCACACCACGGCCCGGCCAGGCGTCCGGCTCGTCGTCGGCGCTCCGGCACCGCCGTCGACGTCGACGTTGCCGCCCCTCACCAGCGGTCCACCCTGGCGCGCCGGGCGCGGGTCGTGCTCCCGGTCGGCTCCGGGCGGTCCGACGGCCGCGACTCGTCGGGCGGAGTTCGCGCCCGCGTGCGGACGGTCGCGCCGGGACCGGTGCATCGGAGGTGGGCGGGTAGACGCGTCGATGTGGGCGACATCACGACGGTGAAGGAGAAGCGATGACCGACTCTTCGATGAAGGCTGTGGGCTGGGCCCGTTCGTTCCCCATCTCCGGAGGCGTGCGCGCGGGGAGGCAGTGGGCGCGCGAGCACCTCGCGTCGCTGGGGTGGACGGAGCGGGCGCCGGAGACGGTCGACGACGTGTTGCTCGCCGTGTCGGAACTCATCACCAACGCCCACGTCCACGCGCACAGCTCGGCGCAGGTGGTGCTCACCTGGGACAACCGCTGCCTGCACGTCAGCGTCCACGACGCGGGGGACCGACTGCCCGCTCCGCGCACCCCGGACACCACTTCCCCGGGCGGCCGCGGCCTCGCCCTCGTCGACGCCCTGTCCGACCACTGGCACACGCACCCGCAGAAGGACGGCAAGACCATCACGGCCTGCTTCACCCCGACCGGTTAGCGCCTCCCGGCGGCCCCGCCCCCGGCGGCGGGCGGGTCACCCGGGAGGGTGGACCGTCCCCGTCCGCCGCCGTGGGGGCGCCGCCGCCCGCCCGTGCGTGGCGATCCTGCCGGGGTGACCGACACGCAGCCCCACTCCCCGGACCCGGCGGCGCGGCCCTGGGCACGGACCCCGGCACGCCTGCGGGCGCGCGTGCGGATCCGGGCCCGCACCCTGCTCGCCGCCACGCTCGGCGCCGTCGCCCTGCTCCCCCTGTCGCCGCCGGGCGTCGGCGCCGCCGCGCCGCCCCCGCTCCAGCGCCCGGCGCACGTACGGCCGTTGACGCCCGGGGAGGCGGGGACGCTCCGGTACCTGGTCGCCGTCCGCGACGAGCCGTCGCTCCTGCGCGACTTCTTCCGCCGCCTCCCCAAGGGCGCCGACCTGCACCACCACCTCGCCGGGGCGGTCCGTACCGAGTACCTGCTGCGCCTGGCGGCCGAGGACGGGCTGTGCGTCGACACCACGATGACGGCCCTCCCCCCGCCCTGCGGCCCCGGCACCCGGCCCGCGTCCGACGCGCGCCACGACAGCGCCTTCCGTGACGCGGTCGTACGGGCCTGGTCGATGCAGGACTTCCCGCCGGGCGGCGACGGCCACGGGCACTTCTTCGCCACGTTCGGGAAGTTCGCCGAGGTCGTCCGGCGCCACCGCGGCAAGCAGCTCGCCCAGGTCGCGGACGAGGTCGTCGCGCAGAACCAGTTCGCGCTGGAGACGATGGTCACCCCCGTTCCCGAGGGCGCGGAGGAACTCGCCGCCCGCACCGGCTGGGACGGCGACCCCGCGCGGACGCACCGCCGGCTCCTGGCGGGCGGCGGGCTGGACGCGCTGGTCGCCGCGGCGCGCGCGGAAGCCGACGAGGCCGACGCCGAGTTCCGCGCGGAGGCCCGCTGCGCGACACGCCGGCCCGCACCGGGCTGCCGTCTGCCGGTCCGCTGGATCGCACACGTCCTGAGGGGCGGCCCGCCCGCTCTGGTCTTCACCCAGATGGCCCTGGGGATGCGCCTGGCGGAGAGCGATCCGCGTTTCGTCGCGGTCAACCTCGTCCAACCCGAGGACGGGGACGTCGCCCTGCGCGACCACGACCTCCATCTGCGGATGCTCGCCCACCTGCGCGGCGCCTACCCGGGCGCGCACCTCACCCTGCACGCCGGCGAGCTGTGGCCGGGCCTGGTCGACCCCCGGCACCTGCGCTCACACATCCGGCAGGCCGTCACCGTGGCCCGCGCCGAACGCGTCGGCCACGGCGTCGACCTCCGCCACGAGGACGACTGGCGGGACACCGCCCGGACGATGGCCGCGCGGGAGGTCGCCGTCGAGATCCCCTTCACCAGCAACGCCCAGATTCTCGGCGTGCGCGGGGCGGACCACCCCTTCGCGACGTACCGGCGCTTCGGCGTGCCCGTCGTCCTCGCCACCGACGACCCGGGCGTCAGCCGCACCGACATCAGCCGCGAGTACCAGTACGCCGCCGAGACGTACGGCCTGTCGTACCCGGAGCTGAAGGACCTGGCGCGCGCCTCCCTGGAGTACGCCTTCCTCCCCGGCCGGAGCCTCTGGCGCGGCAATCCCACTCGTGACGGCTACCACCGCGTCCCCGCCTGCGGCGCCTCGCGGCCGGGCGGGGCGCAGCCGGCGGACGCGTGCCGGGCCCTGCTCGCCGCGAGCCCCAAGGCGGCGGTTCAGTGGCGCCAGGAGGTGGCCTTCCACCGCTTCGAGTCCCTCGCCCGTACGAGCGCCCGGGTCCCGGCGGCGTGAGGTCCGCCCTGCCCGGCCGCCGGCCCGGAGGGGAGCCGGTACGCCCTTCCGTGAGGTTCCGGCGGGGAATCCGGCATGGTCGTGTGAACTCGGGGTAGGCGGGCGACACTGGCCATCGATGAAGGGCTGCCCGTGCTCACACCTGCTCCTCAGTACCTGCGTACCCTGCTCGCCCGCTACGCGGACCTGCGCATCGCTCAGAGCCGCGGTGAGAAGGGACTCCAGCACCGCTTGGACGACGTGGTCTACACCCTGTGCGTCGCCACCGGCACCACGTGCGTCGAGGACGCCCTGGCCGCCGCGGACGCCATGCTGGCCTCGCAGGCGCTCGGGTCCGGGCAGCCCGCCCTCGCGGCGGAAGGCGCCGAGCTCGCGGCCTGAGGCCCGAACGCGTCACGTCACCCCGACCCGCCCTCCGGACCGGCCGCGCCGGTGCCGGCCGGGGCGGGTCGGCGTCTCACCGGGCGGAGCGGGGGCGTTTCACGGCGCAGGGTGGGGGCGGTTCGGGCGGGCGGGTCAGTCGAAGAGGCCGTCCGCGCCCGTCAGCTGGAGCAGGCGGTCGACGACCGGACTGCTGGAGCGGATGACGACCGTCTTGCCCTGTTCGAGGGCCTGCCGGCGCAGGCCGAGCAGGGCGTTGAGGCCGGAGCAGTCCACGAACCGTACGGCGCCCAGGTCGAGGTCGATGCCCTGGGCGGAGTCCCGCAGCGTCGCGCACAGGTCGTCGCCGATCCGCCCGTCAGCGCTCAGGTCGAGTTCCCCGGTCACGGCGACCCTGACGCGCTCCCCCTCCGCGCGGACGTCGGCCGTGGCCAGGCGGGGTCCACCCGCCGCCGGGCCGGCGCTCACCGCCGGTCTGCCCTCCCCGGCGGGCGCACGGTAAGCATCCTCGGGCATGCCACGTCTCTCCCTCGCGTCCGTCTCCAGGCTTCCCCTTCTGCCCACAGACGTCAACAGATACACGAAATCTTATACGTGCTTTTGAATGCGTGAAGGTCTTCTCGTTAAGGTAGGCGCATGGACGGAGTACCAGAGCCGCACACAGGATGGACTTTCCTCACCAACCACGCCCGGGTCCTCGCGGCCATCGCCGACGACCACACCACCCGGATCCGCGACATCGCCGCGCACTGCCGCCTCACCGAGCGCGCGGTCCAGAAGATCATCGCCGATCTCGAACGGGACGGGTACCTCTCGCACACGCGCGAGGGGCGCAGCAACACCTACCGGATCGATCCGAGCAAGGTGCTCCGCCACCCGGCGGAGGCCGGGCTCACCGTGGCGTCACTCCTCTCCCTCCTCGTGCAGGACGAGAGCCACCGCACCACGCCCGGCGCCGCTCGCCAACCGGCGCCCCGCTGAGCCCGAGCACCATGGACGCGTCACCTCGCCACGCCACGTCGCGTCGCGTCACCCGGGGACGTCTCCGGGCGGCCCCGCGAGGCCGGCGCGCGGCCCGTCCTCTCCCCTGGCCGTGGGCCTCGCCGACGCGGGCCTGCCGACCGGCCCGCGACCCGCGCGGACCGGTCGTCGCGCGGCCGGTACCGGCCGGTCGTCGGACGGTGGGAACCGGTGGCGGTCCGGCGGCGTTCTCGTCCGTGGGCGGGGCCGCCGCCCGCTCGGGGACACGACGGACGGGGACGACGTGATCAGTGACAAGGCGAGGAAACTGTTCGAGGCGTTGGACCTCGACCAGGACGGGACCCTGACCCGCGAAGAGGTGATCACCGCGCTGCGGGTGAAGGGCCCGTCCCTCGCCGCCTCCGGAGACCTGCCGTTCTGGGGCCTGGGCAACGCCGACGCCTCCTCCGCGCTCTTCGACAGCGCCGACCAGAACGGCGACGCTGTGCTGACGCTGGAGGAGTTCGCCGCGGTGGTCGACCGCCGCTTCGGCTGGCGCTGAGCCCCGACGAGGCCGCCCGGGGTGGGCGGCGCCGGGTCGAAACGGGCCCTGCCCGGCCCGGCCCCGTCCTCCCCGTGGCGTCATGGAGGCCCGGCCGGCCTCTCCCCCGGTCGGAGCGGGACACGGTCCCGGTGGGACGCCCGCCGGGGCCGGTCGCGCCCTGCCGCCCGGTCGTTGCGCCCTGCGGGTGACTCCCGCCCCGTCGCGGCCCGTGCGCGGCGGCCGCCTGCCCAGACTGGGCCCGAGGCGGCACGGGCCGCCGCGAAGGGAGCCGCATGGCGGACAGTCGAGTTCTGGTGGCGGTACGGGAGCATCCGAAGGACGAGGGCGCCGGGGCCAAGCAGTTGGTCCGCATCCGCGAGGCGATCGAGGAACGGGGGTTCGACGTCCGGTGGGCGGTCGACGTCACCGACGCCGAGGCGGTGCTGCGCACGGAGGCCGGGCTCACGGCGGCGCTCGTCGCGTGGGAGCTGCCCGGCCGGCTCGGCGCCGACGGCGAACCGGGCGGTGCCGCGGTACTGCGCTCCCTCGGCCGGCGCTACCGCGACCTGCCGGTCTTCCTCGTCATGAACGGCGACGGCGTGCGCGACCTTCCGCTGTGGGTGTCGGAGTCGGTCGTCGGATACGTGTGGCCGCTGGAGGACACCCCCGGGTTCATCGGAGGCCGGATCGCCACCGCCGCCCGGACGTACCGGGAGACGATCCTGCCGCCCTTCTTCCGGGCGCTGCGCCACTTCGACGACGCGCACGAGTACTCGTGGCACACGCCGGCGCACTCCGGCGGGGTCGCCCTGCTGAAGTCGCCCGTCGGCCGCGCCTTCCACGACTACTTCGGGGAGCGGCTGCTGCGCAGTGACCTGTCGATCTCCGTCGAGGCGCTCGGTTCGCTGTTCGAGCACACCGGGCCGATCGGCGCGGCCGAGCGCAACGCCGCCCGGGTCTTCGGCGCCGACCTCACCTACTTCGTGCTGCACGGCGACTCCACCTGCAACCGCGTGGTCGGCCACTTCAGCGCCACCCGCGACGAGATCGCACTGGTGGACCGCAACTGCCACAAGTCGGTGCTGCACGGACTGGTCGTCTCCGGCGCGCGCCCGGTCTACCTCGTCCCCACCCGCAACGGCTACGGTCTGGCCGGACCCCTGCCTCCCGCGGAGTTGGACGCGGAGTCCGTCGCGGCCCGGATCGCCGCCAACCCGCTGACCGCGGAGGCCGTTTCGGCGCGGGCCCAGTACGCGGTGTTCACCAACTCCACCTACGACGGCCTGTGCTACGACGCCCCGACCACCGCCCGGGCGTTCGCCGCGAGCACGCCCCGGCTCCACTTCGACGAGGCGTGGTTCGCGTACGCCCGCTTCCACCCGCTGTACGCGGGCCGGTACGGGATGTCCGTGGACGAGGACGCCTTCCCCGGCCCCGACCGGCCGACGGTCTTCTCCACCCAGTCCACGCACAAGCTGCTGGCGGCGCTCTCGCAGAGCGCGATGGTCCACGTCAGGCCCGCCCCGAGGGCGCCCGTCGAACACGACCGGTTCAACGAGGCGCTGATGATGCACGGCACCACCTCGCCGCTGTACCCGATGATCGCCTCGCTGGACGTGGCGACCGCGATGATGGACGGGCCGCAGGGCCGCTGGCTGATCGACGAGGCGGTGACGGAGGCCGTCAGGTTCCGCCAGGAGATGGTGCGCATCGGCCGCCGCATCGAGAGCGCCGGCGACCGGCCGCCGTGGTTCTTCGGCGTGTGGCAGCCCCCGACCGTCACCGACCCGGGCTCCGGTGAGCGGCTGCCGTTCGACGAGGCCCCCACCGACCTGCTGCGCACCGAGCCGTCCTGCTGGCACCTGGAGCCCGGCGCCGACTGGCACGGCTTCCCGGGGCTGGCCGACGGGTACTGCATGCTCGACCCGATCAAGGTGACCCTGACCTGCCCGGGCATCGACGCCACCGGGAGGACCGCCGAGTGGGGCATCCCGGCGCGGGTGCTCACCGCGTACCTCGCCACCCGCAACATCGTGGTGGAGAAGACCGACAGCTACACCACGCTCGTGCTGTTCTCCATGGGCATCACCAAGGGCAAGTGGGGCACCCTCCTCGACGCGCTGACCGACTTCAAGTCCCTCTTCGACGCGGACGCGGAGGTCGACCGCGTCCTGCCCGCGCTCGTCGCCGAACACCCGCGGCGCTACGCCGGCCAGACGCTGCGCGGGCTCTGCCGGGACATGCACGAGCACCTGCGCTCCGCCCGCCTCGTCGACCTGCTGGACAACGCCTTCCGGGAGCTGCCCGAGCCGGTCGCCCCACCCCAGCGGTGCTACCAGCGGCTGATCCGCGGCGGCACGCACCGGGTACGGCTGGCCGACGCGGCGGGGCAGGTGGCCGCCGCCATGGTCACCGTCACCCCTCCCGGCATCCCCGTCCTCATGCCCGGCGAGAGCGTCGGCTCGCCCGACGGGCCGCTGCTGCGGTACCTGACCGCGCTGGAGACGTTCGACCGGCGCTTCCCCGGCTTCCGCAGCGAGACCCACGGGGTGACCCGCGACCCGGAGACCGGTGACTACCTCATCGAGTGCCTCCGGCCGACGGGACAGGAGGAGACGGACGCCGCCGCTCCGCCGCGGCACGTGTGACCCGGGCGGCGGCGAGGGCCCGCCGAGGGCCGCCCGGGACGAACCGCGGGGCGGCGCGGCGCTCCGCGGCGGGACGGCGCGCGGCCGGTGCTCCCCTGCCGTGGGACGAGGGGGAACCCTTCTGCCGTGGGCCGATCGGGGCCGGGGGAAAAGGAGTCGGCCCGACCGGCGGGGTGCGGCCTAGGCTGGCCGGCATGGGGACGATGGGTGCGGTGGACGTCGACGCGGCGGTCTCTCTGGCCGCCGCCGCGCTGTGCGAGGTGGCCGACCGGGACTGGTCGGTGCCGGCGGTGGGGCTGGAGTGGAGCTGCCACGACACGGTGGTGCACCTCGCGCAGGACTTCGCGGGGTACGCCGCCCAGGTGGCGGGCCGGGTGACCGACGGGTACGTGCCGTTCGAGGTCGTGCCCGAGCCGGGTACCGGCCCGGACGGCCTGGTGCGTCTGGTGGAGGCGACCGGTGGGCTGCTGGCCGCGGCCGTGTCCCGGGCGCCGCGGGAGCTGCGCGCCTGGCACCCGTACGGATGCGCGGGCGGCGACGGCTTCGCCGCGATGGGCGTCGTCGAGGCGCTGCTGCACACGCGGGACGTCGTCGCGGCCCTGGGCCTCCCGCACTGGCGGCCACCCGGGCAGGTGTGCGCCGACGCCCTGGAACGCCTCTTCCCGCAGGCGCCGCGGGACAGCGACCCGTGGCGGACGCTGCTGTGGGCCACCGGCCGGGGCGGGCTCGACGGCCTGCCGAGGCTGGGCGCCTGGCGGTGGTACGCCGACCCGGTCCGCTCGGCGGGGCTCGTCCTGTGCGAGCTGTCACCGGGTTTCGCGGCCGATCTGCACAGGGGTGGAGAGGGCGGCTTCGCCTGGGCGGAGGGCGGCCCAGAGGAGGGGACCCGGTTCGCCGGGGGCCTGGTCGAGGAGGCGTATGGGGCGGGCGCGTACCGGCCGGGTTGGGGCGTGTACGTCATGGTCCGGGCCTCCGACGGGCGCGCGGTGGGAGGCATCGGCTTCCATGCCGCGCCGGACGCGGAGGGCGCGGTGGAGATCGGGTACGACGTCGTGGAGTCGGCGCGCGGCCGCGACCACGCCACGGAGGCGCTGCGCGCGCTGGCCGCGTGGGCGTTCCGCCACCCGGAGGCGCGGGTGCTGCGCGCCACCGTCGAACACGGCAACGCCGCCTCGCACACCGTCGTCGGGCGGGCCGGTTTCCGGCCCGTCGGCTCCGCCGGGGGGAACGTCCACTACGAGCTGCGGCGCGGCGGGCTCCGGACGGGGTGACCCGCTCGGCCGGGACGCCTGTGCGGGCGCGGTGAACGCGCCGGAAGCGGGCGGGCATGACCCGGGAGGGCCGGGGTACCCGGACGGGGACCCGAGTCGGCGTCGACGCCCCCCCCGACCGGCGCCGGGCACCCGGCCCCGCCACCCCTTCCTGTCCCGGTGGCGGGGCCGCCTTCCGTCCGGGCCCCTCCCGGCGCGGTCCCGCCGAGGTCCGCCGAGGTCCCGGCGCGGTCCCGGCGGGACGTCAGGGCGCCGGCGGTTCCGTGCGGAGCAGGAGCATGGCGATGTCGTCGGTGTACCGGCCCGACGTCCACGCGTGGCGGATCAGGCCGTCGATGAGCAGGTCGGGGTCCTGCGAGGCGTGTGCGGCCAGGTACCGGGCGAGGTCGGCGGTGACGCGGTCGGGGTCGGCTCCCGGCACCTCGGTCAGACCGTCGGTGTGGAAGGCCAGCGTCGTGCCCGGGGTGAGCACCAGGTCGGTGACGGCGCAGGTCAGCTCGGCGTCGACGCCGAGCAGCGGGGCCGGGTCGAGGGGCACCGGTCCGGGTGGCCGCCCCGGCTGGTACAGCAGCGGCGGCGGGTGCCCCGCGCCGGCGAGGGCGGCCCGCCCCCGGGCGAGGTCGATGTGCGCGTACAGGCACGACACCAGCAGATCGGTCTCCAGGTCGGCGAGGACCCGGTTCGTGCGCGCGAGGACCTCGTCGGGCGCGGCACCGGCGGTGGCGTGGATGGCCGTGCGGACCTGCCCCATGAGCGCCGCGGCGGCGACGTTGTGGCCCTGGACGTCGCCGATGACGGCCGCGACCGTGGTGGAGTCGAGGCGGATGACGTCGTAGAAGTCGCCACCGACGTTCATGCCGTGGCTCGCCGGGAGGTAGCGGGCGGCGATCCGCAGCCCCGCGACCGTGGGCAGGCTCCGCGGGAGCAGCGCCTGCTGGAGGCCGTGCGCGAGGTCGTGCACGGCGTCGTAGAGGCGGGCGCGGTCCAGGGCCTGGGCGATCAGTCCGGCCAGCGAGGTGAGCACGGCCCGCTCGTCGGCGGTGAAGGAGCGCGGGTGGTCGTAGGAGAGGATGCAGCAGCCCACGGGGCGCCCGGAGATGACCAGCGGGAGGAAGGCCCACGCCTGCTTGCCGCTGATCTGCGGGGCCCTCGGGTAGCCGTGCGCCATCTCCGCGGGGTCGGTGAAGAAGGAGGGCACCCCGGTGGCGAGGACCTGTCCGGCGGGGGTGAGGTCCGTGTCGAGCGGCAGCCCGTCGAGGCGCTCGATCACCCCGGGGTCGTAGCCGTGGTGGCCGGTGATCCGCAGCCGGCCCGCGTCGGCGGCGGACAGCACCAGGCCGTCGGCGTCGAAGGCGGGCAGGATCTGCTGGGCGACCAGGTCGACGACGTCGCGGACGGCGACGGTCTCGGTCAGGGCGGCCGCCAGGTGCAGCAGCTGGTAGAGCCGCCCCACCTGGACGGCGCCGGGGGCGGCGGTGGCGGGGGTGCCGGTGGGCCCGGGGGCGGTCGGCGCCGATGCGGGAGCGGTCGGCGCGGGTGGGGCGGCGGGAGCGGGGGACGCGGCCGGGCCGGGGCAGGGGGGCCCGGTCCCCTCGGGCGGGGCGGCGCGGGTGACGCGGACGCTGATGCCGCTGGCGTCCGGGTGGAGCTCGAAGCGCAGGTGCGTGTCCGGGGGGCGCAGCGTGGTGAAGGCCACGGGGTCGCGGCTGATCACGGCGGTGCGGTAGTGGTCCTCAGCGGAGGTGGCGTCGAGCCAGGGCAGCGACTGCCAGGGCCGGGTCCCGCGCAGCCGGTCGGCGTCGCGGCCGAGGAGCGCCGCGGCGGTCGAGTCGAGGAAGGTGATCCGGCCTTCCAGGTCCAGTGCCACGGCCCCTTCGGGGAGGCGTTCCAGGTAGTCGGCGGCGGCGTGGTGGGACGGGACGCCCGCGGGGTCGCCGGCGACCGGGATGAGGCGGGGCCGCGCCGACGCGGCGGGTGGGGCGGGGGCCTCGTCCAGCGTGCGGGCGATGCGCCGGGCGGCGGCGGTGATGTGCCCCCGCTCGCGGCGGGTGGCGACCTCCGGGTGGCTCGCGGGCCACAGCAGGAGCAGAGCGCCCCAGCAGCGGGCCCGGCCGGGCAGCGGGGCCGCCGCCAGGGCGAACCGGTACGGCAGCCCGGCGGCGGCGCGCGGGTAGGCACGGACCATGTCGTCCTGGGACGCCACCCAGACCAGGCGGTCCTCCCGGACGGCGTCGGCGACGGGGAACGGGGCGGCCACGGCCATCCGGCCCCACGGCAGCGCCACTTCCACGGGCACCCCGCACATCACCGCCAGCTCCAGCGTCCGAGCCGGCTCGTCCAGGAGGTAGACGCCCCCGGCGGAGGCCCCGGTACGGCGTACGGTGTCGGCGAGCGCCCCGTCCAGCAGCCCGGCGGCGACGGGCTCCTCACCCCGCGGACACACCACGGCCCCCTGCCGCACCGCCGGGCGGCCGCACACGCCGACGCCCGGCGGGCCGCACGGTCCGCCGGTGCGCGTCGGCGCCCCGGCGACCCGTAACGAGCCCGGCGGGGAGGCTCCCGGACCGGGCGGCACACCCGTCACCCATACCAGGACAATACGCTCATCGCGCTACCCCTGCGACGCCCCCTCACGCGCCCGCGGGCTCCCCCGGCCCGGGCGCGGGCCCCCCGGTCCCGCCGCCCGGCCGCCGCCCCCCTTGCCGTACGCCACCGCTCCCCCATGGCGGCGGCCGCCCGCGTCCGCGGCGGAGCGACAGCGGCCCGGCCCGGCCCGGCCCGTCGATCGTTCGGTCGGCCGGCCGGTCGGGGCAGGCCGAGTCGGTCAGGTGGGGTCGGTCAGGCCGTCGGGCCGCGACGTGACGGCGCGGAACTCCACGGCGACGTCGTAGAGGCCGGCGCTCGACGCGATGGGGGTGGTCGCGTCGTCGCGCGCGGCCTCGGTGCGTTCCCTGAAGAGCGTGTCGGCGGTGGCCGCCTCCCACGCCTCCTGGCTCTCCCAGTGCGCCACGTTGACCAGTTGGAAGCGGTTCTCCGACGAACGGGCCCGGTGCAGGCGGGAGTCGAGGAATCCCGGCTTGGCACTCATGAGGGCCGCCCGCTCCTCCCAGCGGGCCACGAAGGCGTCCAGGTGCTCGGCTGTTATCTCGAAGACGTTGATGAACGTGACGGAAGTTCCCGGCGCGGTCACCGACGGGTTGTCTAAGGCCATGGGTCGACTCTATAGCCGTCCCGTCCCGGCGCCTCCGACACCCCGAACGGCACCGCTGACGGCACCGTCCGGGGCGGCCGGGGGCGGTCGGGGAGGGTCCGCACCAAGATCGTCACAATAGGGCGGGGGGACGGCGCGACAGCGCCGCCGGTCCCGGGCCCCGGCCGTACGTCCGCCCCGGCACCACCGCCCCCTGGTGACGACTTCTCCTGGAGGACCTGTGAAACCTCGCTGGCTCGTACCGCTCCTCGCGGCACTGCTCGCGGTCCTGTCCCCGACGGCGCCCGCGCACGCGGCGTCCGCCGCCGACTGCGGCGGGACGGGGGTGGAACGCTTCGGCCCGGCCTCGGTCTCCGGGGCGATAGTCGGCGCCGTCGTGCACGAGGGCCGCGGCTACGTGGTGACGCGCGGCCAGACCCCGCCCGTCGTCGCCGAGTACGACCTCACGACCCGGAAGGTCGTGCGCCAGGTGCCCCTCGGCGGTTGGCCGGGCAGCGTCGCGCCCGAGGGCGCGTGGGCCACCGTCGTCTCGGGCGGCCAGATCTACATCGGCACCTACCCGGCGCCGCTCCTCTACCGCTTCGACCCGGCCACGGGCACGGTGCGGTACCTGAAGACGCTCGGCGCGGCCAGGGGCACCATCTGGAGCCTCGCCGCGGCGCCGGACGGGAAGATCTACGCCGGCACCAACCCCGACGGGCGGGTGTGGGAGTACGACCCCGCCGGCGGGGCCACCAGGAGCTGGTCGCTCGCCACCGGGGAGCACCACGTCCGTGCCGTGGCCGCCGACGCGACCACCGTCTACGCCGGCCTGCTCGACACGAAGCGGCTGCTCGCCGTCAACCGGACCACGGGAGCGGTGCGCGTGCTGGCGCAGGGTGAGACGGGGTTCTCCACGGTCTCCCTCGGCCGCACCCGGCTGCGCGCCGGCAGCGGCTCCACCCTGTACGACATGAAGACCGACGGCAGCGACGTCCGGACGGTGTCCCTCGGCCGCAACTCGGCGGACTCGATCGGCGTCGCCGCGGACTACACCGCGTACATCTCCACCCGCCCGGCCGGCCACGTCTTCTCCTACCGCACCGGGGACACGGCACCGACGCTGGTGGGCACGGGCAAGCCGCAGGACGAGACCCGGCACCTCGCCGTCGGCGGCACCACGCTGACCGGCTTCGCCGGCAGCGGTGGCGTGTGGACCATGGACCTGGCGACCGGCGCGTCCGCGCACACCGACCTGATCAAGGCCGGACTCTCGGTGGGCGCCGAGCGCCCGCACTCCATCCTTCGCCACCCCGACGGCACCGTGTGGGTGGGCGGCCACTTCAAGATCACCGTGCATGATCCCGCCGCCCGCACCTCGCGGAGCATCTGGGTGCCGGGCGAGCCGAAGGCCATGGCCCGCGTCGGCGAGCGCGTCTACGCGGCCCTGTACCCGAGCGGCGAGATCCTGGAAATCGACCCGCGCGACGAGGACCGGGTACGGTCCCTCGGCGCCTTGGGGCACGGCCAGCAGCGCCCCTGGGACATGGAGTACGACCCCGTCACCGGCAAGCTGCTGGTCGCGTCCGTGCCGCCCGGGGCGAACCTGAAGGGCGCGCTGACCGTCGTCGACCCGGTGGCGCGCACGATGAAGGTGTTCGTCGACGTCATCCGCGACCAGGGGCTGACGACCCTGAGCGCCGGCCCCGGCGGCGTCGTGTACGTCGGCGGTGACGTCCTCGGCGGCGGTACGGCCGCCGCCACCCGGAGCACGGCCGCCGTCGCCGCCTTCGACCTGGCCACCGAGAAGGTGCTCTGGGAGGTCGAGCCCCTGCCGGGCAACCGGACACTGCAGGACGTCAAGGTCCACGACGGCCTGCTCTACGGGGTGCTCAAGCGCGACGCCGGCTGGTTCGTTATGGACCTGAGGACCCGTGAGGTCCTGCGCCACGGCGCCCTGTCCGGCTACGGCGAGATCGAGGTGCACCAGGGCCAGGTGGTCGCTTCGACCTACTTCGCCGGCGGAAACGTCCATCTGCTGGGCCCTGGCCTCGCGGAGCCCAGGACGCTCGCGACGGGCCTCGGCGACGAGTGGCACACCGACCCGCAGCTCGCGTTCGAACCGGTCGGCTGGCGCGCCTGGACGCTCGTCGGACGGGACCTCGCCCGCCTGCGCCTCGACCCGGCGTGCGCGCCGCCGCTGCTCGGTTCCTGACCGCACGGCCGGAGGGGGGTGAGGGGCGGGGGTCGCGCGACCCCCGCCCCTCACCCCCCTCCGGCCGGACCGGGCGGGAAGCGGACGGTCAGCAGCGCCCGGTCGTCGGGCATGTCGGAGTCGGGCTGCTGGTGCAGGAGCCGGTCGCAGGCGCCCCGGGCGTCGAGGCCGGCGGTCGCGCGGGCGGCCCGGGCGAGGCGTTCGAGCCCCACGTCGAGGCTCTCGCCGCGCCGTTCGATGAGGCCGTCGGTGTAGAACAGCAGCGTGGCGTCGGCCGGGATGGTGACCTCGGCCTGCGGGTACTCCGTGAACGGCACGGGGCCGAGCGGCGGGGCCAGCGCCCCCTCCAGGTACCGGGTGGTGCCGTCCGCGCCGATCAGCAGGGGCGGCGGGTGCCCCGCCTTGGTGTAGCGCAGGGTCCGGGTGGGGCGGTGGTAGGCGGCGTAGCAGGCGGTCGCCATGCGGCCCTCGTGGTACGTGCCGAGGAAGTCGTTGAGCTCCGCCATGATCGTCGGTGGGTGCTCGCCGTGTCGGCGGGCGATGCTGCGCAGCACGGTGTTGATCTGCGCCATCGCGGTGGCCTCGGCGATGCCGTGGCCGGCGACGTCGCCGATGGTGAAGCCGACGGTGTCGTCGTCGACGAGGTGGACGTCGTACCAGTCGCCGCCGACGTCGACCATGTGCGTGCCGGGGGCGTAGCCGCTGGCGATGTCGAGGTCGGGGACGTCCGGGAGGCGGGGCAGGAGGCTGCGCTGGAGCCGTTCGGCGAGGCGGTGTTCGTGCTCGAAGAGGCCCGCGCGGCGGAGGGCCTGGGCGATCTGCTGGGCGATCGCGGTGCTGTGGTCGGCGTCGGGTTCGGTGTCGGGCTCGTAGTGGACGGCGAGGCTCCCCAGGTGGATGCCCTCCGTCTCCAGGGGGACGCGGCGGGCCGTCGCGGGCAGGGGCGGGCCGGGCGGGGCGTGGGACCGCTCGTCGAGGTCGATCCAGCGCGTGGTCGCGGTCGGGAGGGTGTCGGTGGGCCCCAGGGCCGGCACGATGCGCCGCACGTGCAGCTCCAGGCCCACCTCCCGGGCGTCGAGCGCCGCCGGCGCGCACCGGTGGACGGCTTCGCACACGTCGGTGAGGTCGCCGCTGGCGGCGAGAGCGGCGGTGAGCCGGTACAGGCGCTGCATCCGGGCGCGGGCGGCGGTCTCGGTGCGCAGCAGCCGGTCGCGCTCCTCCGCGATCGCGTGCCGGTAGGCCAGTTGCTGGTGCATGAGGGTGACGCGCTGGCTCAGGGCCACGAACCGGTCGCTGACGTCGAGGCGCGCGAGGTGGATCTGGACCGCGGGTTCCCCGCCGCGCCACCAGGTGGCTCGGGCGCCGTGGCACCGCAGGCGTACGGGCGGGCCGCTGCCGCCGCGCACGGTCATGACGCCGGGCAGGGGGGATCCGCTCCGCAGCCACTGCCCGAGCCGCGCGGCCACCTCGTCGGCGTCGGTCACCAGCTCCAGCAGTTGCGCGCCGGGGCGCAGGCCGTCGACCGTGCGGTGGGTCGCGGCGTTGGCCGCGAGGACCCGCCCCGAGGCGGTGCACACCATGACGGCGTGGGGCAGCGGCCGGGTGACGGCCTGGAACACGGACAGGTCCATCATCCGCCCGCCGTGGAGGGGGCGGCGCCGCCGGGCGCGCCGAGTGCACCGCCGGTCCAGGTCGCCCCGGCGCCGCCGGGCGCCACCGTGGTCCGTACGTCGCCGAAGTACTCGCGACCGGGTTCGTCCAACACGTCGAGGTCGGGGCGCAGGTGCACGACGACGCGGCAGCCGGAGCTGCCGCGGGCGATGGTCTCCTCCAGGTCGACCCGCGCGTACCCGAGGTTCTGCGCGGCGATGGTGCCGAAGACGTTGGACGTCATCATGCACATGGACTCGCGGCCGAGCACCTTCTCCGCGAACGGGCAGCTGCGGCTGCCGAGGACGATCTTCTCGTCGTCCTGCGAGATGACGAAGAAGTCGCCCTCGATGCGCAGTTTGAGGTCCACCAGCACGTCGGCCACCTGCTCGCGGGAGAGCCGCGGTACCGCGAGCGCCCTGGTGTACGCTTCGTTGATCTGCGAGCCGACCGACTGGCCGACGAGGCTGATGTAGCCCGACGCCTCCTCCAGTCCGACCACGGACTCCAGGGAACTGGCCAGCTCCCTGATGAGGCCACGCATGAAAACGTCGCGGTCCAACGCGACATCGGATTCGTTCGCCGACTTCAGGGCCGCCCCCTTCCGTACGCAGTGGAGCACCGTGCGGCCTGCCGGCGCGTACACGACTCCGGGCGCGGCCGCCCGGGTTCGTGACCCCGTCCCTTCGAGCATAGGGCGCGCTCACAGGTTGTCGAAGCTTCGCTTCCACCACCATCCGGACATGGGACAATGCCTCCCGCCGGTCCGGCACCGGCCCCATGAGCGCCTCCGAACGCGCCCGTTCCCACCACTCCCACCACCGTGGCTCCCCCCCCCGCCCCCGTAAGCGGGGCGACCGCCGCGAGGGGTCGGCCCGGGCCCGCCGGGGCCGGTCCGCGCTCCCCCGGCGGTGCTCGCCGACGGGACCCGCCCGGTGAGGGTTCGTCGGGTACGGTCCCGTGACCGCCTGCCGGCGGGACGGCCGGCCGGGCCGGGCCGCTCCCGGACGCGGTCGATGGCGCTCGGCGGTCATGACGGTGCCCCCTCCCCACGGCCGCGAGACGGGGGGCCTGCTCGCAGCCGTGGGGAAGGGGCACTCGGCACGCCCCGCGCCGCGGGTACACGCGGTCGGACGGGCGCTCGCCCGCGGGGGCCTCGTGACGGACGGCCGCCCTCAGGCGGCGTGGCGGCCGTGACCGCGCGTCCGCGCCGCGCCCGGCTCCCGCGAGTGGACCAGGCGCAGGTGGCCGCGGCGGGCGTGGCGAGGCGGGGCGGGCGGGGCCGAGCTCGTCGGCGGGGCCAGGATGCGGTCCTCGTACCGGCCGAGCAGCACGACGGCGAGGAGGAGGAAGGGCGGCAGCAGGATGCCAAGGACGAACACGGTGTCTCCCGTTGGGAAATGGGTGGTGCCATCCGGGTTGCCGGGGTCCCCGGGACCATGGCCGCAAGTCTGTGAAGGTGTTGTGACCGATACGGCGCGCGGTCGGGGCTCGCGCGCCCGGGGCGCACACCTCCCGTCACGGTCCGCGGGGCGGGTTCGCGGGGTGCGGTGGGTAGAGCTGCGGGGTGAGACCCTCATGGATCGTTCAAAGCAGAAACGAATCGCCCTTCCGGGAGGCACCCGCCTTGAGCGCGGGGTTGCCCCGCCCGCCCGTGAACACGATGGCGGTGGACGTGCACCCGTGGGAGCTGCGCGTGGGAGACGTCGTCCCCTTCTCCGACCACGTGGGTCGGCCCGTCATCGACATACGAGCGGTGAGCCTGGGCCAGCGGGCCCGGTGCCTGACGTTCGCGGACCTGCCGCCGGTGACCGTGCACGGCCGCATCCGCGTCTACCGCAGGTGTGAGCTCCGGGTCGCCTGACCCGCGCGTGCCCCCGGCCACGGCCGCCGGGGGCACCCCGTACCGATGCCGCCCGCCCCGCGCGGCGGCCCCGGCCCCTCGCCAATCGGCCAACGGTCGGCAAAATCCGCCACACAGGCAACGCCACGCGTCTCCATCGACTCTTGCCGGTCGTCAGACCGCCACTTTTCACGATGGGACGCACGGTGGTTACGAGCAACGCGAGACGAGTGACCCTCGCCCTCACCGCAATAGGTGCCGTACTGGCGCCCACGACACCGGCGTTCGCCGCGCCGGCACCGCCCCGGGTGGACCTGCGGGCGGACGTCGACCGGGACGGCCGCGTCGACGTCACAGGGACGACCGACACGGCCGGCGAGGACGGCTGGACCGCCGACCGCGGCGCCGTGTTCCTCCCCAACATCGACGACGACACCAAGCGCTGCCCCACGGCCGGCCCCGGCGGGCGGCCCCTGTCCGACGCCGCGCTCGCCGCCTGCAACGACGCGGCCGACGCGGTCGTCAACGGCAACGCCGACGCCACCGACCTCGCGCGGGTCCGCTCCGTACCGATGGCGAACCTCCCCGCGAGCGCGAGCGGCACGCTGACCGTCCGAGCCGGCGCCAAGAACACCCGGGTCTTCGTCAAGCGGGGCTCCGGCTGGACCCTCGTCACCGGCAAGACCCGGCTGACCGGCGCGGAGCTGCGCGCCGGCGTGGAGTTCGGCGTGGAGGCCACCGACGTCGTCCGCGACGCGAAGGCGTGGGGAGGGCGCACCGTGCTCCGCCTCGCGGTGACGGTGCCCGGCGGCCAGGGCGGCACCGACGACATCACCCTGCGCGTCGCGCCGCTGCTCACCCACCACCACCTCCAGGCCGCTCAGCAGCTGATGGTGACGAAGGTGTCGGGCAAGGAGGACTACGCGCGCCGCCAGCAGGCGTTCGTCGCCGGCCTCGCCCAGGAGGTGAAGTCCGCCGGGATCGCACCGCCCCTCCTCACGTTCGACAAGTACCAGGACGTCTGGGCGCAGGACTTCGTCGAGCCCGGGTACGTGAGCATGCCCGCCGCGGACGGCCGGCGGCAGGTCATCCGCGTCATGCTGCGCTCGGCGCAGCCGGACCGGGAGGCGGGCCGCGAGCTGTTCGAGAAGCTGCGCGGCCGGGGTGTCGGCGTGGTGCAGGTGTCCGGGGTCCGCGACTCCGAGGAGTGGACCCTCAACTCCATGGGCAACCTCGAGACCATCCCCCCGTACGCCCACGGCGGCCGGTCGTTCCCCGCCGGGCGCATCATCATGGGGGAGCGCAAGGACTACGGCTCCAAGCCCGCGCAGGCCATGCGGACGCTGCTGGCCTCCCAGGGCATGCAGGACCCGCTGCTGCTGGACACGTCGTGGCTGCACGTCGGCCACGTCGACGAGTTCGTGCAGTTCCTGCCGGCCGCCACCCCCCGCGGGTGGAAGATCGGCCTCGCCGACCCCGAGGCGGGGCTGAAGCTGCTGCGTGACGCGCAGAAGGCCGGGCACGGCAAGGTCCGGATGTTCTCGGTGCCCGGGACGAAGGACACGCCCGGGCCCAGGGAGACCATCGACCAGGCCCTGGCCTCCCGGTGGCTCGTCGCCGACAACACCCTGGCCGCGCAGCGGATCAAGGCGAACCTCGCGATCCTGCAGCGCGAGACGGGCGTCACGGACGCCGAGGTCGTGCGGATACCGGCCCTGTACACGCGCGGTACCGAGGTGGACGCGGCGCCCGGGGACCGGGTGCCGCGCCTGACACGGCTCGGCGCCGACCAGGTGCCGCGGGCGGTCAGCGAGTACGGACAGCAGCAGGAGCTGACGCGCCGCACGGACCGCGCCAGGACCGCGGACACCGTGATGACCAGCGCGTACGTGCCCGGCGCCGTCAACGGCATCCTGCTCGCCCGGGACCGCTACCTGGCGCCCCGCCAGTGGGGCCCGGTCATCGGCGGCAGGGACGTCTTCACCGACGCCGTGACCGCCGCCTACACGACGGTCGGCATGCGGGTGTCGTACATAGACGACTGGTACACCTACCACCTCGGCATGGGCGAGGTGCACTGCGGGACGAACACCCTGCGCAGCACCTCCGACGCCTGGTGGAGGCGCTGAGCGAGAGCGCACCACGGGGCAGTCCGGGCGCGGTCCGCGCGCCCGGGCTGCCCCCCCCCTCATCGAAATGGGCGGGCCGCCGGCGGGTGCCTCGACTACAGTCCGCCGGATGCCTCTCTCTCATGATCTTTCCGGCCGGTCCCCCGCCGGCGGCACCGACGTCGTGCTGTTGCACTCGTCGGTGTGCGACCGGCGCATGTGGGACCCGCTGGTGCCGGTGCTGGCCGACGCCGGCCACCGCGTGGTCCGGTGCGACTTCCGCGGGTTCGGTGGCACCCCCGTCGCCGAAGGACCCTACGACGACGCGGCGGACGTCGAGGCGCTGCTCGACCGGCTGGGCGTCGAGCGGTTCGCGCTGGTCGGGGCGTCGTACGGCGGGCAGGTCGCCCTGCGGATCGCCGCCCGCAGGCGGGACGCGGTCACCGCGCTGGTGCTGCTGTGCTCCGCTGCGCCCGACCACGAGCCGGGGCCCGAGCTGCTCGCCTTCGACGCGCGCGAGGAGGCGCTGTTCGCGGCCGGTGACCTCGCCGGTGCCGTGGAGCTCAACGTGGCGACCTGGCTCGGTCCGGAGGCCGACGACGGCGTCCGGGCGCGGGTGCGGGACATGCAGCGCCACGCGTTCGAGGTGCAGTCGGCCGCGGCCGAGGAGCACGCGCCGGATGGGCCGGCGGCCGAGGAGCACGCGCCGGACGAGCCGGAGGTCGACCTGTCGCGGATCGGGGCGCCGTGCCTGGCCGTCTCCGGCGCCCACGACCTGGCGGACTTCCGGGAGATCGCGCGGAGCATGCCCGAACGCGTGCCCGGCGCCCGCCACGTGGAGCTCCCCTGGGCCGGCCACCTGCCGAGCCTGGAGCGTCCCGCGGAGGTCGGCGCCCTGCTCACCGACTTCCTCCGCGTGGCGGTGCCGGAGGGCCGAGGCGGGTCCGGCGGGGCCATGACGGGGCGGTGACGCGTACGTACGAGGAGCTCGTCGGCGAGGCGGAGTCGGCCCCCGTCGAGGGCTGGGACTTCTCCTGGCTCCGGGGGCGCGCGACGGAGGAACGCCCCTCGTGGGGGTACCAGCGGCAGATGGCCCGGCGCCTCGCCGGCGCGTCAGCCGCCCTGGACGTCCAGACCGGCGGCGGGGAGGTACCGGCCGGTGCGCTGCCCGGCGAGCCGGGGGCCCGTCCGCCGGTGATGGTCGCCACCGAGTCGTGGCCCCCGGACGTCGCCGGAGCCACCCGGCTGCTGCACCCGCGGGGCGTGGTCGTCGTCGCCGATCCCGTCGAGCCCCCGCTGCCCTTCGCGGACGGGGCGTTCGACCTCGTGACCAGCAGGCACCCGGCCACCGTGCGGTGGTCGGAGATCGCCCGCGTCCTGCGGCCCGGCGGTACGTACTCCGCCCAGCACGTCGGGCCCGCCAGCGTGTGGGAGCTGGTCGAGTTCTTCCTGGGGGCGCGGCCCGAGGCGCGCCGCGAACGCCACCCCGACGACGAGGCGGCCGGGGCGCGCGCCGCGGGACTGGAGGTGGTCGACGTGCGCTGCGAGCGGCTGCGCGTGGAGTTCCTCGACGTCGGCGCGGTCGTCTGCTTCCTGCGGAAGGTCATCCGGACGGTCCCCGGCTTCACCGTCGCGCGGTACGGCGACCGGCTCCGCGAGCTCCACGAACGGATCCGGGCGGACGGCCCGTTCGTCGCCCACTCCTCCAGGACCCTCATCGAGGCCCGCAGGCCCTCCGACGGCTGAGCCCCGCCCGCAGACCTATGTGCCCGGCGGCAGTCCGGGCACGAGGCGGATGTCGTCCGGGTCGCGGAACGAGGCGATCAGGTCGGCTCTCCGGCGGTGTGCCCAGGCGGGGCGCAGGGTGTGCAGCAGGGCGAACTGACGCCGCCAGAGCGTCACCCGGAAGGGCTCCCCGTCCTGCGGCCGGCTCCGGGCCCAGACGGCTGCGGCCTCGAAGGTGGCGTCCTGGAAGGCCCAGTAGAGGACGTCCTCGGGGTCGTGGGTGACGCGTTCCAGGACCTTCCGGCCGCGCTCGTAGGCGAGGTAGCGCAGCTCTCCGTCGGCGCCGACCTCGACGAACGGGTAGGCCCCGTCGCAGGGCGTGAAGCCCGGCAGACGGCCGGGCGCGATGCCGGCGAGCCGGCCCAGCCGGGCCATCTCGTCCTCCAGGTACCCGCGTGTCGCGGCCCGCTCGTCGTCGGTCATGTCCGTCCACTTCACCGCTCCCCCGCCGCGCTCGCGCGCGCCGCTTTCGGCGACGGCGGGCGGCGGGTCGCCGCCAGCCTTCCCCAGGCCGGGGCCCGGCCGCAACCGCGACCGAGCCGACCGGCGGGACGGCCGTGTCGGCATGGCGGTGTGGCGGTGTGGCGGTGTGGCGGTCTGGTGGTGTGGCGGTGCGACCGGGTGCGCCCGGCCGGTCCAGCCCGGGAGCGCGGTCCGGCCGGGCCGCCCCCGGGGGGTGCGGTCCGGCCGGGCGCCGGCCTGCCGTATGCGGGCGGCCATGCGGACGCTGAGGCCGTCAGTCCTCCGAGCCGGGCGCGTCGTCGTCCGAGCCGGACGGGCGCGAGGAGTCCGCCGGCGCGGCCGCCTTGCTCGCCGGGGCCGTCCTGGCGTCGACCCGCGCCTCCTTCTCGGCGCCGTCGGCGGTGCGGAGCTCGACCTCCCAGGTGCCGTCGTCGTCGAAGCCGACACCGGTGACCTTGGTGCCGGGGTGTGCCTTGAGGGCCTCGGCGCTCGCCTGGGCGGCGTTCACCCCGGCCGAGCGCAGCGCGGCGCGCTCCGCGCGGTCGTCGTCGGCCCGGTCGTCGTCCGCGTCGTCGCCGGGCCGGTCGTCGTCGGGTGTCACGGTCGCCTTGGCGGCGTCCACCCGCAGGTCGTGCTCACGGCCGTCCTTGCCCAGCACCTCGACGTCCCAGTGGGTCCCGTCGTCGTCCAGCTCGGCCGAGGCGACCACGCCGGGCGCGGACTTCAGCGTGGCGGCGATGGCCTGGGCGGCGGTGACGGAGCCCGTCGGGGCCGCCTGGACGTGGTCGCGGTCGTCGTCGCGGTCCTCGCCCCGGTCGTCACCGCGGCCGTCCTTGTCGTCGTCGGCCCTGTCCTCCGCCTTGTCGTCCGCCTTGTCGTCCGGCGTCCCGCCCGCCTCGTCGTCGGCCTCGTCGGCGTCGTCGGCTCCGCCACCGACGTGGTCGTCCACCACGGCCGCCGCCGTCCGCAGGGACGGCGTCGTGTCGCCGGTGGCCGCGGCCACCGCCGTGTACGTGCCGCCGCCGACCAGGGCGGCCGCCGTCAGTGTGGCGATGACGAGATTGCGCTTCATGGGTGTTCCTCCTCCGTGCCGGCACGCTCGGTGCCGTTCGCCGATGACGTGGTCCACCCTGGCCGCCGCACGCTGAAGGCAGCCTGAAGCCACCTGAAGGGTTCTTCAGCTCCGCTCTGCGACCCTGAGGCCATGAGGTTGTTGATCGTGGAGGACGAGAAGCGGCTCGCGGCGTCCCTCGCCGCGGGGCTGAGGGCCGAGGGCTACGCCGTGGACGTCGTCCACGACGGGCTGGAGGGGCTCCACCGCGCCTCCGCGGAGGCGTACGACCTCGTGGTCCTCGACATCATGCTGCCCGGCATGAACGGCTACCGGGTCTGCGCCGCCCTGCGGGCCGCCGGCAACGACGTGCCCCTCCTGATGCTGACCGCGAAGGACGGCGAGTACGACGAGGCGGAGGGCCTGGACACCGGCGCGGACGACTACCTGACCAAGCCCTTCTCGTACGTGGTGCTCGTCGCCCGGGTCAAGGCGCTGCTGCGCCGCCGGGGCCGGGGCGCGGCCTCGCCGGTCCTCAGCGTCGGGGACCTGCGCGTCGACACGGCCGCCCGCCGGGTCTTCCGCGGCGACGACGAGGTGGCGCTGACCGCCAAGGAGTTCGCCGTACTCGAACAGCTCGCCGTCCGTCCGGGCGAGGTCGTCGGCAAGCCGGAGATCATGGCGCACGTGTGGGACTTCGCGTACGAGGGCGACCCGAACATCGTCGAGGTGTACGTCTCCGCCCTGCGCCGCAAGCTCGGCGCGCACCGCATCCAGACGGCCCGCGGGGCCGGCTACCGACTGGTGGCGGCGCCGTGAGGTCGGTCCGCGCGCGGGCCGCGCTCGGTGCCACCCTCGTCGTGGCCGTCGCGCTGGTGGCGGCGGGCGCCGTCCTGCTCCAGGTGCTCCGGGCGAACCTGATCGGCCAGGCCGGGCTCCAGGCGGAGATCGCCGCGCGGGAGGTCGCCTCGCAGATCGCCCTGGACCGGCCGCTGGACCGGCTGGACCTGCCGGACGGCGACGAGCGGCCGGTGCAGGTCGTCGAGGAGGGCGGCCGGGTGGCGGCGGTGAGCGAGGGGCTGGAGGCGGTCTCGGGCACGTCGACCCGAGCGGTCGCGCCCCTGCCGTCGTCGGCGGCGTCCCCACCCGGCGACGACGACGGGGACGACGGCGGCGCCGACGGGAACGACGACGACGCGCCGGCACGCGGCGAGGTCGGCGCCGGCCCTCCCCGGTTCACCTCCGGCAGCGCCACCGTCGACGGGCGGACGGCGGCGTACCGGTTCGCCGCGGTGCAGGTGACGTCCGGTACCGCCCAGCGCACGTACACCGTGTACGCGGGGGCGCCGCTCGCGGCGGAGCGGGACGCGGTGGCGACGGTGCGGACCGCGATGCTGATCGGC
Organism: Streptomyces sp. DH12; assembly: GCF_020873895.1. Classification (GTDB taxonomy): domain Bacteria; phylum Actinomycetota; class Actinomycetes; order Streptomycetales; family Streptomycetaceae; genus Streptomyces. The sequence goes on along the minus strand of NZ_JAHWGT010000001.1, from coordinate 179,622 downwards.
CTGCCGGTGCTGCTCGCCGTGGTCGGCTCGGTGACCTGGCTGGTGACCCGGCGCGCCCTGCGGCCCGTCGAGGCGATCCGGAGCGAGATGGCCGCCATCACGGCGTCCGAGGACCTGTCGCACCGCGTGCCCGAGCCCGCGTCGCGGGACGAGGTGGCCCGGCTGGCCCGTACGACGAACGAGACGCTCGCGGCGCTGGAGGCGTCCGTGGAGCGGCAGCGCCGGTTCGTCGCGGACGCCTCGCACGAGCTGCGCAGCCCCATCGCGTCGCTGCGCACGCAGTTGGAGGTCGGCGCCGCCCACCCGGAACTGCTCGACCTGGACGGAGCGGTGCAGGACACGCAGCGCCTCCAGCAGCTCGCCGCCGACCTGCTGCTCCTGGCGAGGCTGGACGCGGGTGAACGGCCGGCGGCACGGCGCGTGGACGTGGCGGAGCTGCTCCAGGAGGAGGTGGCGCGGCGCCACGGCGACCGCCTCCCCGTCACCGTGGCCGTCCACAGGGGCGGGGCCGGACCCGGGGCCGGCGACGGCGCCGGGTTCGAGGTGATCGGGTCGCCGGGGCAGCTGCGCCGGGTCATCGGCAACCTGCTGGACAACGCCCAGCGGCACGCGGCCGCCTCCGTGTCCGCGTCCGTGCGGGCCGCCGCGGGCCGGGTGGAGGTGGTGGTGTGCGACGACGGGGCGGGCGTACCGGAGACGGACCGCGAGCGGATCTTCGAGCGGTTCGTACGGCTGGACGACGCCCGTACGCGCGACGAGGGCGGCGCCGGCCTGGGGTTGGCCATCGCGCGGGACGTGGCCGGGCGGCACGGCGGCACCCTCACGGTCGGCGCGGCGGAGGGCGGCGGCGCGCGGTTCGTCCTGTCCCTGCCCGCAGCGACCGGCGCCGGCCAGGCCCCCACCGGACCCGGGCCCGCCTGAGCGGGCGGGGCCCCGGGGCCGGCGGCGCGACCCGGGGCCGGGGCGGTCTCAGCCGTCGACGAAGGCGAGGGCGGCCTCGTCGTAGCGGTTGCCGGCGACCTGCCCGGGCGGGGCCGCGGCCTCGATGGCGGCCAGGTCCTCGGCGGACAGCTCGACGGTCAGGGCCGCGAGGTTCTCCTCCAGGTAGCTCTGCCGCCTGGTGCCGGGGATGGGCACCACGTCGTCGCCGCGGTGCTGCACCCAGGCAAGGGCGAGCTGACCGGCGGTCACGCCCTTCGCCCCGGCCAGCTCCTCCAGCCGCGAGACGATCGCGAGGTTGCGTTCGAGGTTGCCGTCGGCGAACCGCGGCTGGCTCCGCCGGATGTCGCCCTCCGCCAACCCGTCGACCGAGCTGTACCGGCCGGTGAGGAAGCCGCGGCCGAGCGGTGAGAAGGGGACGAGCCCGATGCCCAGCTCCCGGCAGACGGGGGCGACCTCCGCCTCGGGGTCGCGGGTCCACAGCGACCACTCGCTCTGGAGCGCGGCGATCGGGTGCACCGCGTGGGCCCTGCGGAGGGTGTCCGCGCCGGCCTCGGACAGTCCGAGGTGGCGGACCTTCCCGGCCCGCACCAGCTCCGCCATGGCGCCGACCGTCTCCTCGATGGGCACCCGCGGGTCGACGCGGTGCAGGTAGTAGAGGTCGATGTGGTCGACGCCGAGGCGGCGCAGCGACGCCTCGCACGCCTGCCGTACGTAGGGGGCGTCGCCGCGGATGCGGGTGGGCTCGCCGAGGCGGTTGGCGAAGCCGAACTTCGTGGCCAGCACCGCCTCGTCGCGGCGCCCGGCGACGGCCCGTCCGACCAGCTCCTCGTTGTGCCCGGCGCCGTAGAAGTCGGCGGTGTCGAGGAGGGTCACCCCGAGGTCGAGGGCGCGCCGGAGCGTGGCGATGGACTGCGCGTCGTCCGCGGCGCCGTAGCCGTGGCTCATGCCCATGCAGCCCAGGCCCTGGGCGGAGACCGCCAGGGCGCCCAGGTGCCGGGTGGGTACGTCGGTCATGCGGGTGCCTCCCGTGGTCGAGAACCGTTCACACGTGACGCTAGGTATTGGAGTGCGCTCCAGGTCAACCCTGCGAGGCCGGGCGCGCGTTCCGCGTCCGGTCCCTCAGCGTCGGGCGGCGGGTTCGTCGAGGTGGGCGGCGGCCGTCCGCCAGGCGGCGGTCACGGCGCCCAGCGCCTGGGACGTACCGGCCGCGCCGTCGCCGGTCAGCGCGAGCGGCCGACCCACGTGCACGTGGAGACCGGGGCGGCGCAGCGGCGCGGTGACGAGACCCGCGAGCTGCTTGGCCGTACCGCCCGAGACGAGCCGCCGCGCCCCGGCCTGCCCGACGGGGACGACGGGCGCGCCGGTGCGCCGGGCGAGCCGGGAGAGACCGCTGCGGAAGGCGCCGGGCGGGGCCTCGGCGGCGTCCGCGCGGCGCGGGAGGCCGCCCTCGGCGTAGATGAGGACGAGACGGCCCCGGTCTAGGGCCGCCTCGGCCAGGTCGAGGGCCCGGGCGGCGCGCCGGTCGCCGCGGTGGACGGGGATGTGCCCGTCGCGGACGAGGGCGCGGCCGAGCAGGGGTACCCGCCAGAGGCCGGCGGCGGCCATGACCACCGGCTGGGCGCCGAGGTGGCGCAGGGCGGCGAGGACGACGGCGGGGTCGGCGAGCGAGGTGTGGTTCGCGGCGACGATGCTGCCGGGCGCCAGGTCGGCACCGTCGTCCGCGGTGACCGAGAGGCGCCCGAAGGCGGGTACGAGGGCGTCGGCGAGGCGGCTGATAAGCATGCGGGTCTCCCGGTGGCGCGGCTTGGTGATCGCCATCATGGGAGGCCCGGCGGCAACGGGGCCTGAGCGCTCGTACTCGGGTGGGGCAGGTCGCGGTACCCAGACGGGCCGCGCGGACAGCCCCCTAGGGGGCGGCGAGGCGGGCGGCCTGGTCGCGGGCCGCGGCGAGGACGGCGTCGAGGAGGCCGGGGAAGAGCGCGTCCAGGTCGTCGCGGCGCAGGCCGTTCATCTTGGCGGTGCCGCGGTAGGTCTGGCGGATGACGCCGCTTTCGCGCAGTACGCGGAAGTGGTGGGTGGTGGTCGACTTGGAGACGGGCAGCTCCACGTCCGAGCAGGTCACCTCCGTGTCGGCCGCGGCCAGTTCGCGCACCACGCGCAACCGCATCGGGTCGGAGAGCGCGTGGAGCACGCCTTCGAGACGGATGTCGTCGCGCGCGGGGTGCGGGAGCTCACGCGGGCTTGTCGCGGCGGTCACGGGTGTCACGGGGGCTCCAGGCTCGTCGGGTCGTGCCCTCATTGTACGAAGGCCCTCGTAGTTTGACAGATGGCGTACTACGAAGGCTATCGTACGAGTCGTACACCGGTCCCGTCCTTCCGAGTGGAGTCCGCCGTGAGCGCACTGTTCGAGCCCCGCACCCTGCGGTCGCTGACCGTCCCCAACCGCGTCTGGATGGCGCCGATGTGCCAGTACAGCGCCGAGGCGACCGGCCCGGACGCCGGCGTCGCGAACGACTGGCACTTCGCCCACTACGCGGCCCGCGCCGCGGGCGGCACTGGCCTGATCCTGCTGGAGGCGACCGCGGTCTCCCCCGAGGGCCGCATCAGCCCGTACGACCTCGGCATCTGGAACGACACGCAGGTCCGCGCGCTGCGCCGGATCACCGACTTCCTCAAGGGCCAGGGCACGGTGCCGGGCGTCCAGATCGCCCACGCGGGCCGCAAGGCCTCCACCGACCGCCCCTGGAAGGGCGGCGCCCCGGTCGGCCCCGACGCGCACGGCTGGCAGCCGGTCGCCCCGAGCCCGCTGGCGTTCGACGCGGACCACCCGGTACCGGACGAACTGACGCATCAGCGGATAGAGGAGATCAAGGGGCAGTTCGCCGCGGCGGCGCGGCGGGCCCTCGACGCCGGTTTCGAGGTCGTCGAGATCCACGGTGCGCACGGCTACCTGATCGGCGAATTCCTCTCGCCCCACAGCAACCACCGCACGGACGCGTACGGCGGCTCCTTCGAGAACCGCGCCCGGTTCGCCCTGGAGGTCGTCGACGCGGTACGGGAGGTGTGGCCGGAGGAGCTGCCGCTGTTCTTCCGCATCTCGGCCACCGACTGGCTGGAGGACCGCGCGGGTTGGACGGCCGACGACACCGTGCGGTTCGCGGCGTTGCTGAAGGAGCACGGCGTGGACCTGCTCGACGTGTCGACCGGCGGCAACGCGCCCCGCGTGCGCATCCCGGTCGGGCCGGGTTATCAGGTGCCCTTCGCGGCGCGGGTGAAGGCGGAGACAGGCCTGCCGGTCGCCGCGGTCGGACTGATCACCGAACCCGAGCAGGCGGAGAAGATCGTCGCCAACGGCGAGGCCGACGCGGTGCTCCTCGGCCGCGAACTGCTGCGCAACCCGTCGTGGGCCCGGCACGCCGCCCGCGAACTGGGCGGCGACGTCCACGTGCCCGACCCCTACCACCGGTCCGTCTGAGAGGGCGGTCCCCGAGTCCGGCGAGGAGCCCTGCCGTCGCGAGGCACGCTGTGGGCCCGAGCGGGACGCGCAGGGCAGGCGGGGCCGGGCCGTGGACATCCCCGGCCCGGCCGTCGCCGCCACCGTCTCGGCCGTGAGCGCGACGACCCCGCTTTGACGGGGCAACCGGCGGGCAGGACCCGCGGGGGGGTCAGTCCGAGTCGGACAGGAAGTCCTCGACCGCGGCGGCGAACCGGTCCGGAGCGTCGTGGTGCACGACATGACCGGCGGGCAGGTCGACGCGACGGATCACACCGGTGTGACGGGTGGTCATCTCATCGGCATGGGCGGCCGTCAGCTCGTCGCTGCGCGTTCCGCGGATCAACAGGGTGGGGCAGGTCACCGCCGTCCAGTCCGGCCAGTGGTCGCCGTTGAGTGCCTTCTGGGACGCCACCGTGTGTTCGATGTCGAACGAGAATCCCCAGCCGTCCTCCGACCGGCGGAAGGAACACTCCACGTACGGAGCGGTCGCGCCCAGCGCGGCCACCAGTTCCCGGCGCGACGGCGCACGGCGGGGCAGCCGCGAGGTGAACGACCAGTCGCTGTCCACGACCGCGCCGATGTCCTCGACGATCAGCGCACGGACCCGGTCGGGCTGCCGGGCGGCGTACTGGTAGGCGTTGACGCCACCGAGCGAGTGGCCCAGCACCGCCACCGGGCCGATGTCCAGATGCCGGTGGAAGGCGGCGACATCGGCGACGTAGTCGTCCCGCCCGTAGCGCCGCGCACGATCGGACTCGCCGTGGCCGCGCTGGTCGAGCGCGACGACCCTCCACCGCGGCGCCAACGCCTCGGCCAAGGGCGCGAACGCCGACGCCTCGTTGTAGTGCCCGTGCAGGGCGAGAAGCGGAGTACCCGGGCCGCCGAAGTCCAGGTACGACAGGGTCCGTCCGCCGACCACGAAGAATCCACGCATGACGCGGATGCTAGACGGCGCCACCGACAGCCGATGGCCGACCAGCGTCCGGAAGGGCACGGCGGCCTTCCTCCCGGTCGGGACGGGCGGCCGACGGGCAGCACCTGACGAACCGCCCCCGAGATCCCGCTGTTCGGCGCGTCCGGCAGACTGGGGGCGTGGACGACCACCCGCCCGTACACGGCGACTACCCGCCGGTGGACCGTGACCGCGCCCCCGAGCCCTACGGACGCCTGCGCGCACGGACCGACCTCGGCCCCGCCCGCTGGCTCACCCGCCACCCGCCCGGCGCGGGCGCCTTCGGCACGGTGGCGGGTGTCGCCGCGCCCGGCTTCGCCGCGTACGTCCGCGTCCTGCACCCGGCCTCCCTGGAGGACCGGCCCGTGCGGTGGTCGGCGGTGGCGGCGGCCCACGGGCGGCGGATCACGCCGACCACGCGCTGGCACGAGGTGGTCGGCATGGACGACCTGTACCAGAACGCGTCCGTGTACGGCCTGGCCGGAGTGTGGGACGAGCACCCGCAGGAGGGGCCCACGCCGCCCGACGTGGCCCGCGCCCTCATCCCCGTCCTCGCCCGGCACACCGGCACCCCCGACGACTGCTGGTACGGCCTGTGGAACGGCTACGGCAGGTGGGACTTCGACCACCTGCCCGTCTTCGAGCGGCCCCACCGGGACGAGGTGCTCCTCGCCGGCAGGCTCGCCGACGCCGTGTCGCCGGCGGAACTCGACACGTTCGCCGAACTCCCCGACCTGTGGTGGCCCCAGGACCGGGCCTGGTGCCTGGGCGGCGACGTGGACCTGGTCAGCACGTACATCGGCGGGTCGGAGGCGCTGGTCGCCGAGGTGCTGGCGGCGCCCGGCCTGGAGGCGCACCGGGTGGACCCCGGCGACCCCGTCGGCTGAGCCTCCGGTAGGCCCCGCTCCGGCGGGGCGGTTCACTCGGGGGCCGACCGCGCCGGCCGCGCCCCCGGGGCCCGGGGGTCGTCCCCGGGCGCCGGCGGTCCGTCGCCCTCGCCGGCCCGGGGGGCCGCCGCCCGGGCGCGGGGCGCGCCCGGCTCCGGGAGGGTGCGGAAGAGCAGGGAGGCCGCGAGGGGCAGCAGGACCAGCGGGCTCAGCGCGGTGGCCAGCGTGGTCGCGTCGGCGAGGGCGCCGACGAGCGGGGCGGTCAGTCCGCCGACGCTCACGGTGAGTCCGAGCGTGATGCCGGCGGCCGTGCCGACCCGCGAGGGCAGGTAGTCCTGACCGAGCGTCACCTGGAGCGAGAACGGCACGTAGAGACCGACGGAGGCCAGGGCCACGCACGGCACGAGCGCCGGGCCGGGCAGGGCGACGATCCCGGCGACCGCGACGGCGGTGGCCAGGTACGACCAGCGGCAGACCGTCACCCGGTCCCAGCGGTCGGCCAGGGCCCCGCCGAGCACGGACCCCACGGCGCCGCCGAGGAAGAGCACGAAGAGCGCCACCGTCCCCGCGAGGGCGTCCCCGCCGCCGCGCTGCCGGGCGAGGAGGGGGACGAAGGTGCTCAGGCCGACGAAGACCACGGAGCGGCAGACCACCGCCAGGGACAGCCGCAGGAAGGGGCCCGGCCGGTCGGGCCCGACCGCGGCCACCGCACCGGCGCCGGCCCGCTCGGCCCTCCGCACGGCGCGGATGGCGGGCAGGCACAGCACGCCGCCCACCAGGGCCGGTACCGCGAGGAGCGGTGACATCCGCAGCCCGCCGACGGCCATCACGGCGGCGACCAGGAGGGGCGCGAGCGCGAAACCGACGTTGCCGCCGAGGGAGAACCAGGCCATCGCGCGGTGGCTGCCGCCCGCGGCGAGCCGCGCGACGCGGGCGGACTCCGGGTGGTACGCGGCCACGCCCAGCCCGGACACCGCCACGAAGAGCAGGGTGTGCGCGTACGAACCGCCCACGCCGACCAGGGCGATGCCGGCCCCGGCCAGCAGCGTGGCGACCGGCAGCAGCCACGGCATCGCCCACCGGTCGGTGAGCAGCCCGAACAGCGGCTGGGCCACCGAGGACAGCACGGACGCGGCGAGGACGACGCCGGACACGGCGGCGTAGCCGTAGGCGTGCTCGGCGACGAAGAAGGGGACGAGCGAGGCCACGGCGCCCTGGTAGACGTCCACGCAGGCGTGCCCGACGGACAGCATGATGATCGGTCTGTTCTTCCGCACGGCCCCATCGTGCGCCGCGCGACACCCGTCGTACTTCCGATAACCTGCCACGCGATGACGGAGATCCGCCACCAGCCCGTGGCGCCGACCCGGGTGCAGAGCATGGCCACCGGAGCGGTGATCGACGCCCACCGGCACGACGACCACCAGATCGTCCACGCGGGCCGCGGGGTGCTGACGGTGACGACGGACCGGGGCACCTGGGTGGCCCCGGCGACGCGTGCCATCTGGGTGCCGGGGGGCACCGTGCACGCCCACCAGGCGCACGGGGCGGTGGAGTTGCACCTCGTCGGCCTGCCCGTGGCCGACAACCCGCTCGCCCTGCGCGAGCCGGCCGTCCTCGCCGTCGGCCCGCTGCTGCGCGAGCTGCTCCTCGCGTACACCCGGCCGCCGCTCGACGACTCCCCCGCCCGGGGCAGGCTGCGCGGTGTCCTGCTGGACCAGTTGCGGGTCTCCCCGCAACAACCGCTGCACCTGCCGACGCCCGCCTCGGCCCTTCTGGCGGCGGTGTGCGGGCTGCTGCGGGACGACCCGGCCGACCAGCGCACGCTGCCCGCCCTGGGCCGGGCGGTGGGTGCCAGCGACCGCACCCTGTCCCGGCTGTTCCGCGAGGAGCTGGGCATGACCTTCCCGCAGTGGCGCACCCAACTGCGCCTGCACCGGGCGCTGGTGCTGCTGGCGGAGGGCGTCCCGGTGACCGCCGTGGCGCACCGGTGCGGCTGGTCGTCCGCCAGCGCTTTCATCGACGTCTTCCGCCGCGCTTTCGGCCACACTCCGGGCGAGCACCGGGTGCGCCGGCCCCGGTGACGCCTCCGGGCGTCCGCCCGCGAGGGTGTCCGCAGTCGGTGGACTTCTCGACCGGAACGCCCTTTCGATGCGATTGCGGTCCAGACCACTCCTTTCCTCTCACTATGCAGGAAAGCGCATATCTACGCGAATAGCCAGCCGGCCGACACGAGCGGTGCGCGAGGCCGTACGGAGGGTCATTGCCGCGAGGGTGGATCGGGCGGCGCGCATCGGAGGAGGCCCGGTGCCGCATGACGGCATTCCTGCGACGAACTCGGACCTCGACCACAAATACCCCTGCCATCAGCCTGTTTGGCACGCAAATCCTCATCGCCCCATCAACGGGCGCCAGTTGGTCCGGTCCGGACCCTTGCGGGGGCGGCGACCCGTCTGCCAGATTCACCACAGCCGCACATGGCATGCACGCGACAGGTTTACCCAGCCGTCGCGCGCTTCCGCTGCTGCATAAGTATGCAGCGCAGTCCTCATGAAGGACGCCTCCACCCCCACACAAGGGAGACGCACGTGCGAACAAGCAGACTGGTCACCGCGCTCGCCGCCACCGCGCTGACGGTCCTCGGGCTCGCCGCCCCCACCGCCACCGCCCAGGTGCCGACCGTCGACAGCGCGCCCGCCGCGGTGTCCGGGACCGCCGTCCAGCCGATCATCGGCGGCGGTTACGCGAACAACGCCCCCTGGGCGGCCCGGCTGTTCTCCAACGGCCGGCAGACCTGCAGCGCCTCGATCATCGCACCCACCTGGATCCTCACCGCCAAGCACTGCGTGGGCGGCGGCGGGCTGTCGTTCCGCATCGGCAGCCTCGACCAGAGCAGCGGCGGCACGGTCGCCAACGGCGTCAGCGTCTACAACCACGCCTCGTCCGACCTGTCCCTGGTGAAGCTCGACCGGTCCGTCTCGGGCACGTACGCCCGCCTGGGCCAGCCCGGCTCGGTCTCCGTCAACCAGACCGTCCAGGTGTACGGCTGGGGCGCGACGTCCCAGTGCGGCTCCGAGGCCAACTGCCAGTCGCAGTACCTCAAGGTCGCCAACGTCATCGTCACCGGCGGGTGCCGCGACGCCTACAACGGCTCGGCCATCTGCGCGCGCCGCGGCGACGGCATCACCGCCGGCGGTGACTCCGGTGGTCCGATGATGGCGAACGGGGTGCAGGTCGGCGTCGCCTCCACCAGCGACCGGCAGACCACCACCGCGTACACGAACGTGACCGCGTACCGCTCCTGGATCCAGGGCATCGCCGGCGTCTGACCGGCCCCCCTCCCCCGCCGCGTCGCGAGCCGCGCGCGGCCGGGAGGACACCGGGGCGGTGCGGACCGGGCGCCGGGAGGCGCACCGGCCCGCACCGCCCCTCGGCCGTGCTCACCGCACCGGTCAGCGGCCGGCGCCGACCGTCTCCCGCCCTTCCCGCTGCCGGGGCAGGGCCGGCAGGGCGGTCATGCTGACCGGCCCGTCGCCCGGCGCGCCCCGCTGCTCCGCCCAGGTCCGCAGCGCGGCCCGGCACGCGTGGTCCAGGTGGTGGAGCCCGGAGAGGTCCAGCTCGACGCTCCGGTCGCGGGGCAGCGCCTCCAACGCGTCGAGTATCCGGGGCAGTCGGAGGAAGGTCGCGTTCCCGGAGAGCCGGGCCCGTACGGGTCCGGCGCCCGGGTCCACGACGTCCAGCCTGACGTGCGACGCGTCCCAGGCCGCCTTGGCGACGGAGAGCGCCAGGCCGATGAGGACGCCCTGGAACATGTCGATCGTGACGATGGCGACCGCGGTGACGACGAGGACGACCGCCTCGCCGCGGTGGGAGCGCCACAGCGTGACGACGCCCCGGAAGGGGATCAGCTTCCACCCGGCGTGGACGAGGATGCCGGCGAGCGCCGCGAGCGGTACGAGCTCCAGGGTGGCCGGCAGCGCGGCGGCGAACAGCAGCAGCCAGACGCCGTGCAGCACGCGGGACGCCTTGGTCCGCGCCCCCGCCTGCACGTTGGCGGAGCTGCGGACGATCACCGCGGTCAGCGGGAGCGCGCCGAGCAGGCCGCAGACGGTGTTGCCCGCCCCCTGCGCCATGAGCTCCTTGTCGTAGTGGGTGCGCGGTCCATCGTGCAGCCTGTCCACGGCGGCGGCGCTGAACAGCGACTCGGCGGAGGCGATGAGGGCGAAGGCGAGGACCGTGCCGAGGAGGCCCGGCGAGGCCAGCTCGGCGAACGCGTCGAGCCCCGGGGGCTGGACGGCGCCCAGCAGGCCGTCCACCTCGACCGTGGCGACCGGCAGCTCCAGCCACCAGGTGAGGAACGCGGCGAGGACCACCGCGGCCAGCGCGCCCGGCACCGCCCGGACCGGGCCGGGCAGGCGCCGCCACAGGACTATCAGGACGACGGTGCCCGCGGCGATGGCGAACGACACCAGGGCGGCCGGGCTGCCCGCGGCCTCGACGACCGCCTCCGGCAGCCGGGCCACCTTCTCCAGCCCGGAGGCAGGGGCGTCCGCCCCGGCGGCGGCGTACAGCTGGCCGGCGATGATGACGAGTCCGATGCCGGCGAGCATGCCCTCCACCACGGCGAGGGAGATCGCACGGAACCAGCGGCCCCACTTCAGCAGCCCCATGGCGAGCTGGAGCACGCCCGCCAGCAGGACGATGACGCCGAGGACGGGCAGGCCGTAGGTGCGCACGGCCTCGAAGACGAGCACGGTGAGCCCGGCGGCCGGCCCGGACACCTGGAGGCTGCTGCCACGCATCAGCCCGGTGACGATGCCGCCGACGATGCCGGTGACCAGCCCCAGTTCGGCGGGCACGCCGGAGGCGACGGCGACGCCGATGCACAGGGGCAGGGCGACGAGGAACACCACCAGGGAGGCGGCGACGTCCTGCCGCAGGTGGGGGAAGCGGTCGCGCACGGTGTCCACCCCCCTCACAGCGCCTCGAAGGTGTCGGTCGCCGCCCGGTGTTCGCGTACGGCGCCGGTGTGGACCTCGTAGTACCAGCCGCGCAGCGTGATGCGCCCCTCGTCCAGGCGCCGGGCGACGCACGGGTACGAACGGAGCCGCAGCAGCTGCGCCAGCACGTGGTTCTGGACGGGCCCCGCGACCGTCGGGTCGTCGTCCGCGCGGTGCCCGGCGGGTGCCGGCGCCGCGTGCGCCAGCCAGTCGCGGACCGCCGGGACGGTGCTCAGGTCGTCACCGCGGACCAGGGCGCCGACCGCGCCGCAGTGCGAATGGCCGCAGACCACGACGTCCCGGACGCCGAGCACCTCGACGGCGTACTCGATGGTGGCCGCTTCGCCGGTGGGCCGGCCCGTGCCGTACGGCGGCACGATGTTGCCCGCGGTGCGCAGTTCGAAGAGCTCACCCGGACGGGCTCCGGTGATCAGGGCGGGGACGACCCGGGAGTCCGAGCAGGTGATGAACAGGACGCCGGGCGACTGGCCTTCGGCGAGTCCGGCGAACTCCTCAGGGCGCTGTCCGAACGTGCGGGCGTTGTCGATGAGGGGTTGCATGCGGTGATTCCTCCTGGCGCGCACTGACGGCGCGTCGGGCTGACGGGGGGTCAAGTGGAGGGCGACGGGGGTCGCCCGGTGGCGGCGTGCAGCGGGGGCGGCCGGGACGCGGGCCGCCGCGCCGGGTCTCGGCGGGTGACGCTGCGGACCACCTCCTTCCTTCGCGGCGGGCACGCCGAGCACGGCCAAGGAAAGTTAAAGGCAAGGTCAATGAAGAGTAATGGCGCAGGTGGGGTGGGACTGTGAAGACACTCTGAACACACGGTGTTTCCGACTGGAAACGGCCAGAAGTCGACGGAAAACCGCCCGGCGCACGGGGTGAAACGGGGGCGCGACGACGGCGGACACGTAGCGGCACCACTCTCTGAGCCACCGCCGCGCCGCGGAAGCGGAACGCTTCGGTCTGCTCAGCGCCATGCGGACATGCGTCGTCCTGTATGGCCTCTGGCGTCTCCGCCATGACGACGACGCGGAACACCTCCGAAGCCCCCGCGTCCCCCGTTCACGGTGGCGAGCGCGGCGAGCTGCTGCGGGCCCTGGCCGAGCAGCGGGGACTGCTGCCGATCACCGTCCGCGAGGCGTTGGACGGCGCCAGTACGACCGAGCAGCGCTGACCCGGCTCCGCTCCGTCCACCGGCCCCGGTCCGCCCCCGGTCCGCCCCGTGCCGGAGCGGCGGGGCGGGGGCGGGCGCCTGCCTCAGAAGGCGTAGCGAACGTCCAGCCAGGGCGCCTCGGCGTCGATCAGTCCCCGCAGGGTGGCCACGGACGCGGACTTGACGGTGTTGCGGTACCGGACGTTCCGGTCGCCGTTCTGGGAGAGCTTGGGCTGCTGGACTTCGGGCCGCCACAGCAGTTCCTCGGCGCGCGGGTGCCAGTCGAGGTTCACCTCGTGGAGGCGTTCGTTGTGGGTCAGCATGATGACCTCCGCCCGCGCCTGCTCCTTGACGCGCGGCGGCAGCACGTCGTCCAACTGCCGCAGCAGGTCGGCCCAGTCCCGCTCCCAGCCGGGCCGGACCACGACCGGCGAGAGGTTGAAGTGGACCTCGTAGCCGGCGTCGAGGAAGTCCGCCGCCGCGGCGATGCGCCGCTCGACGGGGCTGGTGCGGATGTCGAGCGTCCGTGAGTCGGCGGGCGGCATCAGCGAGAACCTGACGCGGGTGCGGCCCTGCGGGTCCAGTTCCAGCAGGTCCGGGTTGACGAACTTCGTCGCGAAGGACGCCTTGGCTGTGGGCCAGCGGCGGAACGCCTCGACGAGGTCGGCGGTGTTGTCGCAGATCAGGTCGTCCACGGAGCAGTCGCCGTTCTCCCCGATGTCGTAGACCCACGCGTGCGGGTCGCACTGGTTCGGCTCGGGCTTCGTGCCGTGGGCGGCAACGTGCCGGGCGAGGTGGCGGACGACCTGCTCGACGTTGGTGAAGACGGTGATGGGGTTGGCGTAGCCCTTGCGGCGGGGCACGTAGCAGTACGCGCACGCCATCGCGCACCCGTTGCTGAGCCCGGGGGCGATCCAGTCCGCCGACCGGCCGTTGGGCCGCGTGGTGAGGGAGGAGCGCTCGCCGAGGACGAGCGTCCGGCGCTTGACGCGTACCCAGCGCTCCGCGTTGCCCTCGTTGCCGTGGAGGTGGGGGATGCGCCAGTGCGAGTCCGTCTCCAGGACGCGCGCCTCGGGGAAGCGGGCGATGATCTGCCGGCCCCGGGGCGAGGCGGCCGCCCGGGGTTCGGCGTGGATCTCGGTGACGTCGAGCATCCGGCGGGCCTCCGGCGAGTCGCGGAAGGCGCGCCGGCGCGTCCCGCCCGCCTCCGCGGGCCGGGCGGCCGCGGCGAGGTCGTCGACGGAGAACAGTCCCTCCTGGCCGCCCTCCGCTCCGCTGGGGCGATGCCGCATGACCACTGGACAGCTCCGATACGGACGGGGTGGGGCCGGGGACGGCGCGGGCAACCACCGCGGGGCGCCACCCGCGCTCGCCCGGGGGCGGGCGAGCCACCCCCTACTGTACGAAATCGGACACGGCTTCGGCGCTGCCCTACCCCGGGGCGAGCGGACGCCCGCGCTCCCCGCCGTCGACCCGCCGTCCGCCCGCCGTCTATCCGCCGTCCGCCGCCCCGGTGCCCCGCCGCCCCGGTGCCCCGCTCCCGTCCCGGTGCCCCGGTGCCCCGCTCCCGTCCCGGGACGGGAGCGTCCCAGCAGGTCACAAGGGTCGGGATCCCGGACTCGGTGAAGCGTGCGGGACCCGCTTGTCCGGCTTCCCGCGGGCTGCTCCCATGGTGCTCACCGCCCCTCCGGCGGCCCGGTCCGACGGGCTGCCGCGCCGGGCGGTGCCTCGTCCGACCAGCGCCTTCCGCCATGTGGAGGCGCCTTGCGGCGCCGGCGGCCGACCACCGTCGGCGCCGTCACGGTCGGCGGCGCGTCCCGACGGCGGTCCCGGCCACGGGGCCGGTCCGCTGCATCCATCCGTCCCGCCGGCAGCTCGACCTGCCCGGAAAGAAGGAGCACACCCATGCACACCACCTCGCTCGCACCGGCCCTCCGCGCCTCCGCCGAGGGCGGTACCGTCCGACCGGCCCGGCGGCTGCGCAGGGCCGTGCTCGCGGGCCTCACCGCGCTCACCGTGGCGGGCGGCCTCGCCTCGGCCGCGCCGGCGCAGGCCGCGACGCACACCCTGGACTGCCTGATCACCGGGGGCATCGCCTACACCGGCTGTTCGGGACAGCTGACCGTGAACCCGGGGCAGCGGGTCGACGTCGACCTGGTGTCCTCGGGCGGCAAGAAGGTCCGGTTCTGCGTCGAGCCGTTCGGCGGCGGCTGGGACCTCGGCTGCTCCGGGTGGGTCCACCCGGGTGCCCACACCGCCCTGGTGTGGCACAACACCACCGGCCAGGCCCACCGGGTCCAGCTGATCGCCGGCAAGAACGTGTCGGTGAACGTCCACGCCAAGGGGCAGTACCACGTGCGCTAGCCGCCGTGGAGGTGGTGGGGGCGGGATGCCCTGGCCCCACCACCGGCCGGGACCGCCGCCTGCCGGCCGGGACCGCCGCTCGCCGGACGCACGGGGGTCCGGCGGGCGGGGTCCGGCCGGCGGGCGGCGCCGTGCGTCCCGCGGCTCACTCCTCGCCGTGTCCGAAGGGCACCGTGCCGCTGCCCCCGCCGACCAGGTGGCGTTCCAGCCAGTCGGCCGCGGTGCGGCGGAAGAGGCGCCGGTTGTCCGCCCGCTGGAAGTCGTGCCCCTCGTCGCGGAGCGTCAGCAGCTCGGCGGGGATCCCCCGCTCGCGGGCGGCCCGTACGAACTGCTCGGACTCGCCCGGCGGCACGTTGGTGTCGTGCTCGCCGTGGACGGCCAGCACCGGCACCCGCAGGGCGTCGATCCGGTGCAGCGGGGAGAGCGACCGCAGCAGCTCGCGGTCCCGCTCGGGGTGGCCGTACTTGTGGGCGGCGGACTCGGCGATCCACGGTTCCGTCCCGGCGAAGAACGTCTGGAGGTCGGACATGCCGCACACGGCCACCCCGGTGCGGAACAGCTCCGGGTGCCAGACCAGGGACGCCATGACGAGGTAGCCGCCGTACGAGCGGCCCATCACGCCCAGCCGCGCCGGGTCGGCGGGGCCGGCGAGGACGGCGTGCGCGGCGCAGTCGGCGACGTCCTGGAGCGCGGCGAACCGGCCGGTGCCGAGGTCGGCGTCGACGAAGGTCCGCCCGTGGCCGGACGAGCCGCGCACGTCCGGCGCGAACACGTCGAAGCCTCGGCCCAGCAGCTCGTGGTAGAGCGGGTCCAGGACGGGCCGCTCCTGCTCCTCGGGGCCGCCGTGCAGGTGGATCACGCAGGGCGCCGGCCGGTTCGGGCCGCGTCCGGGGGCCCGGTAGTACCAACCGCTCAGCGGCGTGCCGTCGCGCGCCGTGAAGCGGTGCAGGACGGGCCGCGTGGGCCGGCGGCCGGGCGGTACCGCGTCCTCGTCGCGCGAGGACCACGGCGTCCGCAGCGGCGCCCCCGCGGCGGGCAGCCACCAGAGGCCGGGGCGGCGCTGGGAGCCGCTGAGCGCGACGACGGCCGCCCCGCCGGTGCCGGCGGGCGCGACCCGCGTGGCGACCTCGTGGGGCAGGGGGACCTCGCGGCCGGCCTCGGTCACGGTCCTCCCCGGGTCGGACGCCTCGGGGTCTTCCGGGGCGCCCTGAGCGGGCGGGGGCTGCGGTGCCTCCGTGCCGGGCGGGGTGGCCGGGGCATCCGGGGTCGCCGGGGCTTTCGGGGGCTGCGTGAGCGGACGGAACTCCAGCTCGCTCAGCCCGCCGTCGTTCCAGGCGAGGAAGGCGCCGCGACCCTCGGGGGCCACCGCGAGCAGTTCCAGGTCGACACCGTCGCGCTCGGCCGCGACCGACAGCCGGGTGATGCTCCCGTCGGGCGCGAGGTCGGCGGCGAGCAGGGCGGCGAACTCCCGGTCGGCGTCGCTGCGCAGCCAGAGCCGGCGCCCGTCGGGCGAGAAGGCGCCGATCCACGGGTCGCCGTCCGCGACCGGGACGGCCGCGGCCGTCCCGAGGTCGGACAGTCGTACGACCACGGCCTCCCGCCGGTTGCGGGGCCCGCGCCGCAGGACGGCGAGCCGGCCGTCACGGCTGACATCGCAGATGCGCAGGGTGGCCGCCGTCCGCTCGACGGCGACCAGTACCGGCGCGCCCACGCCGTCCGGGTCGACGAGGTAGGCCGCCAGGCCGCTGCCCGCGCGCACCGTCGGCCCGCCGGGGCCCGGTCCGCCGGCCGTGCCGGCGCGCGTCCCGTCCGGACGCGTCAGACCGGTGAGCGTCCCGTCGAGGAGCGTCCCGTCACGGTGCGCCCCGTCGAGGAGCGTCCCGTCGAGGTGGTCGCCGTCGAGGTCGAGGCGGGTGCCGTCCACCGGGGGGTACGGCGCGCCGGTGAACAGTTCGTCGAACCGGCGGCGGCCCCCCGGCCGGTACGCCGTCCCGTCGGGCAGGACGACGACGGGCGGCCGGACGGCGGGGTCGACATCGCCGCGGTGCGCCCCGCCGAGGAGCACGGCGCGTCCGTCGCGCTCCCGCCAGCCCGCCGGGAGCCCGGCGAAGGACGGGTCGCCCGGCTCCGCCTCGCCCGGCGCCGGCTCGCCGGGCGCCGGGCCCGCCCCCGCCGCGGGGGCGGCGACCGTGACGGCCAGGGCGGACCCGTCGTGGAGCCAGCACCCCAGGTAGGCGGAGGTACCGGGCTCGGCGCCCGCGAGGACGCGGCGCCCGGTGCCGTCGGGGCGTACGCACAGCACGCGGGAGTGCTCACCGCCGCCGGGCCTGGTGGTGTAGGCGATCCACCGGCCGTCCGGCGACCACGCCACCTCCGACACGGGGTCCGGCCCGGCGTCGAGGAGATGCGCCTCGCCGCCGTCGACCGGTCCGGTCCACAGCTGCGGCACGCCGCCGCGGTCGCAGACGAACGCGACCTGCGCGCCGTACGGGTCCGCCGACGGGTACCAGCAGCCGTGCGCGGTGAGCCGCACCGGTTCGTCCCGGCCCCCCTCGGCCGGTGCCAGGAGGACGGCCGAGGGGGCGGCGACCGGGGCGTCGCCTTCGTCCCGCCGGGGACCGGTCAGTTGATGCCGTGCTTCTGCAGCCATAGCTCCAGCAACGCTACCTGCCACAGGCCGTTCGCTCCTCGCCTCGTGCGGTGCTCGTCGGGCGCCGCGAGGAGCTCCGCCACGTACTCCTCCCGGAAGACGCCGCGCGCCTTGGCCGCGGGGGCGTCCAGCGCCTCGCGCACCCGCTCCAGGACCGGACCGGCCATGTGCTTGATGGCCGGGACCGGGAAGTACCCCTTGGGCCGGTCCACCACCTCGGCCGGCAGCAGTTTGCGGCCGGCTTCCTTGAGCACGCCCTTGCCGTCGTGGGCGAGCTTCAGCTCCGGCGGGCAGGCCGCGGCGAGCTCGACCAGCTCGTGGTCGAGGAAGGGCACCCGGGCCTCCAGGCCCCAGTCCATGGTCATGTTGTCGACCCGCTTGACCGGGTCGTCGACGAGCATGA
Source organism: Streptomyces sp. DH12 (assembly GCF_020873895.1). Taxonomy (GTDB): domain Bacteria; phylum Actinomycetota; class Actinomycetes; order Streptomycetales; family Streptomycetaceae; genus Streptomyces. Next base: position 161,775 of record NZ_JAHWGT010000001.1, on the reverse strand, counting down.
CGTGGGTGTCCAGCCGCAGGGCCGCGTCGAGAGCCGTCTCGGCCCCGGGGGCGGCCATGTGCTCCCGGACGAACCGCGTCGCGACGTCTTCGTCGGGGAGCATGTGCGGCTGCACGATGCGGGCGAGGTCGGCGTGCGTGCGGTCGAAGTACGCCTCCGCGTACGCGTCGGGCGCGTCCTCGCGCACCGGCACGGCGAGGCGGGGGTACCAGTGGTAGCCGGCGAAGACCTCGTCGGCGCCCTGGCCGCTCTGCACCACCTTGACGTGTTCGGACACCTGCCGGGACAGCAGGTGGAAGGCGATGACGTCGTGGCTCACCTGGGGCTCCGCCATGGCGGCGACGGCGGCGTCGAGCGCGCCGGAGACCTCGGTGGACGGCACCATCAGCTCGTGGTGGTCGGTGGCGAACTCACGGGCCATGAGCCGCGAGTAGTGGAACTCGTCGCCCTGCTCGCCGCCGGCCGACTCGAAGCCGACGCTGAACGTGGCCAGGTCGCGCTGGCCCTCGTCGGCGAGGAGCGCCACGACCAGGCTGGAGTCGAGGCCGCCGGAGAGCAGCACGCCCACGGGCACGTCGGCGACCATGCGGCGGCGGACGGCGACGCGCAGCGCCTCCAGGACGGCGTCCCGCCACTCGTCCGCGCTCATCCCGTCGTGCTCCGGGCGGCGGGTGTACGACGGCTGCCAGTAGTGGCGGTCGCGGTACGTGCCGTCCGGCTCGACCACGCGGACGGTGGCCGGGGGGAGCTTGGCCACGCCGTTGAGGATCGTGCGGGGGGCGGGGACGGTCGCGTGCCACGTCAGGTACTGGTGGAGGGCGACCGGGTCGATGGAGGTGTCCACCCCGCCGGCGGCGAGGAGGGCGGGCAGCGAGGAGGCGAACCGCAGCCGGCCGGGGCCGGGCGCCAGGTACAGGGGCTTGATACCGAGCCGGTCCCGGCCGAGGACGAGCTGCCCGGTGCGGTGGTCGAGGAGGGCGAAGGCGAACATCCCGAGGAAGCGGTCGACGCACTGGACACCCCACTCCAGGTACGCCTTGATCAGCACCTCCGTGTCCGAGGTGGACACGAAGCGGTGACCGAGGCGCTGCAGTTCCCGCCGCAGGTCCTGGTAGTTGTACAGGCAGCCGTTGAAGACGCCGGTCGCGGCGGCGTCGGAGCCGTCCGTCATCGGCTGGGCGCCCCGGTCCGACAGGTCGATGATCTTCAGCCGGCGGTGGCCGAGGGCCACCGGGCCCCGGCTCCACAGGCCCTCGCCGTCGGGGCCGCGCGGGGCCAGCCGGTCGTTCATGCGCCGTACCGCGTCGGTGTCGGCGCGGCCGCCGTCGAAGCGTATCTCGCCGCTCAGGCCGCACATCGCGTGTCACCCCCCGGGGTGAGCGCCTCGGCCGCCTCGCGGCCGGGCCGACGGGTGCCTCCGGCCGGTGGGCGACCCTGGGGTGTGGTATCGCCGGACATGCGGATCCTCCTTCTCGTGTGCTTCGTCTTGCCTGGCGGCCCGGCCCGGGTGCGGGGGGCCGCCGCGTGGTGGCGGTCAGCCGCCGATGGGCTCCACGGGGCCGCGGCGCAGACCGGTCCGGGCGGGCCTCGCGGGCGCCGGGGCGCGGTCGCGCCGGCCGTCCGCGCCGCGGGTCAGCGCGATGAGCTCGTCCACGCAGGCGAGCAGGTCGTCCTGGGCCGCGATGCGGCGCAGCCGGTGCGCGGCGCTGCCGTCGGCGAGGGCCTTCTCGCTCAGCTCCCGCACGGTCTCCCAGTCACCGCACGCCTCCAGCTCCGGGCGGAGCCGGGCCAGCATCGTGCGGACGACGCGGGCGGCGGGGGCGGGGCGGCGGGAGACGGGGTCGATCAGATCGCCCTCCAGGCCGGAGCGTGCCGCCCGCCAGGTGGCCGCGCGCAGCCATTCGTGTCGGCCGCCGCAGCGCGCGGACGCGGAGCCGCCTGCTTCGAAGCGGCTCGTCGCGCGCATCACCAGGGCCCGGAAGAGCGCGGCGACCAGGACGACCGTCTCGGCGCTCGGCGAGGAGTCGCAGACGCGCAGCTCCAGGGTGGGCTGGTGGTCGGAGGGCCGGAGGTCGTAGTAGATCATCCCGGGGTCGGTCACCACGCCGGAGTCGATCAGCTCCGCGACGGCGGCGTCGTAGGCGGCCGCGTCGGGGAAGCAGCCGGCGGGGCCGGCGGTGGGCCAGCGCTGCCAGAGCATGGTGCGCCAGCTCGCGTACCCGGTGTCCGACCCGTCCCAGAAGGGCGAGCTCGCGGAGAGCGCCAGCAGGACCGGTGCCCAGGGCGAGATCAGGCACATCATGCGGACCGCGGTGTCGCGGTCGGGGACGTCGACGTGGACGTGGGTGCCGCAGATGAGCTGCTCGTCGGCGATCTGCCGGTACTCGGAGACCATGTGGCGGTAGCGGCGGTCGGGCGTCACCCGGCCCGCGCCCGTGCCGGCGAACGGCACGGTGCCGGCCGCCACGACGGCCAGCCCGTTGGCGGCGGCGTTGCCGCCGAGGCGTCCCCGGGACTCGATCAGGTCGGCCCACAGGGAGTCCATCGTGGTGTGCACGTCGCTGTTCGACTCGACGGTCGACTGCAGGAGCTCCGTGGTGTAACGCCCCTTCGGCAGCCCTTGGAGCACGTCCCCGGCGCGCGGGACCAGCTTCCCGGTCTCCACTTCGAGGACATGGAACTCCTCTTCCACTCCCACACTGAGCGTCACCGTCACTCCTCCTGAACAGTGCGCGGCGTGACCCGCGCTCGCCCCCACCGGGTGCCCCGAAGCGCGGGCAACACGCCTGACCCATTTCGTCCGGGTGGCAGAAGGGGGCGCCGACGGCGCTCCGGCGGGTTCCCGCGGCGCCTCGGGCGGCACCGGGGGCCACCCTTCCGACCCGGGGTGAGCCGCGTCTCACCGGGGCTGCGCGACTTGTCTATGCAACAAGTTGCATAGAAGATCGGGGCATGGCGCTCGACCACGCGATCCTCGTCTCGCTGCTGGAGCAGCCGGGCTCCGGCTACGAGCTGGCCCGGCGGTTCGACCGGTCCATCGGCCACTTCTGGACCGCGACGCACCAGCAGATCTACCGCGTCCTCAAGCGCATGGAGGGCGACGGCTGGGTCGACGCCCGGGACGTGCCCCAGCAGGGCCGCCCGGACAAGAGGGAGTACTCGGTGGCCCCCGCGGGGCGGGCCGCCCTCTCCGCGTGGCTGCGCGAGCCGGTCGAACCCGAGAGCCTCCGCCACGACCTCGCCGTACGGATCCGGGGCGCCGCGTTCGACGACCCCGCCGCGCTCGTCGCGGAGGTCGAGCGGCACCGGCGGGCGCACGCCGAGCGCCTCGCCCACTACCTCGCGGGCGAGGCGCGCGACTTCCCGCCCCCGGACGCCCGGGACGCCGCGACCGCCGACCGCACGGGACCCGACGCGGGGCGCGAACTGCAGCACGTGGTGCTGCGGGGCGGCATCGCGTACGAGCGGATGACGATCGCCTGGCTCGACGACGTCCTCGCCACCCTGCGCCGCCTCGCCCGCACCGGTCCGGCCGGCGGCGGCCCCGTCGGCGGCGGCTGAGCCGCACCGCCCCGGGCCCCGCTCGCCCACCGGCTGCGCCCACCGACGGTCCGCACCGGCGACGGTACGGCCCGGCGGCGGGGCCGCCCGCGCGCCGGCGGCCCCGCCGCGACCCACGACCACCCACCACCACTCGCGATCCACGACCCTCACCAGGAAGGCGGACCCCATGGCCGACCCGCTGCTGTTCAACCCGCGCACCTACGACCCGGCGCACTTCGACACCGAGACCCGCAGGCTGCTGCGGGCGACGGTCGACTGGTTCGAGAGCCGCGGCAAGCGCCGGATCATCGAGGACTACCGCTCCCGCGCGTGGCTGGGCGACTTCCTCGACTTCGCCGCGAAGGAGGGGCTCTTCGCCACCTTCCTCACCCCGGCCGGCGCCGCCGACGGGCACGCCGACAAGCGGTGGGACACCGCCCGCATCGCCGCCCTCAACGAGATCTTCGGCTTCTACGGCCTCGACTACTGGTACGCCTGGCAGGTCACCATCCTCGGGCTCGGCCCGGTCTGGCAGAGCGGCAACGCCGAGGCGCGCGCGCGTGCCGCGCGGCTCCTCGCCGAGGGGGAGGTGTTCGCCTTCGGCCTGTCGGAGAAGAACCACGGCGCCGACATCTACTCCACCGACATGCTGCTGGAGCCCGACGGCGAGGGCGGCTTCCGGGCCACCGGGTCCAAGTACTACATCGGCAACGGCAACGCCGCCGGCCTGGTCTCCGTCTTCGGCCGCCGCACGGACGTCGAGGGCCCCGACGGGTACGTCTTCTTCGCCGCGGACAGCCGCCACCCCGCCTACCACCTGGTGAAGAACGTCGTCGACTCCTCCAAGTACGTCAGCGAGTTCCGCCTGGAGGACTACCCCGTCGCCGCCGAGGACGTCCTGCACACCGGCCGCGCCGCCTTCGACGCGGCCCTCAACACCGTGAACGTCGGCAAGTTCAACCTCTGCACCGCCTCCATCGGCATCTGCGAGCACGCGATGTACGAGGCCGTCACCCACGCCCACAACCGGATCCTGTACGGCCGCCCCGTCACGGCCTTCCCCCACGTGCGCCGCGAGCTGACCGACGCGTACGTCCGCCTCGTCGGCATGAAGCTGTTCAGCGACCGCGCCGTCGACTACTTCCGCTCGGCCGGTCCCGACGACCGCCGCTACCTCCTCTTCAACCCGATGACGAAGATGAAGGTGACCACCGAGGGCGAGAAGGTCATCGACCTGATGTGGGACGTGATCGCCGCCAAGGGCTTCGAGAAGGACAACTACTTCGCCCAGGCCGCGGTCGAGATCCGCGGGCTGCCGAAGCTGGAGGGCACGGTCCACGTCAACCTCGCGCTCATCCTGAAGTTCCTGCGCAACCACCTCCTCGACCCGGCCGACTACGCGCCCGTGCCGACCCGGCTCGACGCGGCCGACGACGAGTTCCTCTTCCGGCAGGGTCCGGCGCGCGGCCTCGGGTCGGTGCGCTTCCACGACTGGCGGCCGGCGTTCGACACGTACGCGCACCTGCCCAACGTGGGCCGCTTCCGCGAGCAGGCCGACGCCCTGTGCGCGTTCGTCACCACCGCCGCACCGGACGAGGAGCAGAGCCGCGACCTCGACCTGCTCCTCTCCGTCGGGCAGCTCTTCGCGCTGGTCGTCCACGGCCAGCTGATCCTGGAGCAGGCGGGCCTCACCGGGCTCGACGAGGACGTGCTGGACGAGCTGTTCGCCGTCCTGGTGCGGGACTTCTCCGCGCACGCCGTCGAACTGCACGGCAAGGACTCCGCCACCGAGGCCCAGCAGGCGTGGGCGCTGGGCGCCGTGCGGCGGCCGGTCGTCGACGAGGAGCGCTCGGCCCGGGTCTGGCAGCGCGTCGAGGCGCTGTCCGGCGCGTACGAGATGGCGCCGTGACCCCGTGACAGCGCCTGGTGGGCGGCCGGCCCCCTAGGGGAACCCCGGGTGGCCGGCCCCCCGACCGCCGGGGCGGCCGCCCCGTGTCGCCCCGCGGCGCGACGGGACAGCATCGGGGCATGGACATCACCCACCGCAAGCCGCCGGGGTCCCGTCCCGTCGTCGTGGCCCCCGTGGTGGCGGCCGTGGCCGCCGTCGCGCTCCTGGCCGCCCCCGCCGCGACCGCCACGACCACCGCACCGTCCGCGTCGGCCGCGAGCACCGGGTCCACGCTCGCCCGCGGGGGTGGTCGGGCCGCCGCGCCGGGGACGGTCGTGGCCGTCGAGGCAAGGGGCGGCATGACCGCGGCGGAGGTCTCGCTGAGCCTCCGTGAGGCGGACATCGACGCCTCACGGGTGCGGTACGGGGCGACCTGGTACCGCGTGCTGTACCGCACCACCGACAGCGCCGGCGCCCCCACCACGGCGAGCCAGCTCGTCGTCCTGCCGCACACCCGGCGCGCCACCCTGCCGGTCGTGTCCTGGCTGCACGGCACCACCGTCCACCGCGACGAGGTCGCCTCCGTCAACCCCGCCTCCAACGACCGGCGGGCGGCGCTCCTCTTCGCGTCCACCGGACGGGCGGTCTCCGCTCCGGACTACGTCGGCCTCGGCAGGGGCGAGGGGTTCCACCCGTACGGCGATCCCGCCGCGACCGTCTCCGCGGCCGTGGACGGGCTGCGCGCCGCGCGCGCCCTCGCCCGGAGCACCGGCCGCGACCTGGCGCGCGAGGTCCTGATCAGCGGGTTCTCGCAGGGCGGCCCGGCGACGATGCTGGTGGGCCGGGCCCTGCGGGAGCAGGGCCGCGACCCGTACTTCCGGGCTGGTGCGCTGGCCCCCGTGGCCGGCCCCTTCGCGCTGAGCGCCTTCGAGGCCGCGGCGGCCGACGACGCGGTCGACCACGCGCCCCTGTACCTCGCCTACTTCGCCACCGCCTGGAACCGCATGTACGGCCTCTACGACACACCCGCCGAGGCGTTCCGCGCCCCCTACGACCAGCGGATCGAGGAGCTCTTCGACGGCCGCCACAGCGCCCGCGACCTCAAGGAGGCGCTGCCGGCCACCTCGCGCGAGCTGTTCACCCCCGCCTTCCTGGACCGGATCAGGAAGCCCGACGGCGACCTCGCACGCAGGCTGCGCGTGCTGGACCACACCTGCGACTGGCGGCCGGCCGTCCCCGTGCGCCTCTTCCACGGCAGCGGGGACCAGGACGTCGTCTTCGCGCACGCGCGGCACTGCGCCGCCCAACCGGAGCGCAACCGCGCCGACCACGTGCTCACCGACGTGGGGGCCGTCGACCACAACACCTCGGTGAAGCGTGCCCTGCCGCTCGTCGTCGACTTCTTCGACCGCCGGCGGCCCTGAGCCCGCCCGCCCCACGGCCGCTCCGAAGGCTGACGCCTCCCCCGTCACACCTCCCCGCCCCAGGCGGCCGCGCACAGGGCGCGGTCGACCTCGTCCGCGTAGACGGCGGCCGCGAGCCACGACCGTGCGAAGTGCCCGGTGTCCGCCGGGAGAAGGCGCCCGAAGGGGTCGCGGCCGCGGTCCGCGGCGGCGGCGTGGAGCCGGTCGAGCAGGTCGGCCGCGGTGGGGAGTCCCTGCCGGCGCAGGTGCCGCGCGTCGGCGGCGGCGTCCCGGTCCAGGGCGAGCATCCGGCGCCCGCCCGAGACCGCCTGGTGCACGCGGCGGCGCAGGAGGTGCAGCGGGGACCGGTCGGCGGCTGTACCGGGCGCGGCCGCCGCCGGCGCGGCCGCCGCCGGCGCGGCAGGCCCGCTCGTCGCGGCCGCCGGTGCGAGGTCCGCGCGCCGGAGCCGGTCGAGGCCCAGATCGAGGCGGACCCCCGCGTCGGTGGGGTGTGTGACCGCCAGGAGCCCGGCGCGGGCGTGGGAGGCGGGGACGAGGCGGGCGACCGCGCGCAGCGGCGTGCCCGCGGTCTCGGCGAGCAGGCGGAGGTTCTCCCGGTACGCGAGGTCGGGGTGGTCGTCGGCGGCGGTGAGGCGCACCGTCACGCCCCCGCAGTCGGCGAGGAGGCAGTCGCCGGCGGCCTCCCGGACCGTGCCGGTGACGGTGAGGTCGAGGAAGAGCAGCCCGTGCCGCTCGCCGGCCAGGGCGCGCGCGGCCTGTTCGGCGACCGGGACGGCCCACAGGCGGTCGAGTGGGTCCTCGTGCCACCCGGCACCCCGGGCGCGTACGGCCCGAACGCCGGAACCGGCGCCGAGCCTGCCGTCCGCGGAGACGGTCGCGCCGGATACCGCGAGGCCCTCGCGGGAGAGCCGGCGGTGGGTGAGCGCCGTGTCACCGAGCCGTACCGCGCGGTCGGCGGCGCCGGCGGCGCGGGCGGGACCGCCCGGCGCGACGTCCGACACGGTGTACAGCCGGCCCTCGGCATCCGCGGTCCAGGTGACGGCGCCGGCGTAGCCGCTCGCCGTGACGACGGGCTCGCAGAACAGGCCGTGGAGGCGGAGGGACCCCTCGGGGGTGTAGGCGCGGCGGGCCGTGCCCCGCAGCTCCGTCAGCTCGGCCCCGGTGGCGTGCGGCAGGCGGTGGGCGGTGGCGAGCAGGTCGCGGAGCCGCCCGGAGAGCTCGGCCAGTCGATACGCCGGGTCCGCCGACCGCGCGGCACGCAGGCCGTTGACGACGGCGACCGCCGTCGCGGCGGTGCGGGGCAGTCCGGTGAGGCGGGCGGCGTGGGCGGCGCGGAGCAGCTCGGCCTGGGCGACCGCGCCGGCGCCGTCGGTGCCGGTGTCGAGCACGGCGGCCGCGGCCCCGAGGACCGCCTCGGCGGCGGCGCCCTGTCCGGCGGTGGCGCGCGAGCCGTGCGGGGCCTCGCCGTCCGGTGCGGGGGTGCCGTCGGCGGCGGGGGCGTCGGGGCTCGGGTGGCCGTCGGGCGCGGCCGTGGGCCCCTCGGGCCGGGTTCGCTCCGTGTCCTGGTCTTCCGTCTCCTGGTCCGCTTCCGCCTCCGGTGCGGGATCGGTGTCGGCTCCGGTGCCGGTCTCGGTGTCGACTGCCGTGTCGGCGACGGGCGCCGCCGACGCGGCAGCGGCACGGTGCAGGCAGGCCGGCGCGAGCAGGCAGCCGCAGCGGACCGCCTCGGCGGTCGTCACCGTGCCGCCGGGGGCGTGCAGTTCGAGGGTGGTGTCGTCGTCGAGGGCGATCCGGACGACGTCGCCGTCGCGTACGACCGGGCGGGCGGAGAGCTTCGCGACGCCGCCGTCCAGCCGCTTGCGCAGCCGGGGCGGGAGCGCGGCGACGAGTTCGGCGGTCACCGCGGGGGCGACGGCCGGCAGGTGCGGGCTCATGAGATCTTCTCCCCTACCCATTGGGCGAGTTCGAGCGGGCTGAGGGCGGCCACGGGCATGCCCGCGGCGACGAGCCGCGCCGCGACGCCCGTGGAGTAGCGGGGACGGCCGGAGTCGTCGAGGCTCGCGCAGCCGAGGACGTGGCAGCCCGCGCCGACCAGGGCGCGGACCTCGGCGAGGAGCCCGCCCACGGGGTGGCCCTCCTCGAAGTCGCTGACCACCACGACGAGGGTGCGGGACGGCACGGTGACCAGTTCACGGGCGTGGCGCAGTCCGGCGGCGATGTGGGTGCCCCCGCCCACGCTCACCTCCAGCAGGAGGGACAGCGGGTCGTGGACGTGGTCGGTGAGGTCGACGACCTGGGTGGAGAAGGCCAGGAAGTGCGTGGAGAGGGTCGGTACCCCGGCCAGCACCGAGGCGGTGAGGGCGCTCCAGATCGTCGACGCCTCCATGGACCCGGACACGTCGGTGACGAGGACGAGCCGCCAGTCGGCGGTCCGGCGGGCGCGGGTGCGGAAGACCGGCCGCTCCGGGACGATCGCGACCGTGCCGTCGGGGCCGGGGCGGGCCGTCGCGAGGTTGGCCCGCAGGGTGCGCGCCAGGTCGAGGCCGCCGCCGGGGCGGCGGGAGGGGCGGGGCAGGGCCGTGCCGTGCAGGGCGGGCCGCAGACGGGTGGCCAGTTGCCGGGTGAGTTCGTCCACCAGGCGTCGCACCAGCGGGCGCAGCGCGGCCACCCGCGCCTCGGGCAGTCCTCCGGCGTGGCGAAGGACGGTGCGCAGCAGTTCGACGGAGGGGCGCACGCCGCGCGGGTCGAGCTCGGCGAGGACGTCCGCGCGGCCGGACGCGGCGGCCGCCGCGAGGACCTCCTCGCGCACGCCCGGCCCGAACAGCGCCGCCAGCTCCCGCGACCACTCGCGGACCCCGGGATACGGTGCTTCACGGCCACCTCCGGGTCCGCCGGGACGGCCGCCCCGGCTGCCCTCGCCCCGCCCGGTGCCGTACAGCTCGTCGAGGGCGGTGGCGAGCGCGCCGGCCGCGGGCGGCAGCCGGTCGGCGCGGCGGCCCAGCACGAGCCGCCAGCGGTCGGCCGCCGCCAATCTTCGCTCCCCCGCCGCTGCTTCCGGGTACGCCGGGCGCGTCCCGTACGGCGTGAGGTGCGTCGGGGTGTCGTCGGGGGTCCGCACCACCGGGCGGTCGGCTGCCGGTGGGGCGTCCCGTACGGCCGCCTCGCCGGCAGCGGTGTGCGAGGGCGCCGGCCCGCCCGCCGCTGCGGCCGCTGCTTCCGGCGCCGGCCCGGACGGGGGCGGGGGCAGCAGCTCCAGCCGGTGCAGCGCGGCGCGTGCGGCGAGGTCCGCGCGGGCCCACAGGGCGAGGGCGGCGGGATCGGCGTCACCCGTGTCCGCGACGCCCGCGCCGAGCCGCTCCTCGACGACGGCGAGCAGGCGGTCCCGGGCGGCGGGGCTGAGCGTGTCGAAGCCGCCGCGCAGCGCGGGCAGGCGGGTGAGGAACGCCTCGTCGGGCAGGTCGGCGACACGGTCGAGCAGCGGGTCCAGCGCCGCGGCGGCCGTCTCCAGCAGGGGGCCCGCCGCGGTCAGCAGCCCGGCGAGGCGCGCGGTGAGGGCCGAGCGCGACGGCGGGTCCCCGGCCGCGTCCACCCACGAGGCGGCGCGCGCGCCGAAGCGCGCGGCCTCCTCGTGCCCGAGCAGGACCCGTACGGCGCCGGCCGCGCCGCGCATCAGCGGGGAACCGTCGTCGGCGAGGCGCGCCAGGGCGGCGGCCGGCCGGACACCTCCCAGGAGGTCGGCGCGGTGGGCGAGTTCGACGAGGGCGCGGGCGTCGGCGGGGTCCTCGGAGCCGGTGAGGCCGTCGATCTGGCGGACGGCGGCCGCGGTGAGCAGTCGCGTCGTCTCCGTCACCGCCCGCAGCCGGTCCTCGTCCGCGTCGAGACCGGGGACGTGCCCGGCGCGCACCCGGTCCGTCAAGGACAGCCCGGCGAGCAGCTCCGGCAGCGTGGCCGTCGCGGGCAGGACCTCGGCGACCTCGGCGAGGCGGGCGTCGACGAGCGCGGGCAGGGCGCACCGCGCCGCCTGTTCGAGCCCGAGGAGGACCTGCGCGGCCGTGGGTCCGCCGTCGGCGGCCTCGGCGCGGCGGCCTTCGCGCAGTACCCCCTCGGCGGCCTGCGCCAGGGTCACGCCGCGGGCGCCGGCGGCGGCGAGCACCGCCGCGGTCGCGGGCGTCCAGCGCACCTCCCACCGGGAGGTGAGGGCGTCACCGCCTCCCGTGCCGGCGACCTCGCGGGCCTGCGCGTACGGCACTCCGCACACGCCGAGCCGGTGCAGCGCCAGTTCCCGGCGGCGGTCGAGGTCGGAGCGGAGCGGGTCGAGCCGCAGGTCCACGGCGTCGGCCGACCGGGGACCGGGGCCGGGCAGCCGCAGTTCCGCCAGTTCGGCCTCGACCGCCGGTCCGAGGCCGCTGCGGGGCACGTCCGGCGCGAGGCGGCCGCATCGGTCGCCGACGAGGACGCGCTCCATGGCGCGCGCCACGGCCCGGCCCCTGCCGTACGGCTCGCCCTGCGCGAGCACCGTCTGCACGGCCTCGACCAGTTCGCCTCGGCCCGCGGCGGGAAGTCCCCGCAATCGGGCGAGGTCACCGGCGAGGCGGCTGATCTCGCGGGCGTCGGCCGGGCCCGAGGGATGGCCGAGGGAGCGCAGTTCGGCGCAGATCCGCACGGCCGCGCGGACCAGGACGTCCTCGTGTGCGGCGGGGTCCTGGGCGGCTGTCAGGACGAGGTGCTGCCACTCGGGGTCGCGGATGCCGGCCGGGTACCCGGACCGGGCGTCGAGGAGGGCGTAGGTGTAGGGGATGAGCGACGTCGTCCAGGCGGACCGGCCCCCGCCCGAGCCGTCCGTGCCGTCCGTGGGCCCGGAGCCGTCCGTACCGTCGAAGGCGTCCGGGCCGTCCGTGTCGGGCGGTGCGAGGGCCGGCGCCAGCGCCGGGGCGTGGAAGGCGCCGACGACGGCCGCCGCCCGCTCGCCGTTGACCGTGGCGGCGGCCAGAGCCGTACGCATCCACCGCTCGCGGCGCAGGTCCAGCGGGCTGACGCCGCCTCCGGCCGTGGCGTCCTCGCGCAGCGCCCAGCCCGTGAGGAGGGCGGCGCGGCGCACCGCGTGCGGTGGGGAGCCGGGGGCGGCGGCTTCCACGAGGCGGTCCCACAGGTCCTCGCCCGGGCGTCCGGTGAGGCGGGAGCGCAGGGCGTCGTGGATCCCGGGCGCGGTCCGGCAGGAGGCGGGTGCGGTGGTTGCGGCGGGGGCCCGCCACGCCGCGTCGGCGAGCGGCAGGTCGCAGGCGACCACCGGGACGCCGTGCCGGGCGGCCCAGCGGACGGCGACGAGTTCCGGCGAGAAGTCCGCGAACGGGTGGAAGGCCGGCCCGGCGCCGCCCTCCCCCGCGCCGCCGCGGCCGCCGGGCACGGCGGCCAGGGCGACCGGGGCGTGGGTCCCCTCGTGGGCGAGCCACGGCAGCCACTCGCCCATCTCGGCGGGGAGCTCCACCAGGAGCACGTCCGGTGCGGCCTCCTCCAGCAGGGCGGGGACGACTGCCGCGAGGGAGGGCGCGTGGTGCCGCACGCCGATGAGGTAGGGGCCGGCCGGGTCGGTGAGGGCGGCGACGGCCTCGTCCGGGGAGAGGGGGGTCACGGCTGTCAGCCCTCCAGGACGGCGCGCAGGTCCCACAGGGTGCGCCAGGTGGCGGAGCCCTGTTCGGCGCGGCGCCGCACGGGGCCGTCCCAGTACCCCAGCAGCCGGGCCGCGTCGGCGGGGTCGTCCTTGCGGACGACGCCCAGCAGGTGGCCGGGGAGGAGGCCGAGGACGTCCCGGTCGCCCGGGAAGTACGCCGCGGCGAGGCCGAGCGCACCCGCGACGGAGACGGCCTCGGCGGTGCTCATCACGGTCGAGGGGCGCTCCACCTCCCACCCCTCGGACGACCGGCCCTCCCGCAGGTCGCGGAAGGCGGTGACGAGGGCCTCCAGGACGGTGTCGTCGACGTGGAAGGCCGCTCCGGCGCGCTCGACCGCGGCCCGGGACTGCCGGCGGACCAGCGCGGTCTCCGCTTCGAGGTCGCCGATGGGGCCGACGGTCTCGAAGTTGAAGCGGCGCTTGAGGGCGGCGGACATCTCGGAGACGCCCTTGTCGCGCAGGTTGGCGGTGGCGATGACGTTGAAGCCGGGCGCGGCGTGGGCCAGGGCGTCTTCGGTGCCGGCCAGTTCGGGGACGGAGAGGCGTCGTTCAGAGAGGAGGGACACCAGGGAGTCCTGCACCTCGGGCAGGCAGCGGGTGACCTCCTCGACCCGGGCGATGGCGCCGCGGCGCATCGCCGTGAGCACGGGCGAGGGGACGAGCGCGTGGCGGCTGGGGCCCTGGGCGAGGAGGAGGGCGTAGTTCCACCCGTACCTGAGCTGGTCCTCGGTGGTGCCCGCGGTGCCCTGGACGACGAGTCCGCTGGTGCCGCACACGGCGGCGGAGAGCAGCTCGGACAGCATCGACTTGGCCGTGCCGGGCTCGCCGACGAGCAGCAGGCCGCGCTCCCCGGCGAGGGTGACGACGCACCGCTCGACGAGGGCGCGGTCGCCGACGAACTTTCCCTCGACGACGAGGCGGCGCGGTACGCCCTCGGGGGCGGGGGCGTCGTCGGGGAGGCGCAGGGTCCGCCCGTCGCTGCCCATGACGAAGGTGACGGCGGCGCGCGGGGTGAGCCGCCAGGCGGGCGGGCGCGGTCCGTCGTCGTAGGCGGCGAGGAAGGCCAGTTCCGTGGCGTGGCGCTCCTCCGGCGGGACGATCTGCCGGCCGCCGGGGGTGGCGCGGGGGGTGGAGGGGGTGGTGGCGGTGGTGCTCATCGGCGGCGGCCCTTCCGGGTGGCTCGGGTGGTCAGTTCCTCGTAGGCGGGTGCGTCGCCGGCGCGTACGCGGTCCCAGGCGCGGGCGAACAGTTCGGGCACCGGCAGCAGGGGCAGCACGCGGGTCCCTTCGCGTACCGGGTACAGCCCCTCCTTCCAGGTCTCCAGCGGCAGGGCCGGGGCCTTCAGGTCGCGCCAGCCGCAGGGCAGGAAGAGGGTGCGGCCGGCACGGGCCCTCTTGGCCTCGACGACGAGGTCGGTCGCGGCGAGTTCGGCACGCGCCTCCCTGATCCGGGCGGGCCGCAGGCCGGTCCAGCGCGCGCAGTTGCGGTCCGTGGGGTCGGGCAGGGCGAGGAGCTGGAGGTACAGCGCCGCCGCGTCCTCGCTCAGGCCGTGGTGCGCGGCGACCTCGGCGACGAGCGCCGGGGCGCTGACGGTCGGGTCCTGGGCGTGGCCGGCGGGGCACCCGTCGGCGGCGCCGGCGGCGAGGGTGCGGGCCAGGTCGTCGCCGAGGACGGTCCGCAGGGCGTGCAGGGCGCTGCCGGCCCGCGCGCCGACGAGCCCCTCCAGCAGGCCGAGGACGGGGTCGTCCGACCCGGTGAGGGCGGCCGGGCGCAGCAGTACGGCTTCGGTGTCGCCGTACCAGGGGCGCAGGACGAGGGCGTCGCCGACGGGCGTGAGGCCGCGGGCGTCGGTGCCGCCGACGGGCGCGAGCCCGTACGCCTTGCGGATCCCGACGGCCGTGGCCGTTCCCTTCTCCGTCCACGACACGTGCGGGTCGAGGAGGAGTCCGGGGTCGGCGAGGCGGCCGCGCAGGGCGGCGAGGCCGGCGGGCAGCGCGGTGCGCAGCGGGTGGCCGTACGGCAGGTGGTAGGCGAGCGCGGCCAGGGTGTGGACGGCTCCCGTCAGGTGGCCGGGGGCGGGCAGGGCGGCGGGGTCGTCGGGGACGAGGTCGCCGTCGGCGTCGGGCCGTTGGACGGTGGTGCGGCTCAGCCAGGGTGTGCGCCCGGGGCCGAGCACGGCTTCCGCCGTGCCGGGCTGGACGTCGGGCAGTTCGGCGGCGACGTCCTCCGGGAGGCGGACGCGGGAGCCGAGGCGCGCCGCCCACTGGTGGGCGGCCGCGGCCGTGTCGGGGCCCGCCGTCCACAGCTCCTCGGGGTCCTGCGGGAGGAGGGCGGCGACGAGCGCGGCCCGGTCGGCCTCGTCCACCGTCCGCAGCAGCTGGCCGCCGAGCGCGTACTGGCGGGTCTTCAGCCCCGTGACGGCCGACGTCTCCGCGGTCGGCCGCTGCGGCAGCCCGGCGAGCAGGAGGGTGGCCTGTACGGGGCCGAGGCCGGGCGCGCACGCGTCGGTGAGGGCGGTGACCGCGTCGTCCCGCCAGGGGGCGGGGCCCTTGTCGCGGACCAGTCGGGTGACGGTGGTGAGCAGTTCGGCGGGGCAGTCGGGGGTGCGGTCGGTCTCCTCCCGCAGCGTGAAGTGCGCGACCGCGCCGAACACGCCGGAGGGGTCGTGGTCGAGGGCGAGCCAGGAGACCCGCTCGCGGCGGTCGTCGCGTCCCTCGGAGGCGAGGATCACCACGGTCCTGCCGTCGCGGCGCAGGACCTGCCCGACGCGCTGCTGGTGGTCGTGCTTCTCGCTGAGGACCACCTCCCGCAGCCGGCCGGTGGGCGCGGCGAGGGGGCCTTCGGTGAGGGCGTCGAACAGCAGGAGGAGCGCGCGGCGTTCGTCGTCGGGCAGGGCGGGCGAGGTGGCACGGTAGGCCAGGGGGCGCAGGGCGGTGAGGAAGGGCGGCCAGTGGGCGCCCATGGCGGGGGCGGTGTGCGCGTCGCCGCGCCAGCCGCCGTCGAGGGCGTTGAGGCGTTCGGCGCCGGGCAGCGGCCTGCCGTCGGCGGGCCTGCCGGACAGGACGTGGTTGACGGCGTGGACCTGGCGCAGGGCGCTCCAGCGCCGGTCGCTCCCCCACCAGGAGTACCGGTGTTCGACGGTGAGGCCCGTGGTGGCGCGGCGGAGCGTCTCGTCGTCGCCGCTCTCGGGGCTGACGTGGGCGAACATCTCGGTCGTCCCGGGTCCGGCCTTGCGGGGGGTGTCGGGCGTGGCGTACGCCGTGGCGGCCTCGGCGTGCCGGACGGCGGCGCGGACGACCGCCGTGACGCCGATGAGCAGCCGCTCGTCGGTGAGCGCGGGCAGGGCCCGCGCCACGGCGAGGCGGGCGACGTCCTCGGCGGTCGGCCCGGTGGTGGCGGCGCGGTCGGCGCCGGTGGCCGCGGTGGCCGCCGCCCGGTGCTCGGCCAGGGCGCGGGCGGTGGTGGTCAGCAGCTCCGCCGCCCGCTCGTCGGTGAGGGCGCGCAGGGCGCGGGAGCCGTGCTCGTCGCGGGGCCGCAGCGCGTGCCAGAAGGCGACGGGCGGGACGTACCGGGTGCCGGCGGCGAACTCCCCACCCGGCTTGCCCGGGGTGACGCGGCCCAGCTCGGCGGTGCCGGGCCCCGGTTCGGCGGTGCCGGGGCCGCCGCCGGGGAGGAGGACGACGCCGCTGCGGGTGAGCGCGACGACGGGCGCGGCACCGCCCGGCAGGCGCAGCGCGCCGAGCGGGGTGGGGGCGGTGCCGTCGGGTCCGGCGGTGAGGGTGACGGTCCGGCCGTCGGGGGTGCCGGTGGTGGTGCGGGTGCCGGCTCCCTCGCCCTCGGTGCGGACCCAGCGGCCGAGGACGGTGCCGTCGGTTCCGAAGGGGCTGTTCTCCAGACCGGGCTGGAGGGGCAGCAGCTCGCAGGCGTCCTGGAGGAGCCGCGCGTCGTCGCGGATGCCGGACCGCAGGAAGGCGGGGAGCGAGGCGCGGCCGTGT
The DNA here is from genome assembly GCF_020873895.1 of Streptomyces sp. DH12. Classification (GTDB taxonomy): domain Bacteria; phylum Actinomycetota; class Actinomycetes; order Streptomycetales; family Streptomycetaceae; genus Streptomyces. Next base: position 145,257 of record NZ_JAHWGT010000001.1, on the reverse strand, counting down.
GTGCCGGTCGCGGGGTCGTACTCCAGCCACACGGCCCGGCCCGACTGCCGGCCCTGGCGCCAGTACCCGGTGCCGTCGCCGAGGACGGGGCGTCCGGGCGGCAGGGCCGTGTCACCGGCGTGCAGGGCCCGCCCGCCGGTGGCGCGGCCGCCACCGGGCAGCGGCAGGGAGGGCGTGCCGGTCCCGTCGTACCACCAGCGGGGAGAGAGGTTCTCGCCGCCGACGGTGAACACCTCGGTGGGCCGGTTCGACCAGTAGCCGAGCTGCTTGCCCTCGTGCCACCACACGACGAGGAGTTCGCCGTCGGTGTACCGGAAGTGGGGGCGGCGCCACCGGTCGGGGGCGCCGGGGATGCGCAGGTCGTGTTCGAGGAGCACCCCGTCGGGGCCGACGACGACGGCCCGGTCGCCGCGGGAGAGGACCAGCGCGGGCCACGCCTCGGTGACGTGGACGGTGTCGTCGTGGCCCTTCTTCGGGGCCTCGTCGAGCCGCCGCACGGCGTCGTCGAGCTCGGGCCAGCCCAGCTCGTCGAGGATGCCCGCGCGCAGGGTCCGGCCGAGGAGCGGCGCGGCCTCGTGGCGGGCGACGCGGGCGGTGGCGTCGGGGTTGACGCGCGCGGCGACGGAGCGGAACAGGCGGAGCCGGTTGAGCGCGGTGCGCGCGGCGGGCAGCCCCTCGGCGCCGTCGAGGGCGTCGGCCGCGCCGGCCAGCCAGTCGCGCAGGACGCCGCCGAGCACGGGGTGGGCGGCGACACCGTCGAGGATCTCCGGGGTCGGCCGGTTCTCGCCGAGGGCGCCGACCGCGCGGTGGAGCAGGTCGCGGAAGCGCGGGTCGGCGCCGAGGGCGGTCAGGTCGCGCCGTCCGGGGCCCTGGTCGGCGAGCCAACCGTCGAGGGGCAGGTGCGCGTCGGCGGGCGGGGTGGTGAGGGGGATGCCGGCGGCCACGCACAGGTCGAGCAGGTCGGGTTCGGCGCCGGAGCGCCAGCGGCCGGTGAAGAGGTCGACGGGACGACCGTCGGCGCGCAGCCGCGGCGCCATGCGGGCGACAAGGTCGAGGGTGGCCGCGGACCGGCGGGATGCCACGGCACCGTGCTTGCGGTGGGCGGCCCACCGGCTGAGCCACTCGGCCGGGTCCACCCGACCGTCGGCGCCGGCGGCCGGGTGGACCCGGCCGACTCCACCGGCCCCTCCGGCCCCGTCGCCCCGACCGGTCCCGCCGGTCTCCCCGGCCCCGCCGGTCTCCCCGGTCTCCCCGGTCCCGCCGGTCTCCCCGGTCTCCCCAGTCCCGCCGGTCTCCCCGGTCTCGCGGGTCTCGCCGGTGAGGAGGGTGTCCGCCCCCGTCTCCGCCAGCAGCCCCAGCCACCACTCGTCGTCCTCGACGCCGCTGCCGAGCTCCCTCGGAAGGATCTCCAGCAGCCTGGCCCTCACCTCGGGGCGCTGCCCGGCGAGAACGGCGAGAGCGGGCCGGTAGGTGGTCCAGAAGGTGCGTGGTGCGCGGACGACGGCGGGTGAGGCGACCAGGTCGGCGACGAGGGCGCACTCCTCGGCGACCCGGTCGAGCCCGGCCGCCCTGACGAGGGCGCGGGCGTCCTGCGGCAGCGAGGCGTACGGGGGCATGCCGGCGGCGCAGCGCTCGACGGCCAGCTGTCGGTACTGCGCCCACGCCTCGGCCGGTTCCAGCCGGTGGGCGAGGTCCTTGACGTGCTCCTTGAGGGCCTTGACCGTGAGCGCGCCGGCGAAGGCGAACTCCAGGAACACGGCCCGCTGCCGCTCCTCGTCGACGGCGAGGCGGTGCACCCGCTCCGCTTCGCGGGCCCTGCCGAAGAACGCGGCGGCGTACGTGGTGTTCTCGTGCCGGAGGAAGATGCGCGCGGCCTGCTCGTAGAAGGTCGGCAGGAAGTGCGGGACGGTGCGGCCCAGGCGCTCGCCGAGGGCCTCGAAGCCCTGCTTGGCGGCGCCGGCGCGGGACTTCGCCTGCCGGGCGAGCCGCTCGACGTCCTTCACCAGGGCGAGGGCGTGCCGCCCGTTCGCCGGGTCGTTGACGAGGGCCCAGGCGGGGAAGCCGAGCGTCTCGCGGCGGATCCGGCCGACCTCGGGGGTCTCCGGTTCACGGGCGAGGCCGAGGAACTCCAGGGCGAGGTCCTCCGCCTCACCGAGCGTGCCCGGGACGAGGCGGACGACGCGACGGTCGTCCAGCGCGGCGTGCGAGTAGGTGCGCACGGTGAGCGTGTCGGCGTCCTCGCGGCCGCTGCCGCCCGGCGGCAGGATCGCGCCCGACTCCAGCAGGGTGGCCTCGGTGGTGTGGTCGTGGGTGCTCATGCGGCACGCTCCTCGTCCTCGATGTCGCGTCCGGCGTGCAGCGCGGCCGCCATGCGCATCCCCTCCGACCAGGCGACGGGCCCGACCTGGCCCGCCCTCAGCGTCCGACCGGAGCGGTCCGTCCAGGTGAGGGGGCCGGTCTCGGTCTCCTCGTAGCCGTCGTAGTCGCCGATCCACACGCGGGCCTCGGTGAAGCGGCCGTCCTCCAGCACCGGGCAGACGGCGTGGCCGCCCCGCACCCGGTAGCCGAGCTGGGTGGCCCGGCCGTGCAGGAAGCGCAGCTCCTTGAAGGCGCCGCCCGCGTACGTGTCGACGCTGCCGCTTTCCGGGTCGTGGTCGGCCGGCCGGTGCCACACCTCGCGGAAGAGCTGTCCGACGCGCTGCTCGACCCCGAGCTCGACGGCGAACTCGCGCAGGTCCTCCAGGTCCTCCAGGAGGACCGGGTGCGGGACGCGGACCAGCGCGGGGCTGATGCGGACCGTTTCACCGTCGAGGTCGACCAGGCCCAGTCCGCGCCCGGGGGCGGCGTCCCGCAGGAACCCGGCCACCTCCCCGTCGTCCCCCGAGACGACGAGGTCGCGCAGGGCCGTCTGCCAGGCGGGGTCGGGCCACACCCGTTCGATCACGGCGAGGGGCACGGGCAGGGAGCGGACCATCCAGCGCTCCACGTCGTCCAGGCACCGGCGCTCGTGCCGCTCCAGCCATTCGACGAGCTGCCGCAGGCCGACCACGGCCGGGTCTTCGGCGATCTTGGCCGGTACGGACTTCAGCCGCCGTCCGGTCGCGTTGCGGCAGACGACCTTCCCGTCGTCGAGGGCGACTTCGTAGTCGCCCGCTGCCACCCACCCCATACGTGCCTCCCCAGCACCGTGCTGATCTTTCGAACCGGAACGCTAGGGGACGGCACTGACAACGCCGCCCCTGGGGGCGCGGCCCCCACCGGCCCCCACCAGTGCTGACGGGGTGTCACCCGCCGGTCCGGGGCCGCCGACACCGCCGGCCGCCCACGGCCGACCAGCCGCCGACGAGCGGGCCGGTGAGCCGCCGCGGCACCGGCGCCGGATCACCCTCCGAGCCGCCGCGCAACCGGGCGCGGCGGCACCGGCGGGCCCTCTGTGCCGCCGCGCCCGGGCGCGTCAGACTGACCCGGTGCGAATCGTGATGATGACCGCGGGGTCGCGGGGCGACGTGGCCCCGTACACGGGACTGGGCGCCGGGCTCGTACGGGCCGGGCACGAGGTGACGCTGGCCACGCACGCGGTGTTCGAGCCGTTGGTGGCCGGCTCGGGGGTGCGTTTCCACCCGCTGCCCGTGGATCCGCGGGCCGAGCTGCACTCCGAGCGGGGCCGTCGGCTGCACGAGGCGCGGACCGGCCCGGGGAAGCTGGTGCGCCTGGTGTCCATGGCGCGGGAGGCGGTCGCCGACCTGACGGCCGCGTTGGTGGAGGCGTCACGGAAGGGCGACGTCCTGCTGGTCGGTGGCGCGCTCGGACCGCTCGGGTACGCCATCGCCGACGGCCTGTCGGTGCCCGCTCTGGGACTGCACCTCCAACCGCTTCACCCCACTGGCGAGTTCCCCGCGTCGATACTCGGCACGCGGTCGCTGGGCACCGTGGGGAACCGGCTGAGCGGACGGGTCGTCACCACGTCGGTGGAGCTGGTCTTCGCCGACGCCCTCCGTACGGTGCGGCGGCGGCACGGACTGCCCGCGGTCGGGCGCGAGCGCGGCACCCGCACGCCGCGGCCGGTGCTGCACGGCTACAGCGAGCTGGTCGTCCCCCGCCCCCGCGACTGGCCCGCCGAGCTGCGGGTCGCCGGCTACTGGTGGCCCCACGAGACCGAGCGGCGGCTCCCGGAGGAACTGGAGGACTTCCTCGCCGCCGGGCCCGCCCCGGTCTTCGTCGGCTTGGGCAGCGCCACCGTGCCCGACGCGGAGCGGGTGAGCCGCGAGGTCGTCGGCGCGCTGCGCGCGGCCGGGCTGCGCGGGGTCGTCCAGCAGGGCTGGGCCGGGCTGGCCGCCGACGGCGACGACGTCCTGACGATCGGCGAGGTGCCCCACTCGCTGCTGTTCCCCAGGACGGCCGCCGTCGTCCACCACGCCGGGGCGGGGACGACCGGCGCCGTCCTGCGGGCAGGGGTGCCGACCGTACCCGTACCGGTCCAGTTCGACGCCGCCTTCTGGGCGTCCAGGCTGACCGCGCTGGGCACCGCCCCGGGGGCCGTACCGCTGCCCCGCCTCACCGCGGGCACCCTCGGCGCGGCCCTGCGCCGGGCGACGCGGGACGAGGCGCACCGGGTCCGGGCCCGGGAGCTGGCCGCGCGCCTGGCCGAGGAGGACGGCGTGGCACCGGTGCTCGCCGCGCTCGACCGCCTGCGGCGCTGACCCCCGCCCTGCCTCTGCCCCGCCCCTGCCCCTTGCCTCCGCCAACCGACCGCCGCCACGCCGACCGATGCTCGGCGACCCGTCGGCTGTCGGCCGTCGGCCGCCAGTCAGGCGGAGAGGGTCTGCTCCTCCTCCGGCATGTCCCGGGCGCACGCCGCCACCAGGTCGTCGAGGGAGACCCCGAGAGCCGTCGCCAGGGCCACGACGGTGAAGAACGCCGGAGTCGGCGCCCGCCCCGTCTCGATCTTGCGCAGGGTCTCCGCCGAGACCCCGGCCGCCGCGGCGACGTCCACCATGCTGCGCCCGCCGCGTGCTTCCCGGAGCAGAGCGCCGAACCGTTCCCCGCGCTGCCGTTCCCACCGGGTCAAAGGAGTCCTCACCATGACCGTGATACTAATACCGGTATAAGAATTGGCACCACAGGGGTGGGAGAACCGGACATGGTGGAGCTGAAGAGCGAGGCGGCAGTGGCGGCGATGCGCGAGGCGGGACGGGTCGTGGCCCGTGCGCTCGCCGCGGCCGAGGCGGCGGCCGTGGTGGGGGCGACCCCGCAGCAACTGGACGAGGCGGCCCGTGCGGTGCTGGCCGGCGCGGGGGCGCGCTCCCCGTTCCTCGGGTACCGGCCCTCCCACGCCCCCACGCCGTTCCCGGCCGTCATCTGCGCGTCCGTCAACGACGCCGTGGTGCACGGCATCCCGTCGCGGGACCGGCTGCGCGACGGGGACCTGGTCAGCGTCGACTGCGGCGCCCTGCTGGACGGCTGGGCGGCCGACGCGGCGGTCAGCTTCGTCGTCGGTACGCCGCGCCCCGCCGACCTGGCCCTGATCGACACCACCCGGCGCGCGCTCGACGCGGGCATCGCCGCGGCCGTACCGGGCAACCGGGTGGGCGACATCGCGCACGCCATCGGCGCCGTCGCGCGGGAGGCCGGGTACGGCGTGCCCGCGGACCTCGGCGGCCACGGCATCGGCCGGCGCATGCACGAGGACCCGCACGTACCCAACCGGGGCCGTCCCGGGCGCGGCTTCCCGCTGCGCCCCGGCGTGGTCCTCGCACTGGAGCCGATGTTCACGGCGGGCGGGCGCGACGAGTACGCCACGGACGGCGACGGCTGGACGCTGCGCACGGTCGACGGGAGCCGGGCCGCGCACGTCGAGCACACCGTCGCCGTCACGGCCGACGGCCCGCGCGTGCTCACCCTTCCCTGAGCGCGCCGGCGTTCCGCGCGGAGCCGTCCGGGCTCAGCCTCCGACGACAGCGGCGGCGGCGGACGGTACGCCTGCGGCCGCGCCGGCGACCGCGGGCGGGGTCGGGGCAAGGCCGTGTGCGGGGCGCGCCCGGCAGTACTCGTCCCGCACCGTCCGGTAGCCGGGCACGCTGGCAGTGCCCAGCAGCTGCGCCCACTGCGCGGCGTTCGTCTCGATCTTCCGGACGACGCGGTCGCGGGCCGCCTGGTCGGGGGCGGCGGCGAGCTGCGCCGCGTGCTCCCACGCCTGGGCGCGCCAGGTGCGGAACAGCTGCCCGGCGGTGAGGCCGGCGATGGGGTTCCAGCGGTCGTCGGCGAGGGCGACGAGCGGGTCGTAGCGGCGGGCGACGTCCTGGACGGCGGGCCCGTAGGCACGGTCCATGACGGCCTGGAAGCGGTCGTAGTCGGTCTTGCGGGAGCCCCCGTCGGGGCGGGTCAGGCCGAGGGCGGCGAGGACGTACGGCATGTCCCGCTGGATGTGCGCGTTGGCTCCGAGGAGCACGTCCTGCCCGGCGTTGACGTCGGCCGTGCGCGCCGCCTCGAACGCCGCGTGCCAGGCCGCCGGGACGGGTCGCCCCGCGCGGTCGGCCTCGTAGGCGTCGAGGTACAGGTTGACGAAGCCGGTGTTGAGGCTGCCGGCGAGCCATGACGGTTCGTCGAAGGCGCCGCCGTCTGCGACCGCTGTCTCCAGTGTGCGCTGGAGGTGGACGTAGATGGCGGAGAAGGGGGCGCGGTGGTCGCAGCCCAGCCGGTCCCGGACGGCCTCCAGGGTGCGGCGCGCCTCCCGGACGCAGCCGATGACCGGGCCGTGGCACGACAGGCGCCCGACCGGGGCGGCGGCCGGTGAGGCGATGGCCGGCGGGGCGGCGGGGCGCGTGGCGGCCGGTGGGGCGGCGGAGGCGGTGCCGCCGGTCAGGGCGATGACGCCCGCCATCGCGACAGCGGTGATCGTGCGGACTCCGTGCGGCCGACGGCCCATGGGTCGCCCCTCCTCGTTCCCGGCGGTGGTGGTGTCGCCTGCTGGAACGAGGCCGGCGCAGGGGCGGTTACGGCCGGTGGGGCCGCGTGGCGGCACGGGCCGCCGGTAGGAGGGAAAGGCGTCCGACGGCGGACGGGGCCCTGCGGCCGGGCGCCCGCGTCACGCGAGGGGCCGTCAGGGCCGGTGCAGGAGCCCGTCGGAGATGACGACCTCCGACGGGGTGAGCGCCCGCGCCCCGTCCTCGATGTCCCACAGGGCGTTCTGCAGCAGGCGGCCCAGGGTCCACGCGGCCGCGCGGTCGCGGTCCAGGCCGAGCGCGTCGGTGAGCAGGTCGAACCGGCGGCGTACCGCGCGAGCGGGGTCCGACGCCGCGGCCATGCGGTCCCACCGGCTGTCGAGGGCGGGCCACAACTCGAAGCCGGGGTCGCCGGCGAGCGGCTCGGGGTCGATGGCGAGCCACGGCTCGCGCTCGCCCGCGAGGACGTTGCCGTAGTGGAGGTCCCAGTGCAGCAGCCGGTCGCCGGGATCGCCGGCCGGCTCGGCGACCGCCGCCGCCCAGGTCCGCAGGAGCCGCCGGTCGGCCGCGTCGGTGAGGGCCCGCCGCGCGTCGGGTACGCGCTCCAGCATCGCGGCGACGACGTCTCCGAGCCCGCGCAGGTCGGGTGGCGCCGGGACCGAGACGAGCCGGGCGAGGAGCCCGCCGAGGACGCCGAGGGCGGTGTCGTCGTCCTCGACGGTCTCCAGCGTGCGGGTGTGGTCGAGGCGCTCCAGCAGCTGGGCGCCGGTGCCCGGGTCGTGGTCGAGGAGGCGGACCGCGCCGTCGCCGTCCCAGAGGCGCAGTCCGGTCACAGCGGCGGCGGCCCCCTCGCCCGGGGGTCGGAACTTCAGCACGCCGCGTGTCCCGTCACGGCGCAGGGCCACCGGCAGCACCAGGGACGCCTGCCCGGAGGCGACCTCCCCGTCCGGCGCGGCGTCCCACCGCCGCAGGGCCTCCGCGACCCGGCCCGGCAGCGACGCGAGCCACGCCCGCCCCGCCCCGCCGCCCCCGGCGTACGACGCGGCCAGCGCGTCGGGGACGCGGATGTCGGGGGGCGAGGGCATGGGGCCACCTCCGTCGGCTACGGGCTGCCCCCGCACAGTAGCCGCGAACCCCGGGGCGGCCCACGGCTTTTCCACGGAGGGACGGCGGGGGGGGGCGGGCCCCGTCCGCGCCGCGACTGTCGATGTCCGCCGACCGGCGCCGCCGCCCGCGGCTCAGGAGTCCCTGGCCCCGCCCGCCGTACCGCCCGCACTGCCTGCCGCCCCGCCGGACCGCCCGCCCGCGCCCGGCCGATCATCCGGACCGCCTTCCGCCGGCGCCGGGCCGTCCGCCGGGCCGTCCGCCCGGCCGACGGTCGAGCCACCCGCCGGGCCCTCCGCCGGACCGCCCGCCGAATCGTCCCCCTGGGGGGAGCCGGGGTGGGAGCCGGGGTGGGCGCCGGGGTGGGCGCCGGGACGGCCGGCGGGGTGGGTGAGGGGCGTGGGCGAGAGGTTCGAGCTCTCCTCCCCCGCCTCCAGCAGGGTGTCCGCGGCGCCCACGATCAGCGGGTCCGGTTCGCCGAGGAGCTGCCCGTCCTTGCGGTCGTAGTCGAACCGCCACAGCAGGCTGCGCATCGCCTCCAGCCGGCCGCGACGCTTGTCGTTGTTCTTGACGACCGTCCACGGGGCGTGCGACGTGTCGGTGGCGCGGAACATCTCGACCTTGGCCGCCGTGTAGTCGTCCCAGCGGTCCAGCGACTCCAGGTCCACCGGCGACAGCTTCCACTGGCGCACCGGGTCCACCTGCCGGATCGCGAACCGTGTGCGCTGTTCGGCCCGGGAGACGGAGAACCAGAACTTGACCAGCAGGATGCCGTCCTCGACGAGCATCCGCTCGAAGACGGGGCACTGCCGCAGGAACAGCTCGTACTGCTCGTCGGTGCAGAAGCCCATGACGCGCTCGACGCCGGCCCGGTTGTACCAGGACCGGTCGAAGAAGACGATCTCACCGGCGGCGGGCAGGTGCGCCACGTACCGCTGGAAGTACCACTGGCCGGCCTCCTTCTCGGTGGGCTTGTCCAGGGCGACCACGCGGGCGCCGCGCGGGTTGAGCCGCTCCGTGAAACGCTGGATCGTCCCGCCCTTGCCGGCCGCGTCACGGCCCTCGCACAGGACGACCAGGCGCTGCCCGGTGTCCTTCACCCACCGTTGCAGCTTCAGCATCTCGATCTGGAGGACGCGCTTGCGCTGCTCGTAGGCGCCGCGCCGGATCTTCGTCGCGTACGGGTAGTTCTCCCGCCAGGTCTCGATGGACGCGCCGGAGCCGTCGAGCAGGATGGGCTGCTCCGGCCTGCTGGTGTCGACGGTGAGCCCGTCGAGCAGCTCCATCGACCGGTCCTGGTCTTCCTCGCTGTCGTTCACACTCCCCACCTTCCCCGGATCGCCGCGGAATCGCCCACGGACCGCTCCCGGGCGCGCCTCGACGGACGCGGGGCGGGGGCGGGGCGGGTACGGCCGGCGGTGGGGGGCCGGCGGGGACGGCGTACGGCTGCGGCCGGTGCCGCTGAGACCGACGCCCCGGGCGTGGGGAAGCGGGTGTCACGAGGGGTGGCCGGCGCGGCGTCGGCGGCGGCCGTCGGCGGGCCCCCGGCCGCACGCGGACACCGCGGCCCCGGGGGCGGTCCGGGCAGCCCTCAGGGCGCGTGGGGGCGGTAGTGCTGGCCGGTGGCGGGGGGCTGCGGGCCCGTCGCGATCAGCCGGCCGAGGTCCCGGCGTATCCGCTCGGCCTCACCGCGCACCTCCTGGGGGACGTCACCTCTCTCCGCGACGAGCCGGCTGTAGATCGGGGTCTCCTGGAACACAGGCTGACTCTGCTTTCTGGTTGGCCTCTACTGCTGCTGGCAAGGGTGGGCGTGCACATGGCACACCCTGACGGCAGCTTAGAGGGAAGCGCTGACAGCGGGTCAGGGCAACGAGAGATAACGCACACCACGCGCCACTCCACACGCGGCGGGGGGAGAGAGCCGTCGCCCCCGGGCACGCACCCGGTACGAGCGCCCGGGCGATGTCGCATACGGGCGCGGAGCGGACGGCCGGGACGAGGAAGGCTCCGCCGGGTCGGTCCGTCATCCCCAGACGGAGTGCGTACTCATGCGAAAGGACCTCTGAGTCCGGGCGGTCGGCATCCGCTCACCGGGGCGGCCGGGCGGGCCGCCGCCCGGTCGCCCCCTGCTCGCGCGGTTCCGGGTGCGACGGAACGGGCATGCCGTACGCGTCCCGGCCCTACGATGGTCGGCACGGCCCGCCGGTCGGGCCCTCGCACACCTCGGGAGGCCCCGTGACGACGCCCATGGACGCTGGGAAGTGGCCGCCGAGCTACCCCCCGAGGACACCACCGCCGCCGAAGCGGCCGGTGGAGCCGCCACGCCCCGACCCGAAGGGCGACGCGGGCGACGCCGTCGCCACGCGCTCGCGTCTCCGCGCCAGGATCGCCAACCGCCGCGCGGGCAACTGGACGTACGACACCGCACCGTGGGCCTCGTCCTCGTCGCCGTCGAAGGCCGGTGACGACGTGCTGTCCCGGCTCCGGGCGTGGGGCTACCACCTGCCGGACGACCACCCCGTGGTGGCCCTGACGGCGCGGTTGGTGCGGGCCGCGGTGGCCGACGGGGGCCGCCGCGCGAGCGTCCACCTCGCCGACGAGGAGCAGGACCGCCAGGTCGTCGTCCTCGTCCTCTCCCACCGGCCCGGCCCGGCGCCCGACGGCTCCGGGCGGCCCGGTGACACGACACCCGACGACGGGGGGCTGTTGCAGGAACTCGCCGTTCTCGGGGCGAGTTCGTGCGGGACGGAGACCGACCGCGACGGCGGCGGCCGCCGCCGCTGGGCACTCGTCGCCCTCTGAGCGGACGGCGCCGCCCGCCGGACGGGGGTCTACCTCCGGGCGGGCAGCACGGCGGCCAGGGCGGCGAGGAGGGCGGCGCGGTCGTGTGTGGCGATGGAGAGTTCCTCGCCGCCGCGCGTGGTGAGGACGACGATGTCCATGCCCAGCGGGACGCCCCACCCGCCGCCGACGAGGCGGGGCGCGCCCCGGTCCGCCGCGCGCAGCCCCGGGACCGGAGCGTCGACGGCCTGTGCGGAGGCGGCGTAGCGGGCCGTCGCGCCGGGCGTCGGTTCCCGTAGCGCCGCGTGTACCGACGCCGGGTCGATGTCGGCCAGCGCGAGCCGTTCACGGCCGACGCGCAGGACGCCGGCGTCCCCGTCGACGGCGACGCGGTGGTAGATCGCCTTCGACAGGGGTACCGCGAGGCACGGCAGGAGCACCAGCAGGAAGGCGGCGGAGACGATCAGCCACAGGCCCAGGTCGTCCGGGAGGGTGTCGATGCCGAGGTTGACGACCAAGGCGAGGTAGATGCCGACGGAGATGACCGTCCAGGTCTTGGGAAGTCGCTCTCGGTACACGCGGTGCCTTTCGGGCTCTCGGGGGCGGGCGGTGGCCCGCGGGGGCGTGAGGCGACCCTATGCGCGCCGCCCCCGGGGGAGGTGGGCCGCCCCCGGTGGGACCGTCGGCCCGACCAGCGGTGGTGAAGAGTGGTGGATCATCGGGTCAGGCGCGGCCGGGCTGGTGTGCGTGGTGGGCGCGGTGGCGCGGGGTGCCCGTGTGCCGGGCGGCGGTGTGCAGGCGCCAGGCCGCCGTACCGATCAGCGCGCCGGTGATGAGGGCGTACACGCCGATCACCTGGGCCACCGCGACCGCGCCGATGTCGGGCCGGAGCCACAGCAGTACCCCCGCGACGACGGACGCGGCGCCAGCCAGGGCGAGCGCCCACTCGTGCCGCAGTTCGCGGTGGAAGCGCACGGCCGCCCAGATCTCGGCGGCGCCGGTGACGACCGCCCACACGCCGACGAGGGTGGTGAGCACCAGGGCGGTGACGCCCGGCCAGGCCAGGGCCACCAGGCCCGTGACGACGCCGAGACCGCCGGCCAGGGCGTGGAGCGCGCGGTGCCGGCGGTCGTCGTGCCGCCGGAAGACGTCCACGAGCATGGCGATGCCGTCCACCAGCGCGTAGGCACCGAAGAGCAGGGCCAGGGCCACCACCGTCACACCCGGCCACATCACCGCCAGGAGCCCGAAGAGGAGCGCGGCCGCGGCCCGCAGGGCCAGCGTCCAGGTCAGTCGCCGAGTCGCCATTCGTGCACGTCCCTTCCGTCGGCCCGGCACCGTCCGGGCGTGTGCAGCCCCGCCTACCCGCGCGCGGTCGGTGATCACCTCATCGACGGAGCCGGACGGGGGCCGGGGCCGGTGAGCGGGCGGCCGGGGCCCGAGCGGGGCGGGCGGCCGGGGCCCGGGAGACGAGGGACGGGGGGGCGGGGGACGGTCAGGAAGCTGGGGGCGAAGGGGGTGCTCGAGTCGCTCTCATCGGCGGCCAGTCGCGCTCCCGGGCTGCGGAAGAGGTCCTGGGATCTGAGTACGTGGGCTCATGTCCGGCGCGGTCGGCGGGGGGACACTCCCAGCCATGACGACGCTTCCGCCCCCGGCCGAGGAACTGCGGCTCATCGACACCGAGCTGCGGCACCTCGACGCCCGCCGTGCCGTCCTGCTGCGGCGCCGCGAGTGGCTGGTCCACACGTTGCGCGCGGCCGCCGCCCAGCAGCCCGCCCCGGGGCCCGGGCACCCACCGCCGGCGTGGCCCGTCGGCGCCGGCGCCGGTACCGCCGCCCGTCGGCCGGAGGCCGCGGAACCGAGTGTGCAGAACGTGCTGCTGCTCCTCGGCGGGATCCTGCTGACGATCGCCGCGGCCGCGTTCACCCTGGTCAGCTGGGGCCACCTGGGCGTCGCCGGGCGGGCGCTGGTGCTCGGTGCGGTGACGGTGGCGGCGCTCGGCGCGCCGGTGGTACTGCTGCGGCGCGGACTCGGCTCGACCGCGGAGGCGGTGGCGGGTCTCGGGCTGGCGCTGACCGTCCTCGACGCCTACGCGCTGCGCGAGGCCGCGTTCGCCGGCACGGACGGCCTGGGATACGCGGCCGCCGCGTCGGCGGTCCTGGCCGGGACGTGGACCGCGTACGGCCTGGGCGCGGGCGTGCCGGCGCCGCCCGCGCGGGACGGCGCGGGGCGGACGGGCGGAACGGGGCGGGTGGTGCTCCGGCTGCCGCTCCCCCTGGCCGTGGCGGTCGCGCAACTCCCCCTGCTGCTCTGGGCGCTCGCCGCCGGGGCGGGCCCGTACACGCTCACGGCCGCCTTGTTGGTGACCGCTGCCGCCGACACCGCCGTCGCCCTGCGGGCGGCGCTCCCCTCGGTCCGGGTCGTCGCCTCGGTCGGAGCGTGCGCCCTGGGCGCCGGGGGTGTCCTGTCGGCGGGGTGGCTCTGCTGGGGCGCCGCGACGCCGGGCTCCGCCGGCCGGGCGGCGGCTCTCCTGGCCCTGGCCGCGGCGATCGCCTTGGCCGGGGCCCGGTTCGACCCGAGGCGGGCGGTCGCCACCGGTTCCGCCCTGGTCGGGGGTCTGTGCCTGGTCGCCGGGGCGGGCGGGGTGTTGCGGGCGTCGGTGCCCGGGGAGTGGACGGTGCCGGGGTGCCTGGCCTGCGCGGTCGCCATGAGCGCGGTCGTGCGGACGCGCCTGCCCGAGCCCGTGCGCCACGGTCTGGCGGGGGCTTCGCTGGCCGTCCAGGGTCTCGCGGTGCTGTGGACGGTGCCCCTGGTGGCCGGCACGCTCGTCGGTCCGGTGGCATGGGTGGGGCGGATCTGGTCCGGGGCGCCGTCGGGCACCCGGGTCGCCGTGCTCGCCGGGGCGCCCTGGCATCCGTACGCGGCGACCGTTCCGCTCGTTCTCGCCGCGGTGGCCGGTGTCTCCGCGGTGGCCGGGCGCGGGGCGTCCTGGCGTCCGGCGGCCGCGGTGGGTTCGCTCGTCCTGGGGTGGGCGGCGGCGTTCGTCCTCCCGGCGGTGCTCGCACTCCCCTACGCCGTGGGGCTGGTGGCGCAGGGCGCCTTGACGGTGGCGGCGCTGGCCTTCGCCGAGGGGGCGCGCCGCCGCTGCGTCGAGGCGGCCGGCCGCTCGGCGTCGCACCTCGCGGCGGTGGTGCTGGCCCTGGTCACCTCGCTCCACCTGGCGCTCCTGTCGCTGGCCTCGCAGCCCGCGACAGTGGGTGTACTGGCGGCGCTCACGGTCCTGTTCGGCGCGGCGAGTCTCCTGCGGGGGCGAGGGCTCGCCGTGTTCACGGCGCCCGCCTCGCTGGGGTACGCCGCGGCACTGGCGTGCGCGGTCGGCGCGTCCGCCGGATGGCAGCCGCAGTACACCGCGCTGCTGGTCCTCGTCGTCCCGGCCGCCGGGGCGGTGGTCGCGGCGCGTACCGGCGGCGCCGCCGCGACCGTCGCCGTCGAGGCGACCGCGGCGGTCGGGCTGCTGCTCGCGTCCGTCCTGGCCGTGGCCGATCCGCCGATGCTGGCCCTGGTGCTCTCGCTCGGCGGGGTCATCGCGGCGGGCACGGCGCTGCGGCCGGAGCGGCGGCCGAGCGGCTACCTGGCCGCCGGCCTGTTCCTGCTGGCGGCCTGGACACGTCTGGCGGCCTGGGACGTCACCGTCCCGGAGGCCTACACCCTGCCGGTGACCGCGCCGGCGCTGGTCGTCGGGTACCTGCGCCGGCGCCGCGACCCGGCGGTGTCGTCCTGGACCGCGTACGGCGCCGGGCTGGCCGTCACCCTGCTGCCGAGCCTCCTCGCGGCGTGGGACGACCGGCACTGGCTGCGCCCCCTGCTGCTCGGCACCGCGGCGCTGGCCGTCACACTGGTGGGCGCCCGGCACCGGCTGCGGGCGCCGCTGGTCCTGGGCGGGAGCGTGCTGGCGCTGGTGGCGCTGCACGAACTCGCCCCGTACGCGGCCCAGATCGTCGGGGCGCTCCCCCGCTGGGTGCTTCCCGCGCTCGCCGGTCTGCTGCTGCTCGCCCTGGGCGCCACCTACGAGCAGCGGCTGCGCGACGCGCGGCGCGTGCGCGAGGTGTTCGGGCGGTTCCGCTAGCCGCCGACCTCTTCGGCAGCCGGCCGGGGGCTCGGCGCAGGGGCTTGGCCGGGGGCTTGGCCGGGGGCTTGGCGCGGGGCGCCTCAGCGACGCGGGGGGCGGCGGGACGCCGCGGCCTGCTGCCTGAACGTGACGGCGAGGCTCATCGCCGCCAGTACGACGACCAGGGTCAGACCGAACGTGCCCTCGCCCACCTCGCCGTCCGCGAGCACTCTGACGATGTGGGGCAGGGCGGCCAGTGCGGCGCCGCCGGTGAGCAGCCACGGCGGGAGAACGGTCTCCCCTGGCCGGTCGGGATCGAAGTGGAACACCGCTTTCCCTACGGCGCCGGCGATCACCAGCGCGATGACCGCGACCGGGTACCACCATCCGTCGGCGGCGGAGTCGAGCAGGCCCCTTGCGTCCACCGTGCGCCTCCCCGTTGTCGGCTCGGGGGAGCCTGCCCCGGGGGCGTGCGGGGTAGTCCCCCGCTCCCTGCGGATCGACGTGCGGCGGGGTGCCCGGCGGCACCGGCCGTGGACGGCAGCCGAAAGGGGCACGCCCCTCCCCCGACGCGCCGCACAGACGTTCCCTCGGCCACTGCCGCGCGTGGCGGCACGGGAGGCGGCCCGCGACCGCCCGGTCACCGGCCCGAACGGGGCTCCCGGGTGACGCGCGGTGGGCGCCCCGGCCGCGGGTCCGTCCCGGCCCGGGCAGGCGTCAGGCCCCGCCACGACGGGGGAACCGTGGCGGGGCCTCGCACCCCGTCTGCCCGGGCTCCGCGGTAATACACCTGTTCTCTCTCCATCGGTGGAATACCGGCCGGAACTCACCGCCGGAGGGGCGCGTACCGGGTCGGGGCCCGCCTCGGCCGGGAGTCCCGGGACGGCCGCCCCGCCCCGGAGGGGTACCCGTGAGCCGTGGTCAGGCGGGGCGGGACGGTCCGCCGGCGCCGTCCAGTTCGGCGAGCAGCGCCCTCGCCTCGCTCCGCACCCGGGGCACGTCGACGTCGTCGCAGACCACTTCGAGTCCGAGCGCGGTCGATCCGGGCCCGCCGGGCAGCGCGTAGTACGACTGGTAGGCGAAGAAGCCGCGCAGCTCCTCCTCCGGGTCCCGGCCGATCCACAGGGTGGCGTACCGGGTCTCCTCCGCCGGACCGCCCAGCAGTGTCCTCCGGACGGTCTCCGAGAAGACCAACCGCCGTTCGTACGGGGCAGGCTCAGGCGGCAGGTCGAGCACCGCCCGCGCGAACTCCGCGACGTGCTCGAGCCCGTCGAAGGCGAGGGTCTCGCTGAAGTCGGGCGACCCGGCCAGGAGGACCCAGCGCCACAGGTGCTCCGGAGCCCCCGGATCCGACTCGTGGGCGGCGGACCCCTGCGCCAGGGACTCACGGGCGACGGACAGGACGGAAGGTCCCCGCCCTGTCGGCCCGTCCTGCCAGGCGTGGGTGAAGACCTGTTCGAAACGCACCGTGTGCTCCCTCGTATGTACGCGTACCGCCGCACCGCGGGGCGGGTGAAGGAGGCCGGCGGCCGGGTGTGGAGCGGCGTCCTCCGCGAGGCTGCGGCGGTGCGCCGTCCCCGTGCCACGACCCGCCGCGGCCCCGACCCTACCCGGGGCGCCGCCCGCCTCGTACGCGCTTTCGGCGGGCGCCGGCCGCAGGGCGCCCGCCCGGCCCGGAGCCGGGGCGGGGCCCGGAGCCGGGGCGGGGTCGCTCGGGCGCGCGGGTGGCGTAGGGCGGGTGGCTCGTTCCGGTGCCGGTCGGCGGTGCGGCGCCCCGCGCCGGGCGGGCGCGGGTAAGCGATGTCCCATGTGGTGGTTCCACCGGATGCACGGCTCCTTCCGCGGCTCGGCCGCCGGTCGCGGCTGGCGGCGCGGCAAGAGCCTGGAGTTGATGCACCGGGCGACGGGCTTCGCCGCGCTCGGTCTGCTCACCCTCGTCCCCCTGCTGATCGTGGTCGCCGCGGCGGACCCGGCGAACGGGCAGGGCTTCGCCGAGTGGCTGGCGGAGGGGCTGGGGGTGGCCGAGGCGTCCCGGGACGAGGTCGAGCGGCTCTTCGCGCCGCCCCGCACGGCGTTGGAGTCGACGACGGGCTTCGGCCTCGCGGCGCTCGCCGGCTTCGGCCTGACGTTCGGCGGTGTGGTGCAGACGGGGTACGAGAAGGTCTGGGAACTGCCGGCGGCCCGCTGGCACACGATGTGGCGCCACCTCGTGTGGCTGGCCGCCCTCATCGGGTACCTGCTGCTCTCGTCGCACATCGCGGCCCGCCCGTCCGACGCCGGGGACCTGACCTGGCGGGTGGCAGTCGCCACGATCAGCGCGTGGCTGTTCTTCTGGTGGTCGCAGCGCCTGCTGCTGGGCGGGCGGGTCCCGTGGGGGGCGCTGCTGCCGGGGGCGATCGCCACGGTCGTCGGGCTGGCCGGGCTGTGGGTCTTCTCGCACCTGGTGTTCTCGCCGCTGATCGCCTCGAACGCCGTCGCGTACGGCCCGGTGGGCACGGTGCTGGTCATCCAGTCGTGGCTGGTGGGCGTCGGTTTCGTCGTCTTCGGCGGGGCGCTCGTGGGGCGGTTGCTGTACGAGGAGCGCTGGCTGCTGGGCCGCTGGGCGCGGGGCGCCGTACGGCGAGCGGTACGGCGGCCCGGACGGCGGCGACCGCCGGTCGGACGAGCGGGCCGGGGCCGCCCGCGCGGCCGGACGGTGGATCGGCCTACGACGCGTCGGCGGTGGCGGTCGCGGTGACGGCCGAGGAGGCGGCGGGTCCGTCGGACCGCCCGATCCGGCGGCGCAGTACGTGCAGGCCCCTGCGGGCGTGGCTCTTCACCGTGCCCAGCGGCATGCCGGTGCGCCGGGCGATCTGCGTCTGCGTCAGGTCCTCGTAGAAGGCGAGACGCAGGACCTGCCGCTGCCGCTTCGGCAGCCGGGACAGTTCACCGGCGAGGACGACGCGGTCCAGTACGCCGTCGGCCGCGGCCTCCTCCCGCAGCGGGGCGGAGGCATCGCAGAGCCGGGCGGCGGCCTCGGCGAGCCGGAGGCGACGGGTCCGCGCGGCGAGGGCGTCGACGGTCTTGCGGCGGGTGATGCCGACGAGCCAGGCGCCGAGCGCCCCGCGCTCGGGGTGGAACCCGGCCCGCCCGTGCCAGGCCGCGACGAAGACCTGCTGGGTGACGTCCTCGGCCTCGCGCGCGTCACCCAGCGAGCGGGTGGCCATCGCCTGGACGAGCGGGCTCCACCGCCGGTATATCGCGGCGAAGGCGGCCTCGTCCGACGCGAGAAGGCCCCGGGCCAACCGCTCCTCGGCCCACGTCTCCCGGTCCCACGTCTCCTCGGCCGGGGCCGGTTCGGCCGGGATCTCCTCGGCCGGGGCCGGTTCGACCGCGGTCCGTTCGGCCGGGGCCTGTCCGGCCGGGATCCTCTCGGCCGGGGGGAGCAGGCGGTCCGCCGGGCGCGTGATCGTGCTCATGGTCTCTCTCCTCCAACCGGACGGCGTGCGCGGGACGGGGAAGCCGCGTGCGGGAAGGGCAGCACCGACGGGCCCGCGCGCCGGAACCTGCGCGTTCCCCCAGTCTTGGACGCACAAACGACGCATGCAACGTGCGTCGCTTGTGCGTCGTATCCTGGCGTGGTGAGCGAGGACGACCACCTGGACCAGGGGAGGGGCGGCGGGCTGACCACCGGTGAGGTGGCGCGGCGCCTGGGCGTAGCACCGACCACGGTGCGCTCCTGGGACCGCCGTTACGGGCTCGGCCCCGACGCGCACACCGGCGGCAGGCACCGCCGCTGGACACCCGCGGACGTGGCCCGGCTGGAGCGGATGTGCGCCCTGACGGCGACCGGTCTGCCGCCCGCCGAGGCGGCGCGCCTGGCGCGCACGGGCATGGGGGCGGAGCCCGCGCCGCCGCCCGGGCGCCGCGCGGCCCGCGCGGGGGGCCGGGTCCGTACGGGCCTCCAGCTCGGCGGGGCCCGACAGGAGTGCAGAGGGCTCGCCCGGGCGGCGCTGCGCCTCGACGCCGTGGCGCTGGACGAACTGCTCTCCGCGGCCATCGCCGAGCACGGACTGGTGACCGCGTGGACGGAGGTGATCATGCCGACGCTCCAGGCGGTGGGCCGCAAGTGGGAGGGCTCGGGCGAGAAGTACGTGGAGGTCGAGCACTTCCTGTCCTGGCACGTGTCCGGTGCCCTGCGCCGTTGCGCCCCCGCCCCGCCGGCCGCCGGCGGCCGGCCCGGCTCCACCGTCCTGCTCGCCTGCGTCCCCGGGGAGAACCACACCCTGCCCCTGGAGGTGCTGACCGCCGCGCTCGCCGAACGCGGCGTTCCGGTGCGGATGTTCGGGGCCGCCCTGCCCGTGGAGGCGCTGGTCGAGGCGGTACGCAGGACCGGCCCGGCGGCTGTCGGCCTGTGGGCCCAGTCCCGTACGACCGCGAGCCGGCCCCTCGCGCAGCACGTCGCGGCGATGGAGTGGGGTGTGCGGGGCGCCCGCAGGCAGCCCGCCGTCCTGACGCTCGGCCCGGGGTGGGCCGGGGGGCAGGCGGTGCCGGGGCTGCCGCGCCCGCCGGGGCTGGCGGAGGCCCTGGCCGCGCTGGGGGCGGCGCGGCCGGGCGACCCCCGACAGGGCGTCACCCGATGAGGTCACCGCCGTGGCGGCTCCTGGCGTCGGCGTCCGCGGCGTGGTCCGCTGGACCGCCCTGCCGGACCCGTCCGGGTCGGCGGGAGGTCCCCGGGCCACTCCGCGCCGCCGCGCCGGCCGCCCGCGGGGCGGGGCCGCACGGCACCGCCGGCCGGGCGGAAGGCCGCGGTCGGGCGGAAGGCCGCGCCGACGCCCACCGGTGGACGGAGGAGACGGATGACGAGGGATCAGCGGGAGGGCGCGGCGGACGCGGTGGTCGTCGGCGCGGGACTCGCGGGACTCGCCTGCGCCCTGGACCTGTGCCGGTCGGGGCGGCGCGTCACGCTGCTGGAGGCGTCGGACGGGGTGGGTCGCAGCATGGCGCGCGGCACCCTGTGCCTGTCCGCCGACGGCATCGGGGCCGTACCGGCGATGCTCGCGGCCGGGCTGCCCGAGGGGGCCTTGCGCCTGGAGACCCCCGTCGCCGCCGTCACCGACGAGTGGGTGCTCCTGGCCGACGGCACGGAACGGCCGGCCGGCCGCGTGGTCGTCGCCACCGACGCCGCCACCGCGGCCCGCCTCCTGCCCGGCCTGCGGATCCCGGGCAGCCGCACGGTCACCACCTACCACCACGCGGCCGACGCCCCGCCTCTTCGCGAGCCGACCCTCGTGGTGGACGCGACCCTGGCAGTCCTCAACACCTGCGTGCTCACCGAGGTCAGCCCCACGTACGCTCCGCCCGGCACGGCCCTGGTCTCCACCTCCGAGGCGGGCGGGGGGCCGCCCGGCGGGGAATCCGCGGTGCGGCGCCGCCTCGCCGAGCTGTACGCCACGGACACCGTCGCGTGGCGGGAGGTCGCCGCGTACACGGTCGACGGCGCGCTGCCCGCGATGACGCCGCCCTGGCCGCTGAGCCGTACGACGCGCTTCGCGCCGGGCCGGTACGTGGCCGGGGACCACCGGGCGACGGGATCGGCGCAGGGCGCGCTCGCCTCGGGTGCCCGGGCCGCGCGGGAGGTCCTCGCGGACCTGGCGGGCGGATGACCGCGGCGAGAGCCCGTCCCCGGCGCATCCGGCGGCGGGTGGCCGGCCGAAGAGGGGACGTCAGCGGGATCCGGGGCAGGGAGCGGGGCATGGAGTCGGGCATGGACGTCGACGGAACGCGCGGGCCGGCACGGGCGACCGGAGTGGCACCGGCACCGGCACAGCGGGCCGTGCCGGCGGGGCGCCGGGGCCGGGTGCCGTGCTGACGGCGCGCCGCACACCCGCCGGAGACCCCGCCCGTGCCGCGGGGGCCTGCCCTGCGGTCCGTGCCCCCCGCACCGCGGGCGGCGGACGACGGCGGGTGCCGTGCCGCGCCGTCCCGGCCCTCGCCGGGCGGCGCGCGCGGTGAGCGGCGGCGCGCGCGGCGGCACTCGCGGCACTCCGGACACCGGGCCGGACGGCGTGGTCATCGTGGGCGGCGGCGCGGCGGGGCTGAGCCTCGCGCACTGGCTGACGAAGACCGGCCACAGCCCCGTGACGGTGGTCGAGGCGCCGGACGGCCCGCTGCGCCCGACCGAACGCACCTGGTGCTACTGGGACGAGGGGCCGGGCGAGTTCGACGAGGCGGTCCTGGCCTCCTGGCCCCTGCTGCGGATCCACGGCCGGGACGGCGGCGCCCTGACCGCCGACCCGGCGCCGCTGCGCTACCGCATGCTGCGCTCCGCGGCCTTCGAGGCGCTGGTCCACGCCCGCCTCGACCGCCACCCGGGGGCGCGCGTGGTCCGCGCGACCGCGCACACCGTGCGGGACGTGCCGGGCGGGGCGGAGGTCCGGTGCACGGCGGCCGACGGGCGGGAGCTGACCCTGCGGGGCCGCTACGCCTTCGACTCGCGGCCGCCCCGACGGCTGCCGCCCGCCCGTACGACGCTCCTGCAGCACTTCCGCGGCTGGTTCGTGCGGACCGCCGCCCCCCGCTTCGACCCGGGCGTCGCCGACCTCATGGACTTCCGCGTGCCGCAGCCGCGCCACGGCCTGGCGTTCGGGTACGTCCTGCCCCTCGCGCCCGACCGCGCCCTCGTGGAGTACACGGAGTTCTCCCGCGCCCCGCTCGGCACCGCCGCCTACGAGGCCGCCCTCGGCCACTACACCCGCGAGGTGCTGGGGCTGGGCGCGCTGCGCGTGGAGGCGGCCGAGCAGGGCGTCATCCCCATGACCGACGGGCGCTTCCCCCGGCGGACCGGCGCCGCCGTGTTCCGCGTCGGCACAGCCGGGGGCGCCACCCGCCCCGCGACCGGCTACACCTTCGCCGCGGTGCAGCGGCAGAGCCGGGACGTGGCGCGGGCGCTGGCCGAGGGGCGCGACCCCGTGCCGCGCCCCCACGGGCGCCGGGCGCTCGCCATGGACGCCGTGCTGCTGCGGGCCCTGGACACCGGCCGCGTCGACGGGCCCGACTTCTTCACCGGGCTCTTCCACGGGGTGCCGACGGAACGCCTGCTGCGCTTCCTCGACGGCGCCACCTCCCCCCGGGAGGAGTTCGGCATCGGGCTGCGCACCCCCGTCGGGCCGATGCTCCGCACCGTCGCCGAGCTGCCCTTCCTGCCCCGGCGCTCCTCCACCGGGCTGCCCTTCCCGCCCCGCCGCACCACCGTCCGACCGCCATCCGGAGAGAAGCCCCTATGACGCTCCTGCGGGACAACGACCTCGCCACCGCCTTCGACCGCGCCGCCCCCGCCTACGACCGTCTGACGGCGGCCAACCCCGGCTACCACGCCGACCTGCGCCGTTCCGCGCGGCGCCTCGCCCTGCCCGACGGGGGCGCCGGACTGCGGGTCCTGGACCTCGGGTGCGGCACGGGATCCTCGACGCGCGCCCTGCTCGACGCGGCGCCCCGCGCGCGGATCACGGCCGTCGACGCGTCGGCGGGGATGCTGCGCCGCGCGCTCGCCAAGACGTGGCCGGACAACGTGCGGTTCCTGCACCTGACGGCGGAGGAGGTGGCCGCGGCCGCCGGCGAGGCCCCGTACGACGCGGTCTTCGCCGCCTACCTGTTCCGCAACGTGACCGACCCCGACGACGTGCTGACCTCCGTGCGCGCCCTGCTGCGCCCCGGCGGGCGCCTCGCGGTGCACGAGTACAGCCTCAGCGGCTCCCCCGTCCACCGGGCGCTGTGGAACGCGGTCTGCCGGGGAGTGATCATCCCGGCGGGCACCCTCACCGGCGACCGGGCGCTCTACCGTCACCTGCGGCGCAGCGTCCTCGACTTCGACACCGCGCCGGCCTTCGCGGCCCGTCTCGCCCGCGCCGGTTTCACCGGTGTGCGCACGCTGCCGGTCGCGGGCTGGCAGACCGGGGTGGTCCACACGTTCCTCGCGCGCGGTGGCCGGACGGACGCGGCGGCCGCCCGATGAGCCCGACCGGGGAGCGCGCCGCCCGCCGGGGCCGGGACCGCAGGGCGCAGGTGCTCCTGCCCGCGCCCGGGCGGGAGCGCTGCGCCGGCGACGGGCCGCGCGCCGCCGTCGTCGGCGGCGGCATCGCGGGCCTCGCCGCGGCGACGGCGCTCGCCGAACGCGGCGTCCGCGTCACCCTGTACGAGCGGGAGGACACCCTCGGCGGGCGGGTCCGCGGCTGGCGCACCCGGTTGGCGGACGGCTCCGAGGTGACGATGAGCCGCGGCTTCCACGCCTTCTTCCGCCAGTACTACAACCTGCGCGGGTTGCTGCGGCGGACCGACCCGGGGCTGTCCCGGCTGGTCGGGCTGCCCGACTACCCGCTGCGCCACAGCCGGGGCGTGACGGACGGTTTCGCCCGGGTGCCGCGCACTCCCCCATGGAGCGCGATCGGCTTCGCCGCCCTCAGCCCGACGTTCCGCGCGCGGGACCTCACCGCCCTGGACGCCCGGGCGGCGCTCCCCCTGTTCGACGTGCGGGTGCCCGAGGTGTACGAGCGGTTCGACGGCGTGAGCGCGACGGAGCTGCTGCGGCGGATCCGCTTCCCCGAGGCCGCCCGCCACCTGGCGTTCGAGGTGTTCTCCCGCAGCTTCTTCGCCGACCCGCGGGAGCTGTCGGCCGCCGAGCTGATGGTGATGTTCCACATCTACTTCCTCGGCTCCTCCGAGGGCCTGCTGTTCGACGTGCCGGACGATCCGTACCCGCAGGCCCTGTGGGAGCCGCTGGGCCGGTACCTGGACGGGCTCGGCGCCGAGGTGCGCACCGGCGCGCCGGTGCGCGGCGTCCGCGAGGTCGAGGGCGGCGGCTTCGTCGTGGAGGGCGAGGGGACGGCCGACCGCCACGAGGCGGTGGTCCTCGCCCTGGACGGCGGCGGGCTGCGGCGGCTCGTGGCCGCGTCGCCCGGCCTCGGCGGGGACGGGTGGCGCGGCGACGTCGCCGCGCTGCGCGACGCGCCGCCGTTCCTCGTGTCGCGGCTCTGGCTGGACCGGCCCGTGCGCCGGGACAGGCCGGGCTTCCTCGGGACGAGCGGCTACGGCGGCCTGGACAACGTCAGCGTCCTGGACCGCTGGGAGGGCGAGGCCGCCCGCTGGGCGGCGCGCACCGGCGGGTCGGTGGTGGAGCTGCACGCCTACGCCGTCGACCCCGCCGACGAGCCGAAGCGGGTGCAGGACCGGCTCGTCGGGCGGCTGCACGAGGTCTACCCGGAGACGCGGGACGCGCGGGCCGTCGACGTCCGGCACGAGTGGCGGGCGGACTGCCCGATGTTCCCCGTCGGCACCTACCACCGCCGCCCGGAGGTCCGCACGGGCCGGCCGGGGCTCGTGACGGCGGGCGACGCGGTCCGCTGCGCCCTGCCGGTCGCCCTGATGGAACGGGCCGCCACCACGGGCTTCCTCGCGGCCAACACGCTGCTCGCCGGCTGGGGGGTGCGGGGCCAGGTGCTGTGGACCGTCCCGCGCGCGGGCCGCTCACCGGTGCTGCGCGCCCTGGCCGCCCTGGGCGGACGCGGCTGACCCGCCCCGGCCTCACCCTGGCGGGACCGGTCGCGCCCGCCCGAGGCAGCCGGCAGCGGGCCCGCCCCGGGAAGCGGGCGGCGGTTCACCCCGGGAAGCGTGCGGGCGGCTCACCTGGGAGGCGAGCGGCGGCTCACCCCGGGAAGCGGCCCGTGCTGCGCAGGGCCCAGCGCCGCTCGGCGTAGGCCAGGTCGTCGCGCCACAGCCGGCCGGCGGCCCGGCGCACGAGGGGCCGCAGCAGCGGGGCGGTGGCGCGGGCCAGCGCGAAGCCGCGCCGGTCGGAGGCGGCGACGACCGCCTCGACCACGGCGGTCCGCGGGGCGGCCGACCCCTCGGCGGTGAGCGGCGTGGCGTGCGTCTCCACCACGGACGTCGCCCCCTCGCCCTCGGTGATGTGCATGACGACGGTGCGGGGTTCGGGCGCGGTGAACTCCGCCCGTACCGGTACGACCAGCCGGCCCGCGACGCGGAACGAGACGTCGACGGCGAACGCGTCCTCCCCCTCGCCGCGCGGGACGTCCACCACGCGCAGGTCGACGAACGAGTACGGGTGGAACCAGGAGCCGTGCCACGGGTCGAGCCGGTTGGCGACCACGTCCTCCGGCTCGCACCGGCCCACGGCGGTGAACACCGTGTCCACGCCGACGCCGGACGCCGGGCGCACCGGGACGACGGGGCGCTCCAGCGGCTCCTCGCCGCCCGCCCGGTCCAGGCGGACCCACACGAGCACCCCGTCGTCGTGGACCGGGTAGGGCTCCCAGCCGGCGGACGGCCCGCCGTCCAGGGCGAGTCCGTGCCAGTGGCACACCAGCGTCCCGCACACGACGCGGCTGTCCCGCAGCGGGGCGCCCAGGTGCGGGCAGGCGCCCGGCCCGGCCCGCAGCTCACCGGAGGGCGACCGCCACAGGACGACCTCGACGCCGGCGACGGTCCTGCCGTACGGGCGGCCCGGGGCGACGTCCCGTGAGGCGCCGACGACGAACCAGTTGCCGGAGGGCCGCGCCGAGGCGCGTTTCAGTGCCTCGGCGATGAGTGCGGGCTTCGCCTCCCGCCACGTGGGCCGCTGCTCCTCCCACCCCGGGCCCCGGCGGATCCGCAGCGGTGACGTCCATCGCGTCCCGTCCCTGGCGTCGCTCATCGGCCGCACCGCTCCCGTTCCGTCCGTCCTGCGTGTGCCGGCGCCGCCGGGGGGCGCGGCGCCAGCCGTGCGTGTACCCGTGCGCCGACGACGTGCGCCAGTCCGGCGACCGCCGCGGCCGCCCGGCGGCGGCGCGGCACCACCGAGCGGCGGTGCAGCACCGCGTAGCCGTCCTCGGCGATGGCGTCGAGGATGCCGCCGTACAGGGTGCGGGCCGCGAGGATGCAGGGGCGTACCCGCGGGTCGAGCATGGCGATGCCGGGTTCCGCCTCGCGGTACACGGACCGGGTCAGGGCCTCGGCGGCGGTGAACGCGGCGCGGATGCGGGTGTCGCGGCGCCCGGTGCGGCGGCTCCACTCCAGCAGCGGCCGGTCGACGCCGTGGGCGGCGAGCAGGTCCGCCGGCAGGTAGACGCGGTCGCGGTCCAGGTCCTCCCCCACGTCGCGGAGGAAGTTGGTGAGCTGGAACGCCACGCCGAGGGCGGCGGCGTGCGGCGCCGCCTCCTCGCGGGGGGCGACGGTGCCGAGCACGGGCAGCATCTGGAGCCCGATCACCGCCGCCGAGCCGTGCATGTACGCGCGCAGGTCGGCGTAGGTGGGGTAGTCCGTGACGCTGAGGTCGCTGCGCATGGACGCCATGAAGTCGGCGAACAGGCGGTGGTCGATGCCGTACCGGTCGGCGGTGTCCGCGACGGCGCGGACCACCGGTTCGTCGCCGGCGCCGCCGCGCAGGCCGTGCGCGAGGTCGTCCTCCAGGTGGCGCAGCAGCCGGTCGCGTTCGCAGGGGGCCCGGCCGCGGTCGAGGTCGTCGACGATGTCGTCGGCCCACCGGGCGAAGCCGTACAGCGCGTGGACGGCGGAGCGTCGTTCGAGGGGCAGCAGCCGGGTGGCGAGGAAGTAGGTCCGGCCGTGGCGGGCGTTGAGCTGCCGGCACCGTGCGTACGCCGCGCGCAGGCCGGGGTCGGTGACCCCGGCGGCGTCCAGTTCACGACGGGTCATCGGCGCTGCCTTTCGGGGAGGGCGAGACGGCGCTCGCGCGGGGCGCGGGGGCTCCGGTACCGGTGCCCGAGCGCGCGGCGTTACCGGCGGTGGGGCGTGCGCCCGCTCCCCCTCCCGCCCGGCCCCGGGGTGCGGCGGCGTGGCCGCCGGTGACGCGGGCGGCGGCGAGCTTGCCGCTGACGAGCACGGTCGGGACGCCCACGCCCGGTGTGGTGCCGCACCCGGCGAGGACGACGTTGTCCCAGCCGCGTACGAGGTTGCGCGGCCGGAACGGGCCGGTCTGCGCGAACGTGTGGGAGACGGAGAACGGCGTGCCCGCCGCGTGGCCCTGCGCGGTCCAGTCCAGCGGCGTGACCAGCTGCTCCCGCTCGACGGACGCGGCGAACCCGTCCAGCCCCCGCCGCTCCAGTTCGGCCACGAGGCTGTCGCGGTAGCGCGGTCCCAGGCCGTGCCAGGACTCCGCCGCGGGACCCGTCGTGGTGTTGGGGCAGGGGGCGAGGACGTAGTGCAGGTGGCGCCCTTCGGGGGCGAGGGACGGGTCGTGCGTCGTCGGCCGGGTGATGAGCAGCGACGGGTCGCTCATGAGCGTGCCCCGGCGCGTCAGCTCGTCGAAGGTGCCCTCCCAGGCCGCGCCGAAGGAGATGGTGTGGTGGGCCAGTTCGGGCCAGGTGCGGTCGGTGCCCGCGTGGAGGACCACCGCGGACGGCGAGTGCCGCAGCCGTACCGGCCGGCGGGGCGCCCGCCCGAGGAGCCGGTGCGCGACGGGCAGGTCGGGGGTGAGGACCACGGCGTCGCAGGGGACGCGCTCCCCGGTCGACAGGTGGACGGCGCTCGCGCGCCCCGCCGAGCGTTCCAGCCGGGTCACCTCGGCCGACCAGTGGAAGCGGGCGCCCGCGTCGGCGGCGGCGTCGGCCATCGCCCGCGGCAGGGCGTGCATGCCGCCGCGGGGGAAGTACACGCCGGCGACGGTGTCCATGTAGGCGATGACGGCGTACGCGGCGAGGGCGCGGGCGGGGGCCACGCCCGCGTAGAGGGCCTGGAAGGAGAAGACCCGGCGCAGGCGCTCGTCGGAGAGGAAGGAGCCGATGCGGGGGGCCAGCCGTCCGAAGCCGCCCAGTGCCGCCAGCCGGGCCAGGTCGGGGTGGAGCAGGGAGAAGGGCGAGTCGAAGTTCGCGTCGATGAAGCGGCGCATCTGGACCCGGTACAGGCGTTCCAGCCAGCTCCTGAGCCTGCGGTAGCCCTCGGCGTCGGCGGGCCCGGCGAAGCGCCGCACCTCCGCCTCCATGGCGTCGGCGCCGGTGTGGACGTCCAGCGCGGAGCCGTCGGCGAAGCGGGCGCGGTACGCGGGGTGCAGCGGCAGCAGTTCGACGCGCCGGTACAGGCTGTCGCCGACGGCGGCGAACGCCTCGTCGGCCAGGTCGGGCATGGTCAGCACGGTGGGTCCGGTGTCCAGCCGGTAGCCGCCGAGCTCCTGCCGGCCCGCGCGGCCGCCCGGGCCGGCGTCCCGTTCCACGACGGTCACCCGCCGGCCGGCGCCCAGCAGGTGCAGCGCGGCGGCGAGGCCGGACAGCCCCGCTCCGACCACGACGACGTGGTCGGTCGGTCCGGGCACGGTCCTCATGCGGTCCCCTCCGTGTGCGCTGCGTCGGTCGGTACGTCGGGCGGTGCGTGGGTCGGCGCCTCGGCCGGTACGCGGCCCGGGGCGGCGGCCCGTGCGCGGGTGGGTGCCCCGGTCGGTATGCCGGCGGCCGGTACGGGGCCCGCCGGTACCGGTCCGACCGCCGCCCGCACCGACGCGGCGAAGTCCTCGCGCGCCGCCGCCCCGGCACCCGAGGCGGCGAAGTGGCGCAGGCTCAGCGCGGCGAGCTCGCCGATCCGCGCCTCCACGGCGGCGCGGGCCCCGGTGCGCTCCATGGCCGCGCGCATCCGGGCGACGCCCTCGTCGCCGACGTCACCGGCCGGGGGCCGCAGGGCGGCGACCGCCTCCGTGTCCCCGGCCGCCTCGGCGAGCGAGGCGGCGACGGCGAGGAGGTAGGTGAGCTTGCGTCCGCGCAGGTCCTCGCCGGTGGGCTTCCCGGTCACCTCGGGCTCCCCGAAGGCGCCCAGGAGGTCGTCGCGGAGCTGGAAGGCGAGGCCGGCGCACCGCCCGGCGGAGCGCAGCCCGCCCAGGACGGCGTCGTCGGCGCCGGCCAGCGTGGCGCCGAGGGCGAGGGGGCGTTCGACGGTGTACAGGGCGCTCTTCAGCACGGCGATGACGACCGCGTCCCCCACACCGGACGCGCCGGTCGCCTGGGCGTGGATGTCGCGGTACTGGCCGGCGACCATCTCGCCGCGCATCGCCCGCCACTCGGCGTGCAGCCGCCGCGGGTGGGGGGTGGCGAGGGCGGTCTCGGCCAGCAGGTCGTCGGCCCAGGCGAGGGCGAGGTCGCCGGCGAGGACGGCGGCCGCGGTGGAGAAGGCCCCGGGCGCGCCCCGCATGCCGCCCGTGTCGTGCAGCCGGGCGTACTCGGCCTGGACGGAGGGCGCGCCGCGCCGCATCGGGGACCCGTCCATCACGTCGTCGTGGACGAGGGCGCACGCCTGGAGCAGTTCCAGGGCGGCGCCGGTCCTCAGGACGGCCGCGGGGTCGCCGCCGCCGCCGGCGGCGCGCCACCCGCACCACAGGAACGCCGTCCGCAGCCGCTTCCCGCCCCGCTGCACGAACGCGGCGACACGGCCCGCGACGTCCCGGGCGAAGACCGGGTCCATTTCGCGGGCCTCGCGCAGCCGCCCGCCGAGGTGTTCCGCGAGGACCGCCTCGACGGCCGCGGCGGCGTCCCGCGCCGAGCGGGGCTCCTCGCGCGCACCACCCGCGCCGGCCCGGCCGTCGCCGCCGGGCGCGGTCGTCCGGGTGCCGAACATGCGCAACCCCCTTCGCTGTGACGTCGTCGCCTGCACACCCCGTCCTTCCGCGCGCGGCACGGGAACGGATGCGCTCATCCCTGCCCGGTACGGCGCGCTGCCGGGATACGGCTCACCGGGATGGCCGACAGGGGGGCCGTTCCGGCCGGTCAGCCGGCGGTGGGGCGGTGATCCGCGGTGTCGGCCCTGCCGCCCGGTCCGAGCAGGCCCGTCGGCTCGAAGGGCTGCCGGGCGGCGAGGCGGGGCAGTTCCCTGCGGGAGAGCGCCGTGACCACGGGCGGCATGGCGGCGCGGACGAGCTGGGTGGCCCGCAGCCAGGCCGGTACGTAGACGGCGGCGCGGCGCCGTTCGATCGCGGTGACCAGCCGGCCGGCGACGTGGTCGACGGGGTACACCTTGCGGGCCGGGGGCGGCATGTGGCCGCGCAGCTCGCGCAGGACGGCGTGCGCGTCGACGTCGCGGACCATGTCGGTGTCGGTCCAGTTGATGTAGGCGATGCCCACCCCGACGCGGCGGTGCGCCACCTCGGCCCGCAGCGCGTGGGCGAACGACTCGACGCCGGCCTTGGAGGCGCAGTAGGCGCTCATCATCGGCGCGGCGCCGATCGACGCGAGGGAGGCCACCTGGAGGAAGTAGCCCCGCGTCGCGTACAGGGCGGGGAGGTGGGCGCGCGCGGTGGCGGCGCTGCCGACCAGGTTCACCTCGATGACGCGCCGCCAGACGGCCGGGTCGGACTCGGCGAAGGGGCCGCCCTCGGCGACGCCCGCGTTCGCGACGACGACCGACGGGGGGCCGAACCGCTCGGCGATCTCGGCGGCCACCTGTGCCATGCGGGCGTCGTCGGTGACGTCGACCTCCCAGCAGGAGGACTCGCCCGGCAGCCGGTCCCCCACCCGGGCGAGGGTCTCCTCCTCGCGTCCGAGGAGCGCCACCCGGGCGCCGCGTTCGGACAGGAGGCGGGCGAGGGCGGCGCCGAGGCCGCGCGCCGCTCCGGTGACGACGGCGGTGCGTCCGTACAGCGGGCTCACCGGCACGGTCCGGGCGGCGCCCCTCACGCCGGGCCCCGCCCGGGCCGGCCGGTCGAGGGGCCGGCGGGGGTGCGGGCCGCGGCGGTGCGGTGGTCCATGGGGCGCCTCCCTGCGGCGACGCGGCCGTGGTCGGCCGTCGTGTCGACGCTAGGCGCACCGGCGCGGCCCGGCGCGGGGCCGTGGGCCCATCGGGTGACGGCCAGGGCCCCGCCGGACGGGTCCGGTCAGCAGGCGGCGACGTACGCGACGTGGCCGTGCCGGCCGGTGTAGCCCTCGCCGACCGTGCTGGTGGTGCCGGGCCGCACGGTGTGGCAGAGGCCCTCGGCGCCGTCCTC
Organism: Streptomyces sp. DH12; assembly: GCF_020873895.1. GTDB lineage: Bacteria > Actinomycetota > Actinomycetes > Streptomycetales > Streptomycetaceae > Streptomyces. The sequence goes on along the minus strand of NZ_JAHWGT010000001.1, from coordinate 114,377 downwards.
GTAGACGACCTTCACGTCGAGGGTCGTGGCGCAGTCGTTGGCGACCTGGGTGTAGCGCCAGCTCTGCCAGTGGGTCACGCACGGCGCGGCGGGCTCGGCGGAGGCGGGCTCGGAGGCCGTGGGGGCCGCGGCCGCGATGGGCGGGGCCAGTACGGTCGCCGCGGCCAGCAGGGCGCCGAGTCCCGCGCCGAGCGCCGTCCGTGCCGCGCGGGCCGTCCGTGCCGCGCGTCGGGTCTGGGCGTTCATGGGAGGGTCCTCTCGGTCGGTGGTGGTGACGGCCCCAGGCTAGGAGCCGGGAATGCGCCCGTGTTAACGGTACGTATCGCCCCTGTAACACTTCGTGCAACATTGAACCGCCCCTGCCCCGGCGGGCGGGCGGCGCACCGGCCGCGGCACCCGGCCGTGTCCTGAGCGGGGGTGGGGCGTTGATCCCGGTATGACCAAGACGCAGCGCGTTCTCGCCGCCCTCGCCGTCGCCGCCGGGGCCACCGCCCTGGCCGCGCCCTCCGCGCACGCGGCCCTCGTCCCCGCCCCCGGCCCGCAGGGCCCCTCCCTGCTCAGCCAGGTCGACGACCTCGCGGTCAGCGGCATCGACCCGCGGTACCGCTCGCAGGTGCCGCGGATCATGGACCAGTTCGGCGGGCTCAGGGGGGTCCAGGAGCTGGGTCAGCTCCGGCAGGTCATCGCCCCGGTGGCGCCGGCGCTGGGACTGGTCCCCGGGATCGGCTGAGCCTCACCCGTCCCCTCCCCCGGCGCCACTCGGCGCGGTGGGCGAGACGCCCCGTGACACCCGTCGCGGGGCGTCTCGCCGTACGGGCCCGTCCGCACGCGCGCTCGCCGGCGGCGGTCCGGGCGCGGCCACGGCACGGCGGGCGGGGGCAGGGCGGCGGCCCGTACGCGCCGCTCACCGTCCTGTTCCGGCCGTCGCGCCCCTGCCCGCGGGACGGCACCGGGGCGGGGTGCCGCTCGGCGACGCGGGGCCGGAACCGCCCCCGCTGTGGCGGACGTCTCCCCGCCGTCCCGATCACCCCGCGCTACGCTGTGCGGGTGACTCTTCTCGTGATGCGCCGCCACGTGGACTACGCGCGCGTCACGACCATGAGCTGTCTGCGCCAGGACTGATCTCTCCCCTCTCCACCGGTCCTGCAGCGGACGCACGTCTTCCGGCACACCCACGCCGGCACCTTCCGTACGCCGCTATCCCGCCATCATCGGGATGTGGGGCCTCGTCACACTCGAAACGGAAGGCCACCATGCCGGCCATGACTGCCGCCACCACCCGCTCGCTGCCCGTCATCGACCTGTCCGCGGCGGACGACCCGGCGACCCGGGGCGCGTTCCACCGGGACCTGCTCGCCGCGGCCCGAGACGTCGGGTTCCTCCACCTCACCGGCCACGGCGTCCCGCCCGGGGAGACGGCCCGCCTGATGGAGCTGACCAGGGCGTTCTTCGCTCTCCCGGAGGCCGATCGGCTGGCGCTGAGCAATCTGAACTCGCCCCACTTCCGGGGCTACACACGCGTCGGGCACGAACTCACCGGGGGCCGTTCCGACTGGCGCGACCAGCTGGACGTCGGCGCCGAGCGCGCGCCCGTCCCCGTGGGCCCCGGCGACCCGGCCTACCTGTGGCTGGAGGGCCCCAACCAGTGGCCGTCGGCGCTGCCGGAGCTGCGTACGGCGGTCCTCGGCTGGCAGGACCGGCTCGCCGGGGTGGCCCACCGGCTGCTGCGGGAGCTGCTCACCGCCCTGGGCGCGCCGGCGGACTTCTTCGACGGGGCGTTCGCGGACCGCCCGCACCTGCACACCAAGCTCATCCGCTACCCCGGGTCGGCCCCCTCCGGGGCGGACCAGGGCGTCGGCGCGCACAAGGACTACGGCTTCCTGACCCTGCTCCTGCAGGACGAGGTCGGCGGCCTCCAGGTCCGCTCCGGCGACGGCTACCTGGACGTGCCGCCGCTCCCGGGCGCGTTCGTCGTCAACCTCGGCGAGCTGCTGGAGATAGCGACCGACGGGTACCTCTCGGCGACCGACCACCGGGTCGTCAGCCCGCCGGGCGCGGTCGAGCGCTTCTCCGTGCCGTTCTTCTACAACCCGCGGCTGGACGCGGTGGTCGAGACGGTCCCCGGCGCCTACCTGGAGCACGCGCCGGGCCTCGCCCAGGACGGCGCCAACCCGCTGCACGCCGAGTACGGCCGCAACGAGCTGAAGGGCTGGGTGCGCGCCCACCCCGAGGTGGCCCGGCGCCACCACCCGGAGCTGGTCGCCGGCTGACCGCACCGCCCGGGTGCCCCGCTTCACGCCGCCGGTGCGCCTCCCTGAGGGCGTACCGGCTCGAAGCCGGCGAGCATCCGCTCCAGCGCCTCCTGGTCGGGCCCGACGAACGGGTCCGCCTCGGGCGCCCTGCCCAGGGTGTCCAGCATCCGCCCGGTGATGCCGACAGCGGGCGGCAGGTGCACGGAGAGCACCGTCTCGGGGTCCATCTCGCGAAGCGGCCGGAGCCCGGCCAGGAACCCGTCCCGGTCCACGATGTGCACCCACGGGCTGTCGACGGTCGCCCAGAGCAGTTGCGCGCCCTCCAGCTGGTCGGCGTCCAGCGCCCCGGCGTCCCCGCTGTCGGCCAGCTCGGAGGTCGGCATGGGGCCGCCGAAGCAGTCGGAGCTGAAGCACGTGCGGGAGCGGTCGTCGTAGAAGCCGACGGTCGCCGGATTGTCGAAGAGCGGCGGACGGAAGGCGTACAGGGTGCGGTCGCCGACGTCGAGGGACTGCCCCGGGTTCAGCAGGAAGACCCGGCTCGTGGGCAGCGGCCGCTCGGTGGACATGATCCCGGCGCCGATGTACGTGGTGACGACCCGCGCGTCCGGGGCGGCCTCCAGCAGGTCGAAGAGCCCGCCGGTGTGGTCGCGGTCGGGGTGGGTGAGCCAGATCCAGCGGACGTCGACCGGGTCCATCACGGAGCCGAGCCGGGCGAGGAAGTCGCGGTCGGGGAGCCCGAGTCCGGTGTCGACGACCACGGGCTCACGGGCGTGCAGGACGAACGCGTTGACGGTGAGGAAGCCCATTCCGGGGACGGGGAGCGAGTCCCCGAGGACGGTGATGTCACGGCCGACCCTGTGTGTGGTCATGGCGGTGCTCCATTGCCCCCCGGGGGGTGAACGCTCGCGACCGCGGCCGGACCTCCGGTACGTCCATCATCGCGCCTGCCGGACCGCGCCCGCATCTCGCCCGGCCGGCGCCCCCGCGCCGGTCGTCGTACCGCCCGGAGGAGGGCTCCGGCGCGCGGCGAGCGCGCCGCCCGGTGACGATGGCGCCGTAGGACGACGAGGACGACGGAAGGGGTCACCGTGGGCGGCGAAGCACCGGCGGCAGACACGGGCGGTACGGACGGGACGGACGGGACGAGCGGCCGGACCGGGGGGACGGGCGGTGCGCGGGGCGGGGGTAGGGGCGGGGGGCCGGGCCGCAGGCGGGGCGGCGGGCGCTGGGCGTACATCGGTTCCTACACCTCGGGGGGCGGCCGCGGCATCACCGTGGCGGCCGTGGACCCCGGCGACGGGTCGCTGGCCCCGGTCGCGGTGGTCGACACGGCGCCGAACCCGGCGTGGCTGGCCCTCGACCGGGAGGCCGGGGTGCTGTACGCGGTGAGCGAGGCCGATCCGGGCGCGGTGACCGCCTTCCGGGTCGACGGGCCGCGGCTCACACCGCTCGGTCCGCCGGTGGGGGTGGGCGGCGCCGCGCCGACCCACGTGGGGCTCGCCGCTGGCAGGCTGTTGACCGCGAACTACGCCTCGGGGAGCGTGAGCAGCCTGCCGCTCGCGCCCGGCGGCGCCGTCGGCGGGCCGCCCGTGGTCCTGGCGCACGAGGGTTCCGGCCCGGATCCGGACCGGCAGGAGGCGCCGCACGCGCACCAGGTCGTCGCGGACCCGGGCGGCCGGTGGCTGCTGGGGGTGGACCTGGGGACCGACTCGGTCCGCGTCTGCGCGTCCGACCCGGACACCGGCGGCCTGCGAGTGCACGCGCGGACCGCGCTGCGGGCGGGCTCGGGGCCGCGCCACCTCGCCTTCCACCCGGACGGCGAGGTCGTCTACGTGCTGCACGAGCTGGCCCCGCAGCTGACGGTGTGCCGGTGGGACGGTACGTCAGGGGCGCTGGAGCCGCTCGCGGAGGTCGCGGTGGACGCCGACCCGGCCCCGGAGGGCGGCCGGCTTCACCCGTCGGTCGTCGCGGTCGCGGCGGACGGGCGATTCCTGTGGGTGGCCGTGCGGGGCAGCGACACCCTGCTCACGCTCTCTCTGGAGGACGGGGCGGAGAAGCCCCGTGTCGCGGGGAGCGTGGGCTGCGGCGGCGTGTGGCCGCGCGACCTGGTGCCCGACGCCGCGGGCCGCCGGCTGTACGTGGCCAACGAGTGGTCCGGCGACGTGACGTGGTTCGACGTGGAACCGGAGACCGGGCTGCCGCGCCCGGCCGGTGCGCTGGAGGTGCCGGCCGCGGCGTGCGTCGTCCTCGGCTGACCGGCCCTCTCGGGGCGGCCGCGCCGGGCGCCGGGACCCACTCGCGGTCCCGGCGCCCCGGCGTTCGGACGTTCGGGCGTCCCGGCGCCGGCGGTGGCCGTCAGCGCACGCGGCCGTAGTAGACCGCCTTGGACCAGATCTTCTCCTGCTTCACCACCGAACCGGCCTTCGGGGAGTGCCAGATCTTGTTGCTGCCGGCGTAGATGCCGACGTGGTAGACCCGCCCACCGGAGTGGAAGAAGACCAGGTCGCCCTTCTGGCGGCTGCCGGCCGAGATGCGGCGGGTCTTGTTGTACTGCTGCTGCGCCGTGCGAGGCAGCGTCTTGCCGGCCTGCTTGTAGGCGTAGAGCGTCAGCCCCGAGCAGTCGAACCGCTTCGGGCCGACGGCCCCGTACTGGTACGGGGAGCCCTTCTTCGAAGCCGCCACGTTGAGCGCCTTGGTGGCGGGCGCGGGTGCCGCGGCCTCCGCTTGCGGGGCGACACCGGGGGCCAGGAGCGAGCCGCAGACTGCGGCGATGGTGAGAGCCGAGACCGTACCGGTCCTGGACAGCACGGACGGGACATGAATCTGCGCGGTCATGCGCAACCCTTCGTCATCCGCCTGCGAAGGATGACCTGTCGGGTTCGGGCTGGCGAAGTTGCCCGGCCGCTGACGCGGCTTCACCCCAAGGGACGGCCGTGGTGCACACGTCCCGTACTGCTGGGTCCTCCACTCCTGCCGATTCACATCTGTCGACCAGTCATCCGGGCAGCGGCAGGACTCGGCGTCCGCCCGGACCGCCCCGCCACGGCGGCGAGGGCTTGTCGTCGTCACGGATCCTGACCCATGTCGAGCCGAAAGATCGAACAGATTCGGCTTTTTGTGAGACTCCTCACCGCCCACCCCTTCCCGGCATTACGGGTGTTTCCGGACGGGGCGTCATGGCGTGAAACCCCCTGCGAGCAGGGCGATTCGCGGCGGAATCACCCCTTCCGGAAAGCTCGGCCGCCGCGGCCGGGGAGGTCAGGCCGACGCGGGGCTCCCGGCCGTCCCGAGGTAGTCGGCACGGCCGTCGTCGTCGTCGACCTCGAACGGGCCGGGCGGGATCACGCAGAACTCGTTGCCCTCCGGGTCGGCCATGACGAGGAACCCGCCGGCCGCGTACTCCCGCAGATGACGGCCGCCCAGGGCCTCGATCCGCCGCCGCGCGGAGGCCGGGTCCGCCGCGGCGACATCGAAGTGGACGCGGTTCTTCCCCGGTGTGGGCGCCGCCACTTGCTGGAAGCCGACCCCGGGCCCCGGCCCCCGGGTGAGCCAGACGTACGGTCCGGTCCTGGCCGCGACGGGGCGGCCGAGGAGCTCCGCCCAGAAGGCGGCGACCCGTTCGGCGTCGACGCAGTCGATGATCAGGTCCTTGATGGCAAGGTGAGTATCGGTCACCCGCTCATGGTCGCAAGGTCCGTTCGATTCCGGCCGGTCCGGTGACGCCGTCCTTACGCGAACGCCGGCGGCGTGCGCCCCCGTTCGCTTCCGTGACCCGCGGAGCGGGACCTTTTCGGCCTGCCGGCCGGGACCTACCCTCTGCGGGCAGCGGGGCCACACGCGCCGACGGGCGGGGCGGCACACGGGTGCGACGGGGAGGGATCGTGGAGCGTTTCCTCAAGCGGTTCGGACGGCGGCGCGGGGGCGCGCCGGGCGGCGGGACCGGCCGCCGAAGGCCGGGCGGGCCGGGGCCGGACGCCGTGGGGGAACGTGGGGCGGACGAGGCGCTGGTGCGGGAGGTCGCGGCCCTGGTGATCGGACAGGCCGCCCCGCACGAATCGGTGGCCTTCCACGCCGAGAGCACGGCCTACTTCGCCGACCCCGAGGGGACGCTCGACGCGGCGCGCGCACGCTCGATCCGGATGGGCGCCGGCCCGGAACGCAGCTGCGGGGCGGCCGAGCCGGTGGAGACGCTCTCGCCGTACGCCCTCGCGGTGGTGGGCGCGGTGCTCCGGCCGATGGTGGAGGACCTCGTCCGGTCGGCGGCCGTGCGCGACCTCGCCGGGGCGCGCGCAGCGGTCCGGGGCCGGTGGGCACGGACACGCTCCGAGCCGGACGGCACCACCGGCACGGACGCGGCGGACGCGGCGGGGAGTCCTGAGGCGGCGGATCCGGGTGGGGCGGGCCGTCCCGACGCGGCGGCTGTCGCCGCCGCCCTGGAGCAAGCGGGGCATACGCGCCGCCGGGTGTGGCAGGCGGCGTACGACGAGGGGCTCCGGCTGGGCCTTGACGACCGGGGCGCCCGGCGGCTGGCCGACGCGCTGGCGGAGGGCCTGGACGACCGGCGCTGAGCGGGCGCGCGCCATGCGCGACCGGCCGCACCGGGGGGCGGTGCGCATGTGCCGCCGCGCGGGTGACGGGGCGGTCGAAGGGCCGTACCGAAGCGGCCGGGTCGATGTCGCGGGCCGGCCCGCCGGGGTCAGGGCGCGGAGGGTCCGGGTCCGCCGGGAAGCCGGACCAGTTCGTACAGGTCCCCGGCGTCCGGGTCGCCGACGTACCGGTACAGGACCAGGGTCAGCGTCCCGCCCCCGCCGTCCGACCAGGTGCCGACGAGGGACGCCTTGTCGACCCGCGGCGGGTGGTACTCCGTCAGGAGCCCGGTGCGGATCGCCATCCCGCAGAGGGCATGGGCGCACACCACCAGGAGCGTCCCCCACAGCGCCACCGTGCCGACCGACCCGCGGCGCCGCAGTCGGCTCAGCAGGGCCGCCGCGGTGATGGCCACCGCCGCGAGCGCCCAAATACCGAAGTAGCCCGCCGGGCCCCGGGCACCGGTCACGGCGGCCCCCGCGGCGGCGGGCGGCAAGGCCACCGCGGAGGCCACCGGTGGCACCCACCGCCAGGACTGGCGGCCGCCGGTCCGGCGCCCCAGGGCACCGCTCAGCCTCACCACCGGCAGGACGAGCACAACCGACGCGACGAAACGGCGACCGCCCCGACGACGAGGAGGGACGGGACGGTCAGCGGCCCGCCGTCAGGGCCGCCGACGCGCGATTCCTGCGTCATCGCGTACGTGGACCCGATCACGGACGCCAGTGCCGCCGCCAGGAGCAGCACGGTCACCGAGACCGCCGGCCTCCAGCCGTGCCGACCGTCCTCGTCCATCCCGGCCCCCTTCGCGACGCCGCGGGCGGCGGCTTGTCGGGCGTCCACCGCGTCAGCGCCCATCCTGACAGGTGGTTGAACGCGTTCAATACGCGGGGTCCGGCACGGCACCGCCACGGCCACGGCCGCGACCGCCGCGCCCGTCCGGCGCACCAGCCCTCCTTCCGGCGGAACGCCCCGCAGGGCGTCCCTCCTGCGCGCGCCCGCCCCGCCGGCCTGTGACGGCCGGCCGGACGCCGGGGCGCGCGGACCGCCCGGTCGGCCCGACATGGAAAGCACCGATCCGGGAATGCGTCACCGCGTGTGATCGTTGATCCCCGGATGTACCGACCGATATGACGTAAGGATCGACCGCCCGTGAGCAAGGTCCCCTCCCTCATCCTGAACAACGGTGTCGCCATGCCGCAGCTCGGCTTCGGCGTCTGGCAGGTCCCGGACGACGAGGCGGCGAGCGCCGTGGGCACGGCCCTGGAAGCCGGTTACCGGAGCGTCGACACGGCCGCCGTCTACGAGAACGAACGCGGCACCGGACAGGCCATCGCCTCGTCGGGCATCCCCCGCGAGGAGCTGTTCGTCACCACCAAGCTGTGGAACAGCGAGCAGGGCCACGACTCCACGCTGCGCGCCTTCGACGCCTCGCTGGAGCGGCTGGGCCTCGACTACGTGGACCTGTACCTGATCCACTGGCCCGTCCCGGCGCTGGACGCGTACGTCGACACGTACAAGGCGTTCGAGAAGATCCTCGCCGACGGGCGCGCCCGCGCCATCGGCGTGTCGAACTTCCTGCCCGAGCACCTGGAGCGGCTGATCGACGCCACCTCCGTGGTCCCGGCCGTCAACCAGATCGAGCTGCACCCGCAGCTCGCGCAGGCCGAGTCCCGCGCCTTCCACGCCCGCCACGAGATCGCCACCGAGGCGTGGTCGCCGCTCGGACAGGGCAGGGGCCTGCTGGAGGTGCCGGCCGTCGCCGCCGTCGCCCGCAAGCACGGCCGCAGCCCTGCGCAGGTCGTCCTGCGCTGGCACCTCCAGCTCGGCAACGTCGTCATCCCGAAGTCCGTGACCCCCTCGCGCATCCGGGAGAACATCGACGTCTTCGACTTCGAGCTGGACTCCGAGGACATGGCGGCGTTCGCCGCCCTCGACGAGGGCAAGCGGCTCGGCCCCGACCCGGCCGAGTTCGACGTCCGCTGACCGAAACGCGACACACAATGACCGACGCTGACCGGTACTGACCGGTCGAACGGCACACGGCAGGGCGGGGCGGGGCGCGGCCGGTTCGCGCCCCGCCCCGCCCTACCGCGCAGGAAGGGCCCCATGGACATCGACCGAGACCCCGGGTTGGAACGCACCTGCCATGAGGTCGCCGCGCTCGCGCCGCGGTGGACCCCCGTCTCCGAGCGGGCCGCGTGCGGACTGTGGCGGCTGCCCCGGGCGGCGGAGGCCGTGGAGCGGGCCCTCGCGTCCGAGGACACGGCCCTGCGCGAGCGGGGCTGGGTGATGGTGCGCGCCCGCGTCGCCGAGGAGATCGACTCGGGGCGCGACTGGACACGGGAGGCGGCCCTGTGGCTCGCCCGGGGCTCGGCCTCCTGGGTGGAGTCGGCGCGGGTGACGGGCGACCTCTCCTGGCGGGCCCGGGCGGAGGGCCGCAGCGCCCTGCTCTTCCTCGGCGACGACCACGTGGCGTCGGTCGACCCCGGCGGCGCGTACGGCCGCGCCGTGTGGCACTGCTTCCTCACGACGCTCCGGTACGACTTCCGGTGCGCCGCCATCGAGGAGTTCTTCGGCCGCGGCCCCCGCGAGCTGCCCGACCTCGACCCGTACAGCGACGCCATGCGCGTCTTCGCCCTGCTGGGCCGCTCGCGCACCGAGGGGCTGCCGCTGCTGGACGCCGTCGTGGCCCGGGCGGGCGACGACGACAAGGTGGTCCATGCCCTGCTGCACGGCCTGTGGCTCGGGGAGGACCTGCCCGACCAGGCGGACCGCATGCTGCGCCTGCTGGACGCGCCGGCCTTCGCCGGGGGCCTCGACCCGGAGGCGCTGTTCCGCAAGGCGGGGGCGCTGCGCCGGCTGCGGCGGTACGGGCCGGCCCTGGAGGCCGTCCAGGAGGCGATCGACGGGCTGGACCCGAGCCAGGTGGTCGTGCACGCCGACTGCGTCCGCGAGCGCTCCCTCATCCTGGCGGAGCGGGACCTGTACGGGGCCGCCGGGGGGAGCGAGCGCGCCCCGGCCCGCTGACGGCCGGGCGACACCGGCGAGCGGGCGAGAGACAGCGGCGGGGGCGGCCCGGATCCCGGGCCGCCCCCGCGTCACCTGCCGTGCCCCCTGTCACATGCCGTGCCCCCCCCGCTCTCACGGCTCGCGGCGCATCGGTCCCCACGGGCGCCGCTGCCGCGCGACCTCCTCCTGCGCCTCCTCGATCACCGCGAGGTCGATCCAGCACACCGGCTCCACGTCCCGCACCAGTGGTTCGTTGTCCGGGCCCCGTGCCACCTCGCTGCCCCGCAGCGCCCAGGGGCGCACGTCGCCACCGCGCTCCTGGCGGAGGTGGCAGTAGTCGTAGAGGCGGCGCGCCACCCACAGGCGGACGGGGCGGGCCTCCCACCACGTCTCGATCGCCAGAGGGTTCGCCGACAGGCCGGGCATGGTGATCCCGGTCAGGTGGTCGACGCTGCGGCTGGTCCGCAGGTCCTCGGCAGGGCCCCGCGACCAGCGGACGTAGAGGGAGCCGTGACGCTCCAGGAGCTCGGCAAGCTCCGTCAGGCTCCTCACGTTCGGCAGCTCGGTCCGGCCGTCGTGCGCTGCCGTCGCCGTCGGCGGCGTCGCGGTCTCCTCCATGTGGCTCACGCTCCTCGTGGTACGGGACGAACGCCGCGTACCCCCGCGGACGGGGGTCGATTCCCCCGCTGAGCTGGGATGCTGCACCGGGTGCCGGACCCGGACCGTCCGGCGCGGGCGTGGCCGGGGCCGAGAGGGCCGCGAGGGACGGGAAGGTCGGCACGGCCCCGCGGAGGGCCGTGCCGGGTGCGGCGGGGCCCCGGGTTCGCCCGTTCGGCCGCGCCCTCCGCCGCCGGCGGTGCGGGCCGTGCCGGGCAGCGGTTAGCGTCGAAGGGCCCGCCCGCCGGTGGTGCGGCGGGCGGAGGACCCCACCCTGTTGTCGGAGCTTGGAGCTGCTTGTGGACAGGTCAGCGCTCGCGGAGGCCACGGCCCGCAAGGCGTCGGAACGCGGCGGCCAGGTGTCCGTCGACGACGTCGGGCGGGTCCTGGAGGCGCTCTTCGGCACGGTCGTCGACGCGGGGACCCTCGCCGAGGCGCTGCGCCGCGACCGGACGGTCAGCGTCATGGGATTCGGCAGCTTCCACCTCCAGGACGGGACGGCGGTGCTGCGCCCCGGCCAGGCGCTCAACGAGTACCTCAACGGCAGCCTCGACTGACGCGCCCGCCGGGCGCCTGGTCGGAACCCGCCACGCCCCCGGCCCTCCCCCGCCCCCGAGCCTCCGCCCCGCGCCCGGCCCAGGCGGCCGGGTGCGCGCGGCGGGCCCGCGAGGGATCAGTCCGGCGGGGTCTGCAACGGCGTGACCTGGAGGGCCTTCGCCACGCCGTGGAGGTTGGCCGCCATCGCGCGGCCGGTCTTGTGGGCCCAGTCGTGGCCGCGTTCGTCGTCGAGGTAGTCGGGTCCGGCGCCCGGGCCGAGGTGCCAGTACGTCCACGCCTGTCCGGGGATCGTGTAGCCGATGTCGCCCAGCGCCCCGGCGATCTCGCTGACGACGTGGTGGGCGCCGTCCTCGTTGCCGGTGACGACCACGCCCGCCACGCGGTTGTAGGCGACCGGCCGCCCCTGGTCGTCGGTCTCCGACAGCATCGCGTCCATGCGTTCGAGGACCCGCTGGGCGAGGGACGACGGGCGGCCCAGCCACGTCGGTGACGCCATGACGAGGATCTCGGAGCGGAGCAGCTGCTCGTGGACGGCCGGCCAGGCGTCGCCGGGCCCCGCGTCGGTGGTGACGCCCGGCTTGATGTCCAGGTCGACGGCCCGGACGAAATCCGTCCGCACCCCGTACGCCTCCAGCTGCTGCGCCACCACCCGGGCGAGCGCCTCGGTGTTGGACGGTTCCGGTGAGGTCTTGAGCGTGCAGTTGATCACCAGTGCTCTCATTCCAGGGCCTTACCCCGCCCCGTCGGGAACGCCTCCTGCGTCGCGCCGACCAGGTGACGCCCGGCCTCCCGCGGGGAGGCGCCGATCCCTCGGAAGCCACCCGTCCGGTGGGCGGCGCCGGATACCTTGCCCGCCATGGGAGACACACAGAACCCTCAGCCCCCTACCGCCTCACACCGCATACGGATCAAGCGGGTCTCGGCCGCCGTCGCGGGGGCGGCGGCCCTCGTGGCCCTCAGCGTCGGAGCCGCCCTCGCGGCCGGCTCGGCCGAGGGGCCACCCGCCACGGCGTACACCACCTCGCCGGCGGACGAGCCCACCGTCGACCCCGGAAGCGGCGGCTCCGTCGTCGGGGCGGACGGGGGCGGCTCGGCCGGGATCACCGGAGGGAGCGGATCGGCGGACGGCGGATCGACGGACGGCGGGTCCTCGGAAGGCGGATCGACGGAAGGCGGATCGCCGGAAGGCGGGTCGACGGAAGGCGGGTCGACGGAAGGCGGGTCGTCGGGCGGGTCGGACGGCGGCGAGTGGCCCAACCCGTCCGAGACCCCGACCGGCACCCCACCGCCCACCAGCGGCCCCGGTCCCCACCCCTCCACCCCGCCGAACCTCGCGGAGATCGAGCGGCGCCTCACCGAACTGGACCGGAAGGTCGACCAGCTCCCGACCAAGAAGGAGTTGGCGGACGCCCTGCGCGCCTTCGCGGACCAGCTGGACCGGCAGCCCTCCTGACGTCGCCTCCCCTCGCACCGGGGGTACGCCCGCCGTGCGCGTCCGGTGGACGGCGGGCTCTGCCACGATGGGGCCATGGACGACGAGGTGATCCCGATTCTGCGGGTGGCGGATGCCGACACGGCGGTGCGCTGGTACGAGCGGCTGGGCTTCACCAGGCAGTGGGAGCACCGCTTCGAGCCGGGGTTCCCCGCCTTCGTCGAGGTCGCGCGGGGCCGGGCGCGGCTGTTCCTGTCGGAGCACGCCGGGGACGCCCGCCCGGACACGCTCGTCTACCTGCGCCGGGACGACGTCGACACGGTCGCCGCCGACTTCGGGCTGCCGGTGGCCGAGCTGCCCTGGGCACGCGAGGTGGAACTGCGCGACCCGGACGGCAACCGCCTCCGCGTTGGCACCCCCACCCGCTGACGCGCGGCCGCCCCGGCGCCGCACGCGACGGCACCGGGGCGGCCCCCGTCCGGTAGGGGCAGGCGCCGGGCCAAGCGCCGCCGATCGGTCAGCGGCGCTTGGCCTGCGCGGCCTTCTCGGCCGCCCGGTCCTTCGCGTGCGCCTGGTAGTGGCCGACGTCCAGGAAGTGCCGGACGTCGTCCGGGGTGCCCGCGAGCGCCTTGCGGGCGGCCGCCTTCACGGTGATGCCGCCTGCCTGGGCGATCTGGGTGACCCGCGCCCGGTCGTCCTTGATCCTGGCCGCGTGCTGGCCGGTCTCCAGGAAGCGCCCGACCGCGTCGCCTCCCTCCTTCAGCGCCTTCTGCGCGGCCGCCTTGACCTCGGGTCCGCCCAGGCTGTGTATCTGGGCGGTCCGTACCTGGTCGTCCTCGAGCCGGGCCACGTACTGACCGCTCTCCAGGAATTCGACGACGTCCCGCGGTCCGCCCCTGAGGGCCTTCTCCGCGGCGGCCTTCACTCCGGGCCCGCCCAGGCTGTGGATCTGGCTGGTCCGCACCTGGTCGTCCGCGATCCGAGCCTGGTACTGGCCGGTCTCCAGGAACCGGCGCATGTCCTCGGGCGTGCCGTCCAACGCCTTCTGCGCCGCCTCGCGCACGCCGACGCCCGTGTAGGGGTTCTCCACCATGCGGCGGATCACCGCCGCGTCGTCCTCCCCGGCGTCGTGCCCGGCGGCCGTCGCCGCGGGACGCGCGGGGACCGTCCCGGCGCCTTCGCCGCCGGCGGCCACGGCCGGGACGCCGAACAGCAGGGTGGGTACCGCCGCAGCCGCCGCCACCAGGGCGACACCGCGAACCGACAACTTTCTCAAGAATTCACTCCTTGTCGGAGAACCGTCACAATCGGCCCCACGATACGTTGATCTTCTTCTTCGCCGTCACCCCGTTTCCCACCGGCCCGCCGGAAGCGGTTCCCGGCACGCGTGCGGGTCCCTCGTCCAGCACGAGCGGGTTGCCGAGCGTCGCCCACCGGCGGAGGTCGTCGCGGTCGAGCAGGGTGATCCCGTACCGCGCGGCGCCCCGCTGCGCCGGTGCCGTGTAGCGCGTGTTCGTCACCAGCACCGCGTGGGTGGCGTCGTGGTCCGCCCACGCCGTCCCGTTGAACGTCTGCACGTCGCGGAGCCGATGCGCGCGCCGGGCTCCCGCCGGAGCTTGCACTGCACCACGATCCGCTCGCCGCCCGGCCCGGCGGCGATGACGTCCGCCCCCAGGTCGCCGCTCCCGCCGTGGCCGCGTTCCACGGCGTACCCGTCCCGCCGCAGGAGGGAGGCGACCAGCTCCTCGAACCGGCGGTGGCCCAGGGCGCGGATCTCCTCCAGGGAGACGCTCCCGGCGCCGGCGAGATACCGCCGGCGCGACCGCTCCTCCGCGTCGAGCTCCGCCATGGCCGCCCGGTACTCCGCCAGGCAGCGGTGAAGGTGGTCCCGGGCGGCGGCCAGGCCCGTGAGCAGGTCCCCCAGGGGCAGCGCCACCGCGGAGGGCGTCCCCCTCCCCCGCGTCCGCGCAGGGTCCTCCGGGTCCTCGACGACGGCCGCGCGGATCTCCTCGCACCGCTCGGCGGTCCCCCGGCTCCCGGCGAGCAGCCGGTCCAGCTCGCCGCGGAGGACCGCCTCGACGGCGTACCGCCCGTACCGCACGGTGTCCTGGGGCGTGTCGGCGTCGCCGAGGGCGCGGAGGGCCTCCCGGCAGCGAACCGACTCGGCCCGTACGGTGTCGGCGTGCGCCCGCCAGTCGCGGGCGAGCCGCGCCGCCGTACGGGCTTCGGTCAGCCAGGCGAACGCGGCCTCCATCTCCTGGGGGGTCGCCTCGTCGCGGGCCGCCCGCAGCAGCCGCCGCACCGCCTCGGCCGGGGAAGGGCGGACGGCGTCCGCGGAAGGTACGTGCACGGTCATGGCGTCAGCGTAGGGGCGCGCTCTGACAGTCGTCCGGGACGCTGGAAGTCCCCGACACGGCAAGGGCCTTGGGGCCGCGACGAGGAGGGGCCCGTCGACGCGCGGTGCGGGCGGGCCGCGAGGTGGAGGTCCACCTCGGCGGCGGCCGGGGCGGGTGCGGGGCCGGGCGCCGAGGGCCGGCCGCTCCGGAGGGCAGCGCCGGGGGCCCGGCGCGCTCTCCACCTGAGGAAACCCCGGCTCCGGGGGCAACCCTTCGGGGGTGTCATCGGTCGTCCACGGTGCACGCGCGCCCCGGCGGCCGGGGCGCGCCGGAGGAGGAAGACCCACACATGCGCAAGTCCTTCAGACGTCTCGCCGGCTCCCTGGCGGGCGTCGTCGCGGGCGGTCTTCTCGCCACCGCCCTGCCCGCCGGGCCGGCGCAGGCGGCGACCGGCGCCGACCGGTGTCCGACCGGGTACTTCTGCGGCTTCACGGGCACGTCCGGTGACGGCACCATGTTCTCGACGAAGACGAACATGGCGACGCTGGGCGCCTGGGACAACCGGATCCGCTCGTACACCAACCGCAGCTCGACGTTCGTCTGCCTCTACACGGAGCCGAACCACTCGCTGGCCGGCGCGAACGCCTTCTACTGGTCCGAGGCCCCGGGCGGGAAGGGCTCCTACGCCTGGAGCACCGGTTTCGACCGGGCGATCAGCTCCGTCAAGTTCGTCAGGACCGAGCGGGAGTGCTCGCGGAGCGCCTACCCGCAGTGGTACTCCTCGCCGGCACCGGGGAAGCCGGCCGGGTTCTCCGACCTCGACGGTGACGGCCGGTCCGACCTGCTCGTCCGGGACGCGGTCGGCCGCCTGTGGTTCCTGCCCGGTGACGGCTCCGGACGGCTGGTCGGCTCCGGCTGGAACGCCATGACGGCCCTCACCCGGCACGGCGACCTGTCCGGGGACGGCCGGGAGGACCTGCTCGCCCGGGACAAGGCCGGCGTCCTGTGGCTCTACCCGGGCCGCGGCAACGGCACGTTCGCGGCGCGTACGTCGGTCGGCTCGGGCTGGAACGCCATGGCGGAGCTGCGCGCGGTGGGCGACGTGTCCGGGGACGGCCGTGCCGACCTGCTGGCCCGGGACAAGAACGGCGTCCTGTGGCTCTACCCGGGGCGCGGCAACGGCACGTTCGCGGCGCGCAAGAACAACGGCTCCGGCTGGAACGCCATGAACCGCCTGGTGGGCACGGGCGACCTGACCCGCGACGGGCGCGCCGACCTGCTGGCCCGCGACACCGCCGGCCGGTTGTGGCTCTACCCGGGGCGCGGCACCGGTACGTTCGCGGCCCGCACCGCGCTCGGCGGCGGCTGGGGCGCGATGCGCGATCTCGTCGGTGTCGGCTCGTACGACGGCGACGCCACGAACGACCTGGTGACCGTGACCGACGAGTCGTACCGGGGCGGCCACCTCGGCTGGCTGCTCGGCTACCGCGGCACCGGCGCGGGAACGTTCCACCGCGCCCAGGAGCTGAACGGCGAGTGGTGGGGCCTGAACGGCGCCTACTGACGGCGGGGGCCGGGCGGCCCTGTCCGCGCCGCGGTGGGGCGGTTCACCGGGGCGCGGGGGCGGCCGGTTCCGGGTCCTGTCCGGGAAGCAGCGCCGTCCGCCCGGAGGGCGGGGGCGCGGCCCAGGCGGACTTTCCGGACAGGACCTAGGATCGTGCGGGGCACGCCCGCCCTCGCACGCCACCGCCGCGCCGTACGAACGGAAGGCCGCCGTCATGAGCGAGACCGTCACCGTGAGCGTCCTCGGTACCGGGATCATGGGTGCGGCGATGGCCCGCAACCTCGCCCGCGCCGGGCACCGGGTCCGCGTGTGGAACCGCACCCGCGCCAAGGCGGAGCCGCTGGCCGCCGACGGGGCGTACGTCGCCGGCACCCCCGACGAGGCCGTACGGGGGGCCGATGTGGTGCTCACCGTGCTCCACGACGGGGACGCCGTGGTGGAGGTGATGCGGCAGGCGGCACCCGGGCTGCCGCGGGGGGCCGCGTGGGTCCAGTCGACGACCGCCGGCCCGGAGGCGGTCGCCGAGCTGGCCGAACTGGCGCACGTCCACGGGTTGGTGTTCTTCGACGCCCCGGTGCTCGGCACCCGCGAGCCGGCGGAGGCGGGGAGGCTGGTCGTCCTCGCCGCCGGTCCCGTCGGGGCCCGTGCGGCGGTGGCGCCGGTGTTCGACGCGGTCGGGGCCCGCACGGTGTGGACCGGGGAGGACGCGGCGGACGGCAGCGCCACCCGGCTCAAGCTGGTCACCAACAGCTGGGTGCTGGCCGTCACGCACGCGACGGGTGAGGTCCTCGCCCTCGCGCAGGCCCTCGGGGTCGACCCGCGGGACTTCCTCGACACCGTCGCGGGAGGCCCGCTCGACATGGGTTACCTGCGCGCGAAGGCCGCCCTGGTGCTGGAGGACCGGTTGACGCCGCCGAGCTTCGCCGTCGCGACGGCCGCCAAGGACGCCGAACTCGTCGTCCGGGCCGCCCGTCGCGGCGGGGTGCGCCTGGACCTGGCGGAGGCGGGTGCCGAGCGGTTCCGCCGCGCGGCGGCGCAGGGCCACGCCGACGAGGACATGGCGGCGTCCTACCACGCCAGCTTCGAGGAGCGCCGCCCGTCCTGACGGACGGCGCTCCGGCCGTGTGTGCGCCGGCCCCGGCCGCTCGTGCCGCGCCTGCCGCGGGTCGGTGGCCTCCGTCGGCGCCATCCGGTCGTTCGCCGATGCCGCCCGGGACAGCCGGTGCGGGGGCCGAGGGGCCACGCGCCCGAGGTTCCCGGGCGCGTCACCGCAGGTCGGCACGGTGTCAGCAGGTGCCGCCCTTGTACCAGGCGTACTTGATCACCGAGGTGCTCCCCAGGTACGTGCGGTTCGGCCCGACGCACTTGTCGTAACCGCCGGCGCCGTGCCGCTCGACGCGGATCCAGATCCAGCTCCCGCTGCTCGTGCAGTGGTTGTAGTAGGCCCGGCCCGAGGCGGCGTCCGGGTCCCAGCCGCAGGCCAAGGCCCCGGTGGGGGCGGCGGCCGCCATCGGCGCGGTGGCCAGGGCGCCGCCCACCGCGGCCGCGCCGAACAGGCACGCCGCGGTGAGGGTGCGGAGGGTGGAGGAGATCCGTCGCATGTGTGTCCTCTTCTTCCTCGTCGTTTCCACGCGGGCACCGCACACGCATGACGTCAATTCGCCATCGCGCGTTTGCGGAGCCGCTGGGTCCTACGATGGCGCCGCCGCCACGGGGACGGCCATGGGGAGAAGTACGTATGGACAACCGGGGGAAGCATGACGGTTCTGCGCACGTGCGACTGGGAGAGGGTGCTCGACCTCGCGGTGGGCGTCCTGGAGGCCCGCACGCCGGAGCACCTCTGGCGGGCGGTGGCGCGGGAGTTGCTGGTGGCGCTCGACGCGGGCGCGGTGGTGCTGCGGGACGAGCGGGGGCCGGTGGGCGGGCCGGGGGTGGTCGTGCGGCGGGCGGCCGCACCGGCAGGTCCCCGGCGGCCCGGTGCGCCCGAGGAGGCGCCGGGCGGGATGTTCGGCGCGTGCCACGTGCTGGACGTGCCCCTGCCGGGCGCCGGTGGGCGCGCGTTCCTCGTCTACCGCGAGGGGCGCCCCTTCACCTCCCGCGACCGGCTGTACTGCGCGCGGGTACGGCCGCTGCTGGCCGCGGCCGCGGAGCGGTGCGCGCCACCGGAGCACCCGCGCCCGCACCCCGCCCCGCCCGGCCCGGCGGGCGGGGCGGGGTGCGCGCCGCTGACGGGCCGGGAGGCGACGGTCCTGCGGATGCTGTCGGAGGGGCTGCCCGCGGCGGCGATGGCGCGGCGGCTCGGCATCTCCGTGCGCACGGTCCACAAGCACCTGGAGAACCTGTACCGGAAGCTCGGCACGGCCGACCGCCTGGGCGCGGTGCTGCGGGCGCAGCGGGCGGGGCTCCTGGCGCCCGCGCGGGCCCGGTGACGGGGCGCCGGACCGGCAGGCCGGCGCACGCCGGGTGGTGGACCGCCGGACCGGCCGGCGCCGCTCCCACCGGCGTGCGGGTCCCGGTCCGGGTCCCCGTCGGCGGTACGGGCGCTACGCCCGGCCGGCCGGCCGGTAGGTGCAGACGTGCACGCCGGCGTCGCTGGTGGTGGTCGAGACCAGCTCCAGCGGGTGCTTGACGCCGTCGGCGGGGAAGATGGACTTCCCGCCGCCGAGGACCACCGGCATGACCATCAGTCGGAGCTCGTCGACGAGGCCCTCGTTCATGAGCGTGCGCACGAGCGTCGGGCTCCCCATGACGAGCAGGTCCCCGCCGCCGGCGGCGCGCAGGTCGCGGATGCGCGCGACGGCCTCGTCGCCGGGGATGCGCGTGGTGTTCTCCCACGACAGGTCGTCGTCGGCCAGCGTGCGGGAGACGACGTACTTCGGCAGGGCGTTCATCCGGTCGGCGAACGGGTCGCCGGCCCGCTCCGGCCACGCGCCGGCCATGGCCCACCACGTGCGCCGCCCGAAGAGCAGCGCGTCGGCCTTGGCGAGCGCCTCGTCGAAGGCGCCGCCCACCACCTCCGGGTCAAAGTAGGCCTGCGTCCAGCCGCCGTGGGCGAAGCCCCCGTCGGTGTCCTCCTCGGGTCCGCCGGGCCCCTGCACGACGCCGTCCAGGCTGATGAACTCGCTGATCACGATGCGCACGAGCCGCACTCCTTCTCTTCCACCACGGGTGTACGGCAGGGAAGACCGCCCCGCCCCGCCGAACTCATCGCCCCCACCCCACCACACCGTGTGAGCTGCGGCACACCCACCCCGGCCGGAACAGGAGCGGGCGGCCCGGGCCGGGGTGGTGCTCCGGGGGCGGGCGGGCCGCGGTGCGGCCGGGCCCGGTGGCCGGGGCGTGTGCCGGGCCGTCAGGGTGCCTGCCGGGCGGCGCGCCACTCGGGGGCGAGCACCGCCCAGACCTCCTCGTCGTGCCGCACGCCGCGGTACGGGTGGCTCTCGCGCAGTACGGCCTCGCGCGTCATGCCGAGCCGCCGGGCCACGGCGATGCTGGGCAGGTTGCCGGACGACACCACCCACTCGACGCGGTGGATCCCGCGCTCCTCCACGGCCCAGTCGACGAGCACGCGGACCGCGCGGGTCACCAGTCCCCTGCCGACCGCCGAGGGCTCCAGCCAGCACCCCGCCTCGGCGCTGCCCTGCCGGACGTCCAGCCGGCGGAAGATGACGGCTCCGACCAGTCGGCCGTCCACCCTGATCCCGCAGATGCGGCCGGTGTCGGCGGCCGTCTTGTCGGCGTACGCCTGGAGGAACGCCCGGCTCGACTCCAGGTCGGTGACGACGTCGGGCAGTCCGTTGTGGCGCCCGATGAACTCCCGGCCGCGGTCCACGTGGGCCAGGAACTCCTCGGCCTGCCAAGGTTCGAGCGGGCCCAGCTCCGCGCCGTCGTCGCCCAGGGATATCGCGTACATGGTCACCTTCCACCGAGTGGCCGCCCGTGCGGCGAACGGATCCTCTCACGCGGCCGTCGACGGCGGGCGGGTCGCCGAGCGGCGGCGCCCGCGCCGCGGCCCGGGGGTGCCCGACGGAAGGTCAGGGGGTGGTCGTGGCACGGGTGCCCGGGACGACGCGGCCGTCGCCGTCCAGGACGCGGTCGTCCCAGTACACGTCCCACTCGTCCCCGAGGTGTTCGGGGACCTGGCCGGCCGGGTAGCGCACGTACCCCTCGGGCGGCTGCTCGCCGTCCGGGACGCAGGCGCTGCCCGTCGTGTTGCCGACGGCCTTGACCGGATACTCGTCCGAGCCGCAGACCCGCTCCTGGTAGGCGCACCCGGCCAGGAACGGCAGTGTCAGGGCCGCCGCGGCGAGCACGGGCAGGCAGGCGCGGACGGCGGCGCGGCCGCGCGCCCGGCCGGTCCCCCCGGTGCGCCGGGTGGTCGCGTGCATGGTGGTCGGCTCCTCTCGACGGTGGGTCAAGCGTCGTCGGCCGGGCGGCGGGACGCATGAGTACGCGTACTCAAGCGTCCCGCCGCCCGGGGCCCGACCGGGGCGGCCGGTGTGAGCCGGGGCCGCGGGGGTCAGTCCTCCACGGCGTCGAGGACGTCCCCGAGGTCGACGAAGGTGAAGCCGGTGGCGTCGCGGTCGGTCTCGGCCGGGGTGTCGTGGCCGTCCTGGACGACGAGCAGGCCACGGGGGTACTTGCGACCCAGCGGGGCGTTCAGCACGGCGGCGCCGTCGCACTCCTCGGAGCCGTCGACGGTCCGCGAGGCGGTGACGCGGAAGCCGCCCTCGTACTCGTTGTCGTCGGACACCTCCCGGTCGTAGAGGGCGAAGGTGTCGTCGCCCTGGCTGGAGGCGAGGACGTAGCCGTCACCGTCCGGCTCGGTGAGCAGGGTGAGGCCCTCCACGTCGGCCGAGAGGTGCTTGCCGCCGTGGCCCGGGTCGGCGCCGGTGGGCCGGCACTCGTCGCTCTCCTCGTCGTACGCGGCGGGGACGCCGTACTCGCGGACCCGGTCGACGAGGACGGGCCGGCCCGTCAGGTCGGCGCGCAGGCGCCAGATGCCGACGTCCTCCTGGGCGGCGTACAGCGTGCCGTCGGCGGGGTCGACCACCATGCCCTCCACCTGGGGCAGTTCGCCGGGTTCGCCGCACGGGCGCCAGGTGGCGCCGTCGGGGAGGCGGAAGGCGGAGGGCAGGTCGAGGGTGCGGACCTTGGTGTAGCCGACGGTGCCGCCGGGGCGGGCGACGAGTTCCAGCAGCGCCACGGTGGTGTGGTTGTTGCGGCTGGCGAGGGCGTACGAGCGCCGGGTCGCGGGGTCGGTCCAGGTGGCCAGGCCGTAGGCGGTGTCCTGGTCGTCGATCTCGTCCTGGGAGGTGGAGAAGATCGGGGCGGCGCCGGGGTCGGTGACGTCGGTGAGCGGGCCGGCCGGGTCGTCGCGGTCGACGCGGTAGACGCGCAGCCGGTCGTGGCCGCGGTCGCTGACCACGGCGAGGTCGGACCTCCGGCCGGCGAGGGACGTGCCGAGGACCAGGTCGACGTTGTTGTACCGGCCGGGGGCGCCGCCGGGCGTGGCCGGCGGGGGCGCGGGGAGGGACTGGACCTGGCGGGCGTCGAGGTCGTAGACGCGCAGTCCGCCCTCCTTGGCCGTGGCGATGACCAGACTGCGGTCGGGCGCGGCCGCGTTGCGCCAGATCGCGGGGTCGTCGGCGTCCGCGTTGCCGCCCCGCTCGTCGTCGTACAGGGTGGCCGTCTCGGCCCTGGGGGTGACTGCGGGGAGGCCGGACGCGGCGGTGCTCGCGCCGGCGGGCACGGCCGCGGCGGCCACGGCCGTGCACAGCAGCACGGTGGCCGTGAGGGCGGAACGGCGGAGGGTCACGGGGTCTCCTCATCTCGGCGGGTGGGCGTCCGCATGATCATGAGGCGGTGCCGAGGCGGCCGGGTGACGCGGCCCGGAACGCGGCCGGTCCGGGCCGCGAACGGGGTGTGACGCACCTGTCCGACCGCTCGGACGGCCCGCCCCTCGCACGACCCGGGCCGGGCGGGACGGTCAGGGCGGCCGGGCTGAGGCGGACCCGCCTTCCCCTGCCCGTGCAGGGGAAGGCGGGTCCGCGGCGGAAGGGCGGGCCGGATCAGCCCCGGAAGGCGGCGGCCCGCGGGGCGAGGCCGGCCGCCGCGACGACGGCGCCGAGGACGCACAGCACACCGGTGACGGCGGCCGCGACGTGCAGCCCGCTCATGAACGCCTGGCCGCTGCCCTCGACGACCGCTGCCCGCAGCGCCGCCGGCATGTCGCCCGAGACCGGCGCGACGCCCATGGCGACGGCGTCCTTCGCCTCCGTCAGACGCGCGGCGAGGGCCGGGGGCACCCCCGCACCGGTCAGTTCCCGGCCGAGGACGGAACCGACCCGGCCGCTGATGAGCGAGACGAGGACGGAGGTGCCGAGCGCGCCCCCGATCTGGAGGGCCGTCGCCTGGAGCCCGCCGGCGACGCCACTGTCCTCGACGGGCGCCTGGCCGACGATCGCGTCGGAGGAGGCGGACAGGACCATGCCGACGCCGAGGCCGAGGGCGACGAACGGCGGCCACATGGCGGCGTACGAGGAGGAGGTGTCCCAGGCGATCATGGCGAAGGCGGCGGCCGCCTGGAGCAGCATGCCCAGCGGCATGGTGAACCGCGGACCGAGGCGTCCGGTGAGCACGGCCCCCAGCGGAGAGGCCACGAGGGAGGCGAGGCTGAGCGGAAGGGTGCGCGTCCCGGCCTCGACGGGCGAGAACCCGCGCACGTTCTGCAGGTAGAGCATCACGAAGAAGATCGCGCCGAGCAGGACGAAGAAGTTGAGCGCGGTGACGACCGTACCCACCGTCAGGGAGCGGCTGCGGAACAGCCGCATCGGCAGCAGCGGGTGCGCGATCCGCGTCTCGTACCAGCCGAACAGCACGAGGAGCAGCACGCCGGCGGCGAGGGCACCGAGGGTACCGGCCGAGGTCCAGCCCCAGGTCTCGCCCTTGACGACGCCGAACACCGCCGACAGCAGGCCCAGCGCGAGCAGGACGACGCCGGGGACGTCGAAGCGTCGGGCACCGGCCGGGCTCTTGCTCTGCGGCAGGACGGCCGCGCCGACGATCAGCGCGAGGACGCCGATGGGCGCGTTGATGAAGAAGACGGACTCCCACGAGACGTGCTCGACGAGCAGCCCGCCGACGATGGGCCCGAGCGCCGTGGAGACGGCGGAGACCATCGCCCAGATGCCGACGGCCATGCCGAACCGCCGGGGCGGGAACACCGCGCGCAGCAGGCCGAGCGTGTTGGGCATGAGGAGGCCGCCGAACAGGCCCTGGACCGCGCGGAAGAGGACGACGCCCTCGATCGACCCGGCCAGGCCGATCGCGACCGAGGCGAGGGTGAAGCCGGCGATGCCGACCATGTAGTACGTGCGCCGCCCGTAGCGGTCGCCGAGCTTGCCGCCGAGGATGAGGCTCGCCGCCAGGGCGAGCAGATAGGAGTTGGTGACCCACTGGAGGTCCGCGGTGGAGGCATGGAGGGCGCGGCCGATCTCCGGGTTGGCGATGGCGACGATGGCTCCGTCGAGCTGGACCATGAAGAGGCCGAAGGCGACGGCGAGGAGCGTCAGCCAGGGGTTGGCGCGCCGCCCCGCGGCGCGCGCGGCCCCGGGCGGGGCGGCCGCGGGTGCGGTGGGCGTGGTGTGGGTCGCCGGGGTGGTTGCCGGTGTGGCGGGCATGGAGGTGTGACGTCCTGTCGAACTGGTGGGGTCGGGTGGGGTGGTGACCTGCGCGGCGCCCGCGGCGGGGCGGGCGCGGGGCACGCCTCCGTGCCGGGCCGCGCCTCCGTGCCGGGCCGCGCCTCCGTGTCGGGCCGCGCCTCCGTGTCGGGCCGCGCCTCCGTGTCGGGCCGCGCCTCCGTGTCGGGCCGCGCCGCCGTGCCGCGCCCGCGTCACGGGTACGCGGGTGCGGGCGGGCGCGACGGCGCCGGGGGCGGTGCGGATCGGGCGGGCGGCGGGCGCGGGTCGGCGGCGCGGGCGCAGGCGAAGCCGGGTCCGTGAAGGACCCGGGCCGTCGGATGCCGGGGCCGCTACGGGCGCGCGGGCCGGGGCCGGGCGCCGGTGGGCGTTACTCGGCCGCGGAGTGGAGGTGGCGTGTCAGCGACGTGAGCGCGCCGACGGCCGAACCGAGGGCGTCCATCTCGCCGTCGGTGAGGAGGTGGAGCGCCCCGGCCACGTGGGCGCCGCGGAGCCGCCGGACCTCGGCCAGCTCCCGGCGGGCCCGCGGAGTGGGGTGGAGGTGGGCGACGCGCTTGTCGGTCGTGTCAGGCCGGCGCTCCAGCAGGCCCGCGTCGGTCAGTCGGGAGACCAGGGCGCTGACGTTGTTCGGCCTCATCAGCAGGGCGTCGGCGGCCTCGCGCACGGTCGCGCCCTCGTGGCGGGCGACGTACCGCAGCAACGCGAGCTGCCCCTCGGGCGGCTTGGGGTGGTCGATGTCCTGGGCGACCCGGCGCTCCAGGGCGCGCTCCAGCGCGGGCAGGCACTCCGCCAGGGCGGCGGCCAGCCGTTCGGTGTCCCTGAGGGACGCGCGGGAGGGGGTCACCCCGCGAGGATAGGTCTACTCAGATAGGTATGTCAATGTAGCCATTTCGGGGCGGCGACCCCGTACGGTGGCCGGCCGGCGGTCGCGTGGGTTCGCGGGCCCGGACAGCGGAAAGGACCGCGCCGTACGCGGTCCCCTCGGCTTCGGTCACGGGCGGTCACGGCCCGACCGGTGGTCGTTCGTCAGTCGCCGGGCTTGATCCGGCCGCGCCAGGAGCCGGACTCGCCGCCCCGCGTCTCGATGTAGTCCTTGAAGCGGCGCATGTCGCCCTTCACCCGGCGGTCGATCGTGCCCGTCAGGTCGGCCGCCTTCTCCGCCATGCCGGTGGGTTCGACGTCCATGACGAGTTCGACGCGCGTGTGCGTGTCGTCGACCCGCTGGAAGCTGACCACGCCCTTCTGCTGCGTGTCGCCGCTCACCGTCCGCCAGGCGATGCGCTCGTCGGGGAGCTGGTCGATGATCTCCGTGTCGAACTCGCGCCGGACACCGCCGATCTTCGTGGTCCAGTGGTTGTGCTTGTCGTCGACCTGCCGGACCTCCTCGACGCCCTCCATGAAGTTCGGGAACTCCTCGAACTGCGTCCACTGGTTGTAGGCGGTGCGGACGGGCACCTCGACCTCGACGGTCTCCTTCACCTTGCTCATCAGTCGCTCCTCGTTCTCTCGTGACGGTGGCGCGACGGTTCGGCCGCCGCGCTCGGCACGAGGGCCCGGGTACCCGCTGTCGCGCGGACATGCACGTTCGTCCCGTATTTCCCTCAGCCGTGCCTGGCAAGGGACGCCGGACGCGGGCGCGGCGGGCGCGCCGGATACCCTGACCGACCGGACCGACCACCCGTACCCACCCGCGCGCGCCCCGGGCGCACGTGCTGCCCCGCACGCCCCGCACGCGCCGGAAGACCGCCTGGAGAGCCCCCGTGACCGACGAGGAGTTCGCCGTGTTCTACGCGCAGGCGGCCCGGCGGCTCACCGGGCAGCTGTACGTGATGACCGGCGACTTCCACGAGGCACAGGACGTCGTCCAGGAGGCGTTCGCCCGTGCCTGGGTCCGGCGGCACCGCCTGGACGCCGACCTGGGGCCCGAGGCCTGGGTACGCACCGTGGCCTGGCGGCTCGCCGTGAGCCGGTGGCGCCGGATCGTGCGCGGGCAGCGCGCGTGGCGCCGCCGGGGCGACGCCACCTCCGGCGGCGAACCCGACCCCGCGACGGTCGACCTCGGCGCCGCGCTGCGGCGCCTGCCGGCCCGGCAGCGCCAGTGCGCCGCCCTGTTCTACGTGTGCGACCTCACCGTCGAGCAGATAGCCGTCGAGACGGGGCTGTCGTCGGGCACCGTCAAGACCCACCTCTCCCGGGCGCGCGGCAAGCTCGCCCTCCACCTCGACGACCACGTCCCCGCCACGGAGGACCGCGATGCCTGAGCACGACGACCGGCTGGCGGCCGAGCTGCGCCACGCGGCCCTGTCGGTGGCCGAACGCTCCCGTCCCGCCGACCTGAGGGACGTACGCGAGCGCGGCAGGGCACTGCGGCGGCGACGCACCGCGACCGCCGGGGCGGGTGTGGCGTGCGGCGCGGTGGCGGTGCTGCTCGCCGTGTGGATCGGCCGGCCGGCCGGCGAGCCGCCGACGGGGCCGCGGCCTGCGCCCTCGCCGACCGTCTCCACCACCCCGTCTCCCACGGCCTCCCCGTCCCCGTCCTCCGCCCCCTCCCCCTCCTCCCCCTCCTCCGTCCCGACGCGGTCGCCCATGTCGCCCGGCACGAGCACCGTGCCCGTGCCGCCCCCGCCGACGACGACGTCCCCGCCTGCGGCGACGGGCGCGGCCACATCGGCGGCGGCGACCTCGCGGCTTGGGCAGTGACCCGCGTCACGCCTGTCAACCGAACGCCCGCCACCGGGCGTATCCCCGGCATCGCCCACCCCGACCAACGGGTCCGTACGGGACCCGCCGAAGGAGCCGATGCCGGTGCCGACCCCCACCCAGCGGGCCGCCGTCCTGTCCCGTCCCACCGTCCCGACCCTCCCCGCCCGAGCCGTCCCCGCCCAGGCCGCCCCCCTCCCGGCCGTTCCCGTCCCCGTCGAGGCCGGGACGGCCCCGCGCGGCGCCGTCCCGCCGGACCCGCCGGCGCGGCGGAGAACCCGGTCCGGGCAGGCGGCCGCCCGGACGGCGGCCGCGGTCGGCCTCGTCTACGCGGGCAGCCTGGCACTGCACCTGTGGCTGCTGGCGCTGATGGCCCCACCGGGGGGCGAGGGGGTACGCGCCCGGTTGCTGGCATGGGACGCCCGGCACTTCGCGGACATAGCGGCGCACGGGTACCCGGACGGCCTCAACCACTCCCCCGACGGCGAACCGGCCGGCAACGACCTGGCGTTCTTCCCGCTGTACCCGCTGCTCACCCGCGCCGTGGCGGCCCTCACCGGCGTCGACACGGGGACGGCGGCGCTCGGCACGTCCCACCTCGCCGTCCTGGCCATGCTGGGGGCCGTGCACTCCCTGCTGGCCCGGCTGCACGGCGCCCGCACGGCGCTCGTCGGGATCGTGCTGCTCGCCGGCGCCCAGCCCATGGCGTTGACGTTCTTCATGGGGTACAGCGAGGCGCTGTTCGCCGCGCTGGCCGCGGGCGCGCTGCTGGCGACGCACCGGCGGGCCTGGCTCACGGCGGGGTCCCTGGCCCTGCTGTGCGGCCTGACCCGGCCGGTCGCCGCGGCCGTCGCCCTGGCGGTGGCGGTGGCGGCCGCCCAGCACATGCTCCGGGCGCGCCGCCCGGCCACCCGGCCCGTCGCCGCGGTCGTCCTCGCCTGCGCGGGGACCCCGGCCTACCTCGCCTGGGTCGGCGACCGCGTCGGGCGCATGGACGCGTGGTTCCTGATACAGGAGGCCGGCTGGGGCACGCGGTGGGACAACGGGGCGGCCTTCCTGCGCTTCCTCGGCGAGGTCCTGCCCCGCGAGGACGGCTGGGTGCCGGTGAGCACCGCCCTGCTCGTCCTGGTGCTGCTGGGATTCACCGCGGCGGCGTGGCGGCGGGACAGCTGGCCGCCGCTGCTGGTCTACGGCACCGCGGTCGTCGTGATGGCCCTCGGCCAGTCCAACTACTTCCACTGCAAGCTGCGGCTGCTCGTGCCGGCCCTCGTCTTCCTCCTGCCGCCCGCCCGCGCCCTGGCGGGCGCCCGGCCGCGCACGGCGGTGGCCGTCCTGGCGGGAGCGGTGCTCTTCGGGTGCTGGTACGGCGCGCACATGCTCACCGTGTGGCCGTACGCCATATGACCCGGCGCGCGGGGACGCGCTACCCGTTCGGGCGGCGTCCGCCGACGGCGCCCGTTAGGGGGCGTGCCCGCGGGGTACCTCTGCGCGGACCAGACGGTTCCACCTGGAGGCATCTCGTATGGAGATCGGTTACAAGCTGGCGGCGGAGGCGTACGGGCCGGGTGAGCTGGTGCGGCAGGCCGTGCTGGCCGAGGAGGCCGGGTTCGACTTCGTCGAGATCAGCGACCACTTCCACCCCTGGCTGGACAACCAGGGGCACTCGCCGTTCGCCTGGACGGTGCTGGGCACGATCGCGGCCAGGACCAGCAGGATCGGGCTCGCCACCGGCGTCACCTGCCCGACCATGCGCTACCACCCGGCGATCGTCGCCCAGGCCGCCGCGACGCTCGCGCTGCTGTCGGACGGGCGGTTCGTGCTCGGCGTCGGCTCGGGCGAGCGGCTGAACGAGCACGTCATCGGCGGCGGCTACCCTGCGGTGACCGCCCGGCACGAGATGCTCCGCGAGGCACTGGAGATCATCCGGCTGCTGTGGAGCGGCGGCTACCGCTCGTACCAGGGAAAGCACCTCACGCTGGAGGACGCGCGCGTCTTCGACCTGCCCGACACCCCGCCCCTCCTGGCGGTCGCGGCGAGCGGCCCCGCCTCCACGCGCGTGGCGGCCGAGCTCGGCGACGCCCTGTTCGCCACCGAGGCGAAGGCGGAGATCGTCCAGGGGTACCGGGACGCCGGCGGGTCCGGCCCCCGGTACGCCGAGGTGCCCATGGCGTGGGCGCCGGACGAGCGGACCGCGGCGCGGGCCGCCCGGGAGACGTCCCGGTGGGCGGTGACCGGGTGGAAGGTGATGAGCGAGCTGCCGAACCCGGTGAACTTCGACGCCGCCACGACGACGGTCCGCGAGGAGGACATCCTCCAGGCGTTCGCCTGCGGCGACGACCCGGAGCGCTACACGGAGATGGCCCAGGGCTACGTCGACGCGGGCTTCGACCGGCTGGTGATGCAGAACGCCGGGCCCGACCCGGACGGGTTCATCGACTTCTACCGGCGCGAACTCGACGGCCGGATGCGCGCCCTGAAGCCCTCGGCGGGAGCCTGACCGGGCCGCCGGCGCCACGCACGCCCCAGGCCCCCGGCGGCGTCGGCGGCGGATCCTCGCCGGGCCGCGGGGCCGCGGGGCCGCGGCCTCGGCGCGTCCGCCGCTGACCGACGTCGCCGGGAGCGGGGAGCCGACCGGCTCCCGCGGCCCTACGCCTGACGGGGCGTCAGGGCTACGGGACGAGGCGTACCTCCTGGGTGCCGAGTTCGTAGCGCGCGCCGACGATCGCGAGGCGGCCGGCGGTGGTCCGCCGGGCCAGGTCGGGCTCGGCGGCGAGCCGGGAGCGGACCAGCCGGACGTTGGCCGTGATCGTCGCGTCGACGCGGGCCGGCCCCGTACCGGTGTGGTCGATCGCCGGCCGGATCTGCTCGGCGACGTATCCGATGTGGGCGGGTGGCTCCTCGCCCGTCTCGGCCGCGTGGACGGCGGCCGTCACGGCGCCGCACGAGGCGTGGCCCAGCACCATCACGAGGGGGATGCCCAGTTCGAGGACCCCGTAGGCGACGCTGCCGAGGACCGCCTCGTCGAGCACGCACCCCGCCGAGCGGACGGTCATCAGGTCGCCCAGGCCCTGGTCGAAGACGAGCTCGGGCGGGACACGCGAGTCGATGCACCCGAGGACGAGCGCGAAGGGGTGCTGCCCGGAGACGGCCAGCAGCCGGTCCGCACCCGCCTCGTGCGGGTGCGTCTGGTGGCGGGTGGCCCAGCGGTGGTTGCCGGCGCGCAGTTCCCGGAGGGCGGCCCTCGGGGTGGTGGGCCGGTGCGCGTGTCCCGCCGCGACGGCCGGCGTGGCGGAGAGGGCGAGGCCGGTGCCGAGGGCGGTACCTCCGGCTAGGGCGGCCCGGAGCAGGGCGCGGCGGTCGGTGCGGGCAGCGGGTATGTGCGCGGGTGTCGAGGTCACGCCCGGCACCGTACGTCCGCGGCTCGGGGACGGTGCGGGGCTTGGCGGTTCGTTGGGACGGACTTGGGCCGATCCTGGCTCAGGCCCGGCCGTCGGCGCGGTCGTGGGCCGTGGGAGTGGTGAGGGCGGCGACGAGGGCGGCCGCGTCCTCGCGGAAGAGGGCGTGGCCGAGGGCCCTCTGCCGGTCGCGGGCGGGGCCGTCGGGCACGAGCAGGTCGGCTGCGGCCAGCAGCGAGGGCAGGTCGGCCGCGGTGGTGGTCACCCCCTCGGCGGCCATGTGCCGTACCCCGTCGGCGCCGTGGCCGGGTATGGGGCGGTAGCCGACGACCGGCAGGCCGGCGGCGAGGGCCTGGACGGCGGTCTGCCCGGCGGCGTTGTCGACGAGGAGGCGGGCCGAGGACATGAGGCCGGGGAGGTCGTCCGTCCAACCGAGCGCCACGGCACCCGGTACGCGGGCGGTACGGCGGCGGAGCCGCTCGTCGCGGCCGCACAGGACCACCGGGCGCAGGCCGTGGCGGGCCAGGGCGCCGGCGGTCCGCGGCAGGTCCGAGCCCACGCCCCAGGCGCCGGCCGACAGCAGCACGACGGGGCGGTCCGGGCGAGGCGGGTGGCCCAGGCGGTCGGGAGTGGGGCGGTCGCAGTGGGCCGGGTACGGCAGGCCGGCCGGATCGGCCGTGGTTCCCGTGTCGGGGGGCGACCCGGAGTGGAAGGCGGGCGGGACGACCGGCCCCGGGGCGAGCGTGCGGCTCCCCGCGCCGTCGCGGGCCGCCGCCGCGGCGCCGTCGCTGACGCACAGGTACAGGTCGTTGCCCGGGTGGAGCCAGCCGCGGTGGACGGCGAAGTCCGTGACGTAGACGGCACTGGGTATCCGCAGCGCGCCCCGCTCCCGCATCCGGCCGGTGACCTGGGCGGCGAGGTGGAAGGTGGAGACCACGACGTCGGGGCGCAGTCGTTCGACGAGCGTGGCGAGGGGCCGCTCGGCCGAGATGGCGAGGGGGGAGGTGTCGGCGCGGGGGACGGTCCGGACGCCGTCCGGGCGGGGGCCGGGCGAGGCGAGGAACACCCGGTAGATCGCCGTGTACAGGGCGGGCGTGCGGCGCACCGCCGTCCGGTAGAAGCCGCGCAGGGCGGGCCCCGCGCCCGGGGGCAGGAGGGCCAGCACGTCGTGGAGGTGCACGTCGTGGCCCCGGGCGCGCAGCCGGCGGGCCAGCTCGGTGGCGACGGCGTCGTGACCCGCGCCCATGCTCGCGCTCAGGACGAGGCAGCGCCGCGTCATGTGGTCGCCTTCCGGTGGAAGGGGTCCGTTCCCCTCCATGGTGGCGCCGGCGGGCGCCCGGGGCGGTCCGAACGGGCCTGTTCGGGTGGTTCGCGGGCCCTGCCGACCGTCGTGGGGAGGTGGCCCGGATGCGAACCGTGAGGCTGGGGGGAAGCGGAGCCGCTCGATCCGGAGGTCTGGCATGGCGGGAACGGCAGGGCCGGTCGTACTCATCACGGGTGCGTCGTCGGGGATCGGCGAGGCGGTGGCCGAGCGGTTCGCCGCGGACGCCGAGCGGCGCTGGCGGCTGGTGCTCGCCGGCCGGGACGAGACGCGCCTCGGCGAGGTGGCCCGCCGTACCGGCGGCCTGGCGCTCCCCGGGGACCTGGACGGGCGCGCCGGTGTGGAGGACCTGGCGGGGCGGGCGTCGGAGGCGGCCGGGGGCCGGGTCGACGTGCTCGTCGCGGCGGCGGGGATCGGCTGGGCGGGCCCGTTCACCCGTACCCCGCCCGAACTGGTGGAACGGCTGGTGTCCGTGAATCTGACGGGGGTGGTGCAGTTGGTGCGGCTCCTGGTGCCGGGGATGGTGGAGCGCGGCAGGGGGCGGGTGGTCCTCGTCAGTTCGATGGCGGGGTGCGTGGGGGTGGCGAACGAGGCGGTCTACGCGGCGACGAAGGGCGGGCTGCTGGCGTTCGGCGAGAGCCTGCGCTACGAGCTGGCCGGTACGCGCGTGGGGGTCACCTCGGTGGTGCCGGGGGCCGTCGACACGCCGTTCTTCACCCGTCGCGGCGTCCCGTACCACCGCACGCGGCCCCGTCCGGTGCCCGTCGGGCGGTTGGCGGAGCTGCTGTGGGAGGCGGTGGTGCGGGGGCGGGACGAGGTGTACGCGCCGCCGTGGCTGACGGTGCCGGCGCGGATCAGGGGGGCCGCGCCGGGCCTCTTCCGGGCCATGGCCAAGCGGTTCGGCTGAGCCGCCGCGATGCTGGCCCTGTCGATCTGTCTCGCCCTGCTCGCGGCGGTGGGCAACGCCGCGGCCTCCGTGCTCCAGCGGCGCGCGGCGGCCGACGCCGGGCCCGTGGGCACGGCCGCGCGCGGGTGGTGGCCGGGGGGGCTGCTGCGGCGGCGGGCGTGGGTGCTGGGGTCCGTGGTGCTGGGCGTGTCCGGTGCCCTCCAGGCGCTGGCGCTGGCGACGGGGCCGCTCGCGGTGGTGCAGCCGGTGATGAGTACGGAGCTGCTGTTCACGCTGGTGCTGGGCGGGGTGGTGTTCCGGCGCAGCCCGGATCGGCGTACGTGGTGGGCGTTCGGGGCGATGGCCGCCGGGCTCGCCGCGTTCCTGGCGCTGGCCGAGCCGACGGGCGGGCGCTCCACGGTGCCGGCGGCGGACTGGCTGTGGACCGGGATGGCGGTGGGCGCGGCCATGGTGGTGCTGGTGGCGGTGGCTCTGCGGCTGCCGTCGGCGCCCCGGGCGGCGGTGCTGGGCACGGCCACGGCGATGGGCTTCTCCGTCACGGCGGCGCTGCTGAAGGACGCGCTGGGGCGGGTCCAGGACGGGGTGGGCGTGCTGCTGGGGACGTGGCAGTTGTACGCGGCCGTCGCGGTCGGTCTGACGAGTTTCGTGCTGCTCCAGGTGACGTTCCGGGCCGGGACGCTGGTGGCGTCGCAGCCGGCGCTGACGATGGGTGACGCGCTGCTGAGCGTGGTGCTGGGGGTCGTGCTGTTCGAGGAGCGGGTCACCGTGGGGGCGCGGGGCGTCTTCGAGGCGGTGGCGGTGGTCGTCCTGGTGGTGGCGTGTGTGGAGTTGGCGAGGTCGCCGCTGGTGACGGGCGGGGAGGACGGGAAGGGGACGTGGTGACGGCGGCGGGAGCGGTGGGGCGCGGTGCGGCGCGGGACGCCGCCGTACGGCACGCGGGCGCGGTGGGACGCGCGGAAGCGGTGGCGCGCGCGGCGGCGGGGCCGGGCGGTGCCGTACGGCACGCGGGCGCGGCGGGAGCGGTGGCGGCGGCCGGCCTGGCCGCCTGGCACGTGGGGCCGGCGGCGGCCTGGCTGCCGGGGGTGCGCCGGGCCCTGTGGCCGGCCTTGGACGGGCAGGGCGATCCGGGCCGTGTCGCGCTGACCTTCGACGACGGGCCGGACCCGGTCACGACGCCGCTGTTCCTGCGGGCGCTGGACCGGTTGTCGGTGCGGGCGACGTTCTTCGTGCTGGGCGAGCGGCTCGCGCGGGCGCCGGAGCTCGGGCGGTCCGTCGTGGCCGAGGGGCACGAGTTGGCCGTGCACGGTTGGCGGCACGACCGGCCGTGGACGCCCCGGCCGCTGCGCGACGTGCGGGAGGTGGCGCGGGCGGCCGAGCTGGTCGCGGACGTGGCCGGGCGCCGGCCCCTCTGGTACCGGCCCCCGTACGGGGTGCTGACCGGTGGCCGGCGGGCGGCGGCGCGGGCGGCGGGGCTGCGCACGGTGCTGTGGTCGGCGTGGGGACGTGACTGGACGGCGTCCGCGACCCCGCGGGGCGTGCGCGCCGAGGTGGCGCGCGGGCTGCGGGGCGGGGCGACGGTCCTGCTGCACGACTCGGACGCGATGTGCGCGCCCGGTTCGTGGCGGTCGGCCCTGGACGCCCTGCCGGGCGTCGTCGCCGACTGCCGCGCACGGGGGCTCGTCGTGGGCCGGCTCGCCGAGCACGGCGTACGGGACGGCCGGGACGGCGCGGCGAGGCGCTGACCGTCCGGGCCGTCCCGGTCGTCCGGGCCGCCCCGGTCGTCCGAGCCGTCTTGGTCGTCCGGGCCGATCGGGCCGACGGGGTGGCCGGCCGACCCGTCCGGCGCCTACGGGTGCCGGTGGAAGGGCAGCCGGGGGCCGCGGGCGCACCAGGAGTGGGGGGCGGGGTGCGGGTTCCAGTACCGGTCCCACTCGGCGCGGTGCGGGCGGCGGCGGGGGCGCCCGGCCGTGTGCTCGGCGGTGCCGTAGACGAGGGCGCCGAGCACCGCGGTGACGGCGGCGAGCTCCGCAGCCGTCGGTGAGCCGTGAACTATTCGCAGGTGGTGGGGCATTGGTCCATCGTGCGACGGCGGGGGCGGCTCCGCATCCGCGCGGCGCCACGCCCTCCCGGCGGGCGTGGCGGCGACCGCCCGCGGGTCCCCGCCGGATCCCGCGAGGGGGCCGCGGACCGCGGGCGGGTGGCGGCCGGACGGGTGAGGTGTCGGAGCGGCCCGTAGGCGCGTCGTCCCAGCCCCGCCTGCGGACGGGGGATCCGCGGGGCCGTTCGCGGTGACGGCGCGGATACGCCTCGACGCGCGCCGTCGTCGGACCTCCCACATCCTTTGAGTGAACGCGAGCAACACGCGACGAAAGGGCTCGACATCATGGCCACGTTGTGCAGACCCGCGGTGTCCGTCCCCGAGCATGTGATCACCATGGAGGAGACGCTCGAACTGGCGCGGACCATCCACGCGGATCACCCCCAGCTTCCGCTGGCGCTGCGGTTGATGGAGAACACCGGGGTGCGCAAGCGGCACATCCTCCGTCCGATCGAGGAGACGTTGAAGCACCCCGGCTTCGAGGAGCGCAACTCCGTCTACGAGGCCGAGGCGAAGGCACGGGTGCCCGCCGTGATACGGCGTGCGCTGGAGGACGCGGAGCTGCGCGCCGCCGACATCGACGTCATCATCTACGTGTCGTGCACGGGCTTCATGATGCCCTCGCTGACGGCGTGGCTGATCAACACCATGGACTTCCGCAGCGACACCCGCCAGGTGCCCATCGCCCAGCTGGGCTGCGCGGCGGGCGGTGCGGCCATCAACCGGGCGCACGACTTCTGCACGGCGTACCCGGACAAGAACGCGCTGATCGTGGCGTGCGAGTTCTGCTCGCTCTGCTACCAGCCGACCGACCTGGGCGTCGGCAACCTCCTGTCGAACGGCCTGTTCGGCGACGGGCTCGCCGCCGCCGTCATGCGCGGCAAGGGCGGCACGGGTGTGGCACTGGAGCGCAACGGCTCCTACCTGGTGCCGGAGACGGTCGACTGGATCGCCTACGACGTCCGGGACACCGGCTTCCACTTCAAGCTGGACAAGCGGGTTCCGGGGACGATGGAGCCGTTGGCGCCGGCGCTCAAGCAGCTGGCGGGCCAGCACGGGTGGGACGCCTCTGACCTGGACTTCTACATCATCCACGCCGGTGGTCCGCGGATCCTGGACGACCTGAGCAAGTTCCTGGGGGTGGCTCCGGAGGCGTTCCGCTTCAGCCGGGCCACGCTCACGGAGTACGGCAACATCGCCAGCGCCGTCGTCCTGGACGCGCTGCGGCGGCTCTTCGACGAGGGCGGCACCCCCGAGTCGGCGCGCGGGCTGCTGGCGGGCTTCGGGCCCGGCATCACCGCGGAGATGTCCCTGGGCCGCTGGACGACGTCCGGCTCCTCGCCGGCCGCCGCCGTCGGCGCCCGGTCGCGGGTGGGGGCCGCCTCGGTCTCCACCGTGGCTCCGAACGCCTTCGTCGACGCGTACACGGACACCGAGGAGCCCGACCGTGCTGGATGAGACAACGACGACGACCGCGCCGGAGGCCGGCGCGAGCGCGGTGGGCGCCGGCCCCGAGCTGCCGCCCGTACGGCACTGGCCGGCGCTCGACCTGGACGGCGTCGACTTCGACCCGGTGCTGGCCGGGCTGATGGAGGAGGGCCCGGTCACCCGCGTCAAGCTGCCGAACGGGTCCGGCTGGGCGTGGCTGCTGACGCGGTACGACGACGTCCGGGCGGTGACGAACGACCCCCGCTTCAGCCGGAAGCTGGTCGTGGAGAACGACGTCACCCGGCTGGCGCCGCACTTCATCCCGGTGGACGGGGCGGTCGGGTTCGAGGACCCGCCGGACCACACGCGGCTGCGCCGGTCGGTGGCGCCGGCGTTCACCACCCGCGGTGTCGAGCGGCTGCGCGACCGGGCGCGGGAGATGCTCGACGAGCTGGTCGAGGGGGTGCTGCGGGACGGGCCGCCGGCCGACTTGACCGAGCGGCTCCTGGGGCCGTTCCCGCTGGCCGTGGTGTGCGAGCTGATGGGCGTGCCGGCCGAGGACCGGCCGCGCATGCACGAGTGGACCAACCTCATCCTCTCCTCGGCACAGGGCGCGGACCGCAGCCAGCGGGCGAAGGAGGAGATGTGCGCCTACTTCGCCGAGGCGATGCGGCGGCGGCGCAGTGCCGGCGGCGGGGACGGCGAGGACGTCATCGGGCTGCTGTCGGCGGCGGTCGAGGCCGGTGAGATCACCGAGTCGGAGTCGGTGGGGCTGTCGCTGCTCATCCAGATCGGCGGCGAGGCGGTCACGAACAACACCGGCAACATGCTCTTCATCCTGCTCACCCGTCCCGACCTGATGGAGCGGCTGCGCGCCGATCCGGCGGGCCGGGGCCGGGCGATCGAGGAGCTGCTGCGGTACATCCCGCACCGCAGCGCGGTCGGCCTGTCGCGGATCGCCCTGGAGGACGTGACGGTCGCCGGGGCGCGGATCCGGGCGGGCGAGGCGGTGTACGTGTCGTACCTCGCGGCCAACCGGGACCCGGACGTGTTCCCCGACCCGGAGCGGCTGGACTTCGACCGGGCGCCCAACCCGCACGTGGCGTTCGGGCACGGGCCGCACTACTGCGTGGGCGCCATGCTGGCCCGGCTGGAGTCGGAACTGCTGGTGGACGCCCTCGCCGACCGCTTCCCGGGGCTGCGGCTGGCCGTACCCGCCGAGGAGGTCCGCTTCCGGCGCGGGGCGCTGATCCGGGGGCCCGAGTCGATGCCGGTGGAGTGGGGATGAGCGCGCACGCACCCGACGGGCTGCTGGTGCCGACCGGGCACGGCCGGACGCTGGCGGTGCCCGCCCACGAGGTCACGTTCAAGGTCACGGGCGAGCACTCGCGTACGGCGTCGAGCTTCGAGGTGGTCGTGCCTCCGGGGTTCGACGTCGGGGCCCATGTCCACGCGCACAGCGAGGAGCTGTTCTACCTGCTGGAGGGCGAGTTGGACGTGCTCGCCTTCGAGCCGCGGGTTCGGACCCGCGACGACTGGCGGAACTGGGAGTCCACGACCGGCCGCCGGACGGTGCGGGCGACGCCCGGCACGGTGATCGTGGTGCCGCCGGGGTGCCCGCACGCCTTCGCCAACCGGTCGGACCGGCCGGCGAGGATGTTCTTCCAGGCGTCCCCTCCCCCGGACCACGAGCGGTACTTCGAGGAGCTGCTGGAGATCCTCGACGCGGGCGGCTCGCCGGACCACGCGGCGATCGCCGCTCTGCGCTCCCGGTACGACATCGAGCAGCTGACGCCCATGCGGCACGAGGCGCCCGCGTCGTGAACCGTGGGTGGCCCGCGCGGCCGCTCAGGGCCCCGGGCCGCCCTTCGGGGCGGCCCGGGGCCCTTCGTTTCCGCGGTTCCCTTTCTCTCTCCGGCTTCTCCGGCCGGACCTGTCGCGGGGGGGGCCCCCCCCGCGACGCGTCGGTCAGGTCAGGTCATGGCACGGGGCGGTTGCGGCGGGCGCGGCCGCCGCCGCCGCGGCGTTCGCCCGTCGCGGCCATGGCGGCCCCCAGCAGCAGGGCCACGACACCGACGATGATGTTGTTCACGACGGTGCGGGTGGTGTCGACGTTTCCGGCGACCACCCATGGCGCGATGATCGTGAAGGCACCGATGGCCACGGCGCACCAGGCCATGGCGTGGGTCCGCTCGTAGGCGGAGCCCAGGCCGCCCATGCACAGCGCATAGGCGACACCGAGGATCAGGTTGCACACGGCGAGGGTCGTGAACCCGCTGAACCCCGCGATCCACGGGGACGCCGCGAGGTAGACACCGGTGAGGAACGCCAACGCCTCGATGGCCTGGCCGCGCGGCGTACTGGTGGCCCGCTCGAACCGAGCGCGCATCTCGGCGAGATCGGGGTGTTGCTCGATGGTCGGGTGCGTGGTCATTTCTGGGCCCGCCTCCTAGAGAAGCCTTTATCTGCCCTTTACGACCATATAACCCCTGCTCCGCCATTCGGGTCAAATGGAACTTTTCCTCCCCCGCTCCCCGAAACCGGCGCCGAGAGGCGCCCGGCACGCGGCCCGAGACGCCACCGACAGGCCGCCCGCCGGACCGCCCGGACCGCGCACCGGTTCAGCGGGACGGCGGCGGCGACGACACCTCCGCGGCGCGCCGTCGTTGATCAACCGCACACCCGGTCCCGCACGGCGCCGCGACCCGCGAACCGGTCGCCGCCGGCACCCCAACGGAGAGGCACATCATGAACCTTCGCACCGTCGCCCTGGCCGCGGCCGCCGGCGCGCTCGCCGCCACCGGCGCCGCCGGCACCGCCCAGGCGGCCCCGGCCGCGCCGCACTCCCCCAGCGTGGCGGACGCGTCGGAGGCCGCACCCGACGACGGCGGCGTCGCCCTGGTGAAGAAGGACGCCCTGACCCCGTGGTCGATCGTGGACTTCGCGCTCCAGCGGGAGGAGCGGGCCGACCAGGCACGGTGAACGGGGGCGGGCGGCGGGGCGCTTCGGAGCCCCGTCGGAACGGTGCGGCCGGCAGCGAAACGCGGGTGTTACCGGCGCGTTTCGGACATGTTGCGTCTCACATTCCGCACCAATCTGCGCATCGTGCACTTTTGAACCGAATGTACGATCGGCGACCAACCAGCGGTGACGTGATGCCAGGTGACGCACCGTAACAGTCCAGGGCAGCTTTCGCGTCACTGCTTGAAAGCGGGACCGAACCTGAAAACCTTCACTGAATGTGCGTCAGCGGCCCCATGTCGGCAGGCTGTTCACCGTCCCCGACCAATGGATTCGAAGGAAGAGTGAGGACGATGACGCACAAGCGGAACCCGCTGCGCCGCACCGCCATATTCGGGCTGATCACGGCCGCCGCCATGACCGCGCTGGCCCCGGC
This sequence comes from Streptomyces sp. DH12, assembly GCF_020873895.1. GTDB lineage: Bacteria > Actinomycetota > Actinomycetes > Streptomycetales > Streptomycetaceae > Streptomyces. Next base: position 75,033 of record NZ_JAHWGT010000001.1, on the reverse strand, counting down.
CGCCGGCGCCGCGGAGGCGGGCGACACGGCCGAGTCGCGCCTGTACGCCCCGAGCGCGCTGGTCCTGACCGTGGCGGGCGGTGAGGACGCCGCGACGGCGACCCCGCTCCGCGCGGTGACCCTCACCTGTATGCCGTCCCCGGGCGGGACCCATCCGGCCCCGCAGGAGGCGTGCGGCGCCCTGCGGGCCGTTGACGGCCGGTTCTCCGCCTTGCGGAGCGACAGCACGCGCCCCTGCGTGAAGATCTACGACCCGGTCGTCGTCACGGCCCAGGGCGTCTGGGAGGGCCGGCGTGTCAGCTTCGAGCGTACGTATGGCAACTCCTGCGTCCAGACGACGGAGGGTGCCCCGGTCTTCGCCTTCTGACGCGACCGGCGCCGACTTCCCGCGGCCCGCGTCGTCACCGGCGGCAGCCTCCCCTTGCCACCGGTACGGCGCGGGCCGCTGCCGTGCCCCGGGACCGCACGGGCGGGCGGCTCCCGGGCCGACCGGAGCCGGCGGGGGCATAGTGAGGGTGTGGGCGGGGTGCGGCAGCGCCCCCGCCGGAGCGAGCCGTGGGGCCTGAGCCATGGATCTCGAAAGCGTCGCCGACGAGCTGTACGGCCTGCGGCCCGCGCGGTTCACCGCGGTCCGCGAGCAGCGCGCCGCCCAGGCCCGCACCGCCGGGGACCGGGCGCTCGCCGATCGGATCAGGGCGCTGCGGCGCCCGACCCTGGCGGCCTGGGCGAGCAACCTCCTCGTCCGCGCCAAGCCGGAGGAGACGCGCTCGCTCGTCGCGCTCGGCGACGGGCTGCGTCAGGCGCACCGGGAGTCGGACGGCGCCGGGCTGCGCGAGCTGGGCCGCCGGCAGCACGTCCTGGTGGCCGCGCTGGCCCGGGAGGCGCAGCGGTTGGCCGCCGAGGCGGGCGAGCGGGTGGGGGACGCCGCCCGGGAACAGGTGGAGGCGACCCTGCACGCGGCCCTCGCGGATCCGGAGGCGGCCGCGGAGTGGGCCGCCGGGCGGCTGAGCAAGGCCCTGAGCGCACCGGTCGGGTTCCCCCCGGCCGGTTTGGCGCCCCCGGGCGGCGGGGCTGCCGGGCATATGGCGGCCGGCGGTGGTACCGCCGCTCGTGGCGGTGCCGGGGTCGCCGCCGGTGGCGTTCCCGCGCGGGGGCGTGCGGGCGGGGACGGCGCGGCGGCCCGGGCCGGGTCCCGGGAGGCGGAACGGGGCCGGGGCCAGGAGGAACGGGGCCGGGGCCAGGAGGAACGGCGGCGGGCCCGGGAGGAGGAGCGGCGGGCCCGGGAGGAGCGGCGGCTGCGGGCGGAGGTGGCGCGGGCCGAGGAGGACGCCGCACGCGCCCGCCGCGAGGCTGACGCGCGGGAGGGTGCGGCGGCCGCGGCCCGCAAGGAGGTGCGGGCGGCCGAGCGGCGCGTACGGGAGGCGGACGCCGGCGTTCAGGAGCTGACGGCCCGTCTGGAGGAGGCCCGGCGGCTCCGGGAGGCGGCGCGTGGAGCCGTGCGCGGGGCGCGGGAGCGCGCCAGGGACGCCGAGCAGGAGGCCGACCGGGCCGGGAGCCGGGCGCGGGAGGCGGCGGAACGGGCGGAGCGGGCGGCCGAGCGGTTGCGGTGACCCGTCGGGCAGCCCCCTGCGGGCGTCCCGGCCGGCCGTCTCCGGCGCGTGCGCCCCTCGACCTACGGGTATCCGGCGCGGCCGGCCCGGTCCGCGGGTGAGGGTGGCCTGTCCGGTCCCGCGGACGGCGCCGACCAGGCCGGCGCCGCCGGTGACTCCTGGCGGCCCGGGGCCTCCACCGGGAGGGGCCGGCCGCGGGCGGCATGGTGCAGGTACCGCACCTTGATGCACAGCGCCCACGGGTCGATCGGCTTCATCAGCAGGTCGGCCGCGCCCAGGCGCATCGCCGTGCGGGACAGCTGCGCGTCGACCCCCATGCCGGTCACCAGGATGACCGGGATGCGCCGTGTCTGCTCCAGCCGCTGCATGTACCGCAGGACGTCGAGGCCGCTCACGCCGGGCATCACCACGTCGAGGACGGTCACGGCGACGCCGCCGCGCAGTACCGCCTTCAGCGCCGCGTCGCCGCTGGTGGCCGACTCCAGCGGAAAGCCGAGCGGCGAGAGGGCGCTGTGCAGCGCGAACAGGTTGTCCTCACGGTCGTCGACCAGGAGGACCTTCTCCCCGGCGGGCATGGTCCCTCACCTCCGCTCCCGGGGCGGGCGGACGCGGACCGGCCCCACCGCTCCAGGATGCCCCGGTCGGGGCCGCGGCGGCAGGGGGCCGAACGAGCCGCGGCCGGACCGCGCCGGTGGTGTCGCGCGGGCGGGTCACGGACGGTAGACCTTCCCGGGCTCGGGCGTGGCGGGGGCGAGGAGTTGCGGCACGGTGACGAAGGTGAAGCCGCGCGCCTTCAGCTCGTCGATGATGCCGGGCACGGCGGGGACGGTGCCGTCGTAGATGTCGTGGAGCAGGATGATGCCGTCCCTGTCGGCGTCCTTGAGGGTCCGTTCACGGATCAGGTCGGAGTCGGTGGTGGCGTAGTCCTTGGCGGTGACGCTCCACAGGACCTGGGAGAGCCCCAGCTCGCGGCAGATCTCGGAGACCGTCTCGTCGGTGCGGCCCTGCGGCGGGCGCATGAGGGTCGGCTTTCGGCCGGTGAGGCGCTCGACGGCGTCCTGGGTGCGCTGGAGCTCCTCGCGTATCTCGTCCGGCTCGATGTCGGTGAGGTTGCGGTGCGTCCAGGTGTGGTTGGCGACCTCGTGCCCTTCGGCGGCGATGCGGCGGACGACGTCCGGGTAGCGGTCGACGTGCTTGCTGCCGAGGAGGAAGAAGGTGGCGGGGACCTTCTTCGCCTTGAGGATGTCCAGCAGCTCCGGCGTGTCCTTGCCGGGACCGGCGTCGAAGGTGAGGGCTATGCAGGCGGTCTCGCGGCAGTCCACCGGGCGCGGCGCCTCGCCCTTGGCGTCGTCGCGCGCGTCGGCGGGAGCGACCGTGTCGACCGAGCAGCCGCCGAGCGCCAGGACGAGAGAGGCGGCCGCGGCGAGGACGGCGGTCCGGCGACGGCGGGGGGTGCGGGGGACGCGCGTCGCGGGCGACGCCGAGGGCAGCGGGAACGGCACGGTGCGGCTCTCCTTCGAGAGGGTCGGGAAGGAGGCCCGGAGAGGGCCACGAGCTGCACTGTACACAGGGTGTATACACAGTATTTATAGTGGGGTCGCGCACGGCCCCGCACCGGCCCGTGGTGCGGGCCGGCGCGGGGCCGGGATTCCTCCGTCAGCGCGTCGACGCGCCGGTCTTCGCGGTGCCGTCCGTGGCGTCTTCTCGGCGTCCGCCGCCTGGAGCGTCAGCGCGGGGCGAGCAGCAGGCGCGATTCCCGTTCGTGCTCTCCGGAGACGTGCTGCGTGGACCGCACCTCGAAGAGCCGGTCGAGGACCTTCACCACCTCGTCCACGGCGTGGCTGTCCCCGGTCAGCAGGGCCTCCACCGGGGCGCTGAGCCGGGGGGTGCCGGCGGGGTCGCCCGAGAGCGCGGAGCTGTCGAACGTGGCCATCCACACGGTCGGTTCCGGCCCGTCGGAACCCGACGCCGGCGCCACGTCCTCGCAGCCGGCGAAGACCTGGTCCAGCACGTCGAAGACCGCCTCCGCGTCGGCGCGGCCGCAGTCGCTCAGCTGGACGGTGACGTCACAGTCCGCGCGGTGGCCGCCGGCGGTACCGTCCCCCGTGTCCCTTCCCTGGTCGCTTGCCATCTTCGTTCACCACGTCCTTCCGTCGGGTGCTGCGGGACGAGTACCCGTCTTCCCCATACCGCCACGGATGACGCAGGGCTGCCACTTCCGGGCCGCGCGCGGGTGGCCGCCGTGTGTTTGCGGCCCCGGCCGCCTGGTACCAGGGTGAGGTCGACGGGGGTCACCGAGGAGAGGAAGGGCCATGCCCGCAGGTTCCAGCCCGAAGCGTGAACGCCAGTACGAGCACATCAAGGACAGCGCGCGCGGCCGCGGCGAGAGCGAGAAGCGCGCCGAGGAGATCGCCGCGCGGACGGTCAACAAGGAGCGGGCCCGCAGCGGCGAGTCCAAGACCGCGAGCAAGACGTCGACGCAGGACAAGTCGTCGTCGAAGCGGGGCGGTCAGCGCTCGCACAGCGGCTCCCAGGGGCCCACGTACGACCAGCTGTACGCCGAGGCGAAGAAGCGCGACATCCCGGGCCGGTCCTCCATGAACAAGTCGGAGCTGCAGCGCAAGCTCGGGAAGTGACCCGGCGCCGGGCCGCCGGACGGCGTCACGAGGCCCCGCCGAACGGGCTCTCGTCCAGGTGGGCGAGGAGTTCGGCGGGGTCCGCGTAGATCGCGGTGGCGCCCGCCTCGACCAGGTCCGCGCGCGGGATGCCCCCGCAGAGCACGCCCACGCAGGTGACGCCCGCCCGGGTGCCGGCCTTCATGTCCCAGACGGTGTCGCCGACGAAGACGGACCTGTCGGCCTCCGCCCCGGCCAGCCCCAGCGCGTGCCGCACGGGATCGGGGGCGGGCTTGCCCTCCTCCGTGTCGTCGGCGCTGGCGACGGCGCTGATGGCGTCCCCCGCGTCGATGGCCCGCAGCAGCGCGTCCAGCTCCGCCCCGCCGGCGGAAGTGGCGAGGACGACCGTCCAGCCGCGTTCCGCGAGCACCCCGAGCAGGCGGCCGGCGTCCCGGAAGGCGGGCAGCCGGTCGGAGTACGTGCCGTAGAGGGCGGTGTGCGCGGCCGTGACGGCGGCGTCACCGCTCCTGTCCCGGTCCGGGTCGAGAAGGTGCTCGACCAGGTCCTCGGAGCCCAGGCCCACGGCACGGTGCACGGCGTGCATGGGCACCTGGTGGCCGGCCTGGCGGAACGCCTCCCACCAGGTGGTGACGTGCAGGTGGTTGGTGTCGGCCAGGGTTCCGTCGACGTCGAACACGGCGGCACGGGTCATGGGGTCGGTTCCTCTCGGTGCGGTGGCTCGGGCGGCTTTCCGGCGCGGACGCCCGCCCGGCCGGGAGCGGACGGGAGGCGTCGCGGCCCGCTCCGGGCGGGACCGGGCGGGCGGGACCGGGACCACGCCGCACATCCGGATGCCCCGCGACCGCGCGGGCACGCCACGCCGTGGGCCGGACGTCCGGCCCGCGCGGCCGCCACCGGTGCCCGCCGCACCGTGCACGCTCGACGGGGGCCGGAGCCGGGCCGGGCGCTGGACGGTCGAGGGCGGGGCGGGATGGTCGGAGCCGGGGCGGAGCGGTCGGGGCCGGGGGCGGGGCGGCTGAGGTGGGGCAGGACGGCTGCGGCCTGGTGGGGGCGGTCGGGTACCTCGCGGACGGCCGGGTGGCGGCGGCGGAGGGGCGCTGGGAGGCTCCGGCGGGCGCATGGGACGGGGCTCCCTTCGGCGGGTGGCGGCGGCCCGGGCGCGGCCCGGACGGGTCGTACGAGCATCGCCGCGGGCCGGCCCGCGGTCACGTCCCGGCAGCGCGACACCCGGCGCGCGTCCTCCCGGTGCCGTAGCGCGGCCGGACCCGGGGCGGCCCAGCCCGAACCAGACCGCGAGGCACCGCGGGCGGCCGGGGGAACTTTTCGGGCGGCAGGGGTGGATTCGGAGCGCCCGGAGCGTTACCAAGGGACTGGCGGACCAACGTCGGGAGGCCGGCATGCGTGGCAGCGAGCTTGGTGACACGGGCGGGGCGGACACGGCGGAGGGGGCGGACGGGCCGGGCGGCCCGGGCGGCCCGGGTACACGGAAGCCCGGGACGCCCCGGCAGGGCGGGCCCGCCGGCCGGGACCGGGTGGACGGGCGGAAGCGGGGCGGGCGGGAGGCCGTCCCGCCGCACGGGCGGCGCGAGACCCCCGAAGAGCGGGCCGACCGGCGCTGGGGCGAGCTCGTCCAGGAGATACGGGTGGCGCAGACCGGTGTGCAGATCCTGTTCGGCTTCCTGCTGACCGTGGTCTTCACCCCGCGCTTCGCGGACCTGCCCGGCCTCGACCGCGCCATCTACATCACCACGGTGGTCCTCGGCGCGGCGGCCACCGGGGCGCTGATCGGGCCGGTGTCGTTCCACCGGATCGTCTCCGGCCGCAGGATCAAGCCGCACGCCGTGGTGTGGGCGTCACGGCTGACCTTCACCGGGCTGGTGCTCCTGCTGCTGACGATGGTGTCGGCGCTGCTCCTGGTGCTGCGGGTGGCGACGCACGACTCGTTCGTGCCGTGGCTGGTGTCCGGCGTGGCCGCCTGGTACCTGCTGTGCTGGTTCGTCCTGCCCACCTGGGCGCGGCACCGCTACACCACGGGGGACTGAGGCCCGGCCAGGACCTGCTCGACGGTGTCGGCCTGCGCGGCGGGCTTGTCGGGCCGGTGGCGCAGGACGCGGGCGAAGCGCAGGGTGACGCCGGCCGGGTAGCGCGAGGAGCGCTGCAGGCCGTCGTAGGCGATCTCGACGACCATCTCGGGGCGCACGCGGACGGTCGTCCCGTCGTCGTCGATCGCCAGTTCGCGCAGCCGGTCGGTCTGTCGGCGCAGCATGTCGTCCGTGAGGCCCTTGAAGGTCTTGCCGAGCATGACGAACGTGCCGTCGGCGGCACGGGCCCCGAGGTGCAGGTTGGACAGCAGGCCGGTGCGCCGGCCGTGTCCCCACTCGGCGGCGAGGACGACCAGGTCGAGTGTGTGGACCGGTTTCACCTTGAGCCAGGACCGACCGCGGCGGCCCGCGCTGTAGGGCGCGTCGAGCGCCTTGACCAGGACGCCTTCGTGGCCGCGCGCCAGGGTGTCGGTGAAGAACGCCTCGGCGGCGGCGCGCTGCGCCGGGTCGGCCGGATCGGTGACGACGGTGCGCCGCACCCGCATCGGTTCGGGGACGAGACGGGCGAGCGCGGCGTGCCGGTCGCGGCCGGGCAGGTCGAGGAGGACGGCCCCGTCGGCGGCGAGGACGTCGAAGAAGACGGGCGACACGGGCCGGGTGGCCGCCGCGGCCGCCACGTCGAGGCGTGACCCGACGCGTGAGGCGGTCTCCTGGAACGGGACGGGCCGGCCGTCCGCGTCCAGGGCGATCACCTCGCCGTCCAGGACGAGTGCGTCACCGGCGAGGGCCCGGGCGGCCTGCCTGACCTCCGGCAGGCGGTCGGTGATCTCGTCGAGGGAACGGGTGTAGATCCGCACGTCGTCACCGTCGCGGTGCACCTGGACGCGGATGCCGTCGAGCTTCTCCTCGACGGCGCAGGGGCCGAGGGCGGCCAGCGCGTCGGCGACGCCCTTCGCGGTGTGCGCGAGCATCGGCTGCACCGGAGTGCCCACGCGGAGGCGGAACCTCTCCAGCGCGGTGGGGCCCTCGGCGAGGAGCGCCGTGGCGACACGGGGCAGGGACCCCTCCAGCATCACGGCGCGGCGCACGTCGGTGGCGGGGGCGTGAGCGGCCCGGGCCACCCCTTCGAGGGCGATGGCGTCCAGCGCTCCCTGGCGCACCTCACCGGTGAGGAGCCTGAGCAGGAACCGCTGCTCCGGCGCGGTGGCGGCGGCCATCAGCTCGTGCACGAGCCGCTGCCGCTCCCCCTGCGACCCGGGGCCGGAGAGCCGGGCGAGCGCGGTGAACGCGGCATCGGCGTCGGCGACGGTGAGTGTGGCGTGCCCGGCGGCCGGGACCGGCTCCCTGAGGGTGCTCCAGCCGACGCCGATACGGCCCTGCGGCAGGCGGCCCGCGAGGTAGGCGATGACGAGCGGCGCCTCCGCGGGCGGGGTCGCGGAGAACAGGTCGGCCAGGACGGCGATCTTCCGCGAGCGCGCCGAGGCGGCGGCCACCTGGTCGGACACGTCGGCGATTCGGGCCAGCAGCATGCCGCCATGGTGCCCGCCCCGCCCGCCGGCCGCACGCGGGCGGGACGTGCGGCGGACGGCACGGGCCGGTGGCCGTCGCCACGGCGACACCGGCGCGTGGCGGCGGGTCAAGTCACAGGTCTCCCTTCCTTCACGGAACTCCCCTACTCTTCGGCGGACTTCGACCGGTCCGATCAGGAAGCAGGGGACGACATGGGGACGTTGGCGCGCACCGCCGGGGCCGCTGCGGCGGCGGGGATGTTGGTACTGGGCGCGGGCCCCGGCCCGGCGTCGGCCGTGGACGCGGGGCAGCTGTCGTACGGCGCGTCGACCTCGGTCGGGGTGCACAACGCGTATGAGAAGAGCAAGTTCCGGTACTTCGCCGACGCGCTCGACTCGGGTGCCGGGATGCTGGAGCTGGACGTGTGGACGAACGCGTTGGGCCGGTCCTGGAGGGTGTCGCACAGCAATCCTCTCGGTAACGACAACAACTGCGAGAACGTCGCACACGCCGGCGAGCTGCGTACCAAGGCCCGCAACCAGGACCTCGGCGGCTGCCTGGCCGACATCCGCGCCTGGCACGACGCCCATCCGGGGCACCGGCCCGTGCTGCTGAAGATCGAGTTGAAGGACGGTTTCGCGGGGCGCCTCGGCCGGGGCCCGGCCGCGCTGGACGCGCTGTTGACCGCTCGGCTGGGCGACGCCCTGTTCCGGCCCGCCGATCTGGTCCGCGGGCACGCGGACCTCGACGCGGCCGTCCGCGCCGACGGCTGGCCCTCCCGCGACCGGATGGCCGGCAGGTTCCTCGTCGAGCTGATCCCCGGCACGGTGGAGGAGGACAATCCGGCCGACTCCCTGTGGACCGACCGCGAGTACGCCACGCACCTGCGCGACCTGGCGGCGGCCGGGCGGCTGCGGGAGGCCGCGGCCTTCCCCGCCGTGCACCGGGCGCAGTCCGGCGACCCGCGTGAGCGGTACGCGGACGCCGCCCTGCGGCCGTGGTTCGTCGTCTTCGACGGGGACGCGTCGGCGTACGCGAGCGGTTCGGTGGACACCTCCTGGTACGCGCGGCGGAACTACCTGGTCGTCATGACGGACGCGCACAGCGTGGCCCCGGCGATCGACGGCGTCCGTCCGACCGAGGAGCAGGCCCGTGACCGGGTCGGCCTGCTGTCCGGACGCCACGCCAGCGTGGTGTCGTCCGACTGGTACCCGCTGCCGGCGGTGCTGTCGTCGGTCGTCCCGCGCGCCCGCGGCTAGGGAGTGTCGGGGGGTCCCGTCGGTCGGCGGCGCCCGGCGCCATCCGGAGGACAGGCCCCGGTGGAGCGGCGCTCCTCGCCGGCCGCTCCACCGGCGCGCGACCGCCGCCGGCCGAGCCGCTCCCGGAGCCTCCCACGCCACCTGGGGGCGGTCCCCGTCGGGTGCGGCGATGGAGCCGACGAGGCCCCTGCCGACCGCCGCCGCACTCTCGCCCCGTCCCGGTCCCGGCTCCGGGGCCGCCCCCCGCCGGCCGGTGACGGTCTCGCCTTCCCCCTGTCCGTACCGCCTGGTCGCCCTCCATCACACCCCCCGCCTGTCGATCACTCTGCGTGACGATATCAGCGGGGTGCGGCCGGCTCCGCCGGTCCTGTGGAAAACCGCCCGCGGACGGTGCTCGCGGGCGGTCGTCAGGAGTGCTCGGGCGGTACCGCGGCGGCCCGTCGGAGCGACAGGCCGTCAGGTCGTCAGAGCGTCAGGCCGTGGAGCCGCCGGCCGAGCCGCGGCCGCGGCCGCCCGTCACAGCGTGCCGCGGCCGCCCGGGCGGCGGCTGGCCACGGAGAGGTGTTCGCCGACGCGCTGCACCATGAGGGTCATCTCGTACGCGACGTGGCCGACGTCCGCCTCGGCCGTGCTGAGCACGCAGAGGCAGCTCCCCTCCCCCGCAGCCGTCACGAAGAGTAACGCGTCGTCGAACTCCACCATGGTCTGGCGGGCGCCGCCGACCCGGAAGTGGTGTCCGGCCCCGCGCGCGAGGCTGTGCAGGCCCGACGCGACCGCGGCGAGGTGTTCGGCGTCCTCCCGTTCCAACCCGCTGCTCACGGCGGTGACGAGCCCGTCGCTCGACAGGACCAGGGCGTGCCGTATGTGCGCGACGCGCTTGGTCAAGTCGTCCAGGAGCCAGTCGAGTTCCTTCTCGAGCGCCATGCCCGGTCCTCCCCGTTCCGCATGTCCCCGTTTTTCCCCGTTCCCGCGTAAGCCTTACCCACCCCGGAGGGCCCGGCAAGCACCCTTCGGCCCACCTGGTCACGGAACGGCGTCGAGGAGGCGGGCGGCGTGGACGCGGGCCGCGTGCTCCACCAGCCGGACGAGCACCTCCTTGCCCGAGTCGCGGTCGCGGGCGTCGCACAGCACCACCGGAGTACCGCGGTCGAGGTCGAGGGCCGCCGCGACGTCGTGCGCGCCGTGGGGCCGCGAACCGGGGAAGCAGTTGACGGCGACCACGAACGGGACGCCCCGGCGCTCAAGCTGGTCGACGGCGGGGAAGCAGTCCTGGAGGCGGCGCGTGTCGGCGAGGACGACGGCCCCCAGGGCGCCCCGTGCCAGCTCGTCCCAGAGGAACGCGCCGCGGTCCTGCCCCGGCGTGCCGAAGAGGTGGAGAGACAGGCCGGAACGGAGGGTGATGCGGCCGAAGTCCATGACGAGCGTCGTGGTCCTCCGCTCCCCCGCTCCCACGGCTCCGACGCCGCCGGGCCCCCTCGCGGCGGCCGGTTCCTCGGTCCGCAGCGGGCGGATCTCGCTGACCGCGCCGACGAGGGTGGTCTTGCCGGCGCCGAGGCCCCCGGTGACGAGGATCTTCAGGGGCAGGAGCTCAGAGCGTGCGGAGGCCATCGATCACTTCTCTCAGGGTGTGCCCGTCGGGTGGGCGCACGACCGGGGCGGGGCGGTGGACCGTGACGAGCCCCGCCCCGGCGAGGTCGCCGAGGAGGACCCGGACGGCGCCGACGGGCAGGCCCGCCCCGGTGGCCAGGTCGGCGACGGACCGGGAGCCGGCACGGCAGAGGGCGAGGAGCGTGCGGTGCCGGGGGCCCAACAGGTGTTCCCCGGCCCCGCCGGTAGGCGGCTCGGCCACGGCGGCCACCAGGGCGACCAGGTCGAGGCCGGCCGTCGACGTGCCGACGGGCGGGTCGCCGGCGGCGCCGGCGAGTGTGTACGGGCGTACGAGGGGGCCGGCCTCGGTGTCGTACCAGCGGTCCCCCCGCGGCGGCGGGCGGTCCGCCGGCGACTCGCCCGGCGGTGGCTCGGTCCAGTTCGGCCGTGGGGGGCCCGGCGGCCGAACGGGGCGGCCCGGGGCTCGACGCCGGGCGGCCGGTCTCTCGGGGTCGCTCACGCGTGCCTCCGTCGCCGCGGTGGGTGGGTGGGTGGGACAGCCGCCGGTCGGCCGCCGGCGCATGGCGGGATCCGGTGGTTCCCTGGGTCGGTGACCGTAGTGCGGCGGGGGCGCGCTCCCGGCGCACGGAGCGAAGCTGACGGAACATGACGGGCCCGCGCTCACGTACGACCGAATCCGTTCGGACAGAGACGCGAAACGCCCCACGCGGCCGTGGTGTGGGGTACGGATTCGGCTGCGCCACCGGTACGGGACCATGGGCGCATGGACGACGACCACAGGCAGGTGCAGGAGTTCTTCACCCCCCGGGCGGCCGACTGGGAACGCCGCTTCCCGGACGACGGCCCGGCCTACGGGGAGGCGGTCGCCGACCTCGGCCTGCGCCCGGGTGACGCGGTGCTGGACGCCGGCTGCGGGACCGGTCGCGCACTGCCGGCGCTGCGGGCGGCCGTCGGGCCCTCGGGTGCGGTACTCGGCCTGGACCTGACGTCCGCGATGCTGCGCGAGGCGGTGCGGGCGGGCCGGGACGGCAGCGCCGCGCTGCTCCTCGGGGACGTGGGCCGGCTTCCGCTTCGGGACGGGTCCCTGGACGCGGTGTTCGGCGCCGGTCTCGTCTCGCACCTGGCCCGGCCCGCCGAGGACCTGCGGGAGCTGGCGCGGGCGGTGCGGCCCGGCGGACGGCTCGCGCTGTTCCACCCGGTCGGCCGGGCCGCGCTGGCCGCGCGCCACGGACGGCCGCTCACCCCGGACGACGTGCGCGCGGAGCCGAACCTGCGCCCCCTGCTCGCCGCTTCCGGCTGGCGGACGCTCCGCTACGTCGACGTGGACGCGCGCTTCCTGGTGCTGGCCGAGCGGACGGACTGACCTCGTCGTACCGGGCGCACGGCCCTCTTCTGCGGCGGCGGCCGCGAGCTTAGGTTGGAGGTGCGCGGACGGGCGCGGCCGACGGCGGCGCCGCCGCGCGGAAAGGTGGGCCCCATGTTCAGCAGGCTGCGTACGCTCCTCCCGCCGGCCGCGCGGGCCGGGAGGCGGGGCGCGCCGGCGCCCGGCGGCACGGGCGGGTCGGACGGTACGGGCGGGTCCGGCGGTACCGGCGGTACGGGTGCGACGCGCAAGCGCCGGCACAACATCTTCGAGGCGGCCGCCGTGTACGTGGCGGCGTGCGCCGAGGACGACGAGGAGGCCATGGACGAGGCGAGCGGCTGGGTGTCGCCCGAGGCCCTGTCGTTCGGAGTCGGCGAGCTGGCCTGCCGCGCGGTCATAGCCCTCGCCCGGGAGCGGGACGAGTCGCCCGAGACGGTGACCCGCACCCTCCTCGGCCTGCCGACGCCGGCACCCTGAGCCCCGCGCGGGCCGTGCCCGGCGGCGCCCGGGCCCCGCCGGTACGCCGGTCCGCGCCCGCACGCGCCCGGCCGTGCCCGCCGCCCGCCGTCCCGCTCCCGCGCCGGCGGCGTGCGCCGTACGTCTCGCTCCCTGCCTCTCGACGGCCGGGTTACTCACTGGTTAAGGTGCGCCGACCGGGCCCTCCCGACGGGACGCGGGATCGCTACCGGGCCGCTACCTGCAGGACGGAGGCCGCCGTGGCCGGGACGACGGACGAGGACGCGGGCGCACGCGCCTCGATGGGACTCGCGGAGGGGGCCGCCGCTGCGGCGGACGGCGCCGACGACCCCCTGTACGTGCTGACCGCCGTACTGCTCACCCCGGCGCAGTTCCCGAGCGTCCTCGGCGACGACTACCCGCAGGCGTGCCGCGCCCTGGGGCTCGAGCCGTACGCCGAGGGCTACGGGCTGGTGCTGGGGCAGGACGGCGAGGGGGCGCGTTGGACGGTCGCCGTGGACGACGTGTCGCTCGTCGCCGTCGCGATCGCCGCCTGGGACTGCGGCATGGAGTACGACCTGTCGCCGGGTGAGGACAGCGTCGTGGCGGCGCTGCCGGGCTGGCCGCTCAGCCTCGCCGTCTCCGCCCCGGGGCTCCCCGCGCCGCACGACCCGCGGCCGGAACCCGGCGACCCGTCGCCGCTCGCCCCGCCCGACGACTCGACCTGGGGCCCGGCGCAGCGGCGGCTCGGCGCCGACGAGATCGCCCTGCAGTGGGCGGCCTGGCGCGAGCGACTGGGCGCGGACGACTTCGCCCCGACGGACGTGCCCGCCCCGGTGGACGGATCCACCGGAAAGGCACGGGCCGCCGGAACGGCGGGGGCCGCCGGTGCGGAGGGGCCCGGTGCCGGTACGGTGCGGCCCGGTGTCGGGGGCGCGTACGGCGACGGCGACGGGGGACCGTACGCGGCCGTACGGCGGGTCCTGGACGAGGTGCGCGGCTACCTGGAGGACCCGCCGCCGCCCGGGCGGATACGGTCGACGTTCGCTCCCGGCGGCGCGCGGACGCTGCGGGCCGACGGGCCCGGATGGTCGCTGATAGCGCGGACCGACGACATCGCGTTCGTCCTGCTCGACGCGTACCCGGGGGAGGTCCTGCCGGTGGGCCGGGGGCCGCGGTTGCCGGGGCTCCTCGCCGGGCTCGACGCCATGGCGGTCCGTCCCGGCTGATCGACCGCACGCCGCCGACGCGCCCCGGAGGTACGCGGAGCGACGCGGGGCGGCGGTCCGTCGCCGTCAGGCTTCGCGCAGGGGCTCGCCGACGGCGTGCAGGTGGCCCAGCGCCTGGCGGTAGGAGTCGAACGCGCCGGTCTCCGCGTACGGGATGCCCAGGCTCCGGCAGTGGGCCCGTACCAGCGGCTGGGCGAGCCGCAGATGGGGCCTGGGCATGCTGGGGAACAGGTGGTGCTCGATCTGGTAGTTGAGGCCGCCCAGCAGCCAGTCGGTCAGGGCGCTCCCCCGGATGTTCCGCGAGGTCAGGACCTGCCGGCGCAGATGGCCCCAGCGCTCGTCGTCGCCGGGTACCGCCATGCCCTTGTGGTTGGGTGCGAACGCGAGTCCCAGGTGCAGGCCCAGCAGCATCTGGTGGAGCAGCGCGAAGAGCAGCGCCCGGCCGGGGGGCATCGTGGCGAGGAGCAGGGCCGTGTACCCCGCGACGTGGGCGAGGAGGAGGCCGCCCTCGACGGCGCGCTCACCGCGCGTGCGGCGCGGGCCGTCCGCCGAGAACAGCGCCTGGAACCCGTACACCTTGAGCGCGATGCCCTCCAAGGTGGTGAGGGGGAAGAACAGCCACGCCTGGTGCCGCGTCAGCCAGGCGCGCGGTCCGGTGCGGCCCGCCGCCTGCTGGCGGTCGAAGACCAGCACGTCCGGGGCGACGTCGGGGTCCTTGTCGACGTGGTTGGGGTGCGCGTGGTGGCGGTTGTGCTTGTCGTTCCACCACTCCTGGCTCATGCCGAGGAGGAGGTTGGCGTGGAGGAGCTGGAGGAGGTGGTCGGTACGGCGGCGTGCGGTGATCTGGGCGTGGCCGGCGTCGTGGGCGACGAACGCGGTACGCGCGGAGAGCACGGCCAGCGGGACGGCGAGCAGCAGGCTCCAGGCCGAGCCCCCGAAGACGGCGAGGGCGGCGCCGACCGCGGCGAGACCGGCGAGGTTTGCGGCGATACCGAGGGCGTACCAGCCGGTCCGCCGCTCCAACAGCCCCTGTTCCCGCACGGTGCGGAGCAGGGGGCTGAACTCGCTGCCGCCCCGGCGCGCCGGACCCCGGACAGGTCGCGGCGCGGCCGGGGACGGGGCGGGCTCCGGTGGGGCGGCGGTGGCTTGCGGCATGGCGGTCTCCGGTTTGTCTGCCGAGGAGTCGGCGCGGGGTTCCGTCCGCCGAGGGGGCGGCGCGGGGGTGGACGGGCGGGCGGGCGAACGGCGGTGAGTACCGGTGGCGTCGCCCCTCGAACGTAGGGCCGGCGTGCGGCGCCCGACCATGGGGGCAGCACCCGGTCGGACAGGGGGTGGCCCCTCCCCGCGTGCGGGGCGACCCTCCCCCGACCGGCGGGGCCGCCCCGCCCCGGCGGCCACCGCCCCGACCGACGGTGACGCTCCCGTTCCGGTCGGCCCCTCCCCCTCGGCCGCGGCACGGGCCGCGACACGTTCCGCAGGCGCGTGACGCACCTCACCTTCGGAACCTCGCCCTCCGGCCGCGCCTTCCTGTATGTTCGGCCCTTCCGATCTGAGCTAGTCAAATTTGAGGACTACGTCAGCACCGTGCATGTGGACCCCGCACTCATCGACCTGGCCCGCTGCTCCACCCTCTTCCTCCCGGGCGACCCCGCCCGCACCGGTCGTCTCGCCTTCCGGGCCCCCGACGGCGGGCCGCCGCCCGTACCGTCGGCGCGCGGCGCCGTGGAGGAGCTCACCGTCGTCGACGACGACGCCCTCCCCCGCCCCGTCCCCGCCCGCTGCCTGACCGTCGCGGAAGCCGTGCCCCTGCTCGCGGCGGTCGGTGCGGGAACGGTCGCCGAACCGTCGCCGTCCTGCGCCTTCTGGGGCGCCGCCGCCCTGCTCGCCCTGCGCGTCGCCGCGCGCGGGCGGCTACTGCCGGGCGTGAGCCCCGCCGGGTACGACGCGTGGCGGGCCGGTCCGCTCCCCGCCGACGACCTGGACCGGCTGCGGACGCTCGCCGCGTCGGCGCCGCCCGCCGCCCACGCGGTGCCCGCCGGGAGGGACGCCGACGGGGCGGTCCTGCTCCCCGAACCGGAGGCGCTGCTGCGCGCCTTCCTCGACGCGGTTGCCGACACGCTGCCGCGCACGCCCGCCGCGCCGCTCGCCGCGGGCGGCGCGCCGTACGCGGCGCGGGAACCGCGGTACGTACCCGGCCTGCGCGGCTGGGCCGCCGAGGTGGCGGCCGGGCACGACGCCGGGGTGCGGCTCTCCCTGCGGATCGAGGTCACCGGTCTCGGCGACGCGGACGGCACGGCCGCCGTCGGCACCGGCCCCGGCGGAAGGCCCGCGGACCCCGCGCACGGCCGGACCGTGGCCGAAGAGGGCCACGCCGTCGCCGAAGACGGCGCGGGGCGGCCGGCGTTCCGTGCGGTACCGCAGCTGCACGGCGTCGCCGAGACCGCGCTCGTCGCGGACGCCGCCGACGTCTGGTCGGGTGCCGCCGGTGCGGCGTTCGGCGCCTCGGCCCGCCGGGACGCGCTGCTCGCGCTGCGCCGTGCCGCCCGGGTCTGGCCCGCCCTGTCGCCGCTCCTGTCGGCCACCGTGCCCGACGCCCTGGAGCTCGCCGACGAGGAGGTCGCCGAACTCCTGGGCTCCGCCGGCCGGGCGCTCGCGCACCACGGCGTGGAGGTGCACTGGCCCCGGAGCCTGGCACGGACGCTGACCGCTCGCGCCGTGGTCGGGCCACCGTCGGGCGAGGACGGCGAAGGCCGCCCGCACGGACGCGCCGTCGAGCTGCCCTCGTTCCTCTCCGCCGACGCCCTGCTCTCCTTCGACTGGCGCTTCGCCCTCGGCGACCGGCAGATCGGCCGCGCCGAGCTGGACCGGCTCGCGGAGGCGGGCCGCCCCCTGGTCCGGCTGCGCGACCAGTGGGTCCTGGTCGACCCGGAGGAGGTACGCCGCGCCCGGCAGCGGCAGGACCGCAAGGTCACGCCGGTGGAGGCGCTCGGAGCGGTGCTGACCGGCACGACGGAGGTGGACGGCCGCCGGGTCGGCGTCGAGGCGTCCGGCTGGCTGCGGGAGCTGCGCGACCGGCTCGCCGACCCGGAGGGCGGCCACCAGGAGGTCGGGCAGCCCGCCGCGCTCGCCGCGACGCTGCGCGACTACCAGCTGCGCGGGCTGAACTGGCTGCACCGCATGACGTCCCTCGGCCTCGGCGCCTGCCTCGCCGACGACATGGGGCTGGGCAAGACGGTCACGCTCATCGCGCTGCACCTGCACCGGCAGACCGACCCCGCCGCGGCCGGCCCGACGCTCGTCGTCTGCCCCACTTCCCTCATGGGCAACTGGCAGCGGGAGATCGAGCGGTTCGCCCCCGGCACGCCCGTGCGCAGGTACCACGGACCGGGCCGCGACCTGGAGGGCGTGGCCGACAGCTCGTTCGTCCTCACCACGTACGGCACGATGCGACTGGACGCCCGGCGTCTGGCCGGCGTGGACTGGGGCATGGTCGTCGCCGACGAGGCCCAGCACGTCAAGAACCCGTACTCCGCGACCGCCCGGCAGCTGCGGACCGTCGGCGCCCGCGCGCGGGTGGCGCTCACCGGCACGCCGGTGGAGAACAACCTGTCCGAGCTGTGGGCCATCCTCGACTGGACGACGCCCGGGCTGCTCGGCCGGCTCGGCACGTTCCGCGGCCGGTACGCCCGGGCCGTCGAGGGCGGCGCCGACCCCGGGGCCGCCGAACGCCTCGCCCGGCTGGTCCGGCCGTTCCTGCTGCGCCGCCGCAAGACGGACCCCGGGATCGCCCCGGAGCTGCCGCCCAAGACGGAGACGGACCGGGCGGTGGCGCTGACGACGGAACAGGCCGCGCTGTACGAGGCGGTGGTCCGCGAGACGCTCGCAGCGATCGCCGCCGCGGACGGCATGGAGCGGCGCGGCCTCGTCGTCACCCTGCTGACCGCGCTCAAGCAGATCTGCAACCACCCGGCGCAGTACCTCAAGGAGGAGGGCGGCCCGAGGCTCACCGGCCGCTCGGGGAAGCTGGAGCTGCTCGACGAACTCCTCGACACGATCCTGGCGGAGGACGGGAGCGTGCTGGTCTTCACCCAGTACGTCCGGATGGCCCGGCTGCTCGAGGAACACCTGGCGGCCCGGGGCGTACCGGCCCAACTCCTGCACGGCGGTACCCCGGTCGCCCGCCGCGAGGAGATGGTCCGCCGCTTCCAGGACGGCGCGGTGCCGGTGTTCCTGCTGTCGCTGAAGGCGGCGGGGACGGGGCTGAACCTCACCCGTGCCGGGCACGTCGTGCACTACGACCGGTGGTGGAACCCGGCCGTCGAGGCGCAGGCCACCGACCGGGCGTACCGGATCGGGCAGACCCAGCCGGTCCAGGTGCACCGGCTGATCGCGGAGGGCACGGTCGAGGACCGCATCGCGGACATGCTGGCCCGCAAGCGGCGGCTGGCGGACTCCGTCCTGGGCGGCGCCGGCGAGGCGGCGCTCACCGAGCTGACGGACGCCGAACTGGCGGAGCTGGTCGAGCTGCGCGGCCCCGGCGGCGGTGGCGGTGGCGGTGGCGGATCCGACACGGTCCGCGGCGCCCCGGGGCCCGGCGCCACCGGCGGGACTGACGACGCCGGCGGCACCGACAGGGCCGGCATGGTCGATGCAGCCGGCAGGGCCGGCGGAACCGGCACGGTCGGCGGGACCAGTGGGATCGGTGTAACCGGTGGGACCGGCACGACCGGTGGACTGGACGAGGCGCGTGAGGCGCACGGGACGGACGGGGGGCGTGGGCGATGAGCGGTACCGAGCACGAGGACGAGGCGACGTACGCGGCGCTGCCGCCCGCGCGCGGGCGGGGATTCGCGGAGACCTGGTGGGGCCTGGCCTGGCTGCGGGCCCTGGAGGACTCCGCGCTCGACGGCCGGCAGTTGCGGCAGGGCCGGGTGCGGGCGCGCGCCGGGGCGGTCGGTGCCGTCACCGTCCGACCCGGCCGGATCACCGCGGTGGTCACGGACCGCGACGGCACCGCCCACCGTGCCGACGTCCTCGTCCCGCGGCTGCCGGACGGGGACTGGCAGCGGTTCGCGGTCACGGCGGCGGCCCGCGCCGGCCACGTCGCCGCGCTGCTCGACCGGGACGTGCCGCCGCACCTCGTGGAGGACGCGGCGGCGGCCGGCGTCGACCTGCTGCCGGGCACCGGGGAGTTGGAGGCGGAGTGCGGCTGCGGAGCCTGGGACCACTGCCCGCACACGGCGGCGCTCTGCTACCAGGTGGCGCGGTTCCTCGACCGGGACCCGTTCGTGCTGCTGCTGGTCCGGGGGCGTGGTGAGCGGCGGCTGCTCGCGGAGCTGACGGCGGGCGGCACCTCGCCGGCGGGCGCCCCCGCAGGGGCGGGCGCCGGAGCCGGGGAGTCGACGGGCGTCCGGGCGGACGAGGCGTTCGCGATGGGCGGCATCCTGCCCGCGCTGCCCGGCCCGCCGCCCGTACCGGAGGACGCCGGTGAGCCGCCGTCCCTCGCCACGGGCGAGGACGGCCCGGGCGGTACGGAGGGGCCGGGCCGTACGAGCGCTGCGGGCGAGGCGGCCGGGGACGTGGTGGACGCGGCGGCGCTGGAGGTGCTGGCCGCGGACGCGGCGGTACGGGCGCGGCGGATGCTCGCCGAGGCGCTGGGCGCGGTACCGGCGGGCCCGGTGGACGACGGGCCGCCGGACGTGCGCCGGGACGCCGTGCGGCTCGCCGCCACGACCGCGGCGGCCGCGCCCGGCGTGGTGGCGCGACTCGCGGAGGGCACGGGACGGGACGCGGCGGACATGGCGGCGGCGGTACGGGCGTGGCGGCTCGGCGGCGCGCCGGGCCTCGCCGTACTGGAGGGGGAGCACCCGCCGGCCCCGGACGCGCTGGCCCGCGCCGAGGCGCTGCTGGCGCGGGCCTGGGAAGGCCCTGCCGGGGACGGTGCTGCCGGGAGCGACCGCGCGGGCGGCGCGGGCGGGCGGCCCGCCCTGCGGGCGCTCGGCGGCGGACGGTGGGAGGTGCCGGAGGCGGGCGCGCAACTGCGCCTGGGGCGCGACGGACGCTGGTGGCCCTACCGCCGGGAGGACGGCCGTTGGACGCCCGCAGGTCCGGCCGGCCACGATCCGGGGGCGGTCCTGGCCGGGCTGCTGGAGGGGGACGACCTGGGGTGAGCGGTGGCCGCCCCCGGCCCCGCCCCCGTCACCGCCGGCGTGCCCCGGGTGGCCGGGGCCGCCCCGGCGCGGGCGGGCGCTCCCGACCGGGCCGGCGCGGCCCGTCGGGGCATCCGGCGCGTCGGGGCGCCGACTTCAGGCGGTCGTCGTGCCGCGCAGGCGCTCCGCCGCGTCGACGGTCTGCGCCAGCAGGGTGGCGATCGTCATGGGGCCCACGCCACCCGGCACGGGCGTGATCAGGGCGGCGCGCTCGGCGGCGGACGCGAAGTCGACGTCGCCGACGTTGCCCTCGTTGTAGCCCGCGTCGACCACGACGGCGCCGGGCTTGATGTCCTCGCCGGTGATGAACCGGGCCCGGCCGACCGCGGCGACGACGATGTCGGCCTCCCGCAGCACGGCCGACAGGTCGGCCGCGGACGTGCGGGAGTGGCAGTAGGTGACGGTCGCGTCGCGGGCCAGCAGCAGCATCCCGGCGGGCTTGCCGAGGATGGCGCTGCGGCCGACGACGACGGCCCGCTTGCCGGCCGGGTCGACCCCGTACGCGTCGAGCAGCCGCATGATGCCGCCCGGCGTGCACGAGACGAAGCCCGGCAGGCCGAAGCTCATGGACGCGAAGGAGCTGGTGGTGACACCGTCGACGTCCTTCTCCGGGGCGATCGCCTCGAAGGCGGCGCGCTCGTCGATGTGCGGGCCCGCCGGGTGCTGGAGCAGGATGCCGTCCACCTCCGGGTCCTGCGAGAGCGACCGCACGGCGGCGACCAGCTCCTCCGTCGTGGTCGCGGCGGGCAGTTCGACATGGCGCGAGCGGATGCCGGCCTTCTCGCACCGGGCGCGCTTCATCTTCACGTACGTGACGGAAGCGGGGTCCGCGCCGACGAGGACGGTGGCCAGGCACGGCGGGGTGCCGGTGCGGCGGGTCAGCTCGGCGGCGCGGGCGGCGGTCTCCTCGACGAGACGGCGGGCGAGGCCGCTGCCGTCCATGAGGCGGGCACTGGCGGTCGTGGACATGGTTCCTCCTGGGCGACGACAGGACGTGTGTGCTGATCGCCCAGGCGCGCGGCAGGTGGCGGTGTCCCGCCGGGCCGCTCCCCGGTGGTACTCCACCCAAGCGCCAGTCACGGCCCGGCCCCACTGTACGGGAGGCGGGGACGCCACCGGGAGAGGGCCCCGGGCGCCATCGCGAGGGGCCTGACCGTCGGGGGCGCGGCGGGAAGGCCGCGTTCCCCGGCGGCCCCGGGGCCGCCGGGGAACGGCGGCGCGCGCTCGACGGCCCCGGGGCGGCGCGTCGCCCGCGCCCGCCTCGGACGGTTCGCTCCCCTCCGGAGCCGTCCGAGGCCGGTCAGTCGAGCGGTGCGCCAGTCAGTCGGGCGGGTGCGCCGATCGGTCGGCCCGCCACTCGCTGGCCGGCACACCGTAGGCGGCCCGGAAGGCCCGGCTGAAGTGGGAGGCGCTGGTGAAGCCCCAGCGCTGGGCCACGGCGGTGACCGTCGGTCCGGTCCGGCCCCCGCGGCCGAGGTCGGAGCGGGCCGCCTGGAGGCGGCGCCGGAGGATCCACCGGCTCACGGTGGTGCCCTCGTGCTCGAACAGCCGGTGCAGGTAGCGCACCGAGATGTGGTGTGCGTCGGCGATCCTCTGCGGCGAGAGGTCCGGATCGGTGAGGTGCCGGTCGACGTAGGCCCGGAGCCGCACCCGTAGCGCGGTCGCCGCGGCGTCGCCGCCGGTCTCCGGGGCTTGGCCGTCCAGGCGCTCGGCGATCAGCGTGGCGAGCAGGTCGGCGGCGTTGCGCGCCAGTTGGTCGACTGTGTGCCGGGCGAGCCGCCCCTTGCGCGCGGCCAGTCCCGTCAGGAAGGGGATGACCAGGGCCGCCGCGTCCGAGTCGGGAGCCACCGGTACCGCCGTCATGCGGGCCAGGTCCGCCGGGCGCACGGTCAGCAGCCGCCGGGGCACCCGGAAGACGTGCATCCGGAAGGGCTCGGGGTAGGTGACCCGGTACGGGCGGAGCGGGTCGAAGAGGGTGAGCGTCCCGGGTGTCAGGACGGTGGTCTCGCGGTTCTGCTCGATCACCAGGCTGCCGCTGTCCTGGAGGCAGAAGTTGAGGTGGTCGGCGCCCGACCCCGGGGCCGGCGGCAGGGGTTGTGGACGCGCAGCGGGTCGCCGTGCGCCGTGGCGATGCCCAGGGGGCCGACCGGACCGACGTGGATGGCGCCCTCGTAGGGGTCGTCCGTCGGAGTGGAGATGTCCAGCCGGACGGAGGTCAGCTCCTGGTACGTCCGGCCTATCGCGTCACGCCAGTAGTCCAGCCGATCCCTCGGCGGTATCCGTCTCGTGCACACGGTGGGGGCGCCACGCCCGTCCTCGTCCCCTCGTCTTCCCTTTGTCCCGGACCGCGTCGGTGCCGTCGGCCCGCTGCTGTCCCTCCCGGTCACTCCGGTGCGCGGAAGGAGCCATCCGGTGCACGGAGAGGCACGTCACGGCCCGGGAGCGAATCCAGCGTGGCCGCGTAAGCCGTTCACCAGCCGATTCGTCGGACCTCGTCCCGCAGGCGCCGCGCGCCGCGTGCCGGGAGGCCGCGACGGCTCAGGAGACCGGTCGCCGGCACCCGCCGCGCCCCGCCCGCCCCCTCACACGAAGGACCGAACCACCATGAAGACAAGCGTCGGCAGGAAGATGCTCACGGCGGGCACCGCCCTCGCGGCGACCCTCGGACTCGTGACCGCCACCGCGCCCACGGCGCAGGCGGCAGGCTCGTACAACATCCGGATCGACACGCTGACCACCAACTACATCGCCGACTACTGCCTGCTCACCACAACCAGCGGCAACGGCCGGGCGGCGTGCAGCGGCAACAAGGGCAAGTTCGACTCGTTCCGCCTGGGCACGGTCCACAACACCGGCGACCGCGTGTGGCTGGACATCAACATCGTGGCCGCCACCGACCGAAAGGGGATCGACCTCCAGGGCAAGCACTACATCAGGACGAGGGGTGACCTCTTCGCCGTCGAGGTGTGCGGCTGGAAGAGCTACGAGTCGTTCACCAGCCGCAACACGGGCGTCCCCCTGCACGGCGACACGCTCTGCCAGTGGTGAGGCGCCCCGTGGACCGCACACACGTGAAGGGCTTCCCCGCCGCCGCGCTCGCGGGCGCTCCGACGGTCGGCTCCCTCGTCGCCGGCCCGGCACAGGCCACGGTCGTCACCGGCTGGAACGACGACACGGCCGGCATGCGCCCGGGTGGCGGCGCTCTGGCCGACGAGCAGCGCTGGGACCGCATGCCCGCGGTCTGCTGACCGCACGGCACCTTTCGCGGTACGAACGCGCGTGCGGGCCCGCCCCTTGACGGGGGCGGGCCCTGGCGCGTTTCCGCAGGGCCCGGCGGCCACTCGCCGCCCGTGACGCCCTGCGGGCCCGGTCCTCGGTCAGGCGGAGAGCGCGGCGGTGAGCATCCGCCGGACGACCGGGGTCAGCTCGGCCACGTCCGGCAGCGAGCGGGTCGCGGCCGGCGCGCCGGCGAGCCGGTCGTACAGCAGGCCGTCGGTCCAGGCGACGAGCAGGTCCGCCGCCGGTCCCGGCCGGGGAGCGCCGAGCGCCGCCAGCAGATCGGCGGCCCGGGACCGGGCGGCGAGGCCGGCGGTGCGCAGGTCGGCACGCAGCTCCGGCCGGCGGGTCGCCTCCAGACTCAGTTCGAAGCGGGCGAGTTGGCGCTCACGCGCCGCCGTCAGCCAGTGGTGCAGCAGCGCGGCCAGGGCTACGGCGGCGGAGTCCAGGTCCGCGTGGACCCGGCCCTCCGGGCGTACGTGGTCCGTGCCCGCGGCGGGGGCAGGGGTCAGGCCTCGGCCGTGGTCCGCCTCCCAGCGGTCGACGTCGGCGACGGTGAGTTCGGCCAGTCGGAGGTAGCAGGCGCTGATCAGCGCGCTCCGCGTGCGGAAGTAGTACGACGTGCTGCCGGCCGGCAGGCCCGCGGCGGTGTCGACCGCGCGGTGGGTCAGGCCGCGCAGCCCGGCGGTGGCCACGGTGCTGATGGCGGCGTCGGCGATCAGGGCTCGACGGTCGGGGAGGGACACACCCCGCACTCTACAGGTGTAGAGTGCGCCGCATCGGCCTCTACAGCTGTAGAGGCGAAGGTGTGGGGTGGGGAGGCAGTCGCCATGGGAGTTCGTCATGCCGTCGTGGCCGGTGGTGGCATCGGGGGGTTGACCGCGGCGGTGGCCCTGAGCCGCCGCGGATGGCGGGTGACCGTGTGCGAACGGGCCGGCGCCGTCACGGGCGGCGGCGCCGGCATCGTGCTCGCCCCCAACGCGCTGCGCGCCCTGGATTCGATCGGCTTCGGCGCCGAGGTGTGGGCCGGTGGCGCACCCCCCGGGCAGATCGGGATCCGCACACCGGACGGCAGGTGGCTGAGCCGAGCCGACGGCGGCGCGATGACCTCCCGTTACGGGCTTTCCGCGCGCGCCGTGCACCGCGGCCGGCTGATCGACACCCTCGCCGCGGCCCTGCCGGCCGGCTCCATCCGCCTCGGCGTGTCCGTGGACGGCGTGACCGACGCGGGGGACGCCGTGGTCGTGCGCACGTCGGCGGGCGACCTGCGGGCCGACGCCCTCCTGGCCGCCGACGGCCTGCGCAGCTCGCTCCGCCGGCAACTCTTCCCCCGCCACCGCGGACTGCGTCACTCCGGTGAGGCGGGGTGGCGAGCGGTGCTGCCCGGCAGCGGCCTGCCCACCCCGCAGGCCGTCGAGACGTGGGGTCGGGGCGAGCGGTTCGGCGTCGTCCCGCTCGCCGACGGCCGGATCTACGTCTACGCCACCGCCGTCACCGCCCCCGGCGTGCGGCCGACGGACCACCACGCGGAGCTGACCCGACGCTTCGGCGCGTGGCACGACCCGATACCCGCCCTGCTGGACCGGCTGAGCCGGCAGGGTCCGGACCCGGTCGGCGTACTCCACCACGACTTCCACGAGCTGGCCTCGCCCCTGCCCCGGTTCCACGCCGGCCGGGTGGCCCTGCTCGGCGACGCCGCCCACGCGATGACGCCCAACCTGGGCCAGGGCGGCTGCCAGGCCATCGAGGACGCGGTCGTCGTGGCGCACCTCCTCGCACCCCCCGCCGACGTGCCGGCCGCGCTCGCCGCCTACACGGAGGCCAGACACCGCCGGACGACCCGGATCAGCCGCCGCTCCCGACGCATGGGCGAACTCGCGCGGCTCTCCCACCCGCTGGCCGCTTCCCTCCGGGACCTCGCCGTACGGGCCGTGCCGCGGAGGCTGACGCTGCGGGCGCTGGACACGGTCCTCGCCTGGCAGCCCCCTCCCGGCGCCGCCGCTCCCGCGGCCGTCCCGGCCGCCACTCCCGCCACTCCCGCCACCATTCGTACCGACGTCAAGGAGCGACCGTGAACACCGCAGCCACCACCCGCCCCCTCCACCGGACGGACCCGGTCCGGCCCTTCACCGCCGGCGCCTACGGCCTCGTCCTCCTGGGCGTCGGCCACCTCACCCTCTCCGCCGTCGCCGCGTCGGCCGCCCGGACCCCGCGGCAGAGTGAGACCGACACGGCGATGCGGGAGTCCACGTTCACCCTGCTGGGGCTGGAGCGCGCGGTCCTGGACCTCTTCCACGGCATGAGCGTCGCCATGGCCCTCTTCAGCGTCACCTGCGGCCTGCTGATCCTCGCGGCCCTCCGGCACGCGCCCGCCCTCGTGCGGCAGCGCACCGCCTTCGGATGGATCGCCCTGACGGCCTCCGTGGCCGTCCTGGCGATATCCGTCCTCCTGCTGCCGCCCCCGCCGATCGTCGTCCTCACCCTCACCAGCTGCGCCTTCGCCCTGTCGCTGCACAGGGCGACCCCCACCGCTCACCCGGCCTCCTGATCGGACGCGGCGGAGGGGGCGGAGGTACGGCGCGCCTCCCCCGAGGCACCACCGCGGGGTACCGCGACCGCACCAGAACCGTTCGGGGAGGCCCGGAGCCCGTCTGCCGGCGAACCGCGACGCCGGACGCGTGGCTGAGCGCGCCGACGCGCGGGCCGCCCCGGGCGCACACGGGCCGTCCGAGCCGTCCGCACCGTGGGGGCTCAGCGCCGCTCCTCGCGGGCGCGGGCGGCCCGGGCGGCGTGGGTCGGCGCGGCCGGGACGTCGGCCGGCCTGCCGACCGCGAACTCCTTGCGCAGCACCGGCACGACCTCCTCGCCGAGGAGGTCCAGCTGCTCCAGCACGGTCTTCAGCGGCAGGCCGGCGTGGTCCATCAGGAAGAGCTGGCGCTGGTAGTCCCCCACGGCCTCGCGGAAGCCGAGGGTCCGCTCGATGACCTGCTGGGGGGAACCGACGGTCAGCGGCGTCTGCCGGGTGAACTCCTCCAGGGACGGGCCGTGCCCGTAGACGGGCGCGTTGTCGAAGTACGGCCGGAACTCGCGTACCGCGGCCTGCGAGTCGTGCCGCATGAAGACCTGGCCGCCGAGGCCGACGACGGCCTGCTCGGGCGTGCCGTGGCCGTGGTGCGCGAACCGCTGCCGGTACAGGTCGACCATCCTCCTCGTGTGCTCCTGGGGCCAGAAGATGTTGTTGTGGAAGAAGCCGTCCCCGTAGTACGCGGCCTGCTCGGCGATCTCGGGTGAGCGGATGGAGCCGTGCCAGACGAAGGGCGGCACCCCGTCCAGCGGGCGCGGGGTGGAGGTGAAGCCCTGGAGCGGCGTGCGGAAGCGGCCCTCCCAGTCGACGGCGTCCTCCCGCCAGAGTCTGCGCAGCAGCGCGTAGTTCTCGACTGCGAGGGGGATGCCCTGGGTGATGTCCTGCCCGAACCAGGGGTAGACCGGGGCGGTGTTGCCGCGGCCCAGCATGAGATCGACGCGCCCGTCGGCCAGGTGCTGGAGCATCGCGTAGTCCTCGGCGATCTTCACCGGGTCGTTGGTCGTGATCAGGGTGGTCGACGTCGACAGGATGACGCGCTCGGTGCGCGCGGCGACGTACCCGAGCATCGTGGTGGGCGAGGAGGGCACGAACGGCGGGTTGTGGTGCTCACCCGTCGCGAAGACGTCCAGCCCGACCTCCTCCGCCTTCAGCGCGATGGTCACCATCGCCTTGATCCGCTCGTGCTCGGTGGGCGTCCGCCCCGAGGTCGGGTCGGGCGTCACGTCGCCCACCGTGAAGATGCCGAACTGCACAGGATCCACCTTCGTCGTCCGTACGTGGTCGGTCGCGGGACGGCCCGTGGGTACGGTCGCGGAGCCGTGCGCCACCTCCCAGCATGCGCCTGCCGGTGCCGCCCGTGTCGGCGGCACCGACACGGGCGGCCGGATCATGTCCCCGCTCAGGGCGGCGTCCGCCCCGGCGGTCAGCGGCCGACGTACGCCGCGAGGTGCTCACCGGTGAGGGTCGAGCGGGCGGCGACCAGTTCGGCCGGGCTGCCCTCGAAGACGATCCGGCCCCCGTCGTGGCCGGCGCCCGGCCCGAGGTCGATGATCCAGTCGGCGTGTGCCATGACCGCCTGGTGGTGCTCGACGACGACGACCGACTTGCCCGCCTCGACGAGCCGGTCGAGCAGTCCCAGCAGCTGGGCCACGTCGGCGAGGTGCAGGCCGGCGGTCGGTTCGTCGAGGACGTACACGCCGCCCTTGTCGGCCATGTGCGTCGCCAGCTTGAGCCGCTGCCGCTCGCCGCCGGAGAGCGTGGTGAGCGGCTGGCCCAGGGTGAGGTAGCCGAGGCCGACGTCGGCGAGGCGGTCGAGGATCCGGTGGGCCGCGGGGGTGGCCGCCGCGCCGGAGCCGAAGAACTCCTCCGCCTCCGTCACCGACATCGCCAGGACCTCGCTGATGTCGCGGCCGCCGAGCCGGTACTCCAGCACCGACGCCTGGAAGCGGCGGCCCTCGCAGTCCTCGCAGGGGGTGGCCACGCCGGCCATCATGGCCAGGTCGGTGTAGAGGACGCCGGCGCCGTTGCAGGTCGGGCAGGCGCCCTCGGAGTTGGCGCTGAACAGGGCCGGCTTCACGCCGTTGGCCTTGGCGAACGCCTTGCGGATCGGGTCGAGCAGCCCGGTGTACGTGGCCGGGTTGCTCCGCCGCGAGCCGCGGATGGGGCTCTGGTCGACGACCACCGCGCCCGCGCCGGCGGGGAGTGAGCCGTGCAGGAGGGAGCTCTTGCCGGAGCCGGCCACCCCCGTGACGACGCACAGCACGCCGAGGGGGACGTCGACGTCGACGTCGCGCAGGTTGTGCGTGTTCGCGCCGCGGATCTCCAGGGTGCCGGTGGGCCGGCGCACCTTCTCCTTCAGTCCGGCCCGGTCGTCGTAGTGGCGCCCGGTGACGCTGCCGGAGGTCCGCAGTTCCTGGACGCTGCCCTGGAAGCAGACCGTGCCGCCGGCGGTGCCCGCCCCGGGGCCGAGGTCGACGACGTGGTCGGCGATGGCGATGACCTCCGGCTTGTGCTCGACGACGAGCACGGTGTTCCCCTTGTCGCGCAGTCGCAGCAGCAGCTCGTTCATCCGCTGGATGTCGTGCGGGTGCAGGCCGATGGTCGGCTCGTCGAAGACGTACGTGACGTCGGTGAGGGAGGAGCCCAGGTGGCGGACCATCTTCACCCGCTGCGCCTCGCCGCCCGAGAGGGTGCCCGCCGGGCGGTCGAGCGACAGGTATCCCAGTCCGATCTCCACGAACGAGTCGAGGGTGTGGCCCAGCTTGGTGAGGAGCGGCGCCACCGAGGCGTACCCGCCGCTCGGCGAGTCGGGGGAGGACCCGCCCAGGCCGCGGACCCAGTCGGCGAGGTCCCGGATCTCCATCGCGCAGGCGTCGGCGATGCTGATGCCGGCGACCTTCGACGCGCGGGCGCCCTCGCTGAGCCGGGTGCCGTCGCACTCGGGGCAGGTGGTGAAGGTGACGGCCCGCTCCACGAACGCCCGGATGTGCGGCTGCATCGCCTCCTTGTCCTTCGACAGGAACGACTTGTGGATCTTGGGGATCAGCCCCTCGTAGGTGAGGTTGACGCCGTTGACCTTGACCTTGGTCGGTTCCCGGTGGAGGAAGTCCCGCATCTCCCTCTCCGTGTACTCCCGGATCGGCTTGTGCGGGTCGAGGAAGCCCGACTCGGCGTAGACGCCGACGGTCCACACGTTGTCGGACTTCCAGCCGGGGATGGTGAACGCGCCCTCGGCGATCGACTTGGAGTCGTCGTACAGCTGGGTGAGGTCGATGTCGGAGACCGCGCCGCGGCCCTCGCAGCGCGTGCACATGCCGCCGGTGCGCTCGAAGGTGGCCTTCACCGCCTTCCTGGCGCCGCGCTCCACGGTGATCGCGCCGCTCGCCCGGACCGAGGGGACGTTGAAGGCGTACGCGCTGGGCGGGCCGATGTGCGGTTCGCCGAGGCGGCTGAAGAGGATGCGCAGCATCGCGTTGGCGTCGGTGGCGGTGCCGACGGTGGACCGGGGGTCGGCGCCCATGCGCTGCTGGTCGACGCTGATCACGGTGGTCAGTCCGTCGAGCACGTCCACCTCGGGCCGCGCCGGCGTCGGCATGAAGCCCTGGACGAAGGCGCTGTAGGTCTCGTTGATGAGCCGCTGGGACTCCGCGGCGATCGTGTCGAAGACGAGGGAGCTCTTGCCGGAGCCGGAGACGCCGGTGAAGACGGTCAGCCGTCTCTTCGGGATCTCGATGCTGACGTCCCTGAGGTTGTTCACACGCGCCCCGTGCACACGGATCGTGGCGTGGCGGTCGGCGGCGTGCGGCGCGTCCTGGCGGGCGTCCGTCGCCGTGGCCCTGCTCGTGGCCCTGCTCATGGTGTCTCCCTCGGTGTGCGGAGCCGGCCCGCCGTCTTCCCCGGGCGCCCCGCGGGTCGGTCCTGATCCCTGCGAGCGGTGGGCGCCCCGCCGTGCCCGGCCCCGCCGTGTCCCCCGCGGGCGGCGGCGCCGGGGTAGAAAGACCGGGACGGTGGCCGGGTCGTCGTGCGAGAGGAGAGTTTCGGGTGACGGGTGATGCCCACGGGGGCCAGGGTAGGTGCGGTCGGGTGGCCCGCGCTTCTCCCTTTCTGATCACTTCCGGTCGTCCCGGTCTTCCCGGTCCTCCCCGTCGTTCCGGTGCCCGGTGGGGCGGCGGACCCGGGGGCGCCGCCGGGAGGCCGTGCGCGCGCCGCCCCGGTGGGGATCTCCGCGCGACCACCGACCGTTGTACTCGCGGAGAGAGCGTTCCGTGCACGCGCGGCCGCGCCGCCCACGCGATGAGGAGGACCCCATGAACGCCGCCGGAGAACGACGGCAGCAGCTCGACGCGGCCAGCGTCCTCAACGCCAAGAGGACCCTCGTCCAGCTCCTCGGCCGCGCCGGGGTCTACGCCGGCGACGCGGAGGAGCTGGTGGGGCTGGTCGAGGCCGGCGCCCTCTCCCTCGCGGGCGACGAGGTGGCGGGCGTCGCGCGGGACGCGCCGGCGGAGAAGGGCGCGTTGTACGAGTCGGGCTGGCTCGACGGGGCGCGCGCCGCCGCCGACCGCCTCGGCGACCTCGCCGAGCGGGCCCTGCGGGACGCCGTCGCCCGCGACACCTCGGCTGTCGCGCAGGACGCCCGGCCGCCCGTCGGACGGATGGAGGTGGAGCGGGCGAAGGTGGCGGTCGTCCCCCTGTACCTCTCGTTCACCGCCCCCTCCGACCTCGACCCCGAGGTGACCGACCAGGTGCTCACCGCCGTCCTCGGCACCATGGGCTCCCGGCAGCGGGCCGGGTACGCGGGGTCCCTGACGGAGTTCGCCGCCGAGCACCACCGGCGCCTGGAGAAGCTGTACGCGACGTACGGGCCCGGCAGTTCCGTCGCGGTCCACGGCCGCTACTCGCTCATCCACTCCCCCACCAGCGTCGCCGTCCTGGAACGCCTCGGCGCGGCGCCGTCCGCACTGCGGGAGGAGTGGGACGCGGCCGAACTGCCGCCCGCCTGGCTGGAGGGACTCGCGACGGCCTGGGGGTCCCCCGCCTGACCGACGACGGGGAGGGGCGGGCCGCGTCGGGGCGGGTGGCCGGCCGCCGGTCGGGGCGGGTGCCGGTCACGGCCGGTGCCTGTCGCCGGTGGGGGCGCGCGGACTCCGACGGGGTGGCGGCGGCGGGCGCGGAGGCGGCCGTTAGCCTGCTCGGATGAGTGAGACGACCGGTGACGACCGCCATCTCCCACCCGCGCCGACCGGGGCGGCCGCCGTCCATCTGACGGGCGTCTGGTTCGTCGGCTGCGTGCTCACGGCGGTGCACTTCCAGGCGGCGCTGCTCACCCTCTTCGCCGGGGGGTGGGGGGTCTTCGCCGTGGTGCCGGTCGTCGTGGTGCCGCCGGCCGTGGCCCTGCTGGCGGTCCTCGGCAGGACGGCCCGCCTCCTCGTTCCGCTCGTCCGCCGGCGGCGCGGCACCTGGCGGTGGGCCGCGGTCGTGTACGGCCTGGGCACGGCCGGCGCGGCCGGCGCCGTCGCGGCGGACCTGTCCACCGGCGGACGCGGGGGCCCGCTCGTCTTCGCGGCCGGCGGGGCCTGCTACGCGCTGGCCGCCGCGTCCCTCCTGCCGGGCGCGCGGGCGCGGGCGGCGACGCTCGGGGCGGCGGTCCTCCTCGTGGCCGCAGGCGCGTACGCCGTGTGGGACGCCTCGCGCCCGCCCACGCTCGACGCCTGGCTCACCGCCCACCGCGTCGACCGCGAGTTGCTGCGCGTCGGCGACGCGCCCCGGGGGCACGCGCTGCAGGTCCTCGGTGCGAGCGGGGACGGGTTCGGCGTCGCGTACGAGCGGCCCGGGTCGCCGGGGCTGCACCTCGCGGTGGCCCGCGCCGGAGCGGACACCGGGCGGGTCGACGCGCGCGGCTGCCCCGTCCCGTACGGCGGTACGGTGCGCTGCTCCGACGACGCCGGGGGGCGGTTGCTGGTGACGTACGAGGACGGCGACGCCCGGCGGGAGCTGCGCCTCGAACGGGACGGGCTGGCGTACACGGTGACCCTCCGGGGCGCGGACGGCGATCTGGCCGGTGCCCGGCACGTCCTGTCCACGCTCCGACCCGCCACCGCCGCCGAGCTGGCCCCGCTGCGGGAGTTCGCGATGCCGCGGTGATCCGTACGCGTCCGCCCCTCGGGCCGGCCGGGCGGTGCGGCGGGCTGCCGGTCGGCGGGGACGATGGCGGGGGGGCGCGGGGGCGGGGTGGTGTGCGGGGGGTTCCCGTACGCCCCCGCGGGTGCCTCCGTACGCGCCCGTCCCCTCCGTGTCGGCGGGCCCGTGCCGTGGCAGTGTGTCACCGACCGTCAGTGAGCGGGCCGGTGGGCCGGAGCGGTCGCGCCACCGCCGGACCCCGGCAGGAAGGGACGACGCGCAGGTGTCAGCGCGGAACATCGCACAGCTCGGGGGCCTCCACACGGCGCAGGAGGCGTACCGGGACGCCTTCGGCCGGTTCCTCGCCGGGACCGACGAGAAGGACCGGACCCACCTCTACCTCGACCGGGTGGTGCGGGCGCTGCCCGCCCGCCGCGTGCTCCTGGACATCGGGGCCGCCGACGGCACGACGACCCGGCACCTGGCGCCGTCCTTCGAGCGGACCGTCTGCATCGAACCGAGCGAGCCCATGCGGCGCGTCCTGGCGCGGGCGTGCCCCGGCGCGCGGATCGTGCCCGAACCCGTGCTGGAGGCCGAGCCGGACGTCGCCGCCGACCTCGCCCTCCTGTCCCACGTCCTCTACTACGTGCCCCGCGCGCAGTGGGCGGCGGCGGTCCTGCGCGCCCTCGGGTGGCTGGCGCCCGGCGGCACCCTGGTCGTGCTGATGCAGCAGCCCGACAACGCCTGCATGACCATGGTCCGGCACTTCACGGGGAGCCGGTTCGACCTGCGGGAGTTGGCGGAGGAACTGGCGGCGGGGCCCGACCCGGTCGGGGACGTGCGCCTGGACACCGTGCCCGCGTGCTTCCGCAGCGCCGACCTGGAGGAGACCGTGGACGTGGCGGGCTTCCACCTCAGCGTCCCCGCCGGCGCGCCGGCTGGCGGCACGCCGGCGCGGGCCGAGGTGCGGGAGTACGTGCGGAGCCACTTCACCGACGCCGACGGCGGGTACACGATCCGGCACGACCAGGACGCCTTGCGCCTGACGCGCCCGGGCGGCTGACGGCCCGTCGACCGCGTCCACGCCGACGGGCGGCGGGCGGCGACCGGCGGGCCGCGGGCCCCTCCCGCCCCGCGCGGTGGGGGCCCGTGCGTCGCGCGGGGGCCGGCCGCGTCGGCTCGCGCCCCGGAGGGGGAAGCGCTCGCCGGGCGGGAGGACCGGCGGGAAGCCGGTCCCCGGTGTGGGAGGCGAACAGGCCATGCGCCGTCCCGGCGCCCGCCGCGCGCCCCTGACGGCCGTCCCCGCGGCGGTCCCGGCCGACCGCCCCGCCGGCCGGGGGCGGATCGTGCGGGGGTGGCGCGTTCCCCGTGGTCGCCGCGCCGTCCTGGCCCCGACGGACACCACCGCCCCGGCCGCGGGAGCCGTCCGGGCCGTCCCCCGCGCCGGGGGCCAACGCCCGCCGAATACGCGGGCGGTCGATAATTTCCGGACACACGCGCTTGCCGGTTCCCTCTTTGGTACACGCTCTGAAAGTTCCCGTCACACGCGTATCCGGCGCATATCCAGAAGGCATGATTGTCGCCTTCTCGGGGCTCATGCATACTGACGACGAAGTGAGTTCAGGCACCCTGAGAGATTCCCGAGGAAGGAACGTCGGCGTGTCCTCCCGGCAACTGCCCCTCCTGGCCACCCACCGCCCCACACCGCACCCCCCGGACACCTGCGCCTACAAATGCGGGAACGCGTGCGCCCGTGACGCGCCGAACACCTCCGGGAATACCTACTTCGGCGACGTCCTGCGCGCGGCCCTCTCCCGCAGATCCTTACTCGGCGGCGGCGCCCTCGCCCTGGTGCCGCCGGCCGTCCTCGCCACCTCCACCCCGGCATCGGGGCTCCACCCGCGCGCACGGGAGACGAGCGGGTGGGACTTCACACCGGTACCGCCCGACGCGGGAGACCGCGTCACGGTCCCGGCGGGGTTCACACACGAGGTGCTCATCGGGTGGGGCGACCCGGTCCTGCCAGGGGCGCCGCCCTTCGACTTCGACCACCAGACCGAGGCCGCGCAGGCGCGGCAGTTCGGGGTGAACAACGACTACTGCGCCCTCGTCCCGCTGCGGGGCGGCGGGCGGTGGCTGATGGTCTCCAACCACGAGTACGCCACCGAACCGCTGATGTTCCCCGACTGGGACCCGGCCGCCCCCACCGAGGCGCAGGTGCGGACGGCGTGGGCGGCGTACGGGCTCTCCGTGGTGCTCGTGGAGCGGGGCCGCGACGGACGGCTGCGCGCCCGGGTGGACGGCCGGTGGAACCGCCGGATCACCCTGCGCACACCGTTCGAGGTGCGCGGCCCCGCGGCCGGGTCTCCGCTGCTGCGCACGGCGGCCGACCCGGACGGGACGCGCGTGGTGGGCACGATGGCGAACTGCTCGGGCGGGACGACGCCGTGGGGCACGGTCCTGTCGGGCGAGGAGAACGTCCACATGCCGTTCGCGCACGCCGACCGGGTGGCGGATCCGCTGGTACGGGAGGGGCTGCGACGGTACGGCTTCCCCGAAGGGCCCTCCCCGCGCGGCTGGGAGGTCCACGACGCCCGCTTCGACCTGTCCCGCGAGCCGCACGAGGCGCACCGGTTCGGGTGGATCGTGGAGGTGGACCCGCTGGAACCGGACTCGGTGCCCGTCAAGCACACGGCGCTGGGCCGCTTCAAGCACGAGGGGGCCGACGTCTCGGTCGCCCCCGACGGGCGCGTCGTGGCGTACATGGGGGACGACGAGCGGTTCGAGTACGTCTACAAGTTCGTCTCCGACGGGCGCGTGCGCCCCGGCGGCGACCCGTCGGACCGCGCGCACAACAAGCGGCTCCTGGACTCGGGGACCCTCTACGTCGCCCGGTTCACCGGGGACAGCCCGCCGGAGGAGGCAGACGGGTCGGGCGGGCTCCCCGCCGACGGCGCGTACGACGGCACGGGCCGGTGGATACCGCTCGCGCACGGCCGCCGCAGCTTCGTGCCCGGCATGAGCGCGGACGAGGTGTACGTCTTCACCCGGACCGCCGCCGACCGGGTGGGCGCCACGCCGATGGACCGGCCCGAGGACGTGCAGCCGCACCCGGTGACGCGCCGGGTCTACGCCGCCCTCACCAACAACGACCACCGCGGCTCGCCCGGCCTGCCCGGCCCCGACGAGGCCAACCCCCGCTCCGGCAACCGCGACGGGCACGTCCTGGAGCTGTGCGAGCGCGGGGACGACCCGACCGCCGAACGCTTCACCTGGCGGCTGCTCCTGGTGTGCGGCGACCCCGAGTCCCCCGGGACGTACTACGCCGGCTTCGACAAGAGCCGGGTCAGCGCGATCTCCTCCCCCGACAACCTCGCCTTCGACGCGCACGGCAACCTCTGGATCGCCACCGACGCGAGCGGCCGGGGCGGGCGCAACGACGGCCTGTACGTGGTACCGCTGAGCGGCCCCGAACGCGGCCGGGTGCGGCGCTTCCTCACGGTGCCGACGGGGGCGGAGTGCTGCGGTCCGGTGATCGGACCCGACTTCGTGCTCGTCTCCGTGCAGCATCCGGGGGAACTGCCCGGCGCGAGCCCGCAGCGGCCCGCCTCGCACTGGCCGGACGGGGGCGCGGCCCAGCCGCGGGCCGCCGTCGTGGCGGTGCGCCGCACGGACGGCGGACCGGTGTCCAGACCCGGCCGGTAGCGCGCCGCCGACGGCGGAAAAGAACGCGTCGCTTTCGCGCCACACCGAACCATCGTCGCCAAAGGCGGCCCGTCCGCTTGCCTCGACAGCCCCCCGGGTAACTATGGTTCAACGGCCAACCGGATCACGCCGCGTTCGTCGGCAGGCGGCCCGGCCCGGTATTCACGCCGGGGATCCGCGCCCCCTCGACGTGTCATCACGTGCGACGACCGCCGCCCCCGACATCCCGTCGCAACAAAATACCCGGAATGCATTTCCGGGAGTTGTCCGGCACGAATGAGCCCTGCCCGGACGGGGCCGCCGTGCGTCTTTCTCCGCCATGAGTGAGTGGGTGACAGTGCAGTCGTCTGTGAACTTTTCGCCGGCCGCCGATTTCTACGACAAGACGCGTGGAGGTGAGGCCCGCGGCCGGCGCATCGCGCCGGCCATCGCCGAGCGCACCGCGAAGGACCGGCTGGTCCTCGACGCGGGCATGGGCACCGGCGTGGTGGCCCTCGCCCTGACCGACCTCGGGTACTCGGTCGTGGGCATCGACCTGTCGCACTCCATGCTCACCAAGGCGGTGGGCCGCGTCGGCCACACGGTGGCCGCCGCGTCGCTGACCGCGCTGCCGTTCGGCCCGGAGACCTTCTCGCAGGTGTACAGCGTGTGGGTGACGCACGTCGTGGGCGACCTGCGCAAGGGCCTGTCGGAGGTGCACCGGGTGCTGGAGCCGGGCGGGCGGTACGTCGTCGTCCCCGGCATGATCCTCTTCGACGACCACCCGGTCAGCAGGATCATGGAGGAGATCCAGTCCCGCACCGCGGAGGCCGACGACCGCGCCGAGCGGATCGTGCCGCTCGCCGAGTCGGTCGGCTTCACCGCCGTGGAGGTCGGCGAATTGGAGGCGGCCACCCACGAGCACAGCCCGGAGCAGATCGCCTCCGGCCTCGAACAGCGCATGCTCTACCACCTGTGGGCGGTGGACGACGCGGTCTTCGACGAGCAGGTCGCGCCCCTGGTGCGGGAGCTGCGCGCGCTGCCCGACCCCGAGAAGCCGGTGACCCGGCGGACCCGGCGCCAGATCGTCGTCCTCGAGAAGCGGGGGTGACCATGACCGGGGAGCACCGCGTCGACCTCGCCGCCGAAACGGCCGGCACACCGCTGATCGCCATGCTGACCGAGCCCGAGTCGCCCGCGGTGCCCGCCGTGACGGAGGAACTCGGCAAGGCGGGGATCCGGGCCGTCGAGATCACCCTCACCTCCCCCGGCGCGCTCGACTCCCTTCGCCTGGCCGTCGCCACCGGCGCCGCGCTGGTGGGCGCCGGCACCGTCCGCGACCGGGAGACCGCCCGGCGCGCCGTGGACGCCGGGGCGCACTACCTGCTCACCCCCGGCGTGCTGCCGGACGTCCTGGACGAGGCCGGGGCGCTGGGCGTGCCGGTGGTGTGCGGCGCCTTCACCACGACCGAGGTGATGGAGGCGTGGCGGCTCGGCGCCGCGCTGGTGAAGCTGTTCCCGGCGCGGCTGGGCGGACCGGCGTACCTGGCGTCGCTGACCATGGCCTTCGGGGACATCCCCCTCGTGCCCACCGGCGGCATCACCGCCGACGACCTCGTCGACTACTTCGCGGCGGGCGCCCACGCCGCGGCGCTGGGCCGACCGCTGGTCGGCGACGCGCTGCACGGCGGGGACCTCGCCGGCGTACGGCACCGCACCACCGACCTCCTCGACCGGGTGCGGGCGGCCCGGGCCTGAAGTCCCCTCCCCTCGCCGCCCGCCCCTCCCCGGGGTGCACGCCCCGCCGCTCTCGACGAAAGGGAGACCCTTGGGTCTGGACCGCTCCTTCGCACTGGACCGCCGGGCCGAGCGGATCGACGCTCTGGCCGCCAAGCGAAAGAAGGTGATCGCCTCCGACCAGATGATCGAGGGCCACTACCCGGTCTTCGCCGACCGGGCACACGGGGCCCGCTTCTGGGACGTCGACGGCAACGAGTACCTCGACTTCTTCCTGTCGTACGGCACCGTCATCCTCGGCCACGCCGACCCGGACGTGGACGAGGCGGTGGTGCGCGAGATCCGGCGCGGCTTCGCCACCGGGCTGATGAAGCCGGTGCAGACGGAGCTCGTCGAGGAGCTCCTGGACGTCGTGCCGGGCGCCGAGATGGGCATGCTGCTGAAGACCGGCTCGGACGCGACCGCCGCGGCCGTGCGGCTGTCCCGCGCGTTCACCGGCCGCGACCGGGTGGTGCGCTGGGGGTACAACGGCTGGCACGACTGGTGCGCGCAGTGGGACCACGGCATCCCGGCCGTCAGCCGGGCCCTGGTCGACACCTTCACCTACAACGACCTGGACTCGCTGCGGGAGGTCTTCGAGCGGCACCCCGGGCGGATCGCCTGCCTGGTGATGATGCCGTTCATGGTGGAGCGCCCCGCGCCTGGCTTCCTGGAGGGCGTGCGGGAGCTGACCCGCGAACACGGCACGCTGCTGGTCTTCGACGAGATCAGGTCGGGCTTCCGGATCGCGCTCGGCGGCGCCCAGGAGCACTACGGCGTGACCGCCGACCTGGTGACGCTGAGCAAGGCCTTCGCCAACGGGTACGCCATCTCGGCGCTGACCGGGCGGGCCGACGTGCTGCGGACCCTGGACTCGGTGCACATCTCGTCCACCTACTACGCCAACGCCGACGCGATGGCCGCCGCCCTGGCCACCGTCCGCAAGCTGCGCTCCGGTGACCACCTGAAGCGGGTGTGGCTGATGGGCGAGCGGCTCCAGGCGGGACTGGCGGCGCTGGTGGAGGAGTTCGGGGCGCCGATCGAGGTGGTGGGCCACCCGCCGATGCCGTTCCTCGACTTCGCCTTCGGCGACGAGGACGACAACCAGCGGGCGAAACGATCCTTCTACGCGGCCACGATCCGCGAGGGCGTCTTCCTCCACCCCAACCACCACTGGTTCGTCTCGGCGGCGATGACGGACGACGACATCGACACGGCGGTCGGCGCGGCGCGGCGCGGCTTCGAGGCGCTCGCCGCGGACGGCCGGCTGCCCCGGGACGGGGAACGGCGGAAGGGGAACGGGGCGATATGACCGACGACGGGAACCTGCCGGGCGTGCCGCCGGGGAGCGGCGCGCCCGGCGCGGACCACGGGTGGGGGATGCTGCGCCCGCGGACCCGGAGCGAGGCGCACTGGGCCGAGGAGCAGGAGGTGATCGGGCCGGGCCTCCAGGCGGTCATGCTGCTGTCGCGGTTGTGCGTGGCGGCCGCGGACGGCGCCGAACTCGTCGACGTCGACGGCAACCGCCTCATCGACTTCCAGGGCGCGGGCGGCGTGAACTCCCTGGGCCACGCGGAGCCGCGCTTCACCGCGGCCCTCGCCGAGGAGCTGACCCGCGCCACGGCCGGCGCCTTCGGCAGCCCCGCCCGGCTCGACATGGTGCGGGCGCTGCGCGACTTCCTGCCCGAGGAGCTGGACACCGTCCAGCTGTACAGCGGCGGCACCGAGGCGGTGGAGGCGGCGCTGCGGCTGGCCAAGTCCGTCACCGGCGGGCACGAGTTCCTCTCCTTCTGGGGCGGCTTCCACGGCAAGACGATGGGGAGCCTGGCGCTGACCGCGGGCGCGCGCTCGGGGCTCGGACCGCTGCCGCCGGGGTACTTCTCCGCCCCGTACGCCAACTGCTACCGCTGCCCGTTCAAACTGACCGCGCCCTCCTGCGGCTTCGCCTGCGTGGAGCACGCCCGCGACGTGATCAAGGAGAACTCGACCGGGGCGCTCGCCGCGATCGTGGTGGAGCCGGTGCAGGGCCGGTCGGGCAACGTGGTCCCGCCGCCCGGCTACCTCACCGCCCTCGGCGAGGTGGCGCGGGAGTTCGACGCGCTGCTCGTCGCGGACGAGATGATGACCGGTTTCGGCCGCACCGGCGCCGCCTTCGCCTACCAGCACGAGGAGGCCCGGCCCGACGTTCTCACCGTCGGCAAGGGCATGGGCGGCGGCTACCCCGTCACCGGGGTGATCGCCGCCCGGGAGACCATGGCGGCGGCGCCCTTCTCCGAGCCCAGCGCCAGCTCCTCCAGTTTCGGCGCCTTCCCGATGGCGTGCCGGGCCGTCGCCACGACCACGACCGTCCTCACCGACGACAAGCTCGTGGAGAACGCCGCCGAACGCGGCCGCGAGATGCTCCACCGGTTGGCCGACCTGGTGGAACTCGCGCCGCTCGTCGGCGACGTGCGCGGCGCGGGGCTCGCCCTCGGCATCGAGCTGGTGGCGGACAAGGCGACCCGGGAGCCGGCGCCGAAGAGCGTCGTCCAGCGGGTCTACCTGCAGCTGATGGAGGCGGGCGTCCTCGTCATGCTCGGCGGCAACACGCTGCGGCTGTACCCGCCGCTCACCCTCGGGCGGGAACAGGCCGAGACGGCCGTGGGGATCATCCGCGAGACCCTGCTGCGCGCCACCGGGGGCGAGGGGTGAGCGCCGTCCTCGACCTCGACCGCCTCACCGCGACGGCGGCCCAGGCGGCGGCGGTGGCGGCCAGGGAGCTGCTGCGCCGGCGCGGCACCCGCGTCGCGGTGCGCACCAAGGAGGGCGACGCGCCGGTGAGCGACGCCGACCTGGCGGCCGAGCACCACGCGCTCGCCATCCTGCGCGCGTACACGCCGGAGTACGGGATCGTCTCCGAGGAGAGCGACCCGGTCGGGCCCGGCGACGGCCGGCCGACGTGGATCGTCGACCCGCTCGACGGCACCACCAACTACCTGCGGGGGCTGCCCGACTACGCGGTGGCGCTGGCACTGGTCGTGGAGGGCCGCACGCTGCTGTCGCTGATCCGGCTGCCCGAGTCCGGCACCGTCTTCCGGGCGGCGGCCGGCCAGGGCGCGTACCGCGACGGCGTGCCGCTGCGGCTGCCCGCGGCCCCGCCCGGCGGACGACCTCTGGTGGGCACGGGGTTCGGCACCGACGGCGTGGTGCGGGGCAGCCAGCGGTCGGTGGCCGACCGGCTGCTCAACGCCGGCTTCGAGATCCGGGAGCCGGGCAGCGCCTCCACGGGGCTGTGCCGGGTCGCGTCGGGGGCGTACGACGGCTATCTGGAGTTCGGCATCGGGGTGTGGGACACGGTGCCCGGGGCGCTGCTGGTCGCGGAGGCCGGCGGGGTCGTCACCGGCTGGGGCGGCGGCCCGTTCACGCCCCGCCTCGGCCATCTGGTGGCGGCGGCCCCCGCCGTGCACGGGGAGCTGGTCGAGGCCGGCGGGCCCTGCCCGCCCGTCGCGGCCCCGGGAGGAGCGGCATGAGCGGCACGGCGATCGGCGGGAGCGGCGCGGATGACGCCGGGGGCGCGAATGTCCTGAGCGGTGCGGGCGGCGCGGGGGGCGCGGCGCGGACCGTGCCGCCCGTCCCGGTCGGCCGGGGGGCGACGGTCGCGGTGGCCGTCGTCGGCTTCGGGACCGCGGGCGGGGCCCGGCTGAGCGGGTACGGTTCCGTGCCCGGCGCGGAGGTGGCCGCCGTGGTGGACCCGTCGCCGGAGCGGCGGGCCCAGGCCGCCCGGCTGCTGCCGCACGGCCGGGTCCTGGCCTCGCTCGACGAGCTGACGGCACCCGGGGGGCCGGCGGTGGACGTCGTCGACGTGTGTACGCCGCCGGCCTTCCACGGGCCGCTGACCCGGGCCGCGCTCGCCGCGGGGCTCCACGTCGTGTGCGAGAAGCCGGTGGCGGCGCGGGGCGCCGAGGCCCGGGAGCTGACCGCGCTGGCCGCCGCCCGGGGCCGGTTGCTGTTCCCGTCGCACAACTACGGGACGTCGCCGCTGATGCGGACCCTGCGGGAGGCGGTGGACGGCGGGGTCGGGCGGCTGGAGTCCGCGACGTTCCGCGTCCTGCGCGACCGCCACGCGCGCGGCGTGCCCGGGTACGCGCCCGACTGGCGCCGCTCCCCCGACCTGGCGGGCGGCGGCATCCTGCTGGACCACGGCACGCACTGCGTCTACATGGCGCTGCGGCTGTTCGGGCGGGCGCCGGTGAAGCTCTCCTGCGACGTGGAGCGCCCCGGCGGGGACCCGTCGGCCGTGGACGAGGCGGCCCGGCTCCGGCTCGACTTCGGGGACGCGCGCTGCGACATCGAGCTGAGCTGGATCAGCGGCGAGCGGTCCAACCACTACTCCGTCAGCGGCTCCTCCGGGTGGCTGCGCGTCGACGACGGGGAGGTGTCGGCCCGTACGGCGGCCGGGCCCTGGCGGCGGTCCCTCGTCTCGCCGAGCAAGGACCAGACGCACCTGGAGTGGTTCGCGCCGATGTACGAGGACTTCCGGCGGGTGTTGGCGGACCCCCTCCTGTGGGACGGCCCCGCCCGGGAGATCGTCGACACGGCCCGGGTCGTGGAGGCGGCCTACGCGTCGGCGGACGCGGGCGGCCGCCCGGTGCCGGTGTGACCCCCGCGGCGGAGCCGGTGCCCGGCGACGGGCCGGGGCCCGCGGGGCCCCGGCCGGCGCTCCGGTCGGGGCCCCGGGGGCCGGAGGGCCGGGCGGGGCCGCGCGGGGTCAGCCGCCCGCCCCGATGGCACGGGCCAGCAGCGGTCCTTCCTCGGTCAGGTTGTCGAAGGTGGTGGAACGCTCGTGGGACGCGAAGTAGTGGCAGATGACCCGGTCGTCGATGGCGGGCAGCCATTCCAGGCGCCCGGAGCGGTAGGGCTCGCCGAGATCGCGCGTCCGCCCCCCGCCCAGCCGGCCGCCGAGCAGGGAGTACGACATCTGCGTGACGTAGCGGGGCGCGAAGCTGATCTCGCGCGGCAGGGAGGCGAGGGTCCGCTCCAGGAAGTCCGCGTCGAAGAAGGCGGCCGTGTCGGCGGCGGCGAACCCGCAGCACATGTACGGCACGTACGGGGTGCCCGGCAGGTGGTCGGCTATCCAGTGCACGCCCTGCGGCTCCCACCCGAACTCGGGCGAGTAGAGGAAGGCGGGGCGCCGGTCGGGCGCGGCGGCGGCCCACTCGACGAGGACGTCCGGGCGGGACAGGAACACCACGTCGCTGTCCATGCTGACCACCGAGGGCGCCTCGCTGAGCAGGAAGTAGTCGACCAGTTGGAGGATCCGGACGTTGTTGCGGCGCACCGCGGCGAGCGTG
Organism: Streptomyces sp. DH12; assembly: GCF_020873895.1. Lineage (GTDB taxonomy): Bacteria > Actinomycetota > Actinomycetes > Streptomycetales > Streptomycetaceae > Streptomyces. The sequence goes on along the minus strand of NZ_JAHWGT010000001.1, from coordinate 32,345 downwards.
GGGTGGTCCGCGAGGAGCCGCTCGACCCGCCGGTCGGCCTCGGCGCGCGGGACGATCCGGGCGTCGGGCACGTGCCGGCGCAGCCGCTCGGTGTCGCGCGGGGTGAGCGTGCCGTCGTCGTGCACCACCGGCGTCACCTCCGGCCAGAAGCGGGCCAGCGACTTGGCGGCGAAGAGGTAGAGCGGCACGTGGTCGGAGGAGACGAGGCTGTGCACCTCCACTCCGTGTCCGCCGGTGAAGCGGGGCGCCTTCGTGGCGAGCAGCCGGCGGGTGAGCGCGAACGCGTCCCGCGCGCTGTCGGCGGCGACGGCTCCGGACTGACTCATACGGGTCTCCTTGACCGAAGGGCAAACATGGACGAACACCATGATTACCATCAAATTCCCACAGCGGTAGGGGAGTCGGCGCCGGGTGGGACGGGATGGCTGTTCTTCGCCCCGCACGAGGCGGACGTGGTCCGCGAGGCGATGGCCCTCCTCGTCCCGGGCCCGGCCGACGCGCCGGGCGAGCCCGGCCCCGGCGCCCGCGAGGCCGACGCCGTCCGGTACGCCGACCGGCTGCTCGGCGCGTTCGCCGCGGAGCCGCCGCTGGTGTACGCCTCCGGCCGCGCGGACGGTTCGTTCCTCGCCCTCTCCCCCGCCCAGCGGGTGGGCTGGCTCCGCCGCGTCGACGCTCTGCGCCGGGCCTACCGCGCCGGGGTCGCGGCGCTGGACCGGCTCGCGGACGGCGACTTCGCGGCGGCCCCGGTGGAGGTCCGGCACCGGGCGCTCGGCGACGGCGGGGTGGCGGCCTTCCGCGACCTGCTCTTCGACCACGCCGTCGAGGGGACGTACGGCGACCCCGTCTACCGGGGCAGGCCCCGGCAGGCCGGCCCGACGCCGCTGGGCCTGCCCGGCGTCGGCGCCCCCGCGGCCGCCGGGCCCGACCCGGTGGCGCCGTACGAGGGGGAGGGCGCCGACCCCGTCGCCGTCCTCGCGCGCCACTTCGCGGAGGCGGCCCGGGCGCTCGCCTCCTCGGGGGGCTTCGGTGGCTGAGCGGGCGGTGGTCGTGGGCAGCGGGCCGGGCGGCTCGGTGGCCGCCATGGTGCTGGCCGAGGCCGGTTGGGACGTCACCGTCCTGGAGCGCGGCCCCGACCACTTCGAGGACCTGCGGGAGCCGGCGCCGCGCCACGCCTTCTCCACCGACGAGATCAAGGGCCCGGTCCGGGGCTTCGAGTACCCCGACCCGCTCGCCGAGCCCCGCGTGTACGACGACCGCGCGTTCCCGGGCCCGCCCTCCACCGGGTTCGTCAACGCCCTGCCCGCGGCGGTCGGCGGCGGCTCGGTGCACTGGGACGCCAAGACGCCCCGGCTGTGGGACCTCGACTTCGCCAAGCGGTCGGCACTGGGGCCGCTGCCGGACGCCGACGTCGTCGACTGGCCTTTCGACTACGCCGAACTCGCCCCGTACTACGACGAGACCGAGGCGCTCCTCGGCGTGCAGGGCGACCGGGCCGCGCTGCCGGCGGTGACGCTGCGGCACTCACCGCGCGCGCGGGACTTCCCCATGCCGCCGGGCCCGGACCAGACCTCGTCGGTACGGGTCGCGGAGGCCGCGCGGACGCTGGGTCTGCACCCCTACCCCCTGCCGATGGCCGCCAACTCCCGCCCGTACGGCGGGCGTCCGGCGTGCACCGACTGCGGGGCCTGCTGCGGCTACGGCTGCCCCAACCAGTCGCGCGGCAGCGCCCTGTCCGCCCTGCGCCGGGCCGTGCTCGCCGGGGCGCGGGTGGTTCCGCTGGCCACGGCCGTCGAGGTGCGGCACGGCGGGCGGCGGGCGCGCGGGGTCGTCTACGCGGACGCCGCGGGCCGCCGCGCCGAGCTGCCCGCCGACCGGGTGGTGCTCGCCGGGTCGGCCGTGGAGAGCTGCCGGCTGGCGCTGCTGTCGGGGCTGCCCGACCCGTCGGGGCTGCTGGGGCGGCACCTGATGTTCCACTGGTACTCCGTCGCCTACGGGCTGTTCCTCGGCGAGCGGGTGCGCTCCGCGCGCGGCCGGAACATCACGCACGCCCTGGACGACTTCGCCGACCCCGACCACCCGGGTGCCCGCGGGGCGGCCCGCGCGGCGGGGCTGGCGTACCTGCGGGGCGGGGTGGTGGAGCTGGGCGGGGGGCAGCCCGGTCCCGTGCAGGAGGGCCACCTGTACCGGCGGCTCCTGCCGAGGCTGGCGGGGACTCCGTACGGCCGCGCGTTCCGGCGGCTGATGCGCGAGAGCCCCCTGCGGGACCGGCTGCTGGGGGTGCAGATGCACGGGGAGGACGTCTCCCAGCGGGAGAACCGCGTCGCGCTCGACCCGACCGTGCGGGACTGGCTCGGGGTGCCCGTGCCGCGGATCTCCTGGGCGCCGCACGCCCACGAACTGGCCGCCCAGCGCTTCTACCTGCCGCGCCTGGCCGAGCTGCTGCGCGCGGCGGGCGCCGACGCGGTGGCCGCGGTGCCGGAGACCCGCTCCCGGGCCTTCCCGCGCGAGCCGGGCGCCGTGCCCGGCAACTTCCACACGCTCGGGGGGCTGCGGATGAGCCACGACCCGCGCACCGGCGTCACGGACGGCGTGGGCCGGATGCACGCGCTGGACAACGTCTTCGTCGCCGACGGCGGCCTCTTCCCCACCTCCGGGGCGCACAACCCGACCCTGACGATCATGGCCACCGTGCTGCGCAACACGAGGAGGACGACGTGACCGACGCGACCGCCGAGGGCACCCGCCCCTACGGCTTCGACCCCGCCAACGCGCTGGGCTGGAAGAACATCGGCCTGGACGGGCTGGGGTGCTTCCTCCGCTCGGTGGAGGCGGTCCTGATGCACCACGGGTACGGGGCCGGGGCGGTGGCGCGCGGCCTGGCCGTCCCGCTCGACCTGGTCCGGCGCGGCGAGTGGTACGGCCCGGCGAGCGAGTTCCCCGCCTGCGCGGTCCGCTGGCACCTGGCGGACATCGGTGCCGGCCGGCGCCAGTGGCCGCGGGTGGCCGAACTCCTGCGCGCCGGGCGGCCGGTGGTGCTCATGCCGGACGGGCACCACTGGCCGGGCGACGACCACGAGGGCAGGGAGCACTACCACCACCACATGGTCCTCGCGCACCGGCTGGACGCGGACGGGCTGCACCTGCTGGACACCGACGCCCCGGCCGAGCACGGCCACCGGCGGGTCCTGCCCGTCACGGACGCGCTGGCCGAGGCGTGCACCCGGTACGCGGTGGTCGAGCGGATCGCCCCGCCCGACGACCGGCGCCCGGAGGCTCTGGCGGAGGGCCTCGTACCGGCCTCGCTCGCCCCCCTCGCCGAGGACGTCGCCGAGCTGCGCGCCTTCCACGGCGAGGTGTGGTCGGGGGCGCGGCTGCCGCTGCTGCTGGCCAAGGGCATGGACGTGTGGGTGCTCGGCGACGTGCAGCCGCAGCTGTTCCTGCTGGGCCACGCGCTGGCCGGGGCGGAGGACCCGCGTACGGGCGAGGTGTCGGCGGCGGCGCTCGCGGCGGCGGCCCGGGCCCAGAAGCTGGGACTGCTGCTGCTGGGGCTGCACCGGTTCCGCTCCGAGGGGGTGTACGCGATGGCGCACGAGGAGATCGCCGTGCTGGCGGACGCGCTGGAGGAGCTGCTCGGCGCCCTGTGCCGGTACGCGGGCGCCCGACGGCCGACGGCGGCGGGGGACGGGACGCGGCTCGTGCGGCGGCTGCGCGGCGAGGCGCAGTGGTGCTTCGGGGAGGGCCGGCCCCTGCCCGCGCTGTCCTTCGCCTGAGGCACCCGGGCGGTCTCGCGCCCAGCGCGCCACAACCCGGGGAAAACACCTGCGGAAACCTTGCGGAAAACACTCCGGAAAACCCGGGGCCGCACGGTCGGGTCCGCATTCCCTGAATGTTCCGTGAAGCATTGTCGATACCTTTTGGCAAACGTTTGACAGTGACGACTGATCGACTTAACGTGTGGCCTGGATCCCGCGTCGCCACACCGCGAACAGAGGAGCTGAGCATGGCCATGAGCAGCGGAAACGGCACCGGAGCAGCGGATCGTACGGTCATACTCGACGAGGTTCGCACGGTTCTCGTCGAGCAGTGCGAAACGCCGCACGAGGTGGCCGGGGATCTCGCCGAGAAAGACCCCATGAGTCAGCTCGGACTGGATTCCATCACCCTGGCCTATGTGTTCACGCATTTCGAGCAGAAGCATGACCTGACCTTCGAGAACGACGACATCGACCCGCTGCGGTACACCACGGTCGGCGACCTCGTGGACGTGCTCGCCGCCCGCGTGTCCGAGGCCGCCGCGGAGGCCCGGTGACCGCATCCGCCGCCACCGCCCACGGCGGTCCGCCGCCGGGCGCCGACACGGACGCCGCGGCCCCCGACGACCGGCTGCTGATGGACACCTTCATGGCGCAGTACCGGCTGCCGGCGGTCGCGGCCGCGGACCGCCTCGGCCTGTTCGCGGCGCTCGACGAGTCCCCCGCGGGCGCCGGCGAACTGGCCGCGTCACGCGGTCTCGACCGGCACGCGACCTCCGTCCTGCTGGAGTTCCTCGCCGCCCTCGGGTACCTCTCGGTGCTCGGCGGCCGGTATCACCCGACACCGTCCACCCGCGCGTTCCTGCTGCCGGGCACCGCGCCCTACTGGGGGCCGATGCTCGGGCTCGGCTGGGACGAGCGGTGCGCCGCCGTACGCGCCCTGGTCACCACCGGCAGCCCGCAGGGCTACCGGGGCAAGGGCATCTGGGAGACCCACGAGCGGTCCCCGCGCCACGGCGAGCGGTTCGCCCGCGCCATGCACGCCCACTCCGCCGCGCCCGCCGCCGCCCTCGCCGCCCGGCTGGACCTGGCCGGGTGCGGGACGCTGCTGGAGGTGGGCGGCGGCGTCGGGACCTTCGCGACGGCCCTGGCGCGCCGCAACCCGCACCTGCGGGCCACCGTGCTGGACCTGCCCGTCGTGGAGCGGGAGGCCCACCGGCTCATCGCCGGGGCGGGCCTCGCCGACCGGGTCCGGCTGCGCGCCGGTGACATGTTCGCCGAGCCGTGGCCGGGCGGGCAGGACCGGGTGCTCTTCGCCGACGTGCTCAGCGACTGGGACGACGAACGGTGCGGGGCCCTGCTGGAGCGCGCCCGCGCCTGCCTGTCCGCCGACGGCCGGCTGCTGGTCCACCAGGTGGTGCCCGACGACGCCGCCCGCCTCTCCCCCACCGTCGCCGGCTACTCGCTGGCCCTGGCGGTGATGACCGGCGGCCGGCTGCGCACGCTGCCCGAGCTGGCCGGCCTCCTCGCGAAGGCGGGCTTCGACGACTGCGCCGCCACCCCGGTGTACGGCCACTACGCACTGATCACGGCACGGCCCGCATGACGCCGTCCCGGCCGGCCACAGGCCGCCCCGACGCCCGCACCCGAACGGGAGACACCCCATGAACTCGCCCAGCTCGCCCGGTTCGCCCCGCGTCACCGCCATCATCACCAGCCGCGAGCGGTTCTCCTACGCCGAGGAGTCCCTCCGCAGCTTCCACGCCCACACCGACGTCCCCTGCCGGGTCGTGTACGTCGACGTCAACTCCCCCCGGGAGCGCTGGGAGCGGCTGCGCCGGCTGAGCGACGTCCACGGCTTCACCGCCGTCCGCGTGAACAAGTACGTCTCGCCGAACTGCGCCCGCAACATCGGGCTGCGCTACGCGGAGGGCGAGTACGTCGTCTTCCTCGACAACGACGTGGAGTACACGCCCCACTGGCTGGAACCGCTGATCGCCTGCGCCGACGAGGAGAAGGCCGCCATGGTCGGCCCGCTCTACCTGCACGGGCCGCTGGAGGAGCGGACGGTCCACATGGCCGGCGGGGACATGGAGTTCACCGGGGTGTGGGGCACCCGCGACTTCACCCAGACCCAGCGGTACTTCATGAAGCACGTCTCCGAGCTGCCCGACGAGGCGCTGCGCCGCCAGGCGTGCGACATCATCGAGTTCCACTGCGCCCTCGTGCGCCGCTCGGTGTTCGAGCAGGTCGGCGGGATGGACGAGGGACTGCTGACCACCCGTGAGCACCTGGACTTCAGCCGGCGCGTCCTCGACGCGGGCGGCTCGGTGTGGTTCGAGCCCAAGTCCGTGATCACCTACCGGATGCCGCCGCCCTTCGCCCTCACCGACCTGCCGTACTTCATGCTCCGCTGGAGCGACGCCTGGACGGCGGAGACGCTCAAGCACTTCGCCGCCAAGTACGGCATCAAGCCCAGCTACGTGGAGCGGGTCGCCAAGAACCGCAAGGGCCGCCAGTGGCTGCTGTTCGAGCAGATCAAGCAGTACCTGCCGGACGCGCTGGGCCCGACCGGCACCAAGGCGGTCAAGCGGGTCTTCCAGAAGGTCGAACCGGTCGGCAACCGGCTGCTGGTGGAGCTGATGGCGCTGCGCGACCGGCCGCTGGACTGGCAGGTCCACCACGGCACCGGTCTGGCCGAGCCCGAGACGGCCCCCGCCGGCGCCGCCCGGTGACCGCCCGCCCCCCGGCCGGGCCCCGCGTCGTCGTCGTGACGGGCATCCCCGGCAGCGGCAAGTCCACCGTGGGGGCCCTGCTGGCGCGCCGCTTCGAACCCGCCGTCCTCATCGAGGGCGACGTGCTGCGCCGGATGGTGGTCACCGGCCGCGCGGAGATGGCGCCGGACCCCTCCCCGGAGGCCCTGCGCCAGTACGGCCTGCGGCTGAACCACCTGGCGCTGCTGACCCGTTCGTACGCGGCCGAGGGGTTCACGGTGGTCGCCGAGGACAACCTGCTGGGCGAGTACCTGGAACGGTTCACCGGCCTCCTCGCGGACGTGCGGCCGTGCCACGTGGTGGTGCTGGCGCCCGGCCCCGAGGCGGTGCTGCGCCGGGACGCGGGCCGCGCCCACCAGGCGTACGACGGGCCGGGGTGGGGGGCGCGCGAACTGGACCGGGTGTTCCGACGGGACACCGCGCGGATCGGCCTGTGGCTGGACACGGGCGGGCAGGAGCCGGAGGAGACCGTCCGGGAGATCCTGGAGCGGCTCGACGAGAGCGCGCTGCCGTGACGCCCGCGGCCCGCCCCGGCGTCGACGTGCACCAGGCCCTGGTGAGTGCCGCGGCCGTCCACCGCTGCGCCGGGCTCCTGGACGCCGCCGAACGGGACCGGGCCGCCCGGCTGCCGGCCCCGGCCGCCGCGCGGTTCACCGTGGCCCGCGGACTGCTGCGCTCGGTGCTCGCGGACCGGCTGGGCGTGCCGCCGGGGCGGGTGTCCCTCACCGCGCGCTGCCCGGGGTGCGGCGGGGCCGGCCACGGCCCGGTCCGGCTCACCGCGCACCACGGCGGTGGCGACCGTGACGGGTACGGCGGCGCGGCGGGTGACGCCGGGTGGGCCCTGTCGGTCGCGCACTCGGGGTCGCTCGTCGCCGTCGCCGTCGGACACCGGGCCGGGCCGGTCGGCGTCGACGTGGAGACCGCCGAACGCGCCGAGCACATCGAGGAGCTGGCGCCGCGGCTGTTCCGCCCGGACCAGCGGGACCGGCTCGCCCGGCTGCCCGCCCCGGCCCGGCGGGCCGCCCTGCTGCGGGCCTGGACGGGCGCCGAGTCCTACGCCAAGGCGACCGGCACCGCCCTGGGCCGCGCCCTGGCCCGCGTCGACGCGACGGTCGACACCGGGGGCCGCGTGGCGGTGGCCGCGCCGGACCGCCTGGCGGGCTGGTCGGTACGGGCGGTACCGGCCCGCGCGCCCGGCTACGCCGCCGCCGTGACGGCCCGGCACGGCACCCGGGTGCGCACGCACCCGCGCACGGATCTGACGGCCGGCCCGCCGGCCGGCTGAGGCACCCGCCCGCCGCCCGCCCGTCATCGGCGGACGCGGGCAGACCCGAGGGGAGAGGGATGCGGCACACCGACGACGGCCCGGCGGCGCCCGCCGAGGCACTGGAGGAGCTGGTGCGCGAGCGGCTGGCCGAGCGGGTCGGCACCGACCTGGCCCGGGGCATCGCGCGGGAGGAGAGGTTCACCGATCTCGGTGTCGACTCGCTGGACGTCGTGACGGTGCTGGCCGCGCTGGAACGCGACTGCGCCGTCGAGCGCATCGCCGACGGCGAGCTGTGGGACGTCGCCGAGTCCGTCGGCGCCCTCGTCCGACACCTGTCGGCGCACGGCTCGCTGCCCGGGGAGGCGCGGTGAGCGGCCCCGCCGTCGCCGTGACCGGTGTCGGGGTCCTCTCGCCCGGTGGCGCGGGCGCCGACGCCCTGTGGCGGGCGTGCGCGGGCGGCGGCGCCGCCTTCCGGCCCGTGGAGCACTTCGACGTCTCGCGGACCGGCGCGCACCTCGCCGGCTTCGTCCCCGAGGAGGCCACCGGGCCCGGCGCGCCACCGCCGGGGCATCCGGCCCGCCTGCCCTGCCTGCTGCACCGGGCGACCGGCGACGCCGTGGCCGACGCGGCGCGCCGCACCGGGACGGCGGTCCGCGACCCGGCGGTGCGCACGGCCCTGGTGCTGGGCACCACCGACAACGGCGGGTTCCCGTCCGCCGCCGACTGGCGGGCCTGGCGGGAGGGGCGCACGACGGTGCCGGGGGCCGCCTGGGAGCCCTACGCCCCTCCCGTCTGGGACGGGCCGGTGGTGCAGGTCGGCAACGCCAGCGCGGCGGGCGCCACCGCGCTCGGCGTCGGCGCGGACCTCCTGCGCGACGGCGTCGCCGACCGGGTGGTGGTGTGCGGCGTGGACACCGTCACGGAGACGGCCTTCCAGGGGCTGGCGTCGCTGCGCACGCTCAGCCCCGCGGGGTGCCGCCCCTTCGCGGCGCGCCGCTCGGGCATCCGCATCTCCGAGTGCGCCGCCGCGCTCGTCCTGGAGCGCGCCGCGGACGCGCCGCTCGCCCACCTGCGCGGCTGGGGCAGCAGCAACGAGGCGAGCCAGGCCGCCCGGCCCGACCCGGAGGGCGTCGCCAAGGCGGTGCGCCGGGCCCTGGCCGACGCGGGCACCGACCCGGCGGAGATCGGTTACGTCAACGCGCACGCCGCCGGCACCCGCCACGGGGACGCCGCGGAACTGGAGGCCCTGGGAGAGGTGCTGGGCGAGCGCCTGCCCTTCGTACCCGTCGTCAGCAGCAAGGCGGCGCTCGGCCACTGCCAGGGCGCCGCCGGCACCGTGGAGGCGATCGTGACCGTACTGACCCTGCACCGCGGCGAGGTGCTGGCGACCCTCGGGCCGGCGGAGCGCGACCCGCGCTGGGACCACCTCGACTTCGGCGGCAAGCAGCCCGACCGGCCGCCGTCGGCGGCGCTGACCCTCTCGTGCGGCCTGGGCGGTTCCAACGTGGCGGTGGTGTTCGGCCGTGACGCGTGACACCGCGCGGATCGCCGCGACCGCCGTGCGCCGGGTGGAGCGCGAGGTGCCCCGTGTCCCCCGGGACACCGCCGAACTGCCGAGGACGCCGCTCGCCGTCCGGGACGTCCTGGGCCCCGAACTCCTCGCCGCCGCGCGGGAGGCGCTGGCAGGCGCGGGGATCGGCGCCGAGGAGGCGCGCGGACTCGGCTGCGTCACCGCCTCGCACCGGGCCACCGCCGTCACCTCCGCGTACATCGCCGAGGTCCTGGACACGGCGGGGCCGCGCTGGCTGGCCCCCGAGTGCTTCCTGCACTACTCGGCGCACTCGCTCACCGGGCGGCTCTGCATCGACCTGGGCTTGGACGGCACCGCCGTCACGCTGACCGGGCCGTCCAGCGGGGTCGACGCCCTCGGGTACGCCGCCTCGATGGTCGCCTCGGGCCGGCTGCGGCGGGTGCTGGTGGCCGCGGCGCACTGGCCGCCGCCGGCGACGCCGTACGACACCGGTCCGGTACCGCTGCGCACCGCCGCCGTGGTGCTCGACGGCGCCGGCGGCTGGGGCGGCGTCACCGACTGGCGGCCGGGCGGCGGCCACCCCGCCGTCCGGGAGGCCGTGGGGCCGACCGGCGGCGAGGACACGGACCCGAGCCGCGCGCTCGCCGTGCTCGCCGACTGGCACGCCCGCCGCCCGGTCGGCCCCGCCGAACTCCACGGCGGCGGCTCCCGGCTCGTGCTCCGCCCCGGCGGCCCGGGAGGCACCGCGTGACCGCGACGACGGCGACCGCCGCGCCGGCGGCCCTGCTGGCCGTCCGCGCCGCCGCCACCCCGCGGCGGGCCGCGGTGGAGCACCGGGGCACCGTCCTCACCTGGGCCGGGCTGGCCGCGCGCGTCACGCGGGCCCGGGCCCGCGTGCGCGAGGACGGGCAGGCGCCGGGGAGCCGGACGGGTGTCCTCGCGCGCAACGACCCCGACACGCTCGTGACGCTGCTCGCGGCGGCCGCGGAGGGGCGCGAGGTCGTCCTGTACGACGCGCGGGCGACGGACGCCGAGCGCGGCCAGGTGGCGGCCCTGGCCGGGCTGACGGGGTGGCACACCCCGGTGGCCGCCGGGGAGGCGGGCCGCGCCGAGGACGCCGGGCACGCCGGGGGCGCGGCTGCGGCCGAGGACGCCGGGCGCGCCGAGGACGCGGCTCCGGCCGGGGGCCCGGGCTCGACCGGAGGTCCCGCGCCGGCCCCGTACCTGGCGCTGGTGACCTCGGGGACGGGCGGGCGGCCCAAGGTGGTGCGCAAGCACTGGGGGGTGGCCCTCGCGAACTCCGCCGCCTTCGCCTCCCTCGCCGGCTACCGCGGCGACGACCGGATCCTGTGCACCACGCCCCTGCACCACGCGTACGCGTTCGGGGTGGCCCTGCTGCCGTCGCTGCTCACCGGCGCCACCCTCGTCCTCGCGCCGCACCCGGCGGCGCCGGCGGCCCTCGCGCGCGCCCTGCGCGACAGCCGCGCCACCGTCGTGCAGAGCGTGCCGTTCCTGTACCGGGCCCTCCTCGACGGCGGGGAACCGCTCGCGCCGTCCGCGCCGCGGGTCTGCGTCAGCGCCGGCGAGCCGCTGCCCGCCGCGACTGCCGCCGCCTGGCGCGCCGCCACGGGGGTGGCGCTGCGCGACCAGTACGGCTCGACGGAGTTCGGGCAGATCGCGTACGCGACCGGCACGCCGGGCGGTCCGCTGCGCCTCGTGCCCGGCGTCACGGCGCGGCTGCGCGCCCCTGACGGCACGTGGGTCGCGGCGCCGGACCCGGAGGCGCGCGGCGAGCTGTACCTGCGCCAGGCGGGCTCCGGGCCCGTCACCTACCTCGGCCTGCCGGAGCTCGCCGCGGCGTCGCACGTCGACGGCTGGTTCCGCACCGGTGACAGCGGGCGCCTCCCCTCCCCCGGCCACGTCGTCGTCGAGGGGCGCACGACGCGGCGGATATCCGTGGCGGGCCGCAAGGTCGACCCGGACGAGGTGGAGGCGGCCGTGCGCGGGGTGCCGGGCGTGCGCGACTGCTGGGTGTCGGCGCCGCCGGAGGGCAGCCCCGGGCACGGCGACCGCTTCGCGGCGTTCGTCGCCGTCGACCCGGGGGTGACCGAGGCGGTGGTGCGCCGGCACCTGGCGCGCGCCCTGTCCTCGTACAAGGTGCCCACCCGCTTCCACCTGCGGGACGAACTGCCCCGCACCGGTACGGGCAAGGTGCACGCGGCACGGCTGTGGCGGGAGGCCGGCGCGGGCCGGGGAGCGGAGGACGGGGCGTGACGACGACCGTGGCCGACGCCGTCTCCCGCGGCCGGTACGCGCTGCTCCTGCCGGGCGCCGGTTCGCAGCTGCCCGCGATGGCGCACCGCCTGTGCCGCTCCTTCCCGGTCGCCCGGGAGGTGCTGCAGAGGGCGGGGGAGGCAGCCGGGCTCGACCTGGAGCGGCTGTGCCGGGAGGGGAAGCCGGCGGAGCTCGCCGCCGCCGAGGTCTCCCACCCGGCGATCGTGGCGACCGGGCTCGCCGCGGCGGCGGCGCTGCGGGCGCACCTGGGTCACCGGTGGGCGCCGCCCGCCTTCGTCGGCGGCCACAGCCTCGGGCACTTCGGGGCGCTCGTCGAGGCGGGCTGCCTCGACCGCGACGACGCGCTGCGCCTGGTGGCGCGGCGGGCCCGGCTGATGGGCGAGCAGACCAGGTCGCGGCCGGCCCTCATGGCCTCGGTGGGCGGGGTGCCGCCGGAGCGGGTCGCCGCGTGGTGCGACGCCTGCCCGGAGGGGCTGGGCGTGGTGGTGCCGGCGTGCTTCAACGGCCCCCGGCAGACGGTGGTGTCCGGTGACGCGGCCGCCGTGCGCTGGGTCGGGGCCCGCGCCGCCGAGGAGGGCGCGGGTGACGACGGGGTGCGGGTGCGGGAACTGGCGGCGGGCGTCGCCTCGCACTCGCCGCTGATGGAGCCCGTCCAGCGGGCGCTGGCGCCGCGGCTGGCCGCCGTGCCCCTGGCGCGGCCGGCCGTCCCCGTCCTGCTCAACAGCACGGGCCGGGCGACCCGCGACACCGGCGAGATCCGCGCGGACCTGCTGGAGCAGCTGTCCGTGCCGGTCCGCTGGACCGACGCCATGCGGACCCTCGTCGCGGCGGGGGTGACCACCGTGCTCGACACCGGGCCGGGCCAGGTCCTGGCCCGCGCCGCCGCGCTCCACCCCGAACTGGAGGCCGTCGCGCTGAACGCCCTGCGCCCGCTGGAGAAGGCGGTGCCCTCGCCGTGACCGACCGGGACGTGACCGCGGGCCGCTCGGCCCTGGTGTTCGGCGGCAGCCGCGGCATCGGCCTGGCGACCGCGCACGCCCTGGCGGCCCGCGGCCACCGGGTGACCGTCGCCGCCCGGGGCGTGCCGGCGGACGGACCGGGGCCGGGCGGGTTCCCCGCGGTGCGCTGCGACGTGACCGACGGCGGACAGGTGGACGCCGCGTTCGCCGCCGCCGAGGCACGGCAGGGCCCGGTGGAGATCGTCGTCGCGGGCGTCGGCGTCCGCCGGGACGGGCTGCTGCACCGCACCGGCGAGGCGTCGTTCCGGGAGGTCGTCGACGCCAACCTCACCGGCTCCTGGCGCGTCGTGCGGCGGGCGGCGCCCTCGATGACGGCGCGCGGGTGGGGGCGGCTCGTCCTCGTCTCGTCCGTCGCGGCGGTCCTCGGCACGGCGGGGCAGGTCGCCTACGCGGCGTCGAAAGCCGGTCTGACCGGTCTGGCCCGCAGCGCGGCGCGGGAGTTCGGCCCGCGCGGGGTGACGTGCAACGTCGTGTTGCCCGGGTTCGTCGACACGGCGCTCACCTCCGACCTGCCGCCGCGCCGCCGCGAGGCGATCCTCGCCGGTACCCCGCTCGGCCGGGCGGGGCGCCCGGAGGAGGTCGCCGCGCTGATCGCCTTCCTCGCGTCCGAGGGCGCGGGGTACGTCACCGGCGCCGTCGTCCCGGCCGACGGGGGGCTGGCGATGGGCCACTGACCCCCCTCCCCCTCCGGCAGCCCCGTCCGACGCCCCGTCCTGGAGCCCCCCATGCGCACCCTGCTCGTGGACAACCACGACTCCTACAGCCACAACCTGTTCCAGCTCATCGCCCGCACGACCGGCACCGAGCCGCTGGTGCTGGCCAACGACGACCCGGCGCTGCGGCGCGTCGACCCGGAGGGCTTCGACGCGCTGGTGGTCTCCCCCGGCCCCGGGCACCCGGGGCGGGCCCGCGACCTGGGCCTCGCCGCGCGGCTGCTCGCCCGTTCGGCGCTGCCCGTGCTCGGCGTGTGCCTGGGCCACCAGGCGATAGCCCTGGCCGCCGGTGCCCGGGTGCGGCGGGCGCCGGTGCCCCGGCACGGCCACCTCAGCACCGTCCGCCACCGCGGCGAGGGGCTGTTCGCCGGCATCCCGCAGGACTTCACCGGCGTGCGCTACCACTCGCTGGCGGTGTCGGAGCCGCTGCCGGCGGAGCTGGAGGCGACGGCGTGGGCCGAGGACGGCGTGGTGATGGGCGTGCGCCACCGGACGCTGCCGCGGTGGGGCGTGCAGTTCCATCCGGAGTCGGTGGCCACCGAGCACGGTGAGCGGCTCGTCGCCAACTTCGCCCGCCTGGCCCTCGCCCACCGCCCGGCCCCCGCGGCGCGCGGCGGCGCCCCCGCGCCCCCGGCGGGAGTCGGGGGCACGACCGCGAGCGGGACCCGCCACACGGCCGCGGGCGGCGGCACGGGGCGGGACGGAAGCCGGGACGGCACGGGGCCGCACGCCGCGGGCCGGGACGGCACGGGGTGGGGCGGCACGGGCCCGGACGGCACGGGGTGGGGCGGTACCGGGCGGGACGGCACGGCGGGCACGGGCGTGGACGCCGGGGGCCCGGACGGCGCTGGGCGGGCGGCCACGGTGGGCACGGATCGGCCCCCGTACCGGCTCCACGTGCGCAGGCTGCCGGGCGCCCCCGACACCGAGGCCGTCTTCCGCGCCCTCTTCGCCCGCTCCCGGCACGCCTTCTGGCTGGACAGCTCGCGGGTCGAACCGGGCCTCGCGCGCTTCTCGTTCCTGGGTGACGCCGGCGGCCCCCTCGCGGAGACCGTGCGCTACCGCGCGGGGTCCGGCCGCGTGGAGGTGACCGGCGCCGGCGGCACGACGACCGTACCGGGGACCGTCTTCGCCTATCTGCGGGAGCGGCTGGCCCGCCGCCGGATCACCGCGCCCCCGCTCCCCTTCGACTTCGCGTGCGGGTACGTCGGCTGGTTCGGGTACGAGCTGCGCGCCGACTGCGGATCCCCGCTGACGCGGCCGTCCACCGGCGACGACGCGGCGTGGATCTTCGCCGACCGGCTCGTCGCCGTGGACCACGAGCGCGCCGAGACGTACCTGCTGTGCCTGGCCCGCGACGACCGGGCCGACGCGGAGCGCGCCGAGGCGTGGCTGCGGCGGACGGGCGCCCGGGTCGCGGCGGTGCCGCCCCCGCGCCCCCGCCGGGCGGAGGCGGCCGGCGGTGACGTCCCGGTGGTGCGGCCCGCGCGCGGGGAGGAGCGGTACCTCGCGGACATCCGGCGGTGCCGGGAGGAGCTGCGGGCGGGCGAGAGCTACGAGATATGCCTCACCGACACCGTGCGGGTGCCGGCCGACGCGGACGGGCTGTCCGTGCACACCGTGCTGCGGCGGCTCAACCCCGCGCCGTACGCGGCCTATCTGCGGTTCGGCGACACCGAGGCCGCGTGCTCCTCGCCCGAGCGCTTCCTGAGGATCGCCCCGGACGGCGCGGTGGAGAGCAAGCCCATCAAGGGCACGGCGCCCCGCGGGGCCGACCCGGCGCAGGACGCCCGGCTGCGGGAGGCGCTGACCCGCGACCCGAAGACGCGGGCCGAGAACCTGATGATCGTGGACCTGCTCCGCAACGACCTGGGACGGGTGTGCCGCGTCGGCAGCGTGCACGTCCCGCGCCTGATGCACGTGGAGACGTACGCGACCGTCCACCAGCTGGTGTCCACCGTGCGCGGCACGCTGCGGCCCGGCACCGGCGCGGTCGACTGCGTGCGCGCCTGCTTCCCCGGCGGGTCGATGACGGGGGCGCCCAAGCTGCGCACCATGGAGATCATCGACCGGTTGGAGGGGGCGCCGCGCGGCCTGTACTCCGGCTCGATCGGCTACCTCGGGCTGACCGGCGGCGCCGACCTGAACATCGTCATCCGCACCGCCGTCCGCTCGGGCGGCCAATGGACCGTGGGGGCGGGCGGGGCGATCGTCCTCGACTCCGACCCCGCCGAGGAGTACCGGGAGATGCTGCTGAAGGCCGCCACCCCGGTACGGGCCCTGCTGCGCGCGTCACGGGCGGCGGACCCGCCGGACGCCGCCGCGCCGGCCCCGCACGTCCCGGCCGCCACGCGCCGCGCGTGAGCGCCCCGACCGGACCGACGGCCGAGCGCCCACCCCGACCGCACCGACCCCGACCGACCTGGCCGACCGACCTGGCCGAACCGGCCGAACCGACCTGTTCCGTCACACCGTTGGAGGAGAACACCGTGCCCGTCGACAGCCGACTGATGGACATCCTCGCCTGCCCCGTGTGCACCGCCCCGCTCCGCGCGGACGCCCGGGAGACGGCCCTCACCTGCCGCGGGACCGGCTGCGGGCGGGCCTATCCCGTGGTCGACGGCATCCCGGTGCTGATCGTGGACGAGTCCCTGGCCGCCGCGTCCGTCTCGGGCGCGCTGGACGCCTGACCCGCGACGGGCTTCGACGACCACCGGGGAGGGAGGGGCACATGGTGGAGACGCAGGGAGCGGCGCCGGCCCGCGCGGCCGGCGGGCGCCACCCGCGCGGGCTGCTGACGCTGTGGAGCGTCGAGATGTGGGAGCGCTTCAGCTTCTACGGGATGCGGGCGATCCTCGTCCTCTTCCTCGCCGCGCCCGTGTCGGACGGCGGCCTCGGCCTGGCGCCGCACGTCGCGGCCGCCGTCTTCGGCGTGTACGGAGCGCTCGTCAACCTGCTGGCGCTGCCCGGGGGGTGGCTCGCCGACCGGCTGTGGGGCTCGCACCGGGCGGTGGTGCGGGGCGGGATCGTCATCACCGCCGGGCACACGGTCCTGGCGGTGCCGGCGGGCGCCGCCTCCGCCTACCCCGGGCTGCTGCTGGTCGCCGTCGGCACCGGGCTGCTCAAGCCCGGCATCTCCACGATGGTGGGCCGGCTGTACGACGCGGAGGACGGCGGCGGGCGGGACGGGCCGGGGTCGTCGGCGCGGCGCGACGCCGGGTTCTCCCTCTTCTACATGGGCATCAGCCTCGGCGCGTTCGCCGCCCCGCTGGTCACCGGCTTCCTCGGGGAACGCGTCGACTGGCACGCCGGGTTCGGCGCGGCCGCGGTGGGCATGCTCGTCGGGCTGCTGGTGTGCGTACGGGGCCGGGGCCGGTTGCCCGGCTCCCTCGCCGAACCCGTGCGGGCCCTGCCCGCGGCCGACGTCCGGCGGGCCGTGCTGGCCGGGGGCGGGGCGGTGGGGTTCCTCGCCGCGGTGTTCGCCCTCGCGGTGCTGTGGGGGCAGTCGCCCACGCAGGCCGCGATCCAGGCGGTCACCCTGCTGACGATCGCCGTCCCGGTCGTGTACTTCACGGTGATGTTCCGCGCGGCCGGCCTGGACGCGGTGGACCGCAGCCGGCTGGGCGCCTACGTGTGGATCTTCCTGGCGGCCTCGGTGTTCTGGATGATCGCCGAGCAGGGGGGTTCGCTGATCAGCCTGTTCGCCCGCGACCACGTGGACCGCACGCTGTTCGGCTGGGAGTTCCCCACCAGCTGGTTCCAGTCGCTGGGTCCGCTCTACAGCATCGTGCTGGCCACCGCGTTCGCCGCGCTGTGGCTGCGGCTCGGCGAGCGGCAGCCGAGCACCGCGGCCAAGTTCGCGCTGGGCCTGCTCGGGCTCGGGCTGGCCACGCTGATCATGGCGGGGGCCGGCTGGTCGGCGGCGGACGGCCGCGTCACGCCGCTCTGGCTGATCGTCGCGTTCCTCGTGCAGATCATGGCCGAGATGTGTCTCAGCCCGACCGGACTGAGCGTCACCACCCGGCTCGCGCCGTCCCGGTTCGCCCACCAGATCATGAGCCTGTGGTTCCTGTCGGTGGCGCTGGGCAGCGCCCTCAGCTCCCAGGTGGTGCGGCTCACCGTCATCTGGTCGCCCGGTACGTACTTCGCCGTGCTGGGCGCGGCCGCGCTGGTCTGCGCGGCGGCGGTGGCCCTGGCCCGCAAGCGCCTGCGCCGCCTGATGCGCGGCGTGACCTGACCACCCGCCACCCGGCGCGCGGCCGCACCCCCGCGCGCCCCGGTCAGCGCGCCCCGGCCGGGCCGGCCGCCCCCGTCGCCCCCGTCGCCGACATCCACGCCGCGTAGAGCTCGGCGTACCGCCCCGGCCGGGCGACCAGTTCGGCGTGGCTGCCCTGCTGGACGATACGGCCCCGGTCGAAGACGAGGACCCGGTCGGCGGCCTCGGCGGTCGACAGCCGGTGCGCGACCGAGACGGCGGTACGGCCGCGGGTGGCGTTCTCCAGCGCCCGCTGGAGGCGCTGCTCGGTGGCCGGGTCGACCGCCGAGGTGGCCTCGTCGAGCACGAGCAGGTCCGGGTCGGCGAGATAGGCCCGCGCCAGCGCGACGAGTTGGCGCTCGCCCGCCGACAGGGCCTCGCCGCGCTGGCCGACGGGCGTGTCCAGGCCGCGGGGCAGCCCGTCGAGCCAGCCGTCCAGGCCGAGGTCCCCGAGGGCCCGCAGCACGTCGTCCCCGGTGGCGCCGGGCCGGCCGTAGGCGATGTTCTCCCCGACCGTGGTGTCGAAGAGGAAACCGTCCTGCGGGACCATGACGACCCGTTCGCGCAGGGACGCGAAGGGGATCCCGGTCAGCGGCACGCCGCCCAGCGACACCCGGCCGGAGGTGGGGTCGGCGAGCCGGATGAGCAGCTTGACGAAGGTCGACTTGCCCGAGCCGGTCTCGCCGACCACCGCGACCCGGCTGCGCGGGGCGATGCGCACGTCGACGTCGCGCAGCACGGGCGGGCCGTCGGGGTAGGCGTAGGAGACGTCCTCGAAGCGCACCTCGACCGGGCCGGACCGCATCGGGGTGCCGCTCGGTCCCGGGTCCGGCACGTCGATCGGGGCGTCGACCACCGCCAGGGCGCGCCGCCACCCCGCGAGGGCGTTCTGCAGCTCGTTCAGGACCTCGGTGCTCATCTGGGCGGGCCCGATGAAGAGGGTGACGAGGAAGAGGAAGGCCACGAGCTCGCCGGCGGTGAGGTGCCCGTCGACGCCGAGGAGCACACCGAGGCTGACCACGCCGCCGATGGCGAGCGCCGCCGCGACCTCGCCGCTGGACAGGGTGACCGCCACCAGCCGCTGGGCGCGGCTCTGGGCGCGCCGGTGCTCCTCCACCGCCGTGTCGATGCGCCGGCCGATGAGGTCGCCGGCGTCGTAGGCGTGGATGACGGCCGCGCCGACGACGGCCTCGCCGGTCGCCGCGAGCATGTCCCCGCCGCGGGCCCGGACGCGGCCGTACGCCTGGGACAGGCGCCGTTGCAGGGCCGGGAGCACCAGCGCCAGCGGGAGGAACACCAGCCACACCATGAGCGCGAGCTGCCAGGAGTACACGAACATCACCACGCTGCCGACGAACAGCTGGCACAGGCTCACCAGGAACATGCCGCCGTACTGGAGGAAGGTGCTGAACTGGTCGACGTCCGCGGTCACCCGGGCGACGAGGTCGCCGCGCCGCTCGCCGGTCAGCGCGGGCGCCGACAGGTCGTGCACCCGCCGGAACGCCTTGACCCGCAGCGTCGCGAGGCCGGCCTCGACGCTGCGGTAGAGGCGGTGGTTCATCCGGTACGTCACCCAGGCGGTGGCCAGGACCGCCACCGCGCACACCCCGACGGTGGTCAGCACGAAGCCGGTGCGCGGGCCGTGCTCCGACCGGAGGCCCTCGTCGAGGGTGAGCTGCACGGCGACGGGCACGACGACCCGGCCGGCCGCGGCGAGCAGGGCGAGGAGGACCACCGCCGCCAGCCCCTCGCGCAGCCCGGGCGACACCTCCAGCGCCCTGCGGAGCGTCGCCGTCGCGCCCCGGCCCTCCCCCGTGATGCGGCTGCTCACGCCGTCCTCCCGTCCGTGTGCCGGCCCTGGCCCTGTGTCTGTTCCTGGCCCTGTTCCTCGCGCTCGTACGCCGTGACCAGGTCGCGGTAGCCGGGGCAGCGGGCGCGCAGTTCGTCGGGCGTGCCGCTGTCCACCACCCGGCCGCGCTCGACGTACACGACGTGGTCGGCGAGGGCGATGGTGGCCTGCCGGTAGGCGACCAGGACGAGCGTGGAGGGCACCCGCGCGTCCCGCAGGCGCCGCAGGATGCGCCCCTCCACCTCCGGGTCGATGCTCGACGTGGCGTCGTCCAGGACGAGCAGCCGGGGGCGCCGCACGAGCGCCCGCGCCAGGGCGATCCGCTGCCGCTGGCCGCCGGAGAGGGTCGCGCCGCGCTCGCCGACGCGGGTGTCCAGACCGTCGGGGAGCGCGCGGACGACGTCGGCGACCTGGACGGCCTCCAGGGCGTCCCAGACGCGTTCGTCGGGCAGTTCGAGGCCCAGCAGGACGTTGCCGCGGACCGTGTCGTCGAACAGCAGGGTCTCCTGCGGCACGAACGCCACGGCCGAGGACACCTCGCCGGAGCGCATGCGGCGGGCGTCGAGGCCGTCCATGAGCACGTCGCCGCTGACCGGGTCGACGAGCCGCACCATGAGCGTGGCGAGGGTGGACTTGCCCGAGCCGGTGGGTCCGACGACCGCCACCGTCCGGCCCGGGCCGACGGCGAGGGTGACGTCGTGCAGGACGGTGCCGCCGTCGTAGGCGTAGCTGACGCCGCGGGTGTCGAGGCTGATCGGCCCGGCGTCGGACAGGCGCAGTTCGCCGGTGGGCAGGTCGCCCTCGGCGTCGAGGACGTGGCGTACGCGGGCCCAGCCGACGGAGCTGCGCGGCAGTTCGGCGAGGACCCAGCCGAAGGCCCGCACCGGGAAGGCGATCATGGTGAAGAGGTAGGAGACCTGGACGAGTTCGCCGACGGTGAGGGCGCCCGCGGAGAGCCGGGCGGTGCCCACGGCGAGGACGCTGAGGATCCCGAGGTTGGGCAGGGCGTCGAGCATCGGGTCGAAGCGGCCGCGGGTACGGCCGACCGCGACGTTCGCGTCGCGCAGTCGGGCGGCGACGGCGGCCATCCGGGCCGTCTCGTGCTCCTCCAGGCCGAGGGTCTTGACGACCAGCGCGCCGTCGAAGCTCTCGTGCGCGATGTCGCTGGTCTCGGCCCGCAGCCCCTGGGCGTGCGCGGCGAGGGGGGTCAGCCGGCGCTGGTAGAAGACGTTGAGCAGCCCGATGGCGGGGAACACCAGCAGCGCCACGGCGGCGAGCACCGGGTCGACGGCGAACATCGACACGATGGCCGCGGCGAGCATGACGACGACGCCGATGGCGGTGGGGAGCGGCACGATCGGCGCCCACGCCGCCTCGACGTCGGCGTTGACGTTGGACAGCAGCTGTCCCGCCGGGTGGCGCTGGTGCCAGGCGAGCGGCAGCCGCAGGTAGCGGTGGGCCACCTTGCGGCGGTACGTCGCCTGGAGCCGGAACTGCATGATGCCCGCCCCGACGCGGCGCCCGATGACGCCGACCACCCGCAGCATGGCCACGGCGAACACGGCCAGGCCGGCGCCGACGAGCGCGCCGGCGGTGGTGCGGCCCTCGGCGAAGGCGGGCAGGACCACGTCCTCGGTGATGCGGCCCAGCGTCCAGGACGTGGCGACCGGCGCCACGCCGTACAGGGCGCTGGCGAGCAGGGCCGCGCCGAAGATCCAGGGTTCCTCGCGTACGGCGACGGCGAGGACGCCCAGGCCCCGGCGCAGGGTCGACCGGTCGGTTGCGGACAACGGGTGGGTCCTTTCGTGCGGGTGGTTCGGTGTCCGCGCGCGGCCGTGGCGGGGGCCGGGCCGGTCGGCGGACGGCTCAGGGCCTGTCCGGCCCGGGGCGCCGGCGGCCCGGGGGTCCGGGCCGCGGGGCGTCGCCGCGAGCCCGGCGGCACCGGCCGGGCGGGACCCGGTGCCGTGCAGCCGGAGGCGGCGGGCCCGGTCTCACTGGCGCGCCCCGACGGCGGGCGGCAGGGCGTCCAGCAGGGCGAGGTCGTCGGCGTCGAGGCGCAGATCCGCGGCGGCGACGTTCTCCTCCAGGTAGCGGACGGTCTTCGTGCCGGGTATCGCCACGACGTGCGGGCCCCGCGAGAGCACCCAGGCCAGCGCGGTCTGCGCGGGCGTCGCGCCGTGCCGGCCGGCGACGGCGCGCACCGCGTCGAGGAGGCGGAGGTTGGCGTCGAGGGCCTCCTGCTGGAAACGGGGGTTGCCGCGCCGGTAGTCGTCCTCGGGGAGGTCCCGCACGGAGGTGAAGCGGCCGGTGAGGAAGCCGCGGCCGAGCGGGGAGTAGGCGACGAGCGCGATGCCCTCGCGGGCGGTGTACGGCAGGAGGGCGTCCGTCGCCTCCCGGGTCCACAGGGACAGCTCCGCCTGGACGGTGGCCACCGGGTGCACGGCCTGGGCGGTGCGGACCTGGTCGACCGTCACGTCGGACAGGCCCAGCATCCGGGCCTTGCCGGCCTTGACGACCTCCGCCATGGCGCCCCAGGTCTCCTCCAGCGGCACCTGCGGGTCGACCCGGTGCAGCTGGTACAGGTCGACGTGGTCGGTGCGCAGGCGGCGGAGGCTGGCGTCGATCGCGGCGCGGACGTGCGCGGGGCTGCCGTCGCGCCGCAGGCGGGTCGGACCCGCCACGAAGCCGACCTTGGTGGCGAGGACGGCGCGCTCCCGGCGGCCGGCGAGGGCGCGGCCGACCAGTTCCTCGTTGGTGTGGGGGCCGTAGACGTCGGCGGTGTCCAGCAGGTCGGCGCCCAGGTCGAGCGCCCGGTGCAGCACGGTGACGGAGGTGTCGTCGTCGCGGCCGGCGGGGTCGTAGGCGTAGGACATGCCCATGCAGCCCAGACCGACGGCTCCCACCGGGACGCCGTCCGGACCGATCCTCAGCGTGCGCAACGCGTGTCCTTCCTTGGCGTGGTGCCGGGGCCGGCGCGGTGCCGGCCCCGTGCGGGTGGAGGGGCCGGGCCGGGGCGGGCGGGTGCGAAGTGCCCCCGCGCGCCGCCGGTCCGGCCCGCGGCGGGTCAGGAGACGGCGCCCTCGGACCAGGCCCGCTTCAGGATCTCGTCGACGGTCTCGTCGACGGTCTGGCGGGAGGTGTCGAGCCACAGCCCGATCCGGGGCGTGTCGTCCCGCAGGATCCTGTCGAGGTCCCGCGGCTGCCAGTCCGGACCGTAGCCGGTCTTGGAGCGCTGCTCCTCGCGCCGGGCCACGACCTCCGGGTCGGGCGCCAGCACGACGACGGCCAGCGGACGGCTCCTGACCATCCGGGTGATCTCCACCAGGTGCTCACCGAGCAGGATGTCCTGGAGCACGGCGGTGAAGCCGGCCTCGACGTAGGCGTCGGCGGACGCGGCGGCCAGCCGGTGGCGCAGCCGCAGCTGGGCGACCGCCTCCGGCGGGGCCTCGGCCGTCATGTGCGCCTGGCCGTTGACGATCATCCGGCGGAACGTGTCGCCGCGCACGTGCGCCGAGCGCGGCAGCCGCTCGGCGAGGGCCTGGGCGACGGTGGACTTGCCCGCGGCCGAGATGCCGGAGACGACGATGACGCCGGGCGTCCCGTCACCGGGGGTGGCGGCGGGGCTGGTGTTGTCGGTCATGGACGGGTGGTGTTCCTCTCTCGTACAGGGACGTGGGCGCCGCGCGGCGCCCGGACGACGCCGGCCGCCTCAGACGCGCTCGAGCACGAGCAGGTCCATCGAGGCGGGGCGCCGCGTCGAGACGCCCCAGGTCCCCGGGTGGGGGTCCCGGCGCATGCGCAGACCGTGGCGCTCCGCCACCGACAGGAGGTAGTCCAGCCGGTAGGCGATGGCGTACGTGGGCTCCTCCTCGGAGTGCACGTGGTAGTCGCCGTGGTCGTGCGTGAAGGTGAAGGCGGTGGCGCCGCGCGCGATGTTCGCGGCGACCGCGTCGTCCACCAGGTAGGCGGTGGTGAGGCACTGCCCGCCGGGTCGGAGCACCCGGGCCGACTCGGCCAGGTAGTTCTCCATCTCGGCCGGGCGCAGATGGCTGATGAGCCCGATCAGCGCGGCGATGTCGAAGGCCGCGTCGGGGGCGGGGAAGCGGAAGTCGACGGCGGAGAGCGTGCCTTCGGGGTTGTAGATCTCCTGGCGGATGTCGACGTGCGCGAAGCGGAAGTTCGGGTGGCGCGGGGTGATCGTCCGGGAGCACCAGTCGATGGCGTGGGGGACGATGTCGAAGCCGAGGTACGAGCCCTCGGTGAGGACGTCCGTGAGGGGGACCGCGACGCGTCCGGCGCCGCACCCCGCGTCGAGCACGTCGTGGCCGGGTCCCATGCCCAGCTCGTCCCGCAGGTAGGCGGTGATGCGGCGGCCCACCTCCAGGAAGTCGCCGTTGCCGATGAACCGGCGGTAGCGCCGGGGCGGGAGCAGCGGGTGCTCCTTGCCGCGCACCCGGTCCCAGACGTCCAGCGCCCGCAGTCCGGTGTGGTACGCCGAGCGGCGTAATCGCTCCAGGCTGCCGGCGGTACGCGTCGACGAGGTGTACTTCGTCGCCCTGAGTGACTTCAGATCCGACTTGCTGCCAGGCAAGGAACTACCCCTTCCGGTGGTGTGCCGTGGCGTTGCACCCGTGGTCCTCCCGTGGCCCCGCCCGCCGGCCGGGACGCGCGCCGGGTCACCGGCGTGCCGGTGCGGTCGTACCGCCCGGTCCCGCCGCGCGGGCGTGCCGCCGCGGCGGCCGTGGGGCACGCCGGAGGAAGCGGGCACGGAGGCGTCGGCGGCTCCCCGGCCCACCCGTTCAGAATGTCGATCACGCATGCAGTGGTCAACAGGACTTATTCGGACAGCGCCCCTTTCCGGCCTGATCACCCGGTGCGACCGGAGACGCGGTACGCCGCCGTCGGGCCGGAAACACCGCCGCGACATGCTCGCGCACAGCCGGCGCGGTCGCGGCGGTACGGCGTTTTCGCGTCGTAAAGACGCAGGCGCCTCCTCCTCGGCGGCCGCGAACGGCGGCGGGGGCGGTCCGGCGGGGGCTCCGCTCCGCCCGGCCCCCCTCGTCCGGCGGGTGGTCAGCCGCCCGCCAGGCGGGCCCTCGGCCGGGGGGCCGGTCCCGTGGCGACGGCCACCGCGGTGCCGTCCGGGGCGGTACGCGCGGCGGGCACGGCGTCGGGGCCCAGCCGCAGCGGCACGCCGTACGGGAGCCAGCCGGCCAGCACCGCGAGGATGCCGGCCTCGAACCGGCTGCGCGCGTCGAGCCGGCGCAGCAGGCCCGCGACGATGCGGCGGGCGCTGCGCGAGGAGATGCCGAGCCTCTTGGCCATCGACTCGTCCGTGTGCCCCTCGGCGAGGAGGCGCAGCACCTCGCGCTCGCGCCGGCTCAGTTCCTCGCCCGCGGTGGCGGGCCCGCCGGCCTGGGGGTCGGCGAAGGGCCGGGCGACGGCCCAGGTCTGGTCGAACAGGGCGCAGAGCGCCACCAGCAGGCTCGGTTCGCGCAGCACGACCGCGGCGTCCCGGGCGTCGGCGACGTCCAGCGGGAGCACGGCCGTCTCCCGGTCGACGATGATCATGCGCAGCGGGAGGGAGGGCACCGTGCGGACCTGCGCGCCGCAGCGGCCCAGCCACTCGACGTGCCCCCTGGTGGGGCCGTGGCCGCGGACGCTGTCCAGGTAGACCGTCCGTATCCGCACGCCGCGCGCGAGCATCGCCTCGTTGGGGCCGCGGCTGGCCTGCAGGTCCTCCTCGCTGTGCCCGCCGCCCGGGGCGAACGTCATCACCGAGCGCTGCGCGGAGTCGCCGAGTAGGGCTAATCGTCGGCGAATGGTGGCGATCCCGTGGAGACGCTCGACGGCGTCGCCGCCGGTGTCAGGATGGGCGGAGGCGTACTCGGCGACGAGGCGGGCGGCCGCCGCCCGCGCGGTCTCGGTGCGCTCCTGCTGGGCGGCGAGCGCGGCCTCCTGGCGGGCCAGCAGGATGCCCATGGCCGCCTCGGGCCGGACCACCCTCGGCACCTCGGACTCGCGGGCGTCGGGGTAGACCAGGGAGAGTTCGCTGAGTCGGTCGAGGGCCGGGACGAGGTCGCCGGGCGGCAGGTCCAGCCGGGCCGCGAGTCGCACCACGTCGTCGTCCGGGTGGGCCAGCATCGCCCGGTACACCCGCTCGCTGACGGAATCCAGCCCCAGCGCCTGCAGCATCGGTTTCCCTGTCGTTGAAAGTGGCATGCCAAGGACGCCACGCGATTCTGCCGCACCCCACGTCCCCGTGGAAGACGACTTCGGCCAAAGGGCCCCAGCCTGTCCCGGAGCCCCCGCATCCGCTTCGATCGCCCGGAGAAGCCATGTATCTCGTTCATGCCCAGTTCGCACCACCTCCTGCCGGCGGGCCGCCGCGCGGGGCGATGCTGCTGGCCAGGACGGCCGTCCTGCGCGATCCGCGGGTGCAGCACGTCGCCGTCCACCCGGAGGCGCCCTCGGGTCCCGTGCTCGGCGTCTTCGTGATGGCCGGATCCGTCGAGCAGGCCGAGGACCGCGTCACCGCCCTGTGCCGCGGCGTTCTGCGCAACTGCCCTGACCTGAGCGGATGGCGGCTCGTCCGGTGCGAGATCGTCCTCGGCGTGCCGGGCGCCTTCCCGAGCCTCGCGCAGGAGCGTTGATGGCCTGAATGGGACAGGGCCGGATGCGGAAACCCGGATGCCTTCCACCCCTTTCCGCCGCCACCCCACCATGAGGGCAGCTCCGACCGACCCTCGTGAGAGGAATCTCGCCATGCGCCGGAACGCAACCCGGTCCGGGAGAACCGCCGGCCGCGCCGCGCCCCACGACCTGACCTGGGGCGGCTGACCTGGCGGGAGGTGGCGGCCGCCCGACCGGGCGTGCGCCCTACCCCTGGTGCGACAAGGAAACGGGACAGAAGAGGTTGATTGGCTTGCCGCGACACCCCCAGCGCACGAGACGCTTCCGACACCTACCGACCCTGGCCGCGGTGTGCGCGCTCGCCGCCGTCGCCACCACCACCTCCGCCGCGGGCGCCGGCGGGACCGCGGCGGACCGGCCGGCGCCCGCGGTGGCCGGGCCCGCGCGGGCCGCGTCGGGGACGCCCGCCGCGCTCCCGCCCCGCCCGGCCGCCGCGGCGGGGCACGGCACGGTCTTCGTGGAACTCACCGGCGGCTCCGCCGCCGACGCCGCGACCGAGCGGGCCCGGGGCGGCGGCGACGCGGACGCCGCCCGCCGCGCCGCCGTGGAGGCCCGGCGCGCGGTCACCGGGCGCGCCGGTTCGGTCGCCGACGCCCTGCGCGAAGCCGACCGTACGACGAAGGTCCTCGCGGTCACCGGCAACGCCGTGCCCGGCCTCCTCGTCGAGACCGGGGCCGACGGGCTGCGCGCCCTCGCCGACCGGCCGGACGTGCGCTCGATCCGACCGGTGACGGCCCAGGAGAAGAGCAGCACCCACTCCGTGCGGCTCACCGGCGCCCTCAACGCCTGGCAGCGGACCGGCGGCACCGGCAAGGGCGTCCGCGTCGGCATCGTCGACGACGGGATCGACTACACCCACGCGGCGTTCGGCGGGCCCGGCACCAAGGCGGCGTACCGCGCCGTCGACCCCGACACGGTCGCCCCCGGCACCTTCCCGACGCCCAAGGTGGTCGGCGGGACCGACTTCGTCGGCGACGACTACGACGCCTCGGGCCGGCTCGGCTCCACCACCCCCGTACCGGACCCGAACCCGATCTCCTGCGGCCACCACGGCACGCACGGCGCCAGCATCATCGCCTCGCAGGGCGTCAACGCCGACGGGACCACCTTCACCGGCGACTACGCCGGCCTCACCGCCGAAGCCGTCGGCGCGATGCGGGTCGGCCCGGGCATGGCACCCGAGGCGTCCCTGTACGCGCTGAAGGTCTTCGGCTGCAACGGCCTCACCTCCGCCCTCACCGCCAAGGCCCTCGACCACGCCCTCGACCCCGACGGCGACGGCGACTTCTCCGACCGGCTCGACATCGTCAGCCTGGCGCTCAGCAGCAACTACAACAGCGTCGACGACCCGCTGTCGCTCTTCGTCCGCGAACTCGCCCGGCACGACGTGCTGGCCGTCTTCTCCGCGGGCAACGGCGGCGACCTGTACGACGTGGCCGGCTCCCCCGGCAGCCTCGCCCCCGAGGCGCTCACCGTCGGCAGCACCCGCGACTCGTACGTGCTGCGCGACCGGGCCCGCGTGGAGCAGCCGGCCGCGCTGGCCGGGCAGCGGCTCGGGCAGTTCAGCCTCGCGTACACCGGGATGGACACCCTCGACCTGAGCCGTGAGGTGGTCCGCCTGCCGGAGGGCAACGCGCGGGGCTGCACGGCGTACTCGCCCGGGGAGGCGGCGGCCGTCGCCGGGCGGACCGTCTGGTTGGAGATGCACGTCCAGCGGACCATCGAGGGCCTGGAGTGCGGGTCGGTCGCCCGCGCCACGCACGCGCAGGCGGCCGGCGCCGCGGCCGTCGTCCTCAGCTCCGAGCAGGACCACTTCACCTCGCGCGTCACCGGCACCCCGGGCATGCCGATGTTCCAGTTCACGGCCGGCGCGGCGAAGGCGCTCCGGCCGGCCCTGGAGGCCGGCACGCTGCGGGTGCGGCTCGTCGGTTCCGACCGGGCGAGCGTCGACACCTATGACGAGCGGCTCACCGACACCGCCTCCGAGTTCACCTCGCGCGGCATCCGGGGGCCCGTCGTCAAGCCGGACCTCTCCGCCCCCGGCGACACGATCGCCGCCGCGTTCAGCGGCAGCGGCACCGACCGCGCCGTCTACTCCGGCACCTCCATGTCGGCCCCGCACGCCACCGGCATCATGGCCCTGATCCGCCAGGCCCACCCGGAGTGGACCTACGAGGAGGCCAAGGCCGCTGCCATGAACACGGCCGGCCACGACATCACCGCCGACGACGGCACCCCGCTCACCCCGCAGCGGGTCGGCGCCGGACGCATCGACGCGCTCGCCGCGCTGCGCACCCGGACCCTCGCCTACGTCACCGAAGACCCGGGTGCGGTCAGCGCCTCCTTCGGGGTGGTCGAGGTGGAGCGCCGACTGCACCGCGCGAAGACCGTGCGCGTCGTCAACAAGAGCGGGCGCGAGCAGGTGTTCGACGCGTCCTACCGGGCGGTGGCGACGATGCCGGGCGTCCGCTTCACCGTCTCGCCCAGCCGGGTGCGGGTCCCCGCGCACGGCACGGCGAAGGTGACGGTCACGCTCCGGATCGACGACGCGCGCCTGCTCCGCAAGGCCATGGAACCGGCGATGGAGGCGGTCCAGGGCGGCCTGGCCCGCCAGTTTGTCGGCGACACCTCCGGCCGCCTGCTGCTCACCCCGCGCGCGGGCGCCGACCAGACCCTGCGCGTCCCGGTCGCCGCCTCGCCGAAACCGGTCTCCGCGGTCCGGGTCCCCCACGCGGTCACCCCGCGCGGCGCGGACGCCCGCGCCCTGCTGCGACTCACCGGCCGCGGCCTCGACCAGGGTGGGGGGCCCTCCGCCTACCGGGGCCTGGTCAGCGCGTTCGAACTGGGCGCCCGCTCGCCGCGGCTGCCCGACTGCGCCGACGCCGCGGGCGAGCGCTGCGTGCTCAACGCCACCGGCCGCGGCGGCGACCTGCGGTACGTCGGCGCGACCAGCACCGCCCCGCAGGCCCGCGCGGCGGGCCGCCCGCAGGACGCGCTGGCCGCCTTCGCGGTGGCGACCTGGGGCGACTGGGCCAACATCGGCAGCAACACCGTCCCGTACGTCAGGATCGACACGACCGGCGACGGCACGCCCGACTTCGAGTCGTACGTGGTGAAGGCGCCGCGCAGCGACGTCCTGCTGGTCAACACCGTCGACCTGCGCAGGCCGCGGCCCGGCGGCGGCTTCACCACCGTCGACACCCAGCCCGTCAACGGCCACCACGGCGACGTGGACACCAACACCTTCGACACGAACGTCGTCGTCCTGCCGGTGCGGCTCGCCGCCCTGGGCGTCGACCCGGCGGCGGCCTCCCACCCGATCGGCTACACCGTCGCCGTGGGCGGCTTCTACCGGGCACCCGGCAGCGCGGTCGTCGACCAGCTCGACGCACCGGTGGCCTACGACCCGCTCGCCCCCCGATACCGGGTGGAGGCGGCCGGCGCGCCCGCGCTGACCCACCTCGCCCGGCCCGGCACCGCCCTCACGGTGCACGCCGCGCCGCACGCCCGGGGCGGCGAACTGCTGGCCGTCCTGCACCACAACGGCGCCGGGCACCGCGCCGACGTCGTGACGGTACGGGCGGCACGCCGCTAGCGCGGGGACCACGCCGCCGGCCGGCCGGTGCCCGTCCCCACACCCGGGGCGGGCACCGGCCGCACGCGATACAGGCGATACACGCGAGTCAAGGAGGGGAACCACCCATGCCACCCCCCGGCCCGCGGGCCGCGTCCCACCCCGCCGCCACGACCACCGCCGGCGGCCCGGCCGCCGGCCCGGCCACCGGCCCCGCCACCACCACCACCGCCGGGGCGGTCCGCCCGGCCGCCACGGTGGAGTTCCGGCTCCTCGGCGACCTCGACGTGCGCCTCGGCGGCGTGCGCTGGACGCCGCCGCCGCCCAAGCCGCGCAGGCTGCTCGCCGCGCTGCTCCTCGCACCGCGCCGCCAGGTCGCCAGGGAGCGCCTGCTGGCGGCCGTCTGGGACGGCGAGCCGCCCCGCTCGGCGGCCGGCGCCCTCCAGGTCTACGCCTCCCGGCTGCGCCGCGCCCTGCCCGGCTGCGACCTCGTCTGCTCAGGCGACGGCTACCTCATCGACGTCGCCGAGGACACCGTCGACCTGCACCGCTTCCGGCGGCTGGTGGCCCGGGCCCGGGAGCTGCCCCCCGAGCTGCGGGCCGGGCCGCTGCGCGAGGCCCTGGGGCTGTTCCGGGGCGAACCGCTCGCCGACATCGGCTCCGAGGAGCTGCGCCGCGACGCCGAACCGGTCATCGTGGAGGAGCGCCTGGGCGCCGTGGAGCAACTGGCGGAGGTCGAACTGGCCCAGGGCCGCTGCGACCGGCTGGTGCCCGAGCTGCTGCGCCTCACCCGCGCCCATCCGCTGCGCGAGCGCCCGTGGG
Source organism: Streptomyces sp. DH12 (assembly GCF_020873895.1). Taxonomy (GTDB): domain Bacteria; phylum Actinomycetota; class Actinomycetes; order Streptomycetales; family Streptomycetaceae; genus Streptomyces. The sequence continues at coordinate 1,801 of NZ_JAHWGT010000001.1, read as the reverse complement.
AGCTGCTGGTGCGCTGCCAGGTGTCCCTCGGCCGGGTCCGGGAGGCCGCCGACACCTACGCCCGCGCCCGCCGTGTGCTCCACGACGAACTCGGCGTCGAGCCGGGCGCGGCCCTGCGCCAGGCGGGGCGCCTCGCGGCCGCCGGTGACGCGCGGGCGGGGGCACCGGTGGGCGGGCCGGTGGCGACCCCACCGACCCCACCGGGCGGACCGACCCCACCGGGCGGGGCGGGCGCTGCCGGGCGCGCCGGGTCCGCCGCGGGCGGGACGGCGCGGCCGCCGGTGCGGACCGGAACCAGTGGCCGGACGGCCACCGCGGAGCCTCCGGTCCCCGCCCTCCCCCGCGCGCCGCGCAGCGGGCCGAACATGCTCCCCGGCGACCTGCCGGACTTCGTCGGGCGCCGCGCCGAACTCGACCGCGCGCTCGCCCTGGCCTCGGGCGGCGGCGCCGACCGCCGGGAGGACGGGGACGAGAGCGGCGGCAGCAGCGTGGTCCTGGCGGTCACCGGCATGCCCGGGGTCGGGAAGAGCGCGTTCGCCACGCGCGTCGCGCACCGGGCGGCGGCCGCCCACCCGGACGGGCAGTTCTACGTCGACCTGCACGGGCACAGCGCCGAGCGCACCCCCCTCTCCCCGTACGAGGCGCTGGACCTGCTGCTGCGGATGGCGGGCGAGCCTGGCGGGGCGGGGAGCGTGGCCCTGGCCGCCGCCCGCTGGCGGGCGGTACTCGGCCGGCGCCGGGTGGTCGTCCTGCTCGACGGCGCCGCCGACGCGGCGCACGTCCGACCGCTGCTGCCCGGCGGCTCCGCGAGCCTCGTCGTCGTCACCAGCCGGGGCCCCCTGGCCGAACTCGACGGCGCCCACCCCTTCCCGCTGGACGTCCTCTCCCCCGCCGAGGCCGCGGCCCTGTTCACCGGCGTCGCGCCGGCCGCAGCGCCGTACGCCGCGGCGGTGGCGCGGCGCTGCGGGTACCTGCCGCTCGCCGTGCGGATCGCCGCCGCGCGGCTGCGCCAGCGGACGAGCCGGGCCGCGCCGGAACTGGTCGACGGCCTGGTCGGCGCTGGGGCGTTGGACGAGCTGCGGCTCGGCAGCCGCAGCGTCGCACGCGAGTTCGACGCCTCCTACCGGTGCCTGGCGGCACCGGAGCGGTACGCCTTCCGCACCCTCGGTCTGCTGCCCGGGCCCGACGCCGACTCGGCGGCGGCCGCCGCCCTGCTCGGTGTGGCGCGCGACCGGGCGCGCCGCCTCCTGGACGGGCTGCTCGACCGGAACCTGCTGGAGCAGCGCACCCGCGACCGGTTCCGGCTGCACCCGCTGCTGCGCCGCCACGCGCTCGTCACGGCGCGGCGGGAGGACCCGGAGGCGGCCCGCCGGGCCGCCCTCGACCGGCTCGTGCGGCACTACGTCGGGTACGCCGCGGCGGCGTCACGACGGCTGGGACCGCCGCACGCCGCACCCGTCGCCCTCCCGGCCGTACCGGCCGCCCCCTCGGCCGGCGGGGAGGGGTGGGAGCGGGCCTTCCCCGACCGGGCGGCCGCCGCCGGGTGGCTCGTCGCGGAGCACCGCAACCTCGCCGCCGCCGCACGCGCGACGGCAGACGCGCCGCCGGGTCCCTGCCGCGCCCTGACCCGCCTCCTGGCGTCCCTGGGGGCCGCGCCGCCGGCCGGGTCGGCAGAACGGCCCGCGTCGGGGGCGATACCGGCGAGACGCCCTCCAGGGGGTGTCCCGCCGATCGGACCGGATCGCCGAGCGGCGTCCGGTGTCGTGCGGCGCGAGGCGGAGTCGGGGGGGGGGGGGGGGGG